>JAENYV010000031.1 GCA_016841605.1 Dethiobacter alkaliphilus | reverse complement strand
CTATGTAAATTTTTTAATGAGTTAATTGAAACGACAAAATATTTACGCAACTATAGGTTTCGAATCTTTATTATACCTCCATAATCTTAATATATCTACTGTTGCCGACTCCACAAGTTCTGGTGCTCTTTCCATGGATTCCTGTAAAGACATGGGTCTGTTAACGATGGGAAAGCATCCTGTAATTCCTTCATTGTAAAATATTTCTTTGTCATTATCAATTTTCCCTGATAAGACAACTACGGGAACCCTGAATACAGCCGCCTTTCTTGCAACCCCGATAGGAACTTTTCCAAATACTGACTGGGCATCAAGGGCTCCTTCACCCGTTAGCAGCAGATTACAATCGGCCAGTTCTTTTTCCAAACCTAATACGTTCATCACCAGCTCTATACCTGGCATCAACCGGCCTTTAAGAAAAGCTAAAAGGCCTGCCCCGGTTCCACCTCCAGACCCTGCACCAGGGATGTTTTTTACCTCGACTCCCAGGTCCCTTGAAATAATCGCCGCATAGTGGTCAAGTGCTTTATCGAGTTCCAATACCATATCTTCAGTTGCTCCTTTTTGAGGACCATAAATGTAGGAAGCTCCCAGAGGACCTGTTAAGGGATTATTTACATCACATGCTACAAGAATCTCTGTTTCTTTAATACGGGAGTCTAATCCTGCAACATCAATTTTGTCCAGGTGTGAAAGGCCTCCACCTCCAAAAGGTAAGGAGTTATCTTCACAATTCAAAAATTTAACACCAAGAGCTTGAGCTATTCCTGCACCGCCATCGTTGGTAACGCTGCCTCCTGTACCAATAATAATCCGAGAACATCCTTTAATTAAGGCACATCTAATTAATTCCCCTGTCCCATAAGTTGTGGTAATAAGAGGATTCCTTTTTTTTTCCGTAACCAGGTGAATTCCTGAAGCAGCAGCCGTCTCCAATACAGCCGTTTTACCATCTCCCAAAATCCCCCAAAAAGCCTCTACAGGATCCCCTAAGGGGCCAATTACCTTCTCGGAGATCGTTATCCCTTTTGTACAGCTTACCAGCGAATTAACAAACCCCTCCCCACCGTCTGAGAGAGGGAGTCGTATTATCTGAGCATTAGGGAAAACCTTTTCAACACCCCGAGCCATACTCTCTGCAACCTCCGCTGCCGACAAACTTCCTTTAAAAGAATCAGGAGCTAAAATAATTTTCATTGCTTAAACTCCAATCGTAACTATATTTAAGATAGTTCTTAATTACCTTAACCTTATATCTATTTTAAAAATTCGACAGGACACGGATTTATCCTTTGGGCAATCTGCCGAATTTAGACTCATTTACCTATTATTTTTTTGTGCATTTTTATAAAACATCAGAATGTTTTGAAGTAATCACAAGAAGCTGAGTGTTGGTGAACTTCTTGAGAAGCAAAGGGAAATTATAGTAACTTGGGCGTTGAGCCGCCAACCCCGTTATGAGTAAGCGGGAATCCAGGATATACTACACATCCCTGCGGATCGGCATAGAATGGGAAGTTACTTACAGCTTTACATTCATGTTGTTAACTTTTCATGTGCAACTCTCATTTCAAAAGCGTCGAGCAGTTTTTACTGCAGCTCCGAGCGCTCAGATAAAGTGAAAACTTCCTTCTGCTTAGGATATCCGGAGAATATATATGCGTCACCTCATAGACTCTGGCAAGCTCCTTTAAAGCTGTTTTTCATCCGATCAAACAGTAATTCCAGCCAGCTTCATTCTACATAAATGTTCCAGTTGGCCATTGTCTGACGGGGAAGACTAACTCCAAAGCGTTCCCACTGCTGTTCCTGGTGATACAGGGGCACAGTACTTTTTATCGATCACAACACGTGATATCGATATACACTACTAAGAAATCTCCGACAACAGAAGCTGTACCCGGCGGAATTGGATTGAGTGGGTGGATTATCAATAAGCGGGGTGGCCGCCAGCAAATGTCATTTTTTCTCGTGGTCGGGGCGTCAAAGGAACCGTTTCTGTGGCTTAGCGACGTAGCATAAGTAATTTTTCGCTTTAGTGTTAGTTAATGTTAATGATCAAGTAATTTAAAAAAGGGGGCGACCAAATTTTTAAGGATAACCCCCTTTTACGTTTTTTATAAGTATTTTAATGAAAACAGCTAGTATTTGAACTTTTTCAGCTCTTCATAGAGAGACCCGGATGCACTTTCTAGTTCCTCGGTTGCCGCGTTGATTTCCTCTACTGCTGCGGACTGTTCCTGGGTAGAGGCTGCCACTTCCTCACTGGAGGCACTGAGCTCCTGCGACGAAGCGGCCACTTCTTCGATCTTGCCAATTAAGTTATGAATAGAAGCGACAATCTCTCCAAAGGTTTCATAGGATCTGGACATGGCTTTTCTGCCTGAATCTACTGCGGCAGTGCTTCTATCCATCCCCGAGACAACGGCAGCTGCATCCTTCTGGGTTTCGCTGATAAGATGTGCTATTTCCTCTGTGGAGGCAGAGGATCTTTCAGCAAGCTTGCGTACCTCGTCGGCTACCACGGCAAAGCCCCGGCCGTATTCCCCGACCCGTGCCGCTTCAATGGCAGCATTTAAGGCCAGCAGGTTAGTCTGTGTGGAGATTTCGTTGATTACCTGAATGATTTCTCCTATCTCCTTAGAGCGTTGCCCCAGTTTATCGATAGTTTCCTTTAATTCCTGGAAGCTTCCTTCAATAGCCAGCATCTTCCCGAGGGCACTCTTCATTTCCTCTTGACTGGAGGAGGCTTTTCCAGCAGTTTGGGAGGCTTCCTGAGCCATATTCTGAGAGAGGGAACTGAGCAGGCCGGTAGAGGATGCTACCTCGTTGGTGGAGCCGGCAATATCCTGAACGGAGACGCTAATGCTTTCCGCCGTATCGGAAACCCCCCTGGAAAGGCTGTCTACTTTGCCAGCAAGTTCCCCGATATGGGTAATAAAACCCCGTAAATTTTCCACCATTTGGGCGACAGCCCGTCCCATAATCCCTACTTCATCATTGTTGTATTTTTTTACTGTAACAGTAAAATCTCCTTCTGCTACGCCTCTGAATACCTTGGAGAGATCCGCTAAGGGCCCTACGGTCTTATTGGCAAAGATGGCAGAAACTAGTGCAGTAATAATAATAGCGATGCCCAGCAAGCCGAAGGCTATAGTCCTGTCCTGGCTTTGCCGCGAATCATAAGGAAGTGCTGAAGTACCGGCTAAAAGCATACCGATAATATTGTCTTCCGCATCGTGTATAGCTGTATATGAACCCAAGATGTTATTGGAACCGCTTAACTGCAGGCGTCCGGTCCAGCGTTCTCCCTTGTTTAGAACTTTCTCCAAGATCTCAGGGTGTTCAATGGTTGTCCCTAAAAGACGGTTACCTTCGTCGTCAACAAGGGTCGTGGCAATACTTTTATTGTCTTTAAAAATTGTAAAATCAACCCCTATTTTTTCCTTGATCTGGTCGAGGTAATTGTTATCAATAGTCCGTCCAACTTCGATAATGCCTCCAACAAAAAAATCTCTATAGCTGGATACAGGTCCAGCTGCGGTCTGCAGCAGAAGACCATCTGTTCCAATTTCGAAACCTGATACCAGTCTTCCGTAGCTAAGCTCCACTGATTGCCTTAAAATTGCTCTATTTTTGCCATCATCACCGAAACTGTTTTGATTATGTCCACTGTATAAAAGCTTTAACTGCGGATCATGTAGCTGCATATTTGTAACACCGTAGGTGCTGTTAAATGTTGTGTAAAGAGGGTACAATACCAGCCGAATCGCTTCTCTATTATCTATCTCAAGGGCCTCCATGAATTCATATTTCATCGAATCACATAACGACAATAAGAGAATTTCCTGTTCATTGAGTAGCAGCTGAAAAACGGTTAACTTAGAATCAATTTCTTTTATAGCTTCTTCTTCCACAAAGCGCGTGCTTCTAAAATTTAGAACCAGCGTAATTATTATGCAAAAAACAGCGACAAGACCTATAAAACAAAGAAGTAGCTTGTGTTTCATGTTTAATGATAATGATACGCTATCTTTTTCCATTTTTTCTTTTTTCACTTTTTGTTTGACTTTTTTTACCCAATTTTTTACAAACATAAATGGTCCCTCCTGTTTAAATGCAGTAATCTTTAAGCCTGCTTCCCGCTGACTCATAACGAGGCTGGTGAATCAACGCCCATGTATTCATAAATTTCTTTCTGTTTCTTAAGAAGCTCACCAATACGCGATTTGTAACCAGACTCTTCAAAACATTCAATGAGTACAGCTCGTATTTCTCATAAAAGTGTTCAAATGTACGAAATCTGTCATAGATTCTGTCCAATTCCTTTTTAATGGAAGTAAGCAACATCTTTATTGAGATCGAATTTTAAATTTTTTTAAAGGGGATTGATATTGTCTCCACTGTAGAAACCTCTATCCATGACCAGCTTCACTTTGGAAAAGCCAAAGAAGTCCATCTCGGCAAGCAGGTTTTTGATGGTCTTGGAACAGGGATGTTTCCGGCCAGTTTGTGGTATAAAGCGGGATGTTCGAAGTTTCGCCAAAAACCAGTGCCAGGTTCAGCTGGGGTAGTGAATCATCTTCTTCCATTTTTCAAAACGATAGAGGGGGTTTTATCCTCCAGGGCGCTTCGTTGCCCCGTAAAAATACCTTGAGGATCTTTTAATACACAGTTGCTGCTATAAATCCGCATATCCTCGTTATGTATCTTATTTTACATAACGAGGATTACGGCAAGCAAAGAATAGCAACAAACCCAAATTCTTCAGAGGTTTCATAAATTTTTTATATCCGCCTCGTTATGAGTTAGCGGGGATCCAAGGTATATTGTAACTAGGAAAGTCACGCTAGCGAATATAATTTCATACAGTAAAATTTAGGTTGTTGGGTTGTTGATGCTACCTGCAATCGGAACAATATTCAAACCAATTTTCAGAAGGCGGGTTCTTAGCCTTATTCATAATAAACGTAATTTCCGCAAAAGAGATAAAGGGTCGACCGCATCTTTTACATGCTTTCATTTTTAACGTTTTCTTCCACTTATCTATTTTTCTTTCCATTCCCCGGTCTTCTATGTTGATACACCCTGTTGGGCAGATTTGTACGCAAGTTCCACAGCCGATACAGTTCTTTGCTTCTTCAAAAGGCGGTTCCACAATTCTTTGGGCACCTCTGTGGGTGAATGTTATAGCGTGAGCACCGACAAGTTCTTCGCAAGCTCGAACACAAAGACCGCACTTGATACAGTTATCACCCGTATTAGGTGTAAAACGTGTTCCGATAGCCCCCATCTCCTTAGCGAGGGCTTTAATTTTGGGAGCCTGGGGAGCTAAGGATAGTAATAGTTCCATGATAAACCGTCTTGCCTTTATTACCCTTGGAGTCTCCGTTTGGACAATAATGCCGTCAATTACAGGATAAGTACAGGAGGTCGTTAAGATAGTCCTATTATCCTTGGTAACCTCTACTTGGCAAAGCCGGCAACCACCATAGGAAGAAAGTTTCTCGTGATAACAAAGGTGGGGAATATCTATCCCGTTATCCAAGGCAACCTGCAGTATACTCTGGCCTTCTGCAGCCTTATATTGCTTGTTGTCAATCCATAAAGTTATCATTTTTGCTCTCATATCCTTTATGTTTTTATTAGCTAATGATTGTTATTGCTTCAAAGCGACAGGCTTCCCGGCAGACACCGCAACGTGTACATTTTTGAACATCAATCCTCAGAGGGAAACCCTTTTCGCCAACAATGGCTTCTTCGAGACACATTTTTTGGCATCGTCCGCAGCTGTTACATTTCTCCGCATCAATCGAATATTGTATCAGGGCTTTACAGACCTTCGCCGGGCAACGCTTTTCCCTAATATGGGCTTCGTATTCATCCCGAAAGTATTTAAGAGTGCTTAAAACCGGGTTGGAAGCTGTGCGCCCAAGGGCACATAAGGAGGTGTTCTCCATAACCCAGGCTAATTCCTCGAGCAGAGAGATATCTTCATCTCTTCCCTGACCTTGGGTAATGGCTTCTAAAATTTCATACATTCTTTCGGTGCCCTCACGACAGCTAACACATTTTCCGCAAGATTCCTCTTTTAAAAAAAGCATAAAATACTTGGCGACATCTACCATACAGTTGTCTTCGTCCATTACAATCATCCCACCGGAACCCATCATGGAACCCAGTTCTTTCAAATGATCAAAATCAACCGGCGTATCCAGGTAATCTACAGGTAGACAGCCACCGGAGGGCCCTCCGGTCTGCACGGCTTTAAATTTCTTTCCAGCAGGGATACCACCACCAAGATCAAAAATAATTTTTCTTATTGTGATACCCATGGGCACTTCAATTAATCCCGTATTGTTTACTTTGCCCACGAGTGAGAATATTTTAGTTCCTTTATTGTTTGCATTACCTATGTCTGTGTACCAGTCTGCTCCTTTTTCTATTATTACCGGTACATTAGCCCAGGTTTCTACATTGTTGAGATTGCTGGGTTTGCTGTTAATACCGCTTAGAGCTGTATTTATATGTTTAGGCCTAGGTTCTCCTACTTTCCCTTCGATAGCCGACATTAAAGCGCTCGATTCCCCCGAGACAAAAGCTCCGGCACCACGCTTTATTGTGACTCTGAAATTAAAAGATGTTCCCAGGATGTTTTTACCAAGCAAGCCACATTCCTCTGCTTGTTTAATGGCTACGGAAAGATTTTCTAAGGCCAGGGGATATTCCTGACGGAGATAAATAAATCCTTCGTCGGCTCCGATGGCATAAGCACCTATGGACAAACCTTCTATAATTAAATGGGGGTTCCCTTCCAAAAGGCTTCTATCCATATAAGCACCGGGATCGCCTTCATCCGCATTGACGACAACATACTTTTTCTTTGCGGATGCACGACGGGTTGTCTCCCATTTTATCCCTGCAGGGAATCCGCCTCCCCCCCTTCCCCGCAAGTTTGCTTTTTTTATGACAGCTATAACCTGCTCCGGGGCCATGCCGGTCAATGCTTTTGCCAGTGAGCGATAGCCTCCCTGGGCAAGGTAATCACGAATATCTTGTGGATTTATAAGCCTGTTTTTTCCTAAAATAATTCTGCTTTGATTTTTGTAAAAGGGGATTTCCGATTCTCTGCTAATCTTTTCTCCTGTAACAGGATCTTGGTAAATCAGTTCTTCTATAATTGTGTTTTCCAGAACGGTCTTTTTGATTATATCGGCAATATCTTTCACTTTAACACGGCAGTAACAAATTTCGCCCGGATAGATTACTACAATAGGACCCTGCTCACAGAAGCCGCGACAGCCTGTGGCTTTTAGCTCAATTTCTTCAGTGAGACCGTGTAAAATTATTTCCTTTTTTAATGCTTCATAGACCGCACCGCCGGCATTAGCATGGCAGCCGGTTCCCAAACAGACAGTTAGACAGAATTTTTTTCTTTGTTCAAGGATTGTTTTACTAGTCTTCTCCAGTTCTTGCACGGAGGTTAACCTTTGCAAGAGGCTCACCTGCTCTTCTGTTATTTTTTTTCACTACTCTGTACAGCTTTTAGCATGGTTTCAATTTTCAGGGCAGACATGTTACCGAAGCACTCACCGTTAACTAACACAACAGGCCCTAGGGCACAGGCCCCCAGACAGTTGACAGTTTTCAGTCCATAGTTTAGATCCGGTGTTACTTCACCCGATTTAATGGAGAGTTTTTGCTCCAGTTTGTTCAGTATCGCGTCAGCGCCCCTAACATAACAGGCAGTACCTGTACATACATGGATCTGATTACGTCCTGTTGGTTTTAAATTTAAAACTTCGTAAAAGGTAGCCATTTTATAAATTCTGGTTAACGGTAGGTCTATTTTCTCGGCCAGGTAGTACAAGGCGCTTTTCGAAAGATATTTTTCCTGTTCCTGAATATCCAGCAATATGCCCATAATTTCAGAAGGGTCTGCCCCGTATTTACTGATAATTTGATCTAGTTTTTTTTCTTTCATTTTTTTACCTCTTTTTTATTAGTCCCTCTCTGAACGCTTTTTTAGTTCCTGCCACTTCTGCCGTACGTCTTTACCAATATGCCCGATCGTCTCTTCTTGAAGATGTCGGAACCGTTTTTGAGGTTTAAGATATAATTCTATTGGTGCTAATTCTTCTATGGGTACTGTGATTTTGTATTTGCCATTTTCTACTTCATAAAGAGGAAAGACTCCGCTTTGCACCGCCAGACGTCCCATTTTTATGGTAATATCTCCAGGGATTCCCCAACCGGAGGGGCAGACGCTTAAAATATGAAGATAGGCGGGGCCATCTATTGCCACTGCTTTTTTTACTTTGTCAGCAAGATCTAAAGGATAGCTTGGAGAGGCCGTAGCTACATAAGGGATACCATGAGCTATAGCTATTTCAACCATATTTTTTTTATTAGTGCGCTGGCCTACTTTAAGCATCCCTGCCGGAGATGTGGTTGTGGAAGCGCCGAAAGGAGTGGAAGATGATCTCTGGACTCCAGTATTCATATAAGCCTCGTTGTCATAACAAACAAATAGGATATTATGCCCTCTTTCCAGTGCACCCGACAGGGACTGTAAGCCTATATCCACAGTCCCACCATCACCTGCCATGGCAATTACGTTTATTTTTTTTGCTTTAAGTTTGCCCTTATGTTTGAGGACTTGCAGTCCTTTTTCGATCCCGCCGGCTACTGCAGCTGCATTTTCAAAGGCGACATGGATCCAGGGTACCTCCCAGGAGCTCAAGGGAAAAGGAGAAGAAATGATCTCCATGCACCCTGTAGCCGAAGCTATGATAACATTACGTCCGAGTATTTTTTGGACCAGACGGACGGCTAACGCTTCGCCACAACCCGGGCAAGCACGGTGGCCCGGAGCTAAATATTCTTTTGAAGGTACCGTTTTTACAATGTAAACACCGGCACTAGACATTTGTTTCATCTCCTTTTAAGCCGTATATCTCGTAGCCGGATTCCTGTACTGTGGAAGTATCATGCATGAGGATATAGTCCTTAATAGTAGTATCCCGTCCGCCTAACCCGGAAATGTAATTGTAAACCTGCGGTCTGTTTTCCATGTTATATATAGCGGAGCGTATTTCTGAGGCAAAGGGGCCTCCCGGGCCTCCCAAAGAGATAGCCCTGTCAATAATAATTAATTTTTGTGCACCGCTTATGATTCGGCGAAATTCTTTGAAAGGAAAGGGTCGCCACAGGCGAAGTGACAGAAGTCCTACTTTCCGGCCTTGCTTGCGCATTACTTTGACAGCTTCCGCAGCTGTTTCGGCAATGCTGCCCATCAGGATGAAGAGGGTTTCCGCTTCTTCTGTAGATATTTTTTCAATGGGATGGTAAACTCGACCGCTGATTTTTGACCATGACTCGAGAGCTGCAAGGATATGCCCGTAAGATGCTTTCAGTGTTTCATCATGCATCTTTTTCGCTTCCGTAAAAAACGACGGCATGGCGAAGGCCCCCATAGTGACAGGGTTATCGGGATGAAGAACAGTCCGGGGGATATAAGAAGGAAGGTATCGCTCCGCCTCATCGTGGGAAATCATTTCGAGGGGCTCGAAGACATGAGAAAGATTGAAACCGTCAACGTTGATAATTACAGGCATAAGAACATCAGGGTTCTCCGCCAGCTTGTAGGCAATGAAAATATGGTCAAAAAGCTCCTGACCATTATGGACGAAGAATTGTATCCATCCGCAGTCTCTGACGGACATGACATCGCTGTGATCGTTCCAAATTGAAAGAGGAGCAGAAAGAGAGCGGTTAACTAGAATCATCACTAAAGGAAGTCTCATGCCCGACGTTATATATAGGAGTTCGCTCATTAAAGCCAACCCCTGAGAACTGGTACAGGTGAAGGAACGGGCTCCTACTGCCTGGCTGCCGATACAGAGGCTTAGAGCTGAATGTTCCGATTCCGCAGGGATAAATTCAGCGTCTAATTCACCGTTAGCCACATATTCCGCCAGACGCTCCACGATATGGGTTTGGGGTGTAATGGGGTACGCGGCGATAATATCAATATTGCATAGCTTTAGTGCTTCGGCAGCAGCGAATGATACTTCCATGCCGGTACGTTTTTCCATTATACCTCTTCCTCCTTCTCTTGCAACATAGTAATCGCACCGGTAGGACATTCTTGGGCACAGATGCCACAGCCTTTACAATAGTTTAAATCTACGGGGTAAAAACCTTCTTGGTCTTGTGTATAGGCTGCATCAGGGCATAATATCCAGCAAATTCCGCATTTGATACATCGTTCTTTTGTTAAAAGAGGATAAAACGATCTCCAGCTCCCGGTAAAGTAAGTCTTGGAGTTCCCAGGGCTGTTAATAACAAGACCGGGCTCCAGATCTGTCCACTGAGATTGTAATTCCGGCTGTGACGGCTTTCCTAGTTCAACGGC
This sequence comes from Dethiobacter alkaliphilus, assembly GCA_016841605.1. GTDB lineage: Bacteria > Bacillota > Dethiobacteria > DTU022 > UBA8154 > DUNV01. The sequence goes on along the minus strand of JAENYV010000031.1, from coordinate 973 downwards.
TGCGAAAGCCTCTCCAAACAAATTCTTCTCTTCAGTTGTACAGTCATGCAAATGAAGCACTTTGGTTTCATGATAGGCTTTTTGCATGGCCTGAGTATTTAAATCAGCATTCCTTTGATCAAAGCGTTTTTTTAGGGCAGCAGTAATGGAACTTAGTTTGACAGGGGCTGCTGCACGTATTAATGCTCCTAAGAGAATCGTATTGGTAATCGGTTGGCCCAAAACTTGTAGTGCTATAGCTGTTGCGTCAACAGTTACAATTGTATCTATTTTTTGGTTATGGGCAAAATGTTCCGGCCATTTTTGAGAATTAATTATCAGGATGCCGTCCTCCTTTAATCCATCGGTTACATTAACGGCATTAAGCAGGGAGGGATCCAGTACTATAACTATATCGGGGCTGTAGATACTGGTGCGTAAATGTATGGGAAAGTCGCTAATACGACAAAAAGATGTAACTGGAGCTCCTCTTCTTTCCGGGCCAAAACTGGGGAATGCCTGAAAGTATTTCCCATCAATAAGGGCAGCATTCGCCAACAGTTCAGCGGAGGTAACGGCACCCTGCCCACCTCTTCCATGAAAACGTATCTCTAACATAAAATCGCCACCTTTTTGGGATAAAGAAAAACAATAAATACAAAGGAAATAATGGTTCTTACAGCAATTAGCCGGCACAGGTGTAAGATTTATACACGAAAAGAATCTTTACCATAATCAATAGACAAAGATATCATTACTGAAAAACCTGATGGAGGTGATGATAAAAAACTGTACTCATTAAGACAGGGACAGATGTATGCTCTTTATATCCTTTCGTTCCGCCAGTTCGAGCCTAATGATTTGGTGCACAAGGTCAGAAGAATCCTTGGAGAACACGATTAGAACAGGACATTGTGGCGGCTGCAAGCTCCAAAGATGGCTGCCGCATTTGCGCAGCTATGGCAATTTACGAAATTCGTTTTTTCCTCGTCCA
>JAENYV010000030.1 GCA_016841605.1 Dethiobacter alkaliphilus | reverse complement strand
TTCTTGGACAGGCAAGACCGTTAGCATTTAGTCATTTTGGGCCATCTTAAACAATGGAGGAGGGAAACAGGCTTGCAGAAAATCAAAATCATTACATCAGCAATCAATTTCATTGAAGATCATCTTACGGAAAAAATTGATTTAAATGAAGTTGCCCAGGCTATTCATTATTCAAAGTATCATCTGCACCGGATCTTCAATAATACGGTGGGAATAACAATTCACGATTATGTTCAGCGACGGCAGCTTACTGAAGCCGCGAAGTTACTTGTTTTTTCAAACAAGTCCATACTTGATATTGCCTTATTGGCCGGCTACGAAAGTCAGCAGGCTTTCACCAACATTTTCAAAGCCATGTACAAGAAATCGCCACATCAATTTAGAGAAAGCGAGGAGTATTATCCGTTGCAATTAAAATTTGTATTTGATGAGAATCTCGACCGGCTGGATGAAAACAAACCGGCAACCAAAAGAGAAATAACATTTGCTGCTGAGGAAGATATATCGAGTTGGATGGATTTGGTTCGGCTTGTGATAGACGGATTTCCCTATCTTAATGAGAAGGAGCACACTGACGTGCTTAAGCGGAACATTGCAGAACGCCGCGCCCTGATTATGAAAGAGGGCGACATAGCGATTGGGATTATGATGATTTGCTACACGACAGGCAGCATCGATTTCCTCGGGGTTCACCCCCTATACCGCAAACGGGGAATTGCCGGGGAGTTTTTGGACAAAGCTATCACTGAGTTGCTGAAGAATAAAAATATTACCATAACTACTTTTCGTGAAGGTGATAAAGCTGATATTGGCCATCGGAGAGCCCTGGAAGAGCTTGGATTTGCAGAAGGGGAGCTATTAACCGAGTTTGGCTATCCGACACAAAGAATGGTATTGCGTAAACAGGCCACAGGAGAGTTCAAATGATGAATGATGTAGAAACGATGAGCAGGCATACGAAAACAGATCCGCTTGCTGACAAAGGGCAACAAGGAATAAATATGGGAAAAGCTACCAACTTTCCCGACGAGTTAGAATATCTTGAAACCATCAAGGTAAAGCTCTACGATGCTCTCAAGGATTTTAATGAAGCCGTAAAGCGCTATGATAAGGAATACATGGACTCGAAGCGCTATCTTGCCGATTACCGCCATGAAATAGACCCCCGGGAAATTTTTCAAAATGAACTCGCCATGAAGCAAATTGAAAGCTCGGGAATTTTTGCAGTACAAATACGGGAGAAGATCGCAAAGCTGGCTGATTCACCCTATTTTGCGCGAATTGATTTCCGGACGGATTGTGACGAAGAACCATCTCTTTATTATATTGGCAGGTTTGCCTTTGCCGAGGATACAAAGAATCTTATCTTTGATTGGCGTGCGCCCATATCTAGCATGTTCTATGATTGTGAATTGGGAAAAGCCTCTTATGAAACGCCGGTTGGCAGAATGGAAGGCGAATTAACCCGAAAACGCCAGTTTAAAATCAAAAAGGGTCAAATGGAATATGCACTGGAAAGCTCGATCAATATCCAGGATAATGTGCTGCAACGGGAATTAAGCCAGACATCCGACGAAAAAATGAAGACTATTATCGCTACCATCCAGAAAGAGCAAAACCAAATTATACGAAACGAGAAAGCCGATATTATTGTTATTCAGGGTGTAGCTGGCTCCGGCAAAACTTCCATTGCCCTGCACCGGATCGCTTATCTCCTCTACCGGTATAAAGACAGGTTATCAGCCGACAATGTGGTGATCATTTCTCCTAACAAGGTATTTGCCGACTATATTTCAAACGTATTGCCGGAACTGGGCGAAGAACCGCTCTATGAAATGAGCTTCGCGGATATTGCAGAAATACAACTCGATGGCATTGTTAAATTTGAACCTGCCGGAGATCCGATTGAAACGGAAGATCCGGAGCGGGCTGAAAGGGTACGCTTTAAATCTACGCTTGAATTTGTGGAAAAAATGGATGAGTATCTGGCATATGCCGCTGCTGCATATTTCCAGCCAACGGACTACACATTCGGCAGATTTAGGGCCGCGAAGGAATGGATTTTGGAGCGCTACAATGCCTATAAGAAGTATCCCATCAAAAAGCGGTTGAATGAATTGTCGATGGATATTCTCGACCGCTTTGAAACCGGGAATATCAGGGAAGAAGAGTTGCCGAAGCAAAGAACAATCTTCAGACAGCTCATATCTATGTTTAAAAAGAAAAACACAATGGCATTGTATAAGGACTTTTACCAGTGGTTGAGCATGCCGGAGAAATTGGTGCTTCCGGCTAAAAATACACTGGAATGGGCAGATGTCTATCCCTTCATGTATTTCCATGCTGCCTTGGAAGGGCTGAAAGAGAACAAACTAATCCGTCATCTCGTCATCGACGAAATGCAAGACTATACGCCTGCCCAATACGCTGTGATTAATAAGCTATTTTTATGCAAGAAAACAATATTGGGCGATTTTGGTCAGACCATCAACCCTTATCATCTGCATTCTCTTGCTGATTTTCGAAAGCTGTATGATAGCGTGCAAATTGTGGAACTGAACAAGAGCTATCGCTCAACTTTTGAAATCATCACTTTTGCCAAGAAAATCCTAAATGTTGCGGCCCTCGAACCCATTGAGCGACATGGAAAAGAGCCGGAAGTGCTCTCCTGTCGCGATTCCGAGGAAGAAATGAAGCAAATTAAGGAAAAAATCGACGCTTTTCAGGATAGCGAATACGTTACTTTGGGTATTATCCTTAAAACCGGTAAACAGGCCGGCGTTCTGTATCAGGCTTTACGTGACGAGTACGATGTGAATCTCCTCGCACCAGACAGTATAGCTTTTGTAAACGGTGTTTCTGTCACATCAATCCAAATGTCAAAGGGCCTGGAATTTGATGAAGTTATTATCCCATCGGTAAACAGCGAAACTTATTACACCGATTATGACCGGAACCTGCTGTATATTGCATGTACAAGGGCAATGCACCAATTGTCGCTGACCTATAGCGGGACGCCTGCTAAAGTAACTCCGTTGAGGGAATAAATTTTTTCAATTTTTTCATCCTCACTTGATACTTGAATTCCAATATGATATATTGAAAGATAGAGTAAAAATAGAGGTGCAAAATGTTTGTTGTCAGAATGAGGATCAAATTATAAAAAACTATAAAACGGAGGGGAAAATGCCTTTTTACAGGCATTTTTGACTTGCCTTGTTTTAAATTCTTACAATGAACATTTTTACACATTTAATGCGGACCTTATTAAATTATTGACATAAACTGCTTTAGGCAGTTTTTATTTGGCTTTTTATAAAATAATAGGGTTGCGGGTGAATTTGTGTTCATCTGCAGCCCTTTATTTTTTTGAGCCAACAAAAAATCGAAAATGCTTAGGATGTGATTACTTGAGTCAAGCAAATAATCAGGAGGCAGTTGATAATAAAACAAATTGGCAAAAAAATATTATTCTTTTCTTGGGAAGCCAAACAATCTCCCTTTTGGGCTCTTCTTTGGTTCAGTTTGCAATTTTTTGGTATATAACATTAACAACACAATCGGGTGTCATGATGACCATATACATTATTTGTGGTTTTATCCCCACCTTTTTCCTGTCGCCGTTTGCCGGGGTTTGGGCCGACCGCTTCAACCGTAAAATGCTCATCATGGCGGCAGATGCACTGATCGCCGGCGCAACGCTTATACTGGCTATTCTGTTCTTCATGGGATACGATGACGTCTGGCTGTTGTTTGTTATCGCCGCTATCCGGGCTGCCGGTACAGGTATCCAAGCCCCGGCGGTCGGAGCTATTCTTCCCCAGATCGTGCCGGAGGATAAACTTACAAAGGTGAATGGAATAAACGGAAGTATTCAGGCGGCTGTAAATCTTGTCTCTCCAATGGTCAGTGCCGTGCTGTTTACCGTTACTTCCATGGAGGCTATCTTTCTGATCGATGTAATTACCGCCTCCATAGCGATCTTTATTTTAGCTGTACTTTTAAATATTCCAGTGCATGCCAAAGCATTACAAAAACAAACAGCAGGCTATTTTCGCGATCTGCAACAGGGATTTAACTATATTAAAAATCATAGCTTCCTCAAGAAATTTTTTACGTTTTTTGCTTTTTTCTTTGTGCTAATTGCACCGGCAGCGTTCCTGACCCCCCTTCAAGTCGCACGCAGTTTCGGCAGCGATGTCTGGCGTTTAACCGCGATAGAAATTGCTTTCTCCATCGGTATGATACTGGGGGGAGTTATCATAGCTTCCTGGGGAGGTTTTAAAAACAAGATTCATACCATGACACTGGGGAGCCTTTTATTCGGCGCCTGCACATTTGCACTGGGTATTATCCCGGTTTTTGCTGTTTATCTTCTCTTCATGGGAATTACGGGTATAGCGATACCCTTCTTTAATACTCCTTCAACGGTTTTATTGCAGGAAAAAGTTGAGGAAGAATACCTTGGCCGCATTTTTGGCGTTTTTGCAATGATCTCCACCTCCATGATGCCCCTGGGGATGCTCGTATTCGGGCCCATCTCCGACGCTATTAAGATCGAATGGTTGCTGATGGGGACAGGAATTCTTTTATTTCTGCAAAGTTTTTTTCTGTTATGCAGCAAAACATTGCTTGAAGCAGGCAGGGAGGCTCAGGGCAGAAACGGCACAGGTATAGTGTAATCTGCTGTCAAATCATTCCGGAGCCTTTAACTCTGTTCCCAGATAATCTGTAAAATTATTGGGAAGTAGTAGAAAGGCTATTCGTTATAGTAAGAAAATTAAGTGAAGTTAGGGTATATCAAGGAGACACGTGCTTTGCAAAGTGGTATAATAAAAACAAAGACTGAGAATGGAGTTGTTTATTATGAAATGGGAGGAAGCGAGAAATTTTTATCCGAATCAATTTGTAAAACTAGAAGTTCTAAAATCGCATATAGAAAATGATGCGGAATATGTTGATGATATTGCCATAATTGGACCTGTAAGCGAGCAGGATGCAACCAGGGAACTGCTAAAATCAAAGGATAATTTGCTGGTTTACCATACATCGAAGGAAAACATCATCCTCAATATCCGAAATAGGATAGGATTAAGGAGAATAAACTGAATGAAAATAGAAAATAGAGGGGGTCTGCTTTTTACTTCTGTAGAGATAATCTATAGAGGAAAAAGCAAAATAGTTGAAAATGTTGTAATTGACACCGGAGCATCCCAATCCCTGATATCACAAGATAGCGTCGGTGATATAGGAATAAAAGTTGAAGGTAACGACGAAATTGTCACTTCATATGGTATTGGCGGAAAAGAGCATGCGTTTGTAAAATATGTGGATAAGATAAATGTGGCCGGATTCTCCATGGAAGATTTCCAATTGGATATTTCGGACTTTTTATATGAGGATATAAATGGACTGCTTGGTTTGGATATAATGATGGAAGGATGCTTTATAATCGACCTCAAAAGGATGGAAATGCATAGATAACATTATTAACATGAGAAAATTAGGTATGAGCTGGACAATATCGAAAAAATAATAGACCGAGTTGCGAATAGATGCAAAGCGATATGAGATGAATAAGACCTCAAGATATGGGGTCTTTTTCATGCCCAAGATCCTGCTGTGAAAACCTCAGCACCTTTAGGTGCTTTAGCGAATTGCAGGTCTTTAAATTTAGAGGCATATTCATATTCAAATCGGTAAGTGCCTTGAGGGACATTTAATATACATCCGGAGACTTTACCTCTGTTCCCAGATAATCTGTAAGAACTTTTTGGTTGTCGCCGTAAAGAAGACGGCATAGCAGAAGGCAAAGACGGCAATGGCTGCAAGTGTGGGCAACAGTAGATTATAGTTGAGAAATTTTTTGAGCACATTGATGGCAAACAAGCTGTGAACAATGCCCAGGAGAAGGGGCAGGAGCAGGGAGAGACCAACTTGCGTGGAGACGGCCCGCCTTATTTCATCCTTCGTCATGCCGATTTTTTTCAGTAAAGCATATTTTTCTTTATCGGCCAACCCTTCGCTGAGCAGTTTAAAGTACATGATGCTGCCGGTAGCCAGAATAAAGACTATAGACATAAAGCCGCCCAGGAAGAAGAATAGCCCGATAAAACGGAACGACGATTGATAGGCACCGGCGTAGGCAAAGAAATTACTGTTTTCGGGCAGGAGAGTCCGAAGTTTGAGGGCGAGAGGAAGGGATCCTTCCGCCTTTTCTACCAGGAAACCGTTAAATGTATGCTGCGCAAAATCTGCTTGCAGCAGGGTGTAATCTTCGTCATTCATAACCAGGACCGGCATATTTACCCCGCTTCCCAGGAGAGGTGCCTTAAGATAATCCTCAATCAGAAATTCGTGGGAGGCCATTTGGACAATGCTGCCCGTGTACCTGTATACTGAGGCAATTGTCCCCGGTGCTTCAATAAAAGTGACAGCACCTAAGCGGGCAGGTTTGGCCTGTTCAAGTATTTTTACGGCGTTTTTCGGGTTCAGGGTCGTTATGACATGGGCAAAATCCGAGTATTTAACCGCAATAAAACCGCTTGTGCTCCAAACATCATTTGTGATATGTGCCGACGGGATATCAAGATACTTTAGCTGCACTTCCGCCTTTAATTCGTGCTCTGATTCCCGGATGATTTGCAGAACTTCTGCCTGCAGCGTTTCATTTTCCGAAAGATAGGAAAAAGAGTACGGAAACTCAACGCTATGTGTCTGGTCCACATAATATTTTAAAGAGAGAGATGTTCCAAAGGCGGTGATGGCCGTTGCCGCCATAACCGCCAGGATGGCCAAACTGCGGTAATTTCCCCTCAGCCGGTAAGCGATATTGCTGATGCCCACAATGCGCACACCCTGATACATGGTTTTCTTATTGTTGATTAAATAGCGCAGGACCACAGAGAGGAAGGAACCGAAGAAAAAATAAGTGCCGATGATAACAAGAATAACAACGGCCAGCATTACCAGGGGGAAGTTGGGCAGGACAAATATTTTTAAACTTAAATAGTAGCCGCTGCCGAGAAACAGGAGCGCCAGGATGCCGCCAAGAATGTTATGCCGCGGAAAACCTTCCTCTTTTTTGCTTTGCTGAATTAAGTCGATGAGCGGCTTTCTTACTACCTGCAGAAAGTTGCCGGCCTACAAAGCCAGGAAGATGATGCCGAAAGTTATCATTACTTCCGTGACCGCACTTGTGGGGACGGTAAAGGGGACGGTTACATCAAGGAGGGTACATTTGGCCAGGGCCATCAAAAATAATTTCGAAAAGAGAATGCCGAACAATAAACCTCCGGCCAGTGCGGTTAAGCCGATAAAAATACTTTCAACCGCGAAGACGAGGCCGATTTTTGCATTGCTGATTCCTGCCAAAGCATAAATGCCGATTTCTTTTGTCCGCTGTTTCAAAAAAAACGAACTGGAATACCACATAAAAAACACAAGCACAATTAGAGTTACGACCGAAGTAATTTGCGCCGCTGACTTGGCATAGAGAAGGACTTCTCGGGTTTGGAGCACCTCCGGGTTGTGTTTGAGGGCCATAAAGTCGTAGTACACGGCAACAGCCACCGTCATGACGGCAATATAAAAAGTATAGGTTTTTACATTACTGCGGAAGAGCTTTAGAGCAAGACTAAAGGCGTTCATTGGTGATCCCTCCCATCGCAGCCAGCATCTCCAGGATTTTTTGGTAAAAGTCTTTCCGGCTGCCGCTCGAATCCAGACGGGCATGCAAGGTGCCGTCTTTTAAAAACATCACCCGGTCACTGAAACTGGCACAGAAGGCATCATGCGTAACCATAATAACCGTTGTCCCATACTTTGGTTTGAGACCGCGCAGACAATCCAATAATTCCGTGGATGCTTTTGTGTCCAACGCGCCTGTCGGTTCATCGGCAAAGACGACAGAGGGCTTGGTAATGAGTGCTCTGGTCACGGCAGCTCTTTGTTTTTGTCCGCCGGATAACTGGTAGGGGTATTTATGCAGCTGATCCGTAAGGCCAAAGAATGCGGCCAACTCCTCTACAGCGGCCAGTATCTCCTTGTGGTTGGCCTTGTTTAGAGCCAAAGGCAAAGCGATGTTATCCATAATGGTCATATTGTCGAGCAGGTTAAAATCCTGGAAGACAAAACCGATTTTATTGCGGCGCAGTTTGGCCAGGTCTCCGTTTTTCATCCGGGTGAGATTCCTTCCGTCAATATAGATCTCACCGGCAGTCGCTTGATCGATGGTGGACATGAGATTAAGCAAAGTTGTCTTCCCGGAGCCCGATGGCCCCATCACGGCTAAAAATTCACCTTTTTGCACCTCAAGGTCCACATCATGCAACGCGGCGAAACGAGTGCCGCGACTTCCGTATTCCTTTTTTAAACTGCGTACGGAAAGAATTGTCTCCATAAAAACTACCTCCAGACAGTATGATTGCCCCCGAAGATCGGGTTGCAATCATAGTGTATCCGCCCGGCACATGCCCTGCCATCGCTTTAGATTACATTTTCTTTCTTTAGGTTACATTTTTGTCACTTTGACAATAATCCCGCAGTTTATAGAAGGTGAGCACAAATTCCGTATATTCGTTTTGCTGGGAACGGACATTAATGCCGATACCTAATTTTTTCGCCATTTTCCCGGCGTAATAGAGTCCCATACCCGTGGATTTTGCCGTCCTGCGGCCGTTTTCCCCGGTAAATCCTTTATCAAAAATACGCCTCTGGTCTTCCGGACAGATACCGATTCCATTATCCCGAATGTATAGTTTCACAGCTTGGTGGTCCTCCTCCGCCCGGATTTCTATTCTGCCGTCTTTACCTGTGTATTTGCCGGCATTGTGCAGGATTTGATCCAGGATATAGGCCACCCATTTTTCATCGTTCATAATCGGGAAGTTTAAATCCCGGGTAATAACTTCAATATTCTTTTCCCGGAAGAAAATGCCGCCCCGCTTCACGGCATCAACAACAAGTTTTTTAAGGTTAAATTCCCCGACCGATAGGTTTTGACTATAATCTGTCGCTCTTCCGGCATGCAGGACCTGACTGACGAGAAACCTGGTCCGTGCCAGCTCCACCCGCAGATCATCAGCGGCCCGCCCATGATTCTCCGCGGTGTCTTCAAGAATCAGCTCGCTTACAGAGATGGGTATTTTAATTTCGTGCACCCATTTTGTAATATAATCAAGCAACTCGTCCAGGTCTTGCCGGGAGGCAGCGACGAGTTCTTCGCATTGCTTGTTCTTCCTGTCTGCAACTTCGCACAATATTTGGGAGATAAAGTCCCGGTCCTGCGGCAGCAGAGAATCAATATCGCCGCCCTTCCGGAGAGCCAGTTTTAACCCCAAGAATCTTGTCTTAAATCTGAAAAACCCAATAAGTCCAAAGACCAGAGCGATGGTAAGCAGTAAAATGTTTAAATAGGCAATTTCATGGGCCGTCTTGTTCAGAGCGGTACTGGTGATTAACATCAGGTTGACAATGAGGATGATCAACCCGAAGCAAATGATCGTTGCCAATGATTGTTTAAGATATTTAAGCATCATACAATCAGATACCCCTGTCCCTTTTTGGTGGTAATGAAATCATTAAGTCCCATGTCAGCTAATTTTATACGTAAGCGGTTGATATTAACCGTAAGTGTATTGTCGTTAACAAACTCGTCATTATCCCACAGAAGCTGCATTAATCTTTCCCGGGACACAATTTTCCCCTTTTTGGAAAGTAAAAGGGCCAAAATCTTATGTTCATTTTTTGTCAGCTCAATGCGCTGACCGTTATAAAAAACTGTGCCATCCCCGGTATTTAAGGTTAAATCACGATGGCTGAGCAACTCGGGTGTACCCGCGGCATAATCGTAAGAGCGCCGCAGGAGCGCCTGAACCTTGGCAATTAAGACAGCCATGGCAAAGGGCTTTATTACATAATCATCGGCTCCGGCATTGACGGCCATGACAATATCCATATTGGTATCCCGTGAGGAAAGAAAGAGCACGGGAACTTTGGAAATCTTTCTGATCTGTTCCGTCCAATAGAAGCCGTCAAAACAGGGCAGATTTACGTCCATGATTACTAATTGAGGCTGATGCCGGCTAAACTCTGCGACAACATGCTCAAAATCTTTTGCCGTCGTTGCATTGAACCGCCACTTTCGCAACCCTTCGGCTAACTGCGCGCAAAGAGCCTGATCGTCTTCCACAATCATAATGGTATACATCTCATCACCTCAAAAGAGAGCTCGCTGAATATATTATAAACCAATGGGAGTAATGCTTAAAGTTTTGGGGAAAATGAATATTTCCGCAGATAAACAGGCTGATAAGCGCCGGCTCCGGCATGACTCCCATTATTTCTAACCCGGCTTGAAAATTGGTTAAAAATTGTAACTTCTCACCTTATCTGCTATAATAACTAAGAATTAAAAATAACAGCAAATAGGAATGAATTGATTACAATGACCTCCTCGCTACTCAAGCCGATTATCGAAACAAGCTATCTAAATGCGCAAAATGTCGGCCGCTACCGCTGCATCATGCGTTTTTTTTACGACCAGCACCAGCGGCTTCGCTACTGGTTGAAGCCCCAGGAGGTTTATGATGGGGTAACAGCTTTACGTTTGTTGGAGGAAGATTCCACGCTGGGTTGGCCGCTGGTGCAGACCAGGGCCGGAAGGGAAGTCCGGTAGCTTAAACTAGTATTAGCCTGGTGCGAGATTCATCACGAAGAACTAATGTTTAACTGGGAAAAAGCCTTAAAGCATGAAAAATTGCTTAGAATTAATCCTTTAGTTTAAAGAGGTGGATATTATGTTTCATAAAATAGTTCAAGTTTATCCAACAGATGACTTTAAAGTATATATATATTTTATTGATGGGAAAATAAAGCTATTTGATGCAAAAGAATTGATAGAGCAAGGATTATTTAAACTGCTTAAAGACAAAAAGAAATTTAAAAAGACATGTACCGTTATTAATGATACTTTGGCTTGGGATCTTAGTGGTAAGCGTGATCCGTACGAATGCCTTGATTTGGATTCCGAAGAACTATATAAAAAATGTCCTGAAGTAAAAGAACCGAATTTAAATACAGCATTGAGTTGACTTGATGCCGTTATATCTTAATTTCGATTTCGGGACACAATAGTATCCGCCCGGCGCCTGGCACATGCCCTGCCATCGCTTTTATAGGCAATTTCATGGGCCGTCTTGTTCAGAGCGGTACTGGTGATTAACATCAGGTTGACAATGATGATGATCAACCCGAAGCAAATGATCGTTGCCAATATGCTCAAAATCTTTCGCCATCGTTGCATTGAACCGCCACTTTCGTATCCCTTCGGCTAACTGCGCGCAAAGAGCCTGATCATCTTCCACAATCATAATGGTATACATTTCATCACCTCAGAAGAGAGCCCTTTAAATATATTCTAAACCAATAGGAGTAACGCTCAGGATGATAAACGCCGGCTCCGGTATAACTCCCATATTTTCTAACCCGGCTTGAAAATTGGTTAAAAATTGTAACTTCTCACCTTATCTGCTATAACCTGACTTTTACAGTTTAAAAAGGCGAGAAGCCCGTAGTCGTTGAAACTATGGG
>JAENYV010000013.1:51371-110312 GCA_016841605.1 Dethiobacter alkaliphilus | reverse complement strand
CAATTTTCTAGGGTAAATTATTTAATTTGGAAATATTTATGTTGTTGAATGCACGCTTTATGCTTTTATCTTACGGCGGATATGGCGGATATGTTTTACTAAGCTGGTCTTTCCCACGCCGCATTGTCCGTAAACCCAAAGCAAGCTAAAGCCGTCCTTTTGTTGCCAGGTTCTGACGGCAGAACAGCATTGAAACCCCTTCAGGTTCCTGGGATTAATTTCTCCGTTAGTGTCCCAAAATTTAGTTTTTTTGGTTAACTTATTACAAATTTTCACGACAGTGGTAATTTAAATTGTATTCCTTTAATATTTCCTTCATTAAAAGTACTCTTGAACAAACTCTTTCCGGCATATTAAACTTCAACACTACGGCACAATCATCCGTACAACGCCATGACTTAAAATCATCACTGCTGCCGCCGCGATAAGATTCCCCACCAGTATGGCAGGAAACGCCCATTTGAATCTCATATCCAATAAAGCGGCAGCCAGGCTTCCGCTCCATACACCGGTTCCAGGTAAAGGAACCGCAACCACTAAAATAAGGCCCCACACACCGTACTTCTGAATCTTACCGGCGTTATTATTTAAAGAGCGATCCGTAAGTTTATGTACTAAACGTCTAAACATTCTTGTTTTTTTAAGATAATTAAAAAACGGCCGGGTGGTAAAGAGAATAAACGGCACGGGAATCATGCTCCCAATAAAACTGAGCACCGTTGCATGAAACGGAGACAGGCCCAAGGATATACCTACCGGGATTGCACCCCTTAGCTCAATGATTGGTATAGTTGCCGTTAAAATCACCGTCAGCTCGATTGACAATAAGTCAAGCAACTCTTTAAGCATAAAAAATTCCTTTGCACCTAAACAAATTTCAATAACTTTAATATCCTTTAACCAATTATATCACAATATCCATAACATGGGAGAACAATTAACATTTCCCCCTTTAAATAAAACTATGGGTATATTGACATATGGTTATAAAATTACTAATAAAACCCCGATATTTAGAGCATACTAATATTAGAGCCAATACGAGGTAATATATGGAAGAAAATTGTAATGGATTTAATTTAATAAGAGGTATTTTTTGGGGTATTCTTTTCAGCGTTCCCTTGTGGGCTGTTATAATATGGTTATTGCTGCTGATTTTCAAATTCCTGGGCTAACTTTTCTTTAAGCGGTTTTTATGCTCTTTCGGCGTGTTTCGGTCTTTGTGGTCTTTTAAGTCTCAGGGGGCAGAAAGGGACAGGGAAATGTCCCTTTCTGCCCCCTAATTAATTAAACTGTTTTTCCGTAATATTTCTTATACCAATTCACAAATTTCCCGATCCCTTCCTCAATACTTGTCCCCGGCCGGAAACCGACCTCCCGCTCCAGGTCGTCAATATCGGCAAAGGTCTCCAGCACGTCTCCCGGCTGCATGGGTAGCAGTTCCTTCTTTGCTTCCTTCCCCAGAGCCTGTTCCAGCAACCGGATAAAATACATAAGCTCCACCGGCTGGTTGTTGCCGATGTTATAAATACGATAAGGAGCATAACTACGGCCCGGGTCCGGCCGCTCACCGTCCCACTGCGGGTCGGGTCCCGGCACCAGATCAATCAATCGCACGATTCCTTCCACAATATCGTCAATATAAGTAAAATCCCGCTTCATCTTTCCATAATTAAAAACTTTAATGGGCTTCTCTTCCAAAATAGCCCTGGTAAAGGAAAAATAGGCCATATCCGGCCTGCCCCAGGGCCCGTAAACAGTGAAAAAACGCAGCCCCGTTACCGGCAACCCATACAAACTGCTGTAAGTATGGGCCATTAGCTCGTTAGCCTTTTTGGTAGCAGCATAAAGACTCACCGGGTGATCGACATTGTGGTGCACGGAAAAGGGCTTGGTCCGGTTGGCCCCGTAAACCGAACTGGAAGAAGCAAATATCAGATGTTTAATTTGGTGGTGACGGCAGCCTTCCAGCACATTCAGAAAGCCTACCACATTGGAGTTAATATAAACATGGGGGTTCTCAATGCTGTAACGTACCCCGGCCTGGGCGGCCAGATGGATAACACGGGAAAAAGTATACTCAGAAAAAAGCTTCTCCACCGCCTCCCTTTCTTCTAGGGAAGCCTGCACAAAAGTAAAGCCTTGATATTCCTGCAGCAGGTCCAGACGGCTTTCCTTCAAGCCCACTTCGTAGTAGTCGTTAAGGTTATCCATTCCGACAACCTCAAAACCGTCTTCCAGCAACCTTTTACTTAAGTGGAAGCCGATAAAACCTCCTGCTCCGGTTATTAATATCGTCATACTATTACCTCTCAATTCTTTAGCCTTTTAATTAGTAGTATTATAACTCAACCAACAGGAAACTGTCACCATCAACAAGCAACCATTACCAAACCCTCTGCTTAGGCTGTCATTATGATTTTCTCTACAGTAAGTTTCATTACGTGGATCTGTCAGCACGTTGGATCTTGACTTTTATGACATTTTATACTAAAATATGCACTGCAATACAAAAATATGGGCTTGGAGGGCAAACATGCCGCGAGGCAAGGACGCAAAGCCAGGGATCTAAATTTTTAGACAGCCCGGCTGCAAAAGACCATATCTGGGAAATGTCTTCTAGGTATGGAATAATACCATAAGGAGACTTTTTATGTTTAATTCAATTTCAAAAAAACACGCTTCCAAAAATTTTGACAAATTGGGGGGGGAAATTGAAGAACTTAAAGAAGCACTTGTTAACATCGGTTACTCACAGAGGGAAGTCGAATACATGATCCACCGGGCTCAAAAAGAAAATGGAAATAATGGTCAAAATCAAAACGGACGAATTATACAAACACTGAAAGATCAGTTACAAATGGCTAAAAAGTTCATTAATTTATGTAAGCAATAATTATTTATTTCTATACCTATGTTTTTCCCAGGAGATAAGCCAAACTTTATTGCAAAAAAAAATAGGACGAGTGGGACAAGAAACCTGTCCCTTCGTCCTATTTTTAACATTAAAACATCAAGCAGAAGATTATTGTCGAGGTAAGGTCAGGCTTTTTTAAAAAAGGCCTGCAGCCACCGGCGGAATGGTTTTTGCTCTGAGCGCTCTGAGCGCGTGCGATGTCTTTTACTTTTGCTGCGCTTTTTGACCCTATCCGCTCCCTCACCATAGTAACGATAATAATAGTAGTAATAATAGCCGTGACCGTTGGAGGGGATCTTATTGAGAACAACACCGATTATATTGGCCTTTACATTAACCAGCTGTTCCTTGGCCTTCTGGGCCATATCCCGGGGAACTCGGCCGAAGTCAATGACCAGGATCGTACCGTCTACAAAGCGGGACAAGAGCGCGGGGTCCGTAACGGCTATTGCCGGAGGCGAGTCAATTAACATAATATCATAATTTGCTTTTATCTTGTCGATCAGAGCAGCAAAAGCCCTGCTGACGATCAATTCGGAAGGATTGGGCGGTAGCGGACCGCTGGTAAGCAAAGAAAGATTCTCAACATTTGTTTTCTTCACGGCCTCCTCCATGGCCATGTTTTCGTTAACCAGAAGTGACGTTAGACCGACCTTATTATCCAGTTTAAAAACACGGTGCTGGGCCGGACGGCGCAGATCCGCGTCCACAATAAGAACATTGGCACCGGTCCGGGCGATAGTTACCCCCAGGTTGGCGACGGTAGTTGTTTTCCCGCTCTGGGGAAATGCGCTGGTAACCAGCACAGATTTAATGGGGTTGTCAAGACCGGCAAAAAGAATATTGGTACGGAGTGTATGATAGGCCTCTGCAATGGGTGATTTGGGTTTAATCAGCGAAATAAGGCCTGTATTATCGTTTTTGTTATGCTCTTCCATAGTATTCGAATTGTCCTTTCTTTAATAAGCATCTCCAGATTTTTGCGTAAAGTCGGGGATAGTACCAAGAACTTGAAGCTGCAGAGTATCAATAACATCTTTAGGAAGCTTAATGGTATTGTCCAGGTACTCCAGCAGGAAAGCCAGACCCAGGGCTATCATTAATCCCAGCACAAAAGCCACAGCCATATTGAGTTTGGGTCTAGGGCTCACGGGAGTCGACGGTGGAAATGCTTCGTCCAGGACATTAACATTTTCGATGCGCATGATATTAACAACTTCGTCCATAAAAGCTTTGGTGACCATCGTTGACCAGTAAGCAGCGCGCTGTGGATTGTTATCTTTGACGGTGATACTGATCAGTTCCGTATCTTTTACCAGGCTGACACCTGTTTTTCCCTGCAGACCTTCGATAGAGACAGTCGTCTCTTCTCCGGCAAGTTCGATGGCTTTTTCCGCAACCCGGCGACTTTGGGCAATTTCACCGTAAGTTTTGACCAACTGCCTGCTGAGCTGAATATCGGCGCTTTTGAGATAAGATTCCGCTCCGCTTTCAGTGGAATGCAGGACCATCATGGTCGTTGATGCTTCGTACTGGGGTTCAACAATGTAATAGCTGTATATCGCACTGAGCAGCACTGCAACTATGGGTATAACGATCAGAAGTACCCGATGTTTAATAATAACTTCCCAAATATCTCGCAGTTCTAATTCTTCTTCCATTCTTTTCTCACACCCCTCTTCCTGAAGACTTCTTAACAACGGACAGAATTTACACTAGCGTCGTCTTCTTTTAAATATTTTATCTAATAAGGAAACCTTATGGCCGGGTTTTTCCCCGTCTTTTTCAGGAGAAATAAACTCTACATTAATGCGTTCGTTGTTCAAAGCTTTCAAAGGATTTTTTTCCAACAATAAATCCATCCCGTCTTTCCCCGCGTATCGGCGCAAAATTTCCAGAGCGGACGGTATGTCACCCATTCTCCCTTCTCCTGAATGGTGAGCATCACTGCCGATAAAGGTAATCAGATTTTGTTTGAGCAGATCAATGGCCAACTTTCGGGAATTCTCCCCGAAGTGACCGGTCAAACTGGACAAATTAAGCTGGTAGAGTAACTCATATTTGCGCAGGTCGAGCAATTTCCGGGGCTCTTCCTGGAAGGTCAGGCAGCGCTCGGGATGGGCGAGCACAAGTTCGTATCCCTGCGTTCTTAAACGAAAAAAAAGCTCTTCACAAAACTCCGTTAAAGGCTGAGTCAGAGGTATTTCAAATAAAAGGTAGCTGCTTTTGTTTAGAGTGGGAAGTTTTCCAGCGGAGAGCAAATCTAATACCCACGGTGAAAGCAAAAGCTCTGCCCCGGGATATACCGTCACTGGAAGTTCTGCTTGCCGGCAGGCAGCATTTAACTGCTCCACCTTTTCTTCTAAAATATCTTCCTGCCAAACAAAATAATCCTCCATGAGATGAGGTGTGGCCAAAATAGCGGAAAAACCCATTAAAGCTAACTGTCTGGCCATCTCTAAAGATTCGTCCATGGAGGGAGAACCGTCATCCATATCCGGCAATATATGGCAATGAAAATCAATCATCTTTTCTCCCAAAATTTCTCGTAAAAGATCTAAAAGAAAATTATGATAATTATATTACTTGAAACGAATTTCAAAATTATAACTTTTTAGCAGGCCTACGGCATTATAGGGCGTAAGGTCCAGTACGTCAAAATAACTCCTGCGGCCCAGCATCTCTTCTTTTTTCCTGCGATCTTCCTTTTTACGCAGGCGCTGTGCTCTCCGGTCCGGGTGTCCCATTTTCGTTTCTCCTTTGAAAATAGACGGCCTTTTCTGGTAAAAATGTCATTCAATGAGAAGGGTACTATTCCTCTTACACTTTGTCAAGGACGCGACTCACAATTTTTTAAATAAAAGTTTTCAGCAAAGGATGACATTATTTTTCAATAGTTCCGAGAATCCGGTTTAATTCCCATTGATTTGATAATTCTCTATAGAAACATCCATTTCCTGCTTTGACAAGAAAGAAGTTAATAGGAAAATTATGACATAATACAAATTTTTAAGCTAACTATATTTCACCCCTAACTAGACCTCACCCTTTTTTGTTATACTAGTTTATTCTAATCTATTAAATAAAAAATTTATTTAGGTAATTATTTGCATTTCTAGTGATAAGGGCTACAGAAATTTCTCAATAAAACGATATGATTTTAAGGGAGAATCATGTAGTATTATCTTGAAAGGCTAATCGGAAACGAAAAAAGGGGATGTATGCCATGCGTTTTAAGAAAACTATTTTACCAGTGGCCGTTTTATTCCTTTTTATTCAGGCAATAATACCTTTTTTAACAGGTTTTTCCGTCAATGCCCAACCGGATGACGATAAAATTGCCCGAGTCACGATCCACCACACTATTGTGGAAGCACTTGATCAGGAAGAATATGTTGAAGTTCTGATCCAAATGAAGGAGCAGGTTGATACGGCCCGCATTGCCGGAGAAGCACGGGCAAAAGTCGCAGATAAGGCGACTAATGCCCGTCAATTGACGCTGGCAGCCCGTAAGGCAGTAGTCCATTCCCTGAAGGAGAAGGCTGCTTCTACGCAGAAACCCCTCCTGGACTTCCTGCAACAAGAGCAGGAAAGGGGCAATGTCCTGGAAATTAAAGATTATTATATTGTCAATATGGTTTATCTTAAAGCAAACAGGGATGTTATCCGTCACCTGGAACACTTCCCGGGCATTGAGGCGATCTTGCCCAACCAGACCTTTTCCCTGGGTGGGCAAGATAAACAACAAGATGAACAGATAGAAGATGAAAACAGTGAAACAACCGATTTAGAGAAAAATAGACATAATATTCACAATATTAGAGAAGAAGCTAAGTCCGCCAACAATATCATCCAAGAAAACATGGCTCCTGTAACGGAAAAAAATGATTATTTTTCGTCAGATAATACAGATGATACTAACGATACTATTTTGGAAACTGTTTACAGCCTGGATATATACGCTTCTGCAAAGTGGAATATTGAACGGGTTAGAGCACCGGAAGTATGGAACTTGCTGGGCTTCGACGGCAGTGGCGTTGTCGTGGGTATTATCGACACAGGGGTAGACTGGCAGCACGAAGCACTAAAACAAAAATGGCGGGGTTACAACCCCGCTGACCCGAATAACCCCGATCCTCTCTTTAACTGGTATGATGTTGTCGAGAACTACCCGTTGCCGAGAGATGTAGACGGCCACGGGACTCACGTAACGGGTATTATTCTGGGGTCGGATCCCCAAGAAGAAAATATCATCGGGACAGCACCGGAAGCCCAGTGGATCGCGGTGAATGCCTTTAATTCAAGTGACGGCACTGCATCCGCCAGAGATCTTCTTAAAGCGGGAGAGTATTTGCTTGCTCCTTACAATCCCCAAAACCCCGCCATTACATATCCGGAAAAAGCACCGGATATTATTAACAATTCATGGGGGGCAGAGGAGCAAAATGATTATTTTCAAAATATGCTCAATAACTGGCGTAACGCCGGTATTCTGCCCTTATTTGCGGCAGGTAATTATGGCCCTGCCGCCGAAACCATCGCAAATCCGGCCCATCTGCCCTCCAGTATTGCCGTAGCAGCTACAAGCCAATTGAACAATACTCTGCATTCAAAATCAAGCAGGGGACCTGTCCAAACCTTTCCTGACCTGATAAAGCCGAATATTTCCGCCCCCGGTGTACAGATAACTTCCTCTCTTCCGGGAGGACTATACGGGACAAAAACAGGCACTTCCATGGCTGCGCCACACGTGACCGGAATAGCTACGCTTCTTCTATCCATCGAAGATGCCTGGGAAGGAGTACCTGCTGAGGAACGGGCTAATATTCTGGAAAATATTCTTCAGGAAACAGCACTTCCCCTCACGGACGCAAGCTATCCCACTTCGCCCAACTATGGTTACGGTTATGGCCTGGTAGACGCTTTTGCTGCCGCAACCGCCCTCATTACAGAACATGCCGGTACACTGCTGGCGGAGAAAATCAATGAACATGCCGGTGCTTATTTCCAGGCGACAGCCGAAGGTGAGACCGTCACTGTTGCCGTCAACCCTCGACATAAAGAGGTGACGCTAGAGCAGGCTTTTAGTATCCCGGCCACCTGGAGTGCCTTGCAAGAATTGGAGACAGCTTATCGCCCGGACCGGATTACTATTAATGACCGTGTATTTCTCCGGGATGAAATAGCTTTAGATAATATCTTTTCCATTGTTGCAGAAATTAAAGACGAAGTAACAGCCCTCGCCGGGGATCCCCTGGTCAACAGCTATGGAGAGATAAAACTCGGACATCTGGCCGGAAAAAGCTTGCAGATAACTTTAAGCGGCGTAACCTTTGTGCTCCAAGTGGAACCCTTGGAGGCCACCCCTTATAATGAAGACTGTTTTATTGCGACCGCAGCCTACGGATCGCCACTGGCTGCCGACGTGATCACCCTGCGCAGCTTCCGTGACAGGTACTTGCTGCAAAATGCCGCAGGTCGCTTCCTGGTGGAGCTCTACTACCGCTATTCCCCACCCCTTGCCCGGATAATCGCTGGCAGCGAAACCCTGAAAACAATTACCAGGCTACTATTACTACCGGTGGTTACGATTGTATCCCTGTTCCCTTGATCGATAAAACACCACCACCCCTACTTTTTGTGATAGATATTATCTTTTAAGGAAGGATTTTACTCTATTATCAAGAAATTATAATTATAAAACAATAATACTCAAAAATTTGAGTTAAGAGGTGCATAAATGACACGATTATCTAAGCAATTGAGCACGTATCTGGTTATTATTGTTCTTATGGCCGGTATGAACTGCTTTTGGACAGCAGGCAGCGCCGCTGCCGAAGAAATCCCCCCGGCCCCGGGGACGACAATCAATGTATCTGCCTGTAACACCGACAGGTTTGCCGGGGTTTATGCGGATCAGGATGGTCCGGGCGTCATATGGCGCCGCAGTAATCCGGCAACCGGCGAATATAATCTCATGTACTATGATGGGGAAAATACTGTGACAACACCGTTGACAGCCCTGCCCAATACCTATGATGCTTTTTATGTAATTGACGGTCAATGGGTGGGCTGGTCCAGTGGGAGCAGCAACGTGGTCCAGCTATGGTCCAGGACCACCGATGAAGTGCAGACTCTCTCATCCAAAGGTTTTCAAAGCATGGATATGGACGATGGTAATATGGCCTGGGTAGAACGCACCGGGGGAAAAGACTGCATTAAGTTCTACCGCCAGGCAACAAATGAGACTGAAACAATTAACATTCCGGACAACAAAATGGTGGCCAGTGTCCATGTAACAGGCGACCTGTTGATATTCAAAGATGCCATATCCAGACTTTACTGTTATGATGGAGCACAAACCCAACTGATTGATACCATATCAAACGATTATGACGCCGATAACGGTCAGGTGCTCTATGACAAAACCAAGAGCAGCTCCACTGATTCCGTGTACTTATGGGACCATACTACAGGCAGCAAAACCCTGGTTACAGACACCGGCAATTACAAGAAAAACCTGCGGCTCGATAACGGCAAAGCGGTTTGGATAGACACCTACTACGGCTCACTTAAACTTTATTACTATGATGGAAACAACGCCTGTCGAATTATGGCTCCCGATGGGTTATCCGTACTGGATGACAATTCAAATATAGAGTTTCACGATGGTTTGATCGTCTGGGATCTGTACCGCAACTCCTCATTTATTGAAATCATGCTCTACAATACCGCCATCGGTCAAATGTATCGTGTAAGTAACAATGCCGTCAGTGACAGCGATCCGGTGGTGCATAACGGCTATATAGGATGGTGGTCAGCCGAAGGAATCCGTTTATTTCACTACTCTCCACCCCGGTACACGGTCTGCCTGGAAGCAATCCCGGCATCAGGGGGAAGCGTTTCCGGCGACGGACTGTATGATCAAAATGCTGAAGTTACCGTAAGAGCAACCCCCGGTAAAGGATTTCGCTTTGTAAACTGGAAAGAAAACGACGTTGAGGCGAGTACCTCCGCAGATTATACTTTTAATATTACCGGTGACCGAAACCTGCAGGCTTACTTTGAAAGTTCCGTCCTCAATATTTTACCTGCGGGAGAGGGGTATGAATTCCACCTGCGTAATGTCATCGATACCACACCGGTTACCTATTATGGACGGGTATATCAAGATGGGAGTCCTTATTCCGGAAGCTCCGGGAATGTTGATATCAATTTCGAACAGCAAGACTGGGAAGGGAGTTGGGAATACGTATCAGTTCCCATAATAGATGAACAGTTTCCGGTTGGAGCCTATGAAATGAGGATTTACAGTGATGCCGGACGAACCGTACAAGAGTTTTCAGTCCCCTTCACCATCATTCCTATGCTCCATATTACACAGCCGGGTTTGCATGATACCACCAGCAGCCGGGACATTGACATAACTGGATTTATCAGCAATTATGGAGCGCTTGAGAGCATTGAAAGCCTGCAATTAAGATTAAACGGAGAAGAATATCAGGACATACTGAGCAACCTTGATATGGATAACGGGACTTTCTCTGTACCGGTAAGCCTGCAATCAGGAGATAATTCTTTTGAGGTCAGAGTACAGTATACTTGCTCTGCGTCCTCCAGTGACGGTTATGAGATCTGGGGAGAAATTGCCTATGCAGCGGATGAGTGTTTTATTGCTACGGCCGCCTATGGTTCAAAGTTCCAACCCGCTGTCTCCATACTGAGAAATTTTCGGGATGATTTTCTGCTGACAACGGCGACAGGGCAAGCATTCGTCGTCTACTACTACAAACATTCACCTAAAATTGCCGCATACATTGCGACTAACGGAGCCTTGTGCTTCATCATCCGGGTCTTGCTTAGTCCAGTCATCGCCCTTATTTACCTGCTCTATAAACCCTGGCTTGGGATGACAGTTCTTTTGTGCGTGGCGGGCTTGATCCTGCTCTGCAAGCGATCAACTATTTTCAGTCGGAATTAAAATTGAAATGTATATATAAGCATAAAACTGTCCTGATAACACATAAAAGCTAATAATGGTGTTACAGCGTTAAACAATTTTTATCAGCCGTGACAATAAGACATTCCTCCAGTTGGGCAGCCAGTATGTATGCTAGGGGCGAAGCATTAAAAAGCTTCGCCCCTCTCTTTAAAACTGCCGGGATATATTAGCACTATAGCAAAAAATTTCTTTCCTTTAAACTTTCGTATACGCCAGACGCTCGGGTAAAACGCCGGGCAAGGTGCAACTTTTCCCGGCCGTGCAAAGTCCCGGCGAAGCGCAGACCGAAAGTTTACCCTGCAGACAGGACGTCTGCAGCCGGCTCGCTGCCATGGAGGGCAGCTTGCCGGGTAGGTAAGGTGAAGGTCTAAAAAGAGCCGCAGGACTTGCAGGCAGGAAACCGGAGCACAGGTCCGGCGATTTGCCCGAGCGCTTGCGGTAGAGCAAAAACAAACAATCTTTCACTGTAGCGTTAGTTCCCAATAGTCTTTCTTCGCCGAACCTGCAGAAAAGCTGCAGCCAGGATGAGTAAGCAGATGAGCAGCAGTAGTCCGCCATGGAACGCCAGATAAGCTGCTCCAATGAGCGGCATGAGCAGGACCCGCACGACAACTTTAAGCGGTTCGCTGCCGGCGATAAATTGTGCCAGCGGCGGGGAGAAATGGTAGTAAAGCTCCACGAAAGCACTGCCTGCTTTATTGGTGAGCAGATAGCGGTCCCGGAAAGCCCGCAGCAGGACTACAGCAGGCTCCAGCTTCGAGCCGAAGGCCGCGGTAGCGATAAAGCATTCGTCCAGCGGGCTCCCCTCCACCAGGACGGTGAGGAGAAACTCCCTTTCAGCGCTCTCAGCGCCTCTAGTAAAGGTAGCTGTCAGCAAGACCTCTTCATCGGCTTCTCCCGCGGCCGGGCGGGTCACTGTGCCGTCCGGAGCGATATATTCCGGCTTGCTGCTCTCCCAGGTGATCTGCACCCCGTAATCCCCGAAAGCGGAATCATCGGTGATAAGGAGAAGGTTGCCGTTAATTCTGTCTTCATCGGCATTAAGGCCCTGAATATGACTGAAAAGCAGGCTATCCCGGGCATGTTCCACTGCCTGGAGATCCGACGGCTCCTGAGCCTTGACAGTCAGGACAAAGGTTTTCTGCTCAACACAGCCTTCTTTGATTAAAAGCGCTGTCAGGGTAACAGTTTCATCACTTTGACCGAACGCGGGACGGATAACCTTGCCTGGTGTAGGGGAAGCCGAACCGCTGATAATTTGATCCTTATCGCTGAGCCAATACAGAGTTACGCCGTACCCGGTCAGGGAAGCATCGCCAATGATCAGGCTCAGGTTTTCTTCGATCTGATCCGGGGCAGTGTTGGCTCCTTTAATAATTGGGAAGGAAAGGGCTTCTCTGGCGGCGTAAACTGCCTGGGCAATCGTGGGTTCCTGAGCTTTGACCACAAGTTCGAAAGTTTTCGTCGCGGTACTCAAACCTTTGCTGAGGTGAGCTGTAAGGGTAACATCCTTGTCTGCTTCTCCAAATGCCGGCCTGGTAACCTTACCGGATTCATCCGGGGATGAATCGCCGATTACATCCGGCTCATCGCTAACCCAGCTAATTAATACTCCTGTTCCGCTGAGCCCCGAGTCGTCGGTGATAAGTTCCAGGTCGCCGGTAATTGCGGCGGGCGAGTTATTTCCGGCCTTAATGGCATCAAAGGTCAGGGCTGCCCGGGCTTCTTCCACTGACTGGGCATCGCTCCAAGGAAGGGCTTTAACCACCAGGAGGAACTGCTTCTGGGCATCGGCACCATCTTTGCTCAGGGTTGCGGTTAAAATTACCGGGATCTCCGGTTGTCCGGCCGCAGGTCTGTTTACCGTGCCGTTTGCGCCGAGAACATCCGGTTTATCGCTGGACCAGGAGATCTCCACCCCGTAGCCGCTCAAGCTGCTATCGTCAACAGGCAGTTTAAGTTCGGAAATTATTTCCTCTGCTGCGGTGTTCCCCACGCTTATCTTTTCGAAGGTAAGCGCTTCGGAGGCGGCTTCAACCGCCTGCGACGGGGTGGGCTCTTCGGCCTTGACCTTAAGAGTAAACTCTTTAATTAGTTCCGTCTCTCCCTTGTAGAGATAAGCCTTCAAGATCACAGCGGCATAGTCTTGACCAAAGGCAGGTCGGGTGACCTCCCCGCTCCAGGTGTTCACAGCAGGATTATTGCTAAGCCAATAGATGAAAACGCCCTTATTGCTGAAGCTGCCGTCATTTCTGGGTAGGAAAAGGTTCCCTGTAATGCAGCCTTCGGCAGCATTACTTTGCCTGATAACATCAAAAGTCAGGGCGAACCAGGCTGCAGAAACATCCTGTTCTGCTTCCGTATTAGGAACGGCTGCCTTAACGACCAGTCCAAAAATTTTAGTCTCCCGGACATCTCCGCGACTCATTGTTGCTGTTAAGGAAACCTCTTCATCCGGAGAACCGTAAGAAGGACGGTAAACCTGGCCGGTAACGGTTATGACGGCCGATTTGCTACTCTCCCAGTTAATAGACACACCAAGATCTGTTAGACTGCTATCGTCCGATGGGAGAAGCAGATCAGTAGTTATCTGCCCTTCTGCAGTGTTTTCACCCCGGATAACGGCAAAGGTAAGCGCTTCTCCGGCCGCTGCCACAGCCGCTGCATCATCCGGTTCCGCCGGTTGGACCACCAGGACAAAGCTCTTCATTACTTGCAGATCATCCTTGTGCAGCGCAGCTGTCAGGAGAACCGTTTCTGCGGGGAAGCCATAAGGCGGACGGCTTACCCCCCCTGTGACGGAGATAAAGGCAGGCTTGCTGCTTGACCAGCTGATATTGACACCCAAATCTGTAAAGGAGGAGTCGTCGTCAACCAGCTGCAGGTCCGCCATAATTTCATCTTCGGCCTGGTTGGCACCCTTAATAATATCAAAGGTCAGGGCTTCCCGGGCCGGGTCCAAAGCCTCATAAGCGGCCGGTCGCACCTGAAAACTCCAGGAGTCGCAGGAATGGTTCCCCGCGTTATCGTAGACACTGACAGCCACGGTATAAACCGCTCCTTCCGACTCATGCGGCAGGATGGCTTTCCAGCTTCCGCCGCCCAGGTTGCGCAGATCCTCCGCGGGGAAGATTTGACCGTCCAGGGAAACCTCCAGGCTCTCCCCGTTAACGCCGCTGAGGTTGTCGGTTATTGTGAAGAGAAGCTCTGACGGCAAAATGTAGAGCACGTCACCATCCTGCGGGGAAAGGGGTGTGATAACCGGCCCTTCATCATCCCCGCCGTCCACAAACACTTCATAAACAGCCGAGGCGGGGCTGTGCAGACCGCTCCTGGTCACCGCGGTGGCATAGATCTCATATGAGCCGATACCAAGCTGTTGAATTGCGGAGAAAGAGCCGTCTTCATCCACAGCGATCAGCCGGCGGGCATTGCCGTTGATCCAGAGGGTTACGGAGAGGCCCGGTTCCGCGCTCCCCTCAACTCTAATGGTAGTAGGATCGTCTCCCGTTAACGTAACAGGATACAGCAGCGGCGCCGGAGGTAAGGCGGTCTCCAGGACAATTGTCAGCGGGGCTCTGTAGCGGTAGCCGCCGTCAACTTTTTCCCAACATTCCGCCTCTCCATAGACGCTCTCCGTCACTGTAGGCTCAATACCGGTCAGGCGGCACATTTCCACCTGCAGATTTTCCCCATAGACATAGATACTGACTGTCCCGCGGTAAATGCCGTCCGGCAGGTTCTCCGGCACCTGCACGATCCCGGCCGCGGTTAGCCCGCCGCCCGGGGGCAGGGATGTGGGAAGAGCTGCACCGCCGGTTCCCAGGAAGGAAACCGCTTCCGCGGGGATGGTGTTTCTCTCAGCATCCATGAGATCTCCTGCTTCCAGGTTGACAGCGGTAATGCCCTCCTGCAGGCCGCTTTCAAAGACGGAAAGGCTGAAATCGGCTTCCCTGGTGGGGCTGTAGACATGTGCAGCTACGGTGACATCGGCCACAGCGCCCAGGCAAGGCAGTTCCACCACCTGCAGGGTGTAATAATTTTCCGGCTCGCCGGCAGGCAGCAAGACCCTGACGGTATAGGGGCCCTCCTGGGGATTGGTTACGACAATATAGTCTCCCTCGTTCAGTTGGCCGGAAAGCTCCGCTCCATAGACTTCGCCGGTCACTGTCCCTGTTCCGCTGCTGCAGCCGGTATGTTGCCCCGCGGCGTCATAAAGATGCAGTTCCAGCCCTGAACCCGGCAACGCTCCCAGGAAGAGCCGCAGTTCTTCGGTATTCTCCGCCGGGGTAATCACAGTTATATCTTCCTCATCCTGACCGCTCCCTCCCAGATGTCTCCCCAGGGGCTGGGCCGTGCGGTAGGAGGCGCGGTAAGCCTCCAGCTGCTGCTCCGTCCCGGCATAGAAGTGAGCCATGTAGGGGCCGTCGGTCCCGGCAATGGTCATTGTGTTGCCTTCGGAAAGGTCAAAGGCAAGGAGGGCATCATAGCCTCCGGCATCGGTCAGCGTGGAGCGGGGGACCTGGAAGGGAATGATGATGGTGGCTTCCTGCCCCGCTTCCATATTCACAGCGGCTCCCCTGGCTGTATTGACCAGGCCGCCGCGGGCATAAATCTCCAGATAAGGCGCAACCTGCACAGCTCCGTCATGATCGTTGCGCAGCCGCAACACTGCACTCCCCTCGCCAACCTCTGCTCCGGCCGGGATCTCCACGTCGCTCACGGAGTGGCTCAGCACGGTTATCGGCAGGGGAGGATCGATTTTGCGCCACTTATCCACTGCGGTAAAGACGCCGTCCACCGAGCGGGCTACGGCCAGTTGCTTGGAAAGCATGCTGCCGGTGGCCTGATAGGCATTGCCCATGGCCATGGCCAGTTCCTGCTGAATACTGCGGTCCGCGGAATCAAGAGTAGTCTGCCAGGCGTTCAGGGGGCCGTCCATAATCCCTCCCAGGAAGGAGGTAATGGAGGAAACAGCCGGGCTGCCGGCTCCCCAGATACCGCCCACCATACTGTTGGCAGTGGCCAGGCTCTGGAAAGCGAGCATGCTGTAGCGGTCCGCGATATTCAGGTAACCGTTGCTGATGGTGGTATCCACGGAGACCAGCGCCTGATAGAGATCGCTCATCTCCAGCTCCAGCGGGACCAGATCGGGGCCGTCCCCGTCGTAGACCCAAATGTTGCGGTAGCGCCCCAGGCGCGTGCCGGGCAGCGGTAACGGTGTACCGTCTGCGGCACTGTTGGCCCAGGTGAATTGCAGTTGCCGGTTCAGGGATTGCAGGTAAGCCAGCAGAGGCTCTGTCGGGTAGTAGGAGACACTGTCCGTATTGTCTGCCACATAACGATCCAGCATCGCTTTCACGTCATCCAGCATGGCAGAAGCCATCTCCTTCATCCCCAGGACATTGGTCTTGACCACAGCAGCCCGGCCGCTTTCTCCCAGCTCTTCCAGCAAGCTTTCGTTTCTCTCCACCAGGGGATAATTTATCAGCTGGACAGCCTCCGCCAGCAGGTAACGTATACGCCCGTCGGCATCATTATTGTCGGGAACAGCCGTTTGCAGGCGCTGCACAAAATCAGCCTTGTAAACCTGGTGATCCCTGTCTCCCAGGAGAGGTCGTTTTCCCAGATACTCCAAAATAAGATCTCCCATTTTTTGCGGGTCGGCAAAGTTGTTGTCTTCCCTCGCCTTGACCTGCAGGCTGCCGATCTCTCTGATCCACTGGGGTAGTGTTTCCACCAGCTCCCGCTGCTGATAAAAGTCGGTAAGGGCCTGCCAGTGTTTCAGGAAATCCCCGGTTTTCAGTATATTGTTATCCACGGCACTGGAAAATTCGGTCCAGGACGCTTCACCGAGACCTTTGATCAAGGTCAGGGGATCGCTGTTCTCCGGCTTCTCCAAGGAGATGAGATGTTTCAAAAGATCATAAATGTCAACATTACTATTTTTTGCCTTTTCCAGGTTTTTCTCCAAGGTCTGCAGCCGCTTTCGCCCCTGGAGATGCTGCCCCAGGGCTTCCAATCCTAGAATTAGCAAGCGCAGGTTTTCCCTCTGCAGTTCCAGGAGCGAACGATAGTAATTATTATATAATTGTTCCAACCCGGGCTCCCTGTTTTGCAATTCCTCCGCCACCTGCATGCGAAGCCCTTCCGCTTGCTGCAGGGCTTGCAGAGCTGCCTTGGCATGGAGCTCCGCGGCCTTCAGGTCGGCCTGGCCGGACTCCGGATTTGCCTGCAGAGGAGCCTGCTCCAGGAGCTGGAATCCCGCGGCCAATTTGGCCGACGCTTCCGCAAAAACCTGGGACTGCTCTTCCCAACGGGAACCGGGAGCCGTTAAAACGCCGCTCTCCCGCAGCCCGGAAGTCAGATTTACTTCGTGTTCCCGGAAACTCTCTTCCAGGAAGACCAGCTGATGCTCTCTGCTCTCCTGAAGCCGGTGCAGCTCATCCAGTTTGGCGGCCAGTTGCTGCGCTTCTTTCATCTCCTGGAGCATTCCGGTATAGAGACCCAGCATCTGTCCGGCCGATTTTTCGTCCAGAAGCTTCAGCTTCTCGGCCATCTGACCTGTAATGGCTCCTGTTCCCAACTGCGCTGCTCCGTCCCACCCGCTGACAAAAAGGCTGGTCGCGGACTTGGCCCAGTGGGAGATGACTCCCACAAGGGCGATATAATTGCCGGCCATCTCCATGATACGGGTCTGCATTTGTGCCGAAAGAGCCTGGGCAGTGTAGTTGTAGGAATCCACCACGGCACGGGAGATATCGTAAGACGTTTTCTCCATGGTACGCTGGAGATTTTCCTCCAGCAGATCCAGTTCGGCTTTAATCTCTTCCAGAGTCTTGTTGAACTCGACCGGGTTTTGCCGCTGCACGGCCAGGGGGGTTACGACGATATTGCCCTGACGTCCCTGGGAGGTGCGCACCGCGACTCCCGGAAGGTTGCTCCAGTCCTCCAGCCCGTCGGCAAAAATATCAAAGTAACCGCAGGTGGTCTCACCGGAAGCGATATCTCCCAGTTCCAGCCGGTCAAAGTTTTTATGGACTCCCCTGGCCCGGGACCAGGCGCTGACCACTTCCACATGCTGATAGCTCGAAGTGGGAATGTAAGGCATATCCACCACAACGTCCCGTGCCGGTCCTTTGCCCACGTTGGTCACGGTAACTTTCAGTTCGTAGCTGCTCCCGCCCGGAGTATACGGCGTCAGAGAATAGCTCACGTAAAGCTTGGGCGCCGGACTGATTTCTTTTTCCCGGACTGCGGTGCTTCCCCGGTAATGACTATCGTCAGTTGAATCTCCGGAACCCTCCATCTCAAATTCATAGCTGACCCACGCATAGTACCTCTGCGGCTGGTCGAGGCTCTCGCCCAGAAATTCTTGAAATTCCCCATCGCCGAAGTTCTCCAGACTGGAGAGGAGATCGGCAAGTCCTTCATCGGGACGCATCTGCCAGCAAACCTCCAGCCGGCTCTGGGGAGACAGTTCGGGACTGTAGATATGCCCGCCGCTTTCCGCTGAATAATTGCCTCCATCCAGGACCACAGGCCGGATGTTGAAACGGTCGTTCAGATACTGCGCACCGGGGACCAGCCTGCCCTCCTCGTCGGGCGGCTGGTCGGAAATATGCACCTGCAGGTAGATATCCCTGATCTTGCTGTAACCGGAAGGATTGTAAAGGTTAAAGGAAGCCGTAAAGGTCTCCTCTTCCATGCTGACCTCCTGGGAGAAACCGAAATCTCCCACGGCCGGGCCAAGCCCCTCAGGTTTCGACGGGACGCTTACCCCCACCTGGCGCAGGAAATCGGGACTGTAGCTACGCTTCTTCCTCAGCTCCGTACCCGCTGTAAAGGATGCTTCCATGGTAATGCTCAGGGTATCATCGGGAGCTGTGTCGTTGATAATTGTTTCCGCAGGGACGAAATGGAGACGCACGGGAACTCTGTTTGTAATCTCTTCCAATTCGCCTGCCGAATTTTGCCGTTCACAGGTCAGTTCAACGGCAAAGTCAAATTTATGCCTTTCCCCGTAGTAAAGGGGAACTTCTTTGTATGGTGCAGTATATTCTCCTTCGCTGTCCGCCTGCACCTGGAAGACAAAGATTCCGTCTTCCAGGCTGCCGGAAACCTTTGTCAGAAATCCTTCCCGGTTCAGATTATGAGCGGCCAGCCAGGACTGCAGCTGCCCTTCCGTTGTCCCTGCGGGGAAGATGACCCGGAACTGTCCGGGAACTTCCGTCTCCTCCACCTGGGCTGTTGCATAGAAGACCCCCACATTAATATCATAAATAATATCCATTTTCTCTCCGGGAGCGAAATCCCCCAGCTCCCGGTAGGGCATCCCGGCATCGCCGGGCATTCTCAAGGCCACGGCCCCAGCCGGAAGAGCCGCATCCAGATCTACAAGCTCCACTCTGGCGTTGTAGACCTGCTCCGCAACCGCAGGGTTGGTAACGGCAAACCATCCGGAGAGCCGCCCCAGGTTGTAGAAAAGTTCCAGCTCGTCGGCCGGCAGGTTGGGAGTCAGTTGCGGCTCCCTGGCGACTGCATCCATCCTGGCCTGAAGCACC
The DNA here is from genome assembly GCA_016841605.1 of Dethiobacter alkaliphilus. Classification (GTDB taxonomy): domain Bacteria; phylum Bacillota; class Dethiobacteria; order DTU022; family UBA8154; genus DUNV01. The sequence goes on along the minus strand of JAENYV010000013.1, from coordinate 90,829 downwards.
GCTTTTTCATAAGCTCCGCCTGTCAACTCCGTCCGGCCTTCCTGGGCGATAGTCTGATAATCCCAGGATAGCTCAAAGGGCACTTTTTCCAGAACCAATTTTTGCGGAACCAGGTCTACCAGAGGCAAAATCTGCAGGCTGCCCTCGTAATTCTTATGGTAGTCAGCCTGAATGCGGATGGTGTAGGTCCCGGCCATAATATTTTCCAGCATTATTGTCCCGTCAGCGCCGGTGCGGAAAGAGTACAGCTCCGCTTCCACCGGCTGTTCTCCGGGGATATTGGCGGGGCCGAATAGTGTGACAACAGCCCCCTCCAGGTTGACATGACGCTGATCCACCACCTGGAGCACCGCGGTGGCCACCTTTTCCGCACCCACGCTGATGCTCAGAGGCACCTTCGCCTCCCCGGCATTGGAGGAAATCGTTACAATATCCCTGTACAGTCCCGGCTGCACATGCTCGGAGGGAGCCATATGCACGGCGATAGTAGCCCTTCCCCCTTCGTCCCTGACAGTCAGGCCTTTGCGGATGGGGTCCACCTGTTCCGGAGCGGTCATGGTCAGGGAGACCCAGGGCAGGGTGGACGGCCCGGTTACCGCGAGATCCTTGATGGGCCCGGTTCCCGTATTCATAATCTGAATCAGCCGGGAGGCAATTTCGCCGGGACGCAGAGCTTCCCTGTACCCCTCCAGGTAATCATCCGTATAACCGCCTGCGGAATCAAGGATAGTAATGCGGTACTCGGGATAAGCGGTAACCACGTAGACAGAGCTTTGGACCGTTAACGGCGTCCCCTCGTTGTAGCTAATGATAAAGTTTAAAGGCAGCAGACCGGTCTCCAGGCCGGAGGCAGCGCCGGCCAGCAGTTCCAGCCGGATATCGTCGCCGGCCGCGATACTCTGCGGGATATCTCCGGCAAAGGAGAGATCCAGACCGGCTGCGCCGCAGGTATCGATCTCCATGCTGAGCCCCGTTACAGGCAAGGTGCCTACATTGGATAAAAGGACAGGTACTGTTTCCTCATAGCCCTCAATAATCTGCAGGCGTGCCGGCACGGCCAGATAGGGACCTTCCACATAGAAGAGAGCGGAGTCGCTGGATTTTTTGGCTCCATTAACCCTGCCTTCGGCCCGGTAGGAGTAACTGCCGCCGTATCCCCCCGGCAGGGTGAAGGAGCAGGTAAAGGTACCGTCAGCAGCAGTGGCGGTTTCCAGACGCCACTCCTCTTCGCCGATGATAATCACTTCCACACCGGCCCCGGCCAGGGGTTCTTCCCCGCCGGTGCTGCGCACGCTGCCGCTAAATTCCACCGCTTGACCGACTGTAAAGGTTTGACCGGCAACAATTACCGCGACCTGGTAGTCATCGACGATCATGAAACTCTGATCAAGACTGATTCCCGTTTCACCCCGGTAGACCCGGTAAGCCACAGTATAGTCTCCGCTCTCCAGGTCCGGGACCGTTCCGCTGCCCGGCTGCAGTTCCGCCTTAAACTTGCCGGCAACGCTGTCGTACTCCATCTCTGTCGTGTAGAGTGCCTCACCCGGAGAGGGGAACTGTTCGGCATAAAGGCCTGCAAAGAGGGAGACAGCCGCTGTGACGCTTTCTCCGCTTCCCAGCGGCTTCCAGGGCTCATCGCTGGAGCTGACCTTGACACCCAGGGCTACATTATCCTCTGTTGTATAAGCTGTAAAAAGTTCATCCGCCTCTGCGGTCAGACGTCCTTTTACCCTGTAATCCTGTGATTTTACAGAGTTCCTGCGGTCCGCGAGATGCAATTCGCCGTACATATCCGCATACACCGTCAATCTGTAATCCGGGCTGGTGGGCAGATAATCAGCGTCCCATGTAATGGTACCGGTCACCAGGGCTCCCGGAGCGACGCTCCCCTGAATTTCAAAGGTGCCGGCCAGGGCATCATTGACATAGAGCCCTGTGGTAAAGGAGCGGCTGGTGGCAGCCAAACCCTCATTGCAGAGCCGCACTGTCGTGGTTATCTGCTCCCCGAAAGATGCGCTCCCCGACAGGGGCGAATTATCGATACTTACCACCCTTAGATCCGGTGTCTGAATGGTCAGAGTCCCCGGTAGCTGGTGTATGAAATTGTTATTTTCCAGAGAGGTTTCCCTGATTTTGTTCCTTTCATCTACCCGCACTTCTATCTTTTGGGTGCCGGGCACGGGACGGTTCCAGGAGAAAGATACGCCGGTGCTCTCTCCTGCAGCCAGGGAGCTTATTTCCCTGGTGCCCACGAAGCTGCCGTCCGCGTAGAAGTTCACGCTAAAGGGGAGATCTACCCCTGCGGGGCTGTTATCCCTCACCGTCGCGCTGATGAGCAGGGGCTGCCCCGGAAGCACCGCTCCGCCGGACGGCGTCAGTTGGACCGATTCGGCCTGGAGATCAGGATAGTTTATCGTTAACGCGGGAGAAATAATTTCCCTGCTGTTGTCCTCCTTTGATGCTTCGGCAATCCTGGGGATGGGACCGTCGGCCACTGCTCTGAAGCATTGTTCTCCGGCCGCCCCGGCAGCCCAATTCATGGAGAGATACTTGGTGTTGCTTTCCGACGTCGCGGGCAACCCGCTGACATTGTCCACACCGATCAGTTCATCCCCCGCGTAGAAGGCTACCTGGAAGGGGCCTGCTGCTGCGCTTCCATCATTTTCAACAACCGCGCGCAGGGTTATCTTCTCCTTCCAGCCCACCTTTCCGTCGGAGGGTCCGTCCCAGTAGAAATCCGTTATCTTGAGGTTGGGGAAGAAAGCCTGCCCGGTATCCACGGGGCGGCTGCGCTGGTTATTGTCGAAATCAGCCTCGTCCACGGGCCGGCCCATATCATTGGCAATGATGGTTAGCATATGGTTGCCGGCCTTGTTGGCCCAGTCGAAACTTACATAAACCGTATCACCTGCTGCAATATTTTCAGTAACCTCCACGTAATCGCGGTACTCGTAATTCTCATAAAAGCCCACCAGGAAAGAAGCTCCTGTGGCCGAATATCCCCCGTTGTAAACAGCAGCGCTTACGGTGACCGTTTCTCCTTCCGCGGGGTCTTCCGGATCCAGGGCAATGGAGGTCACCCGCAGGTCCGGCCTGGTCTCGTTAACGGTAATCTGCATCCGGGCAGTGCGTTCGGCACTGTTGTTATCGGTAACGTAAAGGTTAACCCGGTACGTCCCCGAATGCTGATACGTATGCACCGGGTTCATACCGCTGCCGGAATGACCATCACCGAAATCCCAGACAAAACTCTGCATATACCCGTCTTTGTCATAGGAGCGCGAGCCGTCGAAACGGGCGGGCTTTAAGACATCCACGGAAAAGTCCGCCCCCGCATCGGCAAGGGGGAGGCAGTTGATGCGCACCTCTGTCTCCGCGTAGGCGGAAGGAGCCAGGCTGCGCAGAATGCGCGCCTCCAGGCGGTAGAGACCGCCCTCCTGCGGCTCCCAGGTATGATAGGCATACTCAGTGGTTAGAGGCCTCAAATTGCTGAAGGAGGTCTCTCCGATCTTAGCCGGATCGTCGCCTGAACCTTTACGTGTCGCGAAGAACTCCACCACGCCGCTTTCCGGAGAGCGGCCCACATTTTCCAGTTGAGCCCTGACGGTGGTCAGCTCTCCCTCATTGACATAGTGTCCCATATCGTAGTACACGGGATACGGTTCCAGCCCGGCATCCCCTTCCACGTAGGCCCACTGCGCGCTTTCCACCGTATTAAGCCTCGCTCCGGCCCGGAAATCAATTGTATACGTCGCACCCATGTATTTGCGGCCGTAGACGCTTCCTGCGACTGTTTCGGGATCATCGGAGGTGATTACGGGAATCTCGTCAACAATATAAATATTATCGTAATCTTTCCAGGTATTATTATGGCTTAAAGTTGCCGGCGAGCCCCCCTCGGCATAAACTTCCCGCACCACGGAGGTGATGCTGGTATGGGACAGAGGATCCTTGAGCATGAGCACCTGATAACGGGGCGCCTCCGGAGCATCCGGATCTCCCTGAGGAGACGGGACCTTAAACTGCAGCGTGCTCTCCTGCTCATCGGGCTGCCTGGTAACCTCCAGGCCCTGGGGCACATAGATGGGCAGCTTAAGCCCGGTCTGCAGATTGAGCAGATAATTGGGGAAGCCCGTATCGCCCACATTGATCAGCGTCAGGGCCATATCCTGGTCCACCGCGTCCGCGAAAAGATTGTCGCGGCCGATGATCTCCGTGCTGACACCCACAATGAGGGGATTCAGCTGCACACCCATATAATCCCGGTGGGAGAGGGTGGCCTTAAAGTCGCGGAACTCACCCTCGTAATCTTCTTCCTTATAATCTACGCCGTCAAGATAGACATTCCATCTGACCAGCCAGTAACCGCTCACCTTTCCTCCAGGCTCAATGTCCCCCAGGACCAAGCGGAAGCCTCCGCCTTCGCTTGACCCGAAGGAAGTGCCCAGGATGCTGAAATCAGTTAAAAGGCCGGCCTGATTGGTGGTAATATTTAACTGTCCCGAATCGATAACCAGGTTCCCGGCCGGACCTGCACCCGTATTTTCAGCGATAACCCCCAGCTTAAAGGGCTGATTGGGGTAGACCTTATGCGGCACATAATAATGCAGCTTGATCCGCGGCTGAGGCAGAATAGTGATCTCCTCCGGCTGAGTCTGGGTTTCCACGAAACGGTCATTGACATAATAGGAGACTATTGCTTTGGCCAGATAAGTTTTGCCTGCCGGGTCATCTCCGCCCAGACCGTCCCCGGGGATAAGCTGCCATGTGCCGGTCATGTTTTTCCCCGCGGTCAGGGACCCGGCGCCGTCCAGCGAAGAGATGCCCTGCAGCCCGGTGGGGATGATGAACATGTTATTGGTTACATCTGTGCCTTCCGTGTCGGAGAGCAGAACCCGCACTGAGAGGTTCTGCAGGGAATGATCAGGGTAGCCGTTGGTTATCTTCAGCGTGGCGTTGAAAGCTTGCCGCTCAAGGGTGGCTGTCTGGTCCAGCTGCAGCTGAATTATTTCATAGGTACCGGCTCCACCGGCTTGATCTTGCGGCAGCTCGTCAGGACCGGTCGGTTTCCAATAGTCAAACTCCACCTCTTGCCCGGCAGGAAGCTCCAGGACTTCTTCCCGGGGCGTTGTCTCTCCAGGCGGTGTATACTTGATGACAGTCTTCATCTCGCCCGGGTTAAAGATGGGCAGTTCCTCCGCGACAACGGCCGGGGGATCCACAGGCAGACCCGTATCGGGATCAAAGCTGACATAAGTACCTGTAAATTCGATATAGGCAAAGTCCTCGTCATTCGCAGTTCTTCTGGCCTGGTAGGGCAGGTTATAATAACCCGGCTGCACCTGCAGCTGGAGGCGGGCGCTTCCGTGGGCCGGAATTTCTCCCAGGTATCCGCCCCCGATAATGCTGATGCCCGTATCAGATAAATTTTTGCGGCGCACGGCCGCGGTCACATCTGTAATGGCCACCAAACCGGTATTCACCACAGTGGCCTCAACCACCATGGGTTCGCTTACCTCCTTGGGCACCAGAACCCAGGGGGGTACCAGCCCAAATTTTGGTGTGGGTATCTGTGCCCCGAAGGTCAGCTCCAGGGTGATGTCATACTTATCTTCAATGGTGGTGGGTGTTACCGTCCATTCGATCTGCACAGGAAGGGTCTCCATCTCCACCTCCACCAGTGTTGGTGCGGTTGTGGGCATAATATGGGCCGTGCCGTACTCATTGCGGCGGCCCCGGGCCTGCACGGAGAACTCATATTCTCCCAGGGGCTTCTCAGGGAACTCCACCATACCGTTATTATCCGTGCGGCCGTAGAAATGCTGGTAATAGGTAACCTCCTGGCCGCCTTTCACCTGGATGTAAGGATCCTTGCCCAACAGGTTGACCTCCGCATCCGCGACACGGCTGCCGGAATCATCCATGACCAGGAAGGAGATAGAACCCGTATTGGCGCTGGAGATCTCCGCACCCACCGTGAGCAGCGCCGTAAATTTACCGTCCGTAACCTCGATACGGTCCTGGTACTGCCCCAGCGGTATCCCGGCAGGGGGTTCGAAGACCACCTGGAAGGTGGTGGACTGGCCCGGTGCCAGGGAGGTTTGGCCCAGGAACTGGGGCCTGACCCAGGGGAGTCCGGCCGGAGCCGTCAGTCTTATATTCTCCATCTTGCCCAGGCCCTTGTTGGTCAGGGTAACAGTGCGCACAGCGCTCTCACCGGGATTAAGCCCCACCTTTAGTCCCTGGGGATCCGTTACCGGGATGGGGGTGGCCGGACGCAGGAAAAGCTTGACCGCAGAGACGGTGGAGGCCCCCTGCGCGCTGCTGAAGCGGATTTCGTACTCCGCGGTATCAGCCACATCCAGGGGCGCATTAATGTTCAGCACCACACCCGCGCTCTGTTTGTAGCCCAAAGACTGGGGCAGGGTGGAGGTATCCAGGGTCCCCCGCACCTTGCTGTCGGGCGTCTTGTTGATTAATACGGCATTCAGGCCCGTTAAAGTACCCCCGGATGAAGCTGCGTTGCGGATAGTGATTACCCGGGAGAACTGAGAGTTCTTGGTAGCCGTCAGGTTCAGGGCTGAGGGATCCGCGGTCATCCCCCAGACGGTAAACTTGGTCGTGGCCGCATTGCCCAGCAGCCTCTGGAAAGCATAGGCGCTCACCGACCACTCCCCGGCCGCTCCCACGGGAGGCATAAAATTGTATGCAAAGCGGCCCTGGGCATCGGTGGTGACAAATCTGAAGCTCTGGGCTTCCCACTCGATAAAGTAATCTTCCCCGTATTCGTTTTTAGCCACGGCATAAGGGGGCTCCTTGCGGGGGGCCAGGTGAATGTCCAGGGCTACCCGCTCATCCGCCATGGGGGTTCCGTCCAGGAAGGTAAACTTTCCGCTGATGCGCACCATCTCCCGGTACTGGTAGCTTTGCTTAGCGGTGGAGATAGTGGCGATAGTGTCCTGGATGATCAGAAGATTCACCGTCTCCTGCAAGAGGCTGCCGCCGCCCTCAGAGATGGTCAAGATATAGCCGCCGCTCTCCAGGGAGGCGATGGGTATCTGACCGGTAAATTTGCGCGTGGCCGGATTGAAGCCGATTTCGCCCTGTGCGGCGACGCTTGCTCCCTTCTGCAGCAGGTAACAGACGCTCACATTGCTTTCCGGACCCAGCAACTGAGCAGGGTTGCTGCCCATGTACACCCTGGCCTCCAGGGGGATAAACATATCCGTCGAAGCGTAGAGAGCGGCCAGCATCTCGCTGTCTTCATCATCCTTGTTGGGTTTGGTCTCCATGATCATGCTGTCATAGATCTGTAAAGTCTCTTTCCTCACGCGCTCCACACCGTCGCGGAGCGGTTCCAGGCGCAGTTCGTTGAAGCTGTCCACGACAATTTCCACCTCCACCTGGCCCACTATGTCGGGAGTCCAGGTCAGGGGCACCACAGCAGTGCTGTGGCCGCGCATACCGTCCACCCTCGTATTGGCCACCCTTTCCCCATTTACATTCAGACCCACGTGAAATCTCTGGAAGATGGAGGTGACGCTCTGATTACTGACATGAGCAATAAAGGTGACCGTCTTCTTGTATTCCAAAGGCTGCGGCGACCAGGTAAGATCAGAAATATGCAGATCAGGATAGATAACCCGCAAGGTGGGCACCTGTGCTTCGACGCGCGCGCCGTAGACCTGACCGGTGACCGTTCCCTCCGGATCGGCCAGAAAGGCCGCGGTATGGGAGCCGGGCAGGACGGGCCAGCGCTCCCAGATCTCCCTTTCTTCACCGGCTGAAAGTTTGTCGATATTGATGGTTTTGAAAACGTTGCCGTCGACAATAAGCTGCACGGAGAAACGCTGGGTTATATTCACAAGGCCTGTGTTGGTGATCTTCGATTCAAAAGTTAAGGAGGTCCCCTCGGTCAGGGAGGTCTCCACCGGCCGCCAGGTGATGGGGGCCAGAGAAAGGCTGGGATAGGCCACACGAAAGTCAGGGGTGACCACTGTTTTGTGATTGTTATCCAGGTTCAGCTCCACCAGGGCTGGGTCCGGATCATCGGCCCTGACCGTAATTGTCCGCGAACCGGCTTGGGGTGCCGAGGCAAAGGTAAGAGTAATCTCCTCGCCGGCCTCCAGCAGGTTGACATGCTGCCTGGCTGTGTAGGTACCGTCCATATAGAGGGAAACGTTAAACCTCTCCGCACGGGCCGTTCCCTGGTTGGAAACAGAAGCCCGGTAAACAAAGGGGCTCTGGCTCTCCAGGTCCAGGCTGTCGGGTGACCAGGTCACAGAGTCCACCTGAAGATCGGGGAAGTTCACCTGCTGGGTGGTCATCGCGGCAGTGGCGCTGTTATTGTCCCGGGAGATTTCTTTTAAATTATCCAGGATATCGTTGGCCACCACCCGCACCACATGAATCCCCGGAGCAGCCACCCAGTTGAAGCTGACGTTAATACTTTCACCGGCTCCGATCAAATCATCCACCCGGGTGTAGCCCATGTACTGGTTGTCAATATAAAAACCGGTGAGGAAGCCCATGGTTGTGGGCCCTTTACCTGTATTGGCGATGTTAGCAGTAATCTGCACCACATCATTTTCCGCAGGATCCTGGGGAGACCACTTAATCTCGGAAACGGTCAGATCGGAACGGTTATCGGAGACCTCTATTTCCCTGCTGACTAAGTGGGAGGCGCCGTCGTTATCCGTCACTGTAAGAGTAACGGTGTATGTTCCGGGAAGCTGGTATTGATAGTTCACCTGGGAACCATCCCTCTGAGTGCCGTCCCCCATATCCCACTTGAAGGCCGCGATATAGCCGTCAATATCTGTCGAAAGCATCTTCTGAGGGGTAGAGGCCCCGTTAAAGGTAACCGTATCCCCTGAAAAAACGGTAGTGGAAAAATCCATATCCGCCGCAGGAGGCCTGTTCAGGCGGAACTGCTGCGTATATGCATTGTTCCCGTCATCAAGATCTGTTGTTCCGGCGGAAGTGCTTACCACCGCCCTGATCTGGATCGGGCTGCTCATCTCCAGGGGAGGAGTCCAGGTGATCTGGGCCGTCCCGGAGGCAAAGCTGTTCAGCGCAAGAGGATTACTGCTGCCGATGGACTGCCAATCAACAACAGCATCGGCCTCTCTGGCAAAAAACTCCACAATACCCTGAGCCCTGGCATAACCGGAGTTGGTGAGCTGGGCGATTATTTTGGACTGCTGCCCGTAAACCGGGGCCGCGGGCTCGGAGCTTATACCGGTAACAGCCAAATCACTCTGAGCCGTGGGGATACCCGCGGCCTGGTCGGAGTAAGGGCTGCTGTTGCCGGCTTCATCCACGGCATTGACCACATAGTAGTATGTTGTCTCGTCTACCGGCCCCAGGTCTCTGAAAACCTGGGCCTTGGTGGTGTCGATCAGGTTATAGGGGCCGCCATTGGTCTCCGAGCGGTATACTCCATAATGATCCACATCCTGGGCGCTGCTCTGTTGCCAGCTGATACTCAGTTCTCCCCCGCTTTTGGGATCGCTGACCGTTAAATCAGCCGGAGCAGGCGGTGCGGTACGGTCAATCACAAATCTTTTAATCAGCGCACTCTCCCTGTTGCCCTTGTTTACAGCCGCCACCTTCACGGCATAGGTCCCGGGAGAGAGGGCTGAAGCGTCCCAGGTCATGGCGGAGATATAGTCCGCGCGGCTCAAAACGTAACCGCTGGAAATTCCCTCAATCTGGTCCAGCCAGTCGTCGATCCAGCGGTCTACGGCGCTGCCGCTTGGAAGCTGCGGATCCTCATCCCTGCCGATTTCATGGTAAATCTCCTCGCCGGTCGGCTCGGCAAAAGCGGATGAACCCAGGAAGGCATAGGCATAGATCACTTCCTCAATACCGACGAGATCGCTGATATAAGCTTTGAGGTCCAGAGTGCTGTTAAAACGGGCAAATTCGGCCGGGTCCACATCCAGGACAATGGGATTGCTGGTCTGGGGAAGAGAATTTGTATTGATATTCTCCGGAAGCTCGGAGGGATCACACTGGGAATAATCAGTGGACCTCCGGCTCTCCCTGCCCAGGTCATTAACCACGGTTACCTGATAATAATATTTAAGCTGAGGATCACGCATCCGGTCAATAAAGAGATTGGAGGTGGTGTAATCGACCACCTTTTCATACGGACCTGCAGTATCTTCACTGACCTCCTTGCGGTAGACCGCGTAATGGCTGAAATCGGAACGCACCACGGGTGCCCAGCTGACGATGAGCTGCCACTCGCCGGCATCCACCCGCAGATCCCCGGGCGCTGAAGGCGGGTCGTTGGCAATAAGATAGGACTGGACCTGCTGAGCGGTATTGCCGGCAGCATCGAGCGCCACTGTACGGACCTGATACTGGCCGTCGGGATAAAGGACGATCCCCCCGGCTCCGATCTCCAGGGTGTTCCAGTCCATCGATACTTCAGTCTGCGCGGACCCGGAGCCGCTTACTTCCGCGATGGGGATCCAGGCATTGCCCTCGCCCGGAAGCATTTCATCTTCCTCTAACGGGCGATATTCAAATCTGTAGGAAACAACGCCCACATTATCAATGGCCCCGGCGGTGAGAGTTGCTTCTCCGCGCAGCGCGGTATTTTCCTGAGGTGTAAAGAGCCGGATCTGCGGCGGAGTAATATCTGCACCCGGCCTCGCTGCTATTGTATTGGAGTAGGCGCTCTCATTACCCAGTTTATCCACTGCTGTAAGTGCATAACTGCTATCCGTCTCCGCAGGGGCGTTTCTGTCATTGTAGTTTGTATTTTCGGTTTCACAGAGCAATGCAAAATCATCTGCTCCGGAAATTTTTCTGTAGACCCGGTAGTGGTCAAAATCTTCCGCCACAGTCTGGGGCACCCACGAGAGGGAAACCAGCAGTTCTCCCGCTGAGCCTGACAGTAGGGGTGCAGAAGGCGGTGTATTATCCACCGTATAGGTGACAATTTTTTGTGCCTCGTTGCCGGAGCTGTCTGCAGCAACAGCCTTAAGCCGGTAGCTTCCGTCAGGAACGGTAGCCGCGGTATCCCAGACAACAGTGCCCGAAGTGCCGCTTCCCAGAGTGATCCAGCCGGTATCATTGTTTGTGCTTTCCAGCCCGTAAAGGACCTCAATATTATTCACCGCCACATTGTCTGTGGCAATAACGCTGATATTGACACTACCCCTGAACCTGCTTCCATCCGCGGGAATTAATCTGTCGATAACCGGCGGCGTACTATCGGCCAGGGCCTGAACTTTTTGGCTGACGGCTCCCTCGCTTTCATGGCTGAATTTATCCACCGCGGTTACCTTATAGGTATAGCTTTTCTCCATCTCCACATTCATATCGGCAAAGGAACGCAGGTTAGTGGCCCTGATCAGCTCATAAGCGCGGTCGCCAACACTGCGGTAAAGGCGATACATATCAAATTCACTGTCATCCACCGCAGCCCAGGTTACATCAACCCGCAGCTGCCCGGCCACGGCATTGATGCTCACCGGGGCGTTGGGATTAAAGGCGCGGATCTCCGCCTGCAGGGCAGCAGGGTCGCTTGTATTCCCTGCGGTATCCGCGGCGACCGCCTGCAGGGCATATTGTCCGTTCTCCAGGCCGGAGGTATCCCAATCGTAATAGGGATACGCGTTAACGTCACGGCCGCTGTTCACCGGGAGAATGGTGATTTCATTCCACTCTTCTTCCCCCGCCAACCGGTAGGAGAAGTTCACACCGGCCACGCTCACATTATCCCTCACCATGACGCTCAGGCGCAGATTGTCGCCCGAACGGAGGGCCTGGAAGTTGCTGAGCTGCGGTTTTTCCGTATCGGCCAGCGCTGCAGCCTTGATCAGTTCGTCGTCTCCTGTGTTGGAAAGGGGGCCTTCATTGCCGTAGCTGTCTACCGCGGAAAGATGATAAGTATATTCCACTCCCGGGGCAACATCCGTGTCCTTCCAGCTGCGCGAGCGGATGTCGGCAGCCACCAGCGCGGGTTCCGTTTCTTCCGGAGCCTGGCGATAGATGCGGTAGTGATGGACAGAAGGTCCTGTCGCCGGAGCATCCCAGGAGAGGTTTATCTCCTTTGCTCCTGCAGCAGCAGTCAAATGCAAAGGAACGCCGGGCAGGGGCACATCCGCCGTAAAGACCGCCTCCGCGGCAGCACCGCTGGTCTGTCCCTGCAGCTTAAAGGTATGGCTGCCCGGAGAGACATGGCGCGCATAATGCCAGGTAAAAACGGCTGCTCCGCTTTCGTTCATCCAGGCTGAGGTGCAGTACGTATCACCGTCAATATACAGGTAGATCCATTCATTGGGCCTGAAGCCCTGTACGGAAAATGTAAAGGTGGTCCCCGGTACGGCTGTCTCCGGCTGAAGGGTTACCGCAGGAGTATAGCCGAAAGTGCTGATCAATACCGGGTCTGATTTGGCACTCGCATTATTTAAATCATCCCTGGAGGAGACGGCATAGGTATAGGCGGTGCCGTACTCCACGTTAAAATCTGTATAGGCCGTCTGATTGGCGGCACACGTATTGATTAATGTATAGTTCTCTCCCCCGTCAGCGCTTCTGTAAAGGAGATAATGGAGCAGGAAGGGATCAGAGACAGGCTCCCAGGAAAGGTTTACCCTTCCTGAGTCCGCAGCAGCCTGCAGATTGACAGGCACCGGCGGAGGCAGATTATCCAGGGTAATAATATTGACCTGTTCGCCTGTATTGCCACCCCGGTCCTCGGCCACGGCCCGGAGCCGGTAGCTTCCGTTCAAAGCCGCAGCTGACGTATCCCAGGTAAAACCGCCCCGGTAACTCTTATCGGAAGACCAGTATGACGGAGCCGTCTCTCCGATTTCCTCCCACGCGCCGCTCTCTGCGGGTGCATAGAAAAAGTGATATTTTGTAATGGCGGTATCATCAGTCCCGCGGGCCTGAATGCCCACATTGCCGCCTGTTCTGGTTCCCTGGGCCGGTGTTAAGAGCGTGATCACCGGCGCTTCCGTGTCTTCCATGCCGGTCCCGGATACGGTCTCTGAAAGCGGCCCTTCATTCCCGGCCCGGTCCACCGCTCTGAGAGCGAAGTAGATCGTTTCCCCCAGGGCCACACCGTCATAGACGGTGGACACTACAGACGCAGAGCTGTATTCATACCTCCAGAAGGCAAGGTCATCGGGACTGCTGCCCGCGAAAACCCGGTAATAGCTCAGTTCTTCCTCCGGTGCCTGCCAGCTGAGCTCCAGGGAGAAGGGGGAAGAAGCTACGGTTACGTTTGGGGGGGCAGAGGGCGGAATATTTTTAACCCGGTAATCCCTGAGCTGTGAGGTGCCGGCATTCCCCGCCCCGTCAAACGCGGTAGCCCGGAAACGGTATGCTCCGTCCGGGAAGAGGAGTTCACCTGCCCCGTCGGTTGCCAGGGTGTTCCAGGTGTAAGTACTTTGCCAGTAGGCCAGATTACCTGATTCATAGAGGTAAACGGGCTGGATTTGCTGCACATCATGCCATGTTGTCCCCTGGTCTGCGGAATATTCCAGTTTCAGCTCCTGTACCTGCTGGTTATCCCTCATATAGACGACAATATTTCTTTCTCCCCGCACCCAGGTGTTGGAGGAAGGACTGAAACTGGTAATCTCCGCTGGAAGCACATCCGGCGGCAGGGTAACAACATGCTGGTTGGAGAGGACACTTTCATTGCCGAAACGATCCACGGCAGTTACGGTATAGGTGTAGGCGACCCCGGCCGACACTTCTCCGTAAAGCTGCACAAGAGAGGCGGTTTTCAGGCTTCCTCCCTCTCCCGCGACGAGCTGAAAGTCTTCCTCACCCTCCCGGCGATACACTTTATAGTGATCAAAATCCGTTGCTATTGCCTCGCTCCAGGAGAGATTGATTCTTCTGGGGATGGCGCTAAGGGAGAGAATGACCGGGCCAGGGGGCTCGGTATCCACATAGAAACCGGTTGATGCCGACTGAGCCCCCAGGGAGGGATCTGCCACAGTAATGGTAAACTGATGCATCCCGTGGGAGGTATCTGCCGGAATGAGATACACACAGTTAAATTCTCCTGAACTGTCGGTGCTGTTATTTTCGGGCTGGAGGGCGACCTCCTGCTGATCGAAATAGAGACGCACCGTCTTGTTTTCCGGAAGGCGCAGCCCCCGGAGCGCAACCTCTGTCCCGATGGTACCCTCCGCTGTATCTCCCGGCCCCCGGGCCATGAGGGTTGGCCCGATCTCCAGAGCCGTATAGCCAAGCGCCGCGGTCCGGTTGCTCAAGGAACCCAGGGCGGTGAAAGTGTGACTCCCCGGTGCCAGGTTCCCGTGCAGGGTATAGCTCATACTGCCGCTGCCGTTAATACTGCCGTCCGCATCTGTAATTCTGTTGCCCAAAATGTTGGCGGTAATTTCCTTATTATCAAGGTAGATCTTTATCTCTTCTGACGCGGCGAAACCTTCCACCGCGATGCTTACCGTCTCCCCGGCGGAAAGCTCATCAGGGAAAACATGCAGGGAGGGCAGCAGCTCTATTACGGTCAGGGCTACTACTGCCTGCCTCCTGGAAGTCTCCCCGGTCACCACAAAGCTGTACTCTCCCGCGGGCAGGGTATGGGGAAGCGTATAGCTGCAGGTTGCAGCACCCGTTTCATCGGCCGTCCCCTCCGGTGTGACGGTCTTGTTGTTAAAAAAGTATTCCAGGGTTTCACCCGCTGTAAAGCCGCTGATGCTCAGCTCCACGGTTGTTCCCGGACGGACTGTCTCCTGATCCGCTGTAACGGACTGCGCAAGAGAAGTGATAACAAAAGTGGTGGAAGCGACGGCGCCTGATGAGAGACCCGTTGCTGTTACGGTCACTGTCCCCGGCAGGCTGTTCACAGGGATGTCATAAGTAAATTCCCTGCTCCCCTCGCTGTCCGTCGTCTCTCCGGCGGCAGCTGTAACCAATTTGTTGCCCACATGGATACGCACGCTCTCACCCGGGATAAAGCCCTCCGCTTTGATGCCCATACTGCTCCCCGCCGCCCGCTGCACCGGGTCCTCTTCGCCGTCTTCCTTATTAATGGAGACCTGCGGGGCAAGAGAGGTGACGGTGACGGTGGAGGTTACCCTGGAAGCGCTGGCTGCTCCGATTACCTGGAGCGTGTAAGTTCCCGGCTCAATATTTCCGGGTATTGTATAATCAAATTCGTATTTATAATTATCCCCTTCACTGTCATAAGAGGCACTGCCCGCGGCAATTCGCCCGGGACCCAGGTAAACGTGAACTGCTTCGTTGCCGTCAAAGCCGGCAGCCGTCCCGCTGAGCAGGCTACCGGGCGCGACCGTTAAAGTCGGCAGGTTCAGCTCCAGGTCCAGAGGCAGGGGATCTCCGACAATAGTGGCAGCATAAGAGCTGCTGCCGGAACCCCGGGCATAGAAGTAATAGGGCACCTGTGCCAGCGTTCTGTTGGAACTGACAGCGGAGCCGCTCTCATCAGCTTGACACCAGTCAAAATAAGAATTTGCCCCATAAAAATTGACGGTTTCCCCGGGTCTGAAACCAAAGGCTGTCAGGCTTACGCTGTCCCCCTGTTGCGGATTCTCCGCATTGACAATTAAAGAAGGTTCCCGCGGCACAACCAGGTAGGAGGCGGTTGCTTCCAGCCCTGATGAATTGCCTGCGGCTCTGAAAACAACCAGGCCGCTGCTACCGCTGGGAATGTTGTGGCTGAAGACATAATCACCATCTTCATTGGCAGCGATGCCCCAGGATAATCGTGCATTATCCCTGTAGAAAGATACATTTTCTCCCGGGGAAAAGCCTCCGGCCACCAGATTTACCGTTTCATTCTCCCCGGCACCGGGAGGGGCAATCTCCAGGGTCGGAGTCCTGGCGGGCACATGGTAGGAGACGGCAGCCTGCAGCCCCGATGACTGGCCTGCGGCTTTGAAAACCAGCAAACCGCTCGCGGTGTGAGGGATGGCATAATCGGCAAGGGTGAAATCACCATTATCATCGGCCAGATTATTCCAGCTTGTGGAAATACCCTGGCCATCCCGGTAAAAATAAACCCTCTCTCCGGGCTGAAAACCTCTGGCAATGAGATCTATTTTATCTCCGGCCATAGCCCCGGCAGGCACTATTTCCAGGGTAGGCTCGACCCAGGCAAGACTATAAGAAACAACTGCTTCCAGCCCCGAAGACTGACCGACAGCCTTGAAAACCACCACCCCGCTTAAACCGTCGGGTATGGTATAGTCGCTATAAGTAAAACTGCCATTGTCATCGGCATAGTTCGACCAGCTGGTGGATACGGATGTCCCATCCCTGTAAAAGTAGATTCTTTCATTGGGAGCAAACCCTGCGGCAATGAGATCCACCTTCTGGCCGGCCATGGCTCCGGCAGGAATTACCTCCAGGGTGGGATCGAAACTGCCGATGGTGTAATAGCGGACCGCGAAAAGATCGGAGGTATACCCTTTTGCTTTAAAGGAATGGGTACCGGTGATGTTCGCTGGAATAGAGTAAGTAATAGTCCTGAATCCGGTACTGTCGGCATAGCCTCCGCTAAAGTAGCTGGTGTTATCGTCGAGATAGAAATAAATATATTCTCCGGGCCTGAAGCCCACAGCGCTAATGGTAAGCTGCTGCCCCGGCATCAAGCCTGCCGGCTCAACAGTGACGTAGGGTTCGTATTCCTGTTTGCTGCCGTTTACCACGTCTGTAAAATCGCTGTAATTTTCCGCTGTATCTAGGGCGCGGATTTTATAAGAAAATTCTGTACCTATTTCATTGACAGTGTAATCTACAGTTTCTGTTGTCCCGGCATCAATATTTCTCCAGCTCCAGGAAGAGAAGGTACCGCCTGCCGCGACACGAAAAACCTCATACCTGAGCAGATCATCCGCGGCGGAGGCCTCCCAGCTTAACTCCACCCGGCCGGGCTGACTGCATGCGTTGAGCCCCCCCGGCACCGGCGGCGGTGTGTTATCCAGTTCAAAAAAACGCTCCTCTACGGTGCTGTTGCCGCTATAATCTGTGACCGTCACACGCAGCAGATACATCCCGTCTGTATAAGTTGCGGCATCCGGATACAGATTTGGAGGATAAATAGAAGTGGTATTCAAGCTATAATCATTGTTTTCGTAAAGGGCAGCATAGTCGTCACTTCCGTCAACTGCTATCTCCGCCAGCAGGGATTTAATACCGGCATTATCACTGGCTCGAATGTAGATACCGTAGTTGCTGTTAATTCTCTCTCCTTCCTGGGGATTAAGGGAAGTAATCTCCGGAGCAGTAACATCCTCCAGGGCAGTTCCGCTGACAATGGCGCTGAAAGCGCTCTCATTATATAATCCGCCGGAAAGATAATCTCTGGAAGTAACGGCATAAAAATATTCCACATCATCGGCAAAGGTAAGATTGTCCGTATAGGAATGCGTCTCATCGTAACTGGAATGCCAGACTGAAGTTAAAAATTCCAGGCTGTCCGTGTCTGTTCCTTTATATATGTAGTAATTATATGGGTCGCCTTCGGTAACGCTTTCCCATTCAAGCTTCAAACCGCCCTCAAGGGGAGTCAAGATCACGCCTTGCGGTACAGGGGGAGGCGTGTTGTCTATTTTAATAGTAATGAGCCTGATTTCATCCTCTTCCGTACCGCAACGTCCGGCGGCATCCTTGGCTGCGGCCTTTAATAGATAGGTTCCGTCCTCTACACCGCCGGTATCCCAGCTCATGCTTCCCGACCACTGGTCCACATACTCATACGAACCTATTTCCTGCCAGCTGGCGCCCTCATCCGGCGATAAGGAGAAAACGATTTCCGCCACCTTCGTATCATCTTCGGCAGTAGCTCGAAACTGGGCAGTTTGATTAAAGATATGATTATCATACAACTCCGAATACCAGGAATAATTTAAATATTGGACATTTGTCACCTGGGGTTTCTGCACATCTACCCAGTATTCAAAGGAAACCACATCGCTGGCAGCCTCATTCTCCATTCCTTCATTAATAACAAGGAAGGATTTGATGATATGCTTGCCGCCTTCATCCAGCACAATGGGATTACTGTCTTCAAACAGGGCGCTTTCTTTGGTCGGGTCGGCAGGTGCATTGCCGTTTTCTCCTACTGTATAGTAAATATTGCCGGCTTCTGCCGAGCTGAGTTGAACAGAGACACTCTCCGCATAGGGAGCGTCTCCGGTAACCGGTGACGGAGAGGCTGTGGGCGGAGCCAGGGGGTTGCCCTTGATGATAAATTCATATCTCCCCCTGTAACCGGTATAATAGGGAGTTATCTTAACCTTATATTTTCCGGCCGGCAGGTCGACTTTTAAGCTGTAATTAAAGGAATAGTCCCCCACACTGCCCTTCAGATTGTCATTCTCATCAAACACCTGTATATCTGTCCCACCCCACAATTGGTCAGTGCCGGCTGATAATGTATCAAACTCATACTGACCGGCATGGGCCGGCTTAAACTCAAACCACTCCTGACCGTAACTGAAGGGGAAGTAGCCCTCATAAGCAGTATTCAACTCTACAGGTCTGGGGACGTTTATTTCATAGTTAAAGCCCCTGGGAGTTTCAAAAGCATTGGCCTCTTCGGATACAACATCATTCAGCACGGTAATTGCCCGGATCTGCATATTTTTATCTACTGTAATGGGGTCAGTATAAAGGAGGCTCTCCCCAGTCGGTTCGCTGCCATCGATTGTATAGTAGATATTTGCTCCCGGCACAGGGGTTGCCAGGCTAACCTCCTGTACTTCAGCATATGTATCGGACTGCAGAGAGGCCTCCGGCGGAGCCGCATTAATGCCAACCTGCAGCTGGTAGCGTCCCCGGTACCAGGAGTCCCTGCCTATAACACGCAGGTAATATTCACCAGCCTCCATAAATCTGCTAAAATCGGCATGAGTATAATTAATGGGGATTAACTCTTCCAGGATATTTTTCTCTTCATCGTATAATGTCAATGTGGTATACGAAACCTGATCGCCGACAGCACTGGGGGAGGTAACCAGACGATAGCTGCCCTCCGCCTCTACTGTAAACGTAAACCATTCATCATTGTAGCTGGAAGGTAAATATCCCTCATAACTATTTCCCAACTCCAAAATTCTGACAGCATCTGCAATGTGATAATTAAAACCCGGGGGGCTATAATTAGCTCTTGCCTCCAGGGATGTCTCCCCTTCGTGAACAGCGATAGCCCGGATCTGTATATTTCTGTCAACTGTAATTGCTCCCGTATAGAGTGTACTTTCCTCCGAAGGAACCGTGCCGTCAAGGGTGTAATAAATGACGGCATCCTCAAGAGAAGAAGCCAGGGTTACGGTTTGCGCCCCTTCGTAGCTCCCCGGGGAAAGGCCGGCCGTTGGGCTGGGAACCCCTATCTGATAAATATATTCAACTGCATAGCTGTAAAGCCCGTTTCTTCTGCTCACTGCCTGTATGGTCATATCGCTCTCCAAAACAAAGGGAGCAGTATATAAAATACCGTTGTCAGCCGGGTCACTGCCGTCCGTTGTATAAAAAATCTCATCGGAAGGCTGCGCTGGAATTAAGGATATCTCCGTACCTGCCGGGTAACGGCCGGCTTCAAGGCCGGCCCCAGGAGGGGAAGGCGTATTTAAATAATAGTAGAAGTATCTCCAACCGCTGGAGATACCATTGCTGACGGTATAAGCCTCCAGGTTTCCATTTCTGTTTAAGGTAATGGGGCCTTCATATAAAACAGGGGCATCATCCCAATTCAGCCTGTAGTAAATTTCCGCACCGGGAGTCTCGCTGGTCAGCGTAACCTGGATGGCTTCATTATACTGAATGGGTTCATTATTGATATCACATTCCTCCGGCAAACCTTCAGGCAGATAGGGTAGGGGATAAACCTTAGCGCGGTAATTGCCGTAATTATTCCACCCGCCTGAGAAAACCTCCAGATAATAGGTTCCCGGCTCATAATTGTAACCGAGATCCGGGAAAATACTTGTTAATTTCTCCGAGTTTAAATCTGCCCATCCGGAAGTTAGATCTTTCAGGGAAGCATCATAAAGATTACAATTCAGAGAATAGAGATTGCCCCGGGGCATTTCTGCCGGGAAAAATTTAATGCCGTATCTGCCGTTGGCAGGAACCTCAAACTTAAACCAGTTGCCGGCTCCTTGCTCTGTTATCTCTGCTTCTACAGCTCCGTCAGCTCCGCTGCCCGCTCTCACAGGAAGATCAATCACATCATTAGAAATACGATAAGAAAACACTTTAATCCGGCTGTAATTGTTCCCGTCCCAGGCAACAGCCCTTACGGTGGTTGTCTCGGAAATGACGATGGGCTCGCCCGTATACTTGCTGCTGTTGATATCCGGATCATTATAATCAGTGGTATAGTATATTTCTAAATCGGCACCGGCAGCAGTTAAAACAACACTCTGCCCTTCGCCATATAAGCCCGGAGCAGGATCAGCCACCGGAGCAGCGGGTACCTGGTTAAGAGCAAACTTAAAATTGCCCTCATTCCATTGATTTGAAATTTTTAGTTTGTACGCTCCTGCTTCCAGCTCGCAGTAAAATTCTTGCCATTGCTCGACATACCCATCTGCTAACCGCTTGTCATCGGCATCATAGATATAAACGTTAAACCAGTCCAGTTTTTGCCCGTCCCCGGGGTCAAGCCATTTTATGCGGTAATCGGCTTTTTCCGTCACTGAAAAGCTGTACCATTTTTCCCCGGTACCTTCTTCCAGTAAACCGCTTGTCTCACTGTTTACCTCAATCGTTTCTATCCCCTCATCCATAAGACGGAAAAGAAAGAGTTCGTAGGTGAATTCGGCTGCGGGACCGGATACCCCTTCCTTTACACTGACTGCTTTAATTGTCCTTGTTTCTTCCAGCTCAATCGGTTCGCGATATGCTATGCTCGCCGGGCAAGGTGTGCTTCCGTCCAGCGTATAGTATACGGCAGCTCCCACGGTTTCACTCCGGAGGGTTACCTGCAGCGGCTCGTAAAAAATTCCGGGGAGCGGGGAGGCGGTGGGGGGAGCAATGGTGTAGACATTCTCCGTGACAGTAGTTGCCTCCTCGGCTTCTCCCTGCCCGTAAACACTTTCCGGAACGGTAGTTGCATCACTGTTTTGGAAAGACTCATCTTCCATGACTTGCAACATTTCAGGAATTTCCTCGCCGGAAAAATCTGCCGCAAGGACCTCGCTCGCCTCCGGTCCGGTTCCGCTGTCAGGAGTGACAACATTAGTCTCAGGCTCTTTCTCCGGCATTATATCCAGGGGAAGGCCCTCCTCCCCTGAAACATCAGCGTATACATGGTCACCCACACCGGCAGCTTCCGTCTCCGAAACTTCCTCCCCGGGGAGTGTCCCTTCCTCTTCCTTTTCCCCGTCCCCTTCCATGGCCTGGACGGTACCTTTCGACTCATAGGCGATTATATTTGACAGATTAAAAGCCTCATCCGGTTTTTGGACATACTCCGGCAGGGAGAGGGCCGCGAGATCGCCAATAGTAGTAAAGATCATGATAATTAATAAAGTCCAGCTCAAACCCCATTTTATTCTTCTCCAGCGCGGCACTCTCATTATTTCTTTTCACCTCGTAATTTAGTCTTATGCTTGACACTTTCCGGACATGGTTCCATTATAATTCTTCATCTTTTGGAATAATACCCCATAATTGGATTTGTCATGGACATTCCATGCCACTTAACTCACTATTTATGTAACTCCCATGCTGAATTACAGCTGTAACATATTCTTAAATAATAACCGCCTCATTTCTGTGATAGGGAACACAAATTTAGTTTAAATACTCCCAATAATGCTTTGCGAAGCCATTTGTCACGGACACAGCTTGTCATGAATTGTCATGTTTAAATTGCTGTGTTATGATAGAAAATATAAGATAAGAGGGTTGCGACTGCCTGGTTGTATCTGAATTTTCCAAACCTTGCAAAGGGTGGGTACAATGGATTTTGGTGACAAGCTTAATCTTTTGATGAAAACGCTGAAGGTTAATAACAGCAAACTGGCCAGGGCCTTAAGTGTTGACCCTTCCCTCGTCAGTAAATGGCGTAATAAAAAGAGGGTACCATCTGCAGTATCCCCCTATCCGGCGGAAATGGTAAGCTATTTTTCCAGTTTGCATCTACACAATTTTCAAAGAGTTGAGCTGCTGAAAGTCCTGGAAGAACACGCTGCGCTCACAGACAAGGAGAGTTCTGCAGCTCTCCAGGAGGCGCTGGCCGAATGGCTTTCCCCTGAAAATGAAAAGGAAGCGGCAAGTAAATATCATCCTCACACCCAAAATGAGCCTGGCGGCACCTCCGCTTTTCTGAACATATTTGACGGGATATTTACTCAACCCGCAGGAAAGAAAAACATCACCGCTCCTTTTTTGTTTAAAATGAACAAACCCGAAACACTTTCTCTGTTTAAAAGTTTACACCACTTCGAACTTTACCGGGGAAGAGCCGGGAAAAGAGAGGCGGTTCTGGCTTTTTTGGATCTGGTGCTGACCTCAGCCGAACCTCTTGAATTACTTCTTACCAGCCAGGAAAATTTACAATGGATTCTAGAAGACAAAAAATTTACCGTGCAGTGGGAGGAAAAACTGCGTCTCGCCTTAGAACAGGGGCATAAAATTACAATTATTCACACCACTAACCGGGAATTATCCGATTTAACATCTATTATGAAGTACTGGCTACCCCTGCATCTGACCGGTAATGTTGAATCTTTCTACCATCCCCAATATGTCCATACCATCATCAAGGCAACTTATTTTATTATTAAAAATAAGGCCTGCATCGTTTCTTTTCTCCCGGAAGATGCCCAAAGTGATAACTATTCCTTCTTTTTTCCTGACTCCCTTGTAACAAAAATATTTGAAGCGTCTTTTTATGCTTTCCTGGAGCAATGTAAAAAATTGCTGTATGTTTTTACAGGGGAGCAAATGATTCCGTTTATGGAAAAGATGGTCCAGCTGGAAGGACGTAGTGGAGACCTTATAACTTTCAAAAACCATCTCAGCAGTCTTACCATCCCACTGTCCTTATACGAAGATATCCTGCAAAGCAACAATCTCCCCCCGCAAGAGATAAAAAAACGGCTGCAATTACATGAAAAACGCCTGCAAAGCTTTATCGCGATGACCGAACATTACAACTACTGTGAAATATTTCCATATAATATTTTTTTCACTCTTCCCGGGGAGGAAAATATTAAACTCTCTTCCGTGGAATTCTTTTTAGAGGAAAATATTTATCTTAACAGGCGGCAACTGGTTGCGTTGCTCGAACATACAATTCAGGTCCTGGAGAATAATAAACACTACGAAATTTTTTTTGCCGGTGGAAGAGAAAAGTACATCATTACCGCTCCGGATCTGAGCTTCATTTATAAGGAAAACCATGCTGCGGTGGTGACCACCTCACATGGTTTTCCCCATAAACACCCCGTTGCCATCATGAGCAACGAAGGAAATATCGTCCGGACATTTGAAGAATTCTTTCAGGACCTGCAGGCGGAAATACCGTCTTTCAATCGGACGAAAAACCAGATTATCACTAAATTAAAGAAGCTTTATCATCAACTTTGAAAGCCTGCAATAATTAATGCAGCGCTTTGATCCTGAACCTCCGGCGGTAAACAATAAGAGCCGGAATAACAGCTGCCATCAGCAATCCCAGAGCAGGATTGAGCAAAAGGTAAGCCAGGACTATAAACGGCACCAGCAGCATTCTGACTGCTCCGCGCAGGAAACCGTTGCCCGCGATAAAAGCGGCGATAGGCGGCGAAGTGCGATAGTAAAGCGCCACAAATTCCTGACCCAATGTGTTGGTCAACAGACACTTATCGCGAAACTTCCGCAGCAGGGCTACCGCGGGATCAAATTTGGTTCCGAAAGCAGCGGTAGCGATGAAGCATTCATCGATAACGATGTCTTCTGTATTAAACGGAGCTGTCCTGATGTTATAATTAAGCACATTATTCTTCTCATCCTTCAAAGCATTGGCGGCAAGGGTAATTTCATTGTCATTCCCCGCTATTTTCCGGCTGAACTTGATGACCAGCTTATCATTTTCGATGAAAACGGAGTCCTCTTCCGAAAGGGGAAGGAAGGTGCCCAGGGAAGAAGAAAATTGAACAGCTCCCTTAAGATCATCAGGGTTATCCAGATTGTTTAAGATATTAACGTTGAAGGTAAGTTCCACTGTATAGGGATCTCTTACGGCTAGCCCCTTGTACACCAGCCCTTCCTGGACGGTAGAAGTATCCACCGTCAGTGTGACCCCGCTCAGGTATCCGCTGGTATCGAACCACCTGAAGCTTTCCATGGCCCGGTATCCGTTGACATAAAAAGTAATCTTCTTGCTGCCAAGGTTAGTCATACTCTGGACAACCAGCCGCGCACCTTCGGATAAGCCGAACCGGCCGTCGTTAAAAGTTATCCGGCCCCTGACGATGCCGTCGACAACAGCTTCAATGGTTCCTTCCTCTATAGTGTTGCCCTCCGCATCAACTACATCTCCGTAGAAAGCTGCCGGAAGAGGCGGCGGAGAAACAGTCAGGTCGGGCATTTCCATAACTCCCCAGTAATCATCATCTCCGGGACAGGGAATATGACCGTAGTAATTTCCACTAACAGGAGTATAACTAAAGCCCGGCAGAATACCTTCCTCTTTCATATAAATCCAGTAACCCTCGGTCACCCGCATATCCGGATTGCTCGATAAACCGGGAATGTAAGCCCAGGGGTTCTGCACTTCTGTTCTCGGACTGATAACATGAACAAATTGACCGCTTAGACTGGAAAGGACATTGGATGCTCTCATCTCATGAGCATTCCAGTCGCTCAGGTCAAAGGCAGGACCGAAAAGATTCCAGCCTTGTTTCAAAGTCCGGTTGTAAGGCCCGGAGGGACTTTCCAACGGGTAAAACTCCGCCAGAGTTTTACCTTTTAGTTTGAGGTAAACTGCATCTGTGGGGTTTATGGGCATATCTCCGTAATCTGCCGTTGTTATCAGTTTCCACTCCTTGTTCACGGCGTCAAAATAATAAGCCAGCTCAATGACATTTTCCGCATCTTTTACTATATCCGCCAGGGTATTATACTTAAGTTCCAGGGGGACGGAAAGAATATTCCAGCCTCTAAATAATTCCCGCGTATAATAAGGATAGTGTTTTACGTCTAAAACTGCCCCAGCATTTTCATAATTTTCGGCAACTGCTTCAATAGTCATTGGACCTTCAAGCCTGCCTGCTTCCACAAAAAGCATAATCCCTTGACGGCCTGCTTTAATCGTTACATCGGTAACATCTTCATAGTCCTCGGGTCCCATAAAGAAACGGCCACCTTGTAAAGCCACCTGAATATCTTCAAAGGCTTTGGCCGGATGGCCCTGGGCATCGGTCAAGACAATGGCAAAAGGCTTGCGCTGCTCGGGATTGGCTGCATTATCTCCCCAGGGGAAGTAAATCCTCAGTTCGTCTGCTTCCAGAACGGTAACAGTTTTCTCGCCCTTTGCCAGGCCGGGGGCTGTCGCCTGCAAAGCAAAGTTAAGTTCTTTATTTCCTTTAGCCACAAAATAAAGGGCCGCGCTGCTGCCTGCATCACCGCCGATGGTTATCTGTGTTACCGGTAAAGTACCTTCCTCATCCAGATAAAACTTGCCGGAACCGGGAGCGTCAGGATCATCTTTTTCCGCTGACAAGTTTACGGTAAGAGGGGTACTCTGCGGCACAGGGTTGCCCATCGCATCCACAATACTTACTGTAACCGGGAAGAGCATGCCGGAAAGGAGTTTATCCTGTTCTCCGGAATGACCGGGAAGGACAAGACAACCATATTGATTTTCAATCTTCAAATCATAAAATTCCTCATAATCCCAGACGCTTATCATTAAGTTTTTGGAATCCGCGGGATACACAAAAGCTTCCCGGACATCTCCGTTGCAACCGGCAGGTTTAACATCCAGGAAAAGCCGGTAATCCCCACCTGTCGTTTTTGTATCGTAGTAGTAAACAATAGCCTTTGACTTGCCTTGAGGTATCAGGACATTCGTGATGGCATCAGCGGTTGGTTTGCCGTCATTATCCACTTCCGGAGATAGGTAAAAGCTCCCGTTTGCCGAAGAAGTATGAAGGGCAACATTCAGATCAGAATCTTCGGTGGTCCGGTTGCCGTACTGGTCCACCAGGGCAACGCACACTTCGCCGGGCACGCCTGCCGTGAAATGCAGCTCCCCTTCCAGGATGGAGCGCACCCGACCGGCAGCACTGACGTCAATATTCAAGACACCAAAGACAGCAGCCTCGGACCTGTAACTGAAACCGGCCGCCAACTGAACATGACCCGGCGATTCAGGGTTAAAGTAAACTTCTATCTCGGAAGCACCTGGAGGCACGGCGATATTATTGCCTTCAAGTTCTTCGCCGCCGACCAGATGTGTATAAAACTTACCTTCGGGATTGCAGGAAAGCTGCAACGGAAGTCCTTTTTCCAGTTCAGCAGGAACCGTGTACGGATCATCATAAATTTCGCTCTCCGGTTCATTATTCCAGAGCTTGACGATTACCTTACGTCTCTGCTGAACCAACCAGTCATCTCCTTCTCCCTCCTCCAGGGTTATGGAGCAAGGAAGGGGGAGCACCATGAGATCGACAGCCCTGGCATTAATAGTAGGTGTTTGCGCTGCTCCGGAAATTTGAACTTTTTCTGCCGCATTGCTGTCCACATAATAAATAAGTTGACCGGGAAAGAAATTACTATAAATCGTATAATAATCAAAGGTCAGCTGGCTGATACGCTGGGTCAAGGAAGCATCGGAATAAAAACGTCCGGTCGGAGAATCTGTAGTCAACTCAATAGTGACCGGCTCATCCTGGGCTGCTGCCAAATTGCCAAACTTATCCACAAGCTCCACCAGCAGGGGGAAGGTATCATAGATAACCCTGGAACACCCTTCCACAGCAGATATCCGGACCGTGTCGGCCGGAGCCGATTTTACAGTAAGCTTTTGCCGGTAATTGTCCATATTGAGATGTTCCGCCCCGGTTTGAATAAAAACATTGTACTCATCATCAGTCGCACGCTCATCGTAATAATAGAAGGAGCAACCGCTTTTGCCGTCGGGTATTAGCAGACCGTTTTCATCAACATCGACCCAATTTGCAGCATTGTCTCCGCCAATCAGGGAACCGTCGGTGTCGGCTTTCAGCAACCTTCCGGAGAAATTATCTGCACTCTTCCCGTCTTGATCCAGAGCATAAGCCGACACATAAACAGTAGTTTCTCCTGCCTGGGGTACGGGCTGACCATACTGATCTAATATTTCCAGATTTACCTGTCCGGGAACCCCGGCAGTAAAAAAGCAGGTTTCAAGACCGAGCTGATGCGTAACTTGTGCTGCAGGTGTTACTGTAAATGCGTTGCTAATAGCTTCAAGGCCGCCGAAAGAATCAATATAGGCCAAAATGGTGTGTGTTCCCACAAACCGGGAACGGTAATAAACTGTTGTCCCGGTTTCTCCGGCGGGAATTACGGCTGTATCAACGGAAGCAACATTATTGGTCGGAGAGGGATAAAAAGTGCCGGGGTAAAAGGCAAAATTATCTTCTTCCACGGCCGAACTCAAGTAAACGATGATATCGTAAGGATAACTTTTGTTCAGTGCAATATTAATTTCATTGTGCAGATATACTTCCAGGGAAGATGATGCAGCAGTAACAGTAAATTCCGGAGGCTGCACCACTCTCAAATCCAGGCTTCCGGATTGTAGATCCGTCGCCGTTGCCTTAACTAAGGGATTTCCTGCCGCCTTATCCTGGAAGTAAAAGGTTTTAACGTTTTCATAATTTTGGAATGTAAGCTGGGTAATACGATCTTGCAGATATGCATCACTATAAAATTTTCCTGTTGTCGTTTCTTCCGCCGCTAACGCTACAGTGAGGGGTCCCTGCCATACCTGCTGCTGCGAGAGATTGCCGAACTCATCCTGCAATTCCAGCTGCAGCATGAATGATTCACCGGTGTTTTTCTCTTCTCCGTCCAGGGCACTAATTGACAATTTTGCCGTTTCAGCGGCATTTACCGTCAGGGCAACCGGCCCCTCCTCTGTAAGAGATTCCGCCCTAGCACGAAGATATACGTAATAGTCGGGAACAGGACCGGTGGCACGGGTATTGAGGTAATAGAAAGAAATACCGCTCTCACCGGCCGGAACTTCCACGAATAGCCGGCCTTCCGTATCCTTCTCCAAATCTACCCATTCGTTGCCGTCCATAAGAGGAGCACCGTCATCGCCGGCTTTGATTAACCTGCCGTTTAGGTCGGTAGGATTACCTGCACTATCCACGGCAAATGCTTCCGGATAAACAATTTTGTTTGTTTCCTGGGTTACGGGGTTATTATACTGATCCCGAATTTCCAGGTCAACACGTCCGGGAATTCCGGCGGTAAAGGGAGAAGAAATCATTGTAAACCGGTTCTGTGTCTCTCCGGAGGGAGTAACTTCCAGTCGGCCTGCGTCCTGAACAGTTGTATTATAAATGTTCAGGGTAGCCGTAATTTGGTGAGTGCCGACTTCAACAGGACGGTAGTAAGCCTCTGCACTGCTGCTGCCTTCTTCGATAACAATGGAGTAAATAGGATTGTTATTATCCGCTTTATTTTGAAAAAATTCACCGCCTTTATCCGTGCCCAAATACACAGTCAAATCGCCTGGCGCCGGAAAATCTTTATAACTTTCCCCGTCCTTAACTTGAAGTTTTATTCCAAACTTCCGGTGCAGATTCACTTCTCCTGAATTATTGTCAAAGTCAACCGTCAAAAGAGGTTCCCGCACAAACAGATCAATGATGCCGTCCTGCAAATCTGTCGATTTTGCCGTAATCATGGCGGGATCCGATGCGGCCGTATCAACATAATAAAAGGTTTTTACATTTTCATAATTTAAAGTAACCTGGGTAATCTGCGTATCGAGCCAGTAGTCGCTGTAAAATTTACCTGTTTCCGAACTACTGGTCAGAGAAACCGTCAAAGCCCAGGGCTGGAGATCCGTCACATTGCCGAAAGCATCCTGGACCTGCAGCTGGAGCTCATATTTTGCTCCTGTAAACTTCTCCACACCATCCATGGGCAAAACAACCAGCTTTTCCGACTGTGACAGGGGATAGACCGTGACAGATTGGTCAAGGACGTTGAGATTTTCTGCGGTCGCGATAATATTGACAGCATAATCGTTAGGCCAAATTGTGGATTTTTCATCGTAGTAGTAGAAATCTACGATTCTTTCCCCTTCCGGTATTTCTATGACAGTCGAATCACCGCAATCAACAAAAAGCATATTACCGTCATTGTCATATTTAATATTTCCTTCGGCATCCTTCTCAGGAAGAAGCAGTTTTCCTTTAAACTCTCCTTCTTCCGGAGGACTGCCGTCTTGACGGAAAGCTACTGCCTTCAGCATTATGGAAATATTGCGGGTCTGCTCCGTCTGGTTCCAGTATTGATCCCTGTTTTCAACTGTAATTGCAAAATGACCGGTACTTCCTGCCTGGATAGAAGGAAATTGGGAGTAATTCATCCAGGCCTCTACTTCACCGGCCGGGGCAACCGGAATAGTGGGGCTGGTTGCCTGGAGATACCCACCGGCAAACGGACTGCTGCTTGGATACCAGGAACCTGAAAAATTATCAACTGTATGGTTACCCACAGCCAGAGGACGGTAGTACTTATAAGTAGCGGAGTTACCTGATAAAATGGTAAAGGAATCGTCGTTATACACATCCGCGTATTCGTTATAAAAGTCCCCGTTAGAATTACTGTACAGGGTGCCGGTAATATCATTGGGGGCAACAAAGGGTTCACCCGACTCATCCTTCAACTCAAAAATAAGTCTGCGCCGCTGGTTGACCTCCATGGGATCATCTTCTTCCCCTACCGGTTTATCTTCAGGCCCTGCCACAGGAGTAATGGAAATGCTCGGCAGAATAAACTCTACTGCTTCTTCTAAAGCAATTGATAAAGGGTCTCCTCCCTCTCCGCCGATATGAACAAGGGCAGGAACTGCTTCACCAATTATGGGCGGATTTTTCACGCCGGAAAGAGTAAACTTCAGCAGGCTACCTGACGGGATATCCGCAGGAAGATTGATCTCCAGCATCTGCGGATTATCCTCATCACCCCAGGAGGCATTCGTTACGTAGCTGCTTTCTTCCCCGTTAATTGTAATTGTAATGGGCATTTCCTCCGGATTTATTCCTGAATAATCAAAGCCTGCGTAATATGGATCCGTAACTATGAATATTTTATCGCCCAAATTTTTGTTCAGTTCGGTTACCGACTCAAATGTAAAAGTATAGTCGGTTGGCACATAGACAGTATGGTTGGGAACCGCTACTTCCAAATCGGCGATTGCATAATTTTTGTAATTGGCTGTCAGGGTCTCATGGGCAGCAGGCATGATAAATTTTGTTATTGCTGCATTTACATTTTCTATTAAATGCGCAAAATTTGTCGCTGTCCAGTTGACAAACTTATAGCCGTCATTGGCAATTGCACTAATTTCTACTTCCGTACCTTCCTCGTATGGACCACCGGCAGTAAGATCCAGAGCTTCTCCGCCTTCAGCCGGGTTAGCAAACAAAGTTAAGTCGTATGCCGGAACAAAGTTAGCTGTCAAAGATACCGCCTCTGCCGGCATGAAGAAAGTTACGACGGCTTTTTCCAAATCATCATCTGCCAATACGCCGCCATCATCCGTCCAGCCGGAAAACATGTAACCTTCAGCGGCAACGGCACTTATCTGCACTTCCTCATTTTCCTCATACTTGCCGTCGCCTGCCGTCGTCCCGCCTTCAACCGGGTCAGCCTGCAGAGTAAGCTCATAGACAGGAACAAAATTAGCTGTCAGTGAGATCGGATTTGCCGGCATATAAAAGGACGCAAACGTTTCATTTACATTACCGCCCAGGACACCTTCCGTATCCGTCCAGCCGGAAAACATATAGCCTTCAGCGGCAGCGGCACTTATCTGCACTTCCTCCATTTCCTTATACTCGCCGTCACCTGCCGTCGTCCCGCCTTCAACCGGATCAGCCTGCAGAGTAAGCTCATAGACAGGAACAAAATAAGCCATAACTTCTGCCGTCCCTTCAGGAACGGTATAAGTAGTTGAGGCCTGCAGCGGATCTGCCAGTTCACCGCCACAATAAGCTTCCCAATGATCAAATTTGTATCCGGGATTGGGGACAGCATTTATGGAAACTTCCTGTCCGGCCGTATAATTTCCATCTCCCTCTACTGTCCCGCCTTCACTGGGATAGGCACAGAGAAATAAATAACAATCTTCCAGGGCAAAGGCAGATATGGGAGCAATAATATTGCTTAGCAATAAAGCTATTACAAGAATAACAGCTAATGTTGCCCGCTTTTTGCCCCTTTTCATTACTCTGAACATCAATTTTAATCCTCCCAATAAAAAAATGACAAATAAACTGCATAAAAACAATAAAACTAAACTACTTCTTCAACGCATCCAACTTAATGCCGCCTCATAATATTGGTACTGCGGTTGATCATTATCTTACCTTTGGATAAAAACCTCCTTCCTTCCTGCCTGCTGCTTGCCGAAAAGTATCGAACCCTACTTCCTTAATTTGGTAATACAGGCATTTATTTTATCAAAATATAATTCTATGTAGGAATTAGAGTTCCTCCTATCGTCTACAGAAATATCCTTTTTAGAATTTTAATTTTTTTGGTTATTAAAAAGACCATGCGTTAGTAGTGACACCTCGCATGGTCTTTTCCAGGGAACCTCTGCTGCCATGATGAACAGGCAAAAGAAAATTAATTCGGCATTTACCAACTCCGCATGTTGAACTAGTAATCTCCGGGTCCGGTCGCGGAATTACGTGTCTTTATCTGCTTTGTCATCAATAAATGCTCTCCTGCTTCCGATGAATCCACCTGCCCTTGAATACCGTTATGCTGCTCATTTCGGTTTTCTGATAAAATCCCTGCAGGACAACACTCCGGCATCACCGTCTCTTCCATTGCCATGTCTGTTGTTACTTCAAGCACTTGAACATTTGTCATATTCCCTGCCGGGTCTTCAGCGAAAAAGTATATTTTATAAGTTGTCTCCGGGTAGATATATTCATAATTTTGTATTATTATTTCCTCATCGGCATTAATCGGAAAACTATCGGTCCACGAACTTGTTATCTCCGGATATTCTTCCGGATTCCATGCTTTGATTTGCTCTGCCGTCAGCATAAGCTCCCCGGCTTCCAAAGCCGGCAGCATCACGGAATAGCCTGTTCCATCTTCATTTAATTGTACAGCTAACTCCACTGAGTCACAGGTTGCATTTATCCGGGGATAACCTTCTGCAAATACCGGCACTTCCCTATCTTCAATAAAATTTGCCACAAGAACAGTATCTGCTGCGGGCATTGGAAAATTAAACAATGGATATAAACTAACTTCCACCCCGTCTACAGTCCAGTTTACAAATTTATAACCTGTGCAGGAAATTGCTTCTACATTAATGCTTGCCCCCTCTGCAGCATACGGTCCAAAATTTGTGTTATCTATTACTGCTCCTCCTGTTTCCGGATTAGCTTGCAACGTAAACCCATAGGATTCCATAATTACGGTTGCAGGAAGATTAAAAGTATAGAAAATCATGTTTGCGTAGATCTGTCGGGGATTATAACCATACTGCCAATGATACTCCAGGGGTTGACCTGTTGCAATTACACGACCTTGACCATATTTGTATTCAACAAGAGTGGGATTGTCTTGCGAATCTGTGCAAAGGATAGTTGCATTAACCGGCAGGTTCACAAAATAATTATGGGAGGCATAATTTCCGAAAAGCTCAGCGGGAACATGTGTCATCATTGGATGAGTGGGATTAACATTAGAATTATAATAATCATTACTCAATGCATTTTCTACCCCACCAGGAAGCTTACCCCCGGCTTCCTTCAGCGAACCTTCTTCCCAGCCCTGATCGCACGCTTCGAAAAGCAAGGTTCCTCCTTGTTGAACGAAATCAATAAAGCGTTGCTGGTTATCAGCATAGGAATTATAAAATTCCTGGGGCTGATCGTTAATTATCCACACTGTGCTATCAATGGGAAGGGAAAGGGTTGCCATCCCAGAGCTTGAGTGAAGACTATAGTTCACCTCCAGCATTCCCAACATTTCAAGCAAGGCACTACTCTCCCAAGGCTCCGTATTGTCGGCAAAAATAATAACATTATTGGCCGCTGCTCTCACCCAGAGCGTTTCAGAAATTGTCGTATATTCTTCCCCCGCCTGTATTGTTACCTGGATACTATCACTGGCTAACTCCTGCTGTGCATCCAAAGCATAAGCTGTAACAATATAGCTGCTTACGCCTGACAAAGAATCCACAGGAATTTGCTCGAAACAGAAATATCCGCTTGCATCTGTTAAAGCTACAAGATCCGGGAGAAATTCCCCGGCCAAAGTCTGGACTCTGATATAAATTCCTTCGTGGTTTTCTCTGTATAGGTATTTTGCATAACCCTGAAGGCTTCCAAAAGACTGTTCAGGATAAAGTTTTAAAACCTGATCAAGAACGACTACATCTCCTCCTTGAACTGTTAAAACTTTACTTGTTTGATAATAGTCTGCATAACTTGCTGTAATTGTATAAGAGCCTTTTGGTATTCCTGTTAATAAAAAAGTCCCGTTTTGACCTGTATTTGTTCTAATTTCAAACCGTTTTCCTTCTGCATCGTAACCAACAAGTAAAATGCTGATTCCTTCATGGGTTTCTTTATCCATGAAATTTGCTGTACCCTGAACCTCTCCTGTAGGTAAAAGTTTCTTAAAATGGGCTACGAGTATCCGATTAGCGTAAGCAGAAAAAGAATAGCTTTCGTTTCGGCTTACTTCCTGACCGTTTTCTGTCCATTTTACAAACTCATACCCTGTCACCGGGGTTGCTGTCAGGGTAACACTGCTTCCATACGTATAACATCCCCCACCCGCTACCGTTCCGCCTTCACCAGTAGAAACACTTATTGTGTAAATCTCATCAAAATTCGCGACCAATGTTGTTGCTTCAGCCGACATCGTGTAGACATAACTCGCTACAGTAGCTATTTCGAAACCGCCGGTTGTCCAGTTCACAAACTTATAACCTTCGGCGGCAGTCGCACTGATCTGAACTTTCTCCCCCACTGTATAATCACCGGCTCCGGATACTGTACCACCATTGGGTGGTGCAACTTCCAGCGTTAAAAAATACGTGCTCTGCAAAGTTATTGCTTTATTAATGCTATTATTTAGGACTGTTAGCTCACCTTTTACTGTCTCGTAACCTTTTTTAGATATCACGTATTCATAGGTACCCGGTGAAATATTTTTAAAGATATAGTCGCCGGCACCGTTTGTAATTCCGTTAAAGGTGATTAATGTATCTTCTAGAGCCTGCTCGTCCTTATCATAGACAGCAAAGCAAACGGTAAAACTGGGCTCGACAATTTTTTCAAAATTTGCGATCATTGTTACTGCTTCCGAAGGCATTGTATAGTTAAACTCGGCATCAGTACTGACCACCGCATCGCCTTTCATCCAGTTCACAAAGGAATACCCTGTTGCAGGTATGGCATTTAAGGTAACGCTTCTGCCCTGACGATATGAGCCGCTTCCGCTGACTGTTCCACCTGGAGTCGGATAAACGTTTAGGGTTAGAGAATACTTTGTTGAAGATGAACCCGAATCCGATGATTGTGTTGATGATGGTGACTCTATTTGTGTTTGTGTTTCTGTTTGCTCAGACTGTGCCGGTAAAACCTCTTGAGCTAACTTTTGAATTAATTCCGGAGTTACCAGAGATTCTGCTTGCTGAAGAGTATCCTTTACTCCAAGCTCTTCACCTTGCTGAATAAGCTGCGTGCGCGTTTCAGTAGCATTTTGTTCCTGTTGAGTAATTTGTTGCTGACGTACTTGTTGCTCGGAGGTGTGTGCCTTCTCCTCCTCACGCAAATCTTTGGCTTCTTCTTTTAACTGCTCTGGAGTAAGTCTCTCCATTTTTCCTTTTAATTGAGTAAACTTTTCTTTCTCATCTGTTAAAACTTGTCTTTCTTTCTCCAGGTTTATGGCCAATTCCTGACGAATACTT
The DNA here is from genome assembly GCA_016841605.1 of Dethiobacter alkaliphilus. Classification (GTDB taxonomy): domain Bacteria; phylum Bacillota; class Dethiobacteria; order DTU022; family UBA8154; genus DUNV01. The sequence goes on along the minus strand of JAENYV010000013.1, from coordinate 55,692 downwards.
TTCTCATTTTGCATTTTTTGCTGCATTAACTGAAGCTGCCTAATTTTTTCCGGATTTGTTTCCCGGTCAAGCAACTGGTCAAGCAGCTCCAATTCTTTGGTTATAAGAGCAAGATTCTTTAATTCTTCCTGAAGTCTTTCGCCGGTTATGTCCAGCAGGATGGTTTTAACCTCGGTCTCTATGAGCACATAAGCTTCCGGTTGATCGGACACTAGATTGTCTTTTTCAAAATCATCCACATCCAAAACGTTTACATCTTCAGCTGCTGCTGGTGGAGTAGCATCAGCAGTAAAAGTAGCTTGCTGAAAAGAGTTAACATATGTTAAAAGTTTAGTTAAAATCGGTGGAGACGAAGCTCCGTCACCATCCTCAGGTTCTTCCGATGCGGCGGAAAGTCCAACCTGACCCTGATAAACACGTACCAAAGTATCAATAATACTCTGTACTCTTACCAAAAAATTTGTCCCCCGGACACTGGCAACAGCCGCAGGTGTATTAACTTCGAAGCGCGAGTTGCGTTTTACAATCTCTTTGGCATTATTCCAGACACTTCCACGATGAGCATTCATAATAGTCGTATCCACGCCGTCCCCTTCACTTTGCAGGAAGGAGATATCAATACGGCTTTCAGGTCCGATACGACTAATACTGCCGTCATCAAACCTAATTTCACATGTTGCATCATTGCCGGTAATTATGCGATCACCGCTTTTTAGTTCCATATTTTTTCTTGCGGGGACCGCGATAGCTTGTCCGGCATTTTGTATCAATACTGAACCAATTAATGATATTATTGTAGCCCGTCGGGGAGTGGAAGAAGCAATTGCTTTACCGGTGCTACCCAGGATCATTAACCCGATTAACACGAGAATTGTAAAGTAATTAAGTAAAGAACCGTTAAACATACCTTTCTTTTTTTTAATCGATCCCGGCCTATTGCCGATAAAAGCATTTTCTTGCCTCATTTTTACCACTCCCCGCGTAAAAATCCGATAACAAAAACTTTTACTCAATCTCGGTTACCTTTAGTTTGAAAAGAGGTTCAAAGAGTTTTACTATTTCCGCTAAATATGAACCGGTAGACATGGGAACTGCTTGAATGGCATTATAGGAAGCCTGAGCTAAGATTTCTCGGGGAGATTCTAGATCAGGCTTATACTCCCATGTAATAAGCCCCAACTCCTGAGCTGTTTCATCTACTTCTTTTTCCCACTCCAATGGCTTCTGCAGTGTATCATAGCCCAGCAGACGAAGCATTAACGCAACTAATTGTCTTTGTGTTACTGTTTGTGAGGGGGCAAATGAACCATCAGGAAAACCCCGAATAATTCCTTCCTCAACGCAGATATTTATGTATCCGGCTGCCCAGTGACCCGTTTCCACATCAGGGAAAATTGTCTTAAGGGTAGCATCTTTTTCATCCACTTCTTCTGCTCTGCCCATTAAAAATGAAATAATTTTTGCAGCCTGCGCGCGTGTTGTTGTCTCATCGGGTTTAAATGATCCATCGGGAAAACCCTGCATAACACCAATAGAAACTAACTCACTAATGGCTTCCGCATAAGCACTTCCTTCAATATCAGTAGGTTGTGGAACAGAAGCTGCCGTCTTATTGAAAGGAAGACTAAACAAGAAAATAAATAAAAGAAAGAACATTGATATTTTACTTTTTCGGGTATAACTCATTGTCATCCTCCTTGCAGTTCTAAATCCCAAAAATGCTTTTCAGTTTCAGTATTAAAGATACTCTAATATATTTTAGAATTGCCTTTTGAAAATCATCCTTTTCTGCACTGCTTAAACTACTATACATTCCTTTAACAACCGGACTCTGACTCTCGTAATCATAATCAGGGTCATTAATCATTTGCTCGAGTACATTCTGAATATACCGAGACAGTTGCTTAGTTTCTTCAGTCTGGACCTCTGCAATTACGCTATTCATGCATTCTCTTACTTCTACTAAATCAGCATCAATCTGCACCTTTTGCAAGTTAACAGTGAGAACCTTACTACTAATTTGATCTTTATCATCTCTTGCTTCTATAGTTATCCTGTTTTCCCCTTCAGATAGTATTACGTTTGTAGAAAATTTGTTATTTTCCATGTTAACTGTATTTCCATTTACTGTGACAACGGAATCTTTATCTATACTACCTGAAACTAAATATTCGTATGTTGCTGTAATTGCTTGAATAATCTCGTCACTCTGGTCTAGAGTTATACGCGGCGGTGACGACTGTGCAGGTGATTGATTATCATCATATCTTTCGTAAGTAATCTGTAATGTTTTTTTAACAATATTTCCCACTAAATCCTGAGCTTGAACAGTAATTGTATTTAATCCTTCTGTTAGCTCCGTGTATACTGTAAACGTATTATCAACAGTAGTAACTTTCTCTCCGTTAAGTTCCACCGTTGACTCCTTATTTACCGATCCGGAAATTAAAAATGAGAGATAATATACGTTTCCTGTAACAACTTGATCCGCTTGATTAACTTGCAAAATTAAAGGTGTTTCATCCGGCTTTTTATCATTTGTTTTTGATGTTGATGTCTTTTTATCATATCTGATAGTAAAAATCTTTGTCGCCTTATTACCGTCTCCATCCTCTGCCTCAACAAAAAAAGTATTTACTCCTGGATACAGAGTTACATTTATGTTAAATTCTTTATTACGCAAAAGAACATTTATGCCGTTTACTTTGATCTTTGCCTCCCTGTCAACTGAACCAGTAATGTTGAAAAGTGCTGATTCTTCGGTTCCCTCAACAGTTTCATTAGTTATATGCAGAGTTATCACAGGTGCCTTTGAATTTTTTACTTCGAAATACATGTATGTCGGGTTAGCCAATGAATACTTTGTTTTTTTGTCTTGAATGCCATCGGTAATAATAAGACAATAACTTTTCCCAGGCTCGTACTGTTCCAATGGTTTAACCCGCACACTTTTTGCGTCAGGCTGAAGCTTTAGTTCAACAGGGATCTTGGTTTCATTTTCTCTTTCTTGAAGAGAGATATTTTCTTCATTTATTGAAGAAGATGCTATTTCCCTGCTAAAACGGACCGTCCACTCCTTATTCAAATTTATTACTTCTTCTTTAAAAACTATTTCCTCAAATGTAACAGCTTTCATTGTGTCTGCCAGCACCATTACTGGAGATAGAACTAATAAGGAAAATATTACACAACATACTATTTTTCTAATATTCACACTTTGTTTCTCCTTCCTGCTAATTATGTTAACAATTAGTAGACTTTACTAGTTTAACCTGTAGATTTTCTCTTGTCAACAGAAACAGATTTATTTAATTTATTTTTAGCAGCAGTAAACAAACACTTTTTTTTGAAGTCCAAGATAGAAGAAAAAGGCTACCTCATTTAATGAAGCAGCCTTTTTAAATTTATAACATTTTCTTATACTTACTCAAATATTATTTCATATATTTTTTGCACTCCTGTAATATCACTAGTTAACCTTACAGTAATTGGTGACTCATTTATTAATGTAGATCCAAGTACTCCGGTTTTATCAGCATCTCCGCTATAAAGTTTTAATAAATCGATTGCTTGTTGTAGTAAATCATCATTTGCAGTGTCTTCGGCAATGTCATAGTTCGCTGAATCGATTTTAAATTTTAAGTTTACCTCGGAAGGTGAAGCAGTACCATTTGAATACCTTGTTTCTGGATCTACGTCAAAAGTTAGTATTGTTTTTTCAGCTTCGTTGGTAATTACCGGATTAATATCTTCAATAGAGATGTTTGATAACGTTATATCTCTTGGTATTAAATTAATAACTTGAGAAACTACTTGGACAGAATTTGGCAACCTCATTGTCAAATTTGAAACTTGATCTTCAAAAACTAAGTTACTATAATTTTTGCCGGTTTGAACATATTTTATAACTGTAAAAACGTAACCTCTAGAATCTACAATAGCTTGAAGAGGTCTAAAATTACTCGTATCAGGATCAATCACTAATGCCTTTAAATCTGGATTTGTGGCACCACGAAACTGAACATATTGCATTGGGGTTAATTCAATAAATTGTCCATTATAATCATATACAATCCCTCGAAAAGTTGGCGTTTCATCAGCCAATGCTATTGTAACAGTTCCTGCTAACATTAAACCAACAATACCTAAAACCATAATCGTTTTAAATAATGTCTTTTTCATTAAATTCATCTCCTTGTCTCGTTTAGTTTTTCCTTTTTAATATTTATCTTAATTTATACAAATAATTCCCCCTTTAATATTCTGTTTTCCTTCTGTAATACTTGTATTATCTGTGGTGTTCACTCCCAAGTCAGCATAG
>JAENYV010000013.1:50972-51361 GCA_016841605.1 Dethiobacter alkaliphilus | reverse complement strand
TTTTCCTTCTGTAATACTTGTATTATCTGTGGTGTTCACTCCCAAGTCAGCATAGGGTATATCTCCTACAAATTGTTGATCGTTATAGGGATTAACTGGTATCATATAACTATTTTCACCTATTTTAACAACAACTTGTGACGTAGATGTTACATTAGCAAACTTTGCTTGAAGCGCAGGTAGTTTTAAGGTTAATACATATGGACTTGCAAACATAACAAAACTGTCTTCTATATCATAACCTTCTTCTCCCAAGTCCGCTACAGTTACTATTACTACTTCTTCTTTAAAGTAGGCTGTGGCTGTCTTATCAGAATCCATTACTACCGTAATTTGTTCCGCACTAATGTTTTCTGTACCTACTACCCACTTGTCAAAATCCCAGCCTT
>JAENYV010000013.1:0-50962 GCA_016841605.1 Dethiobacter alkaliphilus | reverse complement strand
TGTTCCGCACTAATGTTTTCTGTACCTACTACCCACTTGTCAAAATCCCAGCCTTCAGCCGCATATGCCGTTAACGTCACCGAGGCGCCGTCTTCATATTCATATGCTCCAACTGTTGGATCCGTCGTGCCCTGTCCCTCTACCCCTACTGTTAATGTATAGCTTTCAACAGACTCTTCTTTAAAGTAGGCTGTGGCTGTCTTATTAGAATCCATTACTACCGTAATCTGTTCCGCACTAATGTTTTCTGTACCTACTACCCACTTGTCAAAATCCCAGCCTTCAGCCGCATATGCCGTTAACGTCACCGAGGCGCCGTCTTCATATTCATATGCTCCAACTGTTGGATCCGTCGTGCCCTGTCCCTCTACCCCTACTGTTAATGTATATTTTTCAATACTTGGTGGAGTAAATATAAATTCTCCGCCTACATATTCAACAGTATATGGGCTTAATTGCACAATTAAGTCGGGATGTTGATTTAATAATGCTAAAGCCCCTGGATTTGTTCCATCCGATGCTGTTCTAGCTTGTGTAAAGGAACTTAATCCATAAAAATTTCCATCACTTGATTTAATATAATTTGGAATTAATGGATTTTCATTTTCATCAAATACAAGTAACCCTGCTGTACGTAATTGTGTAAAATAAACCAAATCCATGACTACGGGTTGTATAATACCTTCTTCAACTTCTAAATTAACAACAACTTGTTCCAGTTCGTATGTTTCTGCAAAAGTAACTGGGATCAAAGAAAATAACAGAAACAAACAAAGCAAAAGGGATAAACCTATTTTTTTCTGTGTTTTCTTGTTCATAATTTAACCTCCTTTTTAATGGGAAGAAGACAATACCTTTACTGTCTTCTTCCCAATTTTTAGTACATTACCCTGTTAAATCTTTTCAAATAAACCGTCTTTTAGTTCCTGTTCTGTCGCATCCGACTTGGGAATATTAACTTCAAATATATCCGCATTGAACATGTTTTGTAGCAAAGTATATGTTTTTTCTCCTACTTTAAGCACATATCCTTCTGCATCTTCAAATACCTCGGGCAATCTCGATACTCTTATACTTACTACATAAAGCCCCATAGCAGTATCATCAAAAATGTTATATACATTGCCCTCTTCTAGAACATTCCCTTTACTTCCTAATTCTTTCAGCAAATAAGTTTCTGGTTTTATTGCACTAAATAAACCGTCTTCTAGTTCCTGTTCTGCCGCATCCGACTTGGGAATATTAACTTCAAATATATCCGCATTGAATATGTTTTGAAGCAAAGTATATGTTTTTTCTCCTACTTTAAGCACATATCCTTCTGCATTTTCAAATACTTCGGGCAATCTCGATACTCTTATACTTACTACATAAAGCCCCATAGCAGTATCATCAAAAATGTTATATACATTGCCCTCTTCTAGAACATTCCCTTTACTTCCTAAATTTTTCAAGGGCATTTCATCCTCATAAGGAACTTCTTCAAAATTCGCTACCAATGTTACTGCTTGTGCGGGCATCGTGTAGGTAAAGCTTGCCTGGCTGCTGACTTCCACGCCGCCTTTTGTCCAGTTCACAAATTGATAACCCGTGGTAGCCGTGGCGCTTACCGATACTTCGGCTCCTGCAGCATAGTTTCCGGCTCCCGTTACTGTCCCGCCTGTTGTCGGATTTGCTTCCAGGGTCAAAGCATAAAGTGCTTCAAAGTTCGCTACCAATGTTACTGCTTGTGCCGGCATTGTGTAGATATAGCTTGCTTCGGTGCTGACTTCCACTCCTCCTTTCGTCCAGTTTACAAACCGATAGCCTGTGTTGGCTGTCGCAGTGATTGTTACTTCTGTTCCCGCTTGATATTCACCGGCTCCTGTCACTGTACCTCCTGTTGTCGGTACGGCTTGCAACGTTAACATATATTTAACGCTCGGCTGTCTGGTAACAACAACCGTATAGATCCTTGCCTGCTTACCAGTCTCTTGGACTTTAACAGTAATGATATTTGCCCCTACAGCCAGGGAGATACTTTGCGATACTCCGCCGCTTGTTACAACCTGATCATTTACTGTAATAATCCCGGCCACGGCAGCTGGGGTAACAGTTATCGCCGTGGTCTCATACGGCACTGTGGATGAGTAGACTGTTCTCGTTCTTTCAAAGGATGGAGCCAAAACTCCTTCACTTAATTGAAGAGCACTCAATCCCTGCGAAACAGCTTGCGTATAGGTAAAGGTTTTGATGGCGCTGTCAAAATCGTAGCCATCCTTTACGGCAAAAGCTTTAACTGTTTTCGGTAGGTCGATTGTAAAGGGCCCTGTATATTCAGTACTACCGGTTGTAGGAGCAGAACCGTCGGTGGTATAGAAAATAACCGCTCCTGCAGTATCACAGGTAAGGGTAACCGTCAAGGGGGTTGCATATGCTCCGGACGGCGGAGAAGCTATCGGTGACATAACAGTGTTTTCTTCATGAGTTACATTCTGATCATCTATAATCGAACCACCGGCTATTTTCTCGGGGGCTACGTCTACCTTAACTCCGCTAACCCCGGAAGAAACTTCGATTACCTCGATCTTGGAACCACCTTCAACTCTGGCATTTGATGCTTCTACCTTGACACTTTCCACCTTTTCTTGCGTGTCGATCTTTACCGTTTTCCCTGCTGCTGCACTGGTTATGGTTACTTCTGCTACCTTTGCACCGGCTCCTGCGCTGATAGTTGCATTGCTGGAAACATTTGTTTTGCCGACACTGGTATTTTCGGCAAGTTTCAGTGTAGCACCGTCTCCGGTAATGTTTACTTCTGTTTCACTAAAACTACCTTCCACAGCAACTTCTTTACCGGCAGTTACATTAAGTTTTGCTACGCTTGCCCCTGCCTGAGCCTTTACGCTCCCCTGGGCTGCCATGTTGATACTGGATACTTTGGCATTCTGTGCCAGGCTGATAGATGCTCCATCGCCGGAAACGATCACTTCGTCTTCGCCGAAATCACCGTCCAGCTCCAGTTCACCGGAGGCATTAACGCTGATTTTACCCATGGACGTTCCTGCGCCTACCACTAAAGCGGAACGTTTATCCGGATTTGTTTTATCAATTTTGGTTTCCTTAATAGAGGTACCCTCTTGCGCAATTATCCTTACACCAGTATCATCGCTGATAATCAGGACGGTAAGAACCCCTACATTAAGCATGGTAATGGAATTTGATTTTCCGGAAAGAACAATCATCTTATCCGCAACAATGTTTTTCAGAGTAAGGTCGTACTCCTCGCCCGGATCTAAATAGAGGGTTCCTGTTATATTGGCAGTCCCCATTTCCGGACCGAAAATTGTATCCTGTGAAAGCTCCCGGACTACATAATTACCCGTATAAGTTCCGGCTGCCAATTCTTCCACATTGCTTGCATCTTCGACAATAATTGCCTGAACTGTTACATCAGCATTAACAATTACAGTACCGAAGTCCGAAGCATAGCCGTCTTTATTCACTTGATAATCATAGGTTCCGGATGTACTGTTAATATTATATTGACCGGCAGTGTATGCAACGGTGTTAAAGTTAATAACAGCATCGTTTACCTTGTTAAAGTCCTGATCATATACAACAAATGTTACGGTATATGTCGTTACAGGAGTTGAACCGCCTCCACCACCGCCACCGCCTGTGCTCGGAACTGTCGGTTTTTCGACGCCTTCCGCCACAGATACGACAACCGGCCTTACACCTTCAAACACAACACCGCTTACATTAACGGTTGCTTTGCTTATTGTACCTTTATTAACCACTTTAACTGCAACATTAAGCTCCAACTCGCTGATTATTGTGCCGCTAGATGTGGTCAGTGTTGCATCCTTTGCTGCAGCGGAAGCTACCATTTTCTTTATAGTCCCGCTTAATAATTGAACTTTGGCCCCTTCCGACTCAATAAACACAGTCCCAAAATCACCGGCTAAATCCACTTCATCATCTGTTGTCAGATAAACAGTGACAAATCCGTCGTAACCGGCCGTAATATTTTCCGTTTCAAGTTGTGCCGATGATTTAACTTTTACTATAGTAACATTCGTGTTGCCGCGGGCTACCACACGCACCTTGCCGTCCGCTTTCTCCACAACAACATTTCCAATAGTGCAGTCGTCAAGGTAAACGCTATCCTCGCCTCCGCCTTTAACCAACAAGGAACCTTTAACCTCTACATTATTAAGATTAACAGAGCCCTCGCCGACACCTGCTGTAATATGGAGGTCTCCATTAACAGTAATATTGCGTAATGTCACCCCGGCTGAGCTAATGGTAGCGTTATCGATAACCTCTTTGTCCTCTGCCGGACCGTAGGTGCCCGGAGCATTGTAAAAAGTGCCCAAGATCCTGTCCAACAGTACCGTCGTTTCAGCTCTCGTAATCGGTCTCTCAGGTTTAAATGAACCATCCGGATAACCTAACACGTATCCTTTCCCCACAACAGCCTTAACCGCGTTCTTGCTCCACTCCGGAATTTGCCCATAATCCGTAAACCTTTCCGCTGCCGGTACCTGTTCAGGGCTTTCCAGGCTGAATAATCTTGACATTATTACCGCTACTTCCTGACGGGTAATGCTCTGATAAGGTTTTATTGTTCCATCAGGATAGCCTTCTACGTATCCTTCCACAACAGCCTTTTCAATCTGCTCGACGAACCATTCATTCCCGATAACATCCGTGAAAGTAAGGGATGCTCTTTTTTGTAAGCCCAGGGACCTGTTAACCAAAGTAAAAAACTCGGCCCTGTTAATGCCCTGGTCCGGTTTAAAAGTTCCGTCAGGATATCCTTGAATAAGTCCTTTTGCTGTCCAGGAATTAATCTGCTCTTGAGCCCAGTGGTCTTCAATATCAACAATTTGAGCCAGAGCTGACCCAATCATAGAAAACATGAGCAAAAAGATTAGAGCAATTGATACGAATGCTTTCTTCTTTGATTTCATCTTTGCACCCCCAGTATAACTATGTTACTTGCACTTGGGAAATCATTGTAAATCATGGTAAATGTCATTGACTCAACTCCTTTTAAGAAAAAAATTGAAAACTGCTTACTTATTACTGGAGAAAACACCCGCTAACACTAATTATTAATCCGTAACCAAATTACCACACGGTTCTGAAACGATGACGCCCTTTAATGCTGCAAATTTAAACCCTTAGCTATGTCAATAAAAATATTCCCCCCCCGAATGCCGTCTCTTTGGCAAAGTTAATCGATTCTTCGCTCTGAAATAAAAATTAATTAAGTTATTTTTCTGAGAAATAATAAACAATCCCGAAATTTCCCTAATTTTTATGCAGATGTTTGCCTAAAAAAATGTATTCTTAAACAGAATTATCTATGTAAAAAAGTTTTTTTTCAGTGAGCTTCAACACAATAATGGTTAGAATTATTTATGAAATTCGTTGGGCATAAAGGGAATTCCTGCAAATAGGTGAGCTTTTTTGCTAAAAAATGCGAAATATAAAATATTTTTCATAAAATGTCCGACAATAATTCTTTTCTTTTTAATATTTTAATGTGTTTATGTGTCATCTGAATAAGCCGGCGTTCGTGGAGGTTATTCAGAACCTTTGTAACCGTTTCCCTGGACACACCGGCAAGCTTGGCCAATTCAGCATGGGTAAGGCGCAGAGGTATCTCCAAACCTTCATCCTTGGGTTTTCCGTATTTTTCGGAAAGGTGCAAAAGGCTACTTATTACCCGGCTTGGAGCATTTAAAAAGACAATCTCCTGAATCTGGCGGTTGGTCTGCCGTAAACGTAAAGAAAGCATTTCAATAACTCGCATAGCCAATTCGGGGATATTAAAGATCAACGTCTTAAAATCTTCTTTGCTGATAACATAAAAAGTGGCGTTTTCCAATGTTTCCACGGCTGCTGAACGTAAATCACTGCCGAAAAGAGTTACTTCTCCCAGAACATCGCCGCAACTTAAGAGAGCAAGTGTTTTTTCTCTTCCGTCCGTATGCAGCATGTAAACTTTCACATGCCCGCTGACAATAATATAGATACCGTCTGTTTCCTCACCTTCCAGGAAAACTGTAACTCCTTTGTCATAACTCCGCAGGGTTATTTTTTCCTCAACCATCTTTAATTGCGTTGGGTCCAGATCTTGAAAAAGTTCAATTGTGCCCAGCTCCAGGCTAGCCATACGAACCACTCCTATGAAAAGAGTTTAAGAGGAAAAAATTCCGGTAGGGAATATAATGGGTAGGGAATATAATAATGGGAGTGTTACAAAAATACTCCTTATCATCTATTCGATGGCACTTAAAAAAATCCTTTTTTAAATAGACAAAAAAAGGATTTTTTTTCGGAGGAAAAGTGAAGTGTAATAAAAAAATATAGTAGCAAAGGTCGAATAGATGCTTAAGCCTCTCTTGTCTGGAAATCGTTTAGGCCGGCCGGCCTATCTGTTTCTTCCCCTTTCGTATGGCAGCGCCTCAATATCCTGACTCATTCGATACCTTAACACCGAGAGTTAAATTAATAAATTACACATATTTCTCAACTTTTTGGATGTAAAATTTAAGTCCCATACTTACTCTTATTAAAATAATACCAATGCCTTATGCTGTCAAAAAAAAAGCCATTTTTGATATAAGCATTAATCGCTTTCAAATTCTTACCTTGAGTTGAAATGTATATTGTTTTACAATTATTATCTAATGCTATTTTATTAATACTGTTCAAAAGTCGTTGACTAATGCTTTTACCTTGATGCTTAGAAAAAACTCCTATTAAACCAATAATCAGATCATTACTCCGTATTTTAAAAGTCGTAAAACCAGCTAATTCATTTTCATCATAGTATCCGATACATTCATCATCCATTTCTCCCTTAATACTGTTAACAACCCAGGTATAATAAAACTCATTAACTCTTTTTCTCCCAAATAATGAGTATCTACTAAATTTTCCAAACAAATTATAGAACTCATTTTTTTTTATTTCTATATCATCGAATGCAACCTTTTTGCAATCATTACTTACATCTGACCTACTCTTAACTTCCTTTTTTAAAGTAATTTTTGTTTCAACGAATCTAAAATTATTATCCTCTAAAAAATTAATATAATCTATATCCGGATCTTCTACTAAAGCTTGAATAATAAATGAGTTGCAGTTTGGCATGCTAAAATTAAATGTATTATCGAATATTCGTTCTTTGCCTTTTGTTGCATTATATACAACTATACCCCAAAATTTTGAATCCCAATCCATTCTCTCAACTTCAAAACCGAACATTTATTTCACCCCATTAAAAATATATCACAGTCACATATAACGTTTCTTCTGTAAGCTATTTCCTTTTGATTTTTCAAGGTATATATCCTTTTACCTTCAAGTATTGAATTACGGTCTGAACACTTTCGTTAACGCATTCTGTGTCGGTTTTTAATTCGATCTCCGGATTTTCGGGGGGTTCATAGGGGTCGGATATTCCGGTAAATTCAGGTATTTTTCCGGCCCTGGCCTGAGCATAAAGCCCCTTGACATCTCTTTTCTCACAGACATCAAGTGGGGCATTTACATATATCTCTACAAATTCTCCAATTAGTTCCCGGGCTGCTTGCCTCGCTGCACGATAGGGAGAGATAAAACAACACAGGGTAATAATATCGTTTTGGGTTAGAAGAGCAGCAACAAAGCTAATGCGCCGGATATTCTCGTCCCGGTCCTTTCTGCTGAAGCCTAGATCTCGTGTGAGGTGTTGCCGGACAACATCGCCGTCAAGGTGTTGGACATAGTGGCCCTCTTCACGGAGGCGCTTTTCTACTTCTAGAGCCACAGTAGTTTTACCGGAACCGCTTATGCCCGTGAACCAGAGGGCTACACCTTTTTGTGATCGTCTATGCTGCTTAATATCCACCGCCTCCCACATAATTTAAGTATAAAAGAATGATATATTTACATTAAACCTGCGATTACCGCCGTATGCAACAGAACATAAGCAAGGATAAAAGCTATGATCGGAGCAACCAACCAGGTAATAAAAAGCTTTTTTACGGTTGCCCTGGTCAAGATGTCCTTTCGCCCTTCTTTAAGCATTCCCACTGCAATAATTGCAAAGACATTCATTTGAACTAGGGAAGTGGGAATACCCCTCATAGTTGAGGCAAGCAAGAGAAGCGTCGCAGTAATAAAAGCAATAAAAGTAGCCGCCAGAGGTCCAATCTTAATAATACCGATACTAGTAGTCTCAAGGATATTTTTGCCTAGAAAGGAACTGCCGATACCAAACCATGGAGCCACCAAAAAAATACTTAACAGTGCAGCAATCATTTCGCCTCCAACTAAATCTAGGTGAAGTTCATTCAAAAGCATTGAAGCAATTGGTCCTGCACTGTTCGCTACATTGTTGGAACCAATGGAAAAGGCCACATAGCATGAGCAAGCTATAGTAATATATTTCCAAATGGCCTTGCGGCGAATAGCTTGAAAGTCTACGATACCTTTTTCCCGCTGCATTCTTAAGAGGAAGGCCCCTGCCAAATATGTTAATAAAAAGCTAATCAAAGGTGTAACAAACCAGATGGGAATAATTTCTAAGAATAATTTTTGAGTCTTTAGGTTATTTAAATAAAATGCACAACCGGACAGGGCAAAAATAGTGGACTGACTCGTCGACTGGGGAACCTTCAACAGGTTCGCAAAAAAAATAGAGAGTGCCGATGCAAGAAGGAGAATGGAGACCAAGACAAGGCTCATGCTTTCCGACGGTAGAATCTCACCACCAATGGTTTTCAGCACTTTCCCGCCTGCAACAACGGCTCCCAAAAAAACGAAAGTCCCAAACAAGCCCGGAATAAGCTCCCTGCGAATAAGGTTGGCTCCATATGGAGCGGAAAAAGATGGCGCAGTACCGCTTGCCCCCATATTAAAAGCTAGAAAAACTGCAATAACAATAGAAACAAAAAAAGCAACATAATTTACCATAGCTTGAAAATAATGCCTCTTTTCTGCATGTATTCCTTTATCTGGGCGACATTTTTTTTAATAGAAGTAGTGTCCGGAATGTGCAAATTAAAAGTGATATCCGTTGTAATATCTTCACCAAGCCATACCGTCTGGATCTTTTCAGGGTTGACGGCCATTTTCATTAATTCCAGGTCGGCCTGCGAGAGTTCACGCGCCGTAACAATCAGGATAAGACCGGCATCTATCATAAGGTTGGATACCTCGGCCAAACGCCGCAAGTGCTCTTCTCTGTTGTTTTGTTCCGAGAGCTTGATATCGGCATCAATACCGTAGAGGACGTTCCCGATACCAAGAAAATAAATAAATTTTCCCTCTGTAAAAAGCTTTTGCTCCAACGCCTTGGCAACCGGTTTTCTTTCAATATCAGGGGGTCCAGTCAGCAAAATAAGACAGGAACGCTGGTTATACCGTTCCCCCCTTTCTTCTTCAGTTATTAAATTCTTTTCCCATTTATAGTTGCGCAAATGCACCTTTTCCCGGACTCTACTCTGTTCATCCTGTAGAGACTCCTGGGCAATACCTCCTCCGGCGATCTCGTAGCGGTCCACTATGACAAAGCGACCTGTTTGCACAACTTCTTCAGGCAAATCAAAAGCAATATGCCGCTCCAGCTTCAGAATGCACTCGGCAACATCGTGGCACTCAATGCACACTTTTTTTTTATTCTTAAGGGTAGAAGCGTCAATAACCATAAGTATCTCTTCCAGCCTGGCACTAACCCTGTTGGTCCCTAATTTAAGAATATAGTCTACCCCTTTTTCCATTGGTTCTTTGCCTAGCCAGAAGATATTAGCTCGGATACGAGAAGTAACCAGCGGCCGGGGCTGTTTGAGCAACGTTGCCACCTCACCCCTATTTACATAAATCTGCTCTGTTAGAGTAAACCCAGCAGCATATCCGGCCCCGATACTTGTTCTGGATGCTTCATTAAAACTTTCTATGGTCTTTACGGTACTTTTTTTTCCCGAGGGGTAAAAAATGACCTCATCGCCCACGCTTATACGTCCGGACTCTATAGAACCGGCGACAATGCGCCGAGTGTCACCGTGGCGTGTAAATTTATAAACTCCCTGCACCGGCATTCGAAAGGGCTTGTCCTCAGGTGCTTTTTCAGCCTGAAAATCATCCAGCACTTCTATCACAGTTTTTCCCCTGAACCAGCCCATCCGCGAAGAACTATATGCAATGTTGTCCCCTTCCAAGCCGCTCACAGGAACAAAAGATGACGTCTGCACACCAATCTTTCCTAAAAACTCAAGATAGTTTTTGCGAATAACATTGTAGACTTCCTGACGATAATCCACTAAGTCCATCTTGTTGATAAGTACCGACACCTGCTTAATCCCAAGCATACCCAGCATGTATCCATGACGTCTGGAGTTTTCCTGTACCCCTTCAACGGCATCAATAACCAGCAGGGCTGCTTCGGCACGGGCTGCCCCGGTGACCATATTTTTCAGAAATTCAATATGGCCAGGAGCGTCGATGATAATGTAATGCCTTTTATTCGTTTTGAAGAAACAGCGGGCCGCATCTATGGTAATTCCCTGGGATTGTTCATCTTTGAGGGCATCAAGGAGAAAGGCATATTCAAAGGGCTTGGAGTTGCGACGGCAGGTTTCACGTACAAATTCCAGCTTACCGTCCGGAAGCGAGCCTGTATCGGCCAACATTCGACCGATAATGGTGCTCTTGCCATGATCCACATGGCCAACAATTACAATATGCATATCCTCTCTTAATTCCACAGACCTGACTTGTCCGTCTTGTTGTATGTTATCAGCATCATTCAGAGCCATAAAGTCTCTCCTTTATTACCTGTCTTTATCAACTCTTTTAAAAACATCTTATTACATATAACCGTCGACCCTAAGGGTTTCAAGCCCACCACCGTCTTCTTTATCCTGATCTCGTCCGGAGCGCTCCGCTATTTTGGCAAACTTACCTGTTTTTAGTTCCTCAATAATTTCTTTCAGGTTCCCAGCCTCTGATTCAACAGGCTTGGTACAGGGGCCGCACCCCAGAGAACGGTAGCGTTTGCCGTCACCCTGGTTAAAATAGAGAGAGACCACAGGAATGCCCTCCTGCTTGATGTACTCCCAAATATCTAGTTCAGTCCAGTCCAACAAGGGATGAATACGCACATGGGTGCCGGGTGCAAAGTCTGTTTTATACTGATTCCAAAATTCCGGTGGCTGATCGGCAAAAGCCCAATTACTCGTCCTACCCCTGGGTGAAAAATATCTCTCCTTTGAACGGCTCCCTTCTTCGTCGGAACGGACACCCACAATCACACCAGTATAAGGTTCGGAATTTTTATCGAGCTCGTACCTGCAGGTATCGTGGTTCATCCGGAAACGCGGCCAGTTACCGCTCAGAGTGTTGACCAGGGCCTCGGTTTTCAGTTTTTTACAGCACCCAAGCCTGGTACAGTTGCCATCAGGGAAAGTTTCCTTCTCTTCCAGGGCTTTGGTATTGATCCCGTAAATCATGTCTAAGTGCCACTTAAAAGCGAGTTTATCCCTGTATTCAATCATTTCCGGTATCTTATAACTGGTATCGATATGCACCAGGGGAATAGGAACATGCCCAAAAAAAGCTTTCCTGGTAAGCCATAACAGCACCGTACTGTCTTTTCCGATGGACCAGAGCATACAAAGACTCGTAAATTCGCTGTATGCCTCCCTCAAAATGTGAATGCTCCTGTTTTCCAGCTTTTCAAGATGTTCCATAAAGAAAGTCCCTTCTTAGATATTAGCGTATCGTTGTTTAAACATACATTATATATTTTCTGCCGCTTTATTATTACTTAACTGAGATAAATAGCTGCCTTTAAGCAGTAAAAAGTAGAGCATTAGGGTTCCCGGCAGATCCTGCCGGCCTATTCTATTTATTAAAAAATGTTTAAAAGCCTTAAATCCGCCCGCAAGCAAAGAGTCCACAAATTTCTCAAGCACTTTATGATCTTTGTTGCTATTAGCTTCTGTAAGGCGTTCTTTTAACGCTAGACCCTGTCGATAAGCTTGAATCACCTTCAAATCTAGTTCTTTTAGCTTACGAACTTTTAAAAAATAATTTAGATTATTATAATAACGTTTCGCTCCCACAACGTTAGAAAGGTGTTGCCTGTATAAAACTGTGGCCTCTGGAACAAAAACAATTCTTCCAAGTAAAGCGGCAACAAGAGCGAACCACCAGTCATGCATTGCAGCGTCATCCGGAACAGGTAAGGCAACTTCAAGTAAGGAACGGTTCAGCATTACAGTACACCCGGTGACAAAATTTTGTACAAGTAAATTGTTTAAAGGTCTGTCTTCCAAGTGCTTAATATTAATATACTTCATAAATGATGGAGCTAAGGTCCTACCTGCCGAATCGATTACCAATAAATCTGAATGGACTAGCATCGGCAAATGACTCCCATATTTTTTTTCGGCTTCTTGCATTGCCTGTAATGTGATTTTAAGCTTGTCGGGAAGCCAAACATCGTCCTGATCACTTAAGGCAATATAATCACCCTGGCAGAGGCTTGTTGCCATTGAAAAATTTGCCAAAACACCAATTCTCTTGTCATTTTTAATAAATTTTACAGGAAAAGGTGATTTTTGAGAAAAATTATTGACTATTTGTATTGTTGAATCACATGAAGCGTCATCGCAAATCACCAACTCCTCTGGTAGAAGACTCTGTCCAGCAATACTTAATAGTTGTTCTTTTATAAATGAAGAACCATTATATGAACAAAGAGCTACAGATACACTATTGTCTTTACCCAATATTTTAATCTCTCCCACCAGACTATCAATTGAAAAAAATCAAACCATTTGTATTCCCATTTTTTTTTCATTTGAATGTTCAAGACTTTGAATTGTATCTTTAAGAATCTTCAAATCAATAATGTAGTCATCATGAACTGCATATATATTCGTTATATTGTACAATCTCTGGCCCGAAATAGTTGTCAAATCCAGACCGGTAATGCCGGCCACTTGGGACCACAAATAGTAATTAGTGAGTTCATGGTTAGATGTTAAGGCAATTACTTTCGTACCCGGCCGGCAAAAAAGCATATTTGTAAGAGCCGCTCCACTGGGCGCTATGACAACTGACGCCTGCGAAAACAACGTAATCTGGTCATTCATAGAAAGACCTTCAAGCTCTATAATCTCATAGCCGTTATCAAACAATAGCTGTTCTATCTCCTGCAGATTGCCCAGGGAGCGAATTCCTTTCCGGCGCGTCAAAAAAAGTTTTCGCCAAGGCTTCTTTTCGGTCACCAACCGCATAGTCTTGCTAACTGCGTAAACCCATTTGTGCGACAAGACAATGTCTGTATTGAATGACAGCTTCCCCTTGTAGTGGTCAAGAACACGTGAAAGTGCGGAAGGATAGATCAGTTGTTTGACCTTATATGCCTCTCCACACTGCAGGCGAATTATATGACGTCCATTGATATTGACTTTCATCAGTGCTGCTTCCAAGTTCTCATGCAGTCCGTTAGGAATGAGCAGAGGAACATCATTGAATCTCCCGATGCTGTCAACCAGCAACAGCTTAGGCAGAGTTTCTACTAGCCAGTGAAAATAATTAAAACTGTGATCACATGAAATTAAAATTCCTTTTCGTATTTTTTTAAACCGTGGTCGCTTATTTGTTAAAAGCACCTTATTTTGATGCCTGAACTTAATATAATGAGATTTAATCCCATATTCTTCACTAGGAAAATCAACCAACTCATCATTAAGTAAGATGCCATTATGGGAAATAATCAAGTTAGCATCGCCGGTGATAATAGCATCGTTTAACTCGGCTACAAAGGACTTAGGGCAAAAAGCTTCCCCTTCAGGAAGTTCTACTTCTAGTTGACCAACCACATGCGGTCTGTGCAGGTACACTCTCTCGGGGGGATACTCTTCTACTATTAAGCTATTCTGCCGGGCGTACGTATATATACCAGCCAAAGGATAAATACTATGGTTTCTGCGCGCCAATTTGATGGCCTTCTGTTCATCACCTTGCACTAGATAATATTTGATTTTTTCTTCTATGTTAGCCTCATCGGCGGGATATCGCCATGAAGAGTTAACAAGATTTACAATATTTTTAATTCTAGTCTGCAAATAAATAATGCAAGCCCACCTTTTATTTTTAGTTTGTTCAGAATTATCATCTGGTGGATCTATGGTAGATTCATCGGCTTCTTCAGAATTGTTATCTGGCGGATCTATCATTTTAACCGCCTCTAATGGCGTAACATCCTCTGTAGAATGCTTCATTATAAAAGTTGTCTTTCCAGTTTTGCTCTTTTCAAGACTTTTAATTGTGTCATCAAGAATCTTGAGGTCAATAATGTAGTCATCATGAACTGCATATATATTCGTTATATTGTACAGTCGCTGGCCCGAAATAGTTGTCAGATCCAGACCGGCAATGCTGGCCACTTGGGACCACAAATAGTAATTAGTGAGTTCATGGTTAGATGTTAAGGCAATCACTTTCGTACCCGGCCGGCAAAAAAGCATATTGGTAAGAGCCGCCCCACTGGGCGCTATGACAACTGATGCCTGCGAAAACAGCGTAACCTGGGTATTTATAGAAAGACCATCCAATTCTACGATCTCATATTGGTTCTCAAACAATAATTGTTCCACCTCTTGCAGGTTGCTCAAGGAGCGAATTCCTTTCCTGCGCGTCAAAAAAAGTTTTCGCCAAGGCTTCTTATCGGTCACCAACCGCATAGTCTTGCTAACTGCGTAAACCCATTTGTGCGACAAGACAATGTCTGTATTGAATGACAGCTTCCCCTTGTAGTGGTCAAGAACACGTGAAAGTGCGGAAGGATAGATCAGTTGTTTGACCTTATATGCCTCTCCACACTGCAGGCGAATTATATGACGTCCATTGATATTGACTTTCATCAGTGCTGCTTCCAAGTTCTCATGCAGTCCGTTAGGAATGAGCAGAGGAACATCATTGAATCTCCCGATGCTGTCAACCAGCAACAGCTTAGGCAGAGTTTCTACTAGCCAGTGAAAATAATTAAAACTGTGATCACATGAAATTAAAATTCCTTTTCGTATTTTTTTAAACCGTGGTCGCTTATTTGTTAAAAGCACCTTATTTTGATGCCTGAACTTAATATAATGAGATTTAATCCCATATTCTTCACTAGGAAAATCAACCAACTCATCATTAAGTAAGATGCCATCATGGGAAATAATCAAGTTAGCATCGCCGGTGATCATAGCATCGTTTAACTCGGCGACAAAGGGCCTGGGGCAAAAAGCTTCTCCTTCAGGAAGTTCTACTTCTAGTTGCCCAACCACATGCGGTCTGTGCAGGTACACTCTCTCGGGGGGATACTCTTCTACGATCAATCCATTCTGCCGGGCATACGTATACAAACCAGCCAAAGGGTAGACACTTATACGATCTCTTTCGACAATCTTTCGTATCAAGTTCGATTTATACCGGTTATATTTAGTCAGAATATTCATTCTTATTCTAACAAAGATATCTCTTATCTTGGCTTTTGGCTGTGCAGACCAGATCCCGCGCGCCAGACTAATAGCCTTCTGGTCTTCGCCCTTCTCCAGATATTCCTTAATTTTTTCTTCTATCTTTACTTCATTAACAGCATATCGCAAAGACGGAATAAAAATTTTTAAACATAAATTGATTGTTGTCTGCAAAAAATAAAGATACGATCCAAATAACCTTTTTACTTTTACGTTTTTTGAAGGATACAAGTCTTCCAAGCCTAGCAAATTAACTGACTTGAAAAAATCAGAGATATTAAAAGCCCTTTCTTGAATAAGTTTGTCATGTATTTCGTCATTATCAAGCCGTTCAACCATTTTAA
Organism: Dethiobacter alkaliphilus; assembly: GCA_016841605.1. Lineage (GTDB taxonomy): Bacteria > Bacillota > Dethiobacteria > DTU022 > UBA8154 > DUNV01. Next base: position 35,100 of record JAENYV010000013.1, on the reverse strand, counting down.
CCGAACCAATCAGCCTGGCAATCTCATCAGAATGATTCATTAAAAGGTTTATTTTCTCAATTTCAATATCCAAAAAGTCATCAGGGGAATCAATGATAAGTTTATCCTTAAACGCCTCGCAAAACAGCTCGTTTGGCACATTATCAAAAAAGTCACTAAATAGAGCCAATGTCTCAACCCTGATGCGGTTAATATTATTCCTTGCATCAGATAAATTCTTACCAAACAAGTAACGATATTGTATTAATGGATCTTTAAACAGTTTGATAAGCAAGTTTTTTTTACAGGCCCTAATCCAATAATCAAAATCCTGCAGTTGGATTAGCCCACGCTTAAACAAACCGACCTGCTCAATAGCTGATCGCCTCAGAAAGGCTGAGGGGGCACAAAGAAAATTACCGTTTTCAAAAAAAATGCGGTACAATTCCGCAGTGGTTTTAAATTCTTTACCAAAAAACACCTGACATGTTGCCCAGTTCAGTTTTTCTGAATGTGGCCCGATAATTTCAGGAAGGCAAAAAACAATATCCGCCTGATGCTTATTAATTTGATTTATCTGGTTATCCAGGCGGTTAGGTTTTGAAATATCATCACCACTCATCAATGCAATATATTTGCCCCTGCTTTTTTGAATACCCTCGTTTATAGCCATGCTTGTTCCAGAATTTTTCTGTGTAAACAAATTAATCCTTGCGTCTTTAATCTTATTGATAACCTGTAAAGTATCATCCGTTGAGCCATCGTCAATAATTATTAATTCAAAATCATTGTATGTTTGCTTAAGAATACTCTCAACAGCCTCAGCAATATATGCCTCATGATTGTAACAGGTTAAAATTACACTTACAGTAGGCTTGAAAACCACGGTAGCTCCTCCTATTTAATGTCGGATACTTGTAAACATTGGCCGTTGGTTAAACATAAAGGGTAGCCATTTAATACTTCCATTGTTGAATTACACCAGAAAATATAGTCTGTATAAGATTTATTTCATCCTCAGACAAAATATCTAAATATGATCCAATTTTTTCTTGAGTTGTTGGTCTCAAATAAAGTTCACTAAAAAACGGATCGGAGACGTCTAGCATATTTTGGAACGACGACATATCATTTTTTTTTGATGCGCATTCAATCATTCCTTCAGGCAAAAATGACTTTAAAGCATTCATCTCCCCTGTAGCCACCAAATCTTCATAACGAACAAAGAAACTGTTATTAACGTTATTTTTATCAAGAAAACGAGAAATTTTAAAGTAATAAATAAATATTTCCTCAGCAACATTATTTATATTGAAACAAGTTTTCTTTTTTTTATTCACATTTTTCATTGATGCGATTACGTCTAGTGGATCTCGCACTATCACAACTAAACGATGAGGTGGAAATAATAAACTAATTTCGTCCAAATATAAGGAAAAAGCAGGATCTTTAAGTACCAATATTTTCGCATCTGAAAGTTTATTTATGCTTGCAGCAATATTTATCTGTCTATAAATAGTTTCTGAAAAAAAAGCCACTAAGTTTTCTTTGTTCCCGAAATAAGCAGTAAATCTTTTTTCGTCGCTGTAGTTAATGATATTGCTGTATATTTCAACCTGTTTCGTTAGAAATGTGCATTCCGGCAGAAACGGAAAAACAGATGTCCCTTTACAAATTTCCCGATTAAGCCAAGTAGTTCCACTTCTGGGGGGGCCAGTTATTAATACAAGTTCTGAATAATGTTGTTCTTGCTTCAAGACCAAACCTCCCACTTCTTCAACTAGAGCTTATACCACAAACAATATATAAAAATGCTGCTCCAAAGTATTTCGGCAGTAACTGTTCCATTGATTAGCGGAGACGGTCTCATCTTAACAGATCATGTACGAATTAATAAGATTTATTATTTTTTCGACTTCCTCATCTTTTAAACCGGGATAGATCGGTAACGATAAAATCGAATCGGAAAGTTGTTGGGTTAATAAATAATTTTCATCTAAAGATAATAATTCTTTATAAGCATTCTGTTTATGGATAGGTATTGGATAATGAATCAGGGTTTCAACTCCGTTGTCTCGTAAATATTTTTGCAGGTGATCTCTTTTGGGATGACGAACAACAAAAAGATGCCAAACTGGTTCTGTGTTCTTATTGGTGAAAGGTGTCACTATCTCCTCACAGGATAATTCTTCCTTATACTTTTGGGCAATTTTTTTCCTCTCTTGATTCCAACCATCCAAATACTTTAATTTAACTCTAAGAATTGCAGCTTGTAATTCATCCATTCTAGAATTAAAACCCTTCATTGAATGGTAATATTTACAAGTAGAACCATAGTTCCTGAGCAATCTAACCTTCTTTATCAAGTTAGTATCATTTGATACTACAGCCCCTCCATCACCCAATGCCCCTAAGTTTTTACCTGGATAAAAGCTGAACGCAGCAGCATCGCCTAAGCTACCGGTTTTTTTCCCTTTATACAAAGCTCCATGCGCCTGTGCAGCATCTTCAATAACTTTTAAATTATATATTGAAGCTAATTGTAATAATGGATCCATATCAGCAGGCTGCCCATAGAGATGAACCGGAATAATTGCCCGTGTTTTTTTGCTAATTTTAGCCTCAACTAATTTTGTATCTATGTTGTAAGTATGCTTACATGGTTCCACCAAAACCGGTTGTGCACCGGCATAACTCACTGCAAGAGCAGTTGCTATAAATGTATTAGATGGAATGATTACTTCATCACCCATCCCTATACCGTAAGCTCTTAAAATTAAATGAAGAGCATCCAAGCCATTTCCAACTGAAACACAATAATCCGCATTACAATAAGCAGCAAATTCTAATTCATATTTTTCTACTTCTTCACCAAGAATAAAGCGATTAGAATTAATAACTTGACTGATTGACTCCATAAGCTCTTCTGATAATGTTCTGTGTATACGCTCTAAGTCTAAAAAAGGAATCATAATATTATCGAACCGCCTTGATTAATATCTTTTGTTAACTTTCCCTGAATTACTTATTAAACTGATGACAAGCATTCTTTTGCCTTATTAAATCCCTCAATTGACTCAATAGAAAGACAATTCACAGAGACACCTCGTTCTTGTGCAATTGTTTTAACAAAATTACTAAGAGTTTCGCCTGGCCCTATTTCGATAAAGTTTTGAACACCGAGAGTAATCATCTTCTCAACTGAATGCTGCCACAATACGGAGTTACTTACTTGTCTAACAAGGGAAGAAATGATATCAGCTGCATCATCAATGATTTGCGCATCTACATTATTTATAAGTGGAATTTTTATTGGTTTAATAGTAATCTCTGTTAATTTTTTTTCAAGCTTATTTGCGGCCTGTAATTGCAGGCCGCAATGAAAGGGTGCGCTGACCGGCAGTAGTACTGCTTTTCTAGCTCCTGCTTGTTTGGCCTCTTTAACCGCATTTTTAACTAATTGTGCTTCCCCTGATACTACAATCTGTTCCGATGTATTATAATTTGCAATTTCAATTACACCATCACCTTTCAAATAATTCACTATTTGTTCAACGGCTACTCGATTTAACCCTATTATAGCTGCCATCTTGCCCTTTCCCAAAGGCACTGCCTCCTGCATATAATGCCCTCTTGCACGTACAACTCTCACTGCATCAGAAAAATGCAAGCTTTCAGCACAAACTAAGGCGGAGTATTCACCTAAACTAAGACCTGCAACAAAATCAGGTCGGCCCAATTCCTTTTCAATTACTCTAAGGATTGCGATAGAAGTTGTTACGATCGCCGGTTGAGCGTTGACGGTTTTTATCAATCCTCCTTCAGGACCTTCCAAGCAAAGCTTAGTAATATCTTGATTTAAAATTTCGTTTGCAGCTTGAAACACTCCTTTGGCTTCTTTATGAGCGTGAAAAAAATCTGCACCCATACCAACATATTGAGCACCCTGTCCGGGAAACAAAAAAGCGGTTTTTTTCATTCCGGCCTCCAGTTTTAATCGTCAATTCGTTATTTGCCAGTGGAAAAGCCCCCATCAACAACCAGCGTTGTACCAGTAATCCATTTGGAAGCATCCGACAATAAAAAGGCAGCTGCCATTGCAATATCCCGAGGTTCTCCAATGCCAAGGGGATGTTGTTTTATTAAGTTAGTAAAGGATTCTTCTGTTAGGGAAACCTTCTTTTCACGTAACATTGCTGTATTGACAAGACCGGCAACAATTGAATTTACGCGAATTTGTTTATCTGCAAACTCAATTGCCAAGCTACGAACCATCCCATCAACCGCTGATTTGCTTGCCGCATAAACAGATAAAGCTTTTGCACCCATTAATGCAGAAACTGATGACATAACAACAAAACTAGTGCTACCATTTTTGCGTACACCTTTACTGCATAACCCTCGAGCCAGCATCATAGCAGCGTAAACACTTACCCGGAAGGTACGTTCTATGTGTTTTTCTTTCACCATTGAGATGGGCATCATACAGTCAATACCGGCCGCATGAAAAATACCGGATAGTGGTTCAACTTCTTTACTTACATTCTTCAAAAACGTCGGTATCTGTTCCGTTTGGTCTAAGTCAAAAACATAAATACTATGATCTCCTTTTGAAAGTTTTTCTTTAACAAATTCTAATTGCTCTCTATTTCTGGCGACTAGAATAAGATTGGCACCAAGCTCGCTAAGTAAAATCGAAGTTTCTTTTCCAATACCTGACGATGCACCCGTTACCATAATTCTTTGATTTTCCAGTCCGATAAATTCTTTCATAAAGAATCACTTTCCCATTGCTTTTTCAACTAACCTTAGAATTGACCCAATATCCTTAACCTTACGAAGCTCTTTCCCACTAACTGTAACTTCAAATATATCGTCTATTAACGCTAATGTAGCCACAATAGCTAGTGAATCAAAGTTTTCTTTGGATAGTGAGTAATCCGGTGTTATGTTCCCAATATCTTCTTCCAGTATTTCGGCCATTTCTTCTAAAAATGCTTCATTCATTTTTTTCCTCCTCATCAGAAAAGTACTTTAATAAGAGTAGCCCCCCATGACAATCCGACACCGAATCCAGCCAACATTACTAGATCATTATTTTTGATTTTCCCGTCATTAAATTCAATTTCGAGAGCCATAGGTATTGTTGCTGAGACAGTGTTCGCAAAATACTCATTATTAATACAAAATTTGTCTTTAGGTATCTTGATCTTTTTTCTAAGTGTTTCGAGCATAAACCTGTTTGCCTGATGAAAAATAAAATAGCCTACATCATCAAATTTTGTTTCACTTTTATTTAAAAGATCTTTTATCATTTGGGGAACCCTGTCCAACGTGAAATTAAAGATTTCGGCTCCATCCATATACAGATTCTCTGGGGAGCGTTTGATACCGTCATCGCAAACTAATTCAATAGCTGTAGATGAATCGATAGGCCTGCGATGACCACCAGCAGGAACAATAAGCTTTTCAGCACCGCTTCCGTCTGTTCCAAAAATAAAAGGTCCAATCATTTCCTCTTCACATTTCTTCGCACACAAAAATGTTGCTGCAGCTCCATCTCCAAAAATGGTTCGAACGCTTTTATCTGTTGGGTTTAAATATTTCGTATAGGTCTCTGCAGTAATTAAAATTATGTTATTAAAAATCCCTGTTTCGATTAAACTTTTTGCTATTGCTAAACCATAAATATATCCCGAACAGCCCAAGTTATAATCAAATGCTGCAATTCCTTTTGGCAGCTCCAATCGATCTTGAATAATACATGCGGTAGATGGAAGAAAATAATCGGGACTTTGAGTGCACAAAATAAGACACTCAATTTCTTCTTTAACACAAACTTTCTTATTAAAAAGCTTTTGTGCAGCTGCAACGGCCATATCAGAAACGCATTCGCCTGGCGCAACTATAGATCTACTGGATATTCCTGTCTTTTTATATATTTTTTCTACATTCCATTCTGGATATTTTTCGCTCAACTCTTCATTGGTTAACTGGTAATCTGGCAAATAACTTGCGATCCCTTTAATACATGCTTTATTATTCATTGAATTTTACCTCGTAATATAATATATTGATAATAACTAATCACTATTGCTTGTGGAATATCGTCTTATTGCCTTCGGTATTTTTCTGACGAATGTTGCCGGATTTCCGGCAACAATAATATCTTCAGGAACATCATTTTTTACAACACTTCCAGCGGCAACCATACATCCTCTTTTTAAGGTTACTCCAGGCAAAAGTACTGCACCTGCACCTATTGATACGTAATCCTCAATGACGGGACCCTGTATATGATTCCCATAGCCATATTTACCAAAACTGTTATCGTTAGCTGACATAACGCCTACACTGATAAAAACATGATCTCCAATCACTGCCCTACCTGTGATATGTGTATTATCCATAATTCTGGTATAATTGCCAATGCTTGTATTAGAATTAATAGTGACATTTCGGCTTATCAGAACATTATCACCGATAGTCACGTTAAAAAAAACGGAAGTATTGTCACCAATTAACGAATTTTCACCAATTAAAACATTGTTATAAATTACAACATTGCTGCCTATTACCACGTTATCTTTTAAAATGGTTTGCCCCTTTTCCTCTATCTTTTTTTTCATTAAAGCATTCCTGCTAGGCAGCTTTCCTATAACTGCATGTTCGCCAATGATGATATTCCGTTTAAGGGTAGTATTAGCATAAATAATAGCAAAATCTTTGATAGAGACCGAATCTCCTATATTTTGTATATAAATTACTGCTGTCTTTGCAATGTTTTGGCTCAATATATTCACCTTCTTTCTATCAGTTAAGCTTAATGTTGCTTGAACATACATCAGTATTCTCGCCGCTTTACTTTGTATTAAATTGTCTCTTACTATTTAAAAAACGTTTAATAACGTTAACAATTAAATCAACAGAGATACTGTCCATTTTATAAAATAATGGTAACCTTAACACTCTATCGCTTTCTTTTGTCGTATACCTATCCTTTCCGCTAAATCTACTAAATTTTATACCTGCCTCTGAACTATGTAGAGGGATATAGTGGAACACACTATGTATTCCATTTTTCTTTAAGTAGTTAATGAGTGATGTCCTTTCCTGTAAGTTTCGAATTTTTAGATAAAACATGTGGGCATTATGGATACAACCCTCTGGGATAAACGGCAAATCGATTAAACCTTCAGCTGCTATCTGCATTAAACTATCATAGTATTGTTCCCATATCTGCAATCTCTTTGCGGTTATTTTAGCTGCTACTTCCATCTGAGCATACAAAAATGCGGCAGTGATATCGCTCGGCAGATAAGATGAACCGATGTCCACCCAGGAATATTTGTCCACTTCTCCCCTAAAATATTGGCTTCGGTTAGTTCCTTTTTCTCTAATAATTTCGGCGCGTTCAATAAAGCGCGTATCATTAATAAGGAGAGCTCCACCTTCCCCTGATGTTATATTTTTAGTTTCGTGAAAACTTATTGTCCCAATATGACCTATACTTCCTAAAGGCTTTCCCTTATAGCTGCACATTATACTTTGAGCCGCGTCTTCAATCACCAGTAAGTTATATTTTTCAGCTATTGCAAGAATTGTTTCCATTTCGCAAGCTACTCCCGCATAATGGACTGGAACAATAGCCCTAGTTTTTGCTGTAATAGCATTTACAATTTGTGTTTCATCAATATTCATGGTATCGGGTCTAACATCTACAAAAACTGGTACTCCCCCACGTAATACAAAAGCATTGGCAGTGGAAACAAACGTATAAGAGGGCATAATGATCTCGTCGCCAGGTTGGATGTTCGACAGAATTGCAGCCATTTCTAAGGCAGCTGTGCATGAATGGGTAAGCAAAGCTTTGCGGCAACCTGTTTGCTCCTCAAGCCATTTCTGGCAGCGTTTAGTAAAAATACCATCTCCGGAAATGTGGTTGTTATTGATCGCTTCTTTAATAAATTCAAGCTCTTTCCCAACAAAATAAGGATTATTAAATGGTATTTGCATTAATTAACCTTCCTCGATTAAAGTAATATTTTTATATTTAACAAATTACCCTCTGCATGATCATCCCTGACTTGCTACGATTACTCCTAATACAACCAAAAGAACACCAATACATTTAAATAGAGTAATTGCTTCATTGAATAGAATCCCACTTAAAACTAAAACAAGTATAAACGTACAGCCCATAAACGGATAAGCGTGGGTAAGGTCAAACTTTGATAGAGCAGCCATCCAACAAAGTGCAGCAATAAAGGCTGAAAAAAATCCGAGTAAAATAAAGGGATCTAAAAATAATTTTAGTAAAAAAATGAACTTATCATAAAGAGGTTCTGGAAGCACACCATGTCGCATTATCCGATACTTTAAAATTAGTTGGGCAAAAACAGTTAACAGAATTGTTCCTAAAATATAAAGATAGGCCAAATCATCTTCCTCCAATAATTTAAATATTTTTGATTATTCGTTCATGTCGCTTAGGTTTATCAGAATATGCTACAATTATTAAACTAAAACCTGAATAAAATACTATCCGGCTCCGATCCTGATATCTCAAGCAAAGAACCATATAATAAAAAGCAAAAAATAATAAAAATAAGATAAAAAATTAATGTATATGGTATCACAGTTATGTTAAAAAATCCAAACTGATTGGTTTTAAAAGATTGTTTAATAATTTCAATATTTTTTTTAATTTGGAGCCAAATAAAATCATCTAACAATGCCAAACCAATAATAAAACCTTGAAGAGAGATAGCATATCTCATTTCTATTTGTAAAAATACTGGCGCTGCAATAGAAACAATAAACGAAAGAGGAATAAGACTTTTTAGTTTAAAAACATCCCTTAATGTTTTAAACCGACGGTAGATTAAAAAAAAGCATAGAAATAATGATGAGTATGATACAAATAAATGTGAGAACCTCGCTGTACCATTATCAAAACTAATAGCCAGAAACATTTTTGTACCCCAGATCATTATAAAATCAAAAGGGTTCCTTTTAATGAGCTGAAAATATTCTTGAACTGTATAAGAGTCTACTCCTGCTTTAATAAACTCGTATTTCTCCGTAAAATTTTCTCCTTCTTGTTGTTTAATAATAGCTTCTCCTCGGTTGCTAGGAATTGAAGGGAAAGAAAAAGATTTATAATGCGGCAAAAACCTCGTCATCCCATTCATAAGCCACTCACTGCCGGTTGGCAGCCAGTCGCCTCTTTCACGCATAGGTTGTACTATATTTTTTTCAAAATATATATCATATGCTTTGGGAATAGCAACACCAACAAACAGCATAAAAAGCATTAGTAGAGCGGCTCCTTTTTTCTTGGATTCCCTTATATTGCTTAATAGAAGTATAACGATAAAGAGAATAAGCAAAAATGCAGCCAGAAAAAACTGTCCGCTCATACATAAACACAAACCAACAACCAGCCCTGAAAATAGAAAAAACCATTTTGGGGTATTGAAAATCAATTCTTCTATTTTTAAAACAGAACTAACTGCCATAACGAAAAAAGCCCAACTCGGCAAATCAACCATTAATGCTTTAAATACTCCCGTAAACTCAAACAAAAAAAATAATATAATTACAAAAAAAATATTTCTATATGATTTTAATTGAATTGATAAAAGTTTGGATATTATATAAGGCATTCCTATCCCGGCGGCATATGCAAAAAGTAAACAGTGATAAATCTTTATGAAAAAAAACATATCCAAACCCATCAGCATAGATAAATCATATAACCACACATAAGGATAAACTGATAAAAAACCTTTATACAGAACATAAGAAGAAGTTATTGTCTCGTTATGAAATGTAATTATAGTTTGCCAAATACTTTGTGCATCACTGCTTACTCGAATAAGATCTGGATGAGGTAAAATATAGTTAGCCATAATAAAAAAAGCGACAATAAAAGAGATGTAATATGGGTGAAGAAAAAATCTTAATATAGAATAGCAAACCATTTTTATTATCTGTTTCATTGTACTACCCTCTGTTTATTAAAAATTAATTGTTTCTTTAGTAATGTATAACGGCCTTTTTTTTACCTCATCAAATGTTTTTCCTAAATAGATACCGATAACACCTAATGTAGCAATAATAATCCCGCCCACAAAATAAATTGAAACCATTAAACTACTCCAACCTGCAATAGCTGATCCAAAGATTATAGCCCTTATTACTATGTAAATGCCATACAAAAAAGCGAGAAGGGACATGATAAAACCAAACTGAATGGACATTTTTAAAGGTTTATCTGAGTATGAAATAATCGCCTCATAAGCTATTTTAAACTTTTTTTTAAAGGTATAACTGCTTTTCCCTTTGGCACGTGAATCATGCTGAACATCGATGTAGGCTACGGGAAAACCCATCCAATCAATCAACCCGCCAAAAAATCTTAATCTTTCGCGCATTTGCCTAAAATGCATTACAACTTTTTTAGATATAATTCTAAAATTCCCTACTTGCGGATTATAGTTCATTTCAGTTAGGTAATTAAATACTTTATAAAAAAACCAAGACATAATTTTTTGAACCAGAGGATCTCTTCTTTTTCCCCGACAGGCTAGTACTATATCGTAACCTTCAAGTGCTTTCGCATAAAGATGAGGAATTTCTTCAGGCCTGTCCTGCAAGTCACTGTCCATTACAACAACCCATTCACCGCTGCAATAATCCAATCCAGCAGTAATACCATAGTGCTGGCCAAAATTTCTACTAAACTGAATACCCTTTACTCTTTTATCTTTCTGAGATAATTCATTTATAATCTGCCATGATTTATCTCCTCCACAGTCTTCAATCATGATTATTTCAAAATCACTGGTAAATGATTCAATTTGGGTTACTAAACGATGATATAGATCTTTCAAAAACTTTTCAGATTTATAAACCGGTATAACTACTGAAATGAGAACGCTTGTATCGTCATTTATACAACCACTATTATGCATATAGCAATATCCCCCGGCGATTTATTTAACAAAACCAAAGAAATGTAATAAAAACGGTAGATATCTATAAGTCATCTATTCATATAGAAATAACAAACTAATTATATCTAAACTTGGAAAAACGTGTCAGATAAATAAAGTTTTTTTACATTTACTATAAACTCTTCATAATTTCGGTAATAGTCCTCTTCTGAATAAGGTTCTGATGCAAGCACCACACAAACAGCACCAGAAGTAAAATTTTTTAACTCTCTCCAGACCATTTTGCTTACATAAAGACCCTTGTAACTTCTATTTAATGTAAAACTTTTCTTTATTAATCCATCATCTAAAAAAACATCAAAACTACCATTCATAGCTATAATAAGTTGTTGTAATTCTTTATGGGCATGACCACCCCTGCATTCGCCTCCAGGAACATCATATAAATAGTACACTCGCTTGATTTCAAAAGGAATATGATTAAAAGATTCAACAAAGCTTAAATTTCCTCTAGGGTCACTTATTTTAGGCAACTCTATCATTACACAATCACTTAAGGCCATTTAAAAACCCTCCAGATTAGTAATTAAACTATTTAACAAAATTATAGGAATATTTAATTATTTGAGAATCAGCTTAACCTATATTGTTTACAGATATTTTTAGCATCGCCCATTAACTTTATATCTCCATTCTCCAACCAAATAGCATGAGTACATAAGCTTTCAATCTGGTCAATAGAGTGAGACACTATAATAACAGTAGTATTATTATCAAGCATGGAACTAATCTTATCATGACATTTTTGCTGAAATTTAAAGTCGCCAACAGCTAAAATTTCATCAATAATTAGAATATCCGGCTCGGTAATTGTCGCTATAGCAAACCCAAGTCGGGCGGTCATTCCAGAAGAATAGTTTTTTAGGGGCATGTCAATAAAGCTATGTAATTCTGAAAAATCAATAATCTGTTCAAATTTATCGCTGATATATTTTCGTGAATGGCCCAAAATAGCTCCATTTAAGTAAATATTTTCGCGTGCACTTAGATCCATATCAAAACCGGCCCCCAATTCGATTAAAGGAGCCATAGAACCTTTTCGTATAACACTACCTTTCGAAGGCTTCATCACACCGGCAATAATTTTTAAGAGGGTGCTTTTACCAGCCCCGTTGTAGCCGACAATACCTAATACTTCACCATACTTGACCTTGAAAGATATTTCATTAAGAACCCAGAATTCATCAAAATAGAGTTTCCTTGTTGCAAGCCTAATAATGTATTCCTTGAAATTGTCAACTTTTTCTTTGGCTGCATTAAAGCACATTGAAACATGGTTAACTTCAATTATATAATCATCTTTTCCATTCATCATCATATCTTTGTAACCTCACTCAGATGTGAAGAATAAACCTGTCTTGGTTTTTAAAAAACACATATAAACCTACAATAAATGTGAACAAAGCAATACTTAGGCACGAAAAATGCAACTGCAATGAAGGCGGTTGTGAATAAAGGATAATTTCGCGAAAACAGAGTAGAAAATAGTAAAGGGGATTAATGGTCTTAACTATAAAATGAAATTTTTCTGGAACTATTTCAATTGGATAGATAATTGGCGTAAGGTACATCCAGGCCGTTAAACCGACTGTGTAAAGGTGAGCTAGGTCACGAAAAAACACTGTATAAACAGAAAGAATTAAACCAATACCTGTTGCAAAAATAAATAAATACAAAAGGGGAAGAGGAAACATCAAATTAATCAGTGTAAACTTAACATCAGAAAACAATAAAATTACAAAGATGGCAATAACCGAAAAACCTAGATTGACCAAAGATGAAGCAGTTTTAGCAAAAACCAATATATATTTTGGTATATAAACTTTTTTAATTAGCCCACTGTTGTTGAGAATTGAGTTCATGGCACTGGTAGTTGCTTCTGAATGAAAAGAGAAAAGGACTATGCCCGTTAAGATATAGAGATGATAGTTTGGAACATCGAAGCGAAAAAGCTGAGAAAAAATAATCGTAATAACAGTCATTGTTAACAACGGGTTCAGCAGGCTCCAAAAAATACCAAGCACAGAACGACGATACTTTAGCTTGACATCCCTTAAGACCAACTCCTGTAGCAGAAACCTATATTTATTAAAGTTTTTTATCGGTTGTATAAGCATTTTTCACTCCTGCAAGAATATAGGGCAAGTTGGAATAATCACTTAAGACAAAATCAAGGCTTCTTTCCCATGATGGCAAGTTTAAGCCAAATTGATGAAGCAGCTTACTGTTATCAAGCACAGAATATAAAGGGCGCCTGGCTGGTGCCTTATATTCATCACTTGCAATAGGAGAAACATGCCGACACTTATGTGTGGAAGCTGATGTGCTTTGCAGTATTTTTGCAGCAAAATGATACCATGTTGTCTCTCCTGAGGACGAAAGGTTGTAAATCCCTTTATTAACAGCAAAATATGAAAAAATATCCTTTAACCCAGCAGCAATTACATAGGTAGTTGTTTCAGCAATCATTCGGCACCAATTGGGTATTCCATATTGATCAGCCACAATTCTAAGTTCATCTCTTTCTTGCGCTAACCGGAGGATAGTTAATAAAAAGTTATTGCCCCGTAATCCATAAGCCCAACTGGTACGAAAAATAAGGTAGGGCACTTCCGTCTCCCGAATAGCCTTTTCCCCTGCCAACTTTGATTTACCGTAAATGTTAAGGGGATTAGGCGTGTCATCCTCTTTATAAGGCATGTTTTTGTTACCATCGAAAATATAGTCAGTAGAATAATGGACTACAGACGCCTTGCTAAGGACTGCTTCTTCAGCAAGGATACCCGGTGCAGTAGCGTTTATAGCCATGGCAAAATCCTGCTCATCCTCGGCCTTGTCTACGGCATTGTAGGCGGCAGCATTAACGATGACATTGGGCTTTATAGACCTGACGGTGCTGCGGATACCCTTTTCGTCTAATAAATCCAGTTCTTCCCGCCCTAAGGCAATAACCTCGCAAAGTGGTGCTAGGGTGCGCTGCAATTCCCAGCCAATTTGTCCGTTCTTACCGAGTAATAATATTTTCATATGTTTTTTTCTACTCCATGTCCTTTATAACTCGGAATTTAGTGTTTTGTCTTTGATCTAATCCATCTGAAAGGGACTTTCCGCTTCATCCTCGTGTCGGATCTCGTCCACTGCTTCCTTCTTCCCCCAGCCCATATAAAGTCGATTCGGAAAGTTCAGGACCATGCCTCGTTCGGTTGAAGATACATTTTGATAACCATGGACTACACCCGGAGGAATAACTACCGTAAGAGGGTTGTCCCGCCCGGCAAAAATCTCCAACCAAGTCCCGTAGGTTGCACTCTCCTTGCGATTGTCCCAGAGTTTTAAATGAAAATTTCCAGGACCGACAAAAGCAAAAATATCTGTTTGTTCAATATGTTCATGGGGCCCCCTTATAATACCGGGTTCCGTGTAAGAAACATAGCTCATAACCGGTTTCAGATCGGGAGGCAGTTCATCAAGGCGAAAAGTTTCACAGAGGAAGCCGCGTCTGTCCGGAAACTTAACCAGCTTCTTTATTATGACTCCATCAATTTGGCCTTTGGACCATTTAGTATCACTTTTCTCATTCTTCATGAAAAGTTCAACTCCTGAATACATTAAATAAATTAACCAAAAAGCTTCTCCAAATAATCCCGATAGATACTTTTCGGCAAAACGGTGATTAATTCCTGCAGTTCTTTTTTATTTATGTAACCCATTCTGAAGGCAATTTCTTCAATACAGGCGATCTTTAATCCCTGTCTGCGTTCAATAGTAGCCACGAAACTGGCCGCCTCCAGGAGACTGTCCGGGGTTCCCGTATCTAGCCAGGCTATTCCCCGGCCTAAAAGTTCCACTTTTAACTTCCCTTTTTGGAAATAAACGGTATTGACTGCCGTAATTTCCAGTTCACCGCGGGCGGAAGGCTTAAGATTTTTTGCTATTTCCACAACTTCGTTATCGTAGAAGTAAAGTCCGGGCACAGCATAGTCGGATTTGGGATTTTGAGGTTTTTCTTCAATGCTAAGGACCCTGCCGCTTGCATCAAAGTCCACCACCCCGTAGCGCTGCGGATCATGTACCGGATAACCGAAGACTACAGCTCCGTCGGTAAGGCTCCCGGCCCGCTTAATAATCTCGGGGAGTCCGTGTCCGTAAAAAACATTGTCGCCGAGAATGAGACAGGAATTGTCTATCCCGATAAAATCGTCTGCGATAATGAAGGCCTGAGCGATTCCTTCAGGCTTCTCCTGTACTTTGTAAGAAAAGCTCATCCCCAGCCGTTTGCCGTCTCCCAGGATCGCCTCGTATTTGGGAGTATCCTCAGGGGTTGAGATGATGAGCACGTCCCTGATCCCGGCAAACATGAGCGTGGATAAAGGATAATAGATCATTGGCTTATCGTAAATAGGCAAAAGCTGTTTGCTTGTGACGATAGTGGAAGGGTACAATCTGGTGCCGGCTCCCCCGGCAAGGATTATTCCTTTCATGATGGAGGTTTGCTCCTTTCGAGTCCTTGTGAGTATGCTTCCTACGCAAAAATTAATCTTTCTTCTTTCGGTTCCGGCACATTATCTCCAAACTTATTAGCTGTATCAATCCATAACTGAATAGCTTCTTTGACATTTTTCAGAGCATCTTCCAAAGTTTCTCCGTGAGCAATACATCCCGGCAGTTCAGGAACCTCTGCGATATAAGCCTCGTCTTCTCTGCTCCAATATATAATAATCTCATATTTATACATCTATATCTCCCCCAAGTTTATACTTAACAATAATATTTCTCACCTGTTTCACTTGATAAGGTTTTGCCTTATCACCAGACCTTTGGAGATTGGTTTTCTCCACGACACCTTCTTTTCTGAATATATGATGGCTTCCTCTAATTCGTAATTCAAAGCCTAAACTCTTCATTAATTTACATAAATCATCAAAATTAATGTTTGTATCCGATGTTCCTTTAAGATTTTTTAGTAAGAGCTTTTTATTTTTCATAATAACTCTATATCACTATTTTAAAATAAATTTTGTATAAGCGCAATTATAATGAGCTTAACTTAGCTATCCTGTAAGTCTTTTACCGTAGTTCGCATCCATCCAGTTTTTGTATTCCCCGCTTTTGACGCTTTCCACCCATCTTTGATTTCCCAGATACCAAAGAATGGTTTTCCGCAACCCGCTTTCAAATGTTTCTTTGGGCTCCCAACCAAGTTCCCTTTTTATTTTGCTTGCATCTATGGCATAGCGCAAATCGTGACCGGGACGGTCCTGAACGAAGGTTATCAACTTTTCAAAATCTTGCGGGACTTTACCCACTTCTACCGCGAGAATTTCACAAATTTTATGGACAATATCAATATTTTTCCATTCATTATTTCCGCCGATATTGTAGGTCTCACCCTGTTTCCCCCGCTCGGCAACCGTCCAGAGTGCTTCGCAGTGGTCCTCGACATAAAGCCAATCCCGGACATTGGCTCCCTTCCCATAGACGGGCAACGCTTTTCCCTCCAGTGCATTTAAAATCATAAGGGGAATAAGTTTTTCGGGAAACTGGTAAGGACCGTAATTGTTGGAACAGTTGGTAATTACGGCAGGCAGTCCATAAGTGCGGAAGTAGGCTCTTGCCAAATGGTCTGCGGCAGCCTTGGAGGCCGAATAGGGACTGCTGGGGTCGTAGGCCGTCTTCTCGGTAAAAAACCCTTTATCACCCAGGGAACCGTAAACCTCATCGGTGCTGACGAGCTGGAACAGTTTGTTTTCTTTATTTGTCCAGCACTTGCGGCATGCTTCCAGCAAACAAAAAGTTCCCATAATATTGGAACGCATAAATTCGGCAGGACCCAGGATGCTCCTGTCCACGTGACTCTCCGCGGCAAAGTGGACCACCAGGTCAGGATCATATCTTTGAAAGATATTTTCCACCCGTTCATAATCAGCAATATCCCCTTCTTCCAAAAGATAATTAGGCAAAGAGGAAACCCTCTCCAGATTGAGGAGGTTTGCCGCGTATGTAAGCTTATCCAGGTTAATAAACGTATGCTGAGAATAACGGGTCACAAAAAGATTCAGATAATTTGAGCCGATAAAACCTGCCCCTCCGGTAACCAGGATCTTCAAAATGTTTCACCGCCCTTAATGATATTTTTTGAACAGCTGTTTCGCTCCCAGTAAAGGGTGTTCATACCCAGATATTTTTTCCATTTGCCGGGAATAAGACCGTGCCGTTCCCCAATTTTAAAACCCAAGAATTTGCCCGCTGCTTCCAGGACGAGCAACGGCAGGAAGTATAGTTTCTTTTTCTCTTGCAAAAAGCCCAGTTGCCCCTTCAAAAAATCCAATCCTTTGGATTCAGCATTACCCATCTGCCTGATCGCGGGCTCATGGTCCAGAGAGGCAGCGATATCAAAATACCTGCGAAAAAGTTGTCTAAAATTATACTGGTGGGTATGCCAGACGACCGATTCAGCGGTATAAGAAACCCGATAACCGGCCCAAATTGCCCTGGCAGCAAAAATCATATCCTCATTGCAGACTATAGGCTGAGGGAAACATCCCAGGGTGTTAAACTTCTTGCGATAATAAGCAGCACAGGCATTGCTGCTCTGAAAAGCTTTGATCCCCAGTTCAGGGATGTCTTCCTTCGATTTAATACGTGTAGTCACAGGATAGTTGGCTAATCTCAGATACTGTTCGGATAACGATGCCTGAGGAAAGGCGATCTGCCTGGCATAAGAAACAATAATATCACCTGATCCGTCTGCCGGTCCGGACGGTAAAATATTTAATAAAGGTTTTACCAAATTTCCGATTGTTTTTGTATCAACAGGAAGAACATCCTGGGTCATAAAAACTAAGATATCGCCCCGGGCCTCACCGGCAGCATAATTGCGTGTTCCCCCATGGTCAAAAGAATCTCTTTTAATGTGTAAAAGATGAGCGCCATACCTCTCAGCTACCTCAACAGTATTGTCTTCCGAGCCGGAATCAACCACTATTATTTCGTCAATAGCCTGCTCCTGCTTTTTCAGTCTTTCCATTAATGCTCCCAATGTTTTTTCTGCATTCAGAGTAGGGATAATCACGGAAATACTAATGTGCTCCTTCACGCTTGACAACCACCCTTATCGTTTTAAGAAGGAGGACAAGGTCCAGCCACAGCGACCAGTTTTTCATGTACCAGGAATCCAACTTAAGCCGGCCTTCAAAGCTGATTTGATTGCGGCCGCTGACTTGCCAGAGTCCTGTCAGTCCTGGTTTGGCGACCACAATATCGTGCAGCCAATCTCCCATCTGTTCTTTTTCCCGGGGAAGATAAGGGCGCGGTCCCACCAGGCTCATTTCCCCACGGAGTACATTGAGGATCTGGGGCAACTCATCCAGGCTGAACTTGCGCATAATTTTCCCGATCCGGGTTACGCGGGGATCATAGCCAAGCAGTTTATTGTATTTCTCCCACTCCTGCCTGGCTTCGAGATTAGACAAAAGGTGTTCCCTTAAAATATTGTCGGCATTCAAATACATAGTGCGAAACTTGAAACAGATAAAAGTGCTGCCACCCTGTCCCAGGCGGGGCTGTTTAAAAAAAACCGGCCCTCTGCTATCCAGCCTGATTGCCAGGGCTACCACCAGAAGAACAGGTATACTGAGCACCAGAAGCATCGACCCCAGTAATAAGTCGAATACTCTTTTAAGGCACCTGTTAAAAAGGGATTTAAGCCGGTTCTTGATATGCAGCAGCAGTGTCTGCTCCTCGAAGAAATATTCCGCCTCAATACCGCTCAGGGAGAGACCGAAGAGGTCGGGGACCAGGAGTATATTACCGACAACAGGCTGCAGCCGGTTGGCCAGCTCCACTAAATGCCGCGAAGGCAACCCTGACATTGCTATTATAATGTCTTTTACCCCGGTGAAAGCAACAACTTTCTCAGCCTCGTCGATTGTTCCAAGAAAAGGAAAATACATTTTTGAGCCTGCTCTGTTATTTGTTTCCTTTTTTTCACCTTCCAGGGCGCCAATAATTTCATAGCCTATGGTTTTTTCTCTCTCTAAAGCTCTGGCAATTAGATGCGACATTTCACCATTTCCCACAATTATTACCGGTCTCTTCCAAATATTCATTTTAATCAGGAGCAATTTCCCATAATAACGAAATAAAGGCAGTAAAAAAACTTCAAAGCACCAGACAATAATAATCAGGGTCCTGGAAACCTCTCCGGTTGCTTTGGTTAAATATAGAACGACTACACTAAAAAAAACAGCAAGGGTTGCCGCCTTCAAGATCAGCTCCACTTCAGTCCAAAAAGGCAACCGCTTGGCATAAAGGTTCTCGTAGACCAGACAAAAAAGCATGACCAGGGGGAACCACCAGATAGTTTCAACAGTGCCGGATAGAAGTTTTTCCTTAAACAAGGTGGGAAAAAGGGATTGAAGGAGATATGCCCTGAAATAAAAGGCAACCAGGAGACTGGTAACAACAGCCAGGAGGTCAATAGTAAAAAGAGCGGGGATAGCGAAGTATTTCCCTGTTAAAACCCTCGTGTTGGGGATGGATGGGTTAAATAAATACCCAGCTTTCACTGTTTTTTTTAGCACCGGTTCACTGCTCAAATAAAACACCACGCTTAAGGAGAGAAAAAAATAACATTTTTATCGTCGGCTTAATAATAACCTTTACGAAACATCATATAAATTAAATTAACACCATTATAACATTATAACACTTTTAACACTTTAATTTTACTTACAATATAAAACAAATTCGACAGAAAAAGTTCTTTTCCTTCTTAAAATTTAAAAACTTCTCTCGAAGGAACGTTCTTTTAGCAGGTTTGGTATAAGATCGGGGATCGCGGGGACGATTCCCACGATCCTCCGCATGATCACCAGGAGAAAGACAGGGGATTACGTAATCAACGGAACCGTCCCCGCGATCCCCTGTTATAGCATATACCCGGAAAATATATGTCAATAAGGATGAAATAGAAAATGTAGTATAAAGAATAAAGTTTTAAGCAAATAAAATATTGTAAACGCTATCTAATAATAATTAGCGCTTGTTTAAACGTGTAAAACGTGATATACTTATTTACGTGGAGGTGAAATAATTGGAAAATCAAAACGTAACTATTTCTATTCCCAAAATTATCTTGAAAAAGGCAAAACATATTGCTATTGATAAACAAACTTCTCTTTCAGGTCTTTTAACAAAAGCACTTGAAGAAATTGTCGAAAAAGAAGAATCGTATGAAAAGGCAAAGGCCAGGCAACTACACGGCATGGAAAACGGTTTCAACTTGGGGCTAAAAGGCAATATACATTGGAAAAGAGAAGATATCCATGCCAGAGAATAAAGGTTTACAATTCGTAGATACAAATATTATTATTTATGCCTATGATTTTTCCGATACTAAAAAACAAAACCGGGCCAAGTCCTTGCTCACTGATTTATGGAAATCAGGACTGGGGTGTTTAAGTATGCAGGTATTACAGGAGCTTTATGTTAATTTGACTTTAAAAATCCCAAAACCATTATCACCGGAGATAACAGGCCGTTTGATAGCGGACTTTGGCTGTTGGAGACTTCATATCCCAGGACTGGAAAGCATTTCGGATGCTATTGATATTCAACAACGCAATAGGCTTTCTTTCTGGGATTCCATGATCATTTGCAGTGCTAAAGCATTGCATTGTAAAATGATTTGGACGGAAGATCTCAACCCAAATCAATTGTATGAAAATATTAAAGTTGTAAATCCCTTTCTTTAGCTATTTAAAAACACCGGGCTAAAGGCCGGCTGTCCGATATCCACAGTTAACGATTGTAATTCTCCTCTTTTATCGCGGGGACGGTTCCGGTGATCCTCAGGTGATCAGCGGAACCGTCCCCGCGATCCCCTTATTCTTTTTCCTTCGTAGAGATTATTTCCTGTATATTTGCTGCATCTTCCCATCTCTCTGTTTTCTGGTAAAGGTACAGCAAGTGCCTGATAGCATCCATATATGCGGCATCATTTTCCTGTACTTGGGTTAAATAATTTTCTGCAGCAGTGTAGTCTTCCAGGAGCAGAGCGGCACGCCCCAGGGAAAAATTGAGCGGTGCGGCATGCTCGCAAAACTGTTTCATTTTCTCTTCTAAATCCAGGACTTTACGGAGATAGATCTCTGCCGTACTGTTTATCTGACCATTTTCCCTATTTTCCTCGTCTTTCTCGTTTTCCAAATAGTAATCCGCTACAGAAAGGTAAGCCCCTGCTACCTGGAGATAGTTCCCCTCCTGGAAGGGCTGCAGTTCAATAATGCGCTCGATCTTCTCCAATCCTTCCTCCAGTTGGCCATGTCTTAGAAGCAAGGATCCGTATTCCATATTGTACTGTGAATTGTAAGGTTCCAATTCGTAAGCGCGCCGGGCCATTTCCAGGGCTTCCCGCTGCATCTGCGGAGCAATTTGTTCATTTTCCTCAAAGTCGGACATGTGTAAATAGATCCGTGACAGGTTGGCATAGTTGGTTGGTTCCAGGGGATCTTTCTCCACAGCGTCCTTGAAAAGCTCCGTGGCCGTCTTCAGATCCTGTCCCTGGGAATAACTTGAAGCCTGGACAGCTGTTTGAAAACCTTGCCAGAGGGTAAAAGTATAAATAAATACTATGAAAGTAACAGTAACACCAACCACTCCGATAAGCCATGAACTTTGTAAAGCGGAAATCTTTTGCGGGAAGTAATCGTTCCAAAATTGTTCTTCCCTTTCTCCCATCAGGCTGCGGCCGGCTCCCAAAAGAGCAAAAAGAAAAATACTGACAACTCCAAGGGAAAGATTAAAGTCCATAGCACTGTGGGCTGCCATGGAAATCGCCGGAAGGAAAACGGCAAGGTAAAGCGACCTGCCGGACGAATGATCTTTCGAAGAAAGTCCTGAAGCGAAAGTATTACGCCGAAAAGAAAGGATGAAAAATACCCACATCCCCACAAAGGCCAAAAAAGCAAAAATACCGGCCTCGACCCAAATCTGCAGATAGTGGTTGTGCACCTCTGTGGTAAAATAACGCTGGTCCTGGTAACCCTGGTAGAGTGCTCTCCAGCCTCCGCCGCCCACACCCAGCAGGGGATAATCCCCAATAATTTTGAGCGCGTCCCTGTAATGTGCAAAACGCAAATCTACACTCTTTTCACCGCGGGAAAAGATGCCGATATAGACGCTATCCGGCAGCAGCCTGCTCAAAAAGAAATTCAACTCCTGAGATTTCTCTTCCCCCGAAAGGATTGCCTGACGAAGAGTAAACCCGGTTCCGGGAAATTGATTATAAAGCCGGATTTCCACTCTTTTGTGTTCAGCATCCGTAATAAACGAAAATTCCCTTTCTTCCCAGCTGTCAGTGGCCCCTTCTTTCTGATCCAACAGGACTGTACTGTTGTCGTCCAGGTCGTAGGCGAGAATGAGCAAGCGCCAGGCATAGTCAGATGGATTTTCACTTTCAAGAGGCTCTTCGGCCGCGTTGACTTCCAGTGATAAAGTATATTCTTCATCACCCCGAATATTTCCGATCCTCTCTTCCAGGTAACGCTCCACCGGAGGCTCTGTGGATGAAGTCTGCAGTTGAATCGGCTTATTTAGCTCGTTCAGAAGCAGGTAACCGCCGGCCAGCATAAGAATAACTACTACTGTACATCCCAAAGCAATCTTTACTTTGGGATGTAGCCGGGCCAGGTATTCGGCAATATAACCGCCGGCCACCATTAAAAGAGCGGTTGCAAACATATAAACCCACGCTTCTCCCGATAAACTTTCCCGAAAAGCGCTGTTAAGGGGAAACAAGAAGGGCAGAAGAGCAACCGCGGATACGGAAAGATAAAGGAAAGTCCTTAACCTGCTGCCTTGAGGAGACAATAAAATAAACAGGACTCCCAAAAAGGGCATCAGCAACCAGGCACCGCGGGAATAGGTAAAAATAAAGGCCAGAAGCAAAAAGGCGGAGGGCGCCAGATAAAGGGGGCGCAGATACCACCTGCGCAGGTTAAAAGCCAGACCGAGGGCCAGGAAGTAAGCAGACATGACATAAGCTGCTCCTGTATTGGCATACTGGAGAGGAGTCGTGATACGACCGTCCATGAAGGCGCCGTGGAGATCCCAGGTGCCGGCCGCAGTACCCAGCCCTCCCAGGGCTACAGCTACACCGGAAGCTAACATAATATGTAGAAAAATAATCAGGACAGCTGTGGGTTGCTCTTTTTCTACCCGGTTTGAATCCTGAAAGAAAGCCTGTACAGCAAGGAAAAACGAAAGTTTTTTACCGCTTTGCTCACGCCCGGAGGACCGGGAGACAGAACTTTGCCCGGATTTTGGCAAAGGACGTAAGATGGAAAAAAGACCTCGCTGACGGCAGATATCGGCTACCATAAGATAAACGGCAAAGTAGTTGGCAACCTTGAGAAACTCTGCTAGCGCGGCGCGCTGGTTGACAGCTCCAAACATGGAAAGGAAATAGAAAAAGACCAGGATCAGAATGCACCAGTCCTGTGGTGTCTGCAGGAAGGCCCCGTCACGACGCAGCATTTTTGTCACCCACCAGAGTAAAAACAAGGCAAAACTGAGCACATGCACCGGCAATAGTTCTTCCTGAAAAAAAAGGCCGCGATGGAAGGGACCTATGAGTATGATGGCACTAATGGCGATCAGAATGAGCAGAAGGAAAATATTGACTGCTTTTATCCGGTCCAGAATTGTTAACCGGGAGAAACCTGTTTGGCCTGAACCGGAGCCGCCCTTTACAATGGATTTTTCCGCACCGCGAGAACTCTTTCCGGAATATTTTGCTGGAGCTTTATTAGCTGATTTTGATAAATTAGTTTTTTTAGCCAAGCGCAGTCCCTCCTTTTACCATTCAATTATAGCATAAAATAAAGAAATTGTGTTTTTGGTATTTTCCATGTCCTAATTTACCCGATTTTCTACAAGTAAGCCAGGGACTCGCTGAAATTCGTACAGATTATTGGTTACAAGCGTTAACCGAAAATTTCTGGAAAAAGGGCGAATTTATATCGCCCTTTTTTAGAAATTGGTATTAAAAAGGTAATACATACATAATACATTGTATTACATTTCCTTCGATTCATTAGCAGAAATGCCTTCACGGGCCAGGCGGTAGGCCTGGTAGGCAAGATAGTGCTGGTCCGAAGCGTTTTGATAATCCAGTACGGCTTTGTCATAAGCCAGTTCAATTTGTTCAAGTTCTGCTCCGGCGATACTGCCTACACGATATTTCAGTTCAGCCTGATCCAAAGTTTCCCGGGCATTTTCCAATCCTATGCGGGTATTTTCCAGTGTTTTCTGGGCCAGCAGCAGAGCATTAAGGCTATTTGTATAGTTAGTTTGCAAATCTTTTAATGTTGTCTCCATGTTTAACTCTTCTTCTTCTACTTCCAGCTCAGCCAGGCGGTATTTTCTAAGGTCGCTTTTACTTGTATCCTCCAGATTTTCCATCTTTTCCTGCACGTTGGCTTGCGCTCGCTTATACAGAATACTCTGCGTTAAATCGGGAGGCGTGATCCCTGCAACGTCAATAAGATCTGCAGTCATCTCGGCAGGATACAGTGTAAAAGAAAAATCCAGGGGCAGCCCCAACAGGCGCCGAAAAGAGGCGCTCAACTCTT
This sequence comes from Dethiobacter alkaliphilus, assembly GCA_016841605.1. Classification (GTDB taxonomy): domain Bacteria; phylum Bacillota; class Dethiobacteria; order DTU022; family UBA8154; genus DUNV01. The sequence goes on along the minus strand of JAENYV010000013.1, from coordinate 10,466 downwards.
CTCCAGTGTTTTGCAGGTTCTTAACTCCTTCTTCCGTCTGGTAAACGGCTTCTTCCGTCGTAGCCAGACTGAGAGCCGTAGTCATTCCCAGATCGAGCATAATCTTTTCCCGCCGCACCATCTTCTGCAGGTTTGACACCGTGTCCTTCAGGTGGTTCTGCTGTGCTCCCAGCTCCTGGAGTGAAAGATAGAGGCGCTCAACATTGTATGAAATAACGCGGGGCTGTATAAGCTGGGCATCGGAAGTGGCATCAACAGCGGATTGAATCGACTGCATATTAGGGTTGGCGTCGGCCAGATCTTCCTGCGCCTTCATGGGATAATAGCGTTGCACCACTTTGGAATAAGCAAATCTGATTTCATCCAATTCCAGCTGATAATCCGTCTTTTCCCGCTCTGCCTCCCGGATCAAAATATCCAGCTCACCGGAACTAGGGCTGTCCTCTTGCGCTTCATCCGAATCAAGCGAGGCTTTTTGTTCCTCCCAACCGGCAATATTCTCCTCCAGCAGCCTTATAGCTGTAACTCGCTCATCAATTAAAGACTCCATTGCCTGCATATTTTTTTTGAGCGTCTTGCTGTCGGAGACACCCACAGCACCCAAACCAAACTCTCTGCGCATCATATCTAAAGATAAAGAAGCCTGCTCGCTGCCCAAATCTAGCTGCAGCATAGCTTCACCCTGGCTCCGGGCCATTTCCAGGGCACGCTCCAGAGTAATCACAGATGCGGCGTCAACCCAAAAGGGGTTTACTGCTAAAAGGAACAATACCAACAACAGACTGGCGGATAGTCTAAGCTTTGCTTTCATCTCTTTACCTCCCATTATTGTCCCGGGTTAAAAAATTTTTCTTTAATTTTAACATATTATCCAAGGGGATAAAAGGTAGAATTGCCATCTTGCTTTATAATCTCTGATTCTAATTATTACCAATAAAGACTTCCCGGGTTTTATCGTCCCAACGAATTTGTTCACCCAGGGTCTCTACAATAAAACGCAGGGGAACCATGAGCCGACCATTTTGCAAAACGGGGACAGCGTCCAGATTTACAAGGCTCTCGTTTTGTCTGGCTTCTTTTTTACCGGCATATAAAATAATTTCTGTGTTCTCTTTTTTAATTGTCGCCTGCCTGAGTGCCTCATTCCAGGATACCTGAGCGTTCATAGCCTCAAAAATGGCCCGCAGGGGCAAAAAGGTTCGTCCTTCTTTAAGAAAAGGAGGTGTATCCGCCTGTAGGGGCCGGCCATGAATGTACACCTGCACTGTTTCTACTGCATCCGGAATTTCCGTTTGTTTGCCTGACTGGGAATTCGCTGACACAGAAGAATCTCCCACTGTCAAGATATAACTCTTTTCTTGAAAAAGCCCTGATTGATCCAAAACCTGCAAGGTAAAGGAATATTCACCCTCAGCCTGTACCTTACCGGTAAGGACTCCATTGCTATGCAAAGTCAAACCACGGGGAAGTTCACCGCTAAAGAGAGACCACGTATAGGGCGGCTCCCCTCCTTCGGCCTCCAGATACTGCAGGCAGGAGCGGTCGGGCAGAAGCGACGGCAGCTTTTCAGTAAGAATGTTGATACCATCTTTATCTTTCACCCGCAGGTTCAGCGCCTTTGTAACACTATGGCCCGAACCGTCTCTGACACTTACGCTAAAGTTGTAGCTGCCTGTGGACATGGTGGTTCCGGACAACATACCCTCGCTGAGCAGGGAAAGACCCGAAGGCAAACGTCCCGCCTGCAAACTCCAGCGATATGTGCCTTCACCCCCGGAGGCTTGCAATGGCACACGGTAAAGACCTGCCCTGGAGGCTGTCGGCAACTCCACAGTGTTAATTTGCAATGTATCCGGGACTTCTACTGTTACGGAAAAGCTTTTTGTCGCGGTCAAACCCAATGCATCGGTTACCTGAACATCAATGGGGAAAACACCATCAACAGTAGGAATGCCGGTTATTGTGCCGTTTGAATTAAAATAGATGCCGGAGGGCAAGGAACCGGACTCCAGCTGCCAGGTGTAAGGTGCCTCTCCGAACATAACTGAAAGATTTGTTCTGTACGTAGTATTTTTTGTCGCTTTCGGCAAAGCATTTGTGGTTATGAGAGGTTTTTCAACTTCAGCCTCTTCAACTTCAAGAAAAAATCTCTCCGCTGCAGTCAAACCTGAAGAATGAATTTTATATTTCGCATCGTCAACACGAATAATGAAGGAAAAGGAACCGCTTTCTTCCGGTTCACCAGATAATCTGCCGCTCTCCGATAGATTCATACCTTCAGGAAGATCGCCTGCTTGCAAATACCATTTATAGGGAGTTGTCCCTCCCTGGGCGGCAAGAGTGGCGGTATAATAAATGTCTTTAAAGGCACCGGGCAAAATGGTATCGGTCGTAATGGCCAATGTATCCGCTGTCGGTGGAGGTGTTACTGAATCAGCCTGAGAAACTTCTATAATAAAGTATTCTGTAGCTGTATCGTTTGCAGAATCCGTTACAGTTAATGCTAACGAATAAATACCCGCTTGCGTCGGAACGCCGGATATTTCGCCCTCTCCGTAATCAAGGAGGAGCCCCGCAGGCAGCACACCGGCTGTAACGGACCACTCGTAAGGTTCTACACCGCCTATGGCCGTCAGTTTTGCTGTGTATGCTTCGCCCACCTTGGCCGCAGCCAGGCTTACGGTTGTAATTTCAAATTCGGTAAGGCTTTTTTGCGGTTCATATGTCACTAAAACTCCTTCGTCTATTAACCTTTGAATATCATTGAAATTCTGGGACCAGTCGCTCAAGTCAAGATAATTGTTTTCCAACTTAACTCTGCCGGTCAGTTCGCTTCCCACACCAAAACCGCCCAGAACGCAAATTTCGACAAGAGGACTTATATCTGTAATATCGTTATCCCTCAAATCAGCAATCAGCAAATTTCTGGCATACTGCAATCCCTCTAAATTGCTGATATTGCTATCGTCGGCATACAAATATGTAAGTTCCAGCATCTTCCCGTCAGTGATATCTTCTGCTTCGTCCAGGCTTAGTTCATTCTTAATCTCTGCACGCAGGTGCTCATCGGGAATCTGTACTGTTGAAGCAGAGGCGATTGATGTTGCCGTAAGCAGTGATATTAAAAACGCCAGGACAACAAAGCAGGAGCATAACCGGTCAGGTCCAATCCGTGAGTAATAATAACAGCGCATCTTTTTCCCTCTTTTTCTTTTTTGGCGCAAGGCTACAAAAACAAAAAAAACAGCTCAGCAACAGGATTTCCGGCGACGTTTACGTTGCCATGATACCAGCATATAGATTAACGTTAGAAGTAAAGCAGACTGCCACCACCACGCCTGCAGGAAAAGGAACGCAACAGCGATAACCGGCAGCAGAGCAATACATACCAGTCCTTTTAAGAATGGGCTGTCGGCAATACGGGCAGCAAGAAGCGGTGAAACAGTATAGTAATAATGGACGAAGGTCCGGCCCGGTTTGTTAGTCAAGAGCCTGATATCCCGAAAGTGCCTGAGAAGTGCCACAGCAGGATGGAGTTTTGAACCGAAGGCCGCGGTAGCAATAAAACATTCATCCACGGAACTATCCAGATACGTTATCCCGTCATTAAGGACGATGAATTCTTCCGAAATATCATTGCCCTCAGCGTCCCCAACGATCACATTAAATGGAACCGACAAACAGTCCCGGGCTTGCGGAGCATCGGCTTCAAAGGTTAAGCTCACAATGCTGCCTTCCCCAGCGGGGATGTTTAATGCATCTACGCTGTAAATAATTGCTTTCAGGCCGCTTTCGGTCTCATTAACTCCCAGGTTAAAAGTTTCTGTTAAAGAGCCTGTCGCGGCCCCCAGGTATTGCAAGAGATTTTTGTCGTAATCCAGATCAAATTGAACGCCGCTGGCCTGTCCTTCGCTGGAGAAATGTATATCAGCGGTAATAATTTCTCCCGGCGTGGGGTTTTCCGGTGGGGTACCGTCTCCCCCTTCGTCACCGTTTTGATCGTCATTTTCCTCTTCACCGGAAAAAATCAGTGTTCCGTCCGTAAGTTCAAAACTCTCCGTAAGAGGATCGCCGGTAATGTCGGAAATAATTACTTCTTTGAGTGTAAAGGGGAGGGAGGTGCCGGGCTGGGTATCTTCACCGGCTGTAAATGAAAGGATAGCCACACTTCCAGTCCCCTCAGCGATGGACTTATTCTGCAAACTGTAAATAATGACGCGGTAAGTCCCGTTCAGATCATTTCCGAATATGGAAAAGTCGTCAGTAAGATTTCCGGTAGTCAATTCTTTAAAAGTGAGGCAGGTGCTGTCATATGTGAGATCAAACTGTATACCTCTGACCTGTCCTTCACTGGTAAGATTCAACAAAACGTCGACCTCCGTCGCGGAAGAACCTGCTGCAGGACTCACACAAAGGCAGTTAGTCTGCCCGGCTGAGGCAGTGCCTCCGTAACCCGGGAAAATAAGTACTACGACACCGAGAAGCACAAATACTGTTCTTAAAGCTCTTTTCATTTTTAATCACCTCCCGCGCGAGTTAGACTTTACCCAGGGCATTATTCAAAATTGTAATCACATCAACCACATTGATGCGTCCGTCATTATTAGTATCGGAGGCCCACAACTCTTCGGAAGACGGGATAATGTTGCCCAGGGTAATATTAACAGTACGGATAACATCCAAAATGTTAATGTTCCCATCAGCATTGACATCCCCTTTTCTACAGGATAGGATGTTTACTGTTCCTTGTATGGGAATAATATCTTGTCCTGCCCCCAGGATGGGTGCCCCATCTTTATTGAGAAGGAGAAGATCTTCGGCCTCATTTCCCGGTTCATAGAGAAAAGTGATTTGGGTCTCTGCTGCTGTAATATCATTGTTAATGCTGAAATTCAGCTTCAATAGTTCTCCATGATTTTGGGTCAATTCCTGAGCCTGAATGTTGTACCCCAACACCCGCAGCTGATTTTCATTTGTGCTCGCCGCGTAAACACTGGAACTGACGGCCCAATCCGTATTGTAGGCAATCAGTTCACCTTTGGAAACAGCGGGATCGGACAGGGTAAGAATTTCGGGATCATAGACAATATCAAACTGAAAAGCAGCAAAGGGGCTGTTGTTGCTGATGGTAAGGGGAACGGAGATCTCCTGGCCTGTTACGGCATAAACATCTCCAATTTCCAGGGTGATATTCTGTGTATCTATGGTTGTAAAAATAAAGCTCAGATCATTTTCCAGGTAAATATCATCATTAACAAGGTCAATAAACCACTTCTGTTCAATGGGATCCCAGACCTCGATCCAGGCTTCATCGATGATTTTCACTGCGTTGTATGGAAAATAAACTTTGTATTCCGTGTTAGCTGTCGACAAGGGATCCTCCGGAATTAACAACAACTTTTTCCCCTCAAATTTTACTTCAGAAAGGGGGGTTTCTTGATCGAAGGTCTCATTCCACAGGGAAATACTATCGAAGGCCGGCCCTTCCTGTACGGCCCGATTAAATGTAATGGAGATAACCTGACTGCTTAAAACGCCAATAGCTCCATCGCAGGGATCGTGGCTTTCCACGCCGAGGACGCGGGTTGCAAGGTCGAAGGAGCTTGTCTCCTGCAGCAGGTTGCCCGTGAGATCCCTTATTGCACCGGTAGGGATATAGACTGTATAGGTCTTGCCGTACCCCAATGTACAGGAGGGTTGCACTGTAAGAGTATCACCTGAGATGTTCCGCGTTATGGATATAACTCCGCCTCCCGGGTCCAGCATCCTGATATTGCCGAAATATGGTCCCGGCTGCACTTTTTCGCTGAATGTTACAATAAAGGATCCCTCAATGGGTAAGTACCAGCCAATCGCGGCATCAGGATCGGTCGTAATAATACAGGGAGGAGTCATATCCGTCACAGAGCGGGTAGTAAAGCTGAACTGCAAAATACCGGAGATATAGTTAAGGCCCGGCCCCCCCTGCACTGCGGCAGCCGGAACTGTAACGGTATAAACAGTATGATCGGCCAACTGCTGGGTCGGGGTAAGAAGCAATTTCCGCTCATCCAGAGTTACGTCCAAAGGAATCCGGTTATCGTAAGCGTCCACAAGAAATATTTCTGCAAATTCCGGACCGGGAGTGATGGTTTCATCAAAGTCTACTTCAATGACAGTATCAATAGGGACGTTTTCCTCTCCTTCCGCAGGGTATATTTGCTCTATCTGCAGGTACGCTTTGGTCGTAAAACTGAAAACAGATTGTTCGCCAAGTTCTTCTCCCTGCATATCCTGCAGGGAATTAGCGGGCAATGTGACGGTATAGACCGTGTTATGGGCCAGCCGCGGTGGGGTGAGTGTAAGCACATTGTCGTCGATGGATTTTATTATCTCCACTTGCTCGCCGGACTTTTCCAGAGTAATCCCGTCATAAGCGCTTCCCGGAGCAATATTGCGGTTAAAAGTCACTTTAATATTCGTCTCCAAAGAAACGGCTGTTGCCTGGTTTTCAGGGATGGTATATAAAACGGAGAGATCCTCTACCGCAACTGCCGTATAAGCAGAAAGTTTGCATGGTTCTGGCTGATAATTGTTCCCATAATCCTCGGCAACAATATAGATATCATAATGATTTTCGGCACTTAAGCCGGAGATCTGTGCAGAACCCTCCACCTGGGCACTCAGAACAATATTCCCCTTCAGGTTGTCGGCCACATTCAGGCCGCTGCCGTCTTCTCCCGCCAGGACCTGCAAAGAGGTGGGGGCCGGTGCCCCGCCGGGCAACACCACATAATAGGCTCGCCCCGGTTTATCTATTTTCACAAGCAATTTAAAAGAAGTGCCGGTTATTTCATCCACAGGTATTTTGGGATAATTAGAGCTAAACTGGGGGGGGGTAGGATCGATGGCCGGTTCGTAAAGACTCTGCACAGCATAGTTACGGTTAACTTTGCTCCCATCCCCGAGCTGGCCGCTCAGATTCGTACCCCAGGCCCAAACCGTACCGTCGTTTTTTACGGCAAAACTGTGAAAGCCCCCTGCTCCGACAGTCTGCACTTCCTGTAAGTCAGCTGAACCGGCTGTTTGCACATGGACAGGCAAAAAACGGTCATCGTTGCTTCCGTCTCCCAATTGTCCCTGCAGGTTATAGCCCCATGTATAGACTTTTCCATCCTCACCGAGAGCCACAGTATGCCAACTACCCGCAGCAATACAGACAATATTTTCCAATCCTTCGGCCTGAACCGGTTGATTGCTTTGGGGCAAATCACCGGTCCCCAGCTGACCGTATGCATTGTCACCCCAGGTATAGACAGTCTTATTAGCTGTAAGTGCCACGCTGTGCCGCTCACCGGCAGCAACCATAATAACATTTTCAAGACCTTGAACCGACAGTGGATTACTGCTTGCGTTTACATCAGTTGCTCCCAGCTGACCATGTTCGTTCGATCCCCAGGTCCGGACATTCCCGTTTTCCAGAAGGGCAATGGTATGGTACGAGCCGGCAGCAACTTGTTTTACACCGCTTAAAGAAAAGACGGGAATATTGCAGTTATCGTTGCTTCCGTTACCCAACTGTCCGCAGGTATTATCTCCCCAGCTATAGACCGTTTTGTTCCCGGTCAATGCCACACTGTGATACAGACCAGCTGCTACTGCTTCGACATTCTTCAGGTAAGAGTCGCTGCTGGAGCTTTCACCTCGCAAAACTTTGACCGGTTCAAGACTGGTTATGAACGTGCCGTTGCCCAGTTGGCCATCATCGTTGCGTCCCCAGGCCCAAACGGTGCCGTCATCCTTTAAAACCAGCGTATGCATCCCACCGGCAGCTACGGAATTAACAACATTCATATCCTCCAATGACGAAGGCACACAGGATCCTTTCAGGGTGCCGTTGCCCAATTGTCCATAATTATTGCCGCCCCAGATCCAGGCGGTACTATCGTCCTGGAGCATAATACTGTGATCTCTGCCGCCGTCAATCATAACTCCTTGAGCAACTGCCGACTGCATCGGATAAGCGGAAAATAGTAAATAAATCATCAACAATACCCGAAGAAAGACCTTATTCTTGGCTGATAACCTCATCTTCTCCCTCCTTAAGAATAATTAGCGCTGCAGCAAATATGCACTCTTTTGCTGCAGTGTTAGCATTTATAGTGATTAATACAAATTATCAAAATCAGTCTGTTTTTCCTTTACCTATAAAAATTCGTAAAATATAACATTCTATTCTTTTTTTTCAGTTCGACCATTATTTTCAAATTCCTGCTTTTCTTTTGGGAAAAAGTAGAAGGTTAAAAAAAGGCAATAAATTAGGGTGCCTCTACGGCACCCTTAAAAAGTAAAATCCTGCGATAGAATTTTTAATTTGCGGGCTTTTGTCAAAATAGTAACATTTTTAGGTAACATTGTTCGCATCATGGGATATTATGTTTTAATTATACCAATTTTCCTTGCTCTTTATCATTTAATGCCATTGTGGTAAAATAAAAATTGGAAATAAAGTTCTGAACGTTAAAGTATCGCTATCCAGCAGAACATCACGGACTCAAATGACGCCGCCGGGAAATTTGGGCTCAAAATCCCCGCAAGATTGTGCGTTTGATAAAACAAAAGGCGGTGATAATCATGAATAAAAAGAAACCCAAAAAAAGTTTGCAAATTCGTAACAGTACAGTTGAATTTTTGATATTTTCATATCAGACCGGCGGCGACGGTGTTGAGGTGCGCGTTCAGGACGGAACTATATGGTTGAGTCAAAAAAATATTGCATCATTATTTGACACATCCGCCGACAATATTTCGTTACACTTGAAAAACATTTATACAGAGGACGAATTAAATGAAAAGTCAACTACCGAGGATTTCTCGGTAGTTCAAATCGAAGGCACCCGTGAGGTTAAACGTAACGTCAAGCATTATAACCTTGATGCCATTATTGCTGTGGGATATCGTGTAAATTCAAAACGCGCTACAGCATTTCGTCAATGGGCAACCAGAGTTTTGCGTGATTATGCTCTACGCGGTTATTTGCTCGATAGAAAGAGAATGGAAAATGGTGCTTTCCTTGATGAAGATTATTTTGAGCATCTGCTTGAAGAAATTAGAGAGATTCGGCTCTCAGAGAGACGCTTTTATCAGAAAATAACCGACATCTATTCAACTGCAATGGACTATGACAAAAATTCACCCATAACAAAAGTTTTTTTTGCAAAGGTTCAGAATAAAATGCATTTTGCTGTCCATGGGAAGACCTCTGCCGAGTTGATTTATAGTCGAGCAGACGCCAAAAAGAAATACATGGGCTTAACCACTTGGGCGAACAGTCCAGATGGCAAGATTTTAAAAAGCGATGTAACCATCGCCAAAAATTATCTGACAGAATCAGAATTGGATGAGCTTGCTCGTATCGTTAATGCCTACCTGGACTTAGCGGAAAGTCGCGCCAAGCGCCGTATTCCAATGACCATGGAGGATTGGGCTAAACGGCTTGATATATTCCTGCAAGCTGATGACCGTGAAATTCTGAAGGATGCTGGGAAGATGTCTTCTCAAATTGCGAAGGAACACGCTGAAAGCGAATTTGAGAAGTATAGAATTATGCAGGACAAGCTGTTTGAGTCGGATTTTGACAAGCAACTAAAGCTTCTTGAACAGGAGATTACGAAATCCGAAGATGATAACGAACCTAAAGGTAGTGTATGACATGAAACCAGTGACTGCCACTGCAATTGAAATTATATATAGCTCCGGTGCTTTGATAAGAGCCGACGAGTTTGGCGCATACGAATTACTCAGTTTTTGTAAGGCCAGTAACAACGAAAAAAATATTAATAAATGTCTCCCAGACCGGGAGCAAGAACTTCATTGGCTGTAAATAGTCTCCTGGCACGTTCGTCATTGTTTAATCTTATTACCAATAACATAGGAAAAAAGTAAGCGTAAAAGATACCGGCAAATAGCATAAAAGAGTTGAAGGTAGTACAATCACCATAAAAGCGGTTGAAAAAGTTGAAAAAGTAGGCCAACTTTTTCAACCTAAAATGGTTTGGTTGTATGGATGTATAAAAGGTCTTTCGCAAACAAGCGGATAATTATATTTGTATCCAATAAAAACTTACCAACCATTTGGCTCAGCCTTTTCACAACCTTCGACGATAGCATTTTCCATAATGATCAGGTCCTCTTTACCAATAGATCCGGAAAAAACAAGCAAATCTTTTCCTTTTGTACCTTTTATCTCGGATATTTTTAGCGATACTAAATAATCCAGTATTTTTTCCTGTTGTTCCCAGTTTAAACTATCTAGTTCTTTAACAATTTTGTTTTTAAAGTTAGATTTTTTTATCATTTAAATCACCTCTTGCCTTTATTAACATTCTTATAAGTATTCGCTCTAAAATATTTTAACACATTCTATCCCCTTAATCGGGATAGGGGGCGGTGATTAACCGCCGACCCTCCCACACCACCGTACAAGC
>JAENYV010000012.1:55102-118943 GCA_016841605.1 Dethiobacter alkaliphilus | reverse complement strand
GCCGATAATAAAGGCTTGTCCGATTAAGAGACAGCAGTTCGGTTTGAGTTGTAACCTGCATTCCCGGAATTTATAACGAGGGTGGTTCCACACCCAATGCGTTGTAGATTTCTTCTTGTTTTTTAGTCACTTCACCGAGCAAACGACCATGCTCTGGGGATTCAAATAGCTCGATTGTATCAAGTTCGTCAAGTAGTCCCTGTAAGGTCCATTTTTCAAATAGGCCGGCATCCTGCATTTTCTTTTTTACGTAAGAAAGGTAAATAAGTGCGATAAATTCTACGAAAATCTTTCCATTTAGCGAAAGTTCCGAGGAAACTTGCATTCTCCTGAATTTCAGACGATCCTTCAAGTTGCCGAATCCTTTCTCGACAATGTCCTTGCTGCGATACAGCGATAAAGCTTCGAAAGGATCTCTTACTTCGTTGGAAAGGAGGGCGAAATAGCCATAATTCCTGGAAGCTTGACGCATAGCTTCTTCTTTCGGCTTGATCTTTCTCCCTCTTTTTGGCGTTGTGGTTACTTCAAAGTATTTATCATAATCCTTCATCCGGTAATCTTTCTTTGTATTCTCCAAAAGGTCGTTGCGCAGGCTGGTCAGGTAATCGTTCATGTCTGCCTGATCTTTCGCTGCTTTCTCTGGGTTATAGAAAAGGTGTAGATAGGCTCGTCTTTTGGATTTCAGGACGTCGCCTTTGTAAGGTCTTTCCTGCTCATAGTCCCATTCGATTGTGCGACAGACGCCATAAGCACCAAACTGCGTCTGCAAATTTGACCAGAGCTGGAGGTTCTCACGCTCTTCTTCCAACACCTCTTTGACGTAATGAAGCCCAAGCTTCACACCAATGATAAACTTTTGGTGATTCTTGTAAAGCAAGTTGATGTTTTCTCTGCTGTAGAAACCTCGATCGAGGATAACGCTGACCTTTTTGTAGTCCATAACATCGAACTCTGCCATCAATTGTTTGACCGTCTTAACGTCGGTTATATTGCCCGACAGTTTCCGGTAGTAGAATGGCAGGCCGGATTCTTCCCCAAAAAGCAACGCCAGATTGATCTGAGGAAGCCGGTCATGTTCTTTGTTTCTCCCTTTTTTTACTTGAATCAGGGTTTCAGAGTAACTTGAGATGGACGTGATGTCGAAGGCCCAGTACTCTTTTTCAAGGCGACGCTTCCCTTGCTTTTTAAAGAAAGCCATGCGATTTTCTTCATCAATTGATTGGAATAGTTCGCTGCTTCTTTGTGAGGGGAGATCTTCCCCGTAAGGATGGATGTGAAGCCGCTGCCAATGGGAGAAACGGCTGAGTGCATTGCTCTCCTCCAGTATCAAATAGTAGGCGACAGACAGAATTTGCTTATAGCGATCGGGAAAGCAAGACTTAAGATCTTGGGTTACGCCCGTCATCTGACCGATTTGGTTCAGCAAATAGCTTGCACCGTAAAAACTTCTCCGAACCGTTGTGATCGGAACAGGGCCTGGCTTTACTGGCACCACAGGCTCCGGCTTCTTGTTATTTTTATATGATCGGGTGGGTACAATTTCACCTGTCTCTGGATCTATCTTGCCGATCAGGGTTCTCTTTGTTCTGGATTGTTGTTTCTCTTTATCCCAGTACGGCTTATTATTGTAAACATATGTAATTCCAGTTTTCTTGTTCTTTTGATAGACAGTACCCATCGGCATCACCTCGTTACATATATTATAATATGTAACGAGGAATAAGTCTACCAAAATATGCTCAAATACTCTATTTTCAATGTTTCATTAAAAAACATCGTTACACTTTCCGGGAATTAAGGTTGTAACAGGTAGTTTTCGATTTTTAAAATCTATTAGGATCATGCGTTCATTCCTGCTCCAGTTTAATTCCAGATTTTTTTTTGAGCCAGTTGAGCTGAGTCGTCAACTTGCCGATTTCTGCATAAAGTTCCTGGTTTTTCTTTTCAAGAGCTTCCTTCTCCTTGTCACTTTTTCTCCGGCCATCTTCAAGTACGTTAGCAAGGCCATTAATGGCTTCTTTTCGCCATTTCGTTAGCTGATTGGGGTGAACCTCATACTGAGAGGCTATCTCGGATATGGTTTTCTCCTCTTTTAAAATTTCTAGCACTACGGCAGCTTTGAATTTACCTGTATATGTTTTTCTCATGTGACAATTATACACCTTAAAGAAAGCCGTTTTTTTGTCTGAAATTCTTTATCCATTATAAAATAACCGACGCAGGTAAAACAACCAGGGAAAAACAGAAAAGTATAAATGTCGGTGAAGTCTTCTATGTGTGGGATATTATGGTGGCCAAGAATGATATATTGCATACCTTTAGAATTCTCGATAATTTTATTAAAGATAAAGATTTAAGATTTATCTCCGGTCAGATGGTAAAGGGTCTCGAAGTAGGTATCTCCGCGATGGAAAAAATAATGAAAGATTACGGTATACCTTTTCCGATGAGACCGCCGGCCGGCAGCAAGACGACAGGGAGTTTGGAACATTTTACAGACAAGTATATATATGAAAGTTTATTAGAAGGAATACATACATTTTTTCCTCTTCTATCCCAGGCCTTTATGAGCAGTACAACACCGCAAGTAAGGAAAGTATTCAAAGACCACTTGCTTCGTAGTATGGAATTACAGGAGTTAATTGTTGAGTACGGTAAGTTAAAAGGTTTATTGTATGCTCCGCCTATTTACAGAGCATAATCTGGGAGGGTATCATGAGGCTTTTACAAAAAATGCAAAAGATAAAAGAATTATGCATGTCAACCAGGGAAAAACAGCAAAGTATTACTGTTAGTGAGGTCTATCATCTCTGGAATCATTTAATTTCGAGGTATGATGTCATACTCGTCACAGATACTTTGCAATCGTTTGTGAGGGATGATGATTTAAAGGCGGTTCTTAAAATTGGAAGGAAGGTCCTTAATAAAAATATTAAGATATTGGAAAAAGAAATGATGGAATATGGGATACCTCTACCTCTCAGGCCGCCAAAACAAGCAACAATTACGGAAAATATAGAGCATGTTTCAGACAGACATATTTTTAGGCGAATACTCAGAGGAATTCAGGAATTTCTACCTACTCATATAATGGCTTTTATTCACAGCACTTCGCCCAAGATAAGAGAGCTGTTTTTAACATTCCTGTATGACGAGATGAAGCTTTATGATAAATATTTAGAATACGGAAAATTAAAAGGGTATGTAATCGAACCGCCCCTCTACAGATAGTAAGAAATGTGGCACAGGCCCAGGGAACTTTGTTAACACGTTAACAAAGTTTTTTAATTTAAAGTGATAGTCGTAAAAGTAAAAGGAACAACAATAAGACGCTTTTTTTCATCCTTTATAAAAAATTTCCTTTAAAAAGTTTGGGACAAAAAAAGGATTCCAGTTTTATTTGTAGAATTATACAGAGGGGAGTTGTTGTCATTTATAAGTAAATTAAGGAGTTAAAATTATGAGACTAAATCCATCCAATTTTTCTCTCTTGGAAAGTGAGCTTTTTAATGAACTTTCTTCTTTGGCTGAAACAAACAGCTTCATTAAGCCGGAAATGTATGGAAAATACAATACTAAACGGGGATTAAGAAACAGTGATGGTACCGGAGTTTTAATCGGTTTAACAGAGATTGGCGAGGTTCATGCCTATATAATTGATGAAGGAGAAAAGATCCCTCAAGATGGACGGTTGTACTATCGCGGAATCGAAATTAACGATCTGGTAAAAGGTCTTCAGCGAGAGCAAAGACACGGCTTTGATGAAGCTTGCTTCCTTCTTCTATTTGGCAAATTGCCTACTGCAGTACAGCTGGAACATTTTCAGAAATGGATGAGGGAAAGCAGAACTCTTCCGGATGGTTTCACGGAAGATATGATTTTAAAGGCACCCAGCAGGGATATTATGAATAAACTGGCCAGAAGTGTACTGGCCTGCTATTCTTATGATGAGAATGCGGAAGATACCAGTGTTGCCAATGTCCTCAGACAATGCATCGAACTTATCGCCTGTTTCCCAACTATGGTCGCTTATGCTTACCAGGCCAGAGAACATTTTTACGGTGATAAAAGCTTATATATACATAAACCGCAGGAAGACTTAAGCCCCTCGGAAAATTTTTTGCATATGATCAGGCCTGATAACCAATATAACGAGCAGGAAGCAGAAATTTTAGATCTAAACCTGATTTTACATGCCGAACACGGAGGGGGGAATAATTCTGCCTTTACAACTCACGTTGTTTCCTCAACTGATACGGATACATACTCGGTAATTGCTGCTGCCATCGGTTCCTTGAAAGGTTCAAAACACGGGGGAGCAAATAAAAAAGTAATCCAAATGATGGAGGACATCAAGGCAAATGTCAGCCACTGGGACGATGAAAAGGAACTCGAAGAGTATCTAGTAAAAATACTTCGGAAAAAGGCCTTTGATGGCAAAGGCTTAATATATGGCATTGGCCATGCAGTCTACACTCTATCCGATCCCAGAACGATTTTATTGAAAGAAAAGGCCGAATTATTATCTCAGGCCAAGGGTATGGAGGAAGAATACCGGTTATATAATACTATTGAAAAGATCGCTCCCCTGGTCATTGCTGAAGAGAGAAACGTAGCTAAAGAGATTGCCATAAATGTGGACTTTTATTCGGGGTTTGTTTACAAAATGTTAAATATTCCCGTCGAATTGTTTACACCAATTTTTGCTATGTCACGCATTGCCGGCTGGTCCGCTCACAGGATTGAAGAAATCGTCAGTGGTGGAAAGGTCATCCGCCCTGCCTATAAAAATGTCATGCCTAAAAGCCGTTACATTCCTTTGGATAAACGAACGATTGAGTCTTTTAGCGATCAAGATTTATCTGCCATTAAAAAAGCTATTTATCAGGCGGAAAGAAAAGACCTTAGCTGCTGACTGAGGAGATATAAGCCGCATAAAAAGAGAAAAAAACGGTATGAAATAAAGTAACACTTCAGCATGGAAGTGTTAAAAAATAAAATATATAATTAAGGATGAATCAAAACAACAGCTCCGTCAAATATTCAGTTAAACATTTGATCTATCAAATGTTTCTGCCGTAAAAAATTTCCAGCATCTCTTTTTTAATCCGCTTTTTAATTTTTTGCTTATCTTTTTTCGGTAGTTCCCTTTTGGCTACCCCGAACAGATAATGATCCAGGTCAAATTCTTTTAATAACATTTTTGTATGGAAAATATTCTCCTGATAAACATTGACATCAATCATCTGGTAACAATCCCTCATTTCTTCATCGATAAAGTTTTGTATGGAATTGATTTTGTGGTCAATATAATATTTATTACCGTTAATATCCCGGGTAAAACCGCGGACCCGGTAGTCCATCATGGCTATGTCAGGCTCAAAACTTGTAATAAGATAGTTCAGGGCCTTGAGAGGAGATATTCTTCCACAAGTTGAAACGTCAATATCTGCTCGAAATGTACTGATACCTTTATCCGGATGGTTTTCCGGATACGTATGCACTGCAATATGACTTTTATCAAGATGACCGACAACAGCCCTTGAAGAGGGTCCTGGAGATTCGTTTTCCAGGACTTTCATGGGTTGCTCTACGTTGATAACTTCATTTTCTGCCACAAGCATAGTGACGCTGGCCCCTTGAGGATAATAGTCCTGGTGGGCGACATTTAAAATGTTGGCTCCTATTATTTCCACTACGTCGGTAAGAATTTTTACGAGTCTATCCGCATTATATTCTTCGTCGATATACTCAATGTATTCTTGATGTTGTTCCTGGGTCAGGGCATAACAAATATCATAAAGATTAAAACTTAGGGTTTTTGTGAGATTATTAAAACCATAAAGCTTTAGTTTTTTATTGATCGGTTGAATTTTCATGAACAGCACCTTTATTATTTTTATGATTTTTATGTAGAGTATTATAATATTATTTACTTCTATGCACAATGTTAAATTCCTTCAACAGTTAAGGACAAGTTGTTTAATTCTATATTTCCACAAGTAAGGATAGATTTCTTTTAATTTATTATTTATTGTATGAACAGTGCGCTGATCCTGGTTAAAGAATAAATATCCTCTTTTTTTTAATCGGTATTTTATTTTTTAACTTACTAAATTTTTTGAAGACTGGAAGCAGGGAAGGTACTTTGCTGTGCTTCCAGTCTTTTTGTTTATTTTTGAACCAAAATAAGGCTTGATTAATACAATAAGGAAACGAGTTTAACCTGAGGAGGTTGTTGCTGAATGAAAAAATTTTTTCTATGGTTGGGGCTTTTGCTGGTAATAGTGTCGCTGTTTTCTTACATAACCGGGTGCAGAGTAAAAAGTAAAATGACTAAGGTAAGGCTGAATGAAGTGACCCATTCCGTTTTTTATGCGCCCATGTATGTGGCCATTAATCAGGGATTTTTTGACGATGAAGGTATTGAACTGGAACTAACGAGCGGACAGGGTGCCGACAAGGTTATGACAGCTTTGCTGTCGGGCCAGGCTGACATAGGCTTCATGGGTCCGGAAGCGACCATCTACGTCTATAACCAGGGTCAGGATGATTATGCCGTAAACTTTGCCCAATTGACGAAACGGGACGGTTCATTCTTGGTGGCAAGAGAGCCGGATCCTGATTTTGAGTGGGATAAGGTCAGGGGCAGCACAATCATCGGCGGGCGCAAGGGCGGTGTGCCGCTGATGACTTTGGAATATGTCTTAAAAGGAAAGAATATTGTCCCCGGTGAAGATGTGGAAGTGCTGACAAATATCCAGTTTGCCTTGATGGCCGGAGCATTTACGGGGGGAGAGGGCGATTACGTGACCCTGTTTGAGCCTGTCGCCGCATCTCTGGAAAAAGAAGGAACCGGCTTTGTTGTGGCTTCTGTCGGAGCGGAAAGCGGTGAGATCCCTTATACAGTTTTTTCGGCACGCAAGAGTTACATAGAAAAGAATGAGGAGATAATTCAAAAATTTACCAATGCCGTTTATCACGGCCAATCTTGGGTGGAGAGCCATTCTCCCGAAGAAATCGCCGGTGCGATTAAATCTTCCTTTCCGGATGTAGACGAGGAGATACTTGCCTCGGTGGCAAAACGCTATAAGGATGTTGATGCCTGGGCCAAAAACCCTGTCTTTACAGAAGAAGCTTTTGTGAGACTGCAAGATGTCATGGAGCTTGCCGGTGAACTTGATAAAAGGGCTCCCTACGAAAAATTGGTTTCCAATTATTTTGCCGAGCGGGCGTTAGATACAATCAAGTAGTTTTGCTACTTTATGAAAAGGGGAGATTTGCTTGAAGGCAGGGCCGCTTGTTGAAGTTAGAGATTTAACTGTGAAGTACCACAGTCCCGAAGGGGAAATTACCGCCCTGCAAAACCTGTCTCTGGAGGTCGGGGAAGGGGAGTTTGTCGGTATAGTAGGCCCCAGTGGGTGCGGCAAATCGACGATGCTTAATGTTATTGCCGGTTTGATCCCGTCTTCCGGTGGTGAGGTCTTAATTAAGGGGACAGCGGTGAGGCGGGGCACTAAAATGGTGGGCTACATGCCGCAAAGCGATCAGTTGTTTGAATGGCGCACTATCTGGAAAAACGTTCTGCTTGGTCTGGAAGTGCAAAACAATGTTAACGAGCAGACCAAAGCATTTGCCCGTAAGCTTTTGGAGAATTATGGGCTGATCGATTTTGCTCATTCCTACCCGAGCCGGCTTTCAGGCGGCATGAGACAGAGGGTAGCCCTGATTCGCACCCTGGCCGTTAATCCGGAGATACTTCTGCTGGATGAAGCTTTTTCCGCCCTGGACTACCAGACCAGGCTGGTTGTTGCCGACGAAGTAAAGCAGATTATTGTCAAAGAAAATAAAACAGCTATTCTGGTAACCCATGATATCGCCGAAGCGATCAGTATGTCGGATAAAATAGTGGTTCTGACGAAAAGGCCGGGCTCCATAAAAAGTATACACAGTATTGAACTGACCTGCAGCGAAAAAACTCCCCTGAAAAGCCGTGAAGCGCCTGAATTCCGCCTGTATTTTAATTCAATCTGGAAGGAACTGGATGTTCATGCCTAATCAGGAGCAAATACAATACATATCGGAAGAGCACCGCGCTTATCAGCAGGAAAGGAAGAATTACCGGATCAGGGTAATCTTATCCCAAATAGCGTTGCTGGTGTTATTGATCGTGGTATGGGAGATTGCCGGCAATTTAAAATGGATCGATCCGTTTATTACGAGCCAGCCTTCCCGAATCATCAGAACCCTGATCATGCTGCATAAGGAAGGGGCTTTGTATCACCATATCGTCATAACCGTCCTGGAAACGGCGGCCGGGTTTATCCTGGGAACAATTTGCGGTACTTTTGCTGCTATTGCTTTGTGGTGGTCGAAGTTTCTTTCCGATGTATTGGACCCTTACCTGGTCATCTTAAACAGCCTGCCGAAAATTGCCCTCGGTCCGATTTTAATTGTCTGGATAGGTCAGGGGGCGCCGGCTATTATCGCCATGGCGCTCCTGATATCGCTGGTTGTAACTATTCTGGGGGTCTATACCGGTTTTGCCCAGGTTGAGCCGGAAAAAATAAAACTGCTCCAGTCTTTTGGAGCAACCAGAGGGCAGGTATTGCAAAAGGTAATTTTACCTTCGAGTATCCCGACGATTATTGCTGCCCTTAAAATTAATGTGGGGCTGTCGTGGGTTGGAGTTATCGTGGGAGAGTTTCTTGTTTCCAGAGCCGGCCTTGGATATTTAATTGTCTATGGAGGGCAGGTCTTCAGGCTTGATCTGGTAATGACAAGCGTCATTATTCTTGCCGCTGCCGCTGCTGTAATGTATCAGGCGGTTGTCTTGCTGGAGAAGCATTTCTTGAACAAACAGTAAACAGAGGGAGACGGAAGGCAAAAGGAAGAAAAGAGGAGAGATAAAAAGGGCGTTCGTTTGTCTTGTAAGCCGGATAAGGCCATGAGAGAGGCGAACGTCTGCTTGTTTCCGGAGCATTGATGTGATATTATGCTAAAAAAGGTTAAACCTAAAAGTTTCCCGCTTCTTACAAGAGGAAGTTTAGATTAGTCACAACAATTTAGATCGGGGTGGACTGTGGAGAAGGGTGCTATCGCGAAAATTCTTCAAGAAATCGCTTTGTTATTGGAGCTCAGAGGAGAAAATTCCTTTAAAAGCAGGGCTTATTACAACGCTGCCAGAACTGTGGAGCTTTTGGGGGAAGAAAAGGTGCGCACGCTTGTCGTGGAGGATAAGTTACAAGAAGTTAAAGGAATCGGCTCCGCTTTAAATGAAAAATTAAGGGAGCTGATTTTGACAGGCAGCCTGAAATATTATGAAGAGCTGAAAGCGAGCATTCCTGCAGGACTCCGGGATATTTTGAAGGTTCCCGGTCTGGGTCCCAGAAAAGTTAAAATGCTTTATGATACTCTGGGGATAGCTGCCCTGGCAGAGCTGGAATATGCCTGCAAGGAAAATCGCCTGATAAACTTGAAGGGTTTCGGTGCCAAAACTCAGGACAATATTCTGAGAGGAATTGAGTATTTAAGGCGCTTTCAGGGACAATATTATTACAGTTTTGCGAGGCAAATCGCCGCCGGCTTGCTGGAAAAAATAAAGGCTTATCCCGCGCTGGGCGAGGTTAGCACGGCAGGCAGCATCAGGCGGTGCAGGGAGATTGTTAAAGATATTGACCTCGTAGCCTCCGCTGCTGAGCCTGGAAAGTTAACCGAATATTTTGCCGGGTTGCCGCAGGTTGCAGAGGTAATCGCTCTGGGGGAAACAAAGGCTGCGGTCCGTCTGCAGGAGGGTATCAACGCGGACCTCAGGGTTGTCCAAACTGAACAGTTCCCCTATGCCCTTCATCACTTTACCGGCAGCAAAGAACATAATACAGCTTTGAGGCACCGGGCCAAAACCATGGGCATGAAAATAAACGAATACGGGATTTTTCGGGGAGAAGAACCGATTGTTTGCCAAAGTGAGGAGGCTTTTTTCCAGGTTCTTAACCTGTCCTATATACCTCCGGAGCTGCGCGAAAACTATGGGGAAATTGAAGCCGCGGAAAAAGGGGCTTTGCCCCTCCTGGTAGAGGAAAGGGATATTAAGGGTATTTTTCACATCCATACGGCTTACAGCGACGGGGAAAATACCCTTGAAGATGTAGTCAAGTTTTGCCGGGAAGCGGGCTACGAATATGTGGGCATTTCGGATCACAGCCAGTCCGCCTATTATGCCGGAGGGCTAAAAGAAGACGATTTAAAAAGGCAACTAAAAGAGATCGAAGTATTGAAGGAAAGATATCCTGATGTAGCTATTTTCAGCGGAGTGGAGTCAGATATCAGAGCGGACGGGTCTCTGGATTATCCAGATGAGCTTTTGCAGCAACTGGATTTTGTTATTGCCTCGATCCATTCCGGGTTTAAAATGTCCGGGGATAAGATGACGGAAAGGCTGGTCAAGGCCCTTTCCCATCCACAGGTGACCATGCTCGGACATCCGACCGGGAGGCTTCTGCTGGGAAGAGAAGGATACCCCTTTGACCTGGAGAAGGTATTGCAAACGGCTTTGGAACACAATGTTATCATAGAGTTAAATGCCAGCCCGGCCCGTCTGGACCTGGATTGGAGGCACTTAAAGAGCGCTAAAGAATTGGGTCTTCTCGTTTCTATTAACCCTGATGCGCACAGGTTAGAAGAATTTGCCGATACTTATTTGGGGGTGGCTATAGCGCGCAAAGGCTGGTTGGAAAAAAAAGATGTTTTTAACACCCGTTCGCGTCAGGAAGTGGAAGCTTATTTTCAAAGCAGAAAAGGCAACTGATTATTGAAGAAGGAATATGAACGGAGTTGAGCAAAGTGCGCACAGGGACCACAAGGCTGCCCCTGCACGGGGGCAAGTGTCCGGCCTGGCTTTTTCAAAAAATGAAACATTTGTCCGGCCTGATCATTGAAGTTGTTGTCCTGGAGTATGGACCGGGCGAAGTATTGCGCCGTATGGCCGACCCCTACTGGTTTCAGGCTTTGGGCTGTACCCTCGGTTTTGACTGGCATTCCTCCGGCCTGACTACCACAACATGCGCGGCCATTAAGGATGGAATCAAAAACAGGGAGCAGGAACTGGGTATTTTTCTCGCGGGGGGCAAAGGGAAGACAGCCCTGCAGACTCCCCGGGAGATCGAGACGCTTGGCGGCAAATATGCTTTGGACAGGCATGTTGCGGGGCTGCAGGATACCAGCAGACTCGTGGCCAAGGTGGATAATACGGCCTTGCAGGATGGTTACGACCTCTACCATCACTGTATTATTTTTACTGCCCGGGGAGAATGGGCTGTGGTGCAGCAGGGCATGAACGAAAACTCCCGCTGGGCGCGTCGCTACCACTGGTTGGGTGAGGAGATAACCGATTTTGTTTCCGAACCCCATCATGCCGTGTGTTGTGATTATCGGAAGGAGAATATCCTAAATATGGTTGCCGTGGAAAGCGAGGAAAACCGTCAGGCCAGTGTCCTTTTAAGCAGAGAAAACCCGGAGCAGTTTCTCAAGGAATGGTCGAAAATCAAGGAGCACGAAATTGCTCTGGATCTGCCCCGGCACCACCCCTTACCCCAGGGTAAGAGGCTTTCCGCTTCCCTGTATAAGGCTTATCTGGAGCAGCCTGCAGGTTTCAAGGAACTTTTGACCATTCGTGGAGTGGGACCGCAAACCATCCGGGCTTTGAGCCTTCTGGCGGAACTGAGTTTCGGAGCGCCCCCCAGCCGCAGGGACCCTGCCCGCTACAGTTTTGCCCACGGCGGTAAAGACGGCCACCCTTACCCTGTCAACCGGGAAACATATAACCAGTCCATTGAGTTTTTACAGGAAACAGTTTCCCGGGCCAGGATCGGCGAGCTGGATAAGATGAAAGCTTTAAAACGCCTTGCCGCTTTTCAAAAGAACTAAAGGCCGAAGGGGGATCATGGTGACGGTTCTACTGATTCCAACTCACATCTATACGCTTAATTAAAACCGTCCCAGTGCTCTCTTATTTTGGGTGGGAGGTTTTAGTCTATGGATGACTGTGTAGTGCTGATCGCTGATGATGAAAAGGAAATTGTCAAACTGATCGGGGATACGCTGGAGGATGAAGGCTTTAAGGTTCTGAAAGCCTATAACGGTCTGGAAGTCCTGAAGATTATGCATGAAAAAGAACGGGTGGACCTGATTTTGCTGGATATTATGATGCCGGGAATGGATGGTATGGAAGTATGCAAAAAGATTAGGGATACCTATGCCGGTCCAATCGTATTTTTGAGTGCCAAGGTCAGGGAGCTGGATAAGGCTCTCGGACTGGAGATAGGAGCAGATGACTATCTGACCAAACCCTTTAGCACAATAGAGTTAACATCAAGAGTTAAGGCGCATATCCGCAGGGACCGCCGGCAGCTGGAAAACCGTTCGGTTTCGGCCAAAACGTCGGTCTTGTCTTTTAAAGATTTAAAGATCTGTCTTGACTCTTTTGAAGTCTGGAAGGATGGGCAGAGAATTGATCTGACGACCCGGGAATTCCAGATACTGGCCTATATGGCCAACAATCAGAATATTGTTTTAAGTCGTGAGCAGATCTATGAGAGCATTTGGGGAAACGCCAGTTATGGGGAACTTAATACGGTTACGGTGCACATTAAATATCTCAGGGACAAGTTGGACCCGGATGGAGAATATATTAAAACAGTCTGGGGTGTAGGCTATAAATTCGTGGGAAGACCGGAGAGTAAATGAGTATAAAATATAAAGTGCCCCTCTATCTCGTAATTGTTTTTTTGCTTTTTATACCCATCCTATTCGGCTTTTTTAAAGTCTTCTTAAATGATGATTTCGGCCGAAACCTGGATAGTTACTGGGAACATTATGAAATTGTCAACGAGGGGATTATCAGCGGCCTTATGCAACGTTATCCGGATACAGAAGAAATGGAGAGCTATTTGCAGCAGGTTTACGATGCCCAGCAAATCAGCGTCCGAATTATGGATACCGAAGGCCGCCTGGTTATGGAAACAGAAGATGTAAAACGTAATTTGCCGATATTGAAACAAAAAGAGCTTGCCTTCTATCAAGATAATCTTGTTTATACGGTAGAAATTATGCATCCGTATCCTTTGAGGATTTTCAGATGGCTGAGAATTGCCGGATGGCGTGGCACTCTGGGAGGCGGTATACGGTTAATAATTCTCCTGCTGCTGGCGATTATCGTTGGCACCATCATTATTTACTTGCATTATGCTATTGTTAAACCTCTGCTGACGCTGCAAAAAAGCCTGGATAAATTTAATTATGATGATTTGAGCATAGATTTGCCCTATATAAACCGTGATGATGAAATCGGATACTTCTGCCAAAAATTTTTGGAGATGACCGAACGTTTGAAAGAATCGAGAAAAAAACAGGTAGATCTTATTTTATCGATCTCTCATGACCTGAAAACTCCGCTGACATCGGTAATCGGTTTTTCAGAAAGGTTGCTGTCGGCAAAACAGCAGACCGAAGAACGCCGGCAGGAGTATTATCAAATAATACACAGCAAAGCTCGGGATATGAACAACCTTTTGGAGGAATTTCACTAATTTGCCGTTAGCGAGCTGCAGGATACGGCTCTTAAAAAAAGCAGAGTTGAAGTCTGTCCTTATCTGGAACAGATGGTTAAAGAATACGAGCAAGAGCTGCTGGAGCATCACGGCGAACTAACTCTGGAATGCCGGATTCCGCCTGGTGTGGTAATGACTGTGGACAGGGATAAATTTAAGCGGGTGTTTGATAATCTTATTTCCAATTCAGTCAAGTATAGTAAAGATCATTTGAAGATTATGATGATCTGTGTCCAGGATGGATCTAACTTAAAATTTTCCATTGAAGATACAGGAGCGGGTGTTGTACCGGAGGAGTTCACTAAAATATTTGATCAGTTTTATAGGGTTGATAAATCCAGATCCAGAGAGCAGGGAGGCAGTGGCCTGGGTCTGGCTATTTGCCGGAGAATCGTTGAAGCTCACGGGGGAAAAATATGGGCCTATGCGCCGGAGGATGGAGGGCTTGGCATCTCTTTTGTAATTCCCATGCAGAGGTGAACCAGTTAATAATTTTTAATTTTTCCGGTATTTTTATTTAATATTTCGTTGGTAGAATTTAAACCATCAAATAATTGGAAAGGATGATTTTCTGATGAAAAGAATGGTTTCGATTTTGCTTTCTGCGATGGTATTTTTTACACTGGCAATGCCTGCTATTGCCGGAGAGAATGCACCGACAACAATGTCGGCGAGGGAAATAATGGCCAAGTCTGTGGAGACAATGAAACAGCTGGAGAGTTTTAAGTCGGAGAGTAGCTATATTGTAAGCAAGAACGACGGGAATGTAGAGATTCAGCGCTTGGTGGAAAGGGATAAAACCAATAGCAGCAGGCATGGGCAAACATGCAAAAACGGAAAAAATGTAAGAGAAAGTTACGTGCAGGACGGCTATGCTTACTGGATGAAGCCCAAAACAGGGGAGTTTGTCAAAGTAAAATTAAACATGAACGGAGAAAGGGCTACAAGAATAGCTGAAAATCTAAAGAATGCCCACCAGCTTGCTTTTAACATGACAACCTTTGTGCTGGATAGTGAACTAACCAACAGTACGCATTATGTAATCCATGGAACAGGTACTTTGGAAGAGGATATTAAGACATCTTTGGAATCGAACGGGGTTAATTTACCGGATAAAGTAGCAGCCAGTACCCGATATGTTTTCTATGTGCAAAAAGATACCTTTTATCCGGACCGTATAGAAATGACGGCTAATATCTCTGGAGAAGACGGAAAAACCCTTGCTGTGACCGGGATTACGACAGTAGGCGGCTTTAATCAGACCTCTATAACTGTTCCGGAGGAGATTTTAAGTGCTCCTGAAAGAACATTAACAAAATAGCACGGAAGGTAAAGGCCGGAATCAATCACAGGGGGTCGGGAACAGGAGTGCCGATAGGAGCAGTTTTAATTTTGAAAGTAGTTAAATAAATAAACAAAATAGAGAAGGCTGCCTGGCCTGGCATCCGGAAGGGTATGCCAGGCCAGGCAGCCTAATGGAAAATATTTAACTTTATATCTATTTAAGCAAGAAAAAGCCGGAGCAGTTCTCAAAGAATCTCTCTAAAAACCAGGGAGGACGAGGCTGCTCCGGATCTGTCTGACTATCTTTCTTCAATTGTAATTGGTATATAGATAGCGGGATTATGGGGATGGTTCTCTTACACCTATACCCTTTATAAAAGAAGATTATTTTCAAATACGTGAAATCTTTCTTGGAATTCTATCAGAACATATTTTTTGCAGAAATGGTATCAATAGAACTGTCCTAGTGCTCTCCCTTTTATTGCTCTATTTTTTCCAATAATTCATTAAGTTTTCTGCGGCTTAAGGGGGCTTGTTTAGTAGTATTTTTAAAGTGAATCTGGTAGGTATTTTTATTCCATGGTACAATTTTTTGTATATAACTTACATTAATAAGGTATGATTTATGAGAGCGAAAAAAATATTGACTTAGTTTTTTCCCCAACCTTTCTAAAGTATCTATCAGTTCATACTCGCTTTCGCTACAGTGGATCGTTACTTTTTTCCCTGCTTTTTCGAGAAAGATTATTTTTTTTGGGTCTATTAAGGATATTTCTTTTTCTTTTTTTATAGCTATGCGATAAGGCATCTCTGCTTTTTCGAAAAAACGGTCTGAGGATTCCTGTTCCTTTTGTTTTTGCAGGTACATTATTGCACGAAGGACACGATTTTCGTCAGCCGGTTTTAGAATATAATCGTAATCCGGTTCTGTCTGCAGGATCATTTGATATGCTTCTCGGATAGTAGAACTTGTTCCCACTACAAAAACATCCTGAACCCCGTCTATAATTTTTTCAAGAAATAATAAAACTTCCGTTTTCGGCAATAAGTATTTTGAGTGCCATCTGAAAACATCCCCAGTCTTACTGTAATGACATGTTACATCAAAGATTAGGTAACGATCTTAGCCATTTCTTTTAAAAAGCAAGTGAAATCAGAGGAGTGCCTGTGCGGCAAAAACCAGGTAATGAATTAAACAGCATCTCCATGCTTTCCACCTAATAACAACTGCATCTTACCATGGGAGTTTAGAAGTTTAAACCAGTACGT
Organism: Dethiobacter alkaliphilus; assembly: GCA_016841605.1. Taxonomy (GTDB): domain Bacteria; phylum Bacillota; class Dethiobacteria; order DTU022; family UBA8154; genus DUNV01. Next base: position 102,783 of record JAENYV010000012.1, on the reverse strand, counting down.
CGATTCCTTTATGCATAAATGCGGCTATTTCCTTTGATGGCGTATATATCATGAGTTTCGAGATATAATTATCCCAATCCTTGACGAGAAAACCTATGAAGTCTGTCCATATATTACCGAAAAAGTGCGGTATAGGTTTGGCGAACTTTTCACCGAGCGCATCCGTCAGTTTTTCAAACCTAACCTTTAACTGCTGCTTGAATTCCTTTGGATTGTCGTAATTTCCCAGCTCTGCAAAAATGTTTTCAAATTCCTGGAAATCTACATTATACCGGGAGGGGAGCGAACCAAATGCTCTTCCTCTAAGTATGGTGTTTTCAGCATACCAATCGAGGACCTCCTTCATCTTGTCCGCATATTTACCCCCCAGCATCCTGCTGGTCATCTCAATTTTAGCCAGATTCTGACCGTACACGGCTCCGCAGATACTGTTGTCAGAGCCCCACGGAGTACTGTTCAGACGAAGCATGCTTCCCTCAATAGCATTTAGGGTATTAATGAACAATAGCTGTTGTTCTTCTGAAAGGTCTTTGATAAAATGGGCATTCCACATCATAATACCATTTTCAAGAAAGCACTTGCGTTCTCTCTCCGCAAAGATCCCCTCGCATACCGAAGGTAGGGACGGTTCCCATTTGTCTAAATTAATTTCTATTTGTGGTTTTTCCTCTTCTCTTGGCAGCACGATAGGTTCCGGTGGTACAAACCAAGGCCTCGGCTGTCCATTCAGCATCGCTATTGTTATCATCGGCATTTGTATCACCTCTTTATATATATTTAAAATAGAAGAGCCGCCGGGCAAACTCCGTCTTGCCCTTCACGGCTCCTTCCGCAAAATTACCTTTTCCGTACCTTTATATCGTCATGCTTCGAAAAAAGTTAAATAAAAACAAATGAAATGCTTGATACATTTTTTTAGTTGCTGTACATATGGATAACTGCCTCAACGGTTCCAGATCCAGTCCCCGGGTCCCAGACAATAAAATTAGCACCGGAATATCTGAAGTAGTATGGGGGATAGGACAGCGCCTCGGTATAATAACACTCTGGACACAAGGTATAGATATCGAACTCTCCATCGACATCAGTATATCCATAAGTATACCATTGAGGATAGTCGCTATTCGTGCTGTCAAATCTCATCCTAAGGAGAGCATTGGGAACCGGGCGGCCCTGGGCGTCTTTGGCTATGCCCCGTACCTGTGCTTCATCCTGGACCACAAACATACCGCCGCCGCTGAACACATCGGTCCGCTGTCCCGGGTAATAAGCCGGCGGTGCGGATGCCGGGCTCCATACCTGAGTAATTTCCACCGTTCTGACCGCTTTTTGTATGTTGATGTAGTACTCTGTTCCGCTAACATATATTAGTGGTGTGATCCTGATGTAATAGGTACTGCTGCTGTTAAAATCAAAATAAAAATAATAATCATCATCATATACAGAAGAAATGTTGAGTGTTCCCCCACTAGTAAATTCATATATTTGTAGTAAATGGGTTCCGCTACCGGCAAGACGTTCCATCTCCAGCCGGTATTCACCGGCTTCGGCAAATCCCAGCCTGAAAAAGTCCCAATCGTACTGACTATCTATGTCGTCGTAAACAGTAATGTTCGGCGCCAGGGGCACGTTTACGTATTGAGCCGTATATAGGCTATCGTTCGGCTCGCATGAACTGTACTCAGATGTCTCGATAACTTTCAGTGAATAGTACTCCGTTGTGCTGTACCCCGTAATGGACTGGACAATCACATAATAATCTCCAGCCTCGACAATGGCGCTGACCTGTTCACGTCCGAGATAGTCCTGCAAGACGGTACCATAATTGGAAGACGCGATGCCGGTATAACCTTCACCGGGAGGGTTGATACGGTAAAGGGCAATATCATAATTGAGGCCGGAGGGAACGGTCAGCATTTCGGTTACTTTTCCGGCGTAGGGAAGCTGCAGGTAAAAGATATGTTGTTGGCCCTGAGCAGCAATATAGGCAATATACTCTGAATTTAGCTGTATTTCTGGAGCATTTAAGGGATTATAACCTGATCTGGCAGCCATACCTTCTTCTTCGGTAACTATGTTTGCAAAGTCCTGTTTCTGCAATTCTAAGAAGGTTGGCTTTTTGTCTTGTGAGATGTCGAGTTCAATGCTCTCTGATCCTGCTTCATTTAAATCAATGAGTTTTTTTATCTCATCGGCTGAATTAGCGATAGGAATCTCCTCCGAGCCAGCATCAATTGCTGCTAAAGATACAGGCATGAAACTCAGCATCATTATTATAACAACCAAAAAATAAGGGACAACCTTTTTTGTTTTAGTCATTATGATACCTCCGTCTTATTTTTATAGAATCCTCTAATATTCTGTATCGGTATCGGAATAGTACTGATTTTGTCGCCTATTTTTTATGGCAAATCCATAACATTGCCTCCCTGTTTCCGGTATAGCCCAACATAGTCATCATCTTTCCCTGTAATTATTTATTTCCTATGTAATCAAATTCCACAAATGCTACCTATTTCCTGCCGGGAAGGCGCAAGCGGCTGTTTTTCGAATTTGAATGGCCGAAAAGCGAGCGTCAAATAAATGGATAGAACGCAAGAGTAGAGGAAAAGAATATTAGCAAAATAGCACGGAAGGTAAAGGACAGAATCAATCACAGGGTCCGGAACAGGAGTGACGTAAAGTAATTTTTAAAAAGTTGTTTAATAAAAAAAGGTAAATAGAGAGGCTGCCTGGCATCGTGCAATATCCGGAAGGGTATGCCATGCCAGGCAGCCTAATGAAGAATAGTTACTATAAAACCATCTAAGCCAGGGAAAACCCGGAGCAGTTCGCAAAGAATCTCTAAAAACCAAGCATTCTTGTAATCCGTGAAGCTGCTCCGGATCTGACTTACTATCTTTCTTCAATTGTAATTGGTAAATAGATAGTGTTCCCGTCTCTATAAACCAACAAAACCACTTTATCCCCAATTTCCGTATTCAGGACTTCTTCCGATAAAGTATCGGGGTCATTAATTTTTTTCTTGTTATATTCGAGAATAATATCTCCTCTTTGCAGACCCGCTTTCTGGGCAGGCGAATCTTCGGCAACGGCACGTATCAAAACACCTTCAATCTTTTCCAGGCCAAAGTAATCCGCAAGCTCCTCCGTAACCGGTTGCATGTAAATCCCCATCCATGGTCTGATTACTTTTCCATTACTGATAAGCTGGTCCAAGACTTGAGTAACGGTTGAGCTGGGAATAGCAAACCCTATCCCCTGAGCCTGGGCATTTATTGCCGTATTAATACCGATTACTTTACCCTGAAGATTGATTAAAGGACCGCCACTATTGCCCGGGTTGATCGAAGCATCGGTCTGCAAAAGATCTTTAAACTCGTTTCCGTCAATAGTAATTGGTCTACCCTTTGCACTTATAACACCAACTGTAACGGTATGGTCAAGTCCATACGGGTTGCCGATTGCTATAACCCAGCTGCCGACTTCAAGCTTGTTGGTATCTCCAAACTCTAGAAATGGAAGATTATTACCGGCATTAATTTTTAATACTGCCAGATCTAATTGCCCATCTGAACCGATTAATTCAGCCGCGTAAGGTTCTTGACTGCTGCTTAAATAGACATTTACTTTTGAAGCACCATCAACAACATGATTATTGGTGACAATATAGCCGTCCTGAGAGATGATAAAACCTGAACCCAAACCATTGGTGATTTCCGGTTGACTTTTAAATGAGTCTCCAAAGAAATCCCGGAAGAAGGGATCATTGAGAAACGGGCTGTATTGTCCTTGAGCTTGTATTTCTGTCTCAATTTTAACAACAGCAGGGCCTGTTTGTTTAACAATGGTCTGGATAGTATCCGGTCCGAGAAATACATTTGCTGATACGGTCTCCGAAATCGGAATTGCCTCCACAGGAGAAACCTTTGAGACGGATATATTATATTCACTACAGAGAATCAGTCCGGCGGTCAAGAAGATACCTGTTAAAAGAATAAATAAGGAACTTCTGACAAGCGATTTTTTCTTGAATCCCATAATAATTTACCTCCAATCAAAATTTTTGTGACGGTTTAAGCGTTTATAAACGGGAACGAACTTCTTGTTTCATAAAGAGCACATAGGAAAGTCCGAAGATTAGACAGGCTTCTGCAACCAGACATGTTAACTGGGGCCAAACCAGCAGTAAACTTTGTCCTAACGGCAGCGGCCCGGCTAGGGCGTAAGAGGCCTGTTCCACGGTAACAGGACCAAGTGTGCGGATAGTGGGAACCAGTAAAGTAGTCGTTGCTTCACTGAAGAGCTGGCTGGGTGATATGCGCAACAAGTTCTGCACAAAGCTTTGATAACTGATGAGTTGATTAACATCCGTAACCTGCGTGGGCATTGTAGATTGCACAATAATATTAACAAGCATTGTAAAGAAGAGGCTGAAAAACAACCAGACCGCCAGGCCGGACAAAGCGGATGTGGCAGATTGTTTAAATTTAACGGAAAACATAATTGCCAGGTTTAGCCAGACGCCAATATACACTATACTAACCAGCAGGAAAAAGAATATGCGCCAGAATTCTTCCGGAGTAGGCGGTATGCCTGTTAACAAAATGCCCATGCCAAACATCAACAAACCCAGGGTAATAACCATCATGGAAATTATTGACAGGGAAGCGACAAATTTGGCGTTAATAATATAATCCCGGGAGATGGGTTGAGCCAGTAAGCGGCTCAAAGTCCCTCTGCTGCGTTCTGAATTTACGGCGTCAAAACCCAGAGCAATGCCAATAATCGGCCCCAATAAGCTGATAAAGGTGATAAAAGGGGGCAAAGTGCCGTCAGTAGCCGTAAACAGCTTCAAAAAGACAAAAGATGTCGAGGTATCTTCCGAAATTGCGCTTTGAAGGCTGGACATTGCCGTATAAAGTGAGGCAATAGCCGTTAACAGCATTAATCCCAGCAGTATAATAAAACGTCGGCTGTTTATCTGGTCCATTGTTTCCTTACGGACTATGACCCAAAAGGGATGCTGTGCTTGATGCGCTTTTTCCCGGTTAAAGGGGACTCGGCGGAAGAACGCACTTAATTTTTGCAGAACCGCGGTCATGCTACATCCCTCCTTCAAAATAGCGGTGATAAATTTCATCGAGGCCGTAATCATGTTGGTTTAAGTGGGAGAGGCGGGCCCCGTGGCTTACAATGATGCCGGCGATTTCCGCGCTTACATGCTGCCGGGAAAAGATTAATAAGCAATTCTGTTTTTGCTCAACCTTTGTCACATATTGGTTTGTTTTTATGGCGGTAAGCAATTGCTCGTCAACGGGTTCCGCCTCTACTTCCAGCAGGACAGGATCATTTTTAAACAGGTCCGAAGCCAGTTCTTTAATTGGTCCTATGGCGATTAATTTCCCCTCGACAAAAAGGCCTACCCGGTCACAAATTTGTTGAACTTGATGCAGGTTATGGGAAGATAAAAGAACAGTCATACCTTTTTCCCGGTTTAGCTGTTTAATCAGTGTCAGCAACTCCCGTACACCTTCCGGGTCGATACCGTTGGTCGGTTCATCCAGAATAATAATTTCCGGTTCCTTGATCAAGATATCGGCCAGGCCCAAACGTTGTTTCATACCCCTGGAGTAGGTTTGGACTTTTTCGTGGGCTTTTTGCGTTAAGCCTACCTGTCCCAGCAGATGCCGCGCCCGCTCTTCGGCTACGGAGATTGTAATACGGTTAAGTGCTGCCGTGTAAAGAAGGTTTTCCCAACCGCTCAAGTTTTCATAGAAACCAACCTCATCGGGAAGATAGCCTACTTTTTCTTTCACGATAAGGGGCTGAAAAGTGGGGTCGATTCCACAGACTTCGATCTTTCCCGCAGTAGGCTCCGCTAGCCCCAGCAACATCAGGATGGTGGTTGTTTTCCCTGCTCCATTGGGTCCCAGCAACCCAAATATTTCGCCCCGGTGAACGGACAGTGTTAAATAATCGACAGCTGTTAGTTGCTCGTATTTTTTAGTTAACCCATTTAATTCAATGATAGTATCGCTTATCATTATCTTTATTGCCTCCCAAATTTATGGAAAAGGTAATAAATTCCTGCTCCAACCATGGCAATAATAAATACGCCGATCCAACCCCAGAGGGCGGAAGTTTTAACCGTGATCCTAAAGTCCGCGCTGTCGGATACTTCCGGTGTCTGGGCCTGGATATTAACAAGATAATCGCCGGAGATGGCTTTACCGCTCGATTTAATGCGGGCATTTACGGTTGCAGATTCACCGGGAAGCAATGATTCAATAATTTGGGGTTCAAACTTCACTTCCCAATCAACAGGTGCCGATTGGCTCAGTTTAATGTCTTCCAGCTCCGAAGATCCGGTGTTGTTCAACTGCAGTTCGACCATTTTCTCTTTTCCCGCGGTAATATCGGTGCTTAACCGGCCGGTGGGAGTGCTGAGCTCCATTCTGTAAGTTCCTGTAATGTTTACTTCTAGTTCCGCTTCTGCTGAAGATGAACCGGCTTGAGCTTGAACAGGGATGGTGTAAGTTCCGGCCTCAATTTCGGCAGGAGGAGCAATGGTGACATTTATCTCCTGAGCTGTATTCGCTTCTACTTTTACAGAGGTAACTTTTTGGGAGGAAACTTCAAAATCAACATTCCATCCCCGGGGAGCATCAGTGGAAAGGGCATAAAGCTGCTCATCCGCGGTACGGTTTCTTAAAGTAAGACGGTAATTAAAACTAGAATCAGCGTTCCCCTGCATATTGGGCTGGTCGGTCTCCAATTCGGTTCGAAAAGTGCCCTGTTCCGTGACTTCAATTGCAATAGGCAGCGTGCTGACTCTGCCGGCGGTATCGGTGGCACGAATAGTAAAGCGATAACTGCCTTTTTCTACTTGCAAAGGAACTTCGGTCTGCAGGGTAAAGCTTTCTTCGCTTTGCGGCCTGACGGAAAGCCGGCTGATGTTCCATCCGCCGGCAGTCAAACTGGTTTCCCACCCTTCCGGTTGTTCAGTGATTTCCAGAGAGGCATGTTGGATGGAATTGCTGTTATTAATAATGTTAATAGAATAATTGATCGATTGGCCCGGTGTAACGGCAATCCCCGAATATTCCGTAAAGAGCTGGACACCGGCGGTTGCCGCCAGCGCGGGCAAAACAGGAAACAAAATCCCCCCCATTAAACCCATCAGCATAAGTATGACAACGATTTTTTGTAAGTGGCGCTGCAAGTTTTTCCCTCCTTATAATAAATTTTCTTCTATAAGTTATTACGTATTAACAGCCGGGTTGGATTTATGGGGGTTGATTTTTTTTTTGATATTGGTGTATAAAATAGTTAGCATCTTTCTAAAGTGGGTGAGGAAAATGTCTAATTTATGGCAACATAAAACAGAATGCTCACTGCAATGTTTTGACGATCTTTATAAGCAAAATATATCCCATGTATATAAAATCGCCCTGTATATAATCAAAGATCCTGTTGAAGCCGAAGATTTATGCCACGATGTTTTTTTAGAAGTAATTCAGCATCCGGAACAGTTTGACCCCGAACGGGGCAGCATGAAGGCATGGCTGGGGGTTAAAACCAGGAGTAGAGCCATCGACCGCTTGCGGAGGAAGAAGCAACAGGTTTTAAGTAAGGAATTAAATGATGTGACGGAATCCGCCGGCCTTAACAGTACTGCTGATCCCACTGCCGAATCGGTTTTGATGAAACTTAAAATAGAAAGCTTGCATGAATCGTTGCAGCATTTGTCCGGACCTCAGCGTGAAGCATTGGCAGCAACCTATTTTCGCTCGTTACGGCAAAAAGATTGGGCCGAATTAACAGGATGCCCGCTGGGAACAGTCAAGTCCTGGGTTCGTTATGGAGTAAACAATATTAGAAAACAATTTATTCAAATGGGTTGGTTGGAACCTTAAGGAGGTGTGCAGATGAATCCAACACAATGCCGGCAGTTTGAGATAGAGATTGTTGATGATATATTGGGCAATTTGCCCTCAATTAGATCTCAAGCCTTGCAAGAGCATTTGGCTGAGTGCGGGTCGTGCCGGAAGTTGTATGCAGAGTGGCATAATATATTAGAAGATGACAGCAATGTTGAGCCGACGGTCTATCTGTATAGGCGTTTAAAAAACCGGATTCTACGTCGGCAAGTAAAGCGTAAACTTCTGAATCCGGCAGTACTCTGGAGTACAGCGTCAATTATCGTAATAGGCATGTTTATACTGGCCGTAACGACGATTCAGAGTAGATTGCCTCTGGATTCATGGGAGCGGCTTCCTATTGCTACGGAGGATATTCCGTCCTTTGTCACAGATGATAAAAAAACGGTGCAATATATGATTAATCCCCAAAAGGGCCAGCTTAGCGGTATTAACGGAATCATTTGGGTAAACGGCCGGCGTGATGAGGTATACTGTTATATGCAGAACGTAGAAAATAATGCCGGATACGATTATCAGATCTGGTTGGTTAAACCCGTAAAAAAAGAAAACGGCGGACTGCTGCGTGTGATGGAACAATATGGTGAATTATATTTGCAGCAACGGAACATTCAAGAGGTGCAACAAATCAGTATCAGCCTGGAACCGAAAGGCGGAAGCCTCTTTCCTACCACCGACGATACGATTTTGGTTGATTTCAACAATAGAAGCATGATCCGCCGATAAATTCTCGTATGATGGAATTGGCGGGTATATCCTTTGTTCCCAGAGGAACAAAGCCGGAAAGGAAGAGGACCAGATGCTTGGCGTCAACAAATTCAGGTGCTGTTTGATCGATTTCTTTCAAGAGCGGTTCTGCCAGCGGTTTCAGTACGGCTAGTTCGTAGACCAGGGAGGAGTTAAACATAATATCCGCTTCTTCCTGAAGTTGAAAGATATTTTGTTCTTCCCCGCGTCGGACGGAGGGCCAGCGGCGAATAGTTTTCTGTGCATTAGTGCCGCGGAACTGGTTGTCACGGACGATGCGGCGAATAAGCCTTGTATCGGTAGTGTGAATGCGCGTATGGCGGTCCACGTTTAAGGCTGTCAGCGCGGAAACATAGATTTTAAATTTTTTGTGGCGGGGGATAGACTGCGTCAGCCTTTCATTAAGTCCGTGTATTCCTTCAATAATAAGAGGCTGGTTCTTTTGAAGTTTAATTTTATGACCGGAGTATTCTCTGGCGCCGGTTGTGAAATTAAAAGTGGGTATTTCTACTTCTTTACCATCAATGAGGCGCAGCAGATGGGTATTGAATAGTTCCAGGTCGATTGCTTCAATATGTTCAAAATCAGGATTGTTGGACTCATCAACTGGTGTATGTCCTCTATCGACAAAATAATCATCCAGGGAGATGGGAAAGGGGCGAATGCCGTTTACCAGCAACTGGATGCGCAAGCGTTGGGCAAAAGTGGTTTTGCCGGAAGAGGAAGGACCGGCAATGAGAATGATGCTTATTTCATCTTTCTGTTTTGATATCATGTCGGCTATTTGTGCGACTTTTTTTTCGTGAAGCGCTTCGGTAATCCGAATTATGTCGGAGCCTTCACCTTGCTTAATCCGGTCGTTTAACACGCCGACAGTGTCAAACCCAAGAATTTCAGCCCATTTTTCCGTCTCCCGAAAGATTTCAAAAAGTTTTGGTTGTTCAATGTACGGGGGAATTGTTTGCGGGTCTTTTTCATGGGGAAAGCGCAAAACTAAGCCGGGAGCACGGTATTGCAAGGCAAATAGCCGCAGGATACCGGTGCTTGGTACCATGTATCCATGAAGTGAATCTTTTAGATCGCCTAAAGTGTAGATGGTTAATTTTTCTTCCGGCCAATACTTATAAAAGAGAGCTTTGTCCTGGAACCCCTCTTGCTGGAAAATTTGTCCGGCTTCCTCAATTGGTACTTTGTTTTTTTTAATCGGTAAGTTTTGCGCTATAAGCTCCCGCATCTTTTTTTCAAGAGCCTTAACGTCTTCAGCCGTAAGAGGCGGGCTTTTATCTATCTCACAATACAGACCTTTGCCGAGGGAATGTTCTACTTGAATCTGCGCTTGCGGATATAATAGTCGGGTGGCATAAATCAGCAGTAAAGTAAGGCTTCGCTGGTAAATACTGGCGCCTTCTTTTGTGCCGATATCAAGAAATCGGATAACTGCAGCATCTTCCGGGATATATGTCAAATCTTTGAGTTTCCCATTAACCAAAGCAGCTACAATTGATGTGGGATAATGTAATGATATTTGCTCGCTTAACTCCAGCAGGCTTTTGCCTGCCTGTAATGTCACGGTTGAATGATCGGGAAGAATTATATTAACTGTAGGCTTATCACTTTTCTTTTTCAAGAGGCATCCCTTTTCTCAGTGAATTTTATCTAATTTTCTCAAAGCAGTTCTTTCGACCTATCGATTGAGAATTCCTTTTTTATTCTTAACCATTATTTTAAATGTTACGTGTTATTTTTTCCAGTCCTGATTAACTATTTGCAAAAAAAATAAGCAGGCAGGTGGAACCGTCATGGAGGAGCACCCGGTTTTAGAGCTGTTTCATCCGCTTATCCGCAAATGGTTTGCCGAAAAGGTGGGCACGCCGACCGATATCCAGGTCCGGGCCTGGCCCTGCATTGCCAAAGGAGAACATGTCTTGATTACTGCTCCTACGGGCAGCGGTAAAACCCTGACCGCTTTTCTCTGGGCCTTGCAGAAGCTCATTACCGGTGATTGGACGGGCGGCCAGGTGCGGGTCTTGTATGTTTCTCCCCTCAAGGCCCTCAACAATGATGTCCGGCGCAACCTCTTGAAGCCGCTCCAGGAACTGCAGACCTGTTTTCAAGAGGCGGGGGAGGCGTTTCCCCGGATAAGAGTGCTGACCCGCAGCGGCGACACACCGTCAAACGAACGCCGCCAAATGCTGCGCAAGCCGCCGGAGATCCTGATTACCACTCCTGAGAGCCTCAACCTTCTGCTCAGCTCAAAAAATAACCGCCTCATCTTAAACGGGGTGGAAACGGTTATTTTGGACGAAATCCACGCGGTCCTGGACAGTAAACGGGGCACTCACCTGATCACCGCGGTGGACAGGATTATTCCTCTGGCGGGAGAGTTCCAGAGGATCGCCTTATCCGCCACAGTCCGGCCCCTTGAACAGGTTGCCGCTTTTGTGGGCGGCTATACGGCACATCCCCGCGGCGGGAATTATTCCTATGCAAAGCGGCAGGTGACTCTCTGCCGGTCGGCCGCACCAAAACACTATTGCTTAACTGTTGACGCTGTTCAGCAGAATGGTGCGGGGGCGGAAAAGGACGCACTCTGGCAGGCCCTGGCCTCCGTTCTTGTAAAAGTGATCAATGAGAACCGGGCTACCCTGGTGTTTTGCAATAACCGCCGCACAGTGGAAAAACTGACCCGCCTGATCAACGATGCTGCCGGCGAACCCCTGGTTTATTCCCACCATGGCTCACTGGCCAGGGAGCTTCGCCTGACAGTGGAAGAGAAACTAAAACACCGCGAGCTGAAGGGGATCGTGGCCACCAATTCCCTTGAGCTGGGAATCGATATCGGTGATCTGGATGCGGTGCTTCTGGTGCAAACCCCGCCCTCCCTGACCTCTGCCATCCAAAGACTCGGCCGAGCCGGCCACGGGGTGGGTCAGGTGAGCCGGGGGTTTTTATATCCCATTTTTGGCCGGGATTTTGTGGAAGCCGCGGTGGCCTCCCTTAACCTCTCTGCGGCAGAGATTGAACCTGCCTCCCCTGTTGAAGCACCTCTGGATGTGCTGGCCCAGGTGCTTCTCTCCATGACCTCTGTGGAGAGCTGGGATCTAGATGAGCTCTACGCCTTCCTCAAAACCAGTTATCCCTATCGTAATCTGTCCAGAAAGAGCTATGACCTTTTGCTGGAAATGTTGGCCGGACGCTACGCGGATACCCGCCTGCGGGAGTTGAAGCCGCGGATCATTTTGGATAAGCTCGACCGGACCGTCAAGGCTCGTGACGGCGCTGCCCGTCTCGTTTTTCAGGGAGGCGGCACTATCCCCGACCGGGGTTATTATGACCTCCGTCTGGCCGACACCAGGGCCAAGATCGGCGAATTGGACGAGGAATTTGTCTGGGAGCGAAGAGTGGGCGAAACATTCATGCTGGGCACCCGGGTCTGGCGGATTATGCGTGTTACGCACAATGATGTGGAAGTGGTTCCCGGAGATAAGACCATCAACATTATCCCTTTCTGGCGGTCTGAAGAGCAAAACCGGGACTTTTTTTATTCCGCTAAAATCGGCCGCTTTTTGGAAGACGCGGAGGAAAACCTGGAAACAGTGTCATTCATGCCGCGGCTTGCCGCGGAATATAACTGGTCGGCAGAAGCTGTCGGCATGCTTTCTGACTTTCTTAAGCGGCAAAGAGATGTGACCGGCAGGCCCCTGCCGCACCGTCACCATCTTTTAATAGAACACTTCGATGACCCCGGCAACAAGGCGGACAGCAAACAGGTTATTCTGCATACCCTCTGGGGCGGCAAAGTCAACCGGCCTTTTTCTCTGGCTCTGGCTGCCGCGTGGGAGGAAAAGCACGGGTACCATCTGGAAATATATGCTGATAATAACAGCATTATGCTGCTGCTCCCCCACAGTTTTGCGCCCATAGATCTGTTTACTCTGGTTTCGCCGCACAATCTGGAGAGTAAATTACGGCAGAAATTGGAAAGCTCCGGCTTCTTCGGGGCCAAATTTCGCGAGAACGCGGGACGCGCCCTGCTGCTGCCCAGGGCTAATTTTAAAAAGCGCATGCCTCTCTGGCTTAATCGCCTCAGGGCTAAAAAATTAATGGCAGCAGTGAGCTCATATGCTGATTTTCCCATCATGCTGGAAACCTGGCGTACCTGCCTCCAGGACGAATTTGACCTGGAAACGCTTAAACAACTCCTGGAGGAAATAATTGACGGCCGCATCAGCATCAGTGAGACAGTTACAAGCCGGCCGTCTCCTTTTGCCGCGGATCTGCTATGGCAGCGGACCAATAAATATATGTATGAAGATGACACACCTTTTTCCGGCAAGCAGTCGGACTTGAGCCGGGAGCTTTTAAAAGAACTGGTTTATGCACCTCATTTGCGGCCCGAACTTCCGGAGGCTTTAATCCGGGAACTGGACGGCAAATTGAAACGGACCGCACCTGGTTACGCGCCTGCTGACGGCGAAGAACTGCTGCTTTGGATCAAAGAACGCCTTTTCATTCCCGCCGATGAAGTGGACTCCCTTTTTGCCGCCATGGAAAGGGATTACAATCCGGATCTGAAAAAGATAACAGGTTCCCTGGGGGCCAAGGTGGCCCGGCTTCATCTGCCGGGGGGAGAGCAGCCCGGCTTGTGTGCCCTGGAAAATTTGCCGCGGATTACCGCTGCTTTAGGGATCGCTTTTTCCGAGCTTACCCTGCATCCCTTAAACCCCCAGGCAGCAGGCGAACTGGAAGCCTCACTGACAAAGGTTGAGGCGCTTTTTACGCCGGGGACGGCCGGGACGCCCGAGGAGCCGGAACAATTCGGCAGCGATACCGTCCTTTTTGTGAGCCAGTGGTTGTCATATTACGGCCCTGTGCCGCAGGATTTTGTCTGTAAGCGCCTTGGTTTGACAGCCGGGGCGTGGTCCGCCGTCCTGGAGACTTTGCTCCAGGAGGATAGTATCGTCGCGGATGTGCTTACTGAAGGAGCCCGGGAAGCAGAGGTTTGTGACCTTGAAAACCTGGAGCGCCTTTTGGCCATGGCCAGGCGTGCCCGCCGGCCGGAGTTCAACCCGCTGCCTCTGGATGCGCTGCCCCTGTTTTTGGCTTCGTACCAGGGGATCGTGGAAAAAGGCACAACCATAGAAGACCTGCAGGAGCGTTTGGAAAGATTGTTCGGTTTTGTCAGCCAGGCCCGGCTGTGGGAAGAAGTGATTCTGCCGGCCCGCATGGAACCTTATTATACCGCCTGGACGGACAGCCTCCTGCATGCTCAAGGTCTGCTCTGGTTTGGCCGGGGCAGCAAACGGGTGGGTTTCTGCTTCCCTGAGGACCTGGAGCTGTTTCCCGCGGGTGAAAATGGGCGGGTGAAAGACGAAGGGGAGAAAGCAGGCGCAGCGAGGGACCTCTTCCCTGATCCGTGGGGTAAATACGATTTTTTTGCCCTGGGCAGGTATACAGGTTTACCGACTGATGAGTTGACGCAAAAACTATGGCAACATGTCTGGCAGGGCAGCATCGCTAACGATAGCCTGGCAGTACTGCGCGCCGGCATTCTGAATAATTTTACGCCCATCGAGGTGGAAAAAAGGCGGGGCTTTGGCCGCCGCGCCGGCTTTAACCGCTGGTCCGCTTCCCGTCCCATACACGGCAACTGGTTTATCCTGCCGGAAAGTGAAGACCGTGATCTGCTCGAACAGGAGGAACTGAGCAAAGAGCGAATCCGCCGGCTCTTTTCCCGTTATGGTGTGCTGTTTCGCGAGCTACTCCGGCAAGAGCTGCCTGAGCTGCAGTGGCGGAGTATTTTTCGCACGCTGCGTCTCATGGAGTTTTCCGGGGAGATTTACGCCGGGTATTTTTTTGCCCAAATCTCCGGTTTACAGTTTGCTTCCCGGGAAGCGATCCGTTATTTGAGGAAAGGCCTGGATGAGGACGGAATTTATTGGCTGAACGCGGCCGACCCGGCCTCCCCCTGCGGGCTCAAACTGCCGGGCCTGGATGAGGAGCTCCCTGCCCGCTTATCGACTAATTTTATGGTCTTCCGGGGCAGCCGGCTGAAGATGGTGGCTAAACGCAACGGCAAAGAGCTTGTCATTAGAGCCGACCCCGCTGACCCGGCTCTGCCCGCGTATTTTACTTTTTGCAGAACTCTCTTGATCCGGGCTTATAATCCTTTAAAGAGTATAACCGTGGAATTGATTAACGGCCTGCCCGCCCTGGAAAGTCCCTATAAAAAAGCTCTACAGGAAATCGGCTTTACCGTCCACTACAAAGGCCTGGAATTGAGAAGGCAGTACAATTAAATGAATCGGGAGGGATTTTTATGCTTGAATTGCCTGAGGTAACGGTCCTCGCACAGCAGGTAAACGAGAATGTTTCCGGCAAAAGGGTGACCGGTGTTACTGTTGCCGGGTCTCCCCACAAATTTGCCTGGTTCTGGGAAGACCCCCAAAACTACGGCGGATTGCTGACCGGGAAAAGTGTCGGTCAAGCTGCGGGATATGGAGCCATGCTGGAAATTAAGGTTGATGATGCGGTCCTTGTCTTTAGTGACGGAGTGAACCTCAGGTTCCACCGGAAAGATGAAAAACGTCCGCCCAAGCACCAGCTTTTGCTTGAGTTCGAGGATTTATCCGCGTTGAGTGCATCAGTGCAAATGTACGGCGGACTGTGGGCTTTTAAAGACGGGGAATTTGATAATATTTATTACCGGCAGGCCAAAGAAAAACCGTCACCACTGTCGGAAACATTTGATAAAGCCTATTTTGACGGGCTTGTCTCCCAACCGGATGTCCGGAAGCTGAGCGCAAAGGCCTTCCTGGCCACGGAGCAAAGGATCCCCGGACTTGGTAACGGGGTTTTGCAGGATATTCTATATAACGCCAAAATACATCCCAAGAAAAAGCTGAGTTCCCTAACCGGCACAGATCTGGAGCTTCTTTTCATCTCCGTAAGAAATACTCTTGCAGAGATGACTGCCCAGGGGGGCCGCGATACGGAAAAAGATCTCTTCGGCACTTTTGGCGGATACGGCACCAAACTCAGTAAAAAAAGCTTAAACAAACCCTGTCCCATCTGCCAAACGGTGATTAAAAAACAAAGCTATATGGGCGGCAGCATTTATTTTTGCGAAGGTTGCCAGAAGCTGTAATAATAAGTTTCCCGGTAATAGCAGCCGAGAAAGATGACGGGAAGCAGGAGGGACAAGGGATATGCAAACTAAAGAGCTGGTGGAGATGCGATATACACCGCCCGAAATTAGCAAAAAAAGAGCAGAGATAAGACACGCTCTAATTTCCAGGTCCCCCTATCTCAGCGACGGGGAAATAAGCCGTATCGCGGATGCTGATTTGGAAATGCTGTTTCAGCTTTACGATAATGTTTTCCTGAAGGGTTATTTCCGGAAATATTTTCCCGGCATACTTCGTTTTGCCCTTTCTACCCGGATGACGCGGAATGCTGGGAAGACGAATTATCTTCGCAACCTGGCAGCGCTTCGGCCGGAGCAGGAGGAATATGAGATAAGGATCGGGATCGATTTCTTTTTCAATTATAACAAGCTGCGGAGGAACAAAACCGTGAACGGCATCAACACAAAGGATTCCCTGGAAGCTTTGCAACTGGTTTTTGAACATGAACTCGTTCACCTGATCGAGCTTCACTGCTGCAGGGAATCCAGTTGCCGTAAAGAGCGCTTCAAAACCATAGCCAAACAACTTTTCGGCCATACGGACAGCTATCATCAATTGCCCACAGAAAAAGAAATTGCCGGAGTAAAGTTCGGCTTTCGCGTCGGCAACCAGGTTTGCTTCACTCATGGGGGGAGAGAATACAGAGGAATTATTTACAGAATAAACAAGCGGGCCACCGTTATGGTTCCGGATAGGGAAGGGGTTTATCAGGATCAGCAGGGGCAAAAATACAGCAAATGGTATGTTTCCCTGACGGCCTTAAAAAAGATATAGGATATGGTTGAGAATTTACTATCCTATTGTAAAATAGTATAGTAGTGGTTTTTAAACATGCGATTAAAAAATCACATCAAACTGGAGGAGATAAAATGAAGGTTGTCGCTTTTAACGGAAGTCCGCGTAAAAAGGGGAATACGTGGCTTTTAATTAACCATGTCTTTAGGAAGTTGGAAGAAGAAGGGATTGAATGCGAGCTTGTCAACCTGACCGGAAATAGTATCAGAGGCTGTACTGCTTGCATGAAATGCAGAGAAAACATGGATCAAAGATGTTCCATTAATACGGATATTATTAATGACTGTATTAAGAAAATGCTGGAAGCCGACGGTATTATTATAGGATCTCCGACATATTTTGCCTCTTTGACGGCTGAAACAAAAGCATTAATTGATAGGGCAGGCTATGTAGCCAAGGCAAATAACAGCATGTTGAAACGGAAAGTCGGTGCGGCAGTCTCGGCCGTGCGCCGTGCCGGCTCCCTGAACGTATTTCAGGCCATTAACAATTTCTATTTGATCAACGAAATGATCATCCCCGGATCAGTATACTGGAATATGGGGATCGGCAGAGATATCGGAGAAGTGGAAGCAGATAAAGAAGGTATACAAATAATGCAAAAATTGGGAGAAAACATGGCTTGGCTGCTCAAGAAACTGCAGTAGGTAGTTAGGAAAGCAAAATTTACATAGGAGTAATTGATGATACAATGAAACCCCGAGTAGAAGAAGTTTTACCCGCAATATACAGGATAGAAGTTCCTTTATCCGGTAATCCTTTAAAAAGTATTAATTCTTATCTAATAAAAGGGAGAGAGCGCAATTTAATTGTTGATACAGGTATGGACACTGAAGAATGTCGCTCTGTCCTTCTGCAAGCTTTAAAGCTACTGAAAGTAGATCTTAAGAAGACAGACTTTTTTATTTCCCATCTTCATGTCGACCATATAGGATTAGTTTTTCAATTAGCCTCAGACAGATCAACAGTATTTTTTAACAGGCCGGATTTAGAGTTTATGAAAAGGGTTAATTTCTGGGATAGTGCTGCAAAATTTCTTTCCATGCATGGTTTTCCGCAAAAGGAATTAAGAGAGGTTTTAAAAAAA
The DNA here is from genome assembly GCA_016841605.1 of Dethiobacter alkaliphilus. Lineage (GTDB taxonomy): Bacteria > Bacillota > Dethiobacteria > DTU022 > UBA8154 > DUNV01. The sequence goes on along the minus strand of JAENYV010000012.1, from coordinate 85,024 downwards.
CATCCTGCTTCACATTTTAAACTTGAAGATGCGGAAATATTTACAATATTGGGCGAGGGTGATACTCTGAAGGTTGGAGACTATCTGTTTCAATGTTTAGAAACCCCGGGACATACTAATGGAAGTATGTGTTTGTATGAACCACAAAAGAAAATTCTTCTTTCGGGTGACCATATACTGGGAGATATTACTCCTAATATACCTTTAAATATTGATAGTACCAACAATCCACTAAAAGATTACATGCAGAGCTTGGAAAAGATTTTCGCTATTAATGTTGATCTCGTTTTACCAGGCCATCGAGGCATTTTTGTTAACTGCCGCCAAAGAATTAAGGAATTAATGAGTCATCACAGGCAGAGGAAGGAAGAAATCCTCGCTATTTTAAGAAAAAAAGCCTATAGTGCCTATCATATTGCTTCACAGACCAGTTGGGATCTGACAGAGTCTTGGGAAAATAGTCCCGTGGTCCAGAAGTGGTTCGCAATTATTGAAATTCTTTCTCATCTAAAAGATATGGAAGAAGAGGGCTCGGTTTCTAGTTATAAACTTGAAGATAAATATTTCTTTCAAGTTAAATAAACTATTATTCTACCGTTTTTAAGGAATATTCCCAAGCCTTTGTTTCGCTGCGGAGACGGTTGAACCGTCTCCGCAGCTTCCCGCAGCTGCGCTGAAAACATTTTCATGGGTGTCTTCTATTGTCAAAGAACCCTTTAAAAGAAGGTTCAACCATTACCGGATTCTCCTATTTCAGGTTCTTCAGGTTCGACAGGAACCAGAGGCTCGGGGACAATGGGCGCTTCAGGTACCATGGATTCCCCATCTCCCGGTATCCCGGGTTCAGCTTCTCCGGGCTGACCATTGCCGGGTTCCTCAGGTTCCTGGGGCTCTTCAGGCTCTGGAGTAACGGGCTCCTCAGGTACCGCGGGTTCAGGTGTACCAGGCTTTTCGGGTTTTAATTCAGGCTCCTCAGGTTCCGGTTCCGTGGGTTTATTTTGCTCAGGTTTTTCGTTAACCTTGCCGGGCTCATTTTCTTTTTCTTTGGTATCTGTTATTTTGGGTTTTTCTTCCTGAACTCCTTTGTTCTTCTCGTTTTTCTCTTGCGTTTTTGGCTCGACAGGCGTTTGCTGCTGCTCTCCCGTTCCCCCTGCCCCTCCACCGTTGCTGCGGTCCAATTCAATTTTCCACAGCACTCCTGACCGGGGGATCGCATTGGGGGAGAAGTCGGTAAATTCCATGACGCCGAAATCGAGCACATACATGGAATTGCCTTCCCGGTTGAACTTAACATCAATGACCCTTTTAAAACCGTCTCCCCAGCGGCCTCCCCGGGCTTTTTCCTTGTTTTTGATAAACCATTCGTACTCGCCGCTTTCCGGGTCGACGATGATTACACCGGTAGGTACCTGTTCTTCCAGATCTTCCGTCAGGGGCTGGGCATCTCCAAAGATAGCGACGAATAAACCTTGATCATTAAACCCTTTTGGGGCGAAGTCCAATTTCATGGGTGAATAATGCGACGGCAGCTCAGCCAGAGGAGGCGTTACATCAGGAGGATTTTCAAGCAGGGGATTGAGATTAACTCCCCTTTCAGAAGCAAAGCGCTCATCGGTTAACGGCAACTCACCGGCATAATCCGGCCAGCCGTACCAGGCTCCTTCTTCAATTTTAACCACCCAGTCCGGTGAACCTTTGACAGCTCTTTCTCCCCGGTCGTCGTACCCTAAATTTGTGGCGTAGAGAGCGCCGTTATGTCCCCAGGCAAGGCCAAAGGGATTGCGCAGGCCATCGGCATAGATAGAGAGTGTTTCCGTCTCCAGGTCAAAGCGGTGGATCGTTCCCCCGGCAGGGACTTTTTTCTCTACCTCTTCGCCTGCTTCCCTCTCCTGGCCGAAGGGGGCAAAGGCCCCGGTTGTCCTTGTATCGGCCGGGTCGGGAGTACCTAAATCCAACGCCTCATAATTTTCACCTGTTAAGACAAAATTGCGGGAGGGAATATCATGAAAATCGGGGAACCTGTCCGCCCAGGCGTAAAGGAAATTGTCTGAGCCGACTATCCCCGCATTGGTAGCTGTTCCCTGGCCGAAATAAAGGGCTCCGTCTTCCCCGAAGATTAAATCGTTATTTTGGTGATCCCCAAGGGAAGGCAAACCCTCGACCAGATCTTTTCTCTCCTTGCTTTCCAGATCAAACTCCGTAATTTTTCCCCGGTGGGAAACATAAAGTTTGTTTTCTTTCATGGCCAGACCATTAATCGGCCCTTTAAAATTTCTGGCGATCTCCTCTATACCCCCGTTTTTGCCAACCTTTATTATTTTGGCGACGGTTGTTTTCGGCCCGTAAGCGTAACCGGCTTCAGCGATATAAATGTTTTCATTTTCATCAAGGAGAAGTGTTGTGGGGAAAGTAAACCCCTTAGCCACAACTTCCGCCCGGTAGCCCTGCGGAACTTGCAAATCTTCCGGTTCGGTGCTGACGGCGGCACGGAGCATTATGGGCGTTAAAAAAAACGATACGACGACCAGGCCGAGAGCGATATAACTTCTGGTCACCGGCTGCTTGAGGGCCCACCTGCTGTACAACAGTGCAACAATTATGCCGTATAAGCTAAAAGCCGCCAGGGGTGTCCAGTGATCGAGGGGATTTCTGAGCTGGGGAGGAAAACCAAGGATGACGGGAACAATAATCAGCACACCCAGAAACCACAAGAGGAAGCCCAAAACCAAACCCGCGATAATTGTATTGCCCAGTCTTAGCTTTCTTTCTCCCAGCAGCAGAGCATAGACAATACCTCCTATTGCCCCGAAAACGAGCAGGGCCGAGGCACCATTAATAATGTCGGCTCTCGTCAGCAATAAGCCGAGAGAGGGGAGCAGCCACGAGCCCCATAAAATCATTGTCCCGGCAATACCCCCGATGATTCCTGCCAACAGCCCCCAAAAGATCCTCTTTTTCAACAGCTTCATCTCCTATTCTCAACTTTTCCTTTTTATGAGCATTTTGCTGCCTTTAGTATCTGCAAGATACCCGGGCATATGCACTGGACAGGGGGACAGGCTCCTTTGTCCAGCCTGCGGCCCGCAGCCGTAAGCCCGAAGCCCAGAAGCCTAGAGGGACAGGTTCCTTTGTCCATTGCATATTTATTTCCCATTAATTTAAAAGAATGTCAAATAACTTGCAGGGGTTTTTATGTAACCGGAGAATTTAAAAAGTAATTAAAATACATTTATTAACATTAAGGAGTTACAAACAAAAAATGTCTCAGATGCCCCAGAGCGAAGGTGCCTGTTCTTTTTCAGCTATGTTTGGAGAATTTAAGGACAGGAAACTTGAAGAAGAATTCTTAAAAAACGAGTTCAATATTGCTTGTAAATACGTAAGGCCACTGGCCTTTATCATGGGTTTTTTATTTTTTTTATTTGTTATACCGGATTATTACCTGATCCGGAATAAACAGATCTTTTATACTATTCTGGCAAGCAGAGCCCTTTTTTTACTTTTAATTGTGCTCCTTTGTTTTAAGATCAAAGAAGTAAAACATTATAGTGTAATGGTGAAATGGTTTACGGTCTATAAAATTATCATTTCTTGTTTGTATCTTTTTATTTTTTACATATATGAAGCACCAAATTTTCTTATTCAAACCTTTGGCATTATAACAATTATCATTGTTTTTTTCCTTGTACCGAACCGGTGGATTAATTTGGTGGTTATTTCATCAGGTTTTTGCATAAGTTTTTTTTTGCTCGCATTTTTAAAATTACAAAATATCAAGCCTAACGAATTTTCTGCAGCCGTAGTTTTTACATTTTTAATAATACTTTTGAACAGCATCTCCTCTTACCGTATTAATTACTATAAGAGACTGTATTTTCAAAACAGCCAAAGGCTCTTAAAAGTGTCTGTAACGGATGCCTTGACCGGAATATTCAACAGGGGAAAATTTGATAAGGAACTGAAAAAATGGGTCGCCATCTCCAAAAGATATAATTCGCCTCTTTCTCTAGTCCTTTTTGATCTGGATAATTTAAAGAATATAAATGATACTTATGGACATTTAGTCAGCGATAAAGTTCTGGTCGGCATAACAAAACTGGTATTAAAAATAATCAGGGAGACGGATATTTTTGCCCGGTGGGGGGGTGATGAATTCATGCTCCTTCTTCCCAATACCCAGGAACAGCAGGCCGTTCAACTAGCTAAGAGAATTAGAATATCAATTTATGAACATGATTTTGATGTAGTGGGACAGGTTAGCTGCAGCTTCGGCGTGGTTTCACTAAAAAAAGACGATGATATAACTTCTTTTTTTCACAGGGCGGATATTATGCTTTATTCAGCCAAAAATTCGGGAAAAAATGTCGTAATAAGTAAAAATTTTCCGGAATTCTTGAACTAAAAAGTTTTGATTTTCGTATTAATAGTACTACAGCGAAAAATTGCTTGTTTTACTAAACAGCTAAGGGCGAAGAAGAGCCGCAGGACTTGCAGGCAGGAAACCGAAGCACCGGTCCGGCGCTTTGCCCGAGCGCTCACTAAACCATCTCCTTGACAACGCTCATTATTATTTTTTGCTGTAGTAATAGGCAAAGGACAAATTTAAAGGTTCTTTTTTTATGGACGACACTCTCCCTTGAAAGATGCATATTCTAGTTTATACGTATACAAGGGGGAATCTTTATGTCCGATTTGACCCCGGACCGCGAAAAGGACAGTTTAATCAATGCGAAAGCCTTTATCGCGGATAATAGCCGGGATTTATCACGGTCCTCACAGCAGGCGGAGGACACCGACCTGACGCTAAAGAAGTTCCAGGTGGGAGAATTTAATAATTGGCAGTTAAGCGGCCTGTTTACGGTTCCAAGCGTAGATCTGCCTTTAACCATGTTTCTTTATGTCAGCAGCTTGATCAACGCGGCGGAAACGGTACAACTTCAGGTCAATGCGGTTACCGAATCCGGCAAAAATATGATTGTCCAGACCGCGGTGATAGTGCCTGCCCAGGGGGCTGTACAGATTAGGTTTGATGTGGGAGCACTGGGATTGATGGGAAAGACAGTGGAAGTGCTGCTCCGGTCGGCGGAATATATAAATATCTTCCAGCTATTTCCTTCAGTGAATATTGTAGAAACATTTCCTGCCGACGGGGCTACTCTGCCCCTTCTCTTTCTACCGCCCTCCGGTTTTCAGCAAGTATTACCATTTCATAACGATAACAGCATCTCATCCCTGCAGCAGGAAAATTCCTCCCTGGAAGAACCTCTTCCTCCCATTCTTTTAACCACGGGAGTTTTGGAAGTGCCCCAGGGAGTTTTTGCCGTAAGGCCTCAGGTAGAGCTGGTGCTGAGTAGTTTTTTTGACGAAACTTTGACTGCGGATGTGGTAGTGAATACACTGGTCCGGGGCACTACCTCAAAAGAGCAGGTATTGTCCGAAACCGTTGCCGTTCCTCCCATGGAAGCAAGGCAGCTGGTAATCAATAATGTAGAAGGGTTGCCCATAGAAATTAATTTGACACTGTCGCGTACCGTGCAGGGAAGAATACTTCAACCTGCTGTTAATGTAACAAATGTTTTCATGGTGGCCGAGTCGGTTGATTTGGTCATGTTTCTACCGCCGGGAAAATTTATGGGCATTTTTACTGAAGATACGGCAGCACTGCATTTGGCCTCTACTGGTCGCAGCCGCTCTATTCAAAGGAACGTTAAAAAGGGGGGGCTGTAAAATGACGGAAGTCAACAGCATGGATAACAGCCAATATATTGAAACATTTACCAGCGGTGGTCTGCTGATCCCCCGTGTTTCCGACTCGTTGAGCTTGCGATTGTATATCAGCAACCTGTCGCAACAGGCGGAAAGCTTCTCCTTTCAATTAAACCGTTTTACGGATACAGTTAAAATTCCTTTGGTCTCCGGGAGTACCGCTGTTCCCGGGGAAGGAGCGTTTACCTTTGAATTCGATCCGGCTGCCCTGGGTCTTGCGGGCAATATAGTCGAAGCAGTCGTGGAACTGCCCCTGATCGAGCCGCCCGGTAGCTTCCAGCTGCAGCCGTCATTAAATCTTCTTCAGGGAGGTAATAACGGGCCGGCTCTCCCCCTGGCTATTGTTACAGTGGGTGATTTCGGGTATGTAAGAGAAAATGAGGTTCAAATGGCCGCCTCGCAACGGCAGCAAAACAGGTTGCAAGATGTACCTTCCAATCTCTATCCGTTAACCTGGGGGCTTGTGGATATCCCCGCCGTGGAAGAAGGCGTGCAGACAGAAGTAAGCTTATGGTTAAGCAGCCTTTCCAATGAGGAAGAAGAAGCGGTCATTACCGTGAACAGCCTGAACAGGGGCACAACAAAAAAACGGCAAGTTTTGAACCGATCGGTTATCGTTCCCGCGGGCCAGGCTGAAGAGTTGCGGATCGAAGGGGTGGATGGTTCAGCAGTTGAGGTTATTGTAGAGGTACCCTTTGCCGCTCCACCGCTCACAGTGCTTCCCTTGCTCACGCCTTCCTTTGTGGTCAATCGCCGGGAAATCGACACTGGAACGACAAATTTAGTTATCCTTCTCACACCAGGCCAGGCACTTTTTGCCGACTAATTAACCTTTCGGACTTTCGTAGAGGAAATTAGTGTATAGAGCTTTTCTTTAAATGCCGGCTGTAAAAGCCGGCTTTACCTTTCATAATTTCAACCGGCTTGAAAAAAAAATGAATAAAAGTGGGGTAGGCATGAAAGCCTAAATCTGTTATATTTTGAAGATAGGATCCTGCCTGCGGTCAATCGGAGTTGTTGTCTTTTATCAGATAATTAGAACGGTGCCGCCCTTTTTATCAGAACATGAAAAAATAGCATTTATTAGAAAGGCGGCCTTAGATCGCAGGAAAAAGCTCATTATTTGTCTAATATTATCCCTTAGCTATGTTGAAACTAAGAAACATGGAGAAGTTGTTATCTGTTATTTTTAAGAGGACAAGACATTTGCCGGGAGGCTAAAGCCGTGAAGGTTGTAATCATTGGTGCGGGAAAAGTGGGAGTGCAACTGCTGGAAAGTCTTTTAAATGAAAGGCATGATGTTATTGTTATTGATAGCAGCCAAGATGTGATTGATAAATTAAACGATAACTTTGATGCGCTCGCTATCAAGGGAAACGGTGTCTCCAGCGGTTTACTCGAAAAGATCGAATGCGGAAATGCCGACCTGTTAATTGCTGTGACAGATAGTGATGAGGCTAACATAGTTTCTTGTATTACCGCCAAAAAGCTTGGCACAAAAAGCGTTATTGCAAGAGTAAGAAATCCTGATTACGTTCCGGAGTTAGGGTTTATGCGGAAAAGTTTGGGCATTGATCATATCATTAATCCGGAGCTGGCTACAGCACATGAAATTATGCGTTTACTCCTCAATACCCATGCTTCGTACGCTGAAGATTTCGCTAAAGGAAGGGTTAGGATTTCGGAAATTCAAGTAAACTCAAACTCAAATCTGATTAAAAAACAGATCAAAGATATTGATTTGCCGCAATCCGTTATTATTACAGCAATAGCGCGCCAGGGAGATATTGTTATCCCAAACGGTTTTGATTATATTTATCCGAAGGATACTTTGTACGTCCTGGGCGAGAGGAGTAGTGTGGACTTCTTTGCCAAAGGAGCAGGCGCGCAGATTGTCAGCATTAAAACTAAAAACGTCCTTATTATCGGTGGCAGTAAGACTTCTTTTTATTTGGCCAAAGAACTTGAGCAGATGGGTGTTAATGTAAAAATTATTGAGCAGAGACTGGAACGGTGCAGGGAGCTATCCGAGAACTTGAACAATACCCTTGTCCTGCATGGAGACGGCACGGATATTTCGTTGCTCAAGACGGAAAAAGTTGAAGGAATGGATGCATTTGTCGCTGTAACAGGGTTTGATGAGGAAAACTTGCTTGTTGCTCTCCTGGCTAAACAACTGGGAGCCAGGAAGGTAATCGCCAAAGTGAGCCGCTCAAGCTACACATCATTAATCGAAACAATAGGCATTGATAATACTGTCACACCCAAGTTGATTACCGCCAGAAATATCCTGCGGCTCGTTCGCGGCGGACGAATTATCTCCATATCTTTATTAATTGGAGGCCGGGCTGAAGTATTCGAGATTATCCCACAGGAAAACACACCTATTGTTAATAAACCGTTAAAGGAGATTGGCATACCTAAAGGCGTGATCATCGGAGCGATCTTTCGACACGGTAAAATCATCATCCCCAATGGCGAATCAATTATCAAAAGTACCGACAGGGTGATTGTCTTTACATTAGAGAATCATATGGAAAGAGTTAATAAGCTTTTTAGTGCCAAAGGGGGCAGAAACGTAATCTATGAATTTATTAATAGTGCTAAAAACATTAGGAATTCTGCTTCTCGGTGAGTCTGCCTCCATGCTTCCGGCTCTTTTTGTCGCTGTAATATATGGAGAAAACACCATTTTTCCTTTTATAATTTCGATCCTCATTACAGCACTAGTCGGCTTTGCATTATTTTCGGTTAAAATTAAAGACAATATGATACGATATAAGGAAGGCTTTGCTATTGTAAGTTTCGGCTGGTTGTCGGCTTCAATCCTGGGAGCCCTTCCTTTTTTATTTACAGGAGCATTTTCTTCTTTTATTGATGCTTTTTTTGAGACTGTTTCCGGTTTTACTACTACCGGAGCGACAGTTATTCAAAACATTGAGGCGTTGCCGTATAGCCTTCTTTTTTGGCGTTCATTTACCCACTGGCTTGGCGGAATGGGCATACTGGTTTTAACGCTGGCTATTCAGCCGTCTTTAGGTCCCGGGACCTTTCAGATACTAAAGGCGGAAAATCCCGGACCAATTTCGGCGAAACTTACTCCAAGGGTCAGCGGCACCGCCAAAATATTATATATTACATACTTAGTAATTTCGCTGGCGGAAGTCTTTTTTTTATTGATTGGCGGAATGCCGTTGTATGACAGTTTGGTCCATACTTTCGGGACATTGGGAACAGGCGGTTTTTCCATTAAAAACGCCAGTATCGGTGCATACGACAGCGTTTATCTTGATATAGTCATCACAATCTTCATGATCCTGTCAGGAGTAAATTTTGCTCTTTATTACCAGGCTTTTAAGAAAAAAAGCCCGGTTGAATTTTTTAAAGATAAGGAGTTTAAGGTCTACTTATCGATAATTGCCGTATATATTCTTGTAATTACGATCAATATTAACGGCCGGGCCTTTAATTCAATCCTGGAAAGCTTCCGCTATACATCCTTCCAGGTAGCTTCAATTATTACGACAACAGGGTATACCACGGCTGATTTTGATTTATGGCCGGACTTGAGCAGAGCTCTCATCTTATCATTAATGTTTATCGGTGCCTGCGCTGGTTCAACCGGCGGTTCCATGAAAGTTATAAGAATTCTGCTTATCTATAAATATGTGCAACGGGAAATTAACAGTTTAATTCATCCAAAAGCCGTAAAAGCTATTAAAATCGGCGATATGCCCGTGCAGGGAAGTGTTTTGTCCAATGTAATGGGTTTTACAGTTTTATATATGGCGATCTTTATTCTGGCCACATTGCTTCTTTTAACCCAAAACCTGGATCTGATCAGTGCGGCCGCGGCTGTTGCCGCGACCCTTGGCAACATCGGCCCCGGGCTTGGCCTGGTTGGTCCAAGCAGTACATATGCAACTTTATCTGATTTTACAAAAATAATTTTATCATTCTGTATGATTCTCGGTAGGCTTGAAATCTATACCGTGATTTCATTGCTGTTTCCGCAGTCATGGAAAAAATAGGATATATTTACATAAATATAGAAGAAAAAAATGCCGCGATAATTCTGATCGTATACCGCAGGGTTTTTTTAAAAAGCCACGTCTATTATTATTAGATGCGAAATTACTCAGTATTACTCAGGAGCCGAAAGATAGGACCTCAAAGAAAAACGCTGCTCCAATGGGGCAAAACCACTCTCCCTCAGATATAGTGATAGGATGTGAACCGGTTGAAGAATTATCAATGGATATGGGTGAGCATGTTGTTGCTTCTGTTGCTGTCGGTGTCTGGCGGCTGCCGGAACAAGCCGGTAACAGATGTGACCGGAGAAGAAATAGGGGCGAAAAAGGTCCGGGTGCAGGAAGTGGGAAAAAAATCATTGGGCAAGCCCATCATCCTGCCGGCGGATACTATCGCGGCCCTGCAGGCTGAAGCATTGGCGGAAATCAGTGCTACGGTAGCTGAGAACAAGGTGTCCGTCGGCCGGAAGGTGGCGAAGGGTGATCTCCTGGTTATCCTGGAACAGCGAGATCTGGTTTTGTCAGTTGAAAAGGCAAAGATAAACAGGAATAAGGCCGAATTGCAGCGGAAAAAAGCACTGGCGGACCAGGAGCTTACACTTGCCGGCCTGAATAACCAGCTGAAAAATTTGGAACTCCAAAAGGATGCAAACGAAAAAGATTATCTGCGTCTGGAAACGCTGTATACAAACGGCGTTATTTCGATGGCTGATTTTGAGAAAGCAGCGGATAACCGTAAAAAAATAGAGTGGGAGCTGGAGCTGCTGCAGAAACAACTTGCCGAAGCCAAGAGACCGGAGCAGATAGAGTTGCTTGAAGTACAATTTCAGGAGGCTGAATTAGCTTATCGCGAAGGAATGCTTCAACTGGATAAATTAAAGCTAACGGCACCTATTTCCGGTACAGTGGTGGAAGTAAACAGCAGTGCCGGCCAAAGAGTAACACCGGGTCAAGGCCTGGTCAGAATAGAGCAGCAGCAGCCTATTCATATCAAGGCATTGTTAACGGAACGAGATTTAACAACTGTCGGCGAAAGAGATGAATTTGCCGTTTATTTCCCCGCTCTGGATGAGACGGTTCAGGGCAAGGTTAACTACATAGCCCCGTCGCAAAAACAAGGCGGCAGCGGATTTGAACTGGAGATGGCAGTGGATAATAGCGGCGAAAAAATTCACCCCGGGATGAGTGCCCAGGTGATCTTGGACGATCAATTGGCCGGAGAAGTTGTTGCCGTTCCCTGTGGTACCGTTATGGAAAATAACGGTAACCCTTATGTGTATGTGGTCGCGGACGAAGTTGCCTGTAAACGGACAGTTATCTTGGGGAGAAGGGCTGAACATGACATTGAAATTATCAACGGCTTAGAGCAGGGCGAATTGATTGTCACAGCCGGGCAAAGTCTTTTAACGGAAGACGGCACCCCTGTGGAGATAATTAACTAGGGGGTGCCGGAAATTAAGCCTGCCGCGATGATAAACAGACCGCTGATTATTTTTATGGTAACTATCATGCTTTCCCTGGGGGGATTGTTAAGTATTTTTTTGCTTCCCATTCAAATTATGCCCAAGTTGGCGTCCCCCTATGTTAATGTTTTTATTACTTTAGAACGGGAAACCGATCTGGATACTATAGAAAAAGAAGTGGTTTTTCCCCTGGAATCCGTGGTCTCCGATGCTCAATATGTGGATCAGGTTAATGTCGATACCGGCACCAGAAATATAAGAATAGATATCCTTTTAAAAGATTCGGCTAAGGAAAAAGAGGTAGACAAGCTCAAAGAGGAATTAAATCAGAAGTTAAATACCGTCTCCCTGGCCATGAGCCATAGTGAAGTAAAACAATACAGTACGGCTGATAATACTTTTATGGCCCTGGCTTTTGTCCCGGCAGATCCGGAAGATGAAAAAACAAGGGATGAGCTAAAAAATGTCGTTTTTGCTGAACTGGCCAAGATTCCGGAAATCCGGTCTGTTACGGATCAACTTGAAAACTTTGAGTATACATACAAATTTGCCTTAAAACCGGAAAAAGTGCGCAGTTTAGAGACTGCCGCGGGCATAATCGAAGAGATAAAAAGCAGCTTTGCTTCATCCCTGTTGGGTTCTGTTTCCTACGGAGGAGAAAACTATCGGGTCCGCAGCCAGGCCGGTATTTCAAGTGCTGCCGAATTGGAAAGTTACCGTCTCAGTTCGGGAGACAGGCTTGGAGATGTCGCCGAGGTAAGTTTGGAACGACCGGCGGACAGACAGGTGAGCAAACATAACAACGCGACCTATTATGAAGCCGACCTGACAATATCCGAAACGGCCAGCGAAGTAAAGATCGCTAAAAAGGTCAACAAGACTTTACAGGAACTTTACGTAAATAGGCAAACCGACTGGGAATATTATCCTATCTGGGATTCCTCCGCGTTTATCGGTCAGGCGGTCAATGAACTGGTGAAAAACATTATTATCGGTTCCATTGTGGCTGCCGTCATTTTATTGCTGGTGTTTAAAAGTGTCCGGACGATGCTCATAATCGGCGTGAGCATTCCCATCTGTATCCTGACTACTTTTTTGGCCATGAAGTTGTTCGATTTCAGCATTAATATTATTACTTTAATGGGACTGGGAATCGGCACCGGGATGATTGTGGATGCCTGCATTGTGGTGCTGGAAAATATTTTTCGCAAACTGCAGACAGGAGAAAAACGCCTCGAGGCAGTCCTGAACGGTACTGCCGAAGTAAGGGGACCTGTCGCTTCCTCTATTTTGACTACCATCGCTGTTTTTGTTCCCATTAGCTTTCTAGAGGGCATGGTTGGTGAAATGATGAAGCAAATGGCTATCACCATATCCATCTCCCTAATTGCTTCCTTTTTGGTAGCTATGGTCTTAATCCCTGTTTTGGCTATGTTTTGGGCGGAAAGGAAGGAACCGGAACCGGGTCAAAGGCGAGGAATTGCTTTTTATGAGCGGCTTCTGCACTTTTTTTTGGCAAGGAAAAAAAGAGTAATAATAGGCTTTGTCCTGACATTTGTTTTGGCGCTGTTTTTATTAATTGCTTTCGTTCCTAAAAACTACCTCCCTGATGTGAGCGAGCGGGCTTTATATGTGCGCTACCAAATTGAGGAAAGAACAGACTTTAACTTTGCCAAAAAAATGATGGAGGATGTTGCCGGCCGGGTGTTGGTAGTAGAAGGTGTTCAGGATGTTATCTATTGGAGCAGTGAGAATAACAGCCACACAGCCAGTTTTTATGTGCATTATCTTCCGGTTAAAGAAATGACCAGGTCGGATGAAGATGTAAACGCAGAGATTGCCGAAATATTTGCAGATACTGTGCCGTATTCATTTATCAGCATCGGAAGCGGCCAAAGCGATACGGCGGGAAAATTATCCTTATCCCTGACAGCCGATTCTATGGGAAGTCTCTTGCGGGAGTCGCCGCATATCCAGGATGAACTGCAGTTACTACCGGGGGTAACGGGTGTGGAAAGCGATGTAATGCAGGGCAGTGAGGAGTGGATTATCAATTTTTCGCCGGAACAGTTGGCTTATTACGGTTTACGCCGAAGCGATGTGGAGAGATATCTTAGCCTGGTAATGCGGGGAGAACCTGAATTAACTCTGAAAATTGACGGTGAGGAGAAAAAAGCGTCCCTGGTCTTCCCGGACATTTACCGCAAGTCCTCTGATGCTCTCTATCTGCTGCCTCTGATAGAGAATCAAAGGGTTACGGTTGCCGATGTGGCCGGATTAACGCTTCAGCCGGCAGAGCAAAACCGTCTGCGCCAAAACGAAAGCTATCACAGCAACCTGACGGTTTTCTACCAGCCGGAAAAGCGGGATGAACTGCTTAATTTGGTGGGAAACTTAATTGAAAACAAAAAAGGCGGCGAGGTGCAGATATCTTTCACCGGACGGGAACAAGACCAACAGGAAGCATTTGTCAATCTGGGGATTGCCATGGCAGTCTCTTTTGCTGCGGTCTTCCTCATTCTCACCGTGCAGTTTAACAGGCTTGCTCAGCCGTTTTTAATCATGCTCTCCCTGCCCTTTGCCATGATTGGAGTGAGTATTGGTTTTTTAACTACCGGAAGAACATTTGACGCGGTGGCTATGATCGGTGTTATTATGCTTATCGGTATTATTGTCAATAACGCGATTGTGTTGATAGACTTTATTAACAAAAACAGAAACAGGTACGGTACATTACGTGCGGCTATTGTTGAAGGAGCTAAAATTCGCCTGCGGCCGATTTTGACTACCACTGTTACTACAATTGGCGGGCTGTTTCCTCTGTTTGTGGGGGGAAGTTCCACTTCCGATTTTCAGACGCCAATTGCCACGGCAGTCCTCTTTGGTTTATTCTTTTCCACGGCAGTCAGCCTGCTCTTTTTGCCGGTGCTCTATGAAATTTTTGAAAGCAGGAAGGAAAAAAAGAAGAGTAGAGACGAAAAGGGCGCTTTGGAGACTTAACCATCGTTTCCCAAATTATCATCTGATTTATTAATCAAATAATATATCATAATAAACGTAAATAATTTTCATTGTGTCCCGAAATTATTAAAGTGAGGTATCTGCAGTGCAACCACCGGAACTTTTGGCGCCTGCCGGAGATATGGAAAAATTAAAAGTGGCCGTCCTTTACGGCGCTGATGCCGTCTACCTCGGTGGGCGGCATTTTGGACTTCGTGCCGGAGCCGGCAATTTTAACGAAGAGGAAATGGTTGAGGGGATACGTTTTGCCCATGAAAAGGGCGTCAAGGTATATGTAACAGTAAATACTTTTATGCATAACAGCGATCTGGCCGGCCTGCCCGCTTATCTTTACTCTATCCGGGCGGCCGGGGCAGACGGGGTGATCGTCTCTGATCCGGGAGCGGTTGAGTTGGTCAGAGAATTTCACCCGGCTTTACCGGTGCATTTAAGCACCCAGGCTAATACAACCAACTGGGCCTCCGCTCGTTTTTGGGAAAAACAGGGTGTTTCCAGGATCATTCTGGCCCGGGAGCTGTCTCTTGAGGAAATCAGGGAGATCCGGCAGCGGGTCGGGGTGGAACTGGAGGTCTTTGTCCACGGCTCCATGTGCATTTCCTATTCCGGCCGCTGTTTGCTGAGCAGCTATTTTACCGGACGGGATGCCAACCGGGGCGACTGCGCGCAGTCCTGCCGCTGGCGTTACGCGCTTGTTGAGGAAACAAGGCCGGGCGAATACCTGCCTCTTGAAGAAGATGAAAGAGGCTCTTACATCTTAAGTTCAAGGGATCTTTGCCTGGTTCAGCATATCCCGGAGCTTGCCGCGGCCGGTATCAGCAGTTTTAAAATCGAAGGCAGAATGAAAAGTGTTCATTATGTGGCCGGGATAGTGAAAGCATACAGGGAAGCAATAGATGCCTGCTTCTCCGGCGGGACGGGATGCGGTAATCCGTCTGCCTGGCTGGAGGAAATCGGTAAAGTGAGCCACAGTGAATATACCACAGGTTTTCTTTTCGGTAAACCGGGCGCGTCGGGACAGTATTACAGCAGTAACATTAATCGGCGGGATTATTCTTTTGTGGGACTGGTCCGGGGCCGCGATGCGCAAACCGGAATGGCGGTGGTAGAACAGCGCAACCGCTTTGCAGTGGGGGATGAAGTAGAAATACTCATGCCGGCGGGAGTGCCCCCCTTAAAGCTGAAGATCAGTGCCCTTTACGACGAGGACGGTCGCTCACTGGAGGCTGCCCCCCATCCCCGGCAAATTATCAAAATACCTGTGCAGAGGGAACTGCCTGAATACTCCATGCTGAGAAAACCAGTTTAGACTCGAATGGCTTGAGTTCCAGCATTTAACAGAACAAATGCTCTCTTCCCTTTCCAAGGATGAGGCTGAACAATTACTTAATATTTTAGTAAGGGGTAACGCATCCCTTAACCAGGCGTCCCTTACCGGAGAATCTTTACCTGTGGAGAAACAAACAGGAGATACTGTTTATGCGGGAACAGTATGCTATTCCGGGATGATTGTTGTAGAAACTCAAAAAGTAGGGGCTGAAACAGCACTAGGAAAACTGATTAAACTTGTTCAAAATGCGGAAAATCAAAAAGCGCCAATCTTAAGATATACAGACCGTTATGCAAAATATTTCACGCCGGTCATTGTAGCTCTTAGTATCTTGGTGTATCTTATTACCAGGGATTTGCACCGCGCCATTACAGTTCTAATTGTTGGATGCCCGTGTGCATTCATTCTTTCGGCTCCAACAGCTATAGTGTCTGCATTAGGAAATGCCTCCCGTAATGGTATTTTGATAAAAGGCGGTGCTTTCCTAGAGGAGGTATCAAAAATTGATACCATCGTTTTTGATAAAACCGGGACACTTACTGCCGGTAAGCCTGTAGTTACGGAAGTTAAGGCTTTTACCGACGCTGCTGCAGATAAGATACTTTCCTTGGCAGCTTCAGCAGAAAAATATTCTGAGCATCCGCTGGCCCGTGCAATTTTAGAAGCTGCAGAAAAGAAGACACTTTCGATTGTCGAGCCTGAAAATTATAAAAGAATTCCTGGTCTTGGTGTTGAGGCTTTTATCAATGATAAAAAAATATTTATCGGCACTTTAACCTCCAAAGTAAATGGGCTAGAAAATGAGACCGGTCCCGGTATCAAAGCTGTAGTTGTGAAAGAAGACTACGTAGAAATTGGAGAGATTTTAATAAGAGATGAAATACGCCCAGAGGTGACTGACCTTATTAGATCGCTTGAGGACTATGGTATTACTAAAATTCAAATGTTAACCGGTGATGATACTGCAGTTGCAGCCCATGTTGCCAAGCTTTGCGATATTAAGGAATTTTATGCAGAGCTTTTTCCGGAAGATAAACTGAGGCATATTCAAGAATTACAAAATACCGGGCACAAGGTTGCTTTAATTGGTGATGGTATAAATGATGCGCCGTCTTTAGCTAGGCTAATGTGGGTATTGCCATGGGAGCTTTGGGAACCGATGTGACACTTGAGGCATCAGACATTGCTTTAATGAAAGATGATTTGTCTAAGTTGCCTTATCTGCTTAAGTTGGCGAAGCTAACGGTAAAAACAATTAACGTAAATATTGCCTTCGCGTTACTTTTTAACGCCTTAGCATTGCTTTTATCCGGTTTAGGAGTGCTGACCCCCATCTTGGGTGCAATTACTCATAACATCGGCTCAGTAGCGGTAGTTATTAATTCGGCTCGCTTAATTCGATCCTTCGGTGAAAAAGCGGACACTATACCTATGACTAAAGTCGGGACACACTCAAATAAGAATTTGTGGAGGGATAGGAACCTATGATAGAACTTACGTTTGGTGAAAGCCCCGCTGGGGCTTTGAAATTTGCAAAATCCATGAAGAAAGGAGAGAAGTTGCAGGGAGCTGTTTCCGTATTCGGTGGAACACCCAAAGAACGGCGTGACGCCTTACGGCCGCGCATTTGGACAGGCGCCGACTTAAAAGGCAGTCCAAAGGATGTGTTTCCCTTGACGTTAGCTTTAGATATTGGCGCGTTGTCGGATAACATTGGCGACCGTCTTTCAGTGCTTCAGAATTTGTTTGGAAGGTATGATGGCGCTGCGGAAGAGATGGCGGCCGGCAACAGACGGACACTTTCCCGTTTGGAGGAAGCCATAGACGCACATGAGGCTGTCCGTGCATGGGTAAGTAACTGTAATCCGGCTGAACTGTGCGGACTGTATTTTATATGTGATCTGCTCCGTGACGCAGAAGTACCGCTTTCCGTTGTCTTTACGCCTGTAATACAGGAAAACGGCAATACTATTGTGCAATATGGCGGCACGGGCGAAATACCGCCGGAGGCATTCGGCGACTTGGCCGGCAATGAAAAGCGGATCAGTATTTCTTGCAAGCGATTCTATGCAGACTTATGGCGTGATCTTATTCGTGAAAACGCTCCTCTTCGCGCTGTAATCAACGGAAAGGTTATGAGTGTGCCGGAAGATTTTTATGACTTTGTGCTCATGGCGAATATGCCGGAGGGTAAATTTGTCGCCGCGCGGGTGCTCGGTAAGGCGCTCACTCAAATGCCCGGTGTCGGAGATACGTGGCTGTATCTGAGGTTACAAAAAATGATAAAATCAGGTCGGTTAGAGGAAATCGCTCCGCCAAGCGATGATCATCCCTATTCGGGAATCTTTTGTTTGAGGAATGCGGACCGGAACGCAGAAAAAGGGAACTTTTAGACATGGCCGCAGGCCTGCCGATAATCATTCTTGCTTTTATACGAGGAAGAGTTTTTCGGCATAACGAACCGGTAATCAACGGAAGTGCTTCTTTACTCAAATGGATTACAATGAAAGGTTGTATCAAGATGGAACATACTTATTTATACAGAATATCATCTTGGAAAGCAATCGGCATTTATTACGATGCCGAGGGTAAACAATCTGAATTATATGGTGAGACATCTCTTGTCCGTAATGAACGTGAGTGGACATTAGGCGGCACAATGACGGTCATGTGTGAGCCTCCTGTAATATTTGAAAATAGCTATACGATTCACGCGACGGATGATAAAACAACTCTTATATGGGAATCGTACAATCCTTTATTAGGGGTGCTGAAAGGAAAATTTGAGGTTGTCGGAGACAGCATTGTTTCCATTTATACTTCTGACAGCGGTGTTTTCAGCGGATCGGAAACGTTAATCAAAGTCGACGATGATACGTATGACAATGTCGGAGTTGCCTTTAAAAACGGAGTAAAAATATCCTCATGGAGAGCATTGCTGAAAGCTTAGAAGGTAGGTCTATATAAGTATTAAATGCCGGACGGAAACAGTATAAAAAAGAAATGCAATGCCGGCTAGGCTTCTCATATCGGTGCAGGAAAAGAGAGGACGGCCCAAGCTTGTTCAGCTATACTTTGATTGTCAGGGGTGATGGTCTGGAATGGCTCAACTGCCTGATAAGGATCACGAAGGATCAAGGGGACGGTATTTTTTTGCCCATTTGGAAAATTTATTGTATAATTTAAATGGTATGCTGAACCTGGAACGCAAAGATGCGTTGTCCGATTAATTTTTTATGACTAGGGGATTAAAAAATGAAGTGGTCTAAATGGTTGGAAAATTGGGATATGACGTCTCTAAAAATAACCGCTCCATTTTTAGAAATGGAATGGAATCCACAAGAAGCAGATAAAGACGCAGCTTGGGAGTTATACATTGAACTGCTTACCAGAATAACCACACAACCGCTTGCTCAGGAAGATGGAGACGAAAAAACAGCTTTGGATAGTATTTATCGTCTTTTTGATTTAACAAGAAATGTTATAAAAAATTACAAGAGAGATTGTCTGGAGTTTACTAAAATTGCCATTGTTGTATTGAACCAGGTAATAAGACCGTTTACGGCAAAATGGCATAAGTTGAGTTTGCAAGGTGCTTTTGACGACCCGGATAAATGTAAACAATTTAGACTCGAATTGCTTGGTCTGCAAGAAGAACTTTTCAAATATACGAAGATGTTAGCTGATATGGCGGGAGTTGAAGATTTTACTAAATTGGAAGGATAAGGAATAATACCCCCTGCTGATTACTATTAAAATGCTTCAAGCGAATCCTTTTTACTATTCCTCTGACTAACTTTCTCCAATAATCCCTCGATAAGAACATACATAATAGGTGTGATTATCAAGGTCAGCAGGGTTGCCACTAAAAGGCCGCTCATTAAGGAGATAGACATGGGTACAAATAGAGAACTTCCCGATAAAGCCAAAGGAATAAGACCCATAACGGTGGTAACAGTGCTTAACATGATCGGCTTAAACCTTCGGTCGGTTGCTGCCCGGGCAGCTTCGCCGGCGGACATACCCTTTTCCCGCCCATAATTAATATATTCAATTAGTAAAATGGCATTTTTGACGACTAGCCCAATCAAGCTTATCATGCCCAGCAAAGCGGTAAAAGACATGGGCTGTTGTAAGATAAACAAGCCCAGAATAGAACCGATGATTGACAAAGGCACTGTTGTCAAAATAATAAACGGCTGAGTAAAGGAATTAAATTGTACCACCAAAATAAAGTAAATTAAGAAGATGGTCAGCAGCCCATATTTCCCGGCTGCACCAAAATTCTTTTTAATTTCTTCTCTTTCACCGGCAAAATTTATATTTACGTCATTAATATTAAGTTCGGGTAGTTTTTCTTTTTCTAAAATGTTTTCAATTTCCACCGGACTACAGGCGGCTTCAACATCACTGAAGACTGTCACCGTCTTTTCTCCATCATACTTCTTAATAGTCGGCCTTTGGGGGGTTAAAAGAATCTGGGCAATTTGCTTCAAGAGAACCTTTTTCCCGGTAATGGATGATTTTATCCCCAGATTTCCCAAATCTTTCTGGGATTCTATATTGCTTTTAACAATAATATTATAGTTTTCTCCGCCTTTTCTAAAGATAGAGGCTTGATAACCTTTTAAAGAGATATTTAATTGTTTTTGGACATCATACTTGGTAATACCAACCTGACTGGCCTTATCCGCATCAATATTCACCATATATTCATAAACCTTTTCCGGGGCATCATGTCTAATATTAATGGTGCCCGGTATGGTATGCAAAACAGCTTTAATGTTCTCCGCCACTTCTACTAAACGGTCCATATCTTCACCGGAAACCCTGAGCTTAACGGGGGCCCCGATAGGTTTGGCTTGTTCTAAAAGTTTAGCAGTAACTGTTCCTTCCGGAATTTGATTATCAAAGATATCCTGGAGATAATTTACCAGTTCTTCATTGGTTTTAAATTTTTGCCCCTTGGCAAGATTTACTCTTATCATAATCTGAGCGTAATCGGGAGATCGGGTAGATTTCATCATACTCATAAAAAATTTAGGTATTCCGTCGCCAATACTGGTCGTAAAAGCAGTAATTTCTTCTTGTTCCTTTAGAATATTTTCTACTTCTTCGGCCAATAATGCTGTTTTATCTATATCGGCGGCAATTTCGGAAGTAATATCTATGTAAATAATATCCTTGTCGGCATGGGGGAAAAATACCAGTCCTAATTGGGAACTTAGCAAAAGGGAAAAGCCTAGGGCCCCTAAAGCTATTAACAAAGTGGTTTTTTTGTAGGTCAATCCTGTTTGCAGTAGATTATTAAAAAATTTTCGTATAAAGGATTGTTTTTTAGCATTTTCAGAACTTTCTTTAAAGAAAATATAAGCTATACAGGGTGTTATCAGCATAGCTGTCAGGTAAGATGCCAAGGTGGCAATAATAACCGTGGCCGGTATGCTAAAAACATATTCGCCGACAGTTCCGCTGATTAAGATCAAAGGGATAAAGGCTGTTATGGTAGTTAATGTTGAGGTGAAGATAGGAATAGCCGATTCCCTGGCGCCTTCAATGCAGGCCCGGAGTTTTTCCATATTATTGTCAATTTTTACCTGGATAGCATCACTGATAACGATGGCATTATCAACCAGCATCCCCAGAGCAATAATTAAACCGGCGATTGAAATTTCATGGACTTTTATTTTCAAGAAAAACATTGCAATAAAGGTCATTAGAATAGAGAGCGGAATAGCAGTAGAAATTATTAAAGCATTTCTTAAATTCATTCCCACTAATACGACAATGATTACCAGAATCATTCCGAAAAGTAAATTCTTGATAAAGTCATTTACTTTGTTATGGACCTCGTGGGGTTGGAATAAGATATTATCTACGGCAAGGTCGGAGGGAAGATTTTTCTTTAATTTATCCAGAACCTTTGCTACCTCTTTACCAACGGAAACTATGTTAAGATTATCGGCAAAGTAGGCGGTAAGGAGAATTGAATTTTGTCCCGAATATTTAAATTTAGCCGTATCTTCTTCTAAATCCCATTTGATTTCGGCAATATCTTTTAAATATACGAGAGCCCCTGTTTCTTCAGAAATATCGAGGATAAGATTTTCTATTTCCTTTAAAGAGGTATACATGGCCGGAGTCGTAACATTGATCTTGCTATCTCCGTCCCTAATGGCCCCGGAGGGGATTTGTATATTTTGTATATTTAATATGCCGGCGACCTCATCCGCAGAGAGGTTATAATGATTGAGCTTTTGGTAATCGATGATTATTTTGATTTCTTTCTTTTGTTCACCGATAATCTCGAGGCGGGAAATACCGGGAACCTTTGTTAACTCCTTCTCCAAGTTCTCTGCATAGCCGGTTAAATCTTCATAGCTGTAATTTTCTCCGGAGATACTGATTATTATTCCAGCTGTTTCTGTTAAATCAGTATCGATTTCCAGAGGGTAGCATTCTTCAGGCAGTTCAGACTGTAAATCTTCCATTTTTTGTCTTAGCTCATTCCAAGCCTTATCAATATCAGCCTGACTATCCAGCTCTAAAATAACAATAGCCAGGCTGTTTTTGGCTTCTGAGGAACAATAGTCATATCCCTTAATTTCTTTAACTTCATCTTCTATTTCGGAGACAACCAACCTTTCTACATCCTCCGGGGAAGCACCGGGATAAATAGTTGTAATTAAAGCTATCGGCGCTGAAACATCAGGTTTTTCCTGTTTAGGAATAAGATTATAGCTATATAAGCCGAAAATGATTATCAAGAAGGTTACTAATATGGTTACTTTCCTATTTTTTTTGGCCTGGTAAATTAATCCTTTTTCCATTTTTTTATCCCCTTTCAATTAGTCATAATTTTGACCGAATCGCCATGTTTAATTTTTTTCATCCCTGCAATGACTAATTTTCCCCGGGGGGACAGACCACTGACAATAACTTTATTCCCTCTTATTTTCCCTAGCTGAACGGGCCTTTTTTCTATGTGATTATTACTATCTACTAGATATACATAATCTTCACCGGTGGACATAATAGAGGAGATGGGAATAAGGATGCCTTCTTCCTGAGCAATCTCCAGAGAGATTGAGGCAAAGGCCCCTAAAGGAAAGATATCATCTTCTAAAGTGATTTCGACAGCAAAGGTTCTTGTTTGGGGATCGGGAACCTGGGGAATAGCAGTTATTTGACCGGGGGCTTTTCTTTCGTTAACAGTAACCTCGACAGGCATACCTAACTCGATTTTTTCCACATCTTCCAGGGAAAAACCGGCCTGAACTATTTCTTCTTTGCTTCGGACAATAATTACAGGGTAACCGGCTGAGGTCATTTCACTTTCTTCATATAAAACTTGAACAATATAACCCTCCATATCGGAAATAATTTGACAATCCCCCAGCATATTCAACTTATTCTCATAATCTACCCGGGCATTGTGTAAATCGGCCTCGGCCAAATCCAATTTCATTTCGGTTTGTTCCAAGTCCTGTAGAGATAAAGCTTCAGCTTCCCACAGAGCTTTCATTCTGATATAAGCATCCTGGGTAAAATCAAAGCTGCTTTGGGCTTTTTGCAGAGTATTATGGGAAGCTTCCACGGACAAAGCAATATCCTTAGTATCCAACATAGCCAGAAGATCGCCCGGGAAAATTTCCTGACCTTCAATGAAGAAAATATCGGCAATTTTACCAGGTAATTTAAAACTATAATTTTTGGTTTCTTTAGCTGTTACATTCCCTAAATAATCTAAGGTAACAGGATAGATTTCATTTTTTAATTCCAGTATCTTTACCGGCTTGGGATCTTCTACTTCAACATCCTCCGAATTGCTTGAACAGCCGGTAGAAAATATGATTAATAATAAAATGATTAATAATAATGTCAACTTTTTCATCTAACTTCCTCCTGGCATTTAATCTCTTTTCAGAAGACCGTAAAATAAGAGTTGTTGTATTTCCTCTAAAACATCATTAAAAGTAATCTTATCGTGATCATAAAAATCTTCAGCGAGGATAATATTTAAAGTAATCATATCGATACTTTTAAGAATTATTTTCGGAGTAATATCAGTTCTGATATCTCCTTGAGACATACCTTCTACTAGAAGCTTTTCTCCCAGTGCCAACTTGCTTTGTTTTAAATTATTAATTTTTTCCCATTCCTCGGGAAAAAATTTATTCAACTCATTTACTAAACGCAGCGGAATACGGTATTTAATCCCTAAAAAAAATAAACGCTGAAATTTATCCATCCAGGAGCTCTCCCCGGCCATTGTCTCTGCACAATGTTTTTTTTCCATTTCCACAAAATTATCTACAATGGCACTGATAAGTTCGTTTTTACTTTTAAAATATTTATAGATTGTTTTTTTACTTATCCCAAGCTCAGCAGTTAATTCATCAACAGTAAATTTTCTAAAACCATAATTACTAATCTGCTTAGTTGCTTCATCAACAATTCGTTCATACATTAGCATATCTCTCCCCATAGGAAACGATTTAAGTTTTTATAGTTTCCATGTTAATTTTATACCCTCCACTATCTGGAGTCAAGAAGAAATTTACACTTTATCCACTCTAGAAATAGTAAGCCGTAGATAAAGGCAAACAGACGCAAATAAGGACGTTCCTATGATCCTGCGCATGATCCCGCCGCATGGTCCCCCATATCCACAATTCCTTGTTGAGCTTTTTCGCTAGGCAAAACTTCCGATCGAACCCTTTAAGAATACTTCCGTCACACACGGCGAGTAAGGCCGATCATTGGAGATTGCTCCTCATCCCCGAATTATCAAAATAACTGTGCAGAGTGCAGAGGGAACTGCAGAAATATTTCATGCTGAAAAACCGCTGGAACAATAACAAGCTCCAGAGGCCGGAATATTTTTTTTTTTTGCCATTTAAAAATTTATCAATTTAAATGAATGCTGAAGCGGAAGGCAAAGATGTGTTGTCCGATTAATTCTTTACGATAAGGGGATACAAGGGGATTAAAAAATGAAGTGGTCTAACATGGGTGGGAAACTGGGATATGACGTCTTTGTTTACAAGGTGCTTTCGACAATGACGCCTATAAAATCCGGTGTTGGGATAAAAACGTAGTAATATTTTACTACCTCAAACTAAACCATCGATATAACATAATTAAAGGCCACCATAAGACTGCAAAGGTTGGATAAACAAACCATATTATCTGGGGTGTATAATAAAAGTTTGTAAAGATAAACAGAGCAAGTATTAAAATACTACCACAGATTGAAAAACTCAGTTGTATACGTGCATGCTTCCTTTTTTCCAATTGATTACTTTCGAGTTCTACCCTTATATCCTCAATATCTCCAAATTCAACAATCGCCTTATTAATTGCATCTTCTTCAGATTTTCCTTGCTCCATAAGATCCAAGACCTTTTCTCCAAGATTTTGCTTAATATCTTTAATAATATTTTCTTTTTGCTGGCTTTGAGGAATGTTTTTAAAAAGTTCATCCACATAAACATCTAATTTCTTCATTCCAACCCCTCCATAAAGATATTAATTATTTTTTTTGTTTCCTCCCATTCTGCTATTTTTTCTTTGAAATACGCTTTTCCAAGGGTAGTAATTTTATAATATCTTCTTTTTCCTCCATAGGAGATATCCCCGAAGTATGACTCTATAATTCCTTTCTTTTCAAGTCTTTGAAATACAGCATATAGAGATGCTTCCTTTATTTGAAATTGATTATTTGTCCGTAAGCTAATTTCTTTGGAAATTTCATATCCATAACGGTCTTTTTCATAAATTAATCGTAGAATTATGGAATCCAAATGACCACGAATAACATCACTACTAATCAATTACCATCACTGTCCATTGCTTTTATTTATACGCCTCCTGGTATAAAAATTGTGAGCCTAACATTAACCGAATAACCGACAACTCACGCAATATAATATGATAATTATACCATAGCCAAGTTGATTAATATAAATGGTATTAGTCTCTGAATGTTGGCTGTACTTACCACGTTGGTTTTGTAAGAAATAATACTTACTACTATCGCTGGGGAAGGAAAAATTATCAAATCAAAACAGTTTATTACCAACTATTGTATTCAATGAAGGTCTTATTTTTTTCAATTTCATTCCAAGAAGGAAGCGAAGTATATTCAAACGTCTCACCAATAATTCATATATTACCATGATAATTATAAATGAAGCAATTGCTATTATCGAAAACTTGGTAAATATATTGCTGTTTTGCTGGATAATCGGAAAACCAATAATCTGAATGACAGTATGATGCAAAATATAAAATGGGAGTACTGCTTCGTTAGCATAAACAACAAACCGGTTGGTGTAATTCAAAAATCGCTGACCAAGACCTAATAGTCCAATAATCCAATGCCAGGCTATTAATCCTCTAAATGCTTCAACAAACATCCATACTGAGCTATTAAAAGGTAAAAGGACCCCGTTTTGATCGATAATATGTCTTGTCACTCCAGGTATTATCAGTTTAATGCCAAAGTGTGAGACCAAGTAGAAAATCGTAAAAATAACAGCCGCTAAAAGGCTAATTAAATAATATTTTTTTATATTTTCCCGGATTTGAGCATTGGAGAAAATGAGATATCCTAGCGCAAAAAAAACTAAAAAAGACATTGGATCCCATCCGCCGGCATATCTCGTAAATCCAAGACCAAGTATCTCCGACGTAGCGGCTGTTACTGATATTGGTATGAAAAGAATAAACAATGCCCACGGCTTTTCAAAAAAACGTGAAAAATTTGAGATTACGCTTTTTTTGTTTTTTCTAATTAATAAAGGCAACATAATTAAAGAAAAGAAAAAGAGGTACATCAGATACCAAAGATGCGTTCCCATACCAAGAGGGGCAAAATTACCATCGGTAATAAGATATATTCCATCAAAAAATTGTGGATACCAATGAATAAAATCACAAACAGTTTGCCCTTTAAATAATCTTTCGAGGTATATCTGTGGAGGATTAATTAAAAATGTTCCGATGAGAACCTGTGGAATAAGAATGCGTAGAATTCTATTCTTTATAAAAAGGTTCGCTTTACGGGAATTTAAAGAGAAATAGACCGCAGCCCCAGATATGATGAAAAAGAGTGGCATTACCCATAAAAAATTAAACTCTCTAAAAATCGAAAAAGTCAAGCTTCTTAAGGAATTATAAATTGTAAAAGTATGATAATCAAAAAACTTAGCACAATGATGGAAAAATATTACCAAAATAGCGAGGATCCGTAACCAGTCAAGAAAATACTGTCTGTCTGATTGGACTGCATCAGAAATTTTAATAAAAGCGTATCGATTATTTGTCATATTAAGGTACTCCTTTCAAAATATTTTTTTTAAAAAAATATTACTCTACCAGAGATAGTTATATCACATAGAGTAATAATACTTAATATTACTCTATGTGTCAAGATAACTTTATGAGCAACTTTCATTATTATCAGTCGAGTTTTATAAAGAAAAAGAAGAGATGGTAAGGATTGTTCAAAACAAATGAGGAATAATTTGTATTATGACATAATGATGACTATTCTCAGATGACTTATGACGATGATTATTCACAGTTAACCATTGTGCAGAAGAATAAGCTCATGTAGATTATCGATAGGGGGAGCTATGCGCAAAATCAGAACGAAACTTTACCCCCTCAAGCCTTGTCGGCGATATATTCTACTGTTTGTAACCACTTGATAGATAGTATCGTTTCTATTTGGCAAAGTCATGCTAAAAATAGTGGTATTATTGCCTCATCATAAAAGCAATGTCCTATCATCCGATTCCTGCCGGCAAAAATATGATCATGACTCCCCATTCAGAACCCTCTTTGGTGACCTTCCCTTGACCTGAAGAAGGTTTTTGCTGTTGACCTCTATGACAGAAAATTGTTATAATTGCTTCAAAACAAGCCCATAGCTCTCCTTAATTTTTCCGCCTTGCCCTAAAACTTTTTCGAGGAGGAGAAGATCGTGACTCAAATAAGCCCGGAGGGCCTGCACTCTGTTTTTTACCCTGAGCGGGTGGCTGTCATCGGTATTACCGATACCCCTGAGCGGGTAGGTTATAATATTTTGAGAAGCATTCTGTACGGGGGATTTGCCGGAAAAGTTTATCCGGTGCATCCCCGCCATGAGCAAGTGCTCGGGTGCAAGGTTTATAAAAGTTTGGATGATCTCCCGGAGCCGGTTGATATGGCGGTGATCTGCCTGAATCAGTACGCGACGGTGGAGGCCGTGGAGAGCTGTGGTTGCTCCGGAGTGAAAGGGGTCGTCTGCAATGCCGGTGGATACAGTGAGACAGGGGAGGATGGAGATGAGCTCGAAAAGCGCTTGATCGCCGCGGCGGAAAAATACGGTCTACCGATTATCGGCCCTAATACTCTGGGGATAATCAATAACGACGCTAATTTTTACAGCACTTTTTATCCCATGAGAATACCGGCGGGCAAAGTATCCGTTGTTTCTCAGAGCGGTGGTGTCGGATTAACAATTATTAACCTGGCTCTCGACGAAGGGATAGGGATAAACAAATTTATCGGAGTGGGGAATTGTTCCAACCTGGATTTTGCCGATTGTCTCGATTATTTGGAAAACGATGATTCAACGGCTGTGATCGGCGTGTATATGGAAGGCACACGGGATGCCGGCCGGTTTGTCCGCACCGCCGGTCGGGTGGCCCGCAAGAAGCCGGTGGTGGTCTATAAGGCAGGACGGATAGAGGGGGCAGACAACTATACGCAAACCCATACGGGAAGCTCAGCGGGATCGTTTAAACTATATAGGGATATTTTGCACCAGCACGGTATTTTCACAGTAAACAGCCCTTCCGAGTTGGTAGCTGCCTGCAAGGCTCTGGAGCTCCTGCCCCTGCCGGGAGGAAACCGAGTGGGCATTCTTACGCACACAGCCGGGCCGGGAGTCGTCATGATCGACCATCTGGCGCAGGCCGGCTGTATTATTCCGCCGCTGCATGAAGAGACTATCGCCCGGGTAAAGGGGATTATCGGGGCCGATAATCCGCCGGTTGTGCTGAAGAACCCCCTGGATGCAGCCGGCCTGGGTTTCAGCCGGCCTACCTATGGCGGTCTGGCGGAGGCGATGCTGGCCGATGACCATGTGGATCTTCTTCTGGCAGTGTATTGTCTGCACGAAACCTGGGAGCTTCCCGCCGCAGAGCTGCTTGACGCTTATAAAAAATACAAAAAACCTTTAATTGTTAATTTTATCGGGAATTGGTTGGGATGTCGTGCAGACCGGGATTTTCTGCAGAGTGCCGGCATACCGCTCTTCACCGCGCCGGAGAAAACCGCGGTGGCTGCCGCTGCGCTGGTGCATTACGGAACGAAAAAGCTGGAGGGAGGTGCTAGCTATGCTTGATGCGGATATCATAAGCTTGGCTCTGGCCTCCGGGCGGAATTTACTCTTTGCGGACGAAGCGGGGGCGTTATTGAAGGCGGTCGGTATTCCGGTAGCCCCTTGCCGGATAGGTGCGGCGGAGGATGAAGCCGTGCAGGCGGCAAAAGAGATCGGCTTCCCGGTGGTACTCAAGGTGCGCTCGCAGGCCGTCGTGCATAAGACCGATGCCGGGGGCGTCCGCCTGGGGCTGACAGATGAGGGGGCGGTGCGCTTTGCCTACCGGGAGATTATGGATAAGGCCCGTTTCCTTGACCGGGGGGCGCGGGTGACGGTCCAGCCCATGGCTCCCCCGGGTGTGGAGTTATTGGTCGGCATGACAATTGACCCCCACTTTGGCCGGGTGGTTGCCTTTGGTCTTGGCGGTATCTTTGTGGAAGTGCTCGATGACATCGCCTTTCGCCAGGTTCCGTTGCTGGCTGAAGACGCCATAGATATGATCAATTCCATAAAGGGGAGTATCATCCTGAAAGGTTACCGCCGCGCTGCGCCAGTTGACATTACTGCCTTGATGGAGATTATTCTCCGAGTCTCCCGTCTAGCGGAGGAAGAGCCGCGGATCAAAGAAATAGACCTGAACCCGGTCTTCGCTTACCCACAGGGGGCCTTAGCGGTTGATCCCCGCATTATCATCTAGGAGACCAGGGGGACGGTTCTTGCGGTTTAACATGTTACTATTCAAATTCAAGAATAGTAAGCAGAAAGAAAAAAACCTATCTATAATATGTTATCTATCTTTACTGAGATCTAATATTATCCTGGCGGGTATAACGCTTTTATCCTAATACCTCTGCTAATACCCGTTAGTCTCGCTATTTGCCTTGAGGAGACCAGGGGGACGGTTCTTGCGGTTTAACATGTTACTATTCAAATTCAAGA
>JAENYV010000012.1:0-55092 GCA_016841605.1 Dethiobacter alkaliphilus | reverse complement strand
AGGAGACCAGGGGGACGGTTCTTGCGGTTTAACATGTTACTATTCAAATTCAAGAATAGTAAGCAGAAAGAAAAAAACCTATCTATAATATGTTATCTATCTTTACTGAGATCTAATATTATCCTGGCGGGTATAACGCTTTTATCCTAATACCTCTGCTAATACCCGTTAGTCTCGCTATTTGCCTTGTAGATAATCTTCTTCTTTGAGCACTTTCAAATATCGGTTTTTGTTATCCGGTTCAAAAAATTGATCTTTTGCACAGCATGATACATTACATATTCAATCATTTCTTTTGTTTCATCGTCTCTAAGCTTTTTCTTTTCATTTGTTTCCAGACAAAAATCACAACCAATTATAAAATAATATAATTAATTCCAGCCTTGCTCCTCTCCCTGTCTGTTTTGGCATTGCTGTGATCACCCATTATTTAATATAACACCCTTCGCTATTTTGGGTAACCGCAAGAACCGTCCCCCTGGATCTCCTGGACCCCTGCCACTATTTTACGGATGGAAGATTCTTCGGCAAAGGAGAAGGCATTGTACACAAATAATATTTCGTTTAACCCGTATTGTTTAATGTAGGGCGCAAGCTGGGAGTTGAAGTAACGAGGATCGATGATATGGATCTCATCATAGTGATTGACGAGAAAAGGGACTAAAGTATTGGCGTAGGAATCCTTGATAATCAGCAGTTTTCTGCCTGTTTCATTTTGCGCGGTAATCCTGATTAGCGCATGGTTACCGTCCAGAAAAACGGAATATTTGTCTTTTTTCCGCAAATGTTCTGTTTCATACAGGCTGCCGGCGCTTCTTTTTTCATTTACATATTCGACCCGGCAGGAAAGCTCTCTCTGCGGTTTAAAGAGCCGGATCGAATCAGGCTGAATAAAACGGTTACCGCTTTTTGAATAAAGGGTGCCGTAAAAATTGTCACAAACCTGCTCAACGGTAAAATCATCTAAATCCAAAGCTGTAAACCCCATAACGCTGCCTGCTTCCCGGTAGGCATAATACGCTCCCCTGGAGGTCCAGTGGTGATCGGTTTTATAATAAATATATTCCTCCCTGTGTGCGGCAAGAGCATCCCGGGTGTCAATAAAATGAATGCCGGGGGCAAGTTGTGCCTTGATCATATCAAAAGTGTCAAGTTTTTGCCGTGGTTCAGCAAACGATGGGAGTTTGTCGTCCAAAATCAGCACAGAAGTGGGAGCCAGAAGGAAATACACCCGGTCCGGACGGGATTCGGCAAATTGCTTGATCACCGCTATATTTTCTGCTAATAACGCGGTGTTGAGTTCTTCCGGCTGCTGCAGTAGATAGCCGTCTTTGCCGAAATATACGCCATTGTTGTCCTTTTTTTGCAACATAAGTTCCGCGGCTGATTTGATGTTGACCCACATATCACGGAAAACAAATTGATCGGCGAGATATGTCTCCGCGGCAGAACTGAATTTACCGGAAATAAGATTATGCCACGAGAAGAGCGGCTTTTTTTGCAGCATGCGGTTTTCCGTTTCCGAAAAATCCCGGTCGGGCATCAGCACGAACAAAAAGGAAAGGACGGCCAGAAAGGCAAGCGTTATTATGGTTAATATCTTGTTGAAGAGGTGCACAATACACAATAGCCTCCCTGCGCTGCTGTTTTTAAAAACGAAAATAGAGAAAAGGATTATAGGTCGCATCAACCAAATAGGCTGTGGAAAGGAGAAGCACCGATAAACAGGCCGGTGTTGCCAATGCATAATAGAGCGCCTCGGACCTTTCGAGCAGTTTTTGTTTAACATTATTAATGAACGGTGTGGAGGCAAGCAACGCGATAACAATTAATACGGCATGGGTATAACAATAGTAAACAGCTTGCCCGTCGAAGAATCCCCTGCCGCTCAGGCCGAAGAGGGCCTGTAGATATTGCAGGCCTGCGAGTAAGTTATCAAAGGAAAATAAGACCCAGCCCAGCAGGATCAGTAAAACGGTATAAGCATGGCGGATGAAGCGGGGGGCCGGGCGCAGCCGCTGCAAAAGGAAAGCTTTCTCCAGAGCTAAAATAAGGCCGTAGTAAAGCCCCCAGAGAATAAAATTCCAACCCGCGCCGTGCCATAATCCGGTCAGAAACCAGACGATGAACAGATTTCTGTAGAGCGCCCCTTTGCCGGAGCGGTTTCCTCCCAGGGGAATATACACATATTCCCGGAACCAGGTTCCGAGGGAAATATGCCAGCGCCGCCAAAATTCCGTGATATTTTGCGAGATATAGGGGTAATGGAAATTTTCCGGAAAGGTAAAGCCGAACATTTTACCGAGACCGATAGCCATATCCGAATATCCGCTAAAATCAAAATAAATTTGCAGGGCAAAGGCAGTAATCCCCAGCCAGGCTGTGATGACTGTCAAATCAGAGGACGGAAATTGCTGAATTTGCTGCCATAAGAGGCCTAGATTGTTGGCAAGTAAGACCTTTTTGCCCAGACCGGCAACAAACCGCCTTACTCCTTCCCCAAAACTATCAAACCCTTCCATTCTCTTTACTAACTGTGAGGAAATTGTTTGATAGCGTATAATCGGCCCCGCAATCAGTTGAGGAAAGAGTGAAATATAGGTGCCGAAAGCAATAAAGTTGCGCTGTGCAGGCGCGTTGCCCCGGTAAACATCAATGATGTACGACATGGCCTGAAAGGTATAGAAGGAGATGCCGATCGGCAGCGGCAGACCGGGGCAGGCCAGGGATGTCCCCATGAGACTGTTTATGAGCTGCAGAAGAAAGTCGCCGTACTTAAAAAAACATAATAAACCTGCATTAATGAAGATGGAGGAAAAAAGAACCCCCCGGGCGACATTTTTCTTTTCTCTGTATGCGGCCAGAAGCAGCCCATATGTATAGTTAACTGCCGTGGAAAAGAACATCAGCAAGATATAGACAGGTTCGCCCCAGGCATAGAAAATTAAACTGGAGAGAAACAGGACAAAATTTCTATACCGCCGCGGAACTGCATAATAAAACAAGAGGACAAGGGGCAGAAAGATAAAAAGGAAAAATAAACTGCTAAAAACCATGGGATGTTATCCTTTATTTTTCTGTTGTTGGATGTTCCACGACTGCTTCTTGAAAAAGCTTGTTTACTTCTGTTTTTACTTCGGCATTATGGTCTGAGATACAGAGTATCACATATTTCCCCTGCACCAAAATAAACGGATCGGCCAGTTTGGGCAACTCTTCCGGCAGGTAATCTTCAAAACTTGTTTTTTGGTCGGCGACCCGCTGCAAAAGGGCAGTTTCAATTCTTTGCGCGGCGTCGGTATCGACAGCTTCAAAAACAGCGATTTCTTCCGCGGTTGCGCCGGTACTGACATACACTTTTTGTTTGGCCGCGTCCTGCTCGCCAATTTGATAAATTGCTGTAATCATATTGTCACTAATTGCTGTCAGGGTATCTTGAAAGGGTATGGTCTTTTGGAGTGTGTCGGCACATTCATCAACATTTAAAGTTAAATTATCAGCAGTTGTGTTGCTGCATCCTGTAAGAGCTATAATGACAACAAATAACACCATATGTATAAATTTTCCAGTCCTGTACATTATCTCAATCTCACCACCTTTCCCTCAGAAATTTCTGCTATGGAGCCACATAATGGAGCTTTAGATAGTCGAGCCAGAGGTCACAATAGGTCTTATTTAAATGAATACCGTCAGTGGATGCGTCGCTGTAAAGATTACCTTCTTCATCGGTAACACATTGTGCCACATCAAGGTAACAAAGGCTCTCCTCCGCGGCCATTTGTTGAATTAGCTCATTATACTTGCCGATATTGGTATTGTTATAAATTTCATCGTTTTGGGATCGTTCCTCTGAGACCGGGAGGATCGACTGGACGTAAATCAGCACCTCCGGCTCTATGTTTTTAATCTCTGCGACGACTTCACCATATTTTTTTATAAACAAGTCACTGTAAGCCCAGCCCAGTTCATTGATGCCGAGCATAATATACACCTTCCGGAAATGTTTCTGTCGCAAAGCTTCCATGATGGTAATTTTTTGCTCGTTTACCTTTTTAATGACTTCTTTAGTAAAAATTGTATCTACCTTTAAGCCGTTAGAATGATAATAGACGGCATTCTGCGGGCCGCTAAACATTTGAAAGGCTTCGGTGCGAGAGTCGCCGATAAAAACGCTATCCTGAAAATAGTCGTCCGCAACGGCAATATCCGCTGCCGGTACGGGCCTGCTGTAATCAAATGTATCTGTTGTAACAGCAGGGTGAGTTGAAGGCTCCGGCTTTGTGGGCGGAGTTTTAGCATCCACGGGCTCGGTATCAGTATATTCATCTGTTAGAGGGGTAAATGCACCCTGTTGGTCGGCAGGCAGTGGGGTAGCCTGTTCTGCCTGCGAGGAGCCGGCACCTGAGGGCGTAACACCCCGATTCAGACTGTGAGAATATCCTGGACGAAAAACAGCGGCCAGGGCTGCAAGAAGAAGCAGCACAATCGCAAGGGAAAAAGAGGGCAGGTGTGAAGAGCGTTGTATTCTGTAAGATCTGTTTTCCACTACAAAGAACAATCCTTTCCTGAGAATGGTTTAATTAACGAACTACCTACTAACGAACTAACTAAACTTTACTTTCCTTAATTTTCATTTTAACCGCTCTGCTTCGACATTGATTTACAAAGTCATGAAGATTGGTTACAAAAAAGTTACAGTTTTTGAAATAAAAAAGTTCTTGTGGAAAATGCCGTCGAATTTATAGTACAATAACGTTGCTAGAAAGAATTACAGGAGGGACTGCTCCATGCAAACAGGCAGCGCGAAAGTCTTAGTTGTGGAAGATGAAGTCTCCATCCGGAAATTTATCGCGGTTAATTTATACAGAAATGATTTTGAAGTGCTTGAGGCCGGCGATGGGGAGACTGCCCTGGAGATGGTCAAAAGTTTTTTGCCTGACGTGGTCGTCCTAGATGTGATGCTGCCTTCCATGGATGGTTTCGAGGTATGTATACAAATTAGGCGCCTGATGCCGCAGATCGTCATTATTATGTTGACGGCCAGAGGAGAGGATATGGACAAAATTATGGGGTTGGAACTGGGTGCCGATGATTATATGGTCAAACCTTTTAACCCTTTAGAACTTATCGCCAGAATCCGCGCCCACTTGCGAAAAATGCCGGATTATTCTTCTGCAAAGGCGAATTGTCTTTTCTTTCAACAGCTCATGCTGGATCCGGAAGGGCAGCGTTTCTATAAAAACGGCCGGGAAATAGAATTAACGCCCACTGAATTTGCCATGATGAAAGTGTTTTTGAGCAATCCCAAGAAAGCATTCAGCCGGAACGAAATTATGAATAGCGTTTGGGGCCAGGATTATTTTGGGGATCTGAAAACAGTAGATGTACATATCCGCAGGATACGGGAAAAACTGGAGGAAGATCCTTCCGCTCCCCGCTGGATAGAAACAGTCTGGGGTGTCGGCTACCGGTTGAAGGGAGGAGGAGAGCACCTATAAGTGTCCGGAAAAGAATAATCTTAAGTTTCATGTTTATCATTGTAATTACTGTGATCATTCTGGAATTTTTTTTAATAACGAGTATCCGGCAAAACTATTATAAAAATATGGAAGATATTTTGTTGAATCAGCTGCAAACTTCCACGGATTTATATGTCAGATACTTTTCCGATGCAACCCTTCCTGAGAATATCCTGAATAATGTGGATACATTCTGGAAACAGGCCACTGCTCAGGTAGAAATCATTGATATGCATGGGCGCGTCTTAATGAATTCCCAGGGCATTATTACAGATTCTCCAGTTGAAACGGATGATGTAAAGAATGCATTAAAGGGAGAGAAAGGAATCTGGGTCGGACGCGTTCCCTATGATTCGGAAAAAGTCATGGCTGCCGCCTCCCCTATTGTTGTGGCAACAGAGCAGGTGGGGATTTTACGGTTTGTGGCTTCCCTGAGGGAAGTAAACAAAGAAATCAGGAACATAGCTTACAGGTATCTCTCTCTAGGCGGTGTGGTCATTCTTTTTTCCGGGCTGGTGAGCATCATTTTAGCCAATACAATTACAGAACCCCTGAAGCAGGTGATTCTGGCCGCAGAAGAAATGGCCGGAGGAAACTTCAAGGTAAAAAATGTCCGAAAATCTAAAGACGAAATCGGCAAACTCTCCGAAACGCTGAACTTCCTGGCCAGTGAGATCTTAAAAAGGGATGAACTAAAGAATAATTTCATTTCCTCAGTTTCCCATGAATTACGCACGCCTTTGACTTCCATCAAGGGCTGGGCTGTCACGCTCAAGCAGGGTTATGAAAATAAAGAGCTTTTACAGGACGGCCTGGACATTATTGAAAAAGAAAGTGACCGGTTAACTCACATGGTGGCTGAGCTTCTCGATTTCTCCAGGTTTGTCTCAGGGACGATTACCTTAAAGAAGGATAAGGTTGATATTGCCGACCTTTTGGAACACCTGCGCATCCAGCTGACTCCCAGAGCTTTACGGGAAGAAATAGATTTTCAAGTCAGGTATGACGGAAACGATCCTTTTCTTGATACCGACGGAAATCGCTTGAAGCAGGTATTTATTAATTTGCTGGATAATGCTTTCAAATTTACATCTTCCGGCGGACAAGTATCTCTCACAACCATGTCCGATGACGAGCAATACTACTTTTATATTGAGGATAGCGGTTGTGGTATTCCCCAGGAAGAGCTCCACAGAGTAAAAGAGAAGTTTTATAAGGGTAAATCCAGTAAATCGCAAAGTGGTATCGGCTTATCCATATCCGATGAAATTATTATGCTCATGAAGGGAAAATTGGAAATCAGCAGTGAGGTTGGACGGGGCACACGAATTACTATTACCTTGCCCCGTAAGGAAGCGGTGAATATAAAGTGAAAGTGAGGAAAATATGCAGGACGCTTTTTCTCTTGTTGCTTCTTAATATGATGGTCGGCGGCTGTATCGGTCAAAATACGAATTTCAACCTCAGAATAATCCCTCCTCAAAATCAAAAGGTGCCTTTGTCCGGGACATGGGAGATCGTTTCCCTCTTGAAGGAGGGCACGGCTAACAGGGAGTTTGCGCAAAAGTGGGAAGGTAAAGTCCTTCATTTTTCAGATGAAAATGTTTTGCTGGGCGATTATTTTTTGCCGGATCCCCATTATCAAGTAAAAAGAGTCGATGCGGAAGCTTACCTGCTTTACCGGCAGCAGGCTTTTCCGGAGGGCTTCCATTTTCAGGATCAGGAAATTGAAGTAATCACACTTTCCGACAATCATCTCATCTTGTGTGAATTGCTGCTGAAAGATGAAAACAAATTATTGCTTAATTTTTTTAACAATAGCTATCTTGCCGAAAAAATTTCCGACGATGTGGATGAAACAGTCTTTCTTTCCGCTGAAACTACAGATATCCGGGAGCTCGGCGGCCTGACGGACAATGCAAGCAAACATACAGGCGTGCTGCTCGGCCTGCGTGCTCCGGATCAGGACCGGCAGGATTATCAAGGTGAACAATATCGCACGCTTTGGCTGGCGCTGGAGGATAAAAAGCTTGCTCCTGTAGCTGAAACAGATGCGATTGTTTTTCCACGAAGAAAAGGCTTTTACCAGCTGGAAGTTGTCAGAAAAAATGAGGATAAAAAAGAGGAGGATTTTTTAATCGTTATTGATCATACATTAGGACAGGAAAATTTACAGGAAAAGATAGATGGTCTGGAACTATCTCCGAATTCCTTGCAATGGGAGGGAGAAGAAGGTTATATATATCGTAAGATTCATTATATCGGCAATGACTATGTTTCCCTTGAAGAAACAGTAAGACAGACATCATTGATTGACGGCAGCATAAATGAAAAAAGTAAACTGCACGTCGTCGCGGTTGACGGTTTGCCCGGTCTAAAAGCGGTAAAAATTTCCGATTTGGTGGGCCCTAGCGCTCTTAGTGCCATGGAAGAGGGGAAACAAAACCTGCTGCGGCAGCTCGGACTGGAAAAAACGGTTCAGGATGATGAGGAGAATTTTGGCCTGGCCAGAAAAATGGGGTATTGGATTTTAAACGGCCGGTTGAGTTATGAAGAAAACGATCTGTCAGTATCCGCGGATTATAATATTGATGCCATCCCGCCGGGCCATGTCGTGTTTTATAATGTATTGAATATTCCCTGGCCCCGGGTGAAGAATTATGTTCCCGGTGCAGTTGATATCTTGACTTCGCCGAATAAAGATCTGGCACTGGTAATTACGAATAACGAAATTATTGTTTATGGAATGTATCGGGAAAACCTGGCAGGCCAGCCTCTGGAAAGGATCCCCTTAAAGGATGATGAAGAGATCATCATGGCCGAATGGGCTTTGGGAGAATATTATGTTGAAAATTGGACTTTGACATTTCAAAGCTATGTTGATGGAGAAAAGTAAAATTTTAATTATTCCTACTTGTACGGCTCAAGAGAACGTGCAATCGACAGCGCTTCGTCTACTGATAAATTGCCTGTCAGATCGAAAAGCTTATCATTATCGCACCATTTAACATTTACTATTCCGTAGCGGAGTTCGGCAGTCATGTACTCCACACCATCCAGACGGTGAAAGTCAATTTTGGCATCAGACCCGTAGCCTATTCCTGCAGCTCCCTCTCCGATAATATCGTCCTGTGTTATAAGAATGTTTTTACGGTCAAGCAAAAAATCCAGAAGAATTGTCCATTTGTCGCCCATTTTGAGATACTGGACCTTTTTCAGGGAACTATCAGGCAGATAAGAGGGATAATATACAGTTTTGGGATAAATACCGAGAAGCTCTTCTATTGATGTTTCCACTAGATTGGTTTGATAGGTCATCATTTCTTCCATATCTTCTTCCGGAGGAGGGGGCGGTGTCTTTGCCCTGGAAGTTTCTTTTCCGAATTTAAACTGGATGAGCGTTTGTTCTTCACCGAAAAATTTTTTCAATCCTTCAAAGACTGAACCAAAGGGCAATGCTTCACCTTTTTGGGTAAGGCCAAAAATTGTAAACGCTAAAAATAAGGTAACGAATACAGAAGCAGCTTTAAACCAGATTTTTTTTGCCGGTTTCTTCTTTGTTAAACCATCGCACAGCTCAATAGTTGCTTCGATCCTCCGCCATATTCTTTCCTCATCAGGCAAAGGGTATTCGTCAAATTCTTGTTCAATGGCTTTTTTAATGCAGTTATCCAGGCGTTCATCATTATCTATCATTGAGACACCCCTTTTTTAGGGGATAATTCGCCGTAAAGGGAATGTTCCATATCCACAAGATAACTCCTTATCATCAGACGGGCTCTTCTTAGGCGTGTTTTAACCGTATTAATCGGTATTTCCAGGACTTCCGAAATGTCTTTTTGCGGCATTTCCAAAAAGTAATACAGGATTACCAGCGAGCGCAGGTCCGGCGGAAGGGAGCTTATACCTTCTCTGATTTCCATGACAAGCTCTTTTTCATCTAGTTCCTTGACAGGATCGGATAAAGGGCTGCTGTCCAACTGCTCAAAAAAATCAGCCGGCAGGGCAACGACCCTTTGAAGCTTTCTTGTAAAATCAATAGCTCGATTTACCGTAGTCCTGATAAGCCAGGTCTTTATTTTATTTTTGTCTCTGATATGGTCTGCCTTATAATACAGCGTAACAAAAACATCTTGCATGATGTCCTCTGCCAGCTGAACGTCCTTAATAATAGAGACGGCTACCCGGTAGACCAGGTTTTGATAATTGGCATAAATATTCTTAACCCATTTTTTGTCCATCATGAAATGCCTCCATACAGCATTTACTTTTGGCTATAAAAAAAGAAATTCCTGCAAAAAAAAGGAACTTAAATTAAAAATAGTCCATTTAGGACAGCTATGTAGTTTTATGTAAGAAGAGGGGGAAAGATAAAAAGGTATATGCGCCGGTAATTATAGGGTCTGTTTTGTTCTGAGTTACTTGTGGGAAGTTTTTAGGTTAGCAAAAATGGGTAGTTTTTTTTCTTTATTTTCCCGTTGACTGTCGGGAAATAGTGAATCATCACCAAGTTTGGAAACGGCCAGGCCGCACAAACTTCCGAAAAGTGTATGATCAAGAAAACTTAAAAGGGGAGCAAGAGGTTTTTGGGCCCTTACAGGTAATATTCTGGAGGTTAATCCGAAAACGGCAATCCAGGAGAACACTCCCGTTACTGCTCCTTTTAAAACGGCATGATCACGCCCTGTGGAGGAAAGAAGGTAGGTAATTAATATCCCTACTGCCCCTGTATTGATATGGTTGGTAATTGCGCCGACTATTCTTCCTGCAGGGGTGGCAACTTCATTCTCCTGAAGAAAAAGATTCGCCGCCATCATATTATATTTCACATCATTTAATCCGGACCGGTTTTCTATTCTATTTAATATCCTGGTTGGTACAGTGCTGATGATGCCTGCTGTCAAGCCGAGAAGAATACGATCTTTAAATTTTTGCATCTGTATTTTTGCCTCCAGTTAAGTTGTTTACCTAGTTTGTATTTATAAAAGCTAAAAATACCTAAAAATATTTACCAATTTTCTATACTGAGGAATTTAAACAAAAAAATTGGAATATTCTATTTAAGGAAGGAATATGGATATGAAGTGAACATCCTAAGTAGAGCTTAAGAGGAGACCGGGTTTGGTTACAGTAAAGGGGAAAGATTTGATGAGAGACTACGTGCTTAAAACTGAAAGTCTTGTCAGAGAACTGCTGCTTATGGGGTATTACAGGTTCCAGGTGCTGGACATGATTAAAGAGGCGGCCGGCACATCAGATTGGAGAAGCCTGTCTGACGGCAAGTTATCTGAAGTAACCGTCAATCTGGAAAAGATGGTTGAATTTGCGCGAAAGTGTCGGCAAATTCCGGGTTAATAGCAGGAATAGGCAGGATAAATGGGAAATTTTCCCCCATGAAGCTTCGCTTCATTATCAGATGGATAGTTTTTCAGGCCCGCCGGCACCTGACTTCCGGTCTCTGCATTTTCAGTAGATTAAGGGGAAATTTTTATTAACAAATGCCGGATTTTTGTCACCCAGGTAGGGGTGATTTTTTTTTAGCCTCTGTAGTGCCTCCAGGTCCAGCACAGCAGTGACCAGTGTCTCCCGATCAAAGTTAGGCGCCTCGCTGAGCACCCCGTCTCTCTCCGGGGTAAGTTCAAGCGGCGCGAACACTCCCGCCTTACCTGTCAGCGTAAAGCCAAACAGTTTACCGACAAGCGCACTTTTGATTCCGTAGACCGTGCTTTCCTGCACTCTTGCCCAAAGGCCCCGCAGTGCGGGCCAGAAGTTGTAGGGCTCCGCGTTGGCGATAGGTACCATCACTATTTCCGCACCTTGGCTGTCAAGGATACGGAATGTCTCAAAATAACTGGCGTCCATGCAGACCGGCATGGCCAGGCGGCCAAGCGACGTCGGAAAAACATGGAAGGAGCACCCTGAGGACAACCCCCAGAGGTGTTCGATGGGCATGAGATGAACCTTATCCTGCCGACCGATTTGCACGCCGTCGGGTCCGTAGAGAAAAGCCCTGTTCATTACAACTCCGGCCTCAGGGTAGGGGAAGCTTCCCGCCATAATATACATACCGTGAGCTTTGGCCAGGAAAGAAAACACCTGGAGTGCCATTCTGTTCATTGCCTGACCGGCAAAGCGGAAGAGGTGAACCGCCTTGACGGAAGAGTTATCCCTGTTCATTTTTTCTGCCATGGCAGCAATATCCGGGATTAGACCGAGCAGTTGGAAGGAGTTGTTCTCCGGGAAAACGAGAAGCTGTACTCCTTCCGCTACGGCGCGTGCAGTGTGTCTGCACATTTCATCTGCGTAGTCCAGCGGGTTGGAATACAACCTGGCTTCAACCTGGACCGCCCCAACTTTTACGCCGCGGAGATCGATGCTGTTACAGTTGCCCGAGAGTTTAATTTTCTTTCTTTTCAGGTGTCTGCTTACCAGGGACGCTCTTGTCCGTCGTTTGAGCTGCAGCAAAAATAATTTTTGTTTAAGTATCATTACTTTCCTCCGGCATAATGACAGCCAGACCGTGGTAGGCTGCCGGTTTCAACAGTTGTAAAAGCGGAAATTTGGGGGAGACTTCCTGCCGGATTTCTCTGTCAAGGATAGCTTCAATAACTTCTCCCTCCATTTCACCCTTTGCTAAAAGTCCTTCATATGCAGGAGTCATTTCACAGGGAGCGTGAATAAGGCATGACGCGCCGAATTTGCGCCCCGCGATTGCAGCCGTCAGCTGGCTTTCTACACAAAAAAACCGGTTGTGCTGGACCTGCTGCCACATGCCCGCCACCTGCCGCCACTTGTTTTCGTCAGCGTCCAGGGCCCCGCAGTGACAGACAATTTCGCTTCCTTTTAAGGCCAGGACGCGGCTGACTTCAGGATACCAAGCGTCTGTGCCGATGATGATTCCCAGTTGTCCCAGGCCGGTTTGGAAAACCACGGCTTCTTCGCCGCGGGACCATCCCATATTTCTTTCTTCCCGGGAAAGAAAAAGCTGCTGCTGGTATCCCAGCACTTCTCCCTCAGGAGAAAAGAGACAGGCCGTATGGAAGATATCTTCATAATGCGCCGTTAAAAAGCTGCCGGGAACAAGATAGGCCTGTAAGCTGAGGGCGATGGCACGCTGAATGTCAAGGAATTTTTCGGACCAGGACGGAGGCAGCTTTAAAAAGGCCGAGGCAGCTTCGGCAAAGTCTGCCGGACTGCCGAGATCTCCACAGCGGTAAGCGAAAAGCAGGGCCAGGTGTGCCGGAAAGACCAGTAAAAATTGCTCACCTTCCGCAGCGGGAGAAAGAGCGTTATAAACATGGTCCAGGAAACCCTGCCGGGTAGTAAAGTCCGCTTCGGCAAAACTCAGGGCTGCCGCTCGCAACAATATCACTTCCTTTTCAGTTTGCTTTTTTACACACTGTTGAAAGAGCTTAAGACGCCCGGGAAGTTCTGCCGGCAGCGGAGGGCTATGAATTTCACCTGCGCAATGTGGGCGATACGACGCCTTCAGAATATTATGGAGTTGTATATGAAAATGCAAGTTCAAGCCCCTATTCCGGGAGTACGATAGTTCTTGAGAAAAATACCTGGGAATCTACATACGAATATGTTTCTGTTCCCATTGTTTCCATCCTTTCTGAGCCTTATCCGGTAGGATATTACGAAATGAAAGTTTATGGCGATTCCACAGTGTCTACCGAAGTTTACTCGGCGGTTTTGCAAGAATAATACTAAGTCGGCCATCGCCATGGTTTATCTGCTCTATAATCCGTGGACAGCCATAAGTATTTTCCTGGGAGCGGCATTTGCCTGGGCTTGTTACAAACGCCGGAAGTTGCAATCAATGTATAAAAACATATTTCTGACGAGAGGATAGCAAAAAGTAGTAATTCTTTCCCTGGTAGACAGGTCATAGTAAGGATCGGAAAAGAGTCCTTTAGCAATTTGCTTTACTTTTGCGATCGTCGGGACAAAATATGGACGCCAACCCCAGTACCTGTTTTGGTATTCCGGTTGATTAGACCATCTTCCATCATTATTTTTAATATAATTAGGTGTCTGCTGGAATCCTTTTTCATCGCAGACATATATTCTAAACCATTCGGAGGGAGCGGCGCGGATAAAGCAGTCAATATACTCCTCGATTGTTTGCGGCCGGTACCGGTATATTAAGGAATTAAGAAAAGCATTCATCTTCTGTGCTTGTATCAGCTGCCGTTCCAATAAACAAGCTTCAACAGCAACATGCCCCTTTAAGTCCTTTTCCAGGACATCCGACCAGTTTTCCCTGGGAAGCAACTGCGGCCCGGGTGGTGAGAAGAAAAAGCCCTGATAATGCCTGGCGCCTGCCCGCAAACCCGCGGCAAATTGTTCCCTGTTTTCAATACCTTCGAAGATAAGCTCAAGCCCCATTCTCTCGCTGAATAGTCCCATAGATTCCAGGAGACAGGCTGTCAGCTCCTCCCGGCCGCTTTTTTTAACCAGGCTGGCATCGATTTTGAGGAAATCCGGATGTAGATGAATGATGCGATCCATATTGCTAAAACCGCATCCCACATCATCGATGGCTATCTTGCAGCCGGCCTGTCGGTACCTGCAAATGAGTTCCACAAGAAGCTCCATATCTCCCTGGAATTCAGATTCCGATATTTCAATGACAATTTTTTCCTCCGGCACTCCGGCCCGGCAAATGAACTCCAGGGTAGGCAATTGTTCCGGAATATCTTTAAACCTGTAGATCCACTGGGGCTGGATATTTATAAACAGCATTCCGCCCGTATAATACTTTTCAAAGTTTTCCAGGGCTGTTTTCCGCAGGTAGCGGTCGACATTTAGCTTTTCTTCCACGTCAATTTGGGAGTCATGGAAAAAAGGACCCAGGCTATCAATCTTGTTGGCCGTTATCTTTCTTCCCAGAACTTCATAACCCAGAATTTCACACGTATCTATGCTGACTATCGGTTGATAAAAAGGAACTATTTGGGGCGGCATCTTCAGCTTAATCCCGCTTTCCTCAGATCAACCGCCAGTACTCCGACGACCCCTCCGGCTTCTCCAGGTATGGGTACGGCTATTGTTTGGCAGGGAGCCCGCGTGATAGCGGATACATAAACCGGGGAGACATACGTTTTCCCCTGCATCGCTTCTTGCCACCAGGTTCGGACACCGGCATTGATCAGGCCGGCTGGTGGGTTACTGTAAACAAAAGAGCCG
The DNA here is from genome assembly GCA_016841605.1 of Dethiobacter alkaliphilus. Lineage (GTDB taxonomy): Bacteria > Bacillota > Dethiobacteria > DTU022 > UBA8154 > DUNV01. Next base: position 40,378 of record JAENYV010000012.1, on the reverse strand, counting down.
TCTGCCCGGTTACTGTAAATGGCCTCAATTAATTCGTTATTAAGCATAAATTTATCCAGAACATTTTGGTGCTTCTGTTTTTCCATGTCGGTTATTTCACGAAGCAAAGCTATTTCTATAAGTTTGCCGGAAATATTTCCGGCAGCATCTTCCTCCCCGGACCGAAATGAGTCCCTACTTTCCACTTTAATGATAGCTTTGTCCAAAGCCCTGCCCACATTTTCGATAAGGTCGGAGGTTGTGCTTAATCCTTCGGATATTTTCCGGCAAGCATCCATATAGACAGTTACTTTTTCCAGGGAATTGTCTATCTCTTCCTGTACTTTTTGCGCCTTCTGTATTATTTCAAGGACAGAATTCCGGTAGAACTGCAGGCTCTCAGTTACTTTAGAAGTTGTCCCCGTTACCAATTCATTTACCTCTTCCCGGCCTTCCTCTACGGCCGTAGCTACTGTTTCTGCTTCTACTTTGATCGTCTTTGTAATTTCAGCACTTTCCTTGACCGCACTTGAACTGAATTCTGCTAATTGTTTGACCTGATCGGCAATAACATTAAAGCTGTTGCCGTCTCTGCCTGCACGGGCAGCTTCGATATTGGCATTTAGAGAAAGGAGTTTGGTTTGCCGGGCAATTCCGTCAATCCTGAACATGACGCTGTCTACCTTTGCTACGGCCGATTCCAGTTCATTTAGCCGCAAATCCGTGGTTGTTTTCATCTTTTCCAGGGCCATGGCGGTAGTTGAAGCCGCTTCATTAACAGCTTTATGAACTTCAAAAAAAGTTTTTTCCTGAGTATTTACTATCTCCGCGATCCCGCTGCTGAGTCGATTGACCGATTCTGTCGTGGCCTGCAAACTGCAGAGAACAGAAATCAGTTCATTCATTCGTCCTGCTACGTCGCGAATTTCGGCTACAGCAGAAGATATTTGTGCCGCAGATACCTGGATCTCATCCGCCAGTCCTGAAGTCAACTCCCGGAACTGTTCCAGCCCCTCGGCCACATCCCTCCAGACACCTTTGTAATGGTCTTTATTGATTATAGTATTAATTTTTCCACTGGACATGGTCTCCAGAAGATTAATTAAATCGTTTGACTTTTTCCTGCCTCTGTTTGACTGTTCTTTTATTAGATTTGCAAACATATCCCAAATCTATCCTCCCTTAAAACAAAACGCTCAGAAGAAGAACTTCTGAGCGCCTTTGCTCGACTTTTTTTTAATTGTAGACGGCTGATCCGTATTTGTCAAGGAATAAGTTTCCAGAAAAGGTTTATATCAAGGATGTACTGAAATATCTTTCTACCCGGTCGGGCAGAATGGTGGCAATTCTCTGATCCCGGCCATATTTTTCGGCCATCTTAATGGCAGCCCAAAGATTTGCACCGGAAGAAGTTCCGACCAGAATACCCTGAACTTTGGCCAAATCCCTGGCTGTACTGATGGCATCATCATCTGTTACTTCCACAACCCCATCAATCAGGTTTACATCCAGGACACTGGGGATGAAACCATCGCCGATCCCCTGAATCTTGTGTAAGCCGGGCTCGTGCCCTAAAAGCGCTGATACATTTTTGGGTTCAACGGCTATGATCTTGGCCTGGGGATTTCTTTCTTTTAGAAAGGTTCCAACTCCTTCCAGGGTACCTCCGCTACCCAACCCGGAGACGAAGATATCTACGTTGCCTTCCATTTGTTGCCAGATTTCTGCAGCTGTTGTCAGGTAATGAATTTCGGGATTGTCGGGGTTTTCAAACTGCTGAGGAACGAAAATATTATGATCTTTTGCCCTTTGTTTTTCAATTTCCAGCACTGCACCGCCAATACTATCATCAGACTTAGTTAATATTAGTTCGGCACCCAATGCTAAGATAATTTTTTTTCTTTCCTCACTCATATTTTCCGGCATTACTATCACGACCCTGTAACCTTTTTGCACACCGACTAATGCAATGCCGATACCGGTATTACCCGAAGTGGGCTCCATAATTGTCATACCGGGTTTAAGAACCCCTCTGGCTTCCGCCTGTTCGATCATATGTTTGGCTACTCTGTCTTTGATGCTTCCGCCGGGGTTCAAATATTCCGCCTTGGCAAAAATATTCAGTCCGGTTAGTTTTTTCAGTCCGAGCATCGGTGTATTCCCAATGATATCCAATATGCTTTCCGTGATCATCGTTACTACCCCTTCATTATTTAATCAATTTTTCTAAGGGAGATAAGCACCCTTAATAAACTTCTGCTGCATTCACAGGCAATTCATTATTTATATTTACTTTACCGATCACTAAAATCCTGCCTGCAATAAATAATAATATTTAGCTTGAAAATCTTGGTTGCTCCGGGTTTACAACAGCTGCTCATATATTCATTTTTTAGTCCAACTATAACATATTAACATGACATTATTTTCAATATATTATTTCCACCGATTTTACCCTGGGAAAATAGCTCCATATAGTAAACCTGAAATAGTGGCCATGATAAGAAAGGCAGCTACTATAAGTGTTAATTTCTGCCATTCCTTCATTATCTCCATCTCCTGATAACAGTCATTTATCCGGACTTCGGAAATATCGGGTCAAAGGTTAATTGCGTTCGAACTCTTCCTTAATCCACTTTTTAATCTCTTCTTTGCGGGGTACACGGCCGAATACTTTGACTTTTTCGTTTACCACCAATCCCGGAGTCATCATGATATCATGCTCCATGATCTTATTCAACTCCGTTACCTTTTCCACATCGGCATCAACGCCCAGCTCTGCCAGGGCGTTGATAGTCTCTTTCTCCAATTTCCGGCAATTAGCGCATCCCGTACCTAAAATTTTAATTATCATTTTTTTAAGCATCCTCCTTATTTTTAAGCTGATATATCTACCCTACTTCATTCATTACAGTAACATTTCTTTATTGAAGGGGGCTCAATATCCGCGATGCATTGGACTGAGAAATCTCTATAACTTGCATTACCTCGTACTGTAAAAAATACATGCATATCACTGCATATATGCATAGAATACCTTTCCCAGAGCAATTTGTCAACACAGGAACGCAAGAGGGGACTGCCGAGATTTATTCCAGCGCTGAGGGAATCCTGAAAATTACGCCCGGACCAAGTTTTACAGGTACCGGGCTTTTTCTCAAAGTTTCCTAGAGATTGGCAAGGGGGAAAGTTTATTGGCTAAAGATAGATTATATTCTCTTCAAAAACAGTTAATGTTTCCAATCCGTCCTTCCTTACTAAATAGGTGTTTTCGACTCCAACTGCCCCATCGGGAAAGACAAATTTTGGTTCAAGGGCGAAAACCATACCTTCTTCCAGAGGGATGTTAAAACCATGGGCGATTACCGGAAGTTCATCCAGTTCGATGCCGATGCCGTGACCGACAAATGCCACAGGATTAGGAAAACCCAGAAAATGTTTTTCAAACACGCTATCCGCAGCCAGTTGCCTTGCCCGGTCGTAAAGATCACTGCAGGGGACTCCCGGTTTGGATATTTTTTCCAACTCTTTCAGGATATCAACCGCCGCCACGTGCGCCCGGGCCAAGTGGTCCGGCAATTTTCCCAGGCAGAATATTCTTGTCTGGTCTAACATATATCCGTCAAGAACGAAACTAAAATCTACCAGCACCGGCTCATTCCTGCCGATCAATTTGGTGCAGGAACCCTGCGCAAAGGCAGGGCCGACCCCTCTGCCGCCGACAGACCCGTCAAAATAGCTCGGAGTAGTATTTTTACCGGATAATAAATGAACATAAAATAAATCCTGATTAAAGCCCCGCACCCTCATTATACCGGAGTGTCCTTTTTTCCGGGTAACTGCCGCCACCAGTCCTGTCAGTTCCAACTCGGAAATACCTTCCCGGAGATTGTTCTTAATAAGAGAAAAGATTTCCTGGTGGAGTTTTGTTACATCCTTAAGAATTTCTATTTCAAAAGGTGATTTGATCATCCTTACAGTGCGTATAAGCCGGCTGACGTCAACAATTTCAGCCGGTTCAAACAGTTTTTGATAACGTAAATATTGATTTGCCGGCAACACATCCAGTTCAAAGCCCAAAGTTTGAAAAGGGCCGTAACCGAATGATTGTAAAACCTTATTTATTTCTTTTAAACTGTTTAGACTGATAATATTATCCATGGAAGACTCTTCTTTTGCCCGCTCGAGACTCTTGTTGACCAGCAGTACCGGCTCCCCCTCCGACGGGATGAAGAGATGGGAACGTTGTATGGTTCCTGTAAAATAGAAGAGGTCGGCATTCTGAACAATAACTGCCCCGTCAATACCGCTTTTCCTTAAACCTTCCTGCAGTTTAGCAACTCTTTGGTCAAGCTCTGTTTTCGGTGTGTAACGCAAAGTGCATACCTCCACATAGCAAAAAAAGTTTAAAATCCTGCTGGAATGATTTTACTATATTATTTAATAAAAATAAACCGGTTAAGTAATAAACCTTTTCATGGTAATCTCTACCTGAGGTAACAAAGCGGTAGGTATCCGCCTACTTCCGCAGGTGCCCATTTTATCAATGCCCATTCCGGGAAAAAAGCCGTCAGGCTAATCTGCAAGAATGACGATCGCAGGTTTACAGTGAAGCCTTGATTTGACAAAATAATATTATAGGAGCCGTCAGCGACATGGCGATGGTGTTTGTTTATAATAAGGGCATTTGTTCTTTCTGCATCCATGGGGGTGGCGTTCACTATGTGTACAAACAATTGTATCATTGTACAATGGTAAAGATACATTAAGATACGCTTCAGCTAACTTAACGGCTTCAATGAGTGCAGTCCTGACAAAGTTCTTGCAGCAGCATGGGCCGGTCTGGTCAGCGATAGCATTTACTATTTTACCAACAACTTTCATCGTCATGGCTGTTTCCTGATCTTTAGGACATGCTGCACCTAAAAGAACGCTAAAACATGCTCCCATGGCAGGAGCGATTCCGCATATCCCTGTTAATCCACAGTATCCTCCAATAGCCTGTTTCCTGGTACGACGAAGTACTTCATCTATTTGGTTGTTTGAAATAGTAATTGTGCCTTCGTTTTTAAGGGCAGCCATGAAAGCGCCGGCAGCAATCCAGGCATTTTCACAGCCCAGCATGGGTACTTTATCTGTAAATCCCATGATAGTTTCAGCAATGTCAAAAGAATTGCCGGATTCAACTTTAAGAACGTAATCTCTGACCGTAGCAAAAACACCTTTCCCATGGCAATCGTCACAAATATAATGGCCGTTTGGACACGTAATATTTGTATTTTCAGTTTTTCCACAATAAAAACAGGTCAGTTCTTTACCGCTATCAAAGTATACTAATTCGTTGCTGCAAACCAGGCAGTTTTCCGTCGTAGTTGCCATATGATGCCGACCAGCATCTTTGCCCGGTTCTCAGCAATTATCCTTTTCAGTCTGATTTAACATATTCTTAAATATATCCATTTCCCTCATCCCCATCCTTTACCTTAATAAATATTCTAAAGAGTAATATTCTATACAGGAGATGCATTTCCTGTCATATCTCATTTACTGATAAGACGGATGCTTTTACCGGACTGCCGGCACTCCTGACTTCTGACCTCTGTATTTTTGGTATAGATTTTTTTAATATTTGGTGATAATATAAAGACCAGACCGGCGGACGGTCTGGTTATGCTGTCTTGGAAAGGTGGGAGCTGAATATGCAAGACAGTTCCAGAAAACAGGAGTTCCTGGATACTGCTCTGAATTTTTTTTTGGAAAAAGGATATGACAACACGACTGTTAACGATATTATCGGCAAGCTGGGTGCGTCAAAGGGAGCTTTTTATCATTATTTCAAGTCCAAGGAAGATGTGCTGGAAACAGTGATCACGAAGCATATTAAAGCAGAAATCGCCATTACTCAAAAAACAGTGGAAGACGATTGCCTGAACGCCGTGGAGAAGATTAACAAGATTTTAAATGACGTATTGGCACACAGAGCTTTCAAGAAAGATGAGCGCCAAAAAATTTCCAAAATGTTTGATCATAAAGGAAATATTAAACTGCGGCATAAAATTATGGAAAATAAATTTAAGATGCTCTGTCTGCCGTACAGGTCCACTATAGAGCAGGGGATCAGGGAAGGCGTTTTCCATACCATTTATCCGGAAGAAGCGGCAGAGCAGATTATCAATCTGGTAATTATCTTGAACAAGTTAATCGGCAAACTGGTCTCCGAAAGAGGAGAGAAGCCTGATAACACAGCAATCATTAAACGCAAGATAGAAGCTTATGCGGAAGCGGTTGAAAGGATTCTGGGAGCAAAAAAAGGTTCCATTAAGCTTTACGAGAGCACAGCAGGACAGGACAATAAAATAGATTATGGGGGAAATAGACAATGAAGAGCATCGAGCAGACGGATGAAGCCGTCATCCGGGTGACGGAACTGTCAAAACGATATGGTAATTTTTTAGCAGTGGATAATATCTCTTTTACTGTCAGACGGGGGGAAATTTTTGCCTTTCTTGGTCCGAACGGCGCCGGTAAAACTACCACCATAAAAATGCTGACCACTCTGCTTACACCGACAGATGGGAAGTTGCTGCTGAACGGTTATGACCCGGTTCGGGAGCAGGACGCTGTCCGCCGTTCCTTCGGCATTGTTTTTCAGGACTTCAGCCTGGACAATGAACTGACGGCACGGGAAAATATGGTTTTTCATGCGGTACTGTACAGCATGCCGAAAAATGTCCGGGAAGAGCGCATTAAAATGCTGCTTGAACTGGTGCAGCTTTGGGACCGGAAAGATGAGCAGGTTAAAAAATTTTCCGGCGGGATGAAGCGCAGGCTGGAAATTGCCAGGGGACTGCTTCATCTGCCGCAAATCTTCTTCCTGGACGAACCGACCCTGGGCCTGGACCCTCAGACCCGAAACCTGCTTTGGAATTATATCAGGGAGCTGAATGAAAAAGAACAAATTACCGTTTTTTTTACGACTCACATTATGGAAGAAGCTGAACGCGCGGCACATACTGTCGCGATTATCGATCACGGTAAAATAATTGCCCGGGGCTCACCGAAGGACCTTGCCGAGCAGACCGGGACAACTTCGCTGGAAGAAGCCTTTTTGGCGCTGACGGGTAAAGATATCCGGGATGAGGAATCTGAAAGTAACGGCCGGATGTTAGGCCGGATGTTGCGGGGGAGGCGGTAAATTTGAACGTAATATATATTCTCTGGCTGCGTCAACTGAAGCGTTATTTTCGTTCCAAACCGCGTATCCTCGGAGCGCTCGGTCAACCTCTCCTTTTTCTCTTTGCTCTGGGTTTCGGTTTTGGACCGGTTTACCAGAGGGCAGGTGAAGGGAATTACATGCAGTTTCTGGTTCCCGGTATTATCGCCATGAGTGTCCTGTTTACGTCCATGTTCAACGGGATCGAAATTATCTGGGACCGCCAATTCGGTTTCCTGAAAGAGACACTGGTGGCGCCGGTTTCCAGAGTTAAAATCATGCTGGGCCGGACCTTCGGTGGTGCCTCGGTGGCCGTTTTCCAGGGGATAATCATCCTGGTTATTTCGCTACTAATCGGTTTCCGGTTTTCCAGCATGCCGGCACTTCTCGCCGCGTTATTTTTTATGTTTATGATTGCCGTTCTTTTTACTGCCGTGGGGACAGCGATCGCTTCGCTACTGGAGGATATGCAGGGCTTTCAGCTCATTATGAATTTCCTGATCATGCCGCTGTTTTTTCTCTCCGGTGCACTTTTTCCGCTAAATGATCTGCCTGCCGCTGTAGATGCTATCGTTCGTTTAAACCCGCTTTCCTATGGTGTGGACGGTCTGCGCGGCGCGCTGATCGGCCAAGCGCAATTGGGCATCTGGGCGGACCTTGGGGTGTTGACATTTAGCAGCTTTGTTCTGGTCATCATCGGCGGATACCTGTTTTCCAAAATTCAAATCTAAGTTGTAGTGTATCTTAATCTGCTTTTATATAGATGGGATTGGTAAAGGCGGCTAACCGGTAGCCGCCCGCGCCGTTCTCTTCAAGTTCGATTCTATACCAATCTCCGGCCCGGCATGTATCTTCAAGGTTGTAAGATCGCTTATCCTCGCTAACCGGCATTTCCGCAACGACTTTCCCGTTTTTAATGAAACGGAGTATAAGCGAGGCAAGTCCGTGTGTTTGAATCCCCGCATACAACCTGACCTTGCCGTTGCTTTTAATTTCTCCACCCGGCAAAGTATAGTTATTTTTACCGAAAGCGTAAAAATGAATTTCCGGCCCGCGTGTGACAAAAACGTGCCCGTTTTTTATCCCCTCTAAAAGTCCTTCACGGGATAACTCATGGAGATATACATAATTTGTGGGCAAACCCATCGGCTGAACCGACTGGTCCAGATAATGAGCATCGCTGCCACCCAAACCGGTAATACGCAGACCCTGATTCAGCAACCTATCCCATAATTTGCGGCACTGTCTGTTTGCCCCTTCTCCACGGGAGAAAACAGGGGCATTCCATACTTCCAGCCCATCAACTTTGTGCCACTCAAGGTTCTTATGCCTCCAACTGGCATGGTCATCCGGCAAACCGGGGGTACAGGGATGATTAATGCTAAACAAACCGCCTTTCTCATGGACTTCATCAATTACTTCATTGATAGTCCGGCCGTCTTTCCCGACGCGCCAATCTACCCAATCGCGGATGCCGAATGCATTGGCATGGCCCAGGAAAGTAGTGATCTCCATTGACGGTAAGGGCAGAATCCCCTGGGTCCGGCTCGGGAATTTCCACCAGTTACAAATGTTGTTATGATCTGTCAGAGCCAGAAAGTGCATACCCTGTTCCGCAGCGATTTCAAAAAGCTCGGCGACGCTTTTTTTCCCATCGCTCTCTGTGGAATGAACGTGCAAATCTCCTCGGTACCAGCCCGGCGCGGTACTTATTTTCTCGGGACGCGGCGGAATGGGGGGCTGCTCACCGTTACTTCCCCCCCACCAAACATCAACAAAAAGTTCCACCGGGCAGTCCTGTTTGACTTTATTTGTCATGATTTCCGCCTGCCAGGTGCCCGCTGAGAGCGGACCGGTAATTGCACCCGGAATATTTTTCTTCGCCCAGACTTCAGCCTTCAGCTCAACAAAACCGTTTTTCTTTTCCATTCGGCCATGGGCGCGAAAACGATTTTTTTCATAAAGGCAAAGTCCAAGATAATTCCCATCACCGCTGTAACGGACCGTAACCCGTATCCCCAAAGCTGCCGACGGTAACTTAAATGTAACCGGATAATACTCGTGACTGTCATCGGCCGTCAATAACGAACGCCAGGAAAAAAACAACATTTCATTGGCAGAAAGAGCCGATTTACTCAATTTTCTTACCCCCATGGTTTTGACTTATTTTAACTGTAACAAATCTCTGTTAAATTACCGCGTAATCCGGATTAAGATGAAGTTAAAATATTGTTTAACAGGCTTACTTCATCAGCCGTGCCGCTTCCATCGCAAGGTTGGAACGTTTTGTTTCCGTCAGGGTAACATGGGCATGCAGGGGGCTGCCTTTCATCTTTTCCACTGCCCAGGAAAGACCGTTGGTCCGGGAGTCCAGGAAGGGGTTGTTAATCTGTTCCGGGTCTCCCGCCAGAACTATTTTGGTGCCTTCGCCGGCCCGCGTAATAATGCCCTTGGCCTGTTTTGGAGTGAGGTTTTGCGCTTCGTCTATGAGGATATATTGCCCCACGATGGAGCGTCCCTGCAGATAAGCAATCGCCTCGGTTACTATTTTACGAGTGGCAAAAAGATAGGCTATTTTCCCATCCAGTTCCTTTTCATTCTCATAACGGTCCGGATGAGAATCCACCAGTTGTTCCAGATTATCAAAAATGGGACGCATATAGGGAGCAATCTTGTCCTTTTCGTCCCCCGGCAGAAAACCGATTTCCTCTCCCATGCTCACATTGGGCCGGCAGATAAGCATACGGCGATAGGCATTTTCATCCAGGATTTTTTCCAGACCGACCCCCAGGGAGAGAAGAGTCTTTCCGCTTCCCGTAGCTCCCATCAGGGTGACCAGGGGGATGCTATCGTCCCGCAATGCTTCCCGGGCATATTTTTGCAGCAGATTCAGCTTGAAACTAAAAAAATCAGGCCGGGTGTCTTTCAGCAGGGTCATCCGTCCCTCTCTGTAGTGTGCCAGGGCTGTTTTTTGAGCATTACATTCAGATTTGAGCAAAAAAAACTTATTCATGGGACCAGGGGAGTCTCCCCAGGATACAGTATTTTCCCTGTATAGTTTGTCCACCACGTCCTCAGGCACTTCCCGCTCTTCCCAACCTCGATACTGCTCCTCAATATCAAATTCCACCTGCTCGTTCCGGTAATCTTGAGCGGAGATTCCGAGTACATCGGCCTTAATGCGCAAAAAAACATCCTTGGTAACAATAATAACAGGCTGATTATTTTTTTGCAGGCTTTTGGCTACTGCCAGTAACCGGTTATCTCCTTTGTCTCCCATCCAGGAACGGGGCAGGACCAACTCATCAAGGCAATTCATCTCCACACGCAGTTCTCCTCCATTAGGCAGTGGAACTCCCTGATACAGTTTCCCCTGGGAGCGGAGTTGATCTAAAAAACGGGCCACCCAGCGAACATTGGAACGGATTTCGCAATCAGCAGTTTTTTTCTTGTTATCCAGTTCTTCCAGAACACATTCGGGAAGCACAATCAGATTGTCTTGAAAACCCAGTAGAGCATTAGGTGCCTGTAGAAGCACATTTGTGTCCAAAAGGTATACTTTTTTCAAATTGTTTTTCTCCCCGCTTTCTTTCCGGTATTTTGTTCAGCTACAAAAAATTTAGCGATAAATATTTTACCGGTCTCAAAAGAATTTCGGCTGCCATTGTAACAAATCTTTGTTAAATTGTCGCGTAATCCGGATTAAAACGAAGTTAAAAATTATTTTGTCAGAGCAAATCGCCGGTTCCGTTACCTGGGTTATGGTCTCGACCTTTGTCGGACCGCAATCCGCCCTACATCTTTTCTGAATATTATTTATTTACTCTTTACATTTCTTTTACGCAACTTTAACATGTTTTTTCCTGGAATTTAATAGGGATCTAACCGTTTGGTGTTATGGTATCTTTGCCTTTTTAAAGAGTGAAGAAAAAAGGCTTCTTCAGGAAGAGACTTTTCCGGCCTCTGCTGTTGCGAGCAGGCGGGTAAGGTTCGAAGTAAGACAATAGTGCCGGAGAACTGCGGGTAGGGTAGCTTCCGGAACGTAGCGGCCACGGCGCGAAGAAGCCCCCACATTTAAATGTTTTAGCGAGGAGGAAAACTGCTATGTCAAGGATGCTTATAACTAATGTTCGCATTGTTCTCCCCAACCGGATACTGGACCCTGGATGGGTCTATCTTGAAAACGGTTTGATCATCGAGGTCGGGGAAGGATTAAAAGGAAAAAATAACCGCTTTGACGTCCTGGACGGAGAGGGTGCTTACTTGCTGCCTGGTTTGGTGGATATTCACAGTGACGCCATTGAAAGAGAGGTCCAGCCTCGCCCCAATGTATTTTGGGACGTGGATATAGCCTGCCGCGAGATAGAGCGCAGGATGGTCATTCATGGGATCACAACCATTTTTCATACCGTTTCTTTCTCCTCCGGGGAAGGGGTGCGCTCCGATGTACTGGCCTCTCTGGTTGTCCGGCGCATTGCGGCTATGTCTAAATTTCCGCACCTGATCCGCAACCTGGTTCACCTGCGCTATGAAGTCAGCAATATATACAGCCTGAAATTGATAGAAAACCTCCTGGAGGAAGGAACAGTTCAGCTCCTTTCCTTTATGGACCATTATTCCGATCAGGGGCAGTACCGCAACGCTGAAGATTACAGGCGCGAGGCCGGGAATATCTACCGTCTGGAGGAGGAAGAGTGTCTGGAACTGCCGGCGCAGAAGATGGAAGAGAGAAAGAGAGTGGATACCCAGCAATTGGAGCGGCTCTCTTCTATGACAGACTGCGGCCGTATACGCATCGCCTCCCATGATGACGATTCTCGCGAAAAAGTTGATGCGATGCTGCGGCTGGGTGTCAGCATCGCGGAGTTTCCCGTAAACCTCGATACAGCCCTATATGCCCGTTCTCTTGGAATGCAGGTCTGCGTTGGAGCTCCCAATCTTCTGCGGGGCCGTTCTCACGGGAACAACCTGAGTGCCTCTGAGGCGCTTCATCAACGGGCAGCCAATATTCTTTGTTCCGATTATCACCCCCCTGCCTTTCTCTATGCAGTTTTTAGGCTGGCTTTGAACGGGTTTGGTCTTCCTGCCGCAACCTGCACAGCAACCCTTAACCCAGCCATTGCAACGGGTCTTGACGACCGGCTGGGCTCGATCCGGGAAGGAAAGAAAGGTGACCTGATCCTGGTGCACCTGGTGGATGATAAGCCGGTAATTATGGCAACTCTGGTGGAAGGGCGGGAGACGTCCCGTTTTACCTACAGATACAATGGGGAAATGGTTCAGGAGGAGTTTTGTCTGTAAAGCACAGAGAGGACGGAGGCCTTTTCATGCTTTCCGGCATAAAAGCCCTGTTTTTTGATCTTGATAATACTCTGCTCGACGACATTACGGGGACAAGGGAAGCCCTCAAGGAAGTATGCTGCCTCGCCTGTCGGCAACGAGGCGTTAATCCCCAGCAGCTTTACCGCGCCGTGAAGCGCCAAGCCCGCCTGCTCTGGCAAGAGTCTCCTTTTTTTTCTTACTTGGAGCAGATTGAAATAACCTTTATGGAAGGTCTTTGTGTCAACCAGGACGGCGGGAAAGAGAGAACGGGCCTGCTCAGGGAGTGGCTGCTTTACTATCGTCTGGAAAGCTGGCAGCGCGCCCTTGAAGAGCTTGAAATATTTGGGGGAGACCTGGCTGAATTGCTGGCGAGTGTGTACGTGATAAAGCGCCGTGCACACAATTATCTTTTCCCCGACGCCGGGAAGACGCTGGAAGCTCTGAGGCCCCTTTACCGTCTTGCCGTCATTACCAACGGTGCATCCGACTTGCAGAGAAGTAAGATTAACGCGTCAAGGCTGGAGAGCTATTTTGAACGAATTTTTGTTTCAGGGGAGGTCGGGGTAGGAAAACCGCAAGCGGGCATCTTCACTTTTGCCCTGGAAGAACTGGGAGTTGCCCCCACTCAGGCAGCGATGATCGGAGACAACTATCTACGGGATATTGATGGGGCTAAAAGGGCCGGGCTACGGACGATTTGGTTCCGGAGGAAAGCCCGGGTAAAAGCGGACGGCTCCTTAAACATGATGTATACGGCAGATTTAATCATCCCCACCCTCGGCGCACTTCTTTTTCCCGAATGAGATATTGGAAAAGGATTCCGGATTAACGGGCTTTTTCCCCATAACAAAAAGGAGAGCATGATTAATGAGGAAAAGATTTTTTATAATTTTAATAATACTTTTGGCTTGCTTACAGGTGCCCTTTGCAGTCGTGGCAAGCAATACCATAACCCTAAATCATATATCAAGCAAAACCTCCGGTTCAGTTGTAACCATTGGCGGACAAACATCCCTTAGCGAAGTAAACATCAAGGTGCTCCGCCCAAATAACACGGTGCTCTACGTAGATATAGTCAATCCCGCGGGAGGCGTATACAGCACCGGTTTTCAGTTACCCTCCGATGCGGTATGGGGAAATTACACTGTGGTTGTGGGTATGGGCAGGTACGTGGCTACCGAAACCTTTACGGTAGGTGATACGGAAACGCCGACACCACCTCCGCCATCGGAAACGCCGGAAACGCCGGAAACGGCAGATACATCGGAAACGCCGACAACACTGCCGGCAGATAACCCAACAGGCTCTCCGTCATCAGGGGGAAGTGACGGAGTCAGTTCCACAAGCAATAGTTCGCTATTAAAGACCGACGCCACCGTTATTATTCCGGAAGATACCGCGCCGAAGGATATCCCGCCGCCAATACAGGAAGCCAACGCCGGTGGAGCATTACGGGACATAATCAATCACTGGGCCGAAGACACCATAAAAGTAATGATAACCCAGGGGGTTGCACAGAGTTACCCTGACGGCTGTTTTAAACCGGATAACAAAATCAGCCGGGCAGAATTCGCGGTTTTTCTGGTCAGAGCTTTTCAGCTGGAATGTGAGAGCGGTAAAGTGTTCTGTGATACGGCAAAGCACTGGGCCAAAGACGCTATCGCCACAGCGGCTGCTCACGAAATAGTGGAGGGTTACGATGCCGGGACCTTCGGACCTGATGACTTATTAAACCGTGAGCAGATGGCTTTGATGATTGTGCGGGCTGCTGAGCTTAAACCTGTTAGTAGTGAATTATTTTTTACAGACAGCAACAATATTTCGGAATGGGCCAGGGGAGCTTTGGCTTCCGCAACAGAAAACGGCATTATGACCGGATACCCGGACAATACTGTTAGGCCCGGGAGCCGGGCGACAAGGGCAGAAGCCCTTACAGTCATTTTCAAAGCAATTAAATAAACTTCTTCAGCCGGAACCCTTAAGACCGTTTTCTTAGGGGTTTTGTATTTTTGAATAATTTAATTTACATTTCTTTAACAAACCTCAAACAATTGTTTAATAGCACCTTAAAGTTGAGGATGTATACTTTTTCTAAAATGGGAGGTGGTAAAAAGTAGCAAATTTTTTAGGTCTTTATGCTGATATCAGGGGACAGTGAGTCACTACACATGGGCGAGTGAAGTAGACGGAATTCCCGTAACTTATGCCTTTACTTACGGAGCAGCGCGCTTTATTATCATTAACACCGAATACAATGTTCTTGACTCAGACGAGCAGGCAGCCCAAGCCGCGTTTGTAAAGAACGAAGTACAAGAGGCCAAGGCTTTGGGGCAATGGACCATTGTCGAATTTCATAAACCTATTTACACCGGAGCAAACCATTTGGATGACGCAGATACAATAACCGGCAGAAAATACTGGAGCTCCGTCTTATCCGGTATAGGTGTGGATGCTGTCCTGGCCGGACATGACCATGTCTTGAGCCGTGGCTTTGTCAAAGCGGACGGAACAAAAGCAGATGTTACAACCAAAGTTTACGACAGAACATATCTGGCATCTCAACCGGACCATGCTCCCCTTCATTATGTGGCTAATTGCGGCAGCACGCTGAAATTTTACGCTCCCCTTCCCAACAATGACTGGATTGACGAAAACGACCCGATAGCTCCTGATTACGGTTTCCTCGACATCAATTCAGCTCTGCCGGCAGGTGATGAGCTCAACCCGGATGGACCATGCACCAATGATGATCTGGAAGGAACAGACCCGGAATATCTGCGTTACCCCACATTTGTCGCTGTAACATTATCTGATGCAGAGATGAAGCTAGATGCCTGGATGACAGGCTTTGACAGAAATTCAAACTACATTGCCAAAGAAACTTTCCTTTATGACAGCTTGACCATTCAAAGGGATGGGGTTTCAAGCGGCATAACGGAAACAGAACAGCAGTTAAAAAGGGTAAGGCTAATTGCGGACGGAAATACCATCTCTCGGGAATCATCAGTCAACCTAAATCTTACAGGTAAAGACTATTTGGAGAATGAACTGGATCTTTCCTCTTTCACCATAGTTTATAAGGAAGATGTAGAGGGTGTCGTTAATATTTCGGAGGACGGTATCGTAACGCTGCACGATGATCTGACGGAAAGTGCGAGTGTTAAAGTTTGGGCGGAGGTTACCGACGGTGAAAAGACCGTTATCAGTGATAAAGTATCCATAACGGCACAAGTTGTCTCCGAGGAAGAAGAAGATGTTACTTACGTGCCCGATGTCCCCTGGGCAACAACTATTACTGCGCCGATAAAAAACGCTCTGGATGATATGGAAGAACGCCCTGACGGGACCCTGGATTATGATAGCTCGGACCTGGAAATAACATGGGAGAAGGATGACAATAACCAGCTGATCGGGCTTCGCTTTGCAGATCTTCCTGTTCCCGCGGGAGCAACAGTCCTTGAAGCATATATTCAGTTCTCTGTTGATGAAGCGGATAAGAACACCGATCCGTTTAAAGTAAAAATTTATGCAGAGAACACGGCTGATGCAGCTCCCTTTGAAAACATTAACAATACCGTTTCTTCACGTTCCAAAACAGCCGGCTATATTTCCTGGAAAAACATACCTTTCTGGACGGTAGAGCATGAAGCGGGACCTGACCAGCAAACACCCAATCTTGCCCCGCTGGTTCAGGAAATCGTTAACAAGGAAGGCTGGAGTGCAGGGAATGCCCTCAGTTTTATCTTGAAGGGTGAAGGTCGCAGATCCGCGGAATCCTATGAAGGCAGCGGCGGCGTGGCGGAACAAATTCCCACCCTGCATTTGACCTATATAACCGATACGAAAAAGATCATTGCACCGATAAAAAACTCCCTGGATGACATGGAAGAACGTCCTGACGGAAGCCTGGATTATGACAGTTCGGACCTGGAGATAACCTGGGAAAAGGATGACAATAACCAGCTGATAGGACTGCGTTTTGAGGATCTGTCCATCCCCAAAGAAGCCGTGATTATTGATGCCTATGTTCAGTTTTCCGTTGACGAAGCGGATAAAAACACCGACCCCTTTGATGTTCAAATCTATGCTGAAGATTCTCCCGATGCAGCACCCTTTGAAAATATTACCAATACCGTCTCTTCACGAACCAAAATAGCCGATTATATTTCCTGGAAAAACATACCTTTCTGGACGGTAGAGCATGAAGCGGGACCTGACCAGCAAACACCCAATCTTGCCCCGCTGGTTCAGGAAATCGTTAACAAGGAAGGCTGGAGTGCAGGGAATGCCCTCAGTTTTATCTTGAAGGGTGAAGGTCGCAGATCCGCGGAATCCTATGAAGGCAGCGGCGGCGTGGCGGAACAAATTCCCACCCTGTATTTGAGATATGCTGTTCCGGATTCTTCGGAACTTGAAGGGGTAAATTTGAAGCTTATCGGCAGGTATTACAGTTCCGGCCAGGTTGGTGTTATGAAGGAAGCCGGAACGGAAATTGTGGACTACGACCCTGTTTCCCAAAAAGTATTTATTGCTAATGGGGCGGATTCCGCCATGGATATTGTGGATTTAAACACATTGAGCAGCGGTCAATATGCAGATCTACCCCTTACCCAGAGAATCGTCATCGCGGATCTGGAGTTAGGTGTAAGCGACATTACCAGTGTAGCCGTGAACCGGCAGAATGACCTGGTAGCGGTGGCAGTGCCTGCTTCCGTTAAAACCGACAACGGTATGGTGGTCTTTTTAAACAAGGCAGGTACTGTCATTAATACGGTATCTGTGGGTACTTTACCTGATATGATTACCTTCACCCCCGACGGCAGCAAGCTGCTGGTGGCTAATGAAGGGGAACCCAATGACGATTATACCGTAGATCCTGTAGGCTCCGTATCCATTATTGATCTTGCCGGCGGCGCGGAAAATGCGGTGGTGCATAATGTCTTTTTTGACGGGGTCTTCTATGATCCTAATGTGCGTATTTTCGGCAATAACGGCCAGTCTACCCCGCAACAGGACTTTGAACCTGAGTATATCGCCGTGGAAAATAACAGCACAGCCTATGTGGTGCTGCAGGAGAACAATGCCATCGCCGGGTTGGATATCGACAATAAGGTTTTTACCCATATTTACGGGCTTGGTTTTAAGGACCACTCTCTAACGGACAACGGTCTTGACGCTTCGGATAAGGATAGCCTGGTCAACATACAATCCTGGCCGGTGTTGGGTATGTACCTTCCCGACGGTATAAGCATGTTTAACACAGGCGGTAAGAGTTATGTGCTGACGGCCAATGAAGGAGATGCCCGGGATTATGACGCATATTCCGAGGAAGAACGGGTTAAGGACATTAAGGATGACATTGAGTTAAAGGCCGAAAACTATGGCGGCTATAACCAGAGTGAACTGGATGCCCTGCTCAGCGGCGGTCTTTTTGACGACAATAAGCTGGGACGTTTGAAAATTACCACTGCCAACGGTAAAAACGCAAGTGGAAAGTATGAATCCCTTTACAGCTATGGAGCACGTTCCTTTTCCATCTGGAATGCAGACGATTTCAGCCTGGTCTACGACAGCGGAGACGATTTCGAGAAAGTAATCTTCCAGTCTTTGCCCGACTATTTCAATGTTAGTAACTCTGACGTAGATTTTGATTCCCGCAGCGATGACAAGGGACCAGAGCCCGAAGATGTCGAAGTGGGGAAAATCGGTGATCATTACTATGCTTTTATCGGCATGGAACGTATCAGCGGCATCATGGTCTACGATATAACCGATCCTGCCGCGCCGAAGTTTGCAACTTACTTTAACAGCAGAGATTTCAGTGCGGATGTGGCCGGAGACGTGGCACCCGAGGGTTTGAAATTCATTCCCGGAGATGAAAGTCCCACGGGCACGCCAATATTGCTGGCAGCCCATGAGGTTTCCGGAACAGTGGCTGTTTATGAAATAACCGGAGATGAAGAGCAGGATGGCTGGAACCTGACCGTTATGCACACCAACGATACGCACGCGCACCTGGACAACATCGCCCGGAGGACTGCGGCTATTGAACGGATACGCTCCGAAGCGTCCAACAATCTGCTGCTGGATGCGGGGGACGTTTTCTCCGGTACCCTGTATTTTACCCAGTACCAGGGTCAGGCGGATCTGGAGTTCATGAATATGCTGGGTTATGATGCCATGGCTCTGGGTAACCATGAATTCGACAAGGGACCCCATGGCCTGGCCAAATTTCTTACCGGCAGCTATACCGAAGGATATCAGACGGCTCCGCAGTTTCCGCTGGTCAACGCGAACTTTGACTTCAGCAACGAACCGGCCCTGAGCAGTCTGGCCCAAACAACCGTGGCTGAGGAAGGGACGGATCTTCTGGGCGGCCGCATCTACCCTGCGGTAATACTGGATGTAAACGGAGAAAAAGTGGGTATCCTGGGGCTGGATACCGAGGACACGGAAGAAATTTCCAGTCCAGGAGGCAATATTAACATTAATGATGCGTTTACGGCAGCTGCAAATGCTGTCAGCGAGCTGAGCAATAAGGGCATCAACAAGATCATCGCGCTGACCCACCTGGGTTGGGACAGGGATCTGCAACTGGCCCAGGATGTGGAAGGTATCGACATTATTGTGGGCGGGCACAGCCATACGGACCCCGCTGATTATCCTGCGGTTGTGGATGCGGAAAACACACCCACCGTTGTGGTGCAGGCCGGTGAGCACGGCCAATTGTTGGGCCGCTTAAATGTCTCCTTCGATGCGGACGGTAAAATAATACAGCAAAACGGCCTGCTGCTGGATGTGACAACTTATGCTGAGGATACTGCAGTTGCCGCCAGGTTGGCGGAGTACGCCGATCCCCTGGAAGAATTAGAAAATACCGTGGTGGGCAGTACCCAGGTAAATTAAAACAGGTTACAGGCGATGGAATCCCTCCGGCGGATTCCATCGCCTCTTGAAAGAGAGGTTTGGTAAAATGAGGGACCGGTTAATTAGTATTCTGGTAATTACGGCCATATTGCTTACTGTTCTTCCCTTTGTAGTCGACGCGTCGGAAGGGGTTACCCTGAACCCTATCTTTGCCAAAACTCCCGGCGACAGCGTAACAATCAGCGGAACAGCAAATTTTGACGAGGTCGGTATTAAAGTTCTCCGTCCCAACGGCACCATCCTATTTGTGGAAGTAGCCGCAGTAAGTAACAGGATATTCACAAAAACTTTCGACTTGCCTATAAATACAGCCACAGGAATTTATACGGTGGTTGCCGGACAAGAGTCCATCGTTGCCAACGAAACATTTGAGGTTAAAGAGGAGATTAGCAGCAATGCAGACCTCAGCAACCTTGACCTTAGCGCGGGGGATCTCCTCCCGGACTTTAATCCGTCAGAGACGACTTATACAGTTGAAGTCGCCTGCGATGTCGCCGACATCACGATAACACCGACAACAGCAGACACATGGGCAACCATAAAAGTAAACGGCACTCCTGTCGAGAGCGGTCAACCGACAGGTGCCTTACCCCTCAACGAGGGAGAGAATATTATCACCGTGGAAGTCACGGCGGAAGACGGAACCGTAAAAGAATATTCCGTTACAGTTATACGGGAAGCCGTGTCGGCCACCATTACGATTGACCCCATCTCCGACAAGCTGCCCGGCGACAGCGTGACCATCAGCGGGGAGACTACCTTAGACGAGGTCAGCATCAAAGTAATCCGCCCGAACAATACTATCCTTTATTTAGAGGTTATTGAACCTGTAACCGGGATATTTTCCCATACATTTACCTTGCCGGCGGATGCGGCAGCGGGAACATATACCGTTGTTGCCGGACGGGGAGAAATGGTTGACACAGCTACATTTGCCGTAACGGAGGCCCTGGATGAATGCTTTATCGCCACTGCCTCTTATGGGTCTAAATTTGAACCTGCTGTTATCCTCTTGCGCCGGTTTAGAGATGATTATCTCCTGACGAACTCCTCGGGACGAACTTTTGTAAAATATTATTATCGTACTTCTCCATTAATAGCCAATTTTATTGCTAAGAGTGAATCACTTAAATTTATGGTAAAAATATTCTTGACTCCCATAATTGCTCTCGTTTATATCATCTACAATCCTTTTATAACGATACTTATCGGTGCATTTATCAGCTTATGGATTGTAAGACGGAGGTATCTTGTTTCATAAGTTAAAGTGCTAACTGCTTTAAAGATCTTAAAAATATTACCTAAGGAGTTAAGAGTAATGGATAAAATTATGGAACGTTTGCAGGACCTTGAAACATATACGGAAATTATTTCAGTGGCGGCAACATTTGAAAAAAGTATCTTTTTACATGATCCTTTGGTATGCGGAGGTGCCGGATGGTATATCCAATTAGCCTTAAAGTGTATAGCGGACATCAATAATAAAATATGCCGGGAATATGGATTTACCGGTATTGATTACCCGGAAACATTGGAACTTCTTCAACGCCACAAGGTATACCCTGACTGGTTGGTAAAAAACCTGGCCGGAAAAAGGGAATTTGTCCCAGGACAGGATAATGAGGTCATCGAGGGTATTGAGAAAGAAAAACTGTACGAGTTACTTACGGAAACTTTAAGTGATTTTCGGTATATAAAAAAATTTGTTCTTGAATATATTTTCCAGCCTGGAAAAGTTAAGTGCTGTCAAACAATTAAGATGAACCGGTACTGATTTTCAAGATGATAATCGTAATGTGGCTTATTTAAACATTACAGGGAGGTCTTTTAGCCGTTTACGGGGAGACAAGAGGTATGTTTACGGAGGAAAGGTTGAACTGGATTAAACAACAAACACAGGAAGCTGCCGTGCAGGGGAAAAAGGTTCTTGGTATGATGCACCACGGCTTGCTGGAACATTTTACGGTGCAGCGCCTGTTCTTCCCGGAGTATGTCATAGAGAACGGGGACCGGATAGCTGAGGAATTGGCGGAAGCCGGGATGTAGGCTGTTTTCACCGGACATTTCCATGCACAGGATATTGTCGGCAAGCAATTTGGTGAAAAAATGCTCTATGATATTGAAACGGGCTCACTGGTTACCTATCCCTGTCCCTACAGGTTTATTGAGCTTAATGCTGCAGCAGGAAGTAGTCCCAGACGTAACTGTAAACGACCTTGTTGTGAACGCCATGGCGGACCATTACAAGGGTGATGAATCCATTGACCCGCAATTGTTGCCCGTCTTGCAGCAAATGGCCGTCTCACCGGACGATCTGACCAGGATGTTGGGCGGGGCCCTCCTTTATCTGGGTACAGACCCGGAACCGGAAGATAACAACATTAACCTTATCCTGAGTCAATATACTGCAGTTAAACCCTTTGCCGTTATTTCCGACGGCAAGCTGGACCGGACAAGCGGCCTTAAAGCCGTGGCAAATATCTGCCGCACGGCTGTCACGGACCATGAGGGCAGTGAAGTGGTTGTTTTTCAGTTAATGAAAGGCAGCACGCCGTTCAATATTGTTGCTTTACAAAAGGACATTAATAATAGCGAAGAATTGATTGCCTATTTCAATGAAACAGGTGACGACTTTTTCGTTAAGGTCTTTGTCTTCGACCGGCTTAATAGTGATTTGGGGAGTGTTCAAATAAACCTGGCAGAAGCGCAAATATTAAACTAAACCTTATTCCAAAGGGACTGCCTCAGAAGAAGATACTTTACAAACATTAAATCAAAAAAAGTATTTACAAATAAAATCAAAATGTTATACTGATAAAAATGAATTAACAAACCCATGAGCAAGAGAAGTAGGTTTAGGAAAGCATCTCAGAGAGCCGCAGGCTGGTGTGAATGCGGCATGCCGGAATTAACCGAATGGAGTTGCGAGGGCGGCTTGAAACCGCAAGGGAGTAGACGTCGACGGGAACCCCGTCCGTTATCAGTGGGGTGCGCATGATGGTGCGTAAAATGAGTGGGTAATTTATTTTACCAATTTGGGTGGTACCGCAGAAGTCAAGCTTTTGCCCCTTACGGGGGGCAGGAGCTTTTTTTATGGCCATTTTATGGCCAAAGGACCTTTAAATTTAAACGTAAAGAATTAAAAGTAAAGAAATTTCATTCCAACAGTTTAATGAAAGGAAGGTGAAGATGATGGAACCGACTTATGAAAAAATTTTGGCCTTGGCGGAGGGGCACAGCGTTATTCCCGTCTCCCTGGAAATTTATGCTGATGTTATCACTCCGATCACAATGCTGCGCAAGCTGTCGGAGATAAGCAAACGCTACTTTCTGCTGGAAAGCGTGGAGGGAGGAGAAAAGTGGGGCCGCTACTCCTTTCTGGGTTTTGACCCGGTAATGCGAGTCTTCTGCAAGGAACAGAAGGTTACTGTGGAAAGGGACGGTGAGATTGTTTCCGAGTCGCAAACCGACAATCCCCTGGACTTGCTGCGACAAATCCAAAAAGAATATAAAGCGCCGAGATTGCCTGATCTGCCGCCATTTACCGGCGGGTTTGTGGGATATTTTGCCTATGCCATGATCAATCACGCGGAACCCAAGTTAAAAATTAAACGAGGGCACTGCCATGATTTTGACCTGATGCTCTTTGATAAAGTAATTGCCTATGATCATCTCAAACAGAAGATCACTATTGTGGTCAATATAAAAACCGATAATGTGCAGGAAAACTACAGACGGGCCGCGGCCGAGATTGAAGAGATTGCTTCCATCATCCGCGACACCCGGACGTTTTCGCGGCAGGAGGGTGAAAAGCATGTGGAGTTCACCTGCAATGTGACGAAAGAAGAATACTGTGCCATGGTGGAACGGACAAAGGAATATATCCGGGACGGCGATATCTTCCAGGCCGTTATCTCACGGCAGTTTGTCAGTCCTTATCAGGGCAGCCTGATGAACGCTTACCGGGTTCTGAGGACGACAAACCCCTCACCTTATATGGTCTATCTCCATATCGACGAAGATGAGATCATGAGCACATCTCCCGAAACGCTGGTGCGGCTGCAAAATGGAAGGCTAACAACTTTCCCGGTAGCCGGTTCTCGCCCCAGGGGAAAAACAGAGAAAGAGGACAAACAGTTGGAACTGGATCTGTTGTCTGATGAAAAGGAATTAGCGGAACACAATATGCTGGTGGATCTGGGCAGAAACGATCTCGGTAAAATATCCCAATTTTCTTCGGTGGAGGTCACAGAGTACATGATGATCCATCGTTACTCCAAAATCATGCATATCGCCTCTCAGGTGGAGAGCAACATTCTCCCCGGTTGCGACGCTTACAGTGCCATTGAGGCGGTGCTGCCGGCAGGCACCCTCTCCGGCGCCCCGAAGATCCGCGCCTGCGAGATCATTGAGGAGATGGAGAAGGAGCCCCGGGATATCTACGGGGGAGCTCTGGGCTATGTGGATTTTACAGGGAATATGGACACCTGTATTGCTATCCGCATGGCGGTAAAAAAGGGCGACAAGGTCTATGTGCAGGCCGGTGGCGGCATCGTGGCGGACAGCGTCCCGGAAACTGAGTATGAGGAATCGGCCAATAAGGCGCTGGCCTTAATAAATGCCGTCCGTAATGCAGGGGAGGTAGAAGACTGTGCTGATAGTTATCGATAATTACGACAGCTTCTCTTATAATCTGGTGCAGCAGGCAGGAGGCATCAATCCATATATCCGCGTTGTCCGCAACGACGAGCTGACGGTTGAGGAGATCGAAGCACTCCACCCGTCCCACATTATCCTTTCCCCCGGCCCCGGTTATCCGAAAGATGCCGGCGTCTGCGAGGAACTGGTCCGCAAGCTGGCAGGCAAATTTCCCATCCTGGGGGTCTGTCTGGGGCATCAGGGAATCTGCGAGGTATACGGAGCGGAAATCACGCATGCCAGGCAGCTAATGCACGGAAAGAAGAGCAATATCCTTCTTGACAACACCTGTCCCATCTTTCGCGGGCTACCCGCAAACATTGACGGGGCGCGCTACCATTCGCTGAGCGCCCGCAGGGAGACCATTCCGGGACGGCTGCAGGTGGTTGCGGAGGACGACAGCCGCGAAGTGATGGCGGTTAAACATCAAGATTATGATGTTTACGGGGTGCAGTTTCATCCGGAATCCATTCTGACTCCCCTGGGGAATGTTATAATGGAAAATTTTTTGGCTTTGGGAGGAAATTAAAATGATTCAGCATGCCATACAAGAAATACTCAGCGGCAGAGATCTCCCTTACGAAACCGCTCAAGAAGTGATGAGAGAAATGATGGAGGGGACGGCCACTCAGGCGCAGATGGGAGCCCTGCTGGCAGCATTGCGCATGAAGGGAGAAACGGTTGAAGAGATTACTGCCTTTGCCTCCGTTATGCGCGAAAAGGGACTAAAAATCAATCCGGTGCGCAAGGTTATCGATATTGTGGGAACCGGGGGCGACGGGGTGAACAGCTTCAATATCTCCACTACCTCTGCCTTTGTGGTTGCGGCCGGGGGCGTTCCGGTAGCGAAACACGGCAACCGCGGCGTATCAAGCAAAAGCGGCGCGGCCGATGTGCTGGAGCAGCTCGGCATTAACCTGAACCTGTCTCCGAAGCAGAGTGAGAAAATTTTGGAAGAGAGCAATATCTGCTTTATGTTTGCCCAGCTCTATCATGCTTCCATGAAATACGCGGCGCCGGTGCGCAGGGAAATGGGCGTGCGGACTGTCTTCAACATACTCGGTCCCCTGTCTAATCCCGCGGGAGCTACGATGCAGCTGATGGGTGTGTACGACTCCAGACTGGTGGAACCCCTGGCCCAGGTGCTTGCCAATCTCGGTGTGAGGCGCGGCCTGGCGGTCAGCGGCAGCGACGGCATGGATGAGGTCACACTCACCGGGCCGACCCATGTCTGCGAAATTCGCCAGGGCGAACTGACTGCCTACGAGATCACCCCTGAACAGTTCGGCTTGAGCCGCTGCAGCTTACAGGATTTGCGGGGCGGTAAGCCCGAAGAAAACGCCCTCATTGCCCGGGACATCTTCAGCGGCAAAGAAAAGGGAGCGAAACGGGATGTAGTAGTGCTGAACGCGGCCATGGGCCTTTATCTCGGCATTGACAACTGCACAGTGGCGGAATGTGTGAAAATGGCGCAGGAACTTCTGGATAGCGGAAAAGCTGCCGCCAAACTTGATGAATTTTGCCGACTAACAAATGAGGTGGCTCCATGATACTCCATACCATTGCCGCAGCAGCCCGGGCCAGGGTAGAACGGAACAAAGCCAGGATCCCTCCGGAGCAAATTAAAGAAGCAGCCCGCCGCTGTGACCCTGCAACAGGCTTCCCTCTGGAAAAGGTCTTGCGCGGAGAGGAAATCAGTTTTATTTGTGAAGTTAAAAAGGCCTCCCCTTCCAAAGGGTTGATAGCAGCTGATTTCCCCTATCTGCATATTGCCAAGGAATATGAGGATGCCGGCGCGGCTGCCGTCTCGGTATTGACTGAGCCCGAATTTTTTCTGGGCAGCGATGAGTACCTCAGGCAAATACAAAGGGAAGTATCCCTTCCTGTGCTGCGCAAAGACTTTACCGTAGACGCCTATCAAATTTACGAGTCCAAAGCGATCGGGGCCGACGCAGTGCTGCTCATCTGTGCCCTGTTGGAGACGAGCACCATCCGAGAGTATCTTGCCATCTGCGATGAGCTTGGACTCTCCGCGTTGGTGGAAGCGCACGATGCCGTGGAAGTAGCATCTGCTCTGGCAGCAGGGGCGCGCCTTATCGGCGTCAATAACCGCAATCTCAAAGATTTTACCGTAGATATTAACAACAGCGTCGCTCTACGGAAATTTGTTCCGGAAAACATTCTCTTTGTAGCTGAAAGCGGCATTAAAACTGCGGCAGATATTAATGTACTGCGGCAGGCCAAAGTCAATGGAGTGCTGATTGGGGAAACTCTGATGCGCAGTCCGGATAAAAGGAAAATGCTGGCCGAACTGCAGGGGAGGGCGACGAGTAATGACTAAAGTTAAAATCTGCGGTCTGACACGGCAAGAGGATATTGCGGTAGTCAACCGCTACCTTCCGGACTATATGGGCTTTGTCTTTGCCCCCGGCAGCCGCCGGAGAGTGATCCCTGAGCAGGCGCTCCTGCTGAGAGAAAGACTGGATTCCCGCATTAAAGCGGTGGGCGTTTTTACCAATGAAACAGTACAAAACATTGCCGCGCTCTGTGAGACGGGACTTATCGATATTGTGCAGCTTCATGGGGATGAGACCGAAGAGTTCATCCGGGCGCTCAGACAGAAAACAGCAGCTCCGGTAATCAAAGCAGTGCGGGTGCGGAGTGCGGAACAGATTCTGCAGGCCCAGAAGCTCTCCTGCGATCTTCTTTTGCTGGATACCTACCAAAAGGGCCGGTACGGCGGAAGCGGTAAGGCCTTTGACCACTCAATAATCCCTGCCCTGCAAAAACCGTTTTTTCTAGCCGGCGGATTGAATGAAAACAACATTGAGCAGGCGGTTTTAGCCTCTCGCCCCTTTGCCGTCGACGTGAGCAGCGGTGCGGAAACAGATGGTGTCAAAGAAGAAGACAAAATCAGGCGGATCGTGGAAACCATCAGAAATATTCGTTAAGAAAGAAAAAGAAAAATATAGATAGATAGATAAAAAAAGATAGGGGAGGTTTAACAGAAATGGTATTTGTACTAAAGCCGGGTGTATCACAACGGGAAATTGACCGGTTTGTAGCGTTAATCGAATCTCGCGGTTTCAAAACTTTCATCAGCATCGGCACCGAGCATACAGTGGTTTGCCTGATCGGCAATACTGCCGCCATCGATATAGACTCCGTCGTCCAGACCAACGATATCGTGGAGTACGGCAAACGTGTCACCGAACCTTATAAAGCAGTAAACAGAACAGCTCATCCTGAGGACACGATCGTCAACGGGGGGGGTGTGCCTATCGGTGCGGGAATGTTCCAGGTAATCGCAGGACCCTGTTCGGTGGAAAGCGAAGAACAGATTATCGAAGTGGCCAGGTCCGTGAAAGCCGCCGGCGCCACCTTACTGCGGGGCGGCGCTTTCAAGCCGCGCACCTCTCCCTATGCCTTTATGGGACTGGGCGCGGACGGACTGAAGCTGTTGCTGGCGGCCAAAAAAGAGACCGGCTTGCCGGTTGTTACGGAAGTGATGAATCAGACCCAACTTCCTTTATTTGAGGAGATTGACGTTATCCAGGTCGGCGCCAGAAATATGCAGAACTTCGACTTGCTCAGGGAAGTGGGACGATGCCGTAAGCCTGTCCTCCTGAAAAGGGGTTTGGCCAATACTCTGGAAGAGCTGCTGATGAGCGCCGAGTATATCATGTCTGAGGGCAACAGCCAGGTGATCCTTTGCGAGAGAGGGATACGCACCTTTGAAACTTACACACGCAATACCCTGGATCTATCTGCCGTTCCATTACTGAAACAGAAATCCCATCTGCCGGTTATTGTCGATCCCAGCCATGCCGCGGGTATCCAGGTGCTGGTTGCCCCTCTGGCCCGGGCCGCCATAGCGGTGGGGTCCGACGGTTTAATGATCGAAACCCATAATGATCCAGCCAGGGCTCTCTGCGATGGGGCCCAATCCCTGAATTTGGTGCAGTTTGCCGGGTTGATGGATGATCTCAAGCGCCGGATTGCCTTTGAAGGGAAGCAGTTTGGTGATCAGGTAATCCAGGGGGGTAATCCAGGGGGACGGTTCTTGCGGTTGCCCAAAATAGCAAAGAGTGTTATATTCAATAATGGGTGATCACAACAATGCCAAGAGCAGCCAGGGAGAAGAGCAAGACAAGGATTATCATATTATTTTCGAGGTATTAACAGACAGGCGATATTTGAGCATAAGGAAGACTCTGCCAAATTATTGCGTACTTTAAAAGAATATGAAAAAATAAGTGAATATAAGTTATATGCCTACTGTTTGATGGGCAATCATATCCATCTGCTGCTTAAGGAAGAAAAGGAAGAAAAGGAAGAATTAGGAGTAGCAATGAGGCGTATCGGAGCTATCTATGTATATTGGTATAACTGGAAATATGAACGCTGTAGCCATCTATTTCAGGACCGATATAAAAGTGAAACCGTTGAAGACGATAAATACTTTTTGACAGTTCTGAGGTATATTCATCAAAACCCATTAAAGGCCGGATTAGTTAAAAATATTGCGGACTATAAATGGATTATCTACAAGGCAAATAGCGAGACTAACGAGGATTAGCAGAGGTATTATAATAAAAGCGTGATACCCGCCAGGATAATATTACATCTCAGTAAAGATAGATAGCACATTATCGATAGGTTTTCTTCTTTCGGTTCTGTTTACTACTCAAACCACAAGAACCGTCCCCCTGGTCTCCCCCCCAAGGAAGAAAAGGAAGAATTAGGAGTAGCAATGAGGCGTATCGGAGCTATCTATGTATATTGGTATAACTGGAAATATGAACGCTGTAGCCATCTATTTCAGGACCGATATAAAAGTGAAACCGTTGAAGACGATAAATACTTTTTGACAGTTCTGAGGTATATTCATCAAAACCCATTAAAGGCCGGATTAGTTAAAAATATTGCGGACTATAAATGGATTATCTACAAGGCAAATAGCGAGACTAACGAGGATTAGCAGAGGTATTATAATAAAAGCGTGATACCCGCCAGGATAATATTACATCTCAGTAAAGATAGATAGCACATTATCGATAGGTTTTCTTCTTTCGGTTCTGTTTACTACTCAAACCACAAGAACCGTCCCCCTGGTCTCCATCCCCCTGGTCTCCCCCCCCAACTTCGACACGTATCTCTTCCCTTAATATTTTTAAGCTAACTTTAACAAGTATCTTTCCGGAACTTAATAGAAATCTAACCCTTTCATGTTATGGTAGTAAAAGTTGTTTTGTTGACGTTTTGGTGTTCAGCCAATTTCTGTATTACCTAGATTGGATGTGCTAAAAATGAACAACAAAAGTCAAGTGGTTATTGTCTCTGTTTCAGTGGGCTATGGACATCAAAAGGTTGCGGAAAACATTAAAAAAGCCCTGGAGGAGTTCCAGCCGGCAATACCAGTGTGCATTGTTGACCTGCTGGAAGAGAGCCGCACTCTCCAAAAGGTTAAGAAATTGTACCTGACCATGCTGGAGAAAACACCCTCTCTTTATGGAAATGCATATTCATGGTCCAGGAAAGCCGGACCAACCGGCAGCCTGCTTTCCTGGTTATGCAATAGGGGACTGGAGAGGATCAGACAAAAGTATCATCCTGCCGCATTCATTTTGCTGCACCCCTTTGCCACGGGGGCTTACCTTCCTATTGTTTCCGTACCCGCCTTTGCCGTTATCACTGATTTCGCTTTTCATGCTTCCTGGTTTAACCCCCGCATCCGCGGTTACTTTGTGGCCAGGGAGTCCGTTGCAGATTCTCTGGCAAAGCGCGGTTTTCCCCGGGAAAGAATCCACTGTACCGGTATCCCCATTAGCCCTGCCTTTGACTCGAACTTCGGAGCAGAAAGCGGTGCTTTTACTGCATTGGCGGGACCGTCAACAGGTAAGTTATATACGGCGGGCTGTAGGTCCCGGACGCCCTTTATCCTGGTAATGGGGGGCGGCCTGGGTCTGGGTGCTGTTCAAGAGACGGTGGAGATACTGGATGAGTTGGCCATATCCCTGGAAGGAGTAGT
The DNA here is from genome assembly GCA_016841605.1 of Dethiobacter alkaliphilus. Lineage (GTDB taxonomy): Bacteria > Bacillota > Dethiobacteria > DTU022 > UBA8154 > DUNV01. The sequence continues at coordinate 10,208 of JAENYV010000012.1, read as the reverse complement.
GCTGGCAGGGCAAAACAGGGGACTGCAGGAATCCCTGGAAACCAGGCTCGTGGGCAGCAGTAATAACTGGCAGGTATTTTCTTTTATTGACGGAGTTGAACACCTTACCCGCAGGGCGGATCTGCTTATTACCAAGGGGGGCGCAGTTACACTGAGCGAAGCAGTGGCCTGCAAACTGCCGGTTATCATCTACCGTCCCCTGCCGGGCCAGGAAGAAGAGAATGCCGGTTTAGCCGTCCGCGAAGGCTGGGCCTGCCGCGCTGAAGGAAAAGAATCGTTGCGGGAAAACATCCGGGCCCTGCTGCTTAACCCATATAAAATGGAAACAATGTCCAGGCAGGCTTGTGCACGTGGCATGCCTTCGGCAGCCCGTGATGTTGCGCGCATTATGGCGGACGAATTGAAAACAATGATCTGGAGGCAGACATCATGAACAATTTGGCACGACACTTTTTGCCCGGGTGTGTGGTTCATCTCTTTTGTAATCACCAGGCATTGGAGATTTTGTCCAACGACGGCCATACAACCCTCTCGGCAAAGCTCCGGCCATTCGTGGAAATCCTCGACAGCGGCAACCGCTGGGCAGATGAAGGTTTGCGCTACGTTAACCATTATTACGATCCGCACAGCAAAAAGGGGATCATGGGTTTTTCACCGGCAGACAGGTGTTTTGTAGAGTATTTTCAACGCGCTCTGGACTTTTACCAAAAGGGTAAGCCGGCAAACAGCTTTTTCTGCCTGGGTTCAGCTCTCCATCTTCTGCAGGATATTTGCGTTCCCCATCACGCTATGACGAAGGTGCTTTGCGGGCACAGGGAGTACGAGAACTGGGTGGCGCGTCATTATCCTCTTTTTCGAGCGAGAGAGGTAGGTTGTTACACTATAAGCGACCCATTAAAGCTATTCCATAATAATGCCCTGCAAGCGGCAGAATACAGCGAATTGCTTCACAACCCCAAAAACTCCATGAAAATGGAAATAACCCGTGAGCTTCTTTCCCTAGCACAGCGTTCAGGTGCAGCTCTACTCCATCTTTTCAACTGCAACGCAGGCCTTGTGTAGAGGTCTGCCGTGGCTACCCCGCTCTCCCCTCCAGCTTTGTTCTCCAAAACGTATTTAAAGCAACTAACACTGCAGTGAAAGTTTTTGCTTATGGCGACAGAGTGTTTTTATACACTGTTGCCTTTTTTCTTTTAGTGAAAAGGAAGCATCTTCTTGGCCAATTATGCCAACATAGAGATAAATGTCGAAAGTTGTAGAATAAAAAAGGAATTATGGAAAAAGTGTAGAATATTACTCCATGAAAATTTGTCTAAATAGTATTTTTTTTTCGGGATCTTGTGAGTAGCGACACATTCAGAAAAAGCAATATGATGTACAATAAAAAAAATAATTTCTTAATGGAAATGGAGGTAAGATTATGAAGTTTTGATTTTCCGGAATGAACAAATTTTCAACGAACTTTTTTAAAAGGAGGTGCTTCCTCGAAGTTACTAAAAAAAATGCAACGAAAAAAAATGCTAATAACTGATGAATGGGTGAGATGAGGTTGTTTTCTAAGCATCTTTAGTTGAATGAGCCTTATATGGCGAGTTTTAAAGTTGCCTGACTGACGGCCGGAACTAGAAAAAGAGCAATATAAGGACTGGAAATTTCTATCCAAAAAGTCCGTGCTCAAAGTAAATAAGGGGGGTTAAAATGAAATCTAAATTTTTTGCTTTGGTGACTTTATTATTTTTTTTATTTACTTTTATTCCAGTGGGAAGCAGTCCGATTTATGCTTTCGAGAATGCAGATCCAAGGCCGGAATTGCTTGAAGGGCAGCCCTACATCATTTTCGAAGGATCAATGAATGCACACGATTACGGCAAGTATTTAGGATCAGCCGGTGGTCAGGATTATTATGGTTTTAAATATTTATCTAATTGTCAGGTGACAGCCGTCGAAATAAGCGGCTTCCCTTCTTTAAACAATATTGACCCCGAACAGTTAACTCTTACTATTGGAACTGCGGAGATGGATAACGAGGCAACCAGCTATCTGCAGGAAGGGTTAAACTGGACCTGGCATGAGGTCTGGTTGCCGGAAGCAGGCAGTGAATTTTCCTTATCATTGCAGGACGGTTCTTCAATACGCACTTTACTGCAGAGTAATCAATTAACAACTGTTATAGATAGTCAGCTAATGGAGAATGGGAACCCGGTTAATGAGTTTTTACTTGCCTATACGGAGGGAGTTCTAGAGCCGACCGATGACCCATTCCTCAGTGAGTTTACAGGCGCATTGAGTAATGAGTTTCGGATGGAAATGCTGCCGGTCCCGGGGTATGAAGATCTCCGGATACAGGGAGATCCCATTCCCGGAGTGGCTAATGGCTATACCTATACTTTCCGCATGCTGCTTACCGCTAAAAACTGGGCACCCTCAAGCAATGCGGATTTAAGCAGCCTGGAACTGAGTGCAGGGACATTGACCCCGGAATTCGATTCGGCAACCCGGGATTATACAGCCTATGTAATTAATGAAGTAACACATACAATCGTCACGCCGGTTACCGCAAATCCAACAGCAACGGTAACGGTAAACGGAGAGGCGGTAACGGCAGCGGCCCCATCCGTACGGGTGGGTCTGGCCGAAGGGGATAACTGTATCACCATAGATGTAACCGCAGCAGATGGAACATTAAAAACCTATACTGTCAACGTATTCAAGGAAGCAGGGGTAAACCCTGGAAACAGCATGGATTTATCTAGCCTGGAAGTGAGTCCGGGTACGCTAGACCCGGCGTTTGATCCCTCTATTGTAAATTACTTTGTCTACGTAGCCAACGAAATTGAGAATATCCAGGTTACGCCGGTTGCAGCGGATGCCACGGCAATGGTCTGGGTAAACAATACCATGGTAACAGAGGTCGCGCCCTCGGTGCCGGTAGACCTGCTTGAGGGGGTCAACGAAATAACCGTAACCGTAGAAGTATACGACGAAATAGGAACAGGCACTAATTATTATCTTTTTGTAACCAGGGAAGCCCCGGATCCGACTATATTGGATATCGGTGAAGCGGTAAATAACTGTAAAGAATTTTATGGATGGGCAACTGATGAGGTAAGCGGAAAAATGTGGCCCTTTATATTAACCTTTACCAGCTATGATCCGGCCGGAGGAACAGTAGGCGGTCAAATTCACTGGACCTCAATTAATTCAATTAATCAAATTGAGGGTAATGTGAGTGGAAATATTTTAGATTTTGCAGAAACCGCCTATATTCAGGAAGGTCCGGCTATCCTCGGCTGTCTCTACAATGTTGATTTAACAATTGACGAAAATAACCGCTTTTATGGAAACTGGAACGATCCGGATACGACACGAAATGAATACGGTCCCATATGGTTTGGGCTGGAAGAAATTTTTACCGATGAAGACTCGGTAACCGCTGATGCCGCAAACTTGGAAATTGGATACGCTGAAGGCGACAGTGCAGACTCTGTGACCCAGGATATAGGATTACCTGTCCTGGGAGAATGTGGCTCAAACATATCCTGGGAAACAAGCGATGCCAATATTATTGCCACTGATGGAACAGTGGTGCGATCCGTTTACGATACAGGGGTTCTTTTAACTGCTACTATCAGCAAAGGGACATCTACTGGTAGTAAACCATTCGTCCTGGTGGTAAAAGGGACAGGTATACAAGTTTCTATACTGCAGGTTAATCCACGATTGGTTGAAGAAAGATATCAGGATCTAACAATGACGTTAACCGATATTCTTTCATCCGGTTTATGGAACGTAAGTGATACCCTATCTTTAGAGATATCTAAAATGGTCTTTGATCCGGCCAAACCGCTAAGTCCTCCGCAAAAACAGCCGGTAAGGATTATCGATTCGGGAGTAACGGTTTCTATTGATGCTGTCAGTTATATCCTTGAAGCCGGTCTTGACCGAGGGCTGTACGAGGTTGATGTAATTAAAAGCGCAGAGGTCTTGGCTACGGGGAGATTTATTGTTTTACCACCGCTGGTTACGGTTGAGCCGGCCCAACTGCCGGCAGGCTATGTCGACCAGACGATGACCGTCATCGATAGCACTCCCGGGCAGGATCTTTGGAGCAGCGGAGAGCGTTTGCTTTCTTTGGGAATTTTCGCAGGGTCGTTTAATCCGGAAAGTTCGAATGACCTTCCCCTGGATATCAGTTTGACTCATATCTATGGATTAAATCTTACTGTAAACGAAAATGACCTGCAGTTTTCCCTGGAAGAGGGGTACGCACCGGGAGGATATACTATCGGGGTTTTCCGTGGAACTGAACTTATTGCCGTTGGAGGGTTTGCAATTACACCTCCTCAGTTAAGCGTAAATCCCGACTGCCTAAATGCAGGGGAAACGCCCCTGATGACCCTGACGGATATTACTCCGCAGCAGTCGCTCTGGACCTGTGACGATGATCTGCTGGTGGAAATATTTAATTTTTACCTTGATCCGGATAACCCCGGCATCCCTCCGATTAAAAATATCTTGACAACGATTCCGCAAGCGGATCTATTTGTCTATGAAAACGATATCCAATTTGAACTGCCGTTTGGTCTCCAGCCGGGAGAATATTCTATTGGGGTTTTCAATAATACTTCGCTTCTTGCAGGAGGCCAATTTAATGTTGAAGACAATCATGAGTATTTCCCCAAAGCCTGGCTTTCCACGGATGGCCTGGGTGAACCGGGTTATTCTTCCGTTCGGGCGCCGTTTACCGGCGGATATCTGAATCTAAGTGTAAATATGCAGGATGTTCATTTTACCAGTGCCGCCTTTACAGTTGATTATGACTCCCAGACAGTAGCTGACCCGGTCTTCCGGGACCCGGTGATGCGGGATGATCTGACTGTGCGGGATATCGTTTATATAGAAGACCTAGGCGAAGGCCGGCGCCGGGCCACAGTCAATATCTCCGGGGATGTTTATATTGATGCTGATCCGGATACTTACGATTCCACTTTGTTTACTCTAAGTTTTTATCCGGTATCTGAGGGCACCGTACCGCTGGCCCTATATCCCCAAGGTCGCTTCCCGGCGGAATATGTTAACTGCAGCCTGGAGGTTTTTGACGGCTCAATTCCTCTCCAATATTCTCCGCTTGATTATAACGATGACCTGGTCTTATTTGCTTTCACAGATAAAGATTACGTCAGTTATTACTATGACTTTATAACAGGCGAACCCCTGACCAATGGAACGATAGAGGCCATCTTTGATACTGAAGAAGGCCCGGTTGAGCAGGTTCTCGACGTTTCCGGAGATCCATACGGAGGTTATTTCTTTGATAATGTGGATGGCGCTGATATGTATAATATCCGGATTCCCGGCTATTATCCGGAAGGTCCCGCCAATTATTACTGGATTTCGCACCTTGAACCAATAGTGTTGATGGCGCAACCAAACCCCATCGTAGCAACCGACGATGATGTCATGATTACGGTTGAACAGCCGGAGATAGGTGTATCCTTCGCTGCCGACCGCTTTACGGCCAATCTCTACTACAGGGATGAATGTGGGAACGGTCAGGAGTTAGTGGGTAAAACCTTTAACTTTGAGACCGGAGCTAATCAGGATGAAATCAAAATGACTTTTGTCGGCGGATTGCAGCTTTTAACCGAAGAACCTTGGCAGGATTATGATGTTTACCTGCAACAGGACGGAGATTTACTGGGAAGAATATGCCTGGAAGTAAAGAAACCGGAAATAATCCTGAATCCCTCTGCCCTGGAGGCAGCTTATGAAGATACGGAAATAACTCTGGATGACGGGGGGCAAGGACTCTGGAGTGCCGGAGATATTTTGGATGTTAAGATATATGAACTAGACTCTGCTGATACCGAGTATATGACAACCTCGGAAAGAGTCCCGTTGAGGACCCTACCAGGACTCACTGCCGGAGAGGGTACTTTAACTTTCACGCTTGCTGCCGGATTAGAGGTAGGTAAGTATGAGGTTGAGGTTTGGAAGGGTGCAGCGGTTCTCACGGTTGGTAAATTTGTGATTCATCGAGCATTAGTTGACGCAGTGACTGACGGTTTAAATTGGCTTGTGGATCAACAAAAATTGGGTGGTTTCTGGGGGACGGAATATACAGTTGCCAAAACCGGTCTGGCGGTATTGGATTTAGAGATTGCCAATATCAACCAAAATATAGCCCCCGGGGATGCCGGGTATCTCTATCCGACAAATATTGAAAAGGGATTAAAATACCTTTTTGCCAATGCTCATGAGATAACCTTGAGCGATCAGTATCATGATGGGATAGCCGATAATCCCGACACTAACGGTAATGGAATCGGCATTTACTTTACCAGTCCGCTAGATGGGCCTGGACACTCCGTTGAGATATATGAAACCAGCATTGCCCTGATGGCCATTGCAGCCAGCGAAAATCCCACTGCTATCGTCAGTGTACCGGGAAGTGCGGTTAATGGGTGGACTTACCGGGATGTCCTGCAGGATGGGATGGACTATCTGGCCTGGGGTCAGGTCGATGCTTCATATGGTCGTGGAGGTTGGAACTACCAGCCCTGCGATAATAATAATGAATGGCCTCGGGCCGACCAGTCCAATTCCGGCTGGGTAACGCTGGCTCTGGCTTACGCGGAAGCGCCGGAGTACGGTTTTACCTGCACCATCCCCGGTTTTGTAAGGTCGGAATTAGATCTTTGGATTGATGCTGTTCAAGTCGATTCGACCGGAGAAGAAAATGACGGAGGGGCCTCCTACGTTCCCCCGACGGATCCGGATGGACACTGGTCGGATGTTAATATTCTTAAAACAGGTAATCTCCTGCAGCAGATGGCTTTTGAGGGGGATACCGTAAGTACTTCTAGAGTACTGGCAGCCCTGGAGTATATGGTTAGACACTGGAACGATCCTAACTGGAATACCGGTTGGAAAGGTGATTCCTATATGGGGCAGCCGACCAGTTACCATGCTACTTATACTGTCATGAAAGGCTTTGAGGCTCTGGCTGTATCTACTCTGGGCAGCACTCCCTCGATTGATTGGTACTGGGGCTTCAGGAAAGCGATTTTGCCCGAACAGCAGGCAGACGGTTCCTGGCCCACCAGCTATATGGATAATGCCGGAGACTATATTTTATCCACAGAATGGGCTTTGTTGACCCTGCAGAAAAGTACCGCTCCAACCCTGGTAAGACCGGATCTTAAGATTCTGGAAGTAAATATGGAGTGGGTTCCCGCGACTACGGGAGACTATCGAGTAAAATATGAGGTGCTTAATCGCGGTAATGCGGACTCACCGGATAATGTAAGTATCGAACTTCGGGTTGACGGTCAAGTAGAAGCAACGGACGTACTGCCGGTTCTGGTCCCGGGGGGAAGCTGCAATGGACAATTCAATTACTTGGGAACCGTTTCTGCGACAAACTATATCGACGAAATTATTGTGGAAATAGATGGACAAAATACCCTTCCCGAGTTAAACAAGTACAATAATCACTGGATTGAACTTTGGCCGCGCTGTATCTCCGGACTTGTTTATGAAGCAGGCGGAACCGGAAGTGTCCCTGATGCCTGGGTTGAAGCAAAAAATATGGACACACAGGAAACCGTACGCGCAGGAGTAAATGAACAAGGAGATTACGTCATTGCCGGTCTGCAGTCCGGAGAATACCTGGTAACAGCAGGAGCGCCGGGATACGGCCTGAAATTCTGGGATAACGCAACGATTAAGGAACAGGCTACATTATTGACCGTAACCTTAACCAATGAGATTCAAAACATTAATTTCAACCTCGAGAAAATGGCGTCCGGAGCGGTTTTAAATAACCTTACTTTGAGTGCCGGAACCCTGAATCCCGCGTTTAATTCAGACATTTACAATTATACCGCTGATGTGGAAAACGATGTTTTGTTCACCGATGTGAGCCCGACGGCCGGAGACCCTAACGCGGAAGTAACCGTTAACGGTTTCGTCTACGACGGTGCTAACCCGGTCCGGGTAAATCTCAATGTCGGAACAAACCCCATTACCGTTATTGTCAGTTTGAACGGGGAACAGAAGACCTATACAGTGACGGTAAACAGGAAAGCGGAAGTGCCGGCAGGAGAGACTTACACCTTGCAGTATCTGGTTAACAATACGGAGCAGTTTAATGAAATACTCGCGGTTTACACCCTGGATCGCTTAACCGTCATGATGCCGGTTATCTCCATGGAACAGATTACCATTACTTATACAAGTACGGTCAGCGATTTTTCCGTGACGGCAAAACCCGATGCAGCCGGAATTGATATCCTGGCCGGAGGTCAAACCTATCCGATGATTTATCAGGAAAATAATATCTTTGCACGGGGCATTAGCGGGCTAACTGCGGGAAGCGATATTACTTTTATAGCCTATGACGGAAATGATAATGAACTGGAGAGAAAAACCATGAGATTATATAACTCAACTTACAACCCGGTTATTCCTGAAAATAATCAATATAGTTTACAGGAATTAGTGGATGATCCGGTTCTCTTCAACCAGATACTCGATGTGTTTACCCTGGATAAGCTGAATCTCGTGCTTCCCGTCGTTTACCTTCATGAAGCGGAGGTAAGTTATACCGGTGATGCAATTTCTATTTTCGTCATTGGAGATAGTGAAGTAAGCAAACTTGAAATCACTGCCAACGGAGAGTCGCATCAGCTGGAGCAATACAGCACGGATACCGCCAGTGGGAAGCACTGCTTTGAAACAACCCTTACAGGCGTTGCCCAGGGAAGTTTTGTAACCATTCGTGCGTATAATTCCTCTAACGAGGTTTTGGAAGAAATAGTCCGCAGGGCATTTTAGGACGGGGAGATGATGAAATTGCAGATTCAGGTCAGAAAAAGCAAGATTTGCTATAAGAAGATTATCTTTTGTATTGTCTTATGGGGTCTGATGCCGGCTTTCATCTTACCTGTTCAAAGTGTGCATGCAAGCTCTTTGTTCAGCAATATTGAGGGAACGTATAACTTCCAACTATCTTTATTACAGATAACCGGAGCAATTGATACGACAAAGGTAGGACCAGTTTCGGTTGTGCTGGATGAAGAAGAGATATTGATTCAAAAATGGAATGCCGGAGGTACCTTCAGCTGGGACCGCACGGGGATTAACCCCGGCACCCAGCTGGCCCTGAGGGCCTACGATTTTGACGGCAACCTGCTGGAAACACTTAACTGTACCCTCAATATTGACGGTGAGTTCAGTGTCGGCTCCTCGATTGTGACTGTTGATCGGGAAGCGCTCACTGCCGCAATCAATGATGCCAGGAATAGATATGAGCAGGCTGTGGAAGGGACATCGCCGGGGCAATATCAGCCGGGAGCGCGAGATACCCTGCTTGCCGCTATTGAGCAGGCGGAGGCAGTGAGAGATAATCCTGATGTCACACAGGAAGAGGTTGACGAGGGCCTGGTTGCTCTGAACAGTGCTGTGTTAGCCTTTGAATCGCAGAAAGTGTCTGTCTATCTATCCAATATCGAAGCCGATTACTCAGCCCATCTACAACTGCTGAGCATATCAGGGCAGATTAATCCGGAGCAGGTCGGAGAGGTTAAAATAGATTGGAATGGCGAGGAAAGTGCAGTTATCTGGGGAACGAACGGTTCATTCACCTGGTCCCGCTCCGGTATCAGGTCCGGTGATTTAATAAAGGTCAAAGCTTATAACTTTGCCGGGACTGCCGTCCTGGAGACCAGAAGCTTTGTTCTTAATTCATCCGGAGAACTTGTTGATGCTGCGGCAAACATCGACGAATGCTTTATCGCCACGGCCTGTTTCGGCTCAAAATTTGAGCCCTCCGTCATTTTGCTGAGGCATTTTCGTGACGATTATCTGTTAAGCAATTCCTGGGGAACAGCCTTTGTGAAGGCTTACTACCGGCTTTCTCCGCCGGTTGCCGATTTTATTGCGGGAAGTGCTCTGCTTAGGACCCTGGTCCGGGTGCTCCTGCTGCCTTTGATCTGCCTCGTTTATCTCCTTTATTATCCAGTCTATCTGTCAGTATTATTTTTCTTCGGTATGGGTCTCTTATTATACCGAAGAAAAAGAGCAGCGCAGATGCAGAATTAAAGCGGATGCAATGTTGCAGGGGGTCAAGGGAAAGTTCCTTTGGCCCCTTTTCAAGTGCGCCCGGCATGGGCGATAGCTTGGCGGTGAAAGTCCGCTATGGGCTT
>JAENYV010000029.1 GCA_016841605.1 Dethiobacter alkaliphilus | reverse complement strand
TACCCGATTCTATTGTTTGACATATGAAAATCTGCTTTATGCAACTATAGTGATATTTAATATTTATCTTTGCACTAAAGTGCCCGTCGTGCCCCAGCAAGCAGCAAGAGAGTGTTTTAACCGCGACTGCCATGACGGGGAAGTGTCATCAGGAGGGGTGGGTAGCGCTCTGCTGGAGAGCATTATTTATAGATAGACAAATTATAATAATTTTTAATGTGTCCCGAAATTATTGTAAAAACCTGGATGTAAAAGTTCAGCGGAGGGACTTGAGTTACTACAGGGAGGTGGCGGAACAGCTATGATCCGGACCATCGGTACCTGTGACCTGGAAACCCTGGAACAAAACCTAAAAAGGCTGAAGCTGAAACACATCCGGGGCAGCCTAGAGGCAATAAATGAGCTGGCCCTTACAGAAGAACCCTCTTACCTTGACTTTCTTTCCTATCTGGTGGAGGAAGAAGTCAACGGTCGAGAAAAGACTCAAAGAGCGGGACGACTGAAAGCAGCACGGTTTCCTTCTTGGCGCACTTTGGAAGAGTTCGATTTTTCTTTTCAAAGCTCCGTGAGCCGACAAACCATGCGCGACCTGAATACCTTGGAATTCATTAAGTGTGATTTTTCAAATTATGCCAGCAAATATTTGCACATTATTGAGGCATAATTTTCAGCTGTAATGTGATTAGTTTTCAAATTGCTACGGGTAAAGTCGGGTTTCTGTTCAAATAATCACGGTATTTTGGAAAGATTAAGAGAGAAATTAAAATTGGGGGCTCTGCCCCCAAACCCCCGGGATTTATCGCCTTGGTTCTCCAAGGGGAGAAACAGAATGAGAGCGAGATTGCTCCCACTCTCTATTCCGCCCCTTTTTAGAAACCTAACAAGGCGCTCGGGTTGCTTCCCAGCATATGCCCTATCCTCCTGCCAGGGAAGAGCCTACTAAATATTTAAAAAATCCCCGTATCTCTGGCGGTTAGTCGGACGATCTCGGCATCAATGATTTCTTTGCCTGCTTGGGCACCCAGGAGAAGAGAATTTACACAGATATTGTTGATGAGCCTTGGCCAGCCCTGGGACAGGGATGCAACTGCTTCAATAGCATCATCACGAAACAGGGGGTGCTTGGCTCCGGACTGTTCCAGGTTATTAGCGATGTATTGTCTGACCTCCTCCTTGTCCATGGGTTCCATGGAATAACGCATGATGATTCTTTGGTTTAATGGTTGAGCCTGTGCCACCTCCAACCGGTGCTTCAGAGAAGGCAGCCCAGAGAGGACCAGGACGAAGGGATTTAACGAGTCCATGGAAAAGTTGAACAACAGGGACAAATCTAGGAGCATCTTGCTTGGAGCCATATGCATCTCATCGAGGATAAAGACCGGTGTGATACGTTTATCTTTAAAGAAGGAGAGGACCCGCTTTTGTATCTGGGAGAAAAGATCCACTTTCCTAAACCGGGGCTCTTCCCCGAGGCCCAAGGCCAGACCCCGGTAGAAATCCATCACGGTGCCTGTCGAGAGGGGGAAATAGATAGTCTTAAACAGGGAAGGGTTTAGATTTGCGGCGAAGACCCGCAAGGTGAAGGTCTTCCCGGATCCGGGTTCCCCCGTCAACAGCCCCATGCCTCGGGTTTTTTTCAGGTAATCCAGCCCGGCACGAGCCTCTTTGAAATTCTTAGACGTAAAACAGTGGCAGCCTTCCTTGGAGAAGGGTACGGTGGGAAGAGAGTAGAAAGCTCTATACATCCGCCTCTTCTCCTTTCAACCGCTCCTGTAGCTGAGCAAAGGAGAGGGCAGGTTTTTCCCTTTTGGCCCTGGCATTATCCGCCAGGAGGACCGGCTTGGCTTTGGCCACCGGCTTGTCCCCTGCGAACACGTATACATTTACGGAATCGAAACGCAGTTCGACTTGCCGGCCGATAAATTGGGGAGGCACCTCGTAGAGGTTGTTCTTCAGGGAGATGGTCCCGTCATGGCGGACCTTTCGCGTTTCCCTTTTCAAAAATAGCATTCGCAGCCTTTGGGGATCCTCCACCATTCTAACCTGGCTCATCTGGGAAAGGTACTTGTCCAGGGGCGTCATACCCAGAGCGGAGTGGTCTTTCCGGTGGTATTCTTTCTCCAGCCACTGCCGGAAGAACTTGTTCAACTCCTCTAACGAGTGAATCTCTTCCTGCTTAAAGAGGGGCATAAACCGCTGGGTCACATTTCCGAAGAACCGTTCAATTTTTCCTTTAGCCGGGGCATCGAACGCCTTAGTGTGGATTAAGCTGATACCCAGCGAAGCACAGGCCAGGTGGAACTGATCAGAGCGGAAGATCCTGCCGTTATCGGCATAGACCATAGTGGGAACCCCCCGGCTTAGCAACGCCTCCTCAAAGACCTGCATGAGATCCTCGGTATTTTCGGTAAAAGAGAATCGGGATGCTGTAATCAGACGGCTGCAATCATCAATAAATGCCAGGAGATAGGTCTGTTTTTTTCGGTTCCCCACCGGGATGTAGGGCCCGTGCCATCCGTCTGTCTGCCACAGCGTATTGACTGTATCATAAGCAAAGCGTTTTCGCTCCGGCTCCCTGCGCTCCGCCCGGCCAAGCAGATAATGTTTGCTTAAGAAGCGGTAGATGGTTGAGTATGACGGGCACCAGGGGCCCCATGTAAAGGGCGGCTGCTTGGAATTTGATAGAGAAATTGTTTGATTAGACATCTGCTTGAGTTTCTAAAAGGATTTTCTCCGGAAATAGGGGGTCAAGCCGCTGCTAAACCACGCAACAATGAAATCCTACCACATTGGGTTGAGACTGCCTCATTAGGTTTGCGAGTAGTCCAATCCATGACCAATTGTTTTGTTAAATCTGTCTTGCTAAAACATTGAGCGTTAACAAAGGAGTCGAAGCTCCTCAGCATAGCGGCTCCTTTTTCAAATTTATGCCCACAGCTTGCTTTTCTGCGATGTAGTTTTTAATCGGAACAGCCAGTGCACTCAGAAATCGTTGGTTTTCAGGCATCAAAGAATACCTCCTCCGGGTCAAGCGCACAGCCCTTTAGGTTTGAAAAATCCGTATGCAGATATACGGAAGTTGACTTTGAATTTATATGACCAAGAATTTCGGAGATCATTGCTAATGATGCTCCCTGCTCCAAAAGGGTGCTGGCCAGGGAGTGCCTGAGCGAGTGAAGACCCTGCCGCTTCCCTCGGGGAACAGCAATTCCAGCCAAGCGAATGTATCCAGTAATAATGTTATGCAGATTGGCATTTTCACCAAACGAATCAAAAGGAGCTCGCATACGAACAAATAAGTATGGCGTCTTGCACACAGGCCGGGCATTTTGAAGATAATCGATTATAGCCCAACCCACATCATGCAGTATTGGATAAGTAGCTTCGACATTTGTTTTTTTCTGTGTAATGGTAATGGTTTTGGTAATCCAGTTTAAATCCGAGAGTTTTAAGGCTTTTACGTCTCCTGCTCTTAGTCCAAGCTTTGCAACAAGAATGAGAATGGCATAATCTCTTTTTCCTTTAGGACTTCCCCGGTCAACGGCATCAAGTATACGCTTTACCTCACTCGGTTCCCACGTTGAAGGAACTGCAGGGTAATGGTATTTGTTCTGTTTTGGTACGCTAATGGATAAGTCGTTTTCGGTGTAACTGTTTAAATAGAGAAATTTCAAAAACACCCTCAGAGTGGTCAGAATAGATGCAATGCTTTTTTCGTGTTTTGGACTGATAAACAACAGATAATTGGAAATTATTTCAGGTGTTATTTCATTTACATTCATTACTTTTTTAAGTGATAGATAATCCACAAAAAAGAACAATCGCTGTAATCTCGTACGCATGCCCCGCAGGGAGTATTCATTATTTTTACATTCAATTTCGTAGGCTGTTAAAACATCCTCAAACTGTGGAGGTTTTACATAACCTTTTCTTTTAACGATTCTACGAACAATAATGCCATGTAATTGATAATCACCTAGAAGCCGTACCGATCGAATAGCTTCCTTTGCTTTTTTGGGGAATGATTGCGAGTAGTAGTCTATTGTGCAATTATACTTTTTTTTCAAATACTCCTTTCCAAGGTTCTCAGAAAAAACCAACTCACCTCTGTCATGAGCAAATTTACAGATCCTTTTGAATGAAGCCCTTAATCCGCATATGGTGTTATATGCGTAGTTTAGTTTTACTAGCTCTTCAACAACCTCTGCCGCCAGTACATCAATAGGTTTCCTCGCTTCCATAATATACCTCCTCATAGACTATATTTTACTGTCTATTTTGAGGTATTATGGAAAGAAATTAAACTACATTCAACGTATTATCAGGATGTACGCTAATTTCTTTCCATAAATAAATTCTTTCGATAATTACCTTTATGTAAAGCTTTACATAAAGGTAAATCGCATCTGGCTATTGCCCTTGGAATAGAAGCCGTAAATGCCGGCTACCATGTTTTTTTTACCACCATGGATGATCTGACAAACAAAATGTATGCTTGTTTAGCAGACGGTAGCCTTCCCAGATATATGCGCAGCATGCTTAGAAACAACCTGATTATCCTAGATGAAGTTGGCTATCTGACCCTAGATAAAACAGCGTCGGACCATCTTTTCCAGTTAGTCAGTAGAACATATGAAAACGTTTCCATGATCATAACCAGTAACCTGGATTTCAGTGACTGGGGCACCTTATTTGCTAGCCCTAGTACAGCTGCAGCAGTACTAGACCGTCTGCTCCATTACGCTCACGTTATTGCACTGCGAGGTGAAAGCTACCGGATCCGGAGCCGTTTAGTAACACTACAGAAAAACCCTTCCGATGATCATGTGTGATAGGGAAGGTATATGGCATCCCAAACATAATACAAGGCTGTGGATATGCCGCAGTTGTGGATTCCATGGATAACTCTTCGAGTATACCCACCGACTCCACGAACTGCTTGGAAAACGCTTCGCGTTTACCACATCTCCACAGCCACCACCGCTACAAATTATTCTTATTTTATCAAAGAGCAAGGACTTAAAATTAAAACCAAAAAGGAGGGAATTTATAGTTCCAATATTTAGTTGACTACTTTTCGTGGCCAAAAATGCAGAATTTCAAATGGCCATTGACAAACGTATTTAATTAATTGATGATTGAATAAAAAAATCACAGAGGAGGTTGGCGATTGAAGAAGTTATTTAATATAAAGAGATGTTTAATTCTTGTTGTTTTATTATTTGTGGCTGTCTTTTCGTACTATACCGTTGAGGTGTTAATTGCACGGGCCAATACCCCCAGTATAGTAAATGACTACTTAGAATCTGAGCAAGTAAAAATAACTATAAAGGATTTGACTGAGAGGCAGTTGGATATTCTGCTTAAAGTTGAAGACCCAAATTTTTACAATCATCATGGTGTAGACTTCAAAACACCTGGCGCTGGTTGGACTACAATTACGCAAGGATTGGCCAAAAAATTTTATTTTTATAATTTTGAACAGGGTTTAATGAAGATCAAACAAACCTTATGTGCAAGACTGGCGTTGGACCCTATGGTCAGCAAAGAAACACAGTTGACGATTTTTCTTAATATGATGTACTTTGGAAACGGTGTTTATGGCTTACATGATGCGGCGAATTACTATTTTAATAAGAATGTGTCTGAACTTGAAGAGGAGGAGTATATTTGTTTAATTGCATCACTAATCGGTCCGAAAGATTTAAACATAAAAGAACATCCGCAAGAAAATGCTCAAAGAGTACAACGGATAAAAAAAGTATTATCCGGGGCTTATATCCCTCAGGGATTGCTTGATATAACTTATGAGGGAGCAGATAATATTTAAGATTTTAGATAAGGGATAATCTAATGAGATGAAAGACTCGATTGTTCGCTGTATGATGGATATTTTGAGGAATACGAAGATATACGGTAAAATTTCTTAAAATGATATTGGAGAAGTATATGGCAAAAGGGTGCCCCCCTGAAAATTATCGCCTTATTCTACATCAATTTGGACTTTATACAAAGTTCGGGACGCACCCAATATAATCTGCCGCCAAGTCCCCACCAGGCTCAGGCGGCATTATTTTTGTATCCTCAAGGCACGTTGAGACGGTAGTTCTGATTACCAAATGTGGTTCTGAGGACAATAAGGATAATTAGACCACAATATGTTGTGGTTTCGAAGTGAAAATTGAGCAAAAAAACGGGCTGAATGTAATTCTCAGCCCGTTTTTTTGCCCTGATTCTGTATTACGAAAACCACCTGCTAAGCAGGTGGTTCCAAAAAGATCTACCTCCAATTTGTTAAACTATTGCAGGTTTAGTCAGCCGCACTAGAACAAAGGAAGTAGATATCCAAATGGATACAGAAAGTCTATCACATACTCAATGGAATTGTAAATATCACATTGTATTTGCTCCACGGCAAAAGCATGAATACATTATTTACCATAAGATCTCATTTTTAAAGACCTGGGCACCTTTACCGCAACTAAATATCTGGCATCACTATATCCCGGTAGATTAATCGAAAACGCAATAAGCAGGTAAACCAACCAGTCATTCCTTTCCAGGAGAAGCCCAGTATAAGCAGTTTGCATACTTATTGAATTTTTTCGGGACTATCTAAAGTTAATGCTCAGCAAATAATCAAGATACTCTGTATTAAGTGAAGCTATGAATCTTTTTGCTTTTAAGCTCCGCTTGGCATGTTTTTCCTGATCTTTTTTGACCACATTTAGCGCAAGCCTGCGCAGTAATGCCAAATTTTCCGGGCTTTGCCTTTTCTCGTTTTACTTGCATCTTCACGAAAAGTTACATCCAAGCTCCAGTGGGTACTCTCTACACCCCGGTGCATCCTAACTGCATCCGCATAGTCTTTAACAGCAACCACACTGCCAAAATGAAATTGCTTTTCTACCGTTTCTTTGTCGTCTTTTTGTACTTTTCTTATTACCATGCAAATGCCCTTCATTTTTACCCATTCTTTCCGGGCATCCATCCAATTGATGTCCGTTGAGTAATAGTAGCGACGTTCCTCAATGCGTCCGTGCCCTTTTTCTATGGTCCGGTAATATTGTATGGTTTCATCCTTAAATCCGCCTTCTTCTGCGTCTTTATAATAATCTACTACTTCATTATGCAGTGTCTCGTGGTTCCCTTTGAGGGCTACTACATAGTCTGCCTTTTTTTTGACTATTTTTTCGACTGTCTTTTTTTGGGTGTTTAAGGCATCCACCGTTACTATACAGCCTTTAATAAACAGCATATCAAGAAGTTCGGGTACCGCTGTAATTTCATTGCTTTTTTCATCTGTTTTTACTTGTCCAATAATCATTTTGTTGCTGCTGCACCAGGCATTTACAATATGGATGGGCTTTTTACCTTTTGCTGCTGTGCCTCTTGCCGTTTTCCCGTCTATGGCTACAATGTCACCCTTACTCATCTCAGTTACGTCTTTCATCCACTCGGTAAAACATTTGGCAAATTGCTTGGGGTCGATTACGTCACATACCCTTTCGTATGTGTACTGAGAAGGAATACCACCTGGCAATTCAAGGTATTTCCTTAACCATTCCTCTCTTTCCATGGCCCATAGTTCTATTTCATGCCATTCATCACATCTACATATAACTGCAGTAACCACAATGAATAGTATATCAATCAGTTTGTGCTTGATCTTTTCATCTTGCCTGGGGTCATGAATGGTTATAAAATGGTCACTTTTTAAGGCAAGAACGCAGATTTTGAACCGTAGCTCGTAATATATGCCGCCTTTTGCGCTCTGGTCAAGGCAACGTACAGCAAGCATTTTTCTGAAGCCAGGCTCTCCTCCTTGGATACCGGGTCTGTATCGTTGATGGCTTTTGCGAGCGGAAGAATTCTATTGTTTGCCGCCGCGACAAATACATACTGGAGTTCAAGCCATGGGAAATTGCTTTTTGATGGGGCAATAATACCAAGAATATGATCTTTTATCTGGTCCGAAACCCTGATAGTTTTGTGCAATCCACCATCCGATCCAGAGTTTGAGCTGTAAACACTTTTCCTCTGGTTGCCAGCAGCAGTTTTTTCATATCTTCACGCCGCACCCCGAATCCCCGGCCGCCGATACAGGCGATTACTTCATAATTCGGTTCGTCCTCAGGTTTGCCGGCAGCGCTTAAAGTGGCTAAATGTTGAATGCGGGTAACTTTATCCCGAGCTGTCCCATCGTCTTCTGTAATTTTTGCTTCTATGATGACTTTTGGATTGAACTCACTCGGTATGATAAAATCCGGTGTCTGATCAAAGCCCGCGATGCGTTCCGCACGTTTTGTCTTCCTAAAACTGATTCCCGCTGTCGTTAATACTTCTTCAATAGCTGATTCCAGGCTGTCGCCAACCAACTCAGATACCGAATCCCGGTGTCCTGCAAAAGGCCTGCCTAAAAAACGTTCATATAGCAACATGGCATAAGGAACCCCCAAAGCAGCCATCGTCTGTAACCCTGCTAAACCCTGCTGGGTATCCGCCTTATTTAAGCGGTGAATTTTATCCTCTGTTGCCATTTGAACCGGCTGCCTTATTAAACTTACATGCTGTGGTTACCAACGCCATAATTCGTTTTCTTGCTGTGGGTGTAGCTGATAAAACTTTAAAGGGTTCAAGCCTAATCTTACGGTCCAGGCTTCTGACAAAGCCCTGAGTCACCTCAGTCTCCGTGCGCTGGCTTGCCAAATAAGCCCATTCCGGGGGAGTAAAACCCAAAATGGAGCGTAAAACAATTAAAACGGTGGGTGTTGTTTCAACTGCTTGCATAACATTTGACGGTGTCATCTCCTGGAAGGAGTTGGTTTCTTTTTTCAACGCTTCATAACCCCGTTCAAAGATAGGATATTCCAGGAAGCCTGCTCCTTTAGGCATCATCAAAAAATCCGAGGCCAGGCATGAGAAAACGGATGAAACAAAGGGTTCCAAATCTGCTGTAAGATCCGTAAAAGTTACTTCAAAAGGAAATTTTATCTGATTCACCCCCATAACCCTCATGATACTCCAGGGCAAGCCATTGTTGTTTCTCAGGTGCTTCGATACGCTGTAATAAATATTCTTTGATAGCCGACCAATTCCCCAGTACATTAATTTGCTCTTCAACTGTTTTTAATTTAGTTTGCGGTTCATTATCGACGTTCCACCTTTCCCTTAAAAACCAAACAGACAGGCGAATCAAATGACCGAAAGCGATACAGCGCATATCTCCCTGGCTGGTGCGGATATTGGCAGCTTTGAGTTTGTCCAAATCCATCATCACCAGTTTGGCTATCTCTTCTGGTGAAGAAGTGAGAGTTTTGCGGGAGACTACGCCGGTAGTTCGGCAAACAAAAACTGTATCAACGATGGAAGAACCTGTACCGTTGATGTGGATGGATGCCCCCATTTCAGCAGGGCAGGGAAGAGATGCGGAACATACCAAACCGGCATCCAATAAAGCGGTGGCGATAGGCAGGTAGGCGTTAAGATCGTTATGGTGATAGGTAAAGATAAACGGAGAACCGGGCTTTAAAGCTTCGGCCATATTCTGAAATACCTTTGCTAATCCGTTCTGGAAATGCATTAAGCCTCGGGACATGGTGTTGTTGCCGGTCAGTTCATTTTGGTTTCTTGTAGAAATAGGTTGAAAAGAAGGTTCATTAGAAACAAGTTTTCGCAGCCATACGTAACAGAAGTCCATTAATTCCGCATATTGGACATTGGCGTAATATGGCGGATCGGTAAGTACGGCATCCAAAGTCTCCTTTTCCAGCGTTAATGCAGTAGAACTGCTGCAGCGCAGGTCAACAATTTTTTGGCGGGTAACTTCCTTAAAAGTTCTTTCAGTTCCGATCCATTCCCCTTCAATTGTAATTTGTTTTTTCCGGCCGTTATGATATTGAAGTTCAAATGGCAGTTGGCAAAACTGTTTTGCTTTAACATACTTTTCAATAATGTTTAGCCAGCCTCCGCTGCCGACCTGGGTTCTTTTAAACTCGTCTACTATACCTAAAAGATTGGATTCGCACTGCATTAAACCCACGGGAAAACCATGGACAGAAAAAATATCCAGTGATTTTAAAGCACTGGCATCATAGCGGCAGAGCATGTTCTGGTAACGCAAGAGATCGGAAAGATTTGTAGCCAAAGCATTTCTGGTTTCTCCGCCGGTCATTTTATCAATCCAGCGGCAGCTTATCTCTAGGCCCAACTGCTGCCGCGCATTAAACAAATCTGCATATTTGCTGTAACCCCAACGGTGCAAACGATCTGTTTCATCTCCGGCGGGGATCTTCTCTCCGGGTACGAACCTTGCCTCAAGTGATCCCCATCTTTCTTCCGACTGATGATATTTTTCCAGGTCAACATGATCGGGTTTCTTAAAAAAACGCCCTTTGTGACTTTGTTTACATTGGGGACAATAATATTCAATTGCGGCCATCTTGTGTTTAGGAGGTCCCTGTTGGGGTTGGGGATATTTATTTAATGTTCCGCAGTGAGGACAAAGACAGCGGTTGGAACGGGCAGGCCCTCTTGTTTTTAGTTGAGAATGACAGTGGCTGCACTCACCGGGCGCCTTATCAGATTCCACTTCATTCAACTCCCCGCAGTCCGAACATATCAACACATATTTGGGATGTCGGGAATTAGTAGCGAGAATATAACCGGGAAACATATTAATCTCCTGCCGGCACTCCTGGCACTTTATTGTTTTAACCCAGATAAAGTATTTTACGGAAGCATGGATATTACCGCAGCTTAAGCAGGTAGTTCTGTAGTAAGGGCCAAGCTGTTCGTGTAAATAGTCTAATAAACGGGTTGCTGCATCTCTATATTCTTCAACATCCAGATTGGCAATTTCCCTTTGCACAATCCAATAGGCCATCGGATTAATATCAACTCCCACGACACCGCAATCCAGACGGTTGGCTTCTATAATTGGTGTTCCCCCGCCCATAAAGGGATCGGCGACAGTTAGGCCAGAAAGTCTGTTGGCTTGGTAAAAAATTTCTTTTAACGGACCATTGCCAAACTCGGATAACAGTAGCCCACGAAATAATGTCCCCGGACGCCTGGCAAACCATTTATGTACACCGATGATTGGACGGAAGTTCTGTTGGATCTGTTTTTCGCGTAAAGCTAAGCCGGCAATAAAAGGAATATCAAAATTTTTTTCGATCATCTGCTTAGTTCCTCCACAAGCTGGTAACCGTCTATTTCCACAAGAACAAGTAGATTCCTTTTTCTTATTTAATTATCTATCCATGCTATTATACATTTGCAAACAGAAAACGTATAAATTTAACTGTTTTCCGCGGTCAGGTTAATTGGACACGCCATGCTGCTGCAAACATGACACGGGCAGGATTCTTGAGCGCTAAACCAACAGGTGCATTGATAAAAGCGAACCCCGGCACGAACTTATCGTTGTGACGGGGTTTCTGCGTCATCATATTTAAAAGGACGACCTAGTTACCTTCTCCATCATCAAACTGTAAAAATTTATAGGCGGGTACTTCCAATAAATCAGCAATATCGAATAGCATATCCAATGATATTGCTCGTTCAACATTGATAGCCTCAACCGCCCCAATATAACCCGCACTTTTGCCCAGCTTCTCTGCAAGCTGTTCCTGCGTAAAGCCCTTCATCTTTCTGAAATATGCAATTCTTAGACCCAGCTTCATGTATCGGTCGCGGTGCTCCATCTTCAAATGATCACCCCATTTCAAACATAATTTTACCAAGATGGGTTGACAATTATTATTATGTCATATATAATATATTTTATGTAATACATAATATTTTTATCTGTACCATAAATTAGTATGCGTCTAACATAATATAAAGGGGGCGGGGGCGAGGCATAATGCCTGACTACAAAGAAATGTATCAAAAACTGTTTCGCTCAATGACCAAAGCCATTGCGATCTTGCAGGAAGCACAGCAGGCCACGGAAATAATGTATATATCAGCCGAACCACCCAATATACGAGTTCTCGACACAATGCAGACGGCAGATTGCATATTCGACGACGATCTGCCTGATAGGGCCAAATAAAAAAAGGGAGCATGTCGGCCACCAACGGCTGACATGCTCCTGTCTTAATATCGGACGATTTTTAATGCCCCGTACCGGTGTTTTCACATTCTGAGACTGCTTAAGAAGATAGGATTTATTTACCAAAATTGTATCGAATTTGAGGCCCGAGGATGATGCTCTACCAGGAAATGGCGGCAAAAAGCCGGAAAATAAACTTTGATTTACAGGCATCCACATCAACGATGATCTTCAAAAAACGCCCTTTTAAGCAATCTTCAATTAGTGCCTGATAGCCAATCCCGGTTTCATACAATTAAACCGGCACTTTTTACTCAGGCATAATGCATACCTCCGGAATCGCGGCCCCACGCTATTATGTCAATTAAAAAATTTTTCTTTTCGACAAAAATAGACAAAATAACGCAAGGACTTCAATTAATTGAAGTAGAATAACAAAATAATATTGAATACTTTATCATAATATGAAGCTTTTTCCTGTCATCAGATAACATACAGATTTAACTGCTTGATATGGCGAAGGGCACAGGGGTACTTTAAAAAGAGCAGGCAGCGGGAGACATTAACACCTTTTACGCTGGAGCCCTCCATATCTTGGTTCACAGCGCTATTTGCTTCCGGACTTGATCTTGGAACGTGATGGAGAAACAAGATCAATGCAAAATATAAGAACCATTGGGAAGAACTCAATCGGGAAAGATGGGCTGTGTTAAAAAAGAACTGGGGAGCAGCACCGGGAAGATCTCCTGCAAGTATTAGCTTACTCAACTGCCTCAGAAAGCAAAAGGGTAGTCTGTTGCCTTGCTTATCCGTGCCGTGAGCAAACCTGGCACTCCCTCTTAAAACGGCAACGGCTATTTCATAAAGCATCGGTGCGTACCGGAAATCGTTGAGTAGAACTGATCTTAACGGCGGCACCAATGGGCGTCAATACGGAAGAAATATGGCCGGAATTGAGGAGGGTGATAAGTGCGTGAGAATCCGGATTCTCCTATTAATTTATAAAAATGTCTATAATTGGTAGTTAAGAGGTTTAAGCATTCATTTAGCAAATGAATATGGAGAGGGATCATGGAAGATAAAATATTGACTTTAAAACAACTTGGCTTTACTGATTCGCAAACACTCAACTGAGTAATACTTTTAATAATATCTAAAGCTTTCCCCCAATAATTTGAAGGGCAAATTGGAAGTATTACTTTCCTTTGGTCTAAATGAAGAGCAAACTAGGTATTTCTTTATACATACCCCTTCAATTTTTGGAATGGCAGTTCTTTCACTAAATAAGAAGTTTGTCATTTATCGGGAAGCATTTGGAGATAGATTTATAGAAGTATTCTTAAAGAATCCTCGAAGATTGATTTTAGGTTTTGAAACGGCAAGAAGGAGACTTAATACATTAAAACCATTAAGTCTTCCTTTTGAACAGTTAGAAAAAGATTTTTATGTCAACTAAACAGTTTAAAAGAAAGTACGACCTATAACGGAGGTTAATTTACATAATCAATCAAATTATCAATTGACACTCTATTTTGGAGTAAGTATTTAAGATTAGATCCTGATATTTAAATATATTTGGGGGAACACAGATAGTTTATGAGCAAAACCAATAATGCAATTATTAAAGAACTTAATAAAAATGCTGAGAAAATATACTTTATTCATTACTCTTGTCAAAGCTTGAGTGATGATAATGAAGGATATTCTCCAAGAATAACGTCGATAGCTGTTTTACATATGACTAGCGATCAAATGTACAGTTTCTCAATGCATCTAATTGCAGAAGAGTTGGAAATCTCAAGAGAAGATATTTTTGACCGATATGACGAAATAGAAAAAATAATGCTAAGGCGCTTTTTCGAGTTTGCAGAAGCTAGAGACAGCGATTCAAAATGGATTCATTGGAATATGACAAATATTAACTTTGGATTTGAAACATTAGAACATAGGTTTAGAGTTTTGACTGGAGAGGCACCATTCCATATAAATGAAAAACATAGGTACAATATTTCGAAACTCATACGGAAGCGTTATGGTTCGAACTATGCAAAGGATCCAAAAATGTTGAGTTTGATGGAACTAAATGGTGGGCGGCAAAGGAATTTTTTGAAGGGTGATGAGGAAGTTAGTGCATATAAGGCTAAAGAATTTGTAAAAATGCATAACTCGACTCACTATAGTTGCATAAAGCAGATTTTCATATGTCAAACAATAGAATCGGGTAAA
>JAENYV010000011.1 GCA_016841605.1 Dethiobacter alkaliphilus | reverse complement strand
AGGAGGTACTCTTTTTTTCAAACATCATTTTGTTTCATTACAGGAATGCTCCTATAACTGTAAAGGAATTATTCTCAGCAGCCAGTCAAATTTGTTTTACTTTAATGTTTTGAATAAAATCAGCATTTATCAGTTCCTTACCCTTTTTCGTTTCAACCTCAAGCCAATTTTCATTGACATAAAGTATTTTTCCCACGATATTTACTCCAAATGAGCCTGTAGAAATCTTGCAAGTCTTGCCTACGTATTTTTTAATTAATTCATTTGTCATGGTTATTAAACCCTTTCTTTTTTTTAATTTCACTAATACCCCTTTTTCCCTTTCACGCTGCTGTGGAAAAATGATAAAAAACAATAGAAACAATGGAAGATAGACACTAATCCATATTGATGAATTCAAGTAAACCTCACCTCTTGCTTCACTTCATACTCTAATCTTTACAATGAAAATGAATGAAAATAAAAAATAAACCTTACTACCGGCAAAGCCCTTGCTCAAAGCGAAAAAAACTGCTGCTTTAAGCAAGGGCTTTGCCGGCGCCTGGGCAATTCATGACAAACTAGAATAATTTAATCCTCTGTTTTACCCTGAATAGCTGCAGTGATAGCATCATTAACTTCTTTCATAACGGCATAGAACGCCTCCGTAGCCTTCATATATGCTTTTAAAGTAAGGTTGGCCTCAATACTTTTTTGCTTCTCATTATAATCGGCCATTTGTTCTTCTGTCGGTTTAATACCGCTTTGCTGTGAGAATTGAATACTTTGCTGGACTTCCTGAAAGGATTTAATGATCTGCTGTGCTTCGCTGTCGTTATTAAGCCGTTGATTAACCTCTTCCAGTTTCTGATACTCTTCGGTGTTGCGTAGTTCAAGACCAAGATCCTTTGCTTTTTCCAATATAGACAATATTTTCCTCCCGTCCGGAAACATTTCCAATAATATTTCCATCTTAGTATAACAATAAAACTTCTCGAAAATACGCCCTTTTTCCTTCCGGAGAGAGTAAAAAAATTAATGAACAGATTTATTTGGACAAAAAATTTAATAAAGAAACCTGGTAGTCAGCTCCGAGCGAATTTCATTTCGCTTCCGGCACTTGATTTGTTTCTTTTTCAGCATGCTGTTTAGCGCTATGTTTAACAAAAACATCCTGAAAATTAACGGAGAATATTAACCCGGCAATAACAGCAGTAAGAGGTGCGACTAGCACTAAACCAATACTTCCCACTAATGTTCTCATAATTTCCGCCGCAACAATTTTCAAATTAAGTATGCGTGCCGGACTTGAATTCTTGGTCATGAAAAGCATTAACAAGGTGAGATATCCACCGGAATAAGCTAATAATAATGTTGTGGTCATTGTACCTATTACCGCCCTGCCGATATTAAAACCTGATTGAATAAGCTCATGAACATTTATCTCAGGTTTTTTTGCTTTTATTTCTTCTATTGCTGCTGCAACATCCATGGCAATATCCATGGCTGCTCCGGAAGCGCCAATTATGATGGCAGCATAGAAGATATCTCTCATATTAAGATTCAAGTGACCGCTAAATAGCAATGACTCAGCATACGGTAAAGTCATACCGTTTAAAGCCAGTTTGCTTCCCAAAAGCAGGGTAATGCCTGCTGTGATCAGAAAACCAAAAATTGTTCCGCAAAAAGCTGCTACACCTTTTTTTGTCAAACCTGCTACGGAAAAGATAATAATAGCCGTCAGGAGGACTAAAGTAACAGAAGCCAGAACAAGTGGGTTTTTCCCGTCTAAAAGACCCGGCAGGAGAAAAGCCCAAATTAGATACAAGCTTGCCACAAAGGAAAATAGTGCTTTCAAACCGATTACTCCGGCATACACAAGGAGACATAACACAAAAATTCCGAATAAGACCAGTTCCCAATCCTGGCGATAGATTTCCAAAGCTTTGGCATCTTTAATTTCACCATCTTTTTCTAAGAGAGCAACAACTATTTCATCTCCCCGTTTATAAAAACTGTCCAATTCAAGCTTTCCCAGCAGATGATTGCCGGCTGCGATAGTGTCTCCTGCATACTTTCCTTCAGTTATTTCAATAATAAGATGCTGATTTCCTATTTTGGATATTCCCGCTTGAATTACGTCCGATTCATCCGTTTCCAGCACAACAGCTCTTACTTCTTGACTATTTTGCTGGGCCTTATCACCGGTTTTACTGAAGGTCAATATTCCTAATAGCAGCACGGCCAATACTAAGAATAATAAAACGGGTAATGCTTTTTTCATGAATTTCTTTCCTCCAGGCGATAGAAAGTCAAATAGCCGGGGAATCCCCCCGGCTATTTGACTTTGCAATTAATGAATATCTAATTTAAAGTTCATAATATCAGCCATAGTTTCGCCAATCTCTGTATTATCTTTATAGCCGCCGAAGTCATCTGCTCCAACACCCATAGCACACATAGGTATCGCCGTCCCCGAGTGAGCGTAAGTAGTCCAATTAAGATTTATCCTTTCGGAAACGACATGGGTAGCAGCGATAGCTACAGGATCATAGCCACCGTATAAAGTACCGGGATCAATCTTACCATCGACTATATCCATAGCTTTTTCGATTTCTGCTTTTTCTGCTGCACTCAAATTATCCAGCCCTAAATTTTCTTCGATATAAGTAAAGTAAGCGGCTCTGTCTCCTGCATATTTCCCCTGGAGTATGTCTTCAACAGACACTTTTACATCAAGCAACTCGTCCATATTTAAGAAATAATTTTGGCCGAAACCTAAACCCATACCACCGGTTTCATGGTCACCAACCACAACGATTAAAGTTTCCTTGGGATGCTTTTGATAAAATTCATAAGCTTCTTTTAAAGCCTCATCGAATGCCAGAACATCGTAAATAGCTCCTGCCGGATCATTAGCGTGACAGGCATGGTCAATCCTTCCACCTTCAACCATCATAAAGAAACCTTTAGAATACCTGGATAAAACTTCAATACCTTTTTCCGTCATTTCGGCTATGCTTGGTATCCCGCTATTGCTATTCATTCTATCTATTTCATACGGCATATGACTGCTCGTAAAGATAGCGAAGACTTGCTCTCTTGCGGTCGGATGATAATTAATAAATTTCTGCACATCACTTTTTCCTACAAAGACCTCATAGTCCTTTTCATAAAATTCTTGAATAATATTTCTGCTGTCTGTTCTTTTTGAACTGCCCCATTTCCAATCTTTGGGAACAAAATGCCTGTAACCCCCACCTGCAAAGAAATTAACTCCGCTTTCCAAATAGTCTTCAGCAATAGCATTTTCGTCATCTCTATCTTCATTATGAGCTGCAAACACTGCAGGAGTTGCATGGGTCAGTCTTGTTGTGGTGATAATGCCTGTTCCCATGCCTTTTTCTACCGCACATTCAATCAAGCTCTTAACTTCTGTCCCGTCCGGCAACACGGAAATCATACCATTATTAGTCTTATGTCCGGTGGCTAAGGCAGTACCTGCAGCCGCTGAGTCAGTCACCAGGGTGTCTGCAGAGTAAGTAGTGTTAATTCCTGCTACAGGAAAAGTATCCATAAGAAGTTTGCTATTTTTATCACCGTTTTCTTCCTGCAAGAAGAACTCGGCTGCCTGCCTTTGACTGGCTCCCAAACCGTCACCGATAAAGTAAAATACATACTTGGGAACCCCGGCTGCTGCTTCCGCGGTCCCGGTTATTGCTGCTAAATTTAATAGCAATACCATCAATATGAAAAGAGTACAGATCTTGGATAAGGAAATCCTTCTGAGCATTTCTCTTCCTCCTTAAATAAAATAGGTTAAGTTTCAAAGGCATTATAGCGCTTCAATGTTAAATCAAAGAAAGATTATTGTTAAAACATAGGGTTTTTATTGTTAAAACTATGTAAAATTACCTCTCATTTGCAAAGGCAAACCCTGCCACTTTCTGGGCAGGGTTTGCAGACTTTTTCTTAGTTTTCGTATACGCCAGGCGCTCGGGTGAAGCCCCGGGCAAGGTACGACTCTTTCCGGCCGTGCAAAGTCCCGGAGAAGGCGTTTGCCGGAGCGCTTTCGGTTCAGGTTACTGGTCTGACGTGATCATCCTGCAGATTCTTAACTTTTTCCGCCAAAAATCCCGTCAATGATTCGGAAATCTCTTCGGTAAAACCCTCTCCGTAAATCCTGTAAGAAGGTTTTTCCGGATCAGGAAGAACAAGGGCCCACCCGTTGGGGTAAAAAAACTTAACTCCGTCAAAAAGTTCAATCCGCTCTGCCTTACCAGGTCCTTCCTGGACGAGGCGCCGCATGACCCTCCCTTTCTGGCCCCAAGGACAGAAAACTTCTTTTTGATGCATACGTATTCCGGGGATTTCTTTTAACAGGATAGAAAGACTTTTTTCTTCCCTGGCCAGACAATCCAAAATTTTAAAAAGAGCGGTCATGGCATCCAGCTGTAAAAAATCACCGGGACGATATCCTTTTCCGGAAGAGATCCCACTATGTAAAGTTTCTTTTAATTTCTCCTGAAAATGGCGCGGCAATGTTTTGCTGCGCAAAACTTTCCCTCTGTTTTTCCGGGCCAGCTCCTCGTGAACCCAGGAGGCAAAAAAGGGCTGGACCAGTGTGGAAGCTTTTCCCCCTCTTAAAATCAGCAGAGAGAGCAGAGCCTGATAAACTTCCCCGGATATTTCATTTCCTTCATTATCAAAAAGTATCATCTCTTCACCGCTGGGAGCCATCAGAAAGCCCAGATCAGCTTTTTCTTTAACCACATTGCGGGCGAATTCTTTTTTAAAATGGCTAAATTCATCCTGTTCCCAACAGGTGGGCTCCTCTTTGCCGGGTGGATGGATAACAGTCAGGCGGCACTCTAGTTCTTGAAAAAGCGGGATTAAAAAAGTCCCCACATGAGTGGCAGGGAAAGCGAGCAGGAGGGAAAAATGAAAATCCTTGATCCTCTGCACAGCCAGGTCTTCCAAAAGCGCTCCGGCATAGACCCGGTTATAGTCCGGAATCTGTTTCAATGTTCCAAGTTTTTCTTTAGCCGCGCGGGGAAAATCGTCTCTGGAATGAATCTGCTCCAGCTTGCGTTCGTCTCCGTGAGCCATCTGGAGTCCTTCCCGGTCAAAGAAGCGGAGAACGCAATGTCCCTCATGATGGGAGCAGGAATGAACATAGACTCCTCCTTTTGCTTGCAGTTCAGTAACGGACATGCGCAGCGCCGGGGCAAAAGTGCTCCCGATATCCATAACCTGCGCCCCTCCGGCCATAAGACCCACCTCAAAAACTTTTTTTAAAAGCTGCGAAGGTCCCCAAAAATCCGCGCCCGTTACGACAGGAACATCACCGCCAAGCAAAAATGCAAAGGCAGAGCCTAACCGAAGAGTGCTCTCCAGTGCCAGATCGCTGTGGATCTCTCCCTCTACGCCGTTGCTGCCGAAAAGGGAACGTCTGGCCTGCCCGCCCCAGATCAAGTTGCCGTGAACAACCGCACCGCTTTCCACTCTCTTAAACGGCCATAATTTGACACCGGGTTTTAATGTAGCTTTACTTTCAACAACGGTTTTATCTCCCACAACCGCTCCTTCATAGACAACTGCACCTGCTCCCACTCTGGACCCTCCGGCCAGAATACCCCCTCGGACCACGGCATTTTCCTCCAGGGTCGCCTGCGACCAGACAACCCCTCGTTTGATGGAAGCTTTGCCAAAGACACGGCTGCCGGAACCGAGCACCGTATAGCCGCCGACAACAGCCCCGGGACCGATCTGGCTCCCCTTACCGATATAAAGGGGCGGGATTAGAACGGCTCCGGGATCCGCCTGAACATCGTCCGCGATCCATACTCCCGGTTTTTTCTCCCAGGCATTTAAATTAACTTTAACTTTTTTTCTGAGAATATCGTAATTAGTCTGGCGATACTGTTCCAGGCTGCCGATATCGCACCAGTATCCTGAAAGCGAGCAGCCGTAAAGCGCTTTCCCATCTTTAAGCAGTAAAGGGAAAAGATCTTTGCTGAAGTCAAATTTCTTTCCTGACGGGATATAGTCCAAAACCTCAGGCTCAATAATATATATTCCCGTATTTACCGTATCGCTGAAAACCTCTCCCCAACTTGGTTTCTCCAGAAAACGGAGGATCCTTCCTTCTTCGTCTACCATCACTACGCCATACTCCAGGGGATTATCCTGGGGAGTAAGCACAATAGTAACTAAGGCCTTTTTTTGCCGGTGAAAGGTGATCGCTTCGCTTAGATCTATATCCGTCAGGCAATCCCCGCTGATAACCAAAAATGTTTCATCTAGAAAAGAGGAAGTATTTTTAACACTCCCGGCCGTACCCAGGGGCTCATCCTCCAGGGAATAATGAAGAGAGACGCTCAAGGAGGACCCGTCACCAAAATATTCTTTGATTTGTTCGGGAAGATATTGTAGTGTTACAGCTTGTTCCTTAATCCCATGCCTGGTCAGAAGTTCGATAATATATTCCATCATGGGTTTATCCATTAAGGGGACCATCGGCTTGGGCCGGTCACAGGTCAGAGGGCGCAGCCTGGCACCTTCCCCTCCGGCCATAATAACGGCTTTCAAAAAAAACAACTCCTTCCTGCACTTTACGGCTAAAGTTCATTAATTGCTCAAGATTATTATAACCGCAATCGAGCCTAATTAAGCCTGAGACGGCAGAAGGAGATTTTGAATATTATTCCATTTTTTTGTTACAATTACAGTTAGAAACGCCGGACAAAACTTTCCAATATTATCCGGGCACTGTTTTTGTCCAGTGGGTCATTGTTGTTGCCGCACTTGGGTGACATAATACATTTGGGACAGCCGCTCTCGCAAGGACAACCCAAAATTACCTCCAGTGCTTTGGCCGCCAAAACTTCATATTTTTGATAAAGATGCCGGGATATACCGATTCCCTCCGGAAAACCATCGTAGAGAAAAAGCTCCCTGGAAGCGGAACAAACTCCTCCCAGGTCCCAACGGTCGCACATGGCCAACAGCGGCGCCACTCCGATGAGCAGATGCTCCAAAGCATGAAGACCGCCGTCTGGGTTAACGCCCCGCAGCTTGTTAAAGCCAATCCAGACGGCCTCGGTACGGTACTGAAGCGAAAGGGGGTTTTCCAGGATGTTCTTGCCAAGCGTTTTACTAAAAGAGCGCCGCACATATCCGTAGACCTCTTCATCCACAACAACTTGTCCGTAATGCAAAATATGGCCGGCAAGCTGCCGCTTTTGCATAATTTTATCAATTTTTACCCGGGTTTCCTTGAGCGGTGTCGTATATGTTTCCCTGTCATAAGGCCGCAGTAAAACGGTTTTTGTTTTTTCGTCAAAATCGGCAACCAGGTAAGGTTCGGCCCTGTGCAGGAAGATAGCACCGGGATGGGCTTCAGAGTACGCCTGCCTTCTGCTCAGTTCCTCCAGAATATGTCCATCGCAGATCAACTTGTAGCTATCCCCCTCAATATCGCTCAAATTGACCTGAAAGAAAGACCCGCTCCCATTGTAGCGATACTTCTTTATGGAAGCCGCTCTTCCTCTGCGTCCCTCCGGAATATCGCCGGAATTAAGACGAATGGCCTGTTCCTTAATAAGTTCGCTAACGATGCTTTCATATTCCACACCGAACCACTTCTCATCTTCCTTGACTAGGGGAAGTTCTTCCGCGGCGCACATGACATGGTTTTTTAAAATTTTCCTGTTTCCCAGGGAAATAACAGCCTGCTCGCTGGGCTCTTCGAAAAGGTAATGAGGGTTGGCCTGCAGATAGGTATCCAACGGGTTATCGAAAAGCATTTGCATGACCAGGCTTTCCTGGCCGGAACGTCCCGCCCGGCCTGCCCGCTGATGAAAAGAAGAAATTGTCCCGGGATATCCCCCGAGCACCACGGCATCAAGACCGCCGATATTAACACCCAGTTCCAGAGCATTGGTGGAGATAATTCCGGCTATTTGTTTCTCTTTAAACTTTTTCTCCAGTTCCCTTCTATCCTCCGGCAGGTAACCTGCCCGATAAGGAACAATCTCGGTGCCGGGTACCAGCTTATTGGCCCAGGTTGCCGTTAATTCCGTCATTTTTCTGCTGACGGAAAAACAGAGGGTTTGCAATCCGTGCTGCACACAAGCTGCAGTAAGGTCCGCTGTCTGAAGATGTTGGGAACGATCCGGCTTGGCGGAAGTATCCCAAAACAGGTAGGTTTTTTTCCCCTGGGAACTCCCATCCTTACTTACCAGCTCAAACCGTTTGCCGGTCAGGGACCCGGCATGTTCCAGCGGGTCGGCCATCGTGGCTGAGGAGATAATAAATTGGGGGTCTGTTTTGTAGTGCTCTAAAATGCGGCGCAAACGGCGCAACAAAAACGCAACGTTCGTACCGAATATACCCCGGTACCAATGGGCCTCGTCAATTACAATAAAACGCAATTGGCGAAAGAACCTCGACCACAACCGGTGCCATGATAGGTAGTGATGCAGGGCATGGGGATTGCTCAGGATCAGGCGCGAGTTTTCCCGAATAGACTTTCTTTCCTCTTTTGGTGTATCTCCGTCGTACACGGCAGCCCTCAGGTTAATTTCCGTTCCCTCTTCCATCTTCTTAATTTCCCGAAGCTGATCGTAGGAAAGGGCTTTCATCGGGTAAAGAAACAGCGCCGTTGAACCGGGATTTTTAAAAAGCTGTTCAAAAACGGGAATTGTAAACGCCAGGGTTTTTCCGGAAGCGGTTGAGGTTACCAGGGCCACATTACTGCCGGTGCGTGCTTTCTCAATTACTTCGGTCTGGTGGGTATAGAGGCGTATTTGGTGCCGGGAAAGGTACTGCTGCAGACCGGCAGGTAGTGCTTCCCTCAGGACACTATATCTGGGAGGGGTCTCCGCTTTTTCTATGATGATGGCAACCTGTTTTTTAAGATCCCGGTTATCCAGTAGAGCACTAATCAGTTTCTGTACGGACATTGTTCCTCCTTAGAGATGAGACAGGGGACGGTTCCTTGACTCACTTTCCACTTGAGAGACAGGGGAGATGAGTCAAGGAACCGTCCCCTGTCTCACTCTTTTTAAGCTTTGAGCATTCTGCGCAGCAATTTCCCGGAAGAACTTTTCGGTATTTCAGCCAGGATCCGTATCTTTTTGGGACATTTGAAAGCAGCGAGATGTTGCCGGCAAAAGAGGAGCAGCTCTTCTTCCGAAGAATGTTCATCATCCTTGATTACAACAAAAGCCATTACCTCTTCACCGTATAGATCGTCAGGGACACCGATACAGGCCGCATCTTTCACCGCCTTATGACGGTAAAGAACCTCTTCGATCTCCCTGGGATAAATATTTTCACCGCCCCTGATAATCATATCGGTTTTGCGATCAACAATATGGAAGTATCCGTCTTCATCAAAAAAGCCTATGTCTCCGCTGTGGAACCATCCACCGGCAAAGGCCCGCTCAGTGGCCTCGGGGTTTTTGTAGTAACCTTTCATAAGATTTTCACCGCGAATGACAATTTCTCCCCGCTCGTTTGGCCCCAGAGGTTTATCCTGTTCGTCCACGACTCTCATTTCATTTCCCAGGGGCAGCCCGACAGAACCGATTTTCCTGTACCCGTCGCTCTGTCCCAACAACGCCTCCCCGGCGGGCGGGAGAGGATTGAATGTTGAACGGCATGTCGTCTCCGTCATTCCATATCCTTCGATAACAGGTACCTGGAAGGTTTTTTCAAATTCAACCTGAACTTTTTCCGGAACAGGAGCAGAACCGCAAAAAACAATTTTCAACTTGCTCTCCTTTTGCTTATCCCACGAAGCTTTTTTGTTCAGCAACATCGATAACATCGTCGCCACGGTTCCGGTATAGGTTACGTTGTAAGCAGTAATATGTTCAAAAAACCTCGTTACGCTAAATTTCCCGGGCAATACCAGACTCCCCCCATGGTAGAGCGGTGTCATAACCGTAACAATCTGTCCGTTAATATGGAAGAGAGGCATGACGCACATGGCCCGGTCCTTTTCTTCAAGACGGTTCCAGTTCGTTATCCAGTGAGCATCAATAATCATGTTATGGTGGGTAAGCATGGCCCCTTTAGGCCTGCCGGTCGTCCCGGAAGTGTACATGATCTGGGCCACATCATCGGGCTCCAGGGAAAGGCCTGCTATTTCCGGCCGAAGTTCCCCTTTTTCCTGTGCAAGGCAAGTTGGGACATCAAATAGCCGGGCTGTGTCAATCTTCGGAGGAAAATCGTTCGGAAAATTCCAGGCCAGCAGGGAAAGCTCCAACTGCTCGGCGGACAGGACCTGCTGCGCCTGTTCCAGACAATCTCCTGAAGCAAAAAGAGCTACGCTGTCTGAATTGCGGAGGATGTACCCGACCTCCTCCGTTTTTAAGTGAATATTTAGGGGGATTATCACCGCACCCAACTGAATTATCCCGAAATAAGACCACAGGTATTGCGGAGAATTGGACATAAAAACAGTAACCTTGTCTCCCTTGCGAATGCCCAGTGTCCAAAGCATATTGCTTACCCTGTTGACCTTTTCTAAAAATTTGCTATAGGTATAACTTCGCCCGGCAGCGGGATCAATAACGAAAGTCTTTTCACCGTAATGGGAACACCTCTCGTGTAGCAATTCCCGGCATGTCATTTTCTTTTCCACAGGAGGCAGCTTTGGCTGTTGAACAAAGTTACGCAAGTAACCCATCTCCTTCATTTCCAAATTTTTGCGAAAAATGTGATCATCCAAAAAAAGAAAAACCCCTCCTGCAGGGGAGGGGTTTTTCTTTTTTTGGAGCGGGTGATGGGAATCGAACCCACGCGACTGGCTTGGGAAGCCAGGGCTCTGCCATTGAGCTACACCCGCCTGATTTCCAGGTAACGCTCAAGCTTACGCTTTACTCTCTGCAGGGCATTATCAATAGACTTAACATGCCTCCGCAATTCAATGGAAATTTCCTGATAAGACTTACCCTCCAGGTAAAGCATTAAGACGCGCCATTCCAGGTCGCTGAGAATTTCTCCCATTTTAAACTCAATATCAAAATACTCTTCCCGGTTAATCATTAGCTCTTCCGGATCCGTTACTTTGGTCCCGGAAAGGATGTCCAGTAAGGTGCGATCGGAATCCTCATCGTAAATGGGTTTATTCAAGGAAACATAGGAATTAAGTGGAATATGCTTCTGCCTTGTTGCCGTTTTAATCGCCGTAATAATCTGCCGTGTAATACAAAGCTCGGCAAAAGCCCGAAACGAAGAGAGCTTGTCACCCCTGAAATCCCGAATAGCCTTGTATAGACCGATCATACCTTCTTGAATAATATCCTCCCGATCGGCGCCGATAAGGAAGTAAGAACGTGCTTTGGCTTTGACAAAATTCCTGTATTTATTAATCAAATACTCCAGGGCGATGTCGTTTCCGTCTTTGGCTTCTTCGGCAACTTCTTCATCTGTTCGTTCTTCGTATTCTTCTACTTTTAGAAAATCCAGTTCGGTGCATACACTGTCTTCCTCCCTCAAACCCTGCGCCGTTAAGCCCACAAACATCGCCTCCGTTACTATATTGGAGATCTCTC
The DNA here is from genome assembly GCA_016841605.1 of Dethiobacter alkaliphilus. Taxonomy (GTDB): domain Bacteria; phylum Bacillota; class Dethiobacteria; order DTU022; family UBA8154; genus DUNV01. Next base: position 114,696 of record JAENYV010000011.1, on the reverse strand, counting down.
TTCTTTGCTATTATATCTTATGCCCCTGATAGCGTCAAGCATTTCTTCATTATAAAAATTTATTCTTTTTGCAACTACTGGAAATGCATTACAGGTTATTCCACCAGGTTACATATCCCATTTTCCTCTTCCAAGAATGTTACTACAACGATAGTAGGAGGTCCTCTGTCACAAAGACTTACTCACGCCGCCATTTTTCCAGTAATATTTTTATTGTCTCCGAGAGCCGGTCATCCAGGAGATCCCGGGGAGCAGGCAGGACAAATTTTTGTAAATCCTTCCGGGAACTCAACAGGCGCTCACGCAATTCCCTTGCGGAAATCCTTCGTCCTCCTTTCCAAATAACAAGGTTTTGTTCTTGATAATCGGAAGAGGCCACCTCTACTTCCTCTCCAAGTTCCCGGAGATTGGCCACCAGACGTTCAATAAAAGCATCGGCCGTTTGTCCTGCTCCGGAAAAAACCACCTCAATATTTTTACCTTCCCGGTAAACCCTGGGTTTGCCTTTTACCTGGTAGGCATCATAGACGATAATAATCTTTTTCCAGAGCAGTGGAACAAACTCGCTCAAAATATCAGCCAGTTTAGCCCTGGCAGCGCCCAAATCCTCCCGGCACAAGATTTCTAACTCAGGCCAGGTATTAATGATGTTATACCCATCCACAAGCAACAGGGACATCTTTTCTCCCCCGAATAACACTACAGCAAATTTCCTCTTAGCAGCTAAAAAGAGCCGCAGGACTTGCAGGCAGGAAATCTAAAGCACCGGTCCGGCGCTTTGCCCGGGCGACCTGAACGCCCGCTCAAACAGTCCCCATAACACCTAATTACTATTTTTCGCTGTAGTAATAATTAGACCAATTAGACCCGCAGGCCCCGCTGTCGAAAAATTTCATACATAATAATTCCCCCTGCCACGGCGGCATTTAATGACGAGACGGCTTCACCGGTGGGAATGCGCAGTAAAAAATCGCATTTTTCCTTGAGCAGCCTGGATAATCCTTTTCCCTCACCGCCGAGAATAAGAACCATGGGGAGCTTTAAATCCGCTTCAAAGAATGCCGAATCACCGGCCATATCAGCCCCCATAATCCAAAGTCCCTCTTTTTTTAAAAGATCTACTTCCCTGGCCAGATTGACGGCCTGAGCAACCGGCACATGGGCCAGGGCTCCTGCAGAACCTTTAAAAACCGCGGGCGTCACCCCGCAGGCCCTGTCCCGGGGAATGATCGCTCCGGAAACACCGGTCAGGGAGGCTGTGCGCAGCAGGGAACCAAAATTATACGGGTCCTGAAGATGATCCAGCATGAGAAGAAAAGGTACGCTGCCTTCCGTGCGGGTCCGTTGGAGGAGTTCCTCCGTGGCAAGGTATTGATAAGGAGAAAGATAAGCAATAATACCCTGATGATTTTCTCCGGGTGCCTTTTGTTCAAGCTCTATGCGCGGCACCTGTTTGGCAGGGATTCCCCTGCTTTGCGCAAGCTTCACAATTTGCTCGATAACGCTTCCCCTCGCTCCATCATGCAAGAGTATCTCCTGAACAGGAAGAAAACCCTTTAATGCTTCCAGAACAGGATGGCGACCCCAGATCATCAGGCCGGAATCGTGCTTATTTTCCCTTTTCTTCTTCAAATTGCTTCACCTTCGGTTTGATACTTTTTCAAGATAGCCAGTGCTTTATTTTTGGTCGGTATTTTTCCCCGGCAGTCTTTATGCTGAAAGTCGTTTTCCGGACAGTAACCTAAAACTCTGCAATTCGGACCGGCCTGGGCAAAAAGATCCGGCGCGGCTTCTTTGCAAAGGGCCAGCATTTTATTGGCCATATCTCGTATTTCGGCCTGGGCATTTTTGCAGCATCTAATGGCAAACCAGTCCATGAGTGCGTGCGCATTCATGCCAATCAGCCCTTTAAATTCGGTTGCTTGCGGTTTAAGATAACGCAGATCTTCTTCGGGAAGATGATCTGCCACACCTTGAGTATACCAGGATTCAATTATTTTTAAAATTAATTCCGTGCTGATTTGCACATCTACATGCGTATGGCGGCCGGAATCAGAAAAATTGCTTAAAGGGGTTCCATCCGGGAGTTTGACCAGATCAACAGGTACCTCAAAATTTATGGACATATTTTGGATATTATGCGGCAAAACCATATCAAATGACCGTTTACCACTTTTATTGGCTCTTCCGGTTTTAATAATGTAAGAGGCGATCCTTTTCCTGACCAGCTGCACTTCCGTAACTCTTGAATATCCTTCCACGCCAAAAATAAAATAGTCAAATTCCACGGCCGCTTTGTGTCCGCTGTTGATGATATTATAGACTACTTTTTTATCATAGGGAGAGGCAATTATCTCCTCTAAGGATCTTTCCGATTTAACAAATTTTGCGGCAATATCGGTAAAAATCTTTCCTCCGCCTGCGAGTAAGACAACCTTGCCGTCCCCAACATTGAACAAATTCATGACTTTTCATTCTCCCTGTCAAGGAATTTCCAACGGACCCCTTGTGGCGTATCCTCAAGAAGAATATTTTTTTCTTTAAGTTGCTCACGGATAGCATCAGCCAAAGCCCAGTTCTTTTCGCTCCTGGCTTTCTCCCTGGTGGAGATAAGTTCCTCTACCTCCTTTTCCAGGACGGAAACAGCCTCGGGGCCCATCTTCAGAAAACCAAAGATATCATTAACTTCCTTATAAAATTTTAAAATAGGTTCCAGAACATTTTGTTTTTGTTCCGGAAAACGGTCCAGGTACGTGTTCGTCTTTCTGGCCAGTTCAAAAAGAACAGCTGTCCCTTCTGCAGTATTAAAATCGTCGTCCAGGGTTTCCACAAAGCGCTCCCTGGAGGCTTCCAGAAAATCTAGAAGTTCCTCTTCTTCCGCTGACGGAACACCTTCTGCAACCCGTCCCAGACGTTCTTGCAACTTATAGAGCAGGGTATTCAACCTTTCCAGTGCTTTACCGGCTTGCTCCAGATGCTCTCCGGAAAAATTAATGGGGCTGCGATAATGGGCTGAAAGCATAAAAAAGCGCAGGACCAAGGGGTTTATCTCCTTGACCAGTTGGCGCACGGTCAGAACGTTTCCCAAACTTTTGGACATTTTTTCCTCATTAATATTCAAATAGCCCACATGAAGCCAGTTCCGGGCAAAAGGCTGTCCGGAAACACCTTCACTTTGCGCAATTTCATTTTCATGATGAGGGAAAATAAGATCCTGCCCTCCTCCATGAATATCCAATGTATTACCCAGGTAAACCATGGACATAACCGAACATTCAATATGCCATCCGGGTCTCCCTCTGCCCCAGGGACTTTCCCAGGAAGGCTCACCCGGTTTTTCTTTTTTCCAGAGAGCAAAATCCATAGGGTGGCGCTTTCTTGCATCAATCTCCACCCTTGCTCCCAAAGAAAGCTCATCTAAATTCTGGTGAGAAAGTTTTCCGTATGATGGAAAAGAGGCAACGTGATAATAAATATCACCTTCCAGCTCATACGCCAGATTCTTCTCCAGTAGTTTTTCAATAAACGCGATAATCTGGGGAATATGGTGTGTGGCCCTGGGATGATAATCCGCGGGCAGGACACCCAGGGCTTCCGTATCTTCACGGTAGGCGCGGATATATCTCTCCGCCAGCTCGTCCACGGAAATCTGCAGCTCAGCCGCGCGTTTAATCATCTTGTCGTCAATATCAGTAAAATTTTGCACAAAAGTAACATCAAAGCCCCGGTACTGAAGATAACGCCTCAGAACATCAAAAGTAAGAAAGACCCGGGCATTGCCGATATGAAAATAATCATATACGGTCGGCCCACAGGCATAAATACCGATTTTCCCCTCCTGCACGGGTTGTAGTGTCTGCTTATTACGGCTTAAAGTATTATAAAATCTAATCATTATTTTACCTCCTTACTGCTTTGCTGCACGAGGGCTACCGCCTGAGCGGCAATCCCCTCTTCCCTACCTGTAAAACCCAGCTTTTCCGTCGTCGTAGCTTTCACGGAAACATCCGCCTCCGGCACATGCAGGGTTTCGGCAATTTTTCGGCGCATTTCAGGTATATACGGGGAAAAACGCGGCTTTTCCGCAATAATAACGCTGTCGATATTACCAACAAGATAACCGGCCTCTTCGAGGAGAAAAAGTGTCTCTTTTAAAAGCAAAAGGCTGGAGATCCCTTTAAAACGGGGATCTCCAGCAGGAAAGTGACTACCGATATCTCCCAACGATGCGGCGCCCAAAAGAGCATCGATAATAGCGTGAGTTAAGACATCCGCATCGGAATACCCAATCAAGCCCGAAGTATAAGGAATTCTTACCCCACCGAGAATAAGAGGTAAATCCTTAGCCAGAGGATGAACATCATAACCTAACCCGATACGCCAGCTCAGCACTTGAAAACCTGGTTGCTAAAATCAGCTTATCGTAAAGCCATGATCATAGCACCCCAGGCCGCACCTCCTTTATAATTTCCTCGTTACCGCCCATATAGCATAAAGCAGGGAAGTTTTTATCGGCTTCTTCCCTTTAACTTGGGAGGAAAATCCTTAATGTTCAGCTCTATGTGCAGCGCCCTCCATATAAAAGATCCAGGTCTTCTTCGTCTTCATCAATTTTTCGATTTGAGGAAAGAAAATAAAGTACCTCGGCTATCTTAAGGTCATGGGGAGTTGTTAACTTGATATTGTCATAATTTCCCGGCACGACCCTGACAGAAGCGCCCATTCTCTCCACCAGAACTGCATCATCGCTGCCCCGGAAATCCTCATCCCGGGCGCGGCAGTGGGCTTCCCAGAGAAGGGAAAAATGAAAACACTGGGGAGTCTGGGTTAATATTAAATGTTCCCGGGGAGGAGTATTTTGCACAAATCCCCGGCTATCGACCATCTTAACGGTATCTTTCACGGGTACTCCGGCGATTGCCGCTTTGCACTCCAGGGCTTCCCGGTAGACGTTTTGGATAAGTTGTCTCTGAAGAAGGGGGCGTACCCCGTCATGAACACAGATAATTGTATCTCCCGGAACTCCTTCCTGGTGAAGAATTTTCAAAGCATTAAAGACAGAGGACTGCCTCTCCTCTCCACCGGAAACAGGAAAAATTCTTTTTTCCTCACTAAAAAAAGGTAGCAAAATCCACTTGTAAAAAATTTGTTCCTCTCCGGGAGCTATAACCGGAATTATTCGGGAAAAAAGTCCCGATTCCGTAAAAACCTGGAGTGTGTGGGCAAGAACCGGTTTACCTGCCAGCAGCAGGTATGGCTTATTTCTTTCGCCACCCATACGTTTTCCCTGACCTGCTGCAGGCATGATCACTACCGGACCGTCCATCCTTCCAAAACCTCCAGTTTTACAAGACATTTTTTTGTTGGGAACACACCTCTTGCAGAGGAATGTCATCTCCGGCGAAGCGCAGACCGAAAGCTTACCCTGCAGACAGGACGTCTGCAGCCGGCTCGCTGCCATAGAGGGCAGCGAGCCGGGTAGGTAAGCGAAGGGCTAAGAAGAGCCGCAGGACTTACAGGCAGAAAAACCGGGCACCGGTCCGGCGCTTTGCCCGAGTATACCGAGCGTCCGCCAACTAGTTATTCAGAAAATCGTTAAGTACCGATCTTTGTTAAGTACTGATCTTTTCGGAAAAAGCAAGCTTGGGCTTGGCGAAAATCATTCTACCTGCTGCCGTTTGCAAAACACTGGTTACCAAAACTTCAATGGTGTCACCGATAAAGCGTCTCCCACCTTCCACCACAATCATCGTTCCGTCATCCAGATAGGCAACACCCTGTCCAACTTCTTTTCCATCCTTGATAATATGCGCAAGCATCTCTTCCCCGGGAAGAACTACCGGTTTGACCGCGTTAGCCAATTCATTAATATTCAAGACACTGACACCCTGTAATTCGCAGACTTTGTTCAGATTAAAGTCATTGGTCAGGATAACTGAACCCTCATCCTGGGCCAATTTAACAAGTTTACTATCAACTTCCGAGATATCATCGTAATCTTTATTAATAATGTTAATCTCAATATCAAGCTCTTTTTGCATTTTATTTAAAATATCAAGTCCACGCCTCCCGCGATTTCTTTTTAAAAGATCCGGCGAATCGGCGATATGCCTTAGTTCCTCCAAAACAAAACCCGGTACCTGGATCTCACCTTCGAGAAAACCGGTTTTACTGATATCTAAAATACGACCATCAATAATCACGCTTGTATCAAGTATCTTTCCTATTCCCTCTTTTTTTCCGCTAGAAGAAGCAGGTCGTTTGGTAAGTTGATTGGTCAAAAAGGAAAACTCATCCTTGCGATTGAGGATAAATGTAACACCCAGGTACGACAGAACTAGAGTAACCAAAAGAGAGAGGTAAGGACCAACCCAGGGGATACGCCCCAGGGGAAAATTTAATAAAACACCAATTAAAAGGGCAATAAGCAAGCCACAAACTCCCAAAACAATGTCCCTGGTGGGAATCATTTTCAGTTTGCTGTCCGACCAGGAAGCCATATTTCCAACAACATCCACAACAGAAGGCGTTATAAAATAAAATATAAGTCCGAAGATACTCCCTCCCAAAGCTGAAAACCAAATACCGGAAGGAAGAGAAAAAGGAAGGCCTGTAGCAACAATAGGTGAAGATACGGCCACTTTAAAAAGCTGAAAACCACTAATAAAACCAATAATCGTCAGGAGAACCCGAAAAACAGTCTTTAACATCCAATCCACCTCCTTTCCACCTTGAACCATTTTGTTAAATCTTGTTTTTATATTATAACTTATATTTTTGCCCTGCTTCAAGGATAATTATACTCACTTGCGAATAAAAAAACTTAGGGGGCAGGAGCCGGAATGAAAGAACAGTTTTTCGTCTCGACAGAGTTCCGCAATAATAATTCTGAATTCTGAACGCTGAAAACGGAATACCTGCAAAAAAAAGACATCACTGCGATGTCTTTTTTAGACCGTACGCAAAGGTTACGTGTCGAAAAATCCGTCTGAATAATTAATTTTCATCATCATCTTCTTCTTCATATTCTTCTTCATCTTCATTATTATCTCCACACCTGTCTTCACCATTGCAAGCGGTTTCACCATTTTGATGATTAAAGAGTTTTTCAAGATAGTCGACAATTTCATTTCTATCTACCCCCTTAACCATCAAAAGCTCACTCATCAGGATCTGCTTGGCGCTTTCCAGCATTTTCCTTTCCCCGGAAGAAAGCCCTTTCTTCTTTTCCCGCAGCAGAAGGCTGCGAACAACTTCGGCAACTTTAAAGATATTGCCGCTTTTAATCTTATCCATATTGGCTCTATAGCGCCTGTTCCAGTTCGGATTTGTACTTTCTTCTACACTCTCCAGGATCTCAAACACCTCGCGCAGAGATCCTTTTCCGATGACATCCCGCAAACCGATTCTCTCCACATTATCCATGGGAATCATTACTTTAATATCTCCCACAGGCATATTCATAACATAATATTTTTTCCGATCGCCGAGAATCTCTTTTTCTTCGATGGATTCGATAATACCGGCACCGTGCATCGGATAAACAACCTTATCTCCAATATTGAACATTAACCCCGGCCTCCTTAAAATCTTGAGGGGCATAGTTTGTACTATTTAATATTTTAACATAGATGATAGATCCTGTCAAAGAAAGTTTGAATTTTATCATAAGCCAAAGAAAATGTCAATGACAGTGTCATGTTAAATAATGGGCAGTATTGTTTTTTAACTGCCGGTTATCCTGTTAAAGGTTGTATGGTATCAGTCCAGCACATTATTTTAAGGAAAATCACCTTGTCATCTTCTTACAGAAAGTTGACAAGGTGAAAAAAGAACAAGTATAATACTAGAAAAAGAAAAGAGGTGACATAATCATGGTAACCAGGAATAAAGAAGTTGTCTGGTTATTTCAGGATAAAGTTTCAGAGCTCCTGCTAAAACATCGAAGCATCTTAGATACACTTTCCAAACACTCAGAATCCGCTGTCCGGGTGAATAGATCCATCAGTAAAACGGTTACCGGTTGTGGATGTATTTCCGTTAACGCACGCAAACAGGAGATCCCGCCCGACGTCTCCCTGGAGGATTGCCGTAAGTATATGGATTCTCACCTGGCAGGCAATTTGTGCGAAAATTGCCGGGAAGCAATTCAGGAAGAAATTGGGAAGAACCTCTTTTATCTTGCCGCTCTTTGTCACCTTTTAAATATTAATCTTGAAGATATTTATCATAAAGAATATGAAAAGCTCAATGCTCTGGGGTATTTTCATCTTTTATAAATTTATCCCTTCAACACAAGGTTCAAAGCCTCTGCAACCGTAGAAACACCGACAATATCCAATTTTTCCGTTATATCCATTATATTATCCTTAAAACCTTTTCGGAGATTGCCGTTTGCCGCAATACAGCGGTGAAATCCCATCTTTAATCCTTCGCGCAGGCGATCTTCCAGGCGGTTGACCGGTCGAACCTCTCCGGTTAGTCCAATTTCTCCGACAACCATGGTTTTCGGAAGGACAAGTCTATCCAAGAAGCTGGAGGCAATGCTCAGCGACACCCCCAGGTCCGTCGCCGGTTCCAGCACCTTGACTCCGCCCACTGCATTGACAAAAATATCGCCATTATAGAGTTGCAAGCCCAACCTTTTCTCCAGGACAGCGATAATAAGCGCAACTCTGTTGTAATCAAGCCCTGTGGAAACGCGACGCGGATTTCCACCAAAACAGGAAGGAGTAACCAGAGCCTGAATCTCGACCAGCAGAGGGCGAGTTCCTTCCATGGAAGGAACGACAACCGAACCGGCCGCATCAATGGGACGCTGCTCCAGGAAAAGTGCTGAAGGGTTGTCCACTTCCATCAGACCTCTTGTCTCCATGGTAAAAATACCTATCTCGTTTGTTGAGCCAAAACGGTTTTTTACCCCTCGAAGAATACGGAAGTTTTGATAACGTTCTCCTTCAAAATAAAGGACACAATCAACCATATGTTCCAACATACGAGGTCCTGCTATGGCCCCATCCTTGGTCACATGTCCGACAATAAAAAAGGTAATCTGACGGCTTTTTGCCAGTTGAATGAGCGATGCCGTAACTTCCCGGATCTGGACGACACTTCCCGGAACAGTTCCCAGTTCGCTTTTCAAGACCGTCTGGATGGAATCGAGGATAACCAGGTGGGGTGTATTTTGCAAAATTTGTTTTTCTATAATGCTATACTCTGTTTCTGCCAGAACAAGAAGTGGATTCCGGCTTGAATTTAACCTGGCCGCACGCATCTTAACCTGCTGCAAAGACTCTTCCCCGGTTACATATATTACCCTGTAATCCCCGGAAGCCAGCCGCAGAGCCGCCTGTAGAAGCAGCGTCGATTTACCGATACCCGGATCACCGCCGACCAGGACGGTTGAACCTGGAACCGCACCGCCCCCGAGGACGCGATCAAATTCGCCGATACCTGTTCGCAAGCGTTCATCCTCTAGCGGAACGATCTCGCCCAATGGCATTAATTCCCCGGCACTTCTCCAGGTAAAGCTGCTCTCCGGACCCTTTTTTAAAACCCGTTCTTCCTGAAAAGTCTGCCAGCTCTGACAGGATGGACAGCGCCCCATCCACTTGTATGTCTCATACCCACACTCCCGGCAGATAAAAAGGACCTTTTCCCTGGCCATAGTATTAATCTCCTTGACTAAGGGGAGAAGCTTCACAGTTTTCGCCGGCATAAAGACGCAACCTGTTCAGATTAAAAACATCCCAATCAGTTCCTGTTTCCGGTGTCTCCAGTATGGCGGGAAGATCATCCGGCCAGGGAAAACGTAAAAAAGCTGAAAGTCCTTCCTCCCCGATCAGGCCGTCACCCAAGTGAGCATGCCGGTCCCGGTGAGACCCGCATGGTGTGCCGGTATCATTCACATGTAATGCTTTGACATTCTCCGGGCCGATATGACGATGGAGATTATCCATCAGACTTTTAAACCCTTCCGCTGAAGAAAAATCATAACCTGCCGCCCAGGCGTGAGCTGTATCAAAGCATATTCCCAGTGGGAAAATACCTTTAAGGCTCTTTAAAATATGACCGATGGAAGCAAAAGAACCACCCAGAGAGTTTCCCCCTCCCGCGGTATTTTCCAACAGCAACTGCACTTTTTCAGGCCAGTGGCTGCTCTCCGTTTTTAATGTTGAAATAAAAAGCTCTAACCCCTCCTCAAACCCCATACCGCGGTGACTTCCCACATGAAGCACTACAAAAGGGGCATCCAGATAAGCCGCCCTCTCCATCGTTTCACGAAGCAATTGTCCGGATTTATGATAGAATTCTTCTTTTGCCGCAGAAAGGTTCACCAGATAAGGAGCATGAATAATCAAGGGGTAAATACCATTTTCTTGTAATACGGCAGAACGCCTTTGCAGTTCTTCAGGGTTTAAGCGCGGAGATCTCCACGACGTGGGATTGCCGGCAAAAATTTGCAAAGACCGGCAACCGATCTGTGCAGCACGCTTCACGTTTCTGGAAAACCCACCTTTTTGAGACATATGAATACCAAATTTCATAGTTAAAATACGCATCCTTTACTCGTTCACTTGCGCAACTAATCATATCTGATCAAGAAACTCTTGTCAAATTATTAATACAACTCCTGCAAGATAGCATTTATGGTGTTATCCAGAGAGGCAAAGACTTCATTGCTGAGTCCGACCCCAAATTTTTTCGTCTCTCCGGAGATTTTAACCCCAAAGACCACAATTTCTTCCGGCAGCTTTTTAGCATATTTTTTGTCCTTCAATTCAAACATGGAAGAAAGATGAACTGCATGAATAGTATCAGTTAAAATGCTACTTATATCCCCGTTTCCCCGGGAATAGCGACGAATAAAACCCTCATTCCGACAGGCATCGATAATGAGCAGCTTATCGGAACCGATAATCAGTTCAGGTAACATTTGCCCCGGATTACTCAACTCTTCAATTTTGATCCATTCCGGCAAGATTTCACTCCGAAGGCGACGGGCTATATGGATACCTACTCCCTCGTCAAAGGCGAGAATATTGCCGCAGCCGATGACTTTAATCTTTTTCAAACTATTCCCTCCCGGTTCAAAGCAGATAAAATACGTTATTTTTGAATATTCTTATAATTTTAATTAAAAAAGAAGGCCCTCTCCCCTCTCTTCTTTTTGAATAATAGCTACATTAACTACATTAACTCGGTAATTATCTTAATTGTATACCTTTTTTAAAAATACGCTATTTTTAATATTATACTATTAACCTATTATTTCATCAAGAATTTTTTCTGCAGCTTCACGGGGAGAGGGATGTTCAATGATTGGCCTGCCGATAACCAGATAATCGGCACCGTCTTCAATAGCCCGGCGAGGAGTCAGGATACGCTGCTGGTCGCCGGAAACGGCCCATAAAGGCCGAACACCTGGAGTTACGACCACAAAATCGTTGCCGATATTTTGACGGATCATGGAGGCTTCCCGGGGAGAAGCCACTATACCGTTTAGACCGCTCTCCCTGGCCATCTGCGCCAGGTGAATAACATGTTGCTCCAGGTTTCTCTCTACTCCCGCTTCTTCCCGCAGCATTTTTTCACTAAAGGAAGTTAAAACCGTAACACCGACAATAAGGGGAGGGGAAACACCCAGTTTATGAGAAACGTTTTCCACAGCCTCAACGGTACGCACAATCATATCCCGGCCTCCGCTTAAATGAATATTAAACATATCTACACCGTGGCGTACAACCGCTTCGGCTGTGGAAGCCACAGTGTTGGGTATATCGTGAAATTTAAGATCAAGAAATATGCGAACCCCAAATTTTTTCAGACCTGTAAGAATGCGGGGCCCACAGGAGACAAAAAGCTTTAATCCAACCTTAAAATAATTGATGGGAGGAGATAAATGCCTGACAAGTTCATAAGCATCTTCTTCATTATCCACATCGAGGGCAACAATAATTTTCTCTGCCAAAGAGCCCTTATCCAGAGGTTCCCGTTTCCCAAACAAAGACGTCACATCACCTTTCCGACATTTTTCAGGCTTATACTGTATTTTGATGGGCTGCGCCGATTATTTCTTCCAGGGAGTCAATCCCTTCTTTTTTCATATACTTGTTAAGCTCCCCCGTCAGGCGAGGGATCGTCAGCGGATCAGGAAAATTGGCGGAACCGATCGCAACAGCAGCGGCACCGGCCATAAAAAATTGCAAACTGTCTTCCAGTGTAAGAATGCCTCCCATCCCGATAAGGGGAATTTTTACGGCAGCATAGACATCATAAACCATCCGCACTGCCAGGGGCCTGATGGCAGGGCCTGAAAGCCCCCCGGTTTCGTTCGCAAGGAATGGACGCCTGGAAGCAACATCAATAACCATACCCAAAAACGTATTAACAAGGGAGAGGATATCCGCGCCGCTGCTTTCCGCCGCGCGTGCTGCCTCTGTAATATCCGTTACATTGGGAGTAAGCTTGACAATGAGCGGCAATGTACAGACCGGACGTACTTTTTCCACCAGAGAGGCAAGAATCGACGGAGACGTTCCAAAAAGAATACCGCCTTTTTTCACGTTGGGACAGGAAACATTCAGTTCGAGAGCCAGCACCCCGTTCCCGGCCCGGGAAAGCTCTCGCGCCAGGGTAACATACTCTTCTTCCGTATCCCCGGCAATATTGACGATTACAGCTGTCCCGGACTTTTTCAAGCGGGGAAGCTCTCTGGAGAGAAAAACATCCAGTCCGGGATTTTGCAACCCGATGGCATTCAGCATACCGGCAGGAGTTTCCACGATGCGGGGAGGCGGATTGCCCTTGCGGGGACGAAGCGTCAATCCCTTGACGACCAGAGCGCCCAATTTCTGTAAATCTAGCAGTGAAGCGTATTCCTCCCCAAATCCGAACGTCCCGGAAGCGGCCATAAATGGCGTTTGCAGTTCCAAAGGACCCAACTTGACTCTGAGATCGGCCATCTACCACACCACCTCGCAGGACTTAAAGACCGGTCCATCCCGGCAGACACGCTTAAAAACCGTTTCGTTTTCCCCTCTTTGCATTTCTACGGAACAACCCAGACAGGCGCCAATTCCGCAGGCCATCATTTCCTCCAGGGAAAATTGCATGGGGATTTTTTTATTCCTGTGCACTTCTGCCAGCTTTTGCAGCATCAACCGGGGACCGCAGGCAAATATTTCTTCCGGCAACAGCCCGTTTTGCAGATGGGTTTGGAACAGATCCGTCACAAAACCGGGAAAACCACTGGAACCGTCCTCTGTAGCCAGATTTATCTCCACGCCGGGAGGCAGAAATTGGTGTACAGGTATCAGATCAGCAGATTGAGAAGCTCCATAATACATGATCACCTTGTTCCCCTTTTCCTGAAGTTTTTTAGCCAGGAAAAGCAGTGGTGCCACACCGATCCCCCCGCCCACAAGGATAGAAAGACGGAGATCTTCGCAAGGTTTGAACCCGGTCCCCAGTGGTCCCAAACAGTCCAAAACGTCTCCCCTGCGAACCCGGCTTAAAATCTTTGTCCCTGCACCGATAAGACGAAAAATAATCCGAAAAAGTCCTTCCTCGGGAAAAGTTTCCGCCAGACTGAAAGGGCGCCGTAAAAAAGGAAGCAGGTTATCGGCAATACGCATATGAATAAATTGACCGGGATAGGCATTTACGGCAATATTTTTTCCTTCCAGCAGCAAAGAAAAACAGCCGTCAACTACTTCTTCCGTCTCCATTACCCGTACACCGGATAAAAACATTAAAGTGACTCCTTTAGAAGGGATTCATTTATCAGAGCCGGAAAGTCCGGGGAGAAACCTTTTACTTTGCCGGCCAGCATTTTAATATCTCCGCCAACCATGGTCAATATGGGAAATCCTTTTAGCACCCAGCCCTGAAAAGGAGTATTTCTCCCCCGGGAATAAAAGTTTTCTTTTTCGACAGGCCGCTCCTCCTGCGGATCAATGACGACAAGGTCCGCCGCAGAACCGGGAGCAAGAGTTCCCCCGGGGATATTTAGAATGCGTGCCGGTGTCAGTGATAATATCTCAACAACCCGTTCCCAGGAGATCAACTCTTGGCAGAGCAAGCGAGTAATCACCAGGGGGAGTGCTGTTTCCAACCCCACAACACCAAAGGGTGCGCTGAGAAAATCATTCTCTTTATCCTGTGGGCGGTGGGGCGCATGATCAGTGGCCACAACTCCAATAAGATCTTTCTGCAGGGCTTTCTGCAGGGCTTTCTGATCTTCGATTTCTCTGAGAGGAGGATTCATTTTCGCATCGGAAAAAAACTCTTTTGCTGCTTCTTCCGTCAAAAACAAATGGTGAGGTGTCACTTCCGCGGTAAACGGCACTCCCCGCTCTGCTGCCCATTTTAGCATAGCCACACTCTTTTGGGAACTGATGTGGGCAAGGTGGAGTTTTCCTCCAACTTCCTCCTGCAGAAGAAGATCTCTGGCGATCATGGCTGCCTCCGCGGCGGGCCTTATTACAGGAAGTCCCATTTGATAACCGGTGGGACCGGCGTGAACGACCCCATCCTCCGCAATGGAAAGATCTTCGCAATGGGAAATTATAGGGAGTTGCAGCGAAGAAGCAAACTGCATGGCCCTGAGCATCAGTCCGCCGTCCATGACAGGCCGGCCATCATCGGAAAAACCCTTCACACCTTCCGAGGCAAGCTCCCACATGTTGGAGAGCTCCTTTCCCTCTAAACCTTTGGAAATAGCCCCCACTGGATAAACACGGGCCAGTCCGGTTCTCCGGGCACGTTCCCGAATATAGGAGACAACCGTCTTGTTATCCGCGGGAGGGTAAGTATTGGGCATGCAGGCCAGAGAAGTAAAACCCCCTGCCACAGCCGCCGCACATCCGTCCGCGATGGTCTCCTTGCCTTCTTCTCCTGGTTCCCTGAGATGTGCATGCATATCCACCAGTCCGGGAAGAACAATTTTCCCCCGGAGATCAATGACCGGAAGATCAACTTTTCCCAGGGATCCGGCGACCGCCTCAACCCTGTCCCCCTTGATTAATATTTCGGCAGGCCCGGCCCATCCTGCTGCCGGGTCATATAAAATTCCTCCTCGAAAAAGCAGTTCCATTTAAACCATCCTCCCGGACAAAAGCAGATCTAAAACAGCCATGCGGACATAAACTCCGTTTCGAACCTGCTTTTGAATAAGTACTTTATCAGGGCAATTCGCTTCCAGAATATGCAGGGCTCCGGTGCTCAATTCAACCCCGAGGTTAACCGGTCCGGGATGCATCACAAACGTTTCGTTATTTAACAAAGCAAGCCTTTTTTCATTTAACCCGTAAAGAGCCGCATATTCGCCGGGAGAGGAAAAGAAACGGCGATGACGTTCCATCTGGACCCGCAATAAATAGAGCACACCCCCCCGGGCGAGTACATCATCAAAGGAGTAAGTATAATTCAGACCTGGAGGGACAAGTTCTCTGGGGAGTAAAGCAGGAGGCCCAACCAGGGTGACCCTGGCACCAAAAGCCGGCAGTGCGAGTAAATGCGAGCGGGCAACCCGGCTGTGTAATATATCTCCCGCGATGACGACTTCCAGCCCTGAAAGCACAATCCCTGCTTCCTTCATGGTAAAAATATCCAGCAAAGTCTGGGTCGGATGCTGGTAACAACCTTCCCCCCCGCTAATCAGGGGAAGATCTACTGTTCGTGATATTCGCCCAAATAACCCGGGCGCCCCATGTCGAAAGATGAGAGCATCTGCCCCGAGAGATCTCAATGTTTTGACGGTATCTTCCAGACTCTCTCCCTTTTTTTCGCTATTCTGCTCAGGACGGAGGTCCAGCACAGTTCCCCCGAGTTTTTGGACAGCCAGTTCAAAAGAAACTCTGGTGCGTGTGCTGGGTTCCCAGAAGGAGAGCACAATATTTTTTCCTTTTAAAGCCGAAAAAGCAACTCCCCGGTCTTCAGACTTATAATAAGCTGCCCTCTGAAAAATTTCCTCCATCGCCTGCACCGAAAGATCTTCAATAGATAACACGTTCCCGGGAAACAAAGGTGTCTCTCCCTCCTTTACTGCTCTTTCGCACATCCCTGAAGCTCCTTGAAAGCATGACAGACATCAAATAATCAGCAGTTATCCTCTCACCGTTGCGGAAAAGAAAACGGTCGAGACCGTCGGCATTCCTATTTTCATACATTTTAGTCAGTTCCCTAATCCGGGACGAATAATTTTCTTTTTTCATATACTCCCATTTGAATTCCTGGGCTGCACCTCCCCTATCAACATCAATGCACAAAGTCATCCTTTAACTAGTTTAAGCAATCAATTTAACCGATAACCACTTTAACCAAAATTATGTATTCGGCAAAGCTTCTTATTCTTCCTCCATATTTTATTTTTTTCCACAAAAAATATGTTTTTTTGTTTATCTTCTGTTACAATATAAACATCAAAAATTTACAGGAGGCTTTTTTGATGTTTAAAAGAAAAAGATACACCCTTTATTTGCTAATTATTGCCGGTTGCTTCCTGGCCTTTTATTTTTTTAACCTCTTTCCGGTTACTTTTTCCAGAGAAATCCCGGCTGTAATAGAAACACCTGCGGGAGAAACACTCTTGCCGCCTACACCTGAAATAGAAAATCATTCTCATGGGAACACCGCGGAAGAAAGTACTCCTGAGCCGACGTCACCGGCTCCTTCCGGATCTTCCACATCCGACCCTCTTAACCCGGAAGGGGACGACGGACTTCTCCAGCCGGATCAAGCCCTCATAGAGCAACTTAGCTTTTTGCAGAGCCCTATCCCCGAAGCTCTGGTCACAAGCAGAGATTCACAGTTGCCGGGGGCACCAAGAACATACCGAAATGGAACTCACCAGGGTCTGGATTATTATGACGGAGCCTGCGGGGTCCCCATCCGTTTAGGCGACCCGGTTTATGCCGCGGGAGAGGGTGTAATCGATCGTATCGATCACCAATATACTGAACTTACTGAGCAAGAGAGAAATGAATTGCTGCGGATTTGTAGTGAAATGGAGGAAACACCCGATGATATTTTGGACAAGCTTAGGGGCCGACAGGTATGGATCAAACACCCTGACGGGATTATCACGGTTTACGCACACCTGAACCAGGTTGCAGAATTGCAGAAGGGCGATCTTGTCCAGGCGGGAGATTTTATCGGGAACATTGGAAATTCCGGTACCAGCGACGGAGCAAAGGGAACCACCGAAGGGGCCCACCTGCATTTTGAAATATGGCTGGGAGAACACTATTTAGGGGAGGGGCTTCCCCCGGCTGAAGCAAGAAAGCTGTTGCAAGAGATCCTGGAGTAAATGTTTAACTTTACTCCTTTTCCCTCTGGGTAAGATATCTAAGCATATTATGATAAGCCCGATGCTGAATATTTAAAACTTCGTTTATGATCCTGTATTTTGCCGATAAGCTTGACGTTGAAATTTTATACTGCCCGGCCAGGGTTTTCTGAGTCAGATTTAAAAAATGATACCTGGCCAGCGCGTATTCCAGTGCTGCCGACCATGTCTCCACCTTGTGAATAAGAGGATAACGAGGATAAAAATTATTTAAAAAGTCTATCCAGATCGCCTGAACGTCTTCATAAAAACGCTCATTATAGCACTGACTCAGACGCATGTTCTGCAGAGTGCGTTCCAAAACATCCTGCCATGGTTGCAGCCATCTGGGTGCAAGGAGAGGGTAATAGGAAAGGTCCACATCGCGCAGGGAACCCTCCATAAATACACAGACCAAGCCCTTCACACCCATATTTTTTAATTCAAGGAGTGCCTTTAGCCGTAATCTTTGCTTAATCCAGGGATTCCTGACAAAATCCAGCAGGTTTTCCTTTCCGCCTTCATCCCTGAGCAGGCTGTAGAGGCGAATTGCTTTCTCCACAATCTGTTCGTTTCTTTGGTAAAGGGCCTGCCATAAAGTATGGCGCATGGAATGATTCTCCCGATAATGCTGGAGTAGTTCCTCTTCTTCCACACAGATAACTCTTGTAATCGGAATATCATCCCTCCTGGCGGGAAGTAAATCTCTATCCTCTTCGCTCAAGGCAAAAAGAATGTCCTCCGCTTCCTCCGCCATTTCGCCATGGGGTGAAACCTGCAGATACAGGTTCAGGTAATAACGTGCTTTGTCCACCTCATCCATTAATCCGTAATTAATGGCCATCAGGAAATAACAGCCTGTCAGCGAAGGATCCATCTTGTTCACTATATAGGAAAATATTTTATTGGCTTTTTCCAAATGGCTCATCCTGCTTAAGAGACACGCCAGGTTATAATGATAAAGAGAATTTTCCGGTTCTATTTCAATGGTTTTTTTAAAAAAAAGTAATGCTTTCTCCAGCTTGTTTTTTTGAAAATAATGATTCCCTTTCTCAAAATAATAATCGCTCGATTGAATAAAAGGTACTATTTTTTTCAAACTCCTCCGGTATTTCACTTTTCCTCACCACTTTGCAAATTATCGATTCCCATGTATATATTTCCACTTTTAGGCGGCAGTTATAATCTGTTTTAAAATTATTTCGCTACAAACAGGTAATTTCCTGCCCAATCCGGAACTTTTCATTCGTTAAAAACATCATCATTATCCTTAAAACCTGTAAAAACCTTTCGACCAAGAAAACGATCAAATTTTGTCCATGAAAGATCATTCCGGACTCCGCTCTCCAATACCTGCATGAACTGTTTCATTCTGGCGCTGATCAAATCGGCATGAAAGAGCGCAAAAGCATTTATTGTCTGGGGAATTTCCGGAGAACCCCATTCCTTTTCACCGTGATGGCTAATTAGCATATGTTCCAGCTCTAACCTTAAAGGATCCGGAAACAAAGGAACCTTTTTTATTTTTTCTCTTAAAATTTCCAGACCTATGGTAATATGACCCAACAGGCGTCCCCTGTCCGTTTGTTGAAAAGTAAAGCTTTCCTGGTCATATTCTTCTATTTTGCCGATGTCATGAAAAACAGCCCCTGTTAGAAGAAGCGGTTCGTTAATTTTATCCGGATAAAATGCCGCAAGTTTACAGCATATTTCTATTACTTCCAGTGTATGCTCCAAAAGGCCTCCGAGGTAATTGTGATGAATTACTTTTGCCGCGGGTGCCGTTAAAAATTTTCGGACTATAATTTCATCTTGAAACAAAACTTTTACAAGCTTCTGAAGATATTCATCTGTAACCCGCCTTGCGACAACTTCCAGCAGCGCTTCCCACATCTCGGCCGGTTTTCTTACAGCCACGGGCTGAAAATAAGCACGGTTAATATGTTCCCTGCTCACTTTTTGAAAATAACTTATAATTAACTGGGGACCATGATAATCTTTTACTTCTCCTGATATAAGCAGGATATCATCCTGCCTGATCGGCTCCGTAACCATGGAGCGATCCCAGATAATACCTTTTATGCTTCCACTGACATCCCCGAGCATTAGCTTTAGAAAAGATTCCCCCATCCTGGATGGAGCCGAATAAGCCAGTTCCTGTATATCAAAGACAACGAACTGGGATTGTACGGGACTGCCGATTTTCAGATCTTTGACAAATTGTTTGCTCAATAAAAACCCCCCGATTCAGTCGAAAGTCAAAAGTTTAAAGTCAAAAGTCACTCTTCCAGGGATGGCCGCGGGTAAAGGCCGGAACGCTCAACGATTTCCGGTATCACTTCTTCCCAACCGATCGCCATGATGTGAACCCCGGCAACTCCGGCAATTTCCCGCAGACGCAAAATGGTCTCCACCGCGATCCTAATCCCCTCTTTTTTCTTATCCTGTGCTTCCTTGATGCGGGTATAAATTTCTTCGGGAATAAGCATTCCCGGGACGTTATTCTGCATATATCTGCAAGCTCCAGGGGATTTAAGCGGGATAATCCCTCCCATGATATAAACCTTTTTATCCAAACCCATCTCCCTTACTTTTTCCATCCATTTTTCAAAGCGGTCCAGATCGAAAATACTTTGTGTCTGGATAAATTGCGCCCCTGCCGCAATTTTTTTTGCCAGCCTCAGGGAACGATAGGCAAAAGGATCGGCAAAAGGATTGGCCACCGCACCGATAAAAATGCGCGGCAACGGTTGTTCCAACTTTCCTCCGCCGATAAAAACTCCCTTATCTCTCATATTTTTAACCGCCTGCAGCAGTTGCACAGAGTCAATATCATTCACATTCTTGCTTTGGGGTTCATTGCCGAATTTAGCGTGGTCTCCCTGGAGGCAAAGAAAATTTCTGCAGCCGAAGCTGACAGCGCCCAGCAAGTCGCTCTGCAGGCCTATTCTGTTTCTGTCTCTGACTGTCACCTGCACATTGGGTTCCAGGCCCATCCGGATTAGCGTTGCAGCTACACCGATGCTGGATGTCCGGACAATAGCTGTCTGGTTATCTGTAATATTGTATGAATCCACATAATTGCGCATGGCCTCCGCATGCCGCTTTAACATCTCCAAATCAGCACTCTTCGGCGGGCTGAGTTCTCCAGTGACGGCGAAATGCCCGCTGCTGAGAATTTTTTCGAGCTTACTCGCCGGTTTCAAGCCTGAGATCCTCCCTTACAATTGTTCTAGGGCCGCCATGGTGGGAGGCAGACCAGTCCTGCGGGGGTTGGATAGCCTCCATTCTCGCCAGCTCACCCATCTTTGAGAGGCGTTCGTAGATCAAATGCCAGGCACAGTCCACATCCTGTCTGACCTCACATTTCCCGTTTTGAGAGCCGCCACAAGGTCCGTTCAGCATGCTCTTAGCGCAGCGGGTAATAGGACAGATCCCCATAGTTAAATGGAGGATACAATTCCCGCAGGCCAGACAATTTTCCGCCCAGACGCCCTGCTCCAGGGGATAGCCCAAAAAAGTTGTATTAAGCCCCGGCAGGAAGATCTTATCCGGCAGCCTGGTCGTCATCGCCTGGACCCCTACACCACAAGCCAGTGATAAAAAAACATCACAATCCGGCAGTGCTTTGGCAAATTCGTCGATATACTCGTATTCACACTGCCTGAGAAGCGTATGGGTGGTAATTTCGCCCTCTTTCCCCTCTTTTTGCCACAAGAGAGACAAAAGAGATGCTGTTTCGGCTGTTTCCTTTTCACCGCCGGAAAGACAGACAGCTGCGCAGGTTGCACATCCCAGAATACAAATTTTTTTGAAGGGTTCCAGCATCCGTGCTATCTCAGCCAAAGGCTTTCTTTTACCAACGATCATTTTTCCCTCACCTTTTTCTTCTTCGCTCTCCTCCAATATTACATTAATTGCTGCCTTATTTTAAAGACTTGAAAACATCCACATAAGAATCGCAATAAATATCCATATTTAAAAGAATCCGGGCCGTAGCGACAGCCGCGAGAAGCTCCTGATCACATACGTCGGCAATAGCTGAGTCCAGCCCACAGGCCATAGCCATAACGGCAAAAGTCCGGTTAATTAGTTCACGATCTTTGGTCCCCTGGGAAATATTGCTCAATCCAAGTATAGTCCTGGGAGGAGGATCGGAAAGCAGCTTAACTTGCCGCAGGGTTTCCAGAACCTCCGGCCCGTGATCCTGCCCCACATTACATGGTAAAACAAGGGGATCGATATAAAGCCTGTCAAGGGAAAGACCATGGGCATCACAATTGGCAACCAGTTCCATGGCCAGGGCAACCCTGTTTTCCGCATTTTTGGGAATGCCTTCTTCATTCATGGCCAGTCCGATAACCTCGGTATTATATTTGAGAGCCATAGCAAAGACGCGATCCATTTTCTCCTGGATAGCCGGGACCGAGTTAATCATGGCAGGGTTTCGACATACTTCCAGGCCTGCTTCGATGGCATCATAATCAGTAGAATCAAGGCACAAAGGAAGCTTGCTCGCTTCCTGAACTGCCTCAACCAGCCACTTCATGGCGGATACACGGTCGTCAACAGCAGGGCCGACGTTCAGATCCAGATAATCGGCACCCATTGCTTCCTGTTCTTTTGCCCACTCCTGAACGGGATTGGGATCTTTCTCGCGGATTGCCCGGGCAATATCCCGGAACATCCCGTTAATTCTTTCGCCGATAATAATCATGCTTGCAGTTCTCCTTTTTAGACTTTGCACTTTGAATCGATTAACTGTTATCCTTTCATCAGGTCGTCAATGTTCTTTTTGATGAGCCGGACCGCTTGGGGATGACGCATAACGAGGATATTCATACCTGCATGGAGCAAGGCCAGCGCGGTAACAGCCTCCCAGGCCATGGAACGGTTTTCCTGCTCGCCCCATCCGGGTTCTTCCTGCGCGGAAATAACGGCTTCTTTCTTACTCCATACTTCATTCCCCACGTCGCCGATCAGCGGCATAGCCAGCATCCGGTCACCATTTAAAGCTCCCAGGCGAGCCCTCTCCATAATAGAATAGCTATACTCAATGCCGTACCCGAGTGCAGCAACAGTAGGATCAATCACAATCCGGTCCGGAAGGGAGGGACTCATTTCCGAAATAAGAATGTTCAATTGCTTGGCAATATTAATATCAATAGGTGATTGGGCGATCAGGGAATGATGATAAGCCATCGCCGCACTGGCTACGGATTTGTAATTATCCGCATCAGCCCCTCCCAGCAGCAGGTTTTCCCCTTCCGCGGCTTCTGCCAGAGGGCCGATAATGACATTGTCTTTTTCTGCTTTCCCGCAACCATAAATAATCAGCGGGACTCCTACCGCGGCCAAAACTTTTTTCAAAGTAGCGATACACTCCTGGACAGAAGCATTCTTCAGATCGGGATCCGCGCTTTTAAAGCGCAGCGCGAGCATATCCGCACCATAGAGCTCCACACATTTTTTTGCCCAGGCGGCAGGTTCACTGAACACATCCGTAAAATAACTCTTCAGGCTCGCAGGCCATTCCTCGGGGATAATATCCCAGACATCCATGGCCACAACAGGGCGATTGGGGATAGCACCTTCAAAATGAAGGAACGGCAGGGTTGTTTCGCCCCCCACTTTAATAATATGCGAGCGGGTACCGCCTTCCGCGCGGGTTGCTCCCAAAACAACTTCCCGAATTTGACTCCGATATTTCTCTTTATACATTTCTACAGCCACTTTCCTTCTCCTTTCTAACGGCCGACAAAAACATTCTATCCTCTGAAATACTTTCCGGAAAACTGTAATTTGGCAAATTTTTGAATACCGGAAGACTCGCGCGGCCCGACGATAATATTCCACCCGGATTCATCTTCCAGCCTTCCTTTGAGGACAGCAACAGCCCCGGGGATAACAATATCTTTATGGCTCACTTTTTCTTCCAGACCGCACTGTTTGATTGCCTCTCCAATCTTTTCCGCGGAAAACTTATTGTCCGCATAGGCTGTCAGGACAGAGGTTCCATTGGTATCCACGGAGAGAATAAAGCTGGGAATACGGGTGGCCTCCACTTCCCCTTCAACCAAAAAGTAAGTAAGGGAGAAGTTAGTCGTGCAGTAAACGGGAGAATCGTTGCCCACGTCCCCGATTACATGCAACCCGGGTTCCACGGTTGCCGGTTTTTGTGGATCCGTGTAAATATTTGCCCGCAGGCTAAGGGCAGGAAGAAGGTATTCCGCCTTATCCGTTCCGACAACAACAATACCGGCATATTTGGTCACATAGGAGGCTATCTGCAGCATTTCTTCAGCAGGATCTTCTCTGGTAGTAGTAAAAGTAATGGCCGGATAGCCGAAGGTGCGGTTTTTTTTCCGAACAGCCAGACGCCGGATTTGGGTCAGATCGGCAAGAACTTTGCCGGTGTCATTTGCACCGGAATCAAGCACCAATTCACGATAACCCAGAGACGTAATTTTACCCACCAGTTCAGCCAGCGCATCGAGTCCCTTCGCCCTGACGGCAAGAGGAGAACCATTTGCTTTGGCCAAATTTGTCATCCTGGTATAATTATCGTGATCTGCGGCATAAAGGAGCGGTTTGCGCGCGGCAAGAACCTGAAGGGCCGCTTCCATGGCACCGGGCTCACCCGTAACCAGGACAAAGTTTTTATCGGTCCGGGCAGCGGCTTTCTCTGCAGCATTGCGGAAAACAGCCGCGTCGCCGGAGGCATTGATCAGGGCCACCAGATCCACTTCGTAATGCTGGCCGACCCGTTCAAAATAAAGTTTATTGACTACATCTATTTTTGCTTCCAAATCTTCATTATCGTTGACAGCAACGGCAATGGCCGTCGGATGGTTAAAACGCTTATCGTGACGGAAAAGCTCCGTTTCATCGCCCACTTCAACAATTTTTTCTCCGCTGCCGATTTTAATCAACCTGATAGGTGGTTCTGATGCGGCTGAAAGAATCTCTTTCGCCTCTGCTGAAATGGCCGGACAAGCATCAACAGAAGACTTGCCGTTTGCCAGAGCCGTCGCGAAAGCAAGACAGGTGAGGAAACCACATTCCTTACAGTTGGTCTTCGGCAGAAGTTTATAAATCTCCAAACCTGTTAAACCCATTTTTTCTCCTCTCTTTTATTTTAATTATTAGATTAAGGGAAGCATTGTTAAGGCCGGATGCTTTTTCTCCTCCAGAAAGGGGAGAATCTCCTCAATCGTTGTACCGATAGTTTCGTCCGCGATCTTATCCACAAAGCACGCCCCCAGACCCTGTTCCCCGGCGGATTTGCGCAGGTCATCGCCCAGCCATGCTTTAAGTTCCCCGGGCATCCAGATCACGCGGGCTAAACCTCCATCAGCCTTAATAAACTTTTTGCTCAGAATATATCTTCTCCCGTGTCCCAAAAAGCCCGGGGTCTGCACACCAATACCAACGAAACCCGCCAGGGTAGGAAAGTCCATTCCGCAGGGGGTTGGTCCGCTGTGTTCCCGGGTAGTAATCATGACACCGTTTGCTTCGGGCACAATACTCAGAATGCACTCAAAAAATCTGCAGGAGGTCATGGGGTAACGGAGAAAAGAATACAGAGAACATATTTCAATCTTACCATTGGTTTTGGAAAAAACAAAATCATTGACACTTTTCCAGATCCCTTTCTCTTCATCGATCAGGCCTTCCTTCTTAATCAATTGGTTCGGTCCTGAAGGATCGAGCTCATTGGAGGCCCTGGCGTCCAGCCAGCTGACAGCACCGCAAAGTCCGGGGCGTTCCGGTGTAATCACGCAAATGTGATTGGGGGAAAGAGACTGGCACACTGCACAGGAATAGAAGACATCCGCCGATTCATCGCTGAAACCGGCCAGCCTGGCGTCCCTGGCCGCGTAAACCTGCTTCGCTGCACTCAGTTTTTCTTCTACTGCTTTGGGATCGGTATAAACGGTTACCTGGACGCGATCCACAATAGGCGAAAAAACATCCTTAATCTTAGCAATAAGAAGATCTCCGAGGTGACGAAACCTGAAGCCTTTTGCCGCACAATCCTTGCTAATCCGGTAACAACAGGTATTTCGCTGCCCCGTATGGCAAAGGCCCTCTCCGGAATTAATAAAGTTTTGAATGCGGCGTTCAAGGACACCGGCAAAATCCGGCTGCATCCTGCGTCCGTAAACCTTGATGCAGATACCGCCGCTGACGGTAGCACCTTTCTCAAGCTCGTATATATCAGGGCCAATCACTTCCACTTTCCCGTCCTCGATCTCATTTGCACCCACCATTGTTACCAGCTCAAAGGAAAGGGTGCCGTTACCTCCCAATTCCAAGTACATATCTTCCTGGCGGACAGCATCCCCTGTAAAAGCAGGGTCCACGGCAAAAGGGAAGGAGATATGCGGGCTCTTGAGTTTAATTCCCCGCACTTCCAGGGCTGTCCGGACCAGAGTGTTATAATCCGGATGGGAGATGTACCAGTCAGGGATCTGCTCCTCCTCGGAAAGCTTTTGATCCACCAGAACAGGAAACCCGAAAAAAATGGCAGCGAGGTGGACTGCTGTCCGGAGTTTATCTCTTTCCCCCAATTGCAGAAGAAAAGCGCGGACCCGGCGGTGCTGGTAATACCGCTGCTTATCCCTGGCCCCCGGGGCAATCCCGCCAAAAAGAAGACCGGCCCGCAAGGCAAAATTGACGGCATGAATCATCCCGGTAACGTCGCCCGCGGAGAAAGTCAGGGAATCAATCCCGGGTTTAAGACCGGCTGCAAGAGCCTGTTCTGCCGCCTCACCGGCCAGAAAAATCAGAAAACCTTTGGCCTGCAGATCGGAAACAATCCCGGCCAGGGCTGTGGTGGACTTTGCTTTGCCCACCAGGATAGCCAGACCTGGAATGGTCCAGTCCAGCAGAAGGATACCGTAGCGGCGCAAGACATGATCTCCCAGAAAACCCTTCCGGTTACCCGCGTGGAGTTTGTCGTCATCATCAATAGAGCTGAGCGCTTCAATAATCTCGGCGGCATAAGCAGTCGTTTCTCCGCATAAAAGTATATTGTCAAAGCTTAATTTCTTCTTCATCCGTTTGCGCAAATATTTCAAGATGGGGATCAATTCACCCAGACTGCTCACTTTTTTACCGCTCAGGCTCAAAATTACCGGCAAATAATAATTCGTATCAGGGTACCTGATGGGATATTCGTTACCATGGCAATGAATCGCCCGGCGGAGCAAAGACTCAGCCAAATCTACAGCAACAACGGTTCCGTCATAAGCTTTCTGAAATAAAGCGAGCGGGACGGTGGAGGAATCTAGCGCCCCGTCGTATATTTCTTCAAAAGAGTTTATCTGCCCATTACCCATCAACGCTTACCTCTTTTGCTCGAAAAAATAAATTGCCGTTTTTGCTATTTCGCTACAAACTATTTTTATTCCTGCACCGGAATTTTAACGCAAAGAAAAAGACCCCGCTTGCGGGGTCTTTTTAAAAAATTGGTAACAATTAGGATGCCGGCTCATTTTTCGCTGATTCAGGTAAATTTGCCGCAAACTCTGCGGTCTGAGCCTGAGCCCCTTTTTTGATAAAAGCCAGCTTCTCTTCCTCTTTTTCTTTCTCCACACCAATCACATCCCCGGCGGTAAACGTTCCTCGCAGCAGTTCTTCGGAGATACCGTCTTCCAGTCTTTTCTGGATCACCCGCCGCAAAGGGCGTGCGCCATAAGTGGGATCATATCCTTCCCGCGCCAGCAGCTCTTTAGCTTCCGCAGAGACATCCAACTGCAAGCCGTAATCCGCAATACGTTTCGATAACTCAGCAAGCATCAGGTTGACAATGAGGGAAATATCCCCTTCGGTCAGCGACTTAAAGACGATCAGATCGTCAACCCTGTTTAAAAATTCCGGACGAAAAGTTCTTTTTAATTCCTCCAGCAGCCGCCCTTTCATGTTTTCGTAGTTTTTCTCCACATCATCAGGATGGAAACCCATGGTCGGCTGCTTTTTAATAAAGTTTGCTCCCACATTGGAAGTCATAATGACCACTGCATTACGAAAGTTGACTGTTCTGCCTTTTCCGTCCGTCAGCCGGCCGTCCTCCAGAATCTGCAGTAAGATGTTAAAAACATCGGGATGAGCTTTTTCAATTTCGTCCATCAGGATGACGCTGTATGGCTTGCGCCGCACTTTTTCCGTTAATTGACCCCCTTCTTCGTAACCGACGTATCCGGGAGGCGCTCCGATTAAGCGGGCGGAGGTATGCTTTTCCATGTACTCCGACATATCCAGGCGGATCATGGCATTCTCATCACCAAAAAGTGCTTCGGCCAGGCTGCGAGCCAACTCCGTTTTCCCCACACCGGTCGGGCCCAGAAAGATAAAGGATCCTATCGGCCGCTTGGGATCTTTCAGACCTGCCCTGCCGCGCCTGATTGCCCGGGAGACAGCCTGCACCGCTTCATCCTGCCCGATTACCCGTTCATGGAGAATATCCTCCATACGCAGCAAGCGTGCAGACTCCTCCTCAGCCAGTTTCTTTACCGGAATTCCGGTCCAACTGGAAACAATATGAGCGATATCTTCTTCAGTAACAACAGCCTGATCGGAGACAACTTTTTTCTGTTCCCATTCTTTTTTCAGCTCTGTCAGCCGGGCTCTAAACTGCTGTTCCTTATCCCGCAACTGGGCTGCATGCTCAAAATCCTGGCTACGGACTGCAGCTTCTTTTTCCTGCCGTATATTTTCCATTTTCTCCTCCATCTCCTTTAAATCGGGAGGAGCGGTATAATTACGGAGTCTGACCCTGGAAGCCGCCTCATCGACCAGATCAATGGCCTTATCGGGAAGATAGCGGTCCTGGATATACCTGTCACCCAGCTTGACGGCAGATTCCAAAGCTTCATCCGTAATTTTAACCCGGTGATGGGCCTCGTAGCGATCCCGGAGCCCTTTAAGAATTTCCAGGCTTTCATCAGTTGACGGTTCACCCACAAGGATGGGCTGGAAGCGCCTCTCCAGGGCAGGGTCCCGTTCAATATATTTCCGGTACTCGTCAAGGGTAGTCGCACCAATGGCCTGAAGTTCTCCTTTGGCCAGGGCCGGTTTGAGAATATTGGAAGCATCAATCGCTCCCTCTGCCGCCCCGGCTCCGATAATGGTGTGCAACTCGTCAATGAAAATTATTACGTTTCCGGCCTGCTGAAGTTCGACCATTAATTTTCGCAGGCGTTCTTCAAATTCACCCCGGTACTTGGTTCCGGCCACAACCGCCGCCAGTTCCAGGGTAACAACTCTTTTCTCAAGGAGAATATCGGGAACATTACCCTCGGTAATTCTCTGAGCCAGGCCTTCGACAATAGCCGTCTTTCCGACCCCCGGCTCTCCGATTAAAACGGGGTTATTCTTCGTCCGGCGGCTCAAAATCTGGATAACCCTTTCGATCTCCTGATCACGTCCCACAACCGGGTCCAGCTTCCCTTCCTTGCCCAGCTTGGTAAGGTCCCGCCCAAATGCGTCTACAGTGGGAGTTTGGGGGACGCTTTTCCCGGCCTGCCCCCCGCCCATCTGGGGCTCACCACCGAGCAGTTGGATCACTTCTCGGCGGGCTTTTTTCAAATCAACACCCAGATTGGTCA
The DNA here is from genome assembly GCA_016841605.1 of Dethiobacter alkaliphilus. Taxonomy (GTDB): domain Bacteria; phylum Bacillota; class Dethiobacteria; order DTU022; family UBA8154; genus DUNV01. Next base: position 85,755 of record JAENYV010000011.1, on the reverse strand, counting down.
GCACCTGGGCCGCAATCCCTTCTCCCTCCCGCAGGAGACCCAGCAGGAGATGCTCTGTCCCCACATAATTATGACCGAAATTCTGTCCTTCTTCGATGGCCAGTTCAATTACTTTTTTGGCCCTGGGTGTATAACTGATTCCCTGGACGACACCTTTATCTCCTTTGCCGATAATCTTCTCTACTTCGGAACGAACCCGGGGAAGTTCAATTCCTAGATTCTGTAAAGCCCTGGAGGCAATACCCGAACCTTCCCGGACAAGTCCCAGAAGGATGTGTTCTGTCCCGATAAAATTATGATTTAACCTTTTCGCCTCTTCCTGGGCCAACACCAAAACCTGTTGCGCTCTCTCCGTAAATCTACCGAACATAAACATTTATTCCGCACTCCTTTCCTGTCTGTGATAGTCTTGTAATATTTTCCGAACCTGAACCGCCCTTTCCAGATCCCTCTCGTAGGCATTTAAAGGCCTCCCCTTGAGATACTGCAAACATCCGGGGCGGGTTACAACCAACAGTTCATTTAATACTTTAGTAGGAACTTTCTTGATGAGCCCAAGGTCTACACCCAGGCGAACATCCGAAAGAAGTTGCATCGTTTCCTGGGAACCGAGCAGACGGGCATGTAGAAGAACTCCAAGGGCTCTGCCGGCCCGGTCGGCCAGTTTTTCTCTGCCTTCATTAAGCAGTTGTTCCCTGGCCTTCTTCTCCTGGTTAATCAATTGCCGCGTCACGCCGTAAAGATTTTGCCAAATTTCCTCTTCCGACTGTCCAAGGGTAATCTGATTGGAAATCTGAAACAAGTTTCCGGTCATTTCTGTCCCTTCTCCATAAAGGCCCCTTACAGCAAGACTGACCTGGTTGACGGCAGCCAGAATATGATTAATTCGTCTGGTAATTACCAACGCCGGAAGGTGCAGCATCACGGATACTCTCAAGCCCGTTCCCACATTAGTGGGGCAAGCCGTCAAAAAACCCATTTCCTCATGAAAAGCATAATCAACCTGGGATTCCAAAATGTCATCATATCGGGAAGCTTCCAACCAGGCTTGCTCCAATTGTAAACCCGGCAGGATACATTGAATGCGAAAATGATCTTCTTCATTAATCATAAAACTGATTGTTTCGTCATCCTTAACGGCAAGGGCCCGGTATCTGATTTCTTTGGTCAGTAAAGGACTAATTAAATGTTTTTCCACCAGTACCTGCCGGTAAACGGGCGAAAGGGCGTGGATATTCAAAAAACGAAACCCGGGCAGCTTATCCTGTTGTTCACGAAAAATTGTCTCTACAAGCCTAAAAATTTTTCCCAACTGTTCATCTGAAGCCAGGGAGGGAAAGGGATAATTACAAATATTTCTTGCCAGCCTTACCCTGGTGCTGATAACAAATTCCGCTTCAGGACCCGTTCCCTGCATCCAATTGCTTTCCAAATCTTTTCTTCGTTCCACTTCATGCAGTTCCTGTTCTCTGTTTTCCCGGACGATCTCTTCCAGAGGACTTTTTATGGGAAAAAACTGTTTATCCTCTTGTTTTTCCGAACGGTTTTCCGGGAATGGTTTTTTTTCACTGCTCAAGGTTCTCACCTCCCAAACGATGCTCGCTTTCCAACCTGCGGATCTCATCCCTGATACTTGCCGCATCTTCAAAAGCTTCTTCCGTCACCTTTTTCTGCAACTCTTTCCTTAAACGTTCAATTTCTTTTCTGACTTTTACATCAGCTCCCGCCCTGGCAGGTATTTTCCCTATATGTTTCTGGTTTCCGTGCAGGCGACGGAAAAGAGGAACCAGCGCCTCCCCGAAAGCATCATAACAGCGACTGCAGCCAAAGCGACCTATTTGGCCGAATTGTGCATGGGTAAGGCCGCACTCAGCACATTGAAGCCCGCCGGAAACAGCCTTTTTAGTCGTTTCCGTTCCCCCGGCAGGCGCAAGTCCCATTAATCCTGAAAAAAACTGATGCAGAGGAAATTTTCCTTCAAAAGGAAAATCGATTTCACCCTTCTCCCGGGCACAAGATTCACAAAGGTAAACCTCTGTCTTCTTCCCATTGACAATCTGTGTAACATGTACAGAAGCACTATTTTTACCACAAGCCTGACAAAGCATAATTTTCACCGGACAAAAAGTTGTGCTTTTGCGGTTTGATCCGCAACACATCTTGCCGCCGGTTTAACCCTCCTTTTACTAGAAATTTTTGCCGGTTTTCCACGAAGCAGGGGGACAGTTCCATCGGCTTCCCTTTAGTCCTTCGTTTTGCTCCGGAGCCGCTCGAACCGTCCCCACAGCTTCGCTGTTTCAATCGAAAGGAAATTGACCGGTTAAGGCAATTAGCATATTTTTTAATAACATACTTCTTAACTTGACCTGTTGCGATTCTTCCTCAAGAAAAGAAAGGGTATCGAGAACAGTTTCCATAAGCCTCAGCTCCCGAAAAGAAATATATTTTTCCTCATAAATTTTATGAAGAAGCATTTTTGCTTTTTCGTCTTCAATCCGACCTGCTGCAATATCCGGCATCAGGATGGAAAGCAATTGCTGTGCCGGGAAATTAAACTTTTTTATACTGACAAAACCTTTGCCACCCCTTCTGCTCTCGACAAGAAAACCTCTTTCCAGGGTAAAACGCGTCTCCAAAACATAATTTACCTGAGAAGGAACACACCTAAACTTTGCAGCCAGTTCTTTTCTCTTAATTTCAATATACCCGGAGGCGCTCAAAGTAAGCAACTTCTTCAGATAATCCTCCATATTATTAGCTAAATTACTCATTGTGCGGCTCCATTTCTCTTCTTAGATCTCCTTAGCTGAAAACAAAACCTTGACTTTGACTATCTCTGACCTTTGCTAATATTATACCCTATTACCTCTGGGAAAATGCAAATATTATTCACGACTGAATATAATCATATCATGGCATTATATAGGCATTTCCCTTTTTATTCTCATCCGGAGTAAATAATTCTTTCTTATACTTTGTTTTCTCTTTTAATAATATTTGATGAAGCGGAGGAATATATGCAAAAATCTACTGTACGTAAAAAAACCACCTTCCGGTCTGAAAGGTGGTTTAATTTATTCTTGCTCCTTAAAGGGTTCCTGCTGATAGTACCAATCTTCCAGCTCCCGGAAAGTAGGAATTTTTTCTCCCTTTTGGCAAACCGTCTTAATCGCTCTGACATACAGCACCTGGTAAAAATAAAAATAGGAACAGCAACTGGTGCATAGATTTGACCAGAGATGTTCCTGTCCCAACATGGAGAGAAGCACACGCGTACAAGCAGAGCAAGGCTTCCAACGATAGGCAAAAACCCATTCCCAGAAGTGTTCTTGGAAAACAGCAAGATTATCTTCTATCTTTTTTTTCTTTTTCTCCACAAAACTGACGACTTTCATAATATCACTTCCCCAGAGCAGATAAGCTCGGGCTGATCCCTGCCCGGCACCTTTATATATAATAGCCCAGTTTTGCCGGATTCATTCATTTTTCTCATCAGCCCAAAGGAAGCCTAGCTGCTCTCTGCCATACTTTCCATTTCTCCTCCATCCCAGCCAACTTCAAGTATCCCTGCTAAAGTGGCCACTCGGCGCAAAAGGTCGGAGGTATCAATCCTGGCAGGCAATCTCAGTAAAAATTCTATCGTAATAACATCTCTTTTAAAAGTTTCCTGGTACTGGGCATCTCCCAGGTCGACTTTAACGATATAAATCCCCAGCTCTCCCAGGACACCGCCGACCCGGCCCAGAAGACCGGGCTGGTAAAAACCTCTGACCCAAAGCCGGCGCAGGGACTTCTTCCTGGCAAAATAGCTTTCCAGGCTGCGCAACAAAATCAAACTGACGAGGACCATAAGTGTGGCAAAAGCTGCACCCGGATAAAAACCGATTCCCACAGCCAGGCCAATCCCCGAAACGATCCAGAGAGTTGCGGCAGTAGTAAGGCCGGTAACGGTGTTCCCATGACGAAGAATCGTCCCGGCACCTAAAAAGCCCACCCCGGTGACTACCTGCGCGGCTATCCGGGAAGGATCCACTCCTTCTCCAAAGTAAGACATTTCCCCGGAAAAACCATATGCAGATACCAGCATAACCAGAGCTGAACCCACAGATACCAGGATATGGGTTCTAAAACCGGCCGGACGATTGTGGGTCTCTCGCTCAAAGCCGACAATTCCGCCCAATACCAGGGCCAGAAAGAGACGGAAGGCGATCTCAGAATAGCTGATAAGTTCCATACGCAAACTCCGTTTCTATTTCCCCGGTTCAACAGTCACCAGCTCATCAGGAAGAGGGCTGAGCTTTTCCAGACCGGAATCCGTCACAAGCCAGGCATTCTCCAGCCCCACCATTCCTTTATCCGGAAAGACGAACTTGGGTTCTAGAGAAAAAACCATTCCGGGCTGGAGAAGGTGCCTCGAACCCTGGGAGAGAATGGGAAATTCGTCAAGGGCGAGACCGGTACCGTGAGCAATAAATTTGACCTTCCCCTCTCCATAACCCATAAAGTAGTCTCCCAGGCCCTCATCGGCAGCCATCTCCACAGCAAGCCGGTACAGTTCCTTGCAGGACACCCCCGGGTGGACCCTGGAAATCACCTCATCCTGAATTGACACAGCAAGCCTGTATACCCTCTCCAGCTCAGGAGAAAGCGCACCGATAGAAAAGACCCGGGTATGGTCCAGGACATATCCTTCATAGATACTGGCATAATCGAAGCCGATAGGTTCATGGGGAGATAACGTTTTCCACCCCGCTCCCTGCGGGCAGGCCGCCGTCATACCCTTTCCACCGGTACAGCTGTCCAGAAAGGTGCTTATCGCACCGTTTTCACCGCTATACACATGACCGAAAAACATCTCCGAATTAAAAGCGCGCATACGTAAAATTCCCTGGTGTCCCGCTCTGCGGTAAAGGGTTTCCAGCTCCGTCGCCAGGACTATCTCCGGCTTCCCCACCTGTAAAAGCGCGGGGATTTGTTCATAAATACTCAGAGCGATCTCTCCCGCACGCCGGAAAAAATTAACTTCATACTCGGACTTGATCATGCGTATTTCCTTGATGATACCGGAAATATCGACAAACTCCACTCCTGTAAACAATTCCTGCAAACTTTTAAATAAATTTACAGGTAGGACATCCAGTTCAAGACCTATTTTTCTTAGAATTTTTTTACCCCGGTAATCTTTTATATATGCCGGAAGTTGTTTCATTTTACCTAGGGGCAGGATATTTTCCAGTCGGGATTCTTCCTGAGCCCTGTAAAAATTTCTCTTAACCATATAAAGAGGTTCTCCGTCATCCGGAACAAATAAAAATCCCTGCTGCATTGAACCGGCAAAATAAAAAAGATCCATATTCTCCGTCAAAAGGACACCATCCAGAAAATCATGCCTGATCCTTTCCTGAAGCCTGTTTAAACGTCCCGAAAGTTCTTCCGCCGGTGTAAAAAGCAAGTCCCCATACCCCCATTTTTAGCATATTTTACTTATTATTTTAAAGTTTTTTAAGCTTAATAAAGTAAGCTACCCTTGAACCGAAGAAATGTTTCCGGTTAGTCAAATTGTCTAATTTTTGCCAATGTATTATATTATACTCCTGGTTTGCAATTACATCAATACATTGTGGAAATATATTGTATAAAAATATATGCTAACAACAAATAATCTTGAAAAAATGTCTTAACAACATCAAATCTTGTAAATTTAGTCAAGATGTATTTCCTGACGATGGTGGAGGACCGGATTAAATAATTCGCCTTTGGAACGAAGACGGGGAAGAATAGTACGAATAGTAAAGGAAGAAGGGAGCAGGGTCGGTTCGGCAAGCTCCTCCCATAACAGGGGGGCCGAAACCGGAGCCCCTTGTAAAGGGCGGGGCGAATAAGGAGCAACAAGGGTTTTCCCCCGGGCATTTTGCAAATGATCAAGATAGATTTTATCTCCACGCATGGAAATACGTCTTTCTGTTGTCGTTATCTCCGGAAGCTCATTCTCCAGAATCTTAAAAATACCGGCCGTAAAATCCCTAACCTGCTCATAAGAGTAGAAAGGTTTCAGAGGGATGTATACCTGGATACCCAGTGAACCGGAAGTTTTGGGGTAAGCATAAAAACCTTTTTCTCTTAAAATTTTGTGTAAACATAAAGCAACCAGGCAGACTTTTTTAAAGGGGACTTCCTGCGGGGGATCCAGGTCAAAAACAGCAAAGTCGGGTTTTTCCGGAAAATTTATGGATGAAAGCCAGGGATGAATCTCCAAACAGGCCTGATTTCCCAGCCAGGCGAGGGTTTCCGGTTCACTGCAAAGAATATAACGGGTTTCTTTTTCACTTCCCTGAAAGTCGGCCGTCTTTAACCAGGAAGGCGCTCCGGCAGGGATGTTTTTCTGGAAAAAACCCGGCTCGTTAATTCCTCCCGGGAAACGCTGAAAAACCAGAAAACGATTTTCTAAATGCGGAAGAATATAGGAAGAAATTTCGAGGTAATACTTGATCAGATGGTATTTAGTAATTCCTTCCTCGGGCCAGAGTTCTTTTTGTAAATTGGTGAGGGAAATTTTTTTCCCGCCGCTTTCCAGCAAAATAGTCATAAACAGTTTCCTCCAAAATTTCGGGACACAATAAAAATTATCTTAACTTCAAGGAAAGTTATAACTGTAAAAAAAACAATGTAGGGTGGTTTTTAATCGGTCCGAATTGACTTGGCAAGACGCTGAAAAGGATATACACTATTTGTATAGATAGCTTCTAATTCTTAAGCATTGAAAGGAGGATTCCCGCATGCTGTATAAATATACTCTGCAGACCGGTAATCGTGATCAGTTACTGGAAATTACCGGTCAGGTAAGAAAGGCACTCCAACAAGCACAGGTAAAAAACGGCGCAGTTGTTATTTACTGCCCCCATACTACTGCCGGTATTACTATTAATGAAAATGCAGATCCCAATGTGGGTCGTGACCTTTTCATGCGCCTGGAAGAGGTCTACCCCTGGAAGCATCCGCGCTATCTTCATGGCGAAGGAAACTCGGCCGCTCATTTAAAAGCCGCCACCATAGGCGTATCCCAAGCCGTCCCTGTAGCAGACGGTGAGCTTATTCTGGGAGTATGGCAGGGTATTTATTTTTGTGAGTTTGACGGGCCACGAAAGCGGACCTATTATATTAAAATAATAAAAGACTAGTTTTTTATCATCCAAAGCAAGCCTGCAAAAACTTCAGCATTAAACGTAAGTAGTATCAAGCTCTCCTAAATATTTATACCAGATATTCATATCTTCCAAATTACCTGCAATATTGGTATTGTTAATTAATGTGCCGCTGTAGGTATAACCCAGCCCGGCAAAAGTAATATTCATGCCGTAAGAGAGCGATCTGGCGATCGTGTAAGCTGTTTTAATCCCTAAATTCTCCAGATAGTTTTCCATGGTTTGTAAAAGGAAAGAAGATAAACCTTTCTTCCGATGGTCAGGTAAGGTTGCAAAGTCGGTCATTTCGACATTATCCGCTTGCCGATCCGTTTCAGCAGAAGAGAGTGCAACGAGTTGCCGGTTATTCCATACTCCGAAATAAGTAACATTATGGTGCATTGTCTCGAAGACATAATCAGGATCAAATACTGGAAAAGGATAGGTTTTAAAGACCTTTTTATATAATTCGGTCATAACGGGGATATCGCTTGCCTGACACTTACGGCATTTGTAGTGCTTGTCGGGCAGACTGATCCGGTCTTTTTTTACAGATTTAGATTGCGCAATATCCAGGACATGGTTATTTCTCTCTATATTCCTAGCCTGCCTCCGTGCTTGGGAAAAATATTTTCCAAGAAAATAAGCAGGATGAATTCCGTTATAGAATTTAGGGATAGAGGCTTCTACTATATAGCCCCCGGATAAGAAACTTTCTCTGGCAAAGACCGGTATCTTGGCAAATATTTTTGTATACTTGTTTTGAATGGCCAGCTCGTCTAACCGGGTTATTATATCCGGAAAGTCTTCCGGAGAGAGCTTCATTAGATATATCCGATCACTTAAAGGGCCATGTTGAATCAGCGAGTTACCCAGGGTACCTATGGTATCATACATGCTCTCTTCTCTCTATTCGCTCAGTATTCTCCGGTATGAGGGAAACGGTGTCATCGGTATCCGACAGAAGCTTCTCAATCCCAATCGCTTTATATTCCGAAGCTCCTTCAAGTATACGAGATGCCTGTAACTCATCAGAAAGGAGATTCCGAAAGCTGTCTTCATACCCCTTCGGTTCTTCATAAGTGGTGATGACCCCCTCGAAGTTTCGCAATACAACTTTATCGTGGGACCATGAAACCAGATAATTTGGAGCGATACGTATCTTGCCCCCTCCCCCCGGCGCATCAATTACGTATGAAGGAACAGCAAATCCGCTTGTATGACCAATCAGGCTTTCCATTATTTCCACCCCTTTACCTACCGGGGTACGGAAATGGTTTAATCCTTCCGACAAGTCACATTGATAAAGGTAATAGGGTCTTACACGATTTTGCACAAGCTTATGAACCAATTTTTTAATAATAACCGGGCTATCGTTGATACCGGCAAGCAGGACAGTCTGATTTCCCAATGGAATCCCCGCATCTGACAACTTGCTTAATGCCTCCTTGGAAGACTCCGTTATTTCTCTGGGATGATTAAAGTGAGTATTAACCCAGAGGGGATGATGCTTCTTTAATATCGCCACTAATCCCTCGGTTACTCGATAGGGAAGGACAACAGGTATGCGGGTGCCTATCCTGATCACTTCCACATGAGGGATGTTGCGTAATTCTGTTAGAATCCAGTCAAGACTCTCATCGGACTGCAGTAAAGGGTCTCCTCCGGATAATAAGACATCCCTGACGGCAGTAGTATTTCGGATATACCGGATACCTCGGGATAATTGCTCCCGGTTAGGCAGAAGGCTTTCATCCCCAACTTTTCTTTTCCTGGTGCAGTGTCGGCAATACATTGAACAAATAGGAGAAACCTGAAATAATACCCGGTCCGGATAACGATGGGTAATCCCCGGAACAGGGCTGTCTTTATCTTCATCAAGAGGATCTCTCATTTCAAAATCTCCGACTTGTAATTCGGAGATGGAAGGAAACGCCTGCTTATAGATCGGATCGTTTTCATAGTTCTCCGTATCTATTAAAGAGAGATAGTACGGTGTTATGGACAGTGGGAACTTGGCGATAGTTTCCTGAAGCTGTTGTTTTTGAGAAGCATTAAATTGAATCCCGAGGAGTTTTTCAAACATCCCAATATCCCGGATTGAATGTTTTAGCTGCCACTTCCAATCTCTCCAGTTGGATATCTTAGCTGTTGGGCTAATCTTTTCGGCGATATTTTGTTGTCCCTGATCATAGATTATATCCACTTAAGACACCCCAGACATTAATGATTTTTTCTGAAATCGTAAAGCTTTACTGTCTCTTTTGAAGCTCATTTCTCTGATTTTTAAATTCATTTTGACGCTTATGAGGATTTATCCGGGGGGAGCGCAGCTTCAAATCAGGGGTCCACTCGCTGAAAAGCACCTGCACTCGCCGGATAGGTTCAACCCATAAAATAGTCCTCCCCCGGGAAAGAGGAGGAGGATTAAAAAAAGGAGAGAAAGGTAAAGAATTTTCTCTTCCCCACTGGACCCATAAATGGAGTTCCGCCTCTGTCAGGCCGCTGCTGACGCTGCCTATTAAGCGGATTTTTTGGGGTCCATTACCTGTAAAGTCGTTTTCGTCTTCCATACCCAGAAGCAACGAAATAGGTTTTTTCCCTTTCAGGTATATTCCCCCCACACAGGCTTCCAAAGTTTGTTGCAGTTTGTGTTTAATCCAGTAATTTGATTTGCGAGGACCCGGAACGTAAGGGCTCTCCCTTTTTTTGGCAACTATTCCCTCCAGCCCTTGCTCGGCAACTGCTTCCAATAAATTTTTCCCTTCCGAATAATTTTCCGTCACATGAATGAGATCATGCTTTTCCAGTGAACCTTGCAACAGCTCCTGACGGGTCTCCCAGGGCTTTTCCAGCAACCACTTTCCGTTTAACAATAAAAGGTCAAAGACCATGTAATAAACAGGAATTTGCAAAGATAATCCTTCCCTTTGCTGAGAAATCCTGTTTTCCCTCTGCATAAGGGTAAAAAAGCAGGGTTTCCCTCCTTTTAAAGAGATCAGCTCTCCATCGAGAAGAAAACTTCGGCCTTTTACCAGTTCAGAAAGTACTGCCAGTTCCGGATAGGATACCGTTTTATTTGTCAGTCTTCTCCCTTGCAGCAGGAGTCGGTCCTCGTCCCAGGAAGCAAGGAGCCGTATCCCGTCCCACTTAACCTGATAAACATAAGATGGTTCTTCCACCAAAGCTTTACCGGCAAGCGGTTCCATTGGGATAAGAAATTTATCAAAAATAGTGCTCACCGCCGGGATTTGTTAGTTTTTCCTCAGGCTTTTTTACTCGAACTTTCCTTCCCTTTTCGTAAAAAATCCCTTTTACTCTATTATCCCGGTAAAGAGGGAGCGGTATGCGGAAAAGTAAGCAATATTATTCTTTTAGAAAGATGACCTACCCGACTAATGAAGTTGACCTTCATAACTGAAAATTGCTATAATTGCTCCGGAAAAGCAAATTATAGCCAACTGGCCCGAACATCTTATCATATAATTTGTTATTTTGTTAAAATATTAAATATTTGAGGAGGTATGGGAATGACTATTGAAAAAAAGCCTTCTATCTGTGGTGTGTGCATCGGAGGTTGTGGAGTGGAAGTGACGCTGGAAGACGGCAGGTTGGTACAGGTAGAACCGCTCAAGGGAGCTCCTTACGCGAATTTGTGTGTCAGGGGGAAACACGCGCCTGAAATAGTGTACTCGCCACACCGCCTGAAAACACCCCTTATTCGCACGGGAAAGCGCGGTGAAGGAAAATTTCGCGCAGCTTCCTGGGATGAAGCGCTGGATCTGACAGTAGAAAAGATGAATGAGATTAAAGCTAAATACGGCCCCCAGGCCATGTTTAGCCACTCCGGTCGAGGCAATTTTGAACAGTCGATGGCAAGATTTTGCAACATGCCTAATACAATGACAAATAAACTGCTTCTACCGTTCGGTTCGCCTAATATCGCTGGTGTCGATTCTTTATGCTATGTAACATACGGCATCTTTGCTCCCATGGCCAACTTCGGCCTGTTCGCGACCAACCTGTCCCCTGACCTGGAAAACAGCAATCTTATTGTTGTTTGGGGCACAAATCCAATTACCGATTCACCACCATTCATCTTTAAAAGGGTTATTGAAGCGCAGCGAAAAAAAACTAAACTTATTGCTGTGGACCAGATGCGCAGTGATATAGCAGCACGGGCCGACCAGTGGGTAGGAGTACGTCCGGGAACAGACGGAGCGTTAATTCTGGGTTTGCTTAATGTTGTCATTAATGAGAAGCTGTACAACCGGGAATTTGTGGAAAAATGGACGCTCGGCTTTGCAGAGCTTCGTGATTACGTGCAGGAGTTCACCCCGCAAAAGGTGGAGAGCATCACCCGTGTGCCGGCGGAAACCATTATAGCACTTGCCGGAGAAATAGCAAAGACAGAGGGAGTAAGCCTGCACACCTATACCGGCCTGGAGTACTCGAACTGCGGAATGCAAAGTATAAGGGCACTTTATATTCTCTGGGCGATAACAGGAAATCTCGACGTGCCGGGCGGTGTATATTTAACCCCGTCTCGGAGCCCACAAGACAACTTTTCCAAACCTGCCGGGGTGCTGCCGGTAGGCGCGGACAAATATCCGCTGTTTTGTGAATTAACCGGAAGCGCCCAGTTCATGGAATTTCCCAAGGCTGTCCTGGAGGAAAAGCCTTATCCTGTGAAAGGTTTGCTGGTTATCGGATCATCCATTTTGACTTCCTACCCGCAACCCAAGATCTTTGAAGACGCCTTCCGCAAGCTGGACTTTATGACGGTGGTTGACCTTGTGATGACGCGGGACGCTCTTTTTGCCGATGTTGTCCTCCCTTCAGCCACTTACTATGAAACAAACTCTTATCAGCGCTACCCGGGTTACGTGCGCCTCAGAAGGCGCGTCATAGAACCCGTGGGGCAGTCAAAAAACGGCGTCATGATTATGGCTGAACTGGCCAAAAGGCTTGGTTACGGCCACCTTTTTCCGCAAAGCGAAGAAGAGCTTGTGGAAAAAGCTTTTGCCGGACACCCTGCCCTCCTTGAAGATATGCGCAACAGTACAGACGGAGTTGAGTTCCCCGTTCCAAAACGTCGCTACAAAAAATACGAGCTGGGGTTACTGAGGAGCGACAAAAAGCCCGGTTTCCCAACTCCTTCAGGGCTTATGGAGATCACTTCCAGCTTGACGGCCAAATACGGCTACGATGCCCTGCCTCTCTACGTTGAACCTGTGGAAGGTCCCTTGCAAGATCCTGAGCTCTATAGAGAGTTTCCCCTGGTGCTGAATACGGGAGCGAGAATCCAGTCAACCTTCCGCTCACAGCACCTGAATGTACCGGGATTGGTGGAATTGCATGAAAAACCGCTGGCCCTGATCAACCCCGTTGACGCGGCAGAACGTGGTATCAGTCCAGGGGACAAGGTCGCGGTAAGCACCAGGAGAGGAGAGGTTTTCTTTTATGCGGATGTGACGGAAAACGTTTTGCCTGGCCAGGTTGAGGTTAATATGGGCGGAGGAAATCCGACCCAGGTTGAGGCCTGGCGCCAATCCAACGTAAACTATTTGACGGACTTCAGTAACAGGGATCCGATTTCAGGATTTCCCGTATTTAAGGCGCTTTTGTGCCAGATCAAGAAAGCCTAGCACTATTTCTATTACCGATATGTTTGGATGGATTCGGAGCCGTTTAGATGGTTGGCTTTGCCAACGTTTTTAACGGCGATAAATTAGCCCGCTCGATAACAGCAATGATGCGTGCCGCCCAAAAAATTAGAACCTTTATGAAAAGAAAACTATGAAATGCCTCAACTGCTTACAGCCTAATAATTACCACCGCCATCCTCAGCGCGAAAATACAGAGGTCAGGGTGAATCGATCAACGCCCGGAGGTTGTCAGTTTTTCCTTCGGGCTTTTTTTCGCCTGACTTGCCTTCCCTTTCCCCTTTTTCTCCCGCACTTTTTCCACACTGGCCTGAAGGGCTTCCAGCAAGTCAACAACTTTTTCTCTTTCAGGCGAGGGCGCCACAGCAACTTTTTTACCTTTGATCTTGGCGTCAATTATCTCCAGGAGTTTTTCCCGGTAAGTGTCATGATATTTTTCCAGATCAAAAGGAACTGCCAGATTTTCGATCAGATCCCTGGCCATTTCCAGCTCTCGTTCACGAATTTTTTCCTCTCCCGGAATATCAGGGAGTTCCCGGGTATTCCTTACTTCATCGGGAAAATACATGGTCGACAGGGCAAGAATATCCTGATAAACCCGCACGACTGCGGGTGTTTCCTTTGTCCGGATCGTAATATTGGCTACTGCAACCTTACCCGCCTCAGACATTGCCTTTCGTAAAAGAGCGTAAGGCTTACCGCCTGCTCCGTCAGGGGAAAGGTAATAGCTGTTTTGGAAATAAACAGGATCGATCTCTTCGATGCGAACAAAATCCTGTATCTCTATGAGGTGCTCGCTTTCACCGGCTGCGCTTTTAAATTCTTCTTCATCAAGAATAACAAAAGATCCTTTTTGATACTCAAAGCCGCGGGCAAGTTCCTCCCAGGGCGCCTCTTTCCCGCAGACAGGACAGGTTTTACGGTATTCTACCGGGGCATGACAGGGAAGATGCAGATAGCGAAATTTCAGACCTTTACTCTCAGTAGCCGCAAATAGACGGACAGGAATGTTAACCAAACCAAAACTCAGGGAACCCTTCCACATCGCTCGCAAAATAAAACCCCCCTTTTCCCTATTATCCCGGTAAAAGAGGACTGGTATGCAACTTTTCGGCTGTAACCGGAGCAATGTTTAATGATACCAAGGCTTAATACTACAGCGAAGATTTGCTTGTTTTACTAAACCGCTAATTTTCCCTTGGCTTTCATATAAATAGAAAAAAAGAAAATCCAATAAAATTTTAATAGAAACCCAAACCCTTAGGACGCACACAACAATAATATAAATATAAGCGAAATTATTTTTGGGGCATGATGGTGTAATTCCATTCCCCGTGGAAATTATTCCTTACAATATTAATACTATTCATCTCATCGTCCGTCACTTTGATACCCTTTGGATATTTATTTCTATCCAGTTCACAGTTTACTTTCAAACCCTTTGCAGTTGTTGTGGAGGCGATCAAGTTTACAATTATCTCATGGCTGATAAGCGGTCTGCCTCTACAATTTAAGTTGATATAGGAGAAAAGCCGACGTTCGATCTTGTTCCATTTGGAAGTTCCAGGCGGAAAATGGCATACAGTAATACTTAATCCTGTTTCATTGGCAAGCTTTTGTAACTCAACTTTCCATAGCTTTACTCTAGAACCGTTGCTGCCGCCACCATCAGCCGTAATGAGTAATTCTTTGGCCCCAGGGTAAAACTGCTCTACCATGGTAAAATACCAGCGTCTGATGCTTTCTACGGCAAAGGCCGAGGTATCGCTGTCTGTGCCTAGATTTACCTAACCGGTGTTATTGTTTAAGGCATAAACACCGTAAGGCGTTACTCTGCCGTGGTCTTCGTCCTTGATTATAAAATCATGCACTCTTACTTTCTCAGGATCACCTTGGGGGCGATACTCTTTGCCGTTATTCTTAAAATCACCGACCAATTCTTTTTTCTTGGCATCTACTATAATGGATAAAGAATTTCAGACAAAAAAACGGCTTTCTTTAAGGTGTATAATTGTCACATGAGAAAAACATATACAGGTAAATTCAAAGCTGCCGTAGTGCTAGAAATTTTAAAAGAGGAGAAAACCATATCCGAGATAGCCTCTCAGTATGAGGTTCACCCCAATCAGCTAACGAAATGGCGAAAAGAAGCCATTAATGGCCTTGCTAACGTACTTGAAGATGGCCGGAGAAAAAGTGACAAGGAGAAGGAAGCTCTTGAAAAGAAAAACCAGGAACTTTATGCAGAAATCGGCAAGTTGACGACTCAGCTCAACTGGCTCAAAAAAAAATCTGGAATTAAACTGGAGCAGGAATGAACGCATGATCCTAATAGATTTTAAAAATCGAAAACTACCTGTTACAACTCAAACCGAACTGCTGTCTCTTAATCGGACAAGCCTTTATTATCGGCCAGTGCCGCCATCACCACAAGAAATCGCAATTAAGCATGAGATAGACCGTATCTATACAGAGGACCCTTACATGGGCTCCCGTCCCATAACAACTATTTTAAACCGTTTAGGTTTTTCCATAAGTAGGCCGACAGTTCAGAAATACATGCGTCAAATGGGGATAGCAGCCATTTATCCAAAGCCCAATTTAAGCAAGAAAAACCACGAACACAAGATATTTCCCTATCTCCTGCGTGGGATAAAAGCCAGCTCACCTAACCATGTCTGGGGCACCGATATTACATATATTCGCATGAAAAAAGGTTGGCTTTACCTGGTGGCTTTCATGGACTGGTTTTCCAGATATGTGTTGGCCTGGGAACTGGACTTTACCCTTGAGGTAGACTTTGTTCTTGAGGCCTTAGGTAATGCCCTTAAAATAGCCCAGCCCGATATTATAAATTCGGACCAAGGAAGCCAGTATACCAGCGACCGCTATGTAGAGCAGGTGCTGGCCAGCCAGAGCAAAATAAGCATGGATGGACGGGGGCGGTATATGGACAATATTTTTACAGAGCGGCTATGGCGTACAGTCAAGTACCAGGAGGTCTATCTTCATGACTATGAAAGCCCTAGGGCTGCCCGGTCTGGATTAACCAGATTTCTTGACAAGTACAACAATTACAGGCCACATCAAGCATTACGTAATTTAACACCGGCTGAAGTATATTATGGCAACTACACACTGAATGATTTTTGATGTCTTGCCCCCTTAGGCCTTGGTGGCCGTGGATATGCCGTGAGCGTGGATTTATGGATAAACCTCCAGGGGCAGGGTTACCCACAAGCTCCACACTCACTTGGACAACGCAAAAACGGCGTTGCCCACATACCCACAGCCTCCGCTGCTGCAAAGTATTTTTATATTTTCAAAGAACTAAAAGACCAAAATCTAAGTTAAACAGGAGGTGGATCCACCTTATACAAGGCCAAAAAATTGTCTTGACAACCTTATCCACCTTACCTCCTGGCCAAAGTAGTTACTGGAAGTTTGCAATCCATTTTTATGTTTGAAGTTTTTTACTACAAATTCCGTATTATCCCCGAAATCACTATCAACATCCAGTAGAAAACCACTTTCATTTGTATAGCCTAATTCGTTTAACCTGCCTTGTATTAACTTAACATCATTACGATTGTTATCAAGGCCTTTTCCAAGCACTACACCACTAAACGGCGGAGCTGTCGTACCAGGCTGGTCAACCATGACCGTTCCCGTAAATATTTCTCCGAATCCCCCGGGGAGGGTGGTGGTGTTGGCAAGCTGGAATTGCAGGGCTAAGGGACCATTCGGTATATTGCCGACCTTGTATGACACTTCATATACAAGTGTCCACAAAACCTCATCATCATAAGAATAGTTTGATAATGTAAATGAAGTCTGGAATTCCGTATTACCGTCTTTTCTCTTTATCTTATAATATTCATCAGTGTCTACGAAGCATTTCCACATATCCTCTGAAACCATATCTGAAAGATCGGTTATGTCTGAAAATGTAAGATAGAATGTACCTGTTTCCCCGGGATTAACGCTGTCCGGGAGGCTGCAGGATTCCAAACGCGCATCATACTTGTTTAAATCAGGGGCGTTGCTATCAAACCAGGTTCCCCCGCTGACAGAGCTGGAAGCGTCAGATACATTTACCTCAGGATCGCTGTCCAGATTTAAATCCTGGTTAGCGATAGGGCGGTATAACCACCGGTGCTGTAAAGGTAATTTTCGGTATTACTTCTTCAGTTCCGCCGTCATAGACGATTGCATCAAAAAACCCGTCCGCTTCGTTCGTTATGCCGTTGTCATTAAAATCAAATTCGTAGAAATAGCCTATATCCTGAATGAACAGACTGTTTGTTCCGTTTACCTGGCCGAGATCTTTCGGTGTCGAACCCCATATAGGTTTTTCCAGCGCTGAAGGGGTAATAAGTTAGTATCAATGCAATAGTGCATATTATTTTACACACTCAAGCTCAGTTCAGGGGAGCGACTATTAACTGGTCATCATTTGCCCTAAATAAGGCGTATCTTCCTCCCGGGAAAACTTCTACGCGGTTTTCATCAATTCTATCGCCAAAAGTCTCTTCAAAAATAGGGTTAGTTATGGCAATAAGTTCATAGATGCTAGTACCCATCTGATTACTTATTGAAACATACTGCTTTCCTTTGTCGATTTCGGTTGCCACCCCTGTATGAATATCAACTTCCCAGTATGACCATTTCACTGTTGTTTGATCTATAGATTTGATTAATATCTTGTCACCTTCAGCAGACCAAGCTGTGGCAACGGTCTCGACCATTCCACTAACTGGTGTAATCAGTTCTACTAACTCTCCGGTTTCCAAATCATATCTGTGTGGATTTCCGATTAGGTCTATATTGTTTGGAGCATGTTCAGCCATGTTTAAAATTAGTTGTTTTCCATCCGGTGACCAAATCGGGGGACCATAGATGTAAGGTTTACCTGTTATTTCTAAAATGACCTTTTTTTCATTTAGGTCATAAATACTCGCGATATGTCCAACGGGAGGTCTCCCGTCTCCTTCAGTATAAATAAACGGTTCATCTTTATCCCATTTTAAGTACGCTATAATTTTTTCGTCAGGAGACCATGATGCTTCTAGAAGATAAAATTCTTTTTCCGAAATTTGAGCTGTCTCGACATTTTCTTGAAAATCGTAAATATGGAGAGAATAATCTTGCCAATTTTCATAAAGAAGATACTCCTCAGAAGAGGAAAAAGTTGTACCAAGATTGTATATAGGCGAACCATGGTTTGCCTCTGGGGGTAAAACATATTCTTCATCTGTAATTAAATCAATCACTTGATAAGGAGCATTATAATCAAAGGGAAAAATTAATATATGTTTTTGGAGTGGTGAAAAATAATAATAAAAACCTTGATATTCTTTCCATTCGCCTTTTTGAAATCGCAATAAAATGCCATTGTCAATATAACCATGTTTATCTGGATATCTTATATCAAACATATGCGTATAATTAAGCTTATTAAGCTTATCCAATGGTCTTATGTACAATTCAGTTCCATCTACTATTGTACCGTGTAGTATAACATCATTATCATCTTCTTCCGAATAGCTAACCCAAAAATTATTTGGGTCAAACCAACCCCAGTCAGGATATTTTCCCGGAACCTTAATAGTGAAAATGCCGTTTTTCTCCTTTATTATGTAATCTGAAGGAGAAGCGGCCTGCGCAAAATCATTATCTTGTAAATTTGGATCAGGCAGATAATCTTCTTTGCTTACATCAGTTTCTGTTTGTTCATCTAACGCATCTAAAATATTTTCTTCACTTTGCATTTCTGCATTTTCAGCCTGGTTTTCCTCTAACTCATTTGTAATTATCCTTTGGTCTGGTAGACTTGAAAAATTATTTGATCCACAGCTGCCCAAGGAAAAAAGTATAAAAATAAATGTGATTATTAAAAAAAACTTCTTTTTATCCATATAATACTTCACCCTAACTTTGCTATAAGATTGGATTGCTGGTGTGGCATAAAAGATACCAACACCAGCAATCACCATGCTTAGTTGCCTAATATATGATTATAAACCTCATCTGTAATTTTAAAATGTCTTTTAAAATTAGTAACTGTTTGCTCTTCTAGAGGCATCTGATTTAACCAATTATAGAAGTTTTCTTTACCAACATGCTTGACAATTCTATAGTCAAAGAAATACTCGGAATTATTATAAAACGCTTCGATTGCAAGACTTGCTGTTTCAGGCGCCGGCTGCGGATGTAATTTTCCGTAAATAGGTAAATTGGGATAAAAATAATGGGGGTTTACTGTATCGTCAAATATAATACTAGTCTTGCCTTCTTTATTGATATCAAAGTGAAGGTGATAACCAACTCCTCCACTATTGCCTGAAATGGCTATTTCTTGCCCTTTACTAACAGAAAATGGTATTGTGGCATTTTCAATCTCTTCAGAATAGCTGTTTAAATGAAAGTACCGGACAATAAGTTTTTCCCCTGTTTCAGGATCTGAACTGTTTGTTTCAATGAAAAGTGCTATTCCACCCAAATTACCAACAGTGCCTTTAAATATTATGTTCCCATCGGTAACACTGAAAACCTGCTTTTTTTTGACTCCTATATCTAGGCCAATATGTGGATTTGAACCTTGGACAACATCTCGCCAACCATGATATGAGGTAACGCGGTAACTGCCATCGCCAGTTGTTGGCCATACCCATCCCAGGTTTCCATACGGTGCTGCTTCTGCCGTTCCAAATCCCTGGTCATTTCTTATAGCGTTGTCAGAGAAAAGAACAGTCCATGTCTGTTCCTCAACCTGGCCAAAGTAGTTACTGGAAGTTTGCAATCCATTTTTATGTTTGAAGTTTTTTACTACAAATTCCGTATTATCCCCGAAATCACTATCAACATCCAGTAGAAAACCACTTTCATTTGTATAGCCTAATTCGTTTAACCTGCCTTGTATTAACTTAACATCATTACGATTGTTATCAAGGCCTTTTCCAAGCACTACACCACTAAACGGCGGAGCTGTCGTACCAGGCTGGTCAACCATGACCGTTCCCGTAAATATTTCTCCGAATCCCCCGGGGAGGGTGGTGGTGTTGGCAAGCTGGAATTGCAGGGCTAAGGGACCATTCGGTATATTGCCGACCTTGTATGACACTTCATATACAAGTGTCCACAAAACCTCATCATCATAAGAATAGTTTGATAATGTAAATGAAGTCTGGAATTCCGTATTACCGTCTTTTCTCTTTATCTTATAATATTCATCAGTGTCTACGAAGCATTTCCACATATCCTCTGAAACCATATCTGAAAGATCGGTTATGTCTGAAAATGTAAGATAGAATGTACCTGTTTCCCCGGGATTAACGCTGTCCGGGAGGCTGCAGGATTCCAAACGCGCATCATACTTGTTTAAATCAGGGGCGTTGCTATCAAACCAGGTTCCCCCGCTGACAGAGCTGGAAGCGTCAGATACATTTACCTCAGGATCGCTGTCTAGATTTAAATCCTGGTTAGTCGATAGGGCAGTATAACCACCGGTACTGTAAAGGTAATTTTCCGGTGTTACTTCTTCGGTTCCGTCGTCATAGGCGATTGCATTAAAAAACCCGTCGGCTTCATCGGCTTCGTTCATTATGCCGTTGTCATTAAAATCAAATTCGTAGAAATAGCCTATATCCTGAATGAACAGACTGTTTGTTCCGTTTACCTGGCCGAGATCTTTTGGCGTTGAACCCCAAATAGGTTCTTCCAGCGGTGAAGGGGTAATGTTATTGGTGTCTTCCACGCTAAAAGTGTAGGATATCCCTGCGGGCACATGTTCGAATCTAAACCTGCCCACCCGGTCGGGAAACATAGACCGGGTTACCGGCTCCGGCAAATTGATGGTAGATGTATCGGTAATCGTCACTTTTATTTTTTCCGGTTTCAGGCCGCTTCCCATGGGAATCCGTACTTGCCCGGAGATTGAACTGTCGCTGTACGGGTCAAATAGAAGGTCAAGCTCTTCTGACTGTACCAACAGATCCTCTTGCTCATGACTGAAAGAGTTATACTCTTTAACAATACTGGGATATCGCCTTTTAATCTCCTGGAGTTCGGTGGATTTCTCTTTTAGGGAATTCAGATCCAGGTTTTTATCGTTTTTAAAAACAGAGATACCGTCTCCTTGTTGTTCACTGCTTTGATTAATCCACAGGTCCAATGTTTCGTCCGTTGAAGCTGAGTTACTTAAACTTTGACAGGCCGCTGTTCCCGGAGATGAACCGGTATCAATTATTAAGGAAACTTCTTTATTTAGCTCATACTTATTTGAATCAAACAAGCCCAGACAGGTTTCCGGCAAAATTGTGATACCGGTTATCCCTTCATAATATGAAGTGCTGCCGGGAATGGGTTTCTTTCCAAACTCGATATAATCTATTACTGCTTCCATATCTTCCATATCCCTGGCCATGTCGTCTTCCATATCGTAATAAAAGACAACAATATTTTGATCTGTTCCGGTTATTCTTTTACTTGCCACCGTTTTCAGGGGAGTGGGGTTTAATAGAGGAACTGAGGCAAAGCTACAGGGTTCCTGCAAATATGCCGGGTCGTATTCCAGGACCACCGCTGCATTCTTAATATGTTGGAGGTTAACACCATTTAATCCCAATACTATTCTGTCATCATAGTTTACGTGATAAAACAGTTCTAATTTATCTCTTTTGCCAACCTGCAATTCATAGTCTATGGAATAATCATATGCATGTTCGCTGTAGACCTTGAGATAATAGTACCCGGGTGCAGTAATATCATACATAAATTTCTCATCCAAATTTCCGGGACTTTGTCCGCTTTTTATCTCAGTACCTGCGGCATTAAAAAGCTCAAGATCATAGTCGCATAAAAATGGTATATTTGTCAATTGGACATCTAGGACGCCCGGTTCGTTAAAGTACACTTCATACCAATCCTGGTCCTGCTGGTTGTCTATAGTCCCCCAGATGGGAGTTCCCAAATCAATTGGTTTTGCTGTAGTTAATGTCTCGTTAAACTCATAGGCATCAGGGAAATACTGGTATGCTGTTAACCTGTACGCTTCAAACTGATTCGCTCCCTCATAAGGGTAAACCATAATATTATAAATCCCCGGATTGAGAAGCAGCGTAAAGTCTTCGGTAGAGTCGCTGTTGTGATAAGAACCGCCTATATATTGCAGCGAACTGTCGTATATGGAAATATCGTAATCATGGTATGCCGGAATATCTTCTAAAATAAAGTTTATCTTTGAATTTTGATTTACATTTATTTTATACCAGTCCTGATCTTCCGGATTATCTATAGTGGCAAAGATCGGCTGGTTCGGATCGATGTTTTTTCCTGAAAACAGGTTTTCATTGAGTTCATAGCTGTCGGGAATATATTTGTTCACCCTTAAACTGTAGTTTGCCGTGGTTGAATACCCGCTCCACGAGTAGACCTTAATATAGTAATCGCCGGGTTCAAGGATTAAAAAAAGATTTTCGCTGTAATTGCTCCCGCGGTAAGAACCTCCCATTAGAGATGCATTGCTGTTATATACCTGAAGATCGTAATCAGTTCCGGCAGGGATATTTCCCAGTTTACAGTTAACTTTCGAATTTTCACTGACGTTTATTTTATACCAGTCGATATCAAGGGAATGATCGATGGTATTATATGTTGTGCTGCCGTAGTTTACACTGCTGGAAGCCGTATCATTGTAAACAGCCAGATTGTAATCGCCTCCGCAGGTATAGTAGTAGTAACCATTCAAGTCATAATCATAATAGCTATACACTCTCGGCCTGATCTAGACATAATAATAATCTGCCGAGGGTATTTGATAAAAAATGTACTTGGGGGTACCGGGTATATTTGAAGTTGTATATGACAACCAGTCCCCTTCCTGGTCATACAGATACAAATTTAGGCTGGCGTAATCCGCCATAGTCAGTAAAAGTTGCAAGTTCGAGGGTTTTCGCACATATATTTTGTACCAATCATCATCTACTGACTGATAGTCACCGTCGGTACTTTCAATATATCCTTCCCTTTGGGAATAATAAGCCAAACTGTTACTGTTTTGGATTACATAACTAGTTGTAATATCTCCTGCTTCTGCCATATTATCATACTGATCGATTGTTTGGATATCAACTATTTCGTTTGCAGAATCAGGAGGGGTACTGCTATGCTGATTATTCAGGAATACTTGGGCTTTATCTTTAAGCTCTTTAAGTTTTGTTTTTGTTTTATCGCTGTCTTTGGAGAAATTATTTAAATCGACTGTTCTAGGCCCTGTCTCGACGCTGTTTCCTTGTTCATCCGTAACTTTGAGATTATAGACAAGGGTATCCGCTTTTTTATTGAGCTCAATGCTTATTCGATGAACATTGCTAAAAATCGTTTTTTCCACAAAGTCTACTGTCTCAGTATCTAGAGGCGTATACACTTCATCGACAACTGTACCCCGATTCTCCCTACCCGTTTCCGTTCCTAGGTTATAGTTATTTTCAAAAGGAGCTTCTGTAATGATGTTTCCTTTTTTATCATACTGAAGCACTTCCAGTTCAAACTTGCTTTTGAGATAGGTTAAATAAGTAATTTCCAATTTGTCTTTATCAATTAGTTCTTCTTCAAGCTCAGCTATGTATAATTGTTCCTCTTGTTTGCTGAGAATGTTTGCTATCTCTTCTTCTGTAATTGGGATAATTTCAAGGTCTTCTGCCAAAGATTCTGCCGGTGCCGGTTTTTCGTCGATGATTTCCGGAAGGAAAAGCTCGGGAGCAGGTTTGTCCCCCATTTCATCTCCTCCAGGATAAATATCCGGTACAGGACTCTGATCCGGATCATTTTCAGGGTCGTTTTCATCAGGCTGCTCGTCACCGTTCAGAGCTTTAAAGGTATTTAGAAAACCTGCGGTCATTACTTTGCCGGCTAATTGAGGAATTTCAGTGGTGCTTTCGACCAGTTGCTCTTTCATTTGAGCCGCACTTAAACCGGGATTAATGCTTAACAGCAGGGCTGCTGCACCGCTCACATGGGGAGTGGCCATGGAAGTGCCGCTTAACATGCCGTAATTGTTCCCTGGGATGGTGCTTATTATGTTTGTACCCGGGGCTGCCAGGTGAACGTTTTCTCCGTAGTTGGAATATGATGCCAGATAACCTTGGTTATCGATGGCTGCTATTGCCAGCACGTTTGGCAGGTCGAATGCCGCCGGATAGATTAGTTCTGTCGAGCCGAAATTGCCTGCCGCGCTGACGAAGAGAATGCCGCTGTTTTCCATAACATCTTTTAAGGCAGGATTATATTCGCTCCCGCCCCAACTGCAGTTTATTATTTTAACTCCCATTGCTGCCGCATATTCGATTGCTTCAATAGCGTCGGAGGTATAGCCGTAATTACCGTTAATAAATTTTAGAGGCAGTATTGTTACGTTTGGAGCAACTCCCCGGATGCCTTCAGTATTTGACCCGGCGGCTATTATCCCGGAGACATGAGTGCCGTGGGTATCGGAAGCAGCTGAATCGAAGACGCTGTTATTATTGTTTGCGAAGTCATATCCGTAGACGTCATCTACATAACCGTTGTTGTCGTCATCAGTTCCATTACCGGCTATCTCTTCGGGGTTGATCCGGATATTCTCGTAAAGGTCGGGATGATTGACGTCTACTCCGGTATCCAGGACCCCGACGACTATGTTATCTGCACCTTTTGTAATGTCCCAGGCGTTGAGGGCGTTAATATCTATCCCTGGTGTCCCTGCTTGTCCACCTAAATATTGGCCGCTGTTGTGCAAGCCCCATTGCTGGTCAAAGCAGGGGTCCTCTACTATTTCCGTTGTAAACAATTGATAATTGGGTTGGGCGTAAAGAACATCCGGATTGTTACGCAGCTCCTGTATTACAAGATTAATGTCGTCTTTTTCACTTATTTCCAGAAGCTCTGTGTTGCGGAATTTTAAGTCTTTCTTAACATTTAACCTGGTTAGTTGAAGCTTGTCCTTTACATTATTTTTGACGAGTGTTTTTTTCTCTTCATGTTTAAATTTGACCAGAATTTCTTTTTTCTCTCGCTCTTGGGCACCATTTTCAATTTGGTTTTGCTGCGCATTTACCGGCGCTATGCCATTAAGGCTTAGTACATTTGTTACCATAAATGATATGACGATGATTGCTGCGAAGAGTTTTTTTAATTTAATCATTTTTTTTTATCACCCTTTTCTTAAAAAGTTTAGTTTAGAAAAAACGTAGTAATGGAAAACCGTTAAGATCGTCATAAGGAAACCCCCTTCAATAGTGTTTTTACTAAAAATCGGCAAGAAGTCCACCCTCCTTTCATTTTTTAGCGGAATTTCGATGTAAGAATACAAGAAACTCCATTTTTTTCTTTATTATAATACAAGTATCAAATATGTCAACGTTATCCAGTAATGGTAATTTTACCTACAATAAATTACAAATTTCGCTTTTCTTCTGCACAAAACTACTTTCTTTTACATTTTAATCCGCCCACTCTGCTACATAAGTTGATATTTTTCGACTATATTATGTCTATTATGACATAATGGAATAAGAAAAAAAGCTAAAAATTTTTAGATATCGGAAACTAGTGGAATGAGTGATCAATTTCACAAGTCTTTCTATTGCGTAAAATCCGGATTCCGGAGAATACACAACGAGAATTTTAAAAAACCCCAATAGAATCAACGGCTACAAAATTTGCCTGTCGACCCGGTCCTCATTATGCGTTATGTTTCCTAACGAAGAAAGAAACGATGTTTTCAGAGCTTTAGAGGCTCCTCGTTATGATAACCCGGGAATCCAGGGTAAAACCATTGTCATAAGTACTTCGCTCTCACGGCGCATGGTGACCGTCCAGGAAAAGAACCTGGCCGTTCACCATGCACTTAAAATTAACCGTAGTTCATCGGAATAGTCACCAAAATTTTTCAGTACGGGCAATTACGGTAGAAAAAAGAGCGTTTTTCTCTTTTTCTTTTTTCTGAAGGGGCCCTCGTCGATCCGTACGTGAGCCTCTCGACTCATACGGCTCTCTTCGCCCAGTCTGATTTGTAACCTTGGCCTATGTTTTCCTGGCTTTTCCTGATGGCCTGGTGAGCACTCTGCCCGGGCCTAAACCCGTAGCTGTTGTCTGAAAACTGCTTCTCAAATATCCGGAATTGACTGCCTAAGTTGGCCTCCGTTTTCTTTGAGATGTTGTAGAAGTTGATCTACCCTCATCCCATCGATTCCGTGAGCTCCTTTGTTTGACTTGACTTTCTTGAACGCTCTGTTCAAGTTGTCCCTGTCAACAATTTGCTCAAGCAGTTTCTCCTTCGACTTGTCTGCGCCGATGATGTTGTTTTCAGTTATTCTCCCAAAATTGTACGCTCCCGCATCACCGTCAAGTTACTACCCATGCCGGGCGCATATATCTAAAAAATCCCCGAAACTTTCCGGGGATTTTTTTCGCCTCATTCCTGAACTATTGTAACTATTGAAGTTTTTTGCCGAATCGAAATTGTTACAGGTTCTTATTAATAATATCGCTAAGTTCTTCTTTCTTGCGGAAACCCACAATAGTTTCCACCGGCTTGCCGTTTTTAAAGAGCATCATCGTGGGAATACTCATAATTCCATAACGAGAAGCTGTTTCGCTATTGTCATCAACATTTACTTTGACAACTTTTAACTTCCCTTCATAGTCCCTGGCAACTTCCTCCAAGACGGGAGCTACCATGCGGCATGGCCCACACCATGAAGCCCAAAAATCTACCAGAACCGGTGAACCAACATTTAAAACCTCATCGGGAAATTGTCCATCTCCGATTTCAATAGGTTTTCCGTCCATAGTTTCCCTGGTTTCTTCTCAACCAGGAGACACCTCCTTTTGGTATTGTTATGTAAACATATAGTCCATTGGAAACCCATAAAGTGCTCTGGAAAATTTACCCACCCAGGTACTTAAGAGCCATTGTTGCTGCAATAGCTCCGTCTGCTGTGGCAGTAACAACCTGACGCAGGAATTTGCGGCGTATATCGCCGGCGGCAAAAACACCGGGAATTGTTGTTTCCATTTCTTCGCTGGTTATAATATATCCCTGACTATCCTTTTCTACACCATCAATAAACCCGCTGCTGGGAATCCGCCCGATATATAAAAAGGCCCCGTCAGCACTGATTTCCGTAATAGAATCGTCGGCTACATTGTTAAGAATAACCTTTTCCAGTTTTTGATTTCCCTTAAACTCTTTGACTATCGTATTGCCAAGAAATGTAACCTTAGGATTCTCCGTCAGTTTAGTTTGCAAGTATGGAACAGCTCTTAATGTATCCCTTCGATGAATGAGGAAAACCTCCGTGGCAAATCTGGAGAGATAGAGCGCTTCTTCCACAGCAGCGTCACCTCCCCCGATGACAACCGTTGTTTTCTCACGGAAAAGGGGCCCGTCACACGTGGCGCAAAAAGAAATACCCCTTCCCGTAAATGATTCTTCACCTGGAACCCCTAGTGTCCGCGGAACTGTACCGGTGGCAACAATAAGAGTTTGTCCGAAAAAAACTCCTGCAGAGGTAATGACTTTTTTTATTTTACCCTCGGTATCTACACTTTCTACAAAAGTTGAGAACATTTCCGCCCCAAAGCGGGCAGCCTGTTTTTCAAGGAGCATACCAAACTCAAATCCGCCGATACCTTCCGGAAAACCGGGATAATTATCCAATCTATCCGAAAGTGTTATTTCCCCGCCGGCCATTCTGGGTTCAATAACCAATGTGCTCATTTGAGCCCTACCGCCGTAAATTGCCGCCGAAAGCCCTGCCGGACCGGCCCCCAACACGATCATATCGTATGTTTTTTCCTCTTTACCGCTCCGAGAACCCAATTCTTTTCGCTCCTTTTATACTAGTGCTATAAATTTTACCAGATTAAAATAAATAAAGCAAATGCAAGATTAATGTAGAGAAGATGTTATATTTAGATTATGAATAGATAACATTATGGATATGCAGGGAAAGAATATCAAGTTGTAGAATTTTTAGGGAAAAGATAAAAACCTTTTGTGAAACCTTTTTGTGGAGATATAACTTTGAGAAAAAAAGGTTATCTTGCCGGTATAAAAGTATTTTTAGGACGGAAAGCGAGGATAAATGCAATGGGAAATACCAGTAATAAAAAGGGAAAACAGCCCTGGGAAATATCCTATGAGACATGGCTCCATACCGGAGCGCTGGATGAGGAGAGCAGAAAAGAGCTGCTTTTAATAAAAGGGAAAAAGCAGGAAATTCACGACAGGTTTGCAACGGAACTGGAATTCGGCACCGGTGGTCTACGGGGTATTATCGGTGTCGGAACAAGCCGGATGAACAGGTATGTTATCCGCAGGACGACCCAGGGTCTGGCCAATTATCTGAATCAACAATACCCGGAAAAAAAAGAAAAAAAAATAGCAATTGCTTATGATTCCCGTTACTATTCCCGTGAATTTGCCGAGGAAACAGCCCGTGTTGCCGCGGGAAACGGCATTAAGGCACTCCTCTTTCCGGAAATGCGTCCGACCCCACAGCTTTCCTTTGCAATCAGAGAACTTGGCTGCCAGGCAGGAGTAGTAATCACAGCCAGCCACAATCCTCCTAAGTATAACGGCTATAAAGTCTATGGAGAAGACGGAGGGCAGGCGATAACGGAGATGGCTGCAAGGCTGTCCGAGCAAATAAGTAAAGTGGACTATTTTCAGGATATCCGCATCATTACGGAAAATGAAGCCAGAGAAAGGGGTTTATGGAAATTTATTGGAGAAAGTTTCGACAACATATATCTTGAGAAGGTTAAATCTCTTTCCCTGTATCCGGGAGACGAACGTTTAAGGGTAGTTTACACTCCCCTACACGGAACGGGCATTTTTCTTATTCCCCGCGTATTGAAGGAATTGGGATACCGAAATATTTTTGTTGTGGAAGAACAGGCGGTATTGAACCCAGCCTTTCCCACCGTAGACTATCCCAATCCGGAGGAAAAAAAATGCTTCGCCCTGGCACTACAGCTGGCAGAAGAAAAAGATGCCGATCTGGTCCTGGCGACTGACCCGGATGCCGACCGGGTCGGTTGTGCCGTTAAAAATCCCGGTCAAGGATATACCCTTTTAAACGGAAACCAGGTGGGAGCCCTGCTGCTGGAGTATCTTCTTAGTCGGATGCTCGAATGCAAACTTCTTCCCCATAATGGGGTGATGGTTAAAACCATTGTTACCGGAAACCTGGGTAAGAAAATCGCCGCTTCATATGGAGTGGAAACTGCGGAAACCCTGACAGGCTTTAAATATATTGCAGGAAAAATGAAAGAATTTGAAACATCCGGAAGCCATCAGTTTCTTTTTGGTTATGAGGAAAGTTACGGTTATCTGGCCGGAACATTTGTACGAGACAAAGATTCTATTATCGCCTCAGCCCTGCTGACGGAAATGACCGCGTATTACAAAAAAAAGGGGAAAAATGTTCTCCAAGTCCTGGAGGAGATCTATATTAAACATGGATATTTTCTGGATGATATGCAGTCCGTCCAGCTGGAAAGTAGCGCCCAAGCGGCAGAAATACTCCGCTCTTTCCGGGATAAACCCATGGAGACAGCCGGAGGGCTGAAAATCGAAGAGCGAAGAGATTACCGACAGGGGAGATTTATCAACCTGCAAACCGGAGAGGAAGGAGAACTTCTGCTCCCCCGTTCAGATGTTCTCTACTTCGCCCTTGAAGGGGAAGCGTGGTTTGCTGTCCGTCCCTCCGGAACTGAACCAAAAATAAAAATTTATTTCTCTGTTCACGCTCCTTCCAAAAAAGAAGCCGCCGCGAAACTGGCTGCGCTGAAAAATGACGTTCTGGCACGATCCGTTAATCCGGACCGGTGAAGAGGGCATGACAAAGAAAAGTTATCATGGTATAATGGGTAAGCTTTGTCAAACTGCAAAGGAAAAGGAGGCTTAAGCCATGAAAGAACAGGTACAAAAAGCATTGGAAAAGATTCGCCCCGCACTGCAAGCTGATGGAGGAGATGTTGTTCTTATCGGCGTTGACGAAGACGGCACCGTAAAAGTACAGTTGACCGGGGCCTGCGGCGGTTGCCCCATGTCCACCATGACTTTAAAGCAGGGAATTGAACGACTGCTGAAGAATGAAGTCCCGGGAGTAAAAGAAGTAGTTCA
The DNA here is from genome assembly GCA_016841605.1 of Dethiobacter alkaliphilus. GTDB lineage: Bacteria > Bacillota > Dethiobacteria > DTU022 > UBA8154 > DUNV01. The sequence goes on along the minus strand of JAENYV010000011.1, from coordinate 55,735 downwards.
GGCATAAACCGCTTTTTTGAAAAATATTTCCAAGCCTGCGCCGATTAAGAAACTGTCCAACGTCTGCAAAATCTTTACAACCGCCCCGAACTGCATCCTTACGCGGGGCTTTTTTTTGCATAAAAATCAAAGATAAAATTGACCCTGTGGAAGGGGCATAATACAATAAGGGTACCTGCTCAGAGGCAGAAAGTCAGAAGCCGGGAACCAAAAAAAGAAACCGGGTTCTCAGCTTGAAGTATTCTAAACTCTGAATATCTCTATCTCAATAACATCCCCGGGAAGGAGGGGACTAGCAAATATCCTCCCCGGCCAGTAGCATAAGCCGCAAAAGAGCCCTATGAACTCTATACTTCTGATTAGATATGGTGAGATTGCTCTGAAGGGTAAAAACAGGCCTTTTTTTGAAAAAAAATTACAGCAAAATATTAAAACTGCTCTCTACGGGTTAGAACCGTTTACGCTCATCTTTCAGCGGGGACGATTTTTCCTGCAAATTGCCGAGGAAAAACTCTTTTCTGCTCAGGAAAGGCTTCAGAAAGTGTTTGGAGTTGTTTCTGTCAGTCCGGCCTACCCTGTCAAACCTGAACTGGCAGCAATCTGTGAGGAAGCGTTAAACCTCCTGAAAAAAAGTTACCGGCCGGGAATCAGCTTTAAAGTAGACACCCGGAGAGTCAACAAACGATTTCCCTATCCCTCTCCCCAGGTAAGCAGTCTGGTGGGAGAGTTTATTCTAAAAAGCGGCCTGGATGTAAAAGTTAATGTACACAGACCCGAAATCCTGCTGCAGATTGAAATCCGGGAGCAGGAAGCTTACCTTTTTGCCGAAAGATTTCCCGGGCCGGGAGGTCTCCCTGTCGGGGTCACCGGAAGGGGACTACTGCTTCTCTCAGGGGGAATTGACAGTCCTGTTGCCGGGTACATGGCCTTAAAACGGGGGATTAACCTGGAGGCTCTGCATTTTTACAGCCCCCCCTTTACAGGAGAAGCCGCAGTCAATAAGGTCATGGACCTGTGCCGGCTTCTGGCCTCCTATGGAGAGAGCATCAAGCTCCACCTGGCACCTTTTACGGAAATTCAAACACAAATTCGGCTTCACTGCCCGGAGCCGATGACTATTACACTGATGCGCAGAGCTATGTTCCGCATTGCTGAAAAATTGGCCCGCAAAAGAACCATTGAAGTCCTTTTTACCGGAGAAAGCCTGGGTCAAGTCGCCAGCCAGACCCTGGAAAATCTGGTCAGCATTGAAAAGGTTACCTCTATGCCGATTTTAAGACCGCTGATTGGGTTAGACAAAGAAGAAATCGTCAATATTTCTCGAAAAATTAATACATACCCGGTTTCCATTCTTCCCTTTGAAGATTGCTGTACACTTTTTGTCCCCAGACATCCCGTGACCAGGCCAAAAACGGAAGGACTGGAAAAAGCGGAGGAAAAACTACCGCTGGATGAATTGCTCGCTTCCTGCCTGGATAACATAGAAACAAGAACCGTTTACCCATAGTTAATAAACAGGATATCTATCATACCGTGGAGGTCAGGAAAATGAAGCGGGAAATATACCTCGACAATAGCGCTACCACAAGAATAGATTCCCGGGTCCTGGAGGAGATGGCCAGGGTGGCAGGACAGTCTTTCGGCAATCCCTCGTCTCTGCACCGCAAAGGGAGAGAAGGTGAAAGGATATTGAATGCCTCTCGCAAGGAACTGGCCGACTTACTGGGTATTCGGGAAAGAGAGATTATTTTTACTTCCGGGGGGACAGAGTCAAACAACCTGGCTGTCCTGGGCATCGCGCGCCGTTACCGCCGGAGGGGCACCCATCTGATCACAACAGCAATTGAACATTCCTCTATCCTGCAACCCTTTCAATTGCTGGAAAAAGAAGGTTTTGAGGTCACTTATTTACTGCCGGATTCCAAAGGGCTACTAGATCCGCAAGCCGTTCTGCAAGCTTTAAGACCGGAGACTACTCTGGTCAGTATTATGCATGTCAATAACGAGGTAGGATCTTTACAGCCCATCAACGGAATTTCCGCTCTCCTGAAAAGGAAAAAAGCTGATCTCATTTTTCATGTGGACGCTGTCCAATCATTTGGGAAAATTCCTCTTCCGCCAGGTCTTCAGGGAATCGACGCCCTCAGCATCAGCGCCCACAAATTCCATGGGCCGAAAGGAGTAGGTGCTCTTTACTTAAAAGAAGGGGTTCTGATCGAACCTCTTTTTCTGGGTGGGGGACATGAAAAAGGACTGCGTCCGGGAACGGAAAATACACCGGGAGTAGCGGGGATGGCCCTGGCGGCCCGCCAAAGTTTTGAAAAAATGAAGGGAAAAACAGCACAACTTCGCGAGATGAAAAGACTCTTGACATCCTCTCTAGAGACCCGTTATCCGTGGATTAAAATTAACGGTCCCAGGTATGACGAAAAAGAAAGCGCACCGCATATTACCAACATTTCTTTTCCGGGGCTAAAAGGAGAAATTATCGTCCACGCTCTGGAGGAAGAAGGCATTTATGTCTCCACCGGTTCAGCTTGCCACTCCAACGCTAAAGGGGAGAGCCATGTCCTGCAAGCCATGGGCCTCGACAAACCGGAGATGGAGGGAGCCATCCGTTTCAGTTTCTCCGGCGAAACCCAAATGGAGGAAATCGACACAGCTGCAAAAAAGATAAACGAGGTAATTTCCCGGTTGAAACAATTGCACGAAAAAATGGCACGGGTATAAAAGTGTAAAAAACAAAGGGGCCAGAGGTCAGGGGCGTCGGAGATTTATTAAACGCGGACCTTCAATTTTTTTACTGCCTGCTTCAGCCCGTCAAGAGTCAGCTCATACATGGGAATAACAGTACGGATCATACTGATGCTCTGCGCCCGATAATTCATACGCTCATTCCACCCGTGAGCCGGTATGGGGTTCAGCCAGACTGCATGCCGGAAATGTTTGGCCAGACGCTCCAACCAGACCAGCCCCGGCTCGTTCGTATTATTGTCATAATCAATAGCTCCGCCCTTCATGGTAAGCTCAGAGGGAGCCATGCTGGCGTCGCCGACGATAATCAACCGATACTCAGAATTATACTTTTGTAGAAAATCAGTCGTTTTAATGGCGTTGCTGAAAATACAAGCCGGTTTTACATAAATACTCTCATATATGCAATTATGAAAATAATAATATTGCAGATCTTTAAAATGAGTCGAACGCTTAACTGCTGTAAATAACTGGCTGCAAAGACTGATATAACTGTCCATCGAACCTCCGGAGTCCATGACAAGCAATACTTTCATCTTGTTCTTGCGCGGACGGTCCCAGACAATTTCCAGTCTGCCGGCGTTCCGGCTGGTAGCCTCAATAGTGCCCTCCAGATCCAATTCGTCCTTCAATTCTTCATTGCGATTGGTTAACTGGCGCAGAACCCGTAAGGCGGACTCAAACTTCCTTACCCCGATGATTACATCGCTGCGGTACCCCCGGTAGAGCCGCTCTCCGGCCACTTTAACCGCAGAGCCGCCGGCAGAGGAACCGCCAAGGCGTATCCCCCCTCTCGGATTATAACCGCCCTGCCCTGCCCGCGCCCCGCCTGTCCCGCCTTTTGCCCCGGCCGGGGAGGCAGAGTCGTTCTCAATGTCCGTAATGTGTAACTTTATCAGTTCTTTACGCCTTTTTAAATTCCGATCCTGCCAAAGCTCCTCCTCGCTGTCCGGAGGTATATCCAGGAACAGTTGTTTCTTTTCCAGCAATTTCAAAGCTTGTTCAACCTCATTGGCGTTTGTTTCTATATCCTTAAAGTAATTGTGAAAAGCCTGGTCGTAATTGTCAAAATAGGCTTCACTTTTTACCAGTATTGCCCGGGCCAGGTAATAAAAACCGGTTAAACTGGAATAAGCCAGTCCCTTGCTCAGGGCTTCCATCAGAGTCATCCATTCGGTTAGAGAAACCGGAACCCCCGACTTTTTTAGCTCATAAAAAAAATCCACAAACAATGGGGATTCACCCCTTTTCTATACTTCGCTCTATCGTTGCCGATTCCGGGATACTCCTTTTGTTTAGCATGTAAATTGTACCAAAACGATAATATTAAGTCAAGTTCTCCTTTTTCAAATGATTCCTCTGTTGATATTTTCTATTTTTATTTGTTCCGGAATCAGGTATAATAGGATAATACATTTCAATTTCTTTATCCCCTGAAAAAGGAAACATATAAATACCTTGAGGAGGTTTTGCTGTGGTACATAGAATATATAACTTTAACCCGGGCCCGGCTACCCTGCCTCTGCCTGTCCTGGAAAAAGCCCGTGAGGAACTTCCGGTTTACAGGGGGACAGGCATGTCGATCATGGAGATCAGCCACCGTTCCAAAGAATTTACAGAGGTTATCACCTCCGCGGAAGCTTCCTTTCTGGAGCTGGCAGGACTTAAGGATGATTATCAAGTTCTTTTCTTGCAGGGAGGGGCCAGTCTTCAGTTTATGATGATACCCTATAATTTTCTTCCTCCCGGAAAAACGGCCGACTACATAGTGACGGGAAGTTTTGCTGAGAAAGCCCTGCAGGAAGCCTCCCGACTCGGCGAAACCCACACGGCCGGCAGTACAAAAAGCACCAGGCACAGCTCCATCCCTCTCCGGAAAGAACTATCTTTCAGCCCGGATCCGGCCTATGTGCACCTGACGACCAATAATACGATTTATGGAACACAGTGGAAATATATCCCCGACTGCGGAAGTGCACCCCTGTTAGCGGATATGTCCAGCGACATTCTTTCCCGGCAAATCGATTTGAGCAAATTTTCTCTTTTTTATGCCGGGGCACAAAAAAACCTTGGTCCGGCCGGTGTTACTGTGGTCGTTCTTCGCAAAAGTTTGCTGAAAAAAATCCCAAATAATATTTGCAACATTTTAAGCTACAAAATCCATGCCGACTCCGGCTCCCTTTACAATACCCCATCGTGTTTTTCTATCTATATTCTTAAGCTGGTCATGGAATGGCTGAAAGCCCAGGGCGGGATCAAAACCGTGGAAGCCCTTAATGAAGCAAAAGCAGCAAAAATATATGAGGCAATAGATCGAAGCGAAAACTTTTTTCAGGGACACGCCCGCAAAGAAGACCGTTCAACCATGAATATTACTTTCCGCCTTTCCGACGAAAAATTGGAAAAGAAATTTGTGGAAGAGGCTGCCCGGGAAGGTATGACCGGTTTAAAAGGCCACCGCTCCGTCGGAGGTATTCGGGCCTCCATTTATAATGCCATGCCTCTTGAAGGTTGCGAAACTCTTGCCCATTTTATGGAGAACTTTTGTCTTAAAAACAAATCCTAAAAAATAAATGCCGGAAAGGATTGAAGACTGATGCTAACCCTTTCACAAAAAGCTTTAGCAATTTCGCCTTCTCCTACACTGACAATCGATGCCAGGGCCAAGGAATTAAAAAGTGCAGGCAAAGATGTTATAGGCTTCGGTGCCGGTGAACCCGATTTCGATACTCCGATTCATATTCGGGAGGCTGCCAAAAAGGCCATTGATGAAGGTTTTACCAGGTATACTCCGGCCAGCGGAATACCGGAGCTCAAGAAGGCCATCTGTGAAAAATTGAAGAAAGACAATGGTCTATATTATCAACCCGGACAAATTGTTGTCAGCAACGGTGCCAAACACTCCCTGGATAATGTTTTTGCCGCCATTTTAAACCAGGGAGATGAGGTCATAATTCCCGCGCCGTATTGGGTAAGCTATCCTGAGTTGGTGAAATTAAACGGCGGGATTCCGGTCATTCTGGAAACAAAGGGGGAAAATCACTATAAAGCACAGGCAGATGAGTTGGAGAAGGTCATTACCCCCCGGACAAAAGCTTTTCTTTTAAACAGCCCCAGCAATCCCACGGGTCATGTTTATAACCGGAAAGAACTGGAGGATATCGCTTCCCTGGCATTGAAACATCAGTTCTATATTGTTTCCGATGAAATTTATGAAAAACTGACCTACGGAGAAAACGCTCATGTTTCCATCGCCTCCCTGAGCAAAGAACTGCAAGAACAGACCATTGTTGTTAATGGTGTTTCCAAATCCTATGCCATGACCGGCTGGCGGATCGGGTACACCGCTTCAACGCAATCCATTGCCAGTGCCATGGCCAGTATCCAGAGCCATGCTGCGTCAAATCCCAATTCAATTGCCCAAAAGGCAGCACAGGCTGCCATAACAGGACCCCAGGATTGCGTGGAAGAAATGCGCAATGTTTTTGCCCGGCGGAGAGATTATATGATGGACAGGCTGAAAGGTTTTCCTTTTGTCTCTGCCGTTGAACCGGAAGGAGCATTTTATCTATTTCTCAATGTGGGAGAAACATTTAGGAAAAATTTCAGGGGGGAACCGATCGGCGACGGCGATAACCTGGCCGCGCTGCTGCTGGAACATTACCTCCTTGCCATCGTCCCGGGCAATGGTTTCGGTGCACCGGAGTATGCCCGTTTCTCTTATGCCACCTCTCTGGAAAATATCAAGACGGGTCTTGACCGTTTTGCATCCTTTCTGCAAGAATTGACCTGATCATTTACTTAAAAATTTAATCCCGGGAGATGACTCTTCTCCCGGGGCACTTTTCTTAAAAACCTCTCAGCAGAACTTTTTCAATAAAGCCGCGGCATAAAGAAGCAATTTTTTCCATATCTTCTCCGGCAAAAGATTTCCGGGCCGTCAAACTTTGATCCAGCAGAGTTGAGACGGGCTGAAATTGCTGCAAAACATACCGACGGGTTCCATGCAAAATTTCGGCTATCTTTAGCAGATCAGTTTCATCCAAAAGGCCCGGAACAACTGTGGTACGAAATTCGGATTGAATAGAAGAATTTTTTAATAGGAACATTGTCCGTTCAATTTTGGTATAATCAACTTTTCTACCGCACAAAAGGTCATATTTCTCCGGGGGAGCTTTTATATCCATGGCCACATAGTCCAGATTTCCCTCTTCCAGAAGTTCCTCTAGAATATGGGGAAAGGTACCGTTGGTATCCAGTTTCACCTTCAGACCCATTTTTTTCGCCCTGGAGATAAAAACCGCCAAATCACTCTGCAAAGTCGGTTCCCCACCGGAGACACAGAGGGCTCCCTGAACGGAAAATCTCTTCTCCAAAAAGCTGAAAATTTCTTCCTCCGGGAAAGAAGGCAGGGTATTAGGATATAAAACCAGATCCCGGTTAAAACAATACCGGCACCGAAGATTGCACCCTCCGACAAAAATTGTTGAACAGACCTCTCCGGGATAATCTACAAGACTGGTTCTCTGGAAGCCGCGAATCTGCAAAGGTTTCTGCCTCCTTCACTTCACCGTTTAATCATTGTTTTTCCCAGAGGATCGCTTTCGCAAAAGTTCGGCTTGTTTCCTTGATAATGACCAGAACTTCTTCTCCCACACGTTCTCCGGCTCCCTCAATATCCAGAATATAACCGTGCAGCCGGGCAATTCCCCGATCAGGGTGGGATGAATGGGGTTCTTCCACCCGGACCCGATAAATACCGCCTTCTTCCACAGGAAGAGCGTACCTTTCAACCTCATTAAATTTGCCGGACATCAATATTTTAAACTTTTCCATGTGGAGGTTGTCTGACCCCCGGATAAAAATATTTTTACCGGTTTCCGCCTCCAGTTTTTTTAAATATAACCCGCCGCTGCCGATCATTAAGGCCGCGGCTTCGCTATTCATCTCCACCAGAACCGCTTCGACTTTACTGTTTTGCAATATTTTTTTTAATTCTCTTTCCACCTTGCTGCAGACCGCTTCAGGTGAGAGGACTTTCCCCTTACCGTAACAATAAGAACAGGGTTGCTGCATACTGGCGGAAAGACCCTGCCTGACCTTTTTTCGGGAGATCTCTACCAATCCGAGATTGGTAATCCCCAAAACCTGGCTTTTCGTCCGATCCCGGCTCATCTCCTCCCTGAGGCATTCCAATACTTTCTGGCGATGGCTCTGGGAACTCATATCGATCAGATCAACAATGATAATCCCCCCGATATCCCGAATGCGTATCTGCCTGGCGATCTCCACGGCCGCCTCCATATTCGTTTTAAAAATCGTTTCCTCCAGATTTACCTTTCCCGTGTGCTTCCCCGTATTGACATCAATTACCGTCAACGCCTCGGTCTCATCAAAAACCAGGTACCCTCCGCAACGCAGCCACACCATCCGATTTAACGAACGCTCAATCTCTTCTTCAATACAAAAACGTTCAAAAATAGGTTCCTTACTGCGATAATAAAAAACTTTGTTTTTCAAGTGAGGAGAAAGCAAGTCCAATATCTCTTGCACTTTTACATACTCTTGCTCGTTATCAATCAGGAATTGGCTGACACGGTCGTTAAAAAGATCGCGGATAATACGATAAATCAGGGCCACATCCCGGTAAAGCAAAGCGGGAGACTTTTCCCGGCCGTATAATGTCTTCGTTGTCTCCCAGAGCTGAAGAAGAAACAGCAGATCATTTCTTAAACTCTCCCCATCAATCCCCTCCGCGGCAGTCCGAACAATGACACCCACCCCCGCAGGTTTCAACCCTTCCATTTCTTTTTTCAGACGCTCTCTTTCTTCCTGAGAGTTGATACGTCTGGAGACACCCACATAATTTAACCCGGGCATCAGAACGAGGTATCGACCCGGAAGAGTAATATTGCCCGTCAGGCGAGCTCCCTTGCTCCCGAAAGGTTCTTTCAATATCTGAACCAAAATTTCTTCCCCAACGTGCAAAAGACGTTGAATAGGCATTCTTTCCCCTGAAGAATCCTCTCCCCTTGGTTGAGGGATATCATCCACATAAAGAAACGCGTTTCTTTCTTCACCAATGTTGACAAAGGCTGCCTGCATTCCGGGGAGGACATTTTCCACCAGACCCTTATAGATATTTCCGATCATCCTCTGCTGCATGGGACGTTCGACGTACACTTCAGCGACGCGGCCATCTTCCAACAGAGCCACCCTGGTTTCCTTATGCTCATAATTAACAATAATTTTTTGTTCCATATCATACCTCTAAAAAAACAAATAAAAAGAATGATTTCAAGACTTCCGCAGTCTTTCCAGATATTCTTGCAAAGCTTCTCCCCCGGGAGTTATCAGCGCTTCCCCATTTTGAATAAAGATATTTTCCCGATACACCTTCACTGTTTTTGTTTCTCCAGGGAATTTTGCTAAAACCTCTTCCGGTCTGGCACCTCCCCGGCTGCCTGTCGCCAGCAGCATAAAAAGCCGGGTGGTATCGGAACCTTTTTTTGTCTCAAGGTTATAAATAAAAGGTCTTATATCCACCTCTCTGCCCTTGTTTTTACCCGCTCTTAAGACAATAAACTCTTCAGCTTCCAGGATATCTGTGAGAATATGAGCATATTCTTCCGGGAAAACCGGGAACAATGCCACATAAAGCGCGGCCTCTACGAGGGCGGAAAGTGGACCGGCATGCAGATCGACAGGTAAGGTTGCCTTAATCTCCAGGCCTGCGGGAAGTTGTTCCTGTAAAACCTGCTTCAGCAGGGTCCCGTCCCAAAAGCTGGTCAAAAACAGGTCAAAATACTCATTTCTCCCCTCGATCCCCACCGCCAGGGGAGCGGCGAAGACCAGGCGGGGCTGAGGGTTGAAACCCTGACTCAAAGCCACAGGAACCGAAGCTCGCCTTAGAGCACGTATACAGGTCCGCTGTAGATCCAGGTGAGATATATACTTCATCTCTTTATCCTTAGAGAAACAAAACCTATACCGGTACATCGCGGGTCACCTGAATTCCGGGGCAGTTTTTCAGGCCGCACCCCCTGCAGCCTTCCAGCCGGCAGTCGCCGGTCAGTTCCCCTTTAATAGCACGCAAATGTTCTTTCTTTAAAAAATCTTTGCTTACGCCCGTATCAATATGGTCCCAGGGAAGGGAATCTTCATAACCCGGCTGAAACGCCGCGTAATCGTCCGGGTTAATTCCGGTCTCGCGAAAAGCCCTTTCCCAAAGAGAAAAAGAAAATTCATCGCTCCAGGCATCCAATCTGCTGCCCATCTGATAAGCCTTTTGCAGGGCAGGAGCCAGTTTGCGATCTCCCCTGGCAAAAACAGCTTCCAAAAAGCTCATCTCCGCTTCATGCCAGGTAAAATTGACTTTTCTGTTGGAGCGAAATTCCCGCTTTAACAGGTTCTGACGGCGTTTGATCTCCTCCAGGGAGATCTGCGGCTCCCATTGAAAAGGTGTATGGGCTTTGGGAACAAAAGTTGATGCGCTGACGGTAATGCGAAAAGAACTTCGTTTATTCTTTTTCGCCTTTCCGGAGACCGCGGCTATCTCCCGGACAAGGCCGGCAATTCCCAAAAGATCCTCTTCTTTTTCCGTAGGAAGACCGATCATAAAATAAAGCTTAATATGGTTTCTCCCCGAAAATAAGGCTTCTTCCGCGGCACCCAAAATTTCCTCCCGGGTTATTTTTTTATTAATGACATTCCTCAAACGCTGTGTTCCCGCTTCAGGAGCAAAAGTAACACCGCCGCCCCGATTTTTTTGCACCCGGTCCGCCAGTCTGAGGGCAAAAGAATCGGCTCGCAAAGAGGGCAGGGAAAGCTGCACATCTTTATCCTTAAACTCCTCATTCAGCGCATCGACAAGCTCTTCAATCCCGGGATAATCGCTGGTGCTGAGGGAGGCCAGAGAAAGCTCTTCAAACCCTGTCCCGGCAATAATATTTTTACCCAATTCTCTTAATCTGGAGATGGAGCGGTTTCTGACAGGCCTGTAGATAATCCCGGCCTGACAAAAACGGCACCCTTGAGTGCAACCCCGAAAAATCTCCAGCATGGCGCGATCGTGGATTATATTCATATAGGGAACAAGAAAAGCTTCCGGATAAAAACTGTCTTCGAGGTCTACCGTTCTTTTTGTAATAACGGAGGGCAGACCGCTAAGCAGTGGTTTCAGACCGGCAAATTTCCCTTCTCTTACCACGGGTTCATAAAAGGAGGGCACATAAATGCCGGGAATGGAGGCAATTTGCCGCAGGAATGATCTTCTTTCCGCATCCCCGCTTTTTTTCCAGCGCCTGTATTCAAGTAGAAGTTCGGGAAGAATTTCTTCTCCATCGCCGATCACAAAAAAATCAAAAAAGGGCGCCAGGGGTTCAGGATTAAAAACTCCCGGACCTCCCCCCATAACAAAAGGGTCCCCCTTTTTTCTTTCTTCACTGTGCAGAGGGATTCCGCCTAACTCAAGCATATTCAGGATGGCCGTATAACTCAGTTCGTACTGAATAGTAAAACCAACCAGGTCAAAAGCACAAAGGGAAGTTCCTGTCTCCAAACTGAAAAGAGGCAGCCTTTTTGTCCGCAATAATTCCTCCATATCCCAGGCCGGGGCAAAAACCCGCTCGGCATATACACCCGGAATGTTATTGCTCAGAGCATATAGAATCTTTATTCCGAGGTGAGACATCCCCACCTCATAGAGGTCGGGAAAAGCCAGGGCCAGGTGAAGGTCAATATCGCCAGGCGGTTTATATACAGCATTGATCTCTTTTCCCAGGTAACGGGCCGGTTTCTGAACCTGATCCAGGAGAGACTGATAATCAACAGTATTCATATATATATTCACTACTTCCATTAAGAAAAGATAAATACTTCTTTTTATTCTAGACAGGAACAAGGGAAAATCATTCTCTTTTGAAATGTTTTTAACCCCTCATTCACCCATCAAAATATTCCTGTTATCCTAAGTTCGCCATAAACAGGAAAAACCCTTTTCCAACCGACACAGATGCCGCATTTGTAAATAAGCTTATCTCCTCTAACTATTATATCATACATTTTACATTGATTTCTTTTTCAGAAAGTAATAAGATAATTGGCAAGGAGGGATAACGTTATGATAATGGATGAACTTGCGCGTCAGGTCAAGGAGTCCTCTATCAAGCTGGCAGCAGCCGGAACGGAACTTAAGAATAAAGCTCTGGGGAACATAGCTGTTTCTTTACAAGAAAGGAAAGAAGAAATCATCAATGCCAACCGGATGGACCTGGACCTGAGTGCAAAAGAAAATTTACCGGATCCGCTTTTAAAAAGATTAAAATTTGACGAAGATAAAATTAATGATGTGGTGGAAGGCATTTACGATCTTATTAAGCTTGAAGATCCTGTCGGCAAAACATTGCTCTCCACTGAGTTGGATGATGGGTTGGAATTGTACAAGGTGACCTGCCCGATTGGGCTTATCGGAGTTATTTTTGAATCAAGACCTGATGCCCTTGTCCAAATCACGACCCTTTGCCTGAAAAGCGGAAACGGGGTTCTTCTGAAAGGCGGGTCGGAGGCAAAAGAGACCAACCGCATCCTGGCCGAGATTATTATTAAGGCCGCAGAAGCGGCCGGTATTCCCGCCAACTGGGCGGCACTTTTAGAGACGCGGGCGGATGTCAATGACATGCTAAAAATGGACCGTTACATTGATCTCATCATCCCCAGGGGTTCCAATGATTTTGTACGTTATATTATGGACAATTCACAAATTCCTGTTATGGGCCACGCAGACGGCATCTGTCACTGTTACGTAGATGAAAACGCAGACCTTGAGATGGCCGTCAAAATTGTTGTTGACTCTAAAACACAGTACGTGGCCGTCTGTAATGCCGCAGAGACCCTTCTGGTCCATGAGAGGATAGCACCGGAGTTTTTACCCTCCTTAAAAAAGTCCCTTGACGGCAAAAAAGTGGAAATGCTGGGGTGTCCCAAAACCCTGGCAATAATTCATGTTAACCCTGCTACGGAGACGGACTGGCAGACTGAATACCTTGATTATAAATTATCGGTCAAAGTTGTCTCGAACCTTGACGAGGCTGTTGAGCATATTAATATGCACGGATCAGGACATACCGACAGCATTGTAACCTCCGACAGCAAAAAAGCTGCTTATTTTATGGACTATGTGGACTCGGGCAATGTTTTTTGGAACTGCTCCACCCGCTTTAGTGACGGTTTTCGCTACGGATTCGGCGCAGAGGTGGGGATAAGCACCTCTAAAATTCACTCCAGGGGTCCGGTCGGCCTTGACGGGTTAGTAATTTATAAGTATAAACTTTTAGGAAAAGGTCAAATTGTTGAGGATTATGCCAATCATTCCAGATCTTTTAAACACAGGAAACTAAACAAAGAATATACTCTAAAGCCGGAATAAATATCTTTCTCGTGGCGGGCGCTCGGGTAAAGCGCCTAGCGTATACGAAAACCAAGGGGACATTAGCGGTTTGCAATTTTTCGCTGTAGTGTTAGATTTTGGACTTTGGACCGGCGGCTCTCTCCCGGCAGAGACGGCGCAACGGAAGATGTGTCCCTTTTTGTAAAGCCGCGGAGAGAAGCCGGCTTTCGGACAACTCGTCGATAACGCGGCAGGTTTGGCTCAGGACGACCACCTGGTGATATTTTGAAGGTTTAAATCTTTTTAAAACATCCATGATGGTGGTGCTTTCCAGCGCCACGATCTGTTCTCCCTTCAGCACCCCTGTTTTTTGCAGCATTTTTTCTTTTCTTATCAGGTAGCGTAAAAAAAGATAAATCGATGACTGTTGCTCACGCCCGGCGGCATAGTATAAAAAAAGACCCATTAAAGACACAGAGAGAAGAATATAATCATAATAGGACAATAGAAGACCGGAAATAAAGAGGACTACTCCCAGGACCTTGCCGTAACGGGCACAAATTTCCGTAGCTCTGTAAAAACCTGTTTTGGGGCTTAACGAAGCTCTCAGGATTCTTCCTCCATCCAGAGGCAGTCCGGGAAGCAAATTGAAAAAAAAGAGAAACAGGTTTGCCCTTAGCAAAAAAATATACTGTGAATCATGGATAAAAGGCAGCAAAAGTAAAAAAGACTCGCGGTAATTGTCAAGAAAGAAAAAAACGCTGAGATTAAAAAGCGGTCCGGCTACGGCGATAAAAAATTCTTTGAGGGGTTCGAATTCCAACGGATTGTCAGGATGCGCAGCTCCCCCAAAGGGAAAAAGTTCAATCTTATTTATCTTTATACCACAGAGCCGGCCTGCTAAAGAATGCGTAAGCTCGTGGCCAAAAACCAGGATAAAAAGAAAAAGGGTTTCCAGCGGCAATCCTGCCAGAAGCCAGAGAAAAAGAAAGAGTAAGAAAAACGGATGGAGTGAAATTTCCAATCCGTTTATTTTTGCCACGCGCCAACTCAAGAAAAGGCCTCCCTTATTTACATTATATTTTGAATTCTCTTATTCCGGCTTCCGGCCCCTGACTTCCGACGTCTAACTATGGCACAGGTTGCTCTGTAAAAAACGGTAACGGGTCAAAAGGCCTGCCGTTCTCCCTGGCTTCAAAATATAAAAGGGAATTCAGCCTCTCCGAATCTAAGCCGGCCCGGGCAATGAGCATGCCCTGACGAACTTCTTCACCCTCTTTTACGTAAGTTTCCTGCAAATATCCATAGCAAGTTTCTATCCCCCCGGAATGTTTTAGAATTAAAAGTCGGCCGTACTGAGAGTCATCCTTAATCTCACTTACCATCCCCGCAGCTGAGGCAGAGATTTCTTTCTCTCCTGAAGCGCTGAAGACAAGTCCATACGTCATCTCCTCTCTCTCCGTTACAGGATTATATCCATAACCGAAATTTTTCACAACCTGCCCTTCCAGGGGAAGAGAAAACGAGTGTATGTCGTTATTTCCTTCGTTTTCCTCACCGATAAAGGTCGACAGAACAGTCCTTTCAAATCCCCTCTCCGGATTTCCGTCCCACATGCTTTGCACCACAGGGACCGCCTGCCGTCCGAATTCGACAAAATCCGTCTTCCAGGTTGTCAGATAGTAGACGTTCTTCATAATAGTCCGGGAAAAAGGAAAGTTGAGCAAAGAGAGAAGAAAAACGATCAGAATAATGGAAAAAACAAGTGTAATTTTAAAGAGAAGAAAACTGTGCATATCTTTCAATGCGGAAAAAGGAAAAAGCTGAAAAAAGGAGCGTTCCTCACTGTCCTCAAAATCACTGTTTTCACCCCAGTATTTCTTTTCTCGCCGGCTTGAATGTTCATCCAACCGCGACCTCAGATGAAAGCAGGGAAACGATTTTTGTCTAAGTTTATCAAACACATTAAACCCTCCCGGAGTTGTGCTGCCTGTACAATATATTCTCCGGGAAGCGTGTTTATGCTAAAACTGAATTTTATGACGCCTCATTCCCACATTGAGGACAACACCGATGGAAATCATATTCATGAGCATGGAGTTCCCCCCATAACTCATAAAAGGCAGAGGAAGACCTGTGACAGGCATAATGCTCAATGTCATGCCGATATTGACCAGTATCTGAAAAGTAAGCATCGTAGCTACACCGGTACAAATCAAAGCCCCAAAGCTGTCTTTGGAAAAAGAAGCCACCTTCAGGATGCGGTAAATTAATAAAAGATAAAGGGCCAGCAAAAGAACTCCGCCAAGAAAACCCAATTCTTCACCCAGGACGGAAAAAATAAAATCCGTATGCTGTTCCGGTAAAAATTGCAATCTTGCTTGTGTCCCGGCAAAAAGCCCTTTGCCGGTAATGCCGCCCGACCCTATGGCAATCATAGATTGGGTTAACTGGTAACCATGATTAAGAGGGTCCAGATCAGGATTAAAGAAAACAATGAGGCGCATTTTCTGATAATCCATCAACCTGGTCCAGAGCAAGGGGAAAACGGCTAATCCGGTACCGATAACGATAAGCAGATTCTTTTCCGGAACACCGCCAATATAAAGCATCCCCAGGAATATCACCGCAAATACCAGAGCGGTCCCCAGGTCAGGCTGCATGAAAATAAATATCATCGGAATGAAAACATGCAAGAGCAAGGGAAGGAGTTGAGAAAGATTTTTAAGTCTCTCTTTCTGTTCCACAAGCAAACGAGCCAGAGTAATAATAATAATAATCTTGGCCAGTTCCGACGGCTGAAAATCAAGAATTTTTAAATCAATCCAGCGGTATGACCCTCCGGCTTCTCTCCCCACGAAAAGAACCAGACCCAGGCAGAATAAATTAAAACTGTACAAGTACCAGGATAGCCGGTAAAAATCCAAGTAATCAATACTGATAATCACCAGAATAGCAAGAAAACCCATACCAATTGATATAGCCTGTTTTTGGAGATAAACAAAGGAAATATCCTCGCCCGCTCCCCGCGTTGCGCTGCTGATCACTAACAAGCCGTAAAAACAAATCGCCAGGACAATTAAAAGCAACTGATAATCAAAATTTTTTAAAAGGCGGCGATCAAACATCCTTTTCCTCCTCGGGTATATCCGGAGCAAAATAACTCTCCAGTATCTTTTCAGCTACCGGAACAGCGGCTGTCCCGCCCGTTCCCCCGTGCTTAACAAAAACCACAAACGCTATTTCGGGTTTTTCCGCGGGAGCATAACCGACAAAAAAACTATGGGAGGGGATATCGCTCCCACGGCCGGCCACCTGTGCGGACCCTGTTTTACCGGCCACTCTCACGGGGAGATGAGCCAGACGGGAGGCAGTCCCGCCGGCTAAAGCAACCTGTTTCATACCCTGCCGGATGATTTCCCAGGTTGAATCGTTTACTTCCATGCGGTGCAAAACCTCCGGTTCCGCGACCATCTGGGCATTACCCTCGCTGTCGACAATTTTATCAACGAGGTAAGGACGGTAATGAATTCCACCATTGGCGACCATGGCGACATAATTGGCCAGTTGCAGCAGAGTTATGCTGGAAAAACCCTGTCCGATGGCCGCATCCATCGTTTCCGCAGGATACCAGGGCTCACCTAAAAGCTGTTCCTTATATTCCCGGCTGGCAACAATGCCGCTTCTTTCGCCGAAAATATCCTGTAAACCGGTAGGTTCTCCAAAACCGAATTCCCGGGCATAATAAGCCAGATCGTCTATACCGACCCGGAGCCCCAGTTCATAGAAAAAAATATTGCAGGACTTCGTAATCGCTTCCACAATATTTAGTGGGCCATGGACTGTTCCGCGAAAACAGGATTTAGTCGCGCCGAAGCGTGTTACCGTCCCCCCGCAATATATCCGTTCCGTCTCGTTCACAACACCTTTTTCCAGCCCTGCGACACCGGTAACCATTTTAAAAACAGATCCGACCGGGTAATGCTCTTCCATGGTTTTATTGAGTAAAGGCCGGCCGGAACTCTGCAAAAGCTGGGGATAATCTTCACGGAAAGTATTGGGATCATAGGAAGGAAGACTGGCCATAGCAAGAATTCGGCCGCTCTGCGGATCAAGAATTACCGCCCCGGCTTCTCCCGCATAAGCGTTATTGTCCTCTAATTGGAGGTTAATCGCTTCATTTAAAGCATCCTCCACAATAAGCTGGAGAGAAGCATCCAGAGTCAGGTAAAGATTGGACCCCGGTTTTGGCTCAACACGTTCAAACTCCCGGATAGCCTGACCGGTTGAATTGACCTCAACCTGCAGTCCCCCGTCCACTCCCTTTAAAAACGGCTCCCAAACCTGTTCTAAACCGGCCTGGCCGACCAGTTCACCAGGCTGATAGTTGTATCCTTTCTCACCCCAGAAATCGATAATCCTGTCCGTAACCGTCCCTTCACCCAAATATCCTAAAACATGTGCAGCAAAATTGCTTAAAACATAATTTCTGATCGGTTGTACCTCGATCATTACTCCCGGAAGATCCAGGCGATGTTCGGCAATTTTAGAGACTGTCTCAATATCCACATCCATTTTAAGACGGACAGGAAGGTAACGCCGGTAATACTGTGAACCAATTTTTTCCTGTATCTCAGCTTCTTCCATCTCAAGGAACTCAGCCAGGCAGGCAATTGTCTGCTCACTGTAACCGCTCCCCAAATCAACAAGGGATACAGTAAAACCGGGCCTATTTGTAACCAGTTGTCTTCCGTTTCTATCAAAAATTTCACCCCGGGGTGCTGTAATCGGTAAAATACGCAACCGATTTTTTTCCGCCCTCTCCCAATAATAATCATAGTTAATGATTTGCAGGTAAGCAAGTCGGGAAACAAGAAAAAAGAAGATGATAATAACGGCAAAGATAAACAGTCTCGTTCTCCGCAACATTTTCTTATCCATAGAAAAGCCACTCCGGAAGTTTAATTTTTCTTACCGGAAAGAGGGATTAAAGAATTTTTTTTGTTCGGCTCGGTAAAGCAGGGGATAGATCATCA
This sequence comes from Dethiobacter alkaliphilus, assembly GCA_016841605.1. Taxonomy (GTDB): domain Bacteria; phylum Bacillota; class Dethiobacteria; order DTU022; family UBA8154; genus DUNV01. Next base: position 37,558 of record JAENYV010000011.1, on the reverse strand, counting down.
CCGTCAGAACAAGATGATAAATAGCCCTGGGAAGAAAAATTTGATCCAGGGCAAAGAAAAAGGAAAAATCATTTTCCCAGAAAAGTTCAACCAGAAAAAAAACAATAAATTCATGGACAAATGTTGCCAAAAAAACTGTCATCATGGGGCCAACAATTTGATCTTTATAAATTTCCCTGGAAGAAAGACCGGAAAAATATGCGGCAGTCATCTTTGCCAGGGTAAAAAAACCAATGGCCGGTCCAAAAAAAAGATCCTGAAGAAAACCGCAAATAAGACCCAGGACAATGCCTTTTTTCTCACCCCAGAGAAAGGCCAGGCAGACAACAATAATAAGCAGTAAATCCGGCACCATACTCCTGATAAAAAGAACTGAAAAAAACGAGCCCTCTATAATCAATGTAATGATAGCAAGAAAAGTAAAGACAATATATGGTTTTAAAGACAGTTTATCCCTCACAAAAAAGAGCCTCCCCTTGGAACTAGACAGCAAAAACAGAAAGCATTCGTCCTCTCTTTGTCAACTATTCGTCTTCTTCCTGCTCCTGACTGTTGACTCCTGATTCCGGAATAAATTCTTCTATTTCCTGTTCATCCTCCTCAAAAGGAAATTCCATAACGATAAGAACTTCCTCCAAACGATTAAAATTCGCCGCTGGAAGAACAAGGGCTTGCTGCAACAACCCATACTGGTCCATGCCTGTTTCCTGAACAGTACCGATCACCAGTCCTTTAGGGAAAATGCCTCCTAAACCCGAAGAAATTACAGAATCCCCCGGTTGAATATTGGCTTCAGGCGGTAGGTTGATCATCCGCAAGGATAGGCTGTCACCTGAAAAACCTTCCACGACTCCGATTGTCCCCGGTTCACGTGAACGGGCAACCAAAGCACTTACCGCGCGCCTTGAATCCGTCAATAGCAAAACCTGAGAGGAATTTCTTGATACTTTAAGTATATTACCTATCAGCCCCTGAGAAGTAATGACAGCCATATTTTTCATGACCCCGTGGGAAGCCCCTCGGTTAATAGTAATCGTTTCAAACCAGTTGCTCGGATCCCTGGCAATTACTTCAGCCGGTAAAAGTTCGTATTCTGAACGCTCCTTAAAATCCAGCATCTCTCGCAGTCGAAAATTTTCTTTCTGAAGTTCCAGAACCTGATAGCGTAAATTTTCCCTGATAGCCAACTCTTTCCGCAACTCTTCATTTTCTTCCTGCAGAGTTCCAAAATCAAAGAGACCCCTGAAAAACTGCGCGGTGCTTGTCCCTGCTCTGGAAGCAAACCCCTGCAGCGGAGAAAAACCGGCTAAAATAACATTATCAGCCAGGGTTAAATGGCCAAGATCTTCCCCTGTAAAATGAATCAAAGAAAGCAATAAGAGTATTATCCCCAGTATTGTAATTACTTTCCAGACGGATGGATTCAACACTTCACACTGCCTTCCCACCTTAGTTAAAACAATTTACGGGGAGAAATAGAGACGCGTTTTAAAAGGTCAATAGCAGTAAGGGCTTTTCCTGCTCCCAGAACAACACAGTCCAGAGGGTTTTCCGCCAGGAAAACAGGCATACCCGTTTCCTCGGAAATAAGTGTATCCAGGCCCTTTAACAGAGACCCTCCCCCTGACATAACAATTCCTTTCTCCATCAAGTCCGCGGCAAGTTCGGGAGGTGTCCTTTCCAAAGTCGTTTTCACAGTTTCTAAAATAGCATCCACAGGTTCAGAAAGCGCTCCTTCTATTTCCCAGGAACTAATAGTCAATACTTTGGGAAGTCCGCTGACCAAATCCCTTCCCCGAATCTCAAAATGTTCTTCCTGTTCGGAATGATATGCTGAACCGATTTGCATTTTTATTTCCTCAGCAGTCCGTTCTCCGATCATTAAATTATATGTCTTTTTAATATAATTAATAATGGCATCATCCAACTCGTCCCCGCCGACACGAATAGATTTGCTTGTAACAATCCCCCCCAGGGAGATAACCGCAACCTCAGTAGTGCCGCCTCCAATATCTACGATCATGCTTCCCGTAGGATCTTCCACAGGAAGACCTGCCCCCATTGCCGCTGCCATCGGCTCTTCTATGAGAAAAGCTTCTTTGGCTCCGGCTTGTTTTGTCGCGTCCAGGACAGCTCTTTTTTCAACTTCCGTCACACCTGAGGGAACACAGACAACGACCTGCGGCAAAAAAACTGTGCGTCGCCGGTAAGACTTGGCGATAAAATGCCTGAGCATCGTCTGGGTTACATCAAAGTCGGCAATAACACCATCCTTCATCGGCCTGATAGCAATAATATTTCCCGGGGTCCGGCCAATCATATTTTTAGCTTCGCTACCTACCGCTAAAATAGCCCCCGTATCCCTGCGAATGGCCACAACGGATGGTTCCCGCAGGACCACTCCTTTCCCTTTAACATAAACAAGGGTATTGGCAGTACCAAGGTCAATCCCTATATTTCTGGCAAAAAATCTCGAAAAAAACGACATCTACGGCTTCCCCTTTCCTTCTTTAGGGAATTAGTCCCTTTTCTTTAAAACTTAAATGTCTGCCCTCTCCTACAATAATATGATCAAGTACCTTGATACCCAGGATTTCACCCGCCTCTACCAGCCTTCCCGTTACATCCAGGTCTTCCCGGCTTGGAGTCGGGTCACCGCTCGGATGATTATGTACCAGAATTATGGCGGCAGCACTTTTTTTAATCGGATAATGAAAAATCTCCCGAGGATGGACAATAGAAGCATTCAGACTTCCCACAGAAATATCTTCGAGGGAAATAAGCTGATTCTTTGTATTTAAAAGGATAATCCTGAAGTATTCTTTTTTATAAAAACGCATCTCTTCCATAAGAAAATCAGCCACCTCCCGGGGAGAAGAAAGAGAAATTCCCTCCGGTCGAATTGACAGTACCATACGTTTTCCTAATTCCAGGGCTGCTTTAATCTGTACTGCCTTTGCCAGTCCGATCCCTTTAAACTTTTGCAGTTCCTCCAGGGTTAATTCAGGTAAGAAACGTAAACCCCCGGCCTGGATAATAATGCGTTCCGCCAGGTGGACGGCGCTTTCATCCTTATAGCCTGTCCGCAAAAGAATAGCTAGTAATTCCGCATTGGAAAGACTCCCCGCCCCGAATTCTTTCATTCTCTCCCGGGGGCGTTCTTCCGGAGGTAAGTCCTTTATGCTTACTTTCTTCTCCGCAGCAATCTACCTCCTCACTTCTCCCAAATTGGGAAACCCTCTGATTTCAGCATTGAGGTTAGCCTGGCCAGGGGTAGTCCTACTACATTAAAATAACATCCTTCAATTTTTTCCACAAAAACAGCTCCTTTTCCCTGGATGCCGTAAGCTCCTGCCTTATCCAGCGGCTCTCCCGAGGAAACATACGCTGCTATTTCCTCTTCTTTTATTGACCGCATTTTGACAAAAGTTTTTTCTCTCCCGGCAATTTCCCGTTGGCCCTTAATTAAGGCCAGACCCGTAATAACACTATGAACCTGGCCGCTTAATGCTCTTAGCATTTCCGCAGCTTCCGTTTCATCTCGGGGTTTACCTAAAGCTTTTCCCCCATTAAACACGGCCGTATCAGCCCCCAAAACGAATTCACGGGGAAAGTGGGCAGAAACTATCCTGGCTTTGGCCAGGGCCATCTCTTCCACTTCCTTTTCAGTATAAATCTCCGTCTCATCAAAACCGCTTTTCACGATAAGAAACTTCAGCCCGATTTGCGCCAGCAACTGAGCCCGGCGCGGTGAGGCGGAAGCAAGAATCAACCTTTTCAACGCACACCTCCGCAAGCAGAAAAACATCATAACCTTCAATGAGCTTAAAATCCGTCTAAAACTTCAGGATATTATTCCGGCATCTGCTGTGAAGAAGGGACGCTAAGCCGTAACCCAGCGCGCCGAACGGCATTTTCCAGATACATAGTAACGAGGCCGGTAAAAAAGCCCGTCGGCAGCGCCAAAAGCAAAAGAAAAGGAAGATATCCCCGGAATAAAACTGCATTTTGCACAAGCGTTGATGCCAGGGCGAGCTGAGCAATGTTAAAAATGACCGCACCACCGATACTCACTGATATAAGGGTTATTTTCCCTTTCCGGTACAACCTCATCATGAGCCCCATGGCCAGACAGCTGAGAACAGCCCCGCCAAAACTAAGATAAAAACCGAATCCTAAAAAGCTTCCGGAAAAGAGGCTTCCCAGAACACTGCGTAGAGAGGCAACCAATAAGCCGCTACGATATCCATATAGAACAATTGTCAATAGGGTAATAATATTGGCGAGTCCCAATTTGGCCCCGGGAACAGGAATCGGTACCGGAAGAGCGGCCTCTATGGTATGCACTGCTACTGCAAAAGTAATAAGCAGAGCCAGATATACCATTTTTAAAGTCCGGGTTTGTTCCATTGTTTAACTCCAAACCGGCATATATTTTATATTCCCGATTATTCAGTCTTCCGACTTTTCTCTTTCGACTGCTGTGTTATTATTTCTATTTTATCCTTCAGGCCGGAGGTATAATATATTTTACCCTCTTTGTCCACAATCACACCTTCAATCCCGGGAAGGCGCTCCAGCAGTTCCAGGCCCTTTTCCCTGCCCAGGACAAAAACTGCCGTGGAGAAAGCATCTGCCGTCAGAGCATCTGCCGCGATAATGGATACACTGCTGACAGTCCGAGCCGGCTTCCCGTCAGCCGGGTTCAAAATATGATGATATATTACTCCATCTTCTTCAAAATAGCGCTCGTAATCCCCTGAAGTCACAACGCTTCCTTCCCCCTCCAGATAAAGGAGGGCAACGTAGGGCCCTGCAGAATTTTGTTTGTCGATTTTCGGATCCTGCACAGCAATCGACCACTTCTCTCCGGAGGGTTTTTCCCCATACATGCGTATATCCCCCCCGGCATTAATAAAAGAGGCTTTTATATCGAATTTTCGGGTTATCTCCAGGCCTTGATCGACAATATATCCTTTCGCAATTCCTCCCAAATCAAGCTTCATTCCTTCCCGGGGCAGATAAACCATTGAGCGGCTTTCGTCCAGCTCCACCAGCCTATAATCGACCAGGGGGAGAACCTTGTTAATCTCCTCCTCGGAAGGCACCCGCTGATAATCCGTCCCAAAACCCCATAGATCCAGGAGGGGAGCTACTGTGGGGTCAAAGGCTCCTTCACTCACTTCGGCAAACTCAAGCGCTTTCTTGAGGACAAAGAAAAGCTCCGGGCTTACTTCCACCCACTGTTTCCCGGCAGCCTTGTTAAGACGGGCAAGATCACTTGAAGCAATCGTCCTGCTTAAAATATTCTCCAACCGCTCCATTTCAGCAAAAACATCCCCGGATATCTTTTCAGAATTTTTCTTTTCAACTTCATACAAGGTTAGATCAACTCTGGTATCCATCAATAAACGGGTTGTTGTTGTTTTGTTCTCACCGGAAGTGCCCGGATTACAGCCCCAGACAACCAGGCTCAAGGTCAGCATGAGCAGCATGAGCAGCATTACGATTAACACTTTTTTTTGTCTACTGCCCCGGATAGACCGTTTCACCAGTTCCAACAATTCACCTTCTTGTATTCAACTCTAAAACTATTTGAGTATTAGGATATTGTTGAGTATCCTTTCTTTCTACAAATACTATCATTTTTAATGGGGTTAAGCAAGAACATTTCCAGGGGGAAAAACAGGTATTTAAACCAGCGGAATCCTGATTTTATCGCAATTTCCTAACAGAGGCAGGAGCCAGAAGATAAATAGGTAATTATTGGGTTAAATAGGTTTAGAAGGCGAATTTACCCATATATTCTGCGCGGATACTACTTTTCATTCTTCTTCAGTCCGCATGTAATGTCCGCTTTTACCACCCTTTTTTTCCAGTAACCGTATTTGCAGAATCTCCATACCCCTGTCAATAGCTTTACACATATCATAAACAGTAAGAGCGGCGATACTGACAGCTGTCAGCGCTTCCATCTCCACACCGGTTTGCCCGCTGTTTTTTACGGTTGCTTCAATAACCAGGGTATTCTCATCAAGAAATGAAAAGTTTAGGTCAACCCCGGTGAGAAGCAGTGGATGACACATGGGGATTAATGATGGGGTCTGTTTCGCTCCCAGTACACCGGCCACCTGAGCGACTCCAAGGACATCTCCTTTGGCCATGGCCCCTTCTCTAATTTTTTGCATGGTTTCTTTCTGCATACGCAACTTTCCCTGTGCCGTGGCCTGGCGAAAAGTAACGCCTTTTTCGGTAATATCAACCATCCTGCCGTGCCCCTGCACATTTAAATGAGTAAATTCCTTATCTTTTGACATTATTTGGCCTCCCCTTCCTGAGCTAAATGGGAATCCTTTCCCCCCTTTTATTTTCTTGAATTATAGCTTTGCACTTACAGTATTATAGTACATTCTCTTTTTTAAAAAAATATCCTTCTTAAAAAGGGACGGAAAAAACGGCAAGGTTATTTTCCTTGCCGTTTTAGATCCACTTACGGAATTCATTTCAATTACATCATTTTACTGCGAGAACTTTACCCAAATCTTTAATAATCTGGCGCTTGCAAACCTCTATGCATTTACCACAGCTGTCGCACTTGGCACTGTCAATAACTGCCAGATTATTTTCAACTGTAATGGCCTCGTTCGGACAGGCTTTAACACAAGCCTTACAGGCTATACACCCGACCTCGCAAGACTCGCGAACTACTTTACCACGATCTTTCGAGTTGCAGGGAACATATTTAACATTCCGGGCGCTAATAATACGTATAACATTCCGCGGGCAGGCCTTCGCACAAACACCGCACCCGGTACACTTGTCCGTATCCACTTTCGGAAGTCCGTTTTCGCCCATGGAGAGAGCATCAAAAGGACAAACCTCAACGCAGGTTCCCAAACCCAGGCATCCATAAGTACATGCTTTAAAGCCGCCGCTATACATCATTGCCGCCTTGCAATCCCTGACCCCCTGGTATTCAAACTTATCGGGAGCAATATCTTTGCTTCCCATGCAGAACACCTGGGCAATTTTTCTGTCTTCCGATGCGACGGATTCAAGGCCCAAAACTTCACAAATATTATCGCTGACTTTTTTTCCGCCAGGGACGCAGCTATCTACCGGTGCCTGTCCGGCAACTACTTTTTCGGCAAAGCTGCTGCAGCCGGCAAAACCGCAAGCACCGCAGTTGGCACCGGGAAGAAGATCAGTGATAGTCTCGACTCTGGGATCTTCCTCTACGGCAAACCGCCGGGCAGCATAAGCAAGCAACCCGCCGAATATCAGTCCCAGTCCGCCGATAATAACAAAGGACATGACCAGTTCCACTATTCTTTCACCTCCGATTAAAGTGTTACTATCCCTTTAAAGCCCATAAAAGCCAGAGAAAGGATCCCGGCGGAAACCAATGTTACTGCCGCTCCCCTTACAAAACCGGACATATTGACCAGTTCAAGACGCTCACGTATACCAGCCATGATAACCATGGCAAGAGTAAAACCGATCCCCGTCGAAATAGCATAGATGATTGTTTCAATAATATTATAACCGGCATCAATATTAAGCACTGCCACACCCAAAATAGCACAGTTTGTGGTAATCAGGGGAAGGTAAATCCCCAAAGCCTGAAAAAGAGTCGGATTGGTCTTTTTCAGAATCATCTCCACCAATTGGACCAAACCGGCGATAACCAGAATAAAGGCGATGGTCCGCAGGTAAGCCAGGCCAAAGGGCGCCAGAAGGATATTATAAATCAACCAGGTTACGATAGCCGACAGCGTCATGACAAAAATAACGGCCATACCCATTCCTATTGATGTCTCGATCCGCTTGGAAACACCGAGATAAGGGCAGATACCCAGGAACTGACTCAAAACAATATTGTTAGCCAGAATCGCTACAAAAATAATCGCCAGCAGATTCATCTCTTCAAACCTCCCTTACAATTTACTTCTATTCGATACCCAGACGTTTAAAGGCAAAGTTGCATAGCCCGAGCAGAATTCCCAGTGTAATAAAAGCACCGGGGGGGCTGGATAGCAGTCCCATGGGTTGAAAGGATGTTCCCAGAATATTGACGCCGAAAATGCTCCCTGAACCGAACAGTTCCCGAATAATCCCCAGGACCGTCAGGGAAATAGTAAAACCCATACCCATGCCTAAAGCATCAATAATGGAACGGCCCACGTTATTCTTACGGGCAAATGCTTCTGCCCTGCCCAGAATAATGCAGTTTACCACAATAAGAGGAATAAAAATCCCCAGGGCACCGTGCAAATCCGGGACAAAGGCCTTCAAAACCATATCCACAATGGTCACAAATGTCGCAATAATAAGAATATAAGCAGGTATTCTAACCTTGGCGGGGATAGCATTCCGCAAGACTGAAATTACTATGTTGGAACAGAGCAGGACAAAGAGGGTGGAAACGCCCATGCCAAACCCGTAAAAGGCCAATGTGGTAACGCCAAGGGTCGGGCACATCCCCAGCAAAAGACGGAAAGTGGGGTTTTCCTTGAAAATCCCCTTACTGAACTCCTGAGCCAGTGTACTCATTTATTTTCACCTCCAACGTGCTTATTTCACCCTAATTTGCCAAAAAATTGTCACCGATAATAGTCATCACCCGGCGAATCGAATTAATCATACCTCCCGTAGAAATGCTGGCACCGGAAACCGTATCCACATCTACGCCGGCCGAAATGGGGTCGGCATAGTTTAAGCCGATTACACGATCCTGGAATTCGTCCGTTGTGATTACATCGCCGATACCGGGTGTTTCGCCGTGGGAACTGATCCTTATTCCGATAATATCACCGGCAGCATTGACGGCCAGATCATAAGAGATAGCGCCTCCATAACCATTGGCCTTAACCTGCCCCACGATGCCGATTAATTCTCCGCTGTCGTCCACGCAGGAATAAAAGACTTCATTTTCCACTTCATTTGCTTCATAATCAGCAACCTCGGGGAAAAACCCTTTCATAGCCGTCAGAAAATCTTCCATGGCTCTCTCTTCGATAACAGGAGCAGTAACCCCGTTCACCACGGAAAGAAGCCCTCCACAGATAGCACCGATGATCAATAACGTCAAAGCCATACGTAAGCCGCTTTCACGCACTCTTCTTCACCTCCCCGAATTTCTTCGGCAAAGTCATATTATCGATAAGGGGAGTAAGACCGTTCATCAGGAGAATAGCAAAGGTTACTCCTTCGGGCATGGTCCCGAACAGGCGAATCAACATGGTAATTACGCCGCAGCCCAGACCAAAGATGAGCTTCCCGTTCGCGGTAACCGGAGAGGTAACCATATCCGTCGCCATAAAGAGGGCGCCGAGCAGCACTCCGCCCGCCAGGACGTGGTAAAGCCCCATGGAAAAGCCCCCGGCGAAAAGGCCGAAAATAAAGACAATACCGATATAACCTCCCGGAATCCGCCAGTCAATATGACCGCGGTAAAAGAGCCAAATCGCGCCGATAATCAGGGCCAGCGCAGATGTTTCACCCAGGGAGCCGCTCACAGTACCAATAAAAAGATCTCCCAGGGAAGCGTCATGAGTGACCAGAGGAGATGCCTGGCTAACCGCATCCGCTGTAAAACCAAAGGGGACAGGTTTGAGCCAAACACTTCCGGAAAGATGAGTACCCCAGGAGACAAACAGTATAGCACGCCCGACCAGAGCCGGATTAAAAATGTTATTTCCTAAACCTCCATAAATATGTTTACCTATAGCTATAGCCACCACAGCACCAATGGCCACGACCCACCACGGGGGTGCCGGTGGAAGAGTCATTGCCAGAAGCAAGCCTGTAACCGCCGCACTTCCGTCACCGAAAAAACTTCCTTTACGTAAAATAATTGCTTCTGTAGCCATAGCCGCTACCATGGCAATGACCATCGTTATTAAAGCACGAAAGCCAAAGAGGAAAACTGCCATCAGGGCTACGGGGAAAAGAGCAATCAGAACATCGACCATAATGCTCTGAATATTTTCCGGTGATTTGATGTGCGGGGATGAAGAGACTACCAGCTTTCTTTCCATTATTTTATCCCTCCTTCATTACCTGCTACTTTTTCCTGCTGGCCGCAATAGCCCCTTTGGCGATCCGGATCCACTGAACAAGGGGTCTTTTGGCAGGACAGGTAAATGTGCAACACCCGCATTCAAAACAATCCATCGCACCATATTTTTCGGCCAGATCCATAACATTTTTCTCCGATGCCGACCCGATAAAGTTGGGGAGAAGGTTCATCGGACAAACTTCCACACATTTTCCGCATTTAATACACGGAGCAATCGGTACATCTTTAACAAATTCCTCCGTCAAAAGAAGCACACCTGAAGTCCCTTTGATAGCCGGAATTTCATCTGTCGGCTGGGCAAATCCCATCATGGGGCCGCCCAGAATCAACTTGCGCGCGTCGGGAGTTAAACCGCCGCATTGCTCAATAAGATCCCGGATCAGGGTCCCGTTTCTAACAACAAAATTTCCCGGTTTATTGATACCCGGGCCGGTAACCGTTACCACTCTTTCATAGAGAGACTTACCAAGTTTAATAGCCTCCGCCAGGGCAATGGCTGTCCCTGTATTCTGGTTAACGACGTTAACAGCCATGGGAAGAGCACCCGGCGGTACTTCTCTCCCTGTGGTCGCTTTGATCAGCATTTTTTCCGCACCTTGAGGATATTTGGTGTGCAGGGGTTGAATTTCAATATTATACCCCCCGCCGGCATCGGCTACAGCCTTGCGCATACTGCTGACGGCATCGGGTTTATTGTCTTCCACACCAATAATCCCCCTGGTGGCTCCTAAAGCCTTCATAAAAGCCTGTAAACCGAATACTACATCCTCTGCCCTCTCTACCATGAGCCTGTGGTCGGCTGTAAGAAACGGTTCACATTCCGCGCCGTTAATAATAACGGTATCAATTTGAATGTCCGGTGGCGGAGACAACTTAACGTGGGTAGGAAATGTTGCCCCCCCTAAACCAACCAGCCCGGCCTCTTTAGAAATCGCTTTAATCTCTTCAGCGGTTAGCTCTTCCAGGGATTTATTGGGCTTCATACCCTCAAAAGGTGTATCCTGACCGTCATTTTCAATAAAAACGGCCATAACAGGAGTACCCATAGAGTGGTTAAAAGGCTCAATTTTGGACACTTTCCCTGAAACGCTGGCATGGATTGGAGCAGAAACAAACCCTTTCGGTTCACCAATCTTTTGACCGACTTTTACTTCGTCTCCCACCTGGACAATCGCCTCACAGGGAGCTCCAATATTCTGTTGAAGCGGAATAATCACCTGTGACGGGGCACGGGCGGGAGCAATGGGTATCCCGGCTGTGTAGTCTTTAAAATAGCTGGGATGGATCCCCCCTACAAAAGTCCTTTCACTCATCCACTAGTTCACCCCTTTTTCTTCATATTCTAATACCTAAACCCTCCTACCAACATGATATAATTCGTGATTACCTCACAAATTCCTTCTCATGGACGTCTTTTTCTGTAAAAAAGCGCAATGGAGAACGCTCCATAAATAGACATGGAGCAACAAAATATTAACCCAATACTATCCGTCCACTTAAGATCAGGAACCGGAGGATCACGTCAGTTCAACTTCTCCGATAGACATACCCCCTTTAGACCGTCTCCCTTCATAAAAAGAGCAGATGGTCAGGTTCTAATTCTTGACTCTCCTCCCAAAATCATTATACCTTTTTCAGACGTTACTGCAAAGGATTTTAGAAAAAATGCAAGTATTCACTTTTTGGCAAAACCATAAGCGTTTTTATTCGTCTTAATAAAGTAGTGTAAACTTCTACCTTAATAAGCGCGAAAGGATATGTAATGACTGGAAAACCGTTTTTAAAACGTTTCATGATACCGATTACATGCATCTTTATCGCTTTTATTCTTATCAACCCTTTTACCGGCAGCCGGGGAAGAAGCAGCGCACCTGTTATCGCTTCCGAAGTTTATCAATATCTGGAGAATGCCTCTTTTGCTCCGGTTATCGTTCTTTTTAAAGAAAAAGCCGATCTTGGAGAAGCCCTTACGAAAAACAATCCGGAGTTTACTTCCGCCAGGAACGTAGTTTTGGAACTGCAAAGGGTAAACAATGCCTCCGAAACACAGGTACTTCCCCTTTTGCAGAAAGAAATCGCCGGAGGTAATCTTCTTGATTACACTCCCTTATGGGTTATAAACGCTTTTTCGGCAAAGATAAATAAAGAAAGTTTAAAACGTCTTTCAGAGATTCCCCAAATAAAAACGATCCGCCTGGACCAACGACGTCAATACCTGTCCGGCTCTTCCGAACCGTCTGTTGCTGTTGATAACCAGGCTGCCGCCTTCCAAGAGGGAGTCTTTATGGAAGAATTCCCCGGAGAGGGAAAAGATCTTTATAACCTGCAAGCCGTCAATGTCCCACCGCTGTGGGAAGAAGGCTATTTTGGAGACGGAGTTGTTGTTGCCGTTATGGATACAGGTGTCGACCTGAGTCATCAGGACCTGGAACAAAATTACCGGGGTAATCTCCCCGGACACAGCCATAAGGACAGCTGGTTCGACGCGACAAATACTCTTACCAACTCCGTGGCCGTTGGTCCAACTGATACCCACGGCCACGGCACTCACATCGCGGGCATCATTCTGGGAGGAACAAAGGAAAAGCCTCTGGGAATTGCCCCGGAGGCCCACTGGATTGCCGTTAACATTTTTGCTGACGGATACGCCTGGGATTCGCATATTACTCAAGCCTTTCAATGGCTGCTTGCCCCGGGAGGGAACCCGGATTATGCTCCTGATATCGTTAATTGTTCCTGGGCCTCAAAACCTGAATTTGCAGAAGACTATCTTCATTGGGAGATTCTTTATAATCTGGAAAATGCAGGTATTTTAGTGGTTTTTGCTGCCGGCAATAACGGAGAGCAAGGTCCCGGCAGTCCTGCCAGTTATCCCCACGCTTTTTCCGTCGGCGCAGTTAAACAAACAGGCAACGGCCTTGAAACGGCAAGCTTCAGCAGCAGGGGACCGGTTAGCTGGCAGGATATCTCTTACATAAAACCGGAACTTGTTGCCCCGGGCGTAAACATTGTTTCTACCTGGCCCGGCAATAATTATGCTGTTCAAGACGGCACATCGACAGCAGTAGCTCATCTTTCCGGAGCTGCTGCCCTGCTCCTGGAGGCCAAACCTGACCTCACACCGACAGAAGTGAAGTATCTCTTTAAAAGTACCGCCTCCTGGAATTCTCTCTGGGATGAAGAAGGTCGACGTCCCAACAATGTCTACGGCTATGGACTTCTCGATGCTTACGCAGCAGTAAAAAGTGATCCGCTCCCCCCGGCCGGTGAGTTTCTTTTCTTCGATGGAGCGGAAGAAGGAATTATTAACTGGAAAACATCACCGGAAAACCCCTGGAAAATTACCCGGGAAATGGTAGGCAGCGGACATTTCTGCTTCTCCGATTCTCCATGGGAGGACTATAAAAACAAAGCCGCTTCCTGGCTTGCCCTGGCAAACCCTGTCTCTATATGCGGTTACCATAGTCCTGTCCTTTCTTTTACACATTTTTATGACCTGCAAAAAAGTGACGGTGCAGAGGACTATGCTTATATAGAAGTATCCATTGACGGCATTAACTGGTCTTCCCTCTATCGTTTTTCAGGCAGCAACGAAACTCTTCAGCCTTTTACCATACCCATCAGTCTTCCCGCGGAAGCCGGGTCCTTTTATTTACGCTTTCGACTCCAAAGCAATACTGATGACTCTGGACAAGGATGGTATCTGGACGATATTACATTGACAGCATCCCCGCTCCCCTTAAGTGCCCTTGATCGCCTCAGATTAACTCCGGAAAGAACCAGGCTGGGTCTCGGTGAGGAGATCAGAGTGGAAGCTGATGCGATGTTTTCTTTCAGTTTATTGAAAGAAATTGATCCTGAACAGGTAACCTGGGCTTCATCCGCTCCATCTGTTGCCCAAATTAAAAATGGGATCATTACAGGGATCGCTCCGGGGGAAAGCATTATCCGGGGGACGTTTCACGACAAGTCTGCAGAATTTAAAGTCAATGTCATCGAAGTAAAAGCAGCTACTCCTCAACCCGGGCCGGGAACCTATATTAATGAGGTGACAGTTAATCTGGAGCCTGTTACATCCGGCTCGAAGATAACCTATACTCTTGACGGAACCGATCCTGACGAAAAAAGTACGGTCTATGAAAACCCTATTGTTATTAGCGAGACAAACATTTTAAAAACACGGATCTATATGGATAATATACCGGGACCAGTCTCAGAATACCCCTATACAATTCTCGAAGGAGCACGAGTAGCCGGAACTATCCAGTGCCAGGAAAGATCCTTAATTACTGGAGAAGACTTAACTGCTTTCTTCATTTCCCGTGAACTTGAAGAGAGTTATCCGGCCACATCATTCAACAGAGACGGATCTTTTGCCCTTGATCTCCCTCTGGGCCGCTACTGCCTGGTAGTAAAAAGGGAACAGTATCTAACGAGAACTCTGGAATTTGAACTGCAAGAAAAGGGCATTCTTGACCTCGGACTGATCAAACTCTGGGCCGGCGACTTAAACAATGACAACCGGATTGACCTGACAGACCTTACTCTCTTATCCCTGGCCAATGACACCAGACCCGGCGATGATAACTGGAATCCCCTTGCCGATCTGAACGGGGATAGTTACGTAAATATCTTTGATCTGACCATACTCACCCAGAATTATGGAATGATTGGAGACAGTATAGCAGGGGTAGGGCATTGATTTTCTCACTTTTTCACGATAAAATATTCGTAACTGATCAGTAAGTGGGGGGAATTTAATGCCGGCCAACCTGACACCGCAGTATCATGCCGCGGAAGAAGCCTTTAAGAAAGCCGCAACCCTTGAGGAAAAAATCGAAGCCCTGCAGGATATGCTGGCTGTAATACCCAAACACAAAGGGACGGAGAAATTGCAGGCAGACCTCAAACGGCGCCTTTCCAAATTACGTGAAGAAGGAGAAAAAAAATCCAAAGGAAGCCGTTACAACCCTTTCTTTGTAGAAAAACAGGGTGCAGGACAGGTTATTCTTATCGGTTACCCCAATACCGGTAAATCTTCCCTTTTATCTGCGTTAACAAGAGCAAAAGCAAAAATTGCCGAATATCCCTTTACAACATCCATCCCTCTGGCGGGGATGATGCCCTATAAAGATATTTATATCCAGCTGGTTGATACTCCCCCAATTACCCAGGAAGGTCCGCCACCGGGTTTATTAAACACACTTCGGGGAGGCGATCTGCTGCTGGTCACTTTCGACGCGGGCATTGATCAATGCCTCGAGCAAGTGGAAGAAGCGCTCTCTTTTTTGCTCAATAAAAAAGTAATCTACAACTTGTCGGGAAAGCGCCCACCCGCGGAAGACCCGGAGTTCGAAGGAAGGCAGGTTCTTCCCTTCCTAATTGCCGCGACAAAAATAGATCAACCTTCCAGCGCTGAAAACCTGACAATACTGCGAGAACTAAATCCACAGCTAAATTTCCTCGAAACATCCGTTGCCTCAGAAACAGGGCTGGAAATGCTTAAAGAAAGTATTTTTCATGCTCTGGAGATCATCAGAGTTTATACAAAAACACCGGGAAAACAGCCGGATATGGATAATCCTTTCGTCCTCAAAAAAGGTGAAACAGTGCTGGACCTAGCTTACAATATCCACAGGGATTTTCCCAATCGTCTGAAAAATGCCCGTATCTGGGGATCATCAAAATATGACGGGCAATCGGTCGCCCGGGAATATGTTCTAGAAGATGGGGATATCGTAGAATTAAACGTATAACGTCTAATCATTTTATCATTTGTATCTGTACATACCAAAGAGCCCGAAAATTTTGGGCTCTTTGGTAAACGCGAAGCAATAAATCTCGCTTTTTTTCTATTTTCCTTTATACTCGGCCTTGCGCTTCTCCAGGAATGCGGCCACGCCTTCTTTCTTATCTTCCGAGGCACAGGCCAAGGCATGCAGGTAAGACTCGTGGGCCATGCCTTCGTAAATTCCCACTTCCATGGACCGGTTCACGGCTTCTTTGGCATACTGGATAGCCAGAGGAGACTTGTTAATAATGCTGCCGGCCATTTTTTTGGCTTCTTCCATCAAATTTTCCAGAGGCACTACTTTGTTGACCAGCCCGATACGGTAGGCTTCTTCAGCATCTACCATGCGTGCCGTCAGGACCATTTCCATAGCCCTGCCAAAACCGATCATTCTGGGGAGACGCTGGGTAGCTCCATCGCCGGGGATAATCCCCAAGTTTACTTCCGGAGCGCCCAGTTTCGCGTTGGTGGAAGCGATACGCAGGGTGCAGGCCAAAGCCGTCTCCAGACCGGCTCCCAGAGCAAATCCGTTGATAGCGGCGATTACCGGCTTGGGCATTTCAGGCAGCATATTCAGGACTTCCTGGCGCCTACGGGTCTGTTTGCGTCCGAGGACAAAGTCTCTGGCCTGTACTTCCTTGATATCCGCACCGGCCATAAAAGCTTTTTCGCCCTCTCCGGTTAGAATGAGTGCCCTTACTTCATCGTCATTCTCCGCTTCTTTAAAGGCCTGGGCAAATTCTTCCACCAGAGCATTATTCATGGCGTTCATGACTTTCGGACGGATAACCGTAATTATTGCATAGGGAGCTTCTTTTTCATATTTAATAAATTCGTACATGTAATTCCCTCCTTTTAAACAAAAGGCTTGATAGAATTTAAAAGTTTGGGGGGAGAGAATGATTCCCTCCCCCTCCCATTTATCTAAACATATTATATTTAAAACCGGTTTCTTTTATGCAAAAGCGGGAATACCCAGTTCCGCGTTGCCGATAATGAGCTGCTGGATCTGAGAAGTTCCTTCATAAAGGGTATTAATGCGGGAGTCTCTGTACATTCTTTCCAGGGCATATTCGCCGGAGAAGCTGTAGCCTCCCAATATCTGCATGGCATTGTAGCAAACTCTGTTAACCATCTCGCCGCAGAAGTACTTGGCCATGGAGGTCTCACGGGTATTGGGGGCACCCTGATTCTTCAAGCAGCCGGCTCTCCAAACCAGCATTCTCCCTAACTCGATATCAAGGATCATATTGGCCAGCAGGGCCTGAACCATCTGGCGGGAGGCAATAACTTTACCGAACTGGACTCTTTCCTTGGCATGAGTTTTGGCAATATCGTAAGCAGCCTGGGCGGTGCCTACACAACCGGCCGAAACGGTGAAACGTGCATTATCGAGAGCCGACATGGCGACAGCAAAACCTTTGCCGATGGGTCCCAGTATCTGGTCTTTGTGAACGCGGACGTTCTCCATGTAAATTTCGCCGGTATCCTGGGCACGAAGACCAATCTTTTCATGAATGGGCTGCGGGTTCATGCCGGGAGTACCCTTATCTACCAAAAAGGCGGTAATACCTCTTGCTCCCTTATCTTTATCCGTCTTGGCAAAGATAATTGAAACATCGGACATATCGGCATGAGTAATCCACATTTTATTTCCGTTAATGACATAATAATCCCCGTCTTGTTCAGCGGTGCTCTTCATGCTGGCTGCATCGCTGCCGGAATCGGGCTCAGTAAGACCGTAGCAGCCGAAAGCATCTCCGAGGGCGATGGGGGGAATATACTTTTTCTTCTGTTCCTCGTTCCCCCACTTCAAAATAGTCTTGGCTACCAAAGAGATATTCACGGAATAGGAACCCCGCATGGAGGAGCATCCGTAACCCAGTTCTTCCGCGACAATGGCGTGAGAGAGGTAATCCATCCCACTACCTTCATATTCTTCGGGAATAGAGGTGCCGATAATTCCAAGATCACCCATTTTCTTCCATGTATCCATGGGGAATTTCTCATCAAGGTCCCACTGCTTGGCATTAGGGGTAATCTCTTTTTCGACAAACTCACGTACCATCTTTTGTACCGCTTGTTGTTCGGAATTCAGCTCAAAATCCATAATATAACCTCCTTTTTTTCTGCTCCTGCTGAAGGTTTGGCCGAAGGGCCAAACCTTCAGCAGGAGCTTTTTTTAACTTATTGATTTGCTGTGGTATCAGGTACTACAGTTTCGTTACGTTATTTTAACACTGTGGGAACGGGGGGATCCTGGGTGTAATCATAGAAACCTTTCCCTGCTTTACGTCCCAGATAACCGGCATGAACCATTTTCTCCAGGAGGTAGCAGGGACGATAGCGGGCATCACCCAGCTTCACATAAAGGTTTCTGGTCTTGGCCAGATGAGTATCTATTCCGATCATATCAATGAGTGCGAGGGGACCCATGGGTAGGTTGGAGCCCATCTTCATCGCCTTGTCAATATCCGCGGCAGTGCCGATCCCTTCTTCCAAAACCCAGACCGCTTCATTTAACATACCGGCCAGGACACGGCTGGCGATCCCGGCGATTCCCTCTTTAGCGGTCACAACAGGTTCTTTGCCCAAAGACTCAACAAATTCCTTGGTTGTCGCGGCTACTTCCGGTTTAGTCGCCAGACCCGGCATAATTTCCACCAGTTTCATAACTACGGCAGGATTGAAGAAATGCATTCCGACGACCCTGCTGGGATCCTTAGTTACAGAGGCAACTTCCGAGATAGAGCAGGCGGTCGTATTGGTGGCAAGAATAATTTCGTCAGGGACAATCTCGTCAAGCTCTTTAAAAAGCTTTTGCTTCAAATTAATATTTTCCGTAACCGCTTCAATAACGAAATCGCAGCTTGCAGCTTCGTTCTTATCGGTGGATATTTTGATCCGTCCGACCATTTCCTTGACTGCATCTTCAGTCATTTTGCCTTTCGCTACTTTTTTGTTCAGGATCCCCTCAATACCTGCCAGGCTTTTCTTAAGGATACCTTCGTCGATATCTACCAGGACAACATTCAATCCCTGCTGGGCACAAAGGTGAGCAATACCTGAACCCATGATCCCGGCGCCGAGTACAAAAACCTTCTTAATGTCCATACATTTTTCCTCCTCTCAATACTTTAAAATTCAGTTTATAATTTTTTTAACTGCCTAGTTTAATCTTTCCACTATGACAGCAAGCCCCTGGCCTCCGCCCACGCACATGCTGGTCATACCCAGAGTCTTGCCATACTGTTTCAGTGTATTAAGGTTGGTGGTAACAAGCTTGGTACCGGTGGCTCCTACGGGGTGTCCCAGGGCGATAGCCCCGCCATGGACATTGATCTTATCCCGGTTAAATTTCAGTTCTCTTTCGCAGGCCAGATACTGGGCGGCAAAAGCTTCGTTCAATTCGATAAGTTCGATATCTTCCAGCTTTAAGCCGGCCTTTTCCAGGGCTTTGGGAATGGCGGCCACCGGGCCTATTCCCATGTACTTGGGATCTACTCCTGCTTCAGCATAGCCGCGGATGCGGGCGATGGGTGTAACTCCAAGGGATTTGGCTTTTTCTTCAGACATAATCACCAAGGCTGATGCGCAGTCGCAGAGAGCGCAGCTATTACCGGCCGTTACCGTGCCTCCGTCTTTTTTAAATACCGGGGGAAGCTTGAGCATTTTTTCTAATGAAGCATCAGCACGGGGAATCTCTTCCTGATCCACGACCATTGTCTTCTTTTTCTGCTTAATTTCTATGGGAACAATTTCATCCCTGAATTTATCTTCGGCAACAGCTTTCGCCGCTTTCTGGTGGCTCCACAGCGCAAATTCGTCCTGCTCCTGCCGGCTGATGTTATATTTTTCCGCCAGGAGTTCAGCGGTGTCGCCCATAAACATCCCTGCCAGCGCACACTTAAAACCGTCCATGTGCAAACCGTCATAAACGGGGAAATCCCACATGCGGGCACCCCAGCGGGCCTGAGGAATCAGGAAAGGAACACTGGAACCGGCTTCAGTGCCTCCGACAACCATCACATCGGCATCACCGCACATAATTGTCCGGCAACCCTCGATAATCGCCTGAATGCTGGAAGCGCAACGGATATTGACAGTATAGGCCGGCACACTTTGTGGAAGCCCTCCTCTAACGGAACAAATACGCGCGATATTGGGACCGATCCCCGCCTGCCATCCACAACCGAATACCAACTGGTCTACATCTTCACCTGTGATTCCCGCCCTCTTGACAACCTCTGCCACAACCGCGGCTCCCAGGTCGGCAGCGGTCTTGCTCTTAAAGCTGCCGCCAAAGCTGCCGGCGATAGTCCGTACTGCACTTACAATTACTGGATTTTTCATTTGTTTCCCCGAAAGTTTTCTATTTTCTTCCGGGACTTCCTCCTTTCTATTTTTGTTAAACCTAACCCCATTTGAACCGCAAAAAAAGCACTTCTTTTCTCCCCTTGCGGGACTGTGCCGGGTATTATGCACCGGCTTTTTTAAAAAGCATGTCCAGTTTTTTAACTGAACTAAATGCCATAGTGTTAACTTTTTAAACTATCCTATCTTTTTATACCATTCAACTTGTCCTGACAAATTTACAGCCTTTTCTTCTCTGTTAGCTTCATTCCCGCATTTTCAAAGGTTTAAAGGAGGTGGTTCAAGCATTATTCTAAAATATTTATAATGCAATTTATATGCCAATAATAACATACAATTTTTTGAATTCGTTTAATTATTGAACAAAACCTGATCATTACACATTAATAACCTAATCAATATTTTTCAATTTTTTCCAAAGAGTTGTCCGGCTAATCCCCAGCTGACGGGCGAGATCTTTCTTATCCCGCTTGCTCTGCTTATACAGCTTTTCAATAATTTGCTGCTCCATATCCTCCATCTTTCCTACATCAATGGTCAGATACTGACCACCGGCCGGAACAAGGTCCTGCTCATCATCCCTATAGCGATAAAGTTCATCAACTAGTTCCTCGATCAAGCGAAAATTATCGGCACCCTCTTCGGAAAGAAAAACGTACTTTTCAATAAAATTCTCCAGCTCCCGGACATTGCCGGGCCAGTCGTATTCACAAAGGTAGCGAATAATCGAACGGGGAATTTCTTCATTGCCGCTTTTATTTCCGCGGTACTTCCGACAAAAATGTTCAATCAGGACGGGGATATCGCCTCTACGCTGCCTTAAAGGAGGGATATGCAAGTTTAAGACATTAAGACGGAAAAAAAGGTCTTCACGAAAATTCCCCTTTTTGACCTCTCCGGCCAGGAAGCGGTTTGTTGCGGCAATCACGCGCACATCAACGGGAATAATCCGTTCTCCTCCAATACGGCGCACCACTTTTTCCTGAAGAACACGCAACAAGTTTAACTGCAGCGGCAGAGAAAGCTCAGAAATTTCGTCCAGAAAAAGTGTACCGCCGTGAGCTAGCTCAAAAAGCCCTGTTTTTCCACCTTTCTTTGCTCCTGTAAAAGAACCTTCTTCATAACCGAAAAGTTCGCTTTCCAGCAGCTCTTTGGGAATACTGGCACAGTTAATGGCCACAAAGGGACCTTCCCGGCGCAGACTCTCACCGTGAATACTATGAGCGAACAGCTCTTTTCCGGTGCCGCTTTCTCCGATGATCAATACAGTTGAATCGGAAGCGGCAAATTTTCGGGCACGAGTTACAGTTTTTTCCATTTCCGTTGAAGACCCGATGAGATGATTGAAAGTGTAGCGTGAAACAAGTCCGCTGGTATGGAGTTTCTTGCGGATGGTAGCTTCAAGGTTTTGAATCTTGTGGACGCTCTGAAAAGTAATGACAGTTCCGTGGATCTCGTTATCTATGTAAATAGGAATACGGTGAAAGAGAATCTGCTTGCCCCCGATTTTATGCACTTCGCCTTTCCCCTCGGCGGAAGCCTGGAAGAATATTTTCAAGAGGGGAATCGGCAGGTTCTCCACCTTTTTCCCAACGACATCTTTGTTGGAAACCTTAAAAACTTCTTCTGCAGAAGGGTTAAAGTGGGTAACCGTACCCTTTTTATCCACTGCGATAACACCGGTGTACGTATGGTCAATGATAGTTTTTAAAAATTCAGCTTTCTCCCGATCTTTCTCCCGGATGCGGACCACGTCCTGAGCCCACTGCAGGGCTTCAATAATAGCTTCACGGGAGGAGAAAACCATCACACCCTCCATGCCGCGCTTTTTGGCCATGCGTAAAATACAGATACCGGAAGCAACAATAACTTCAACCCCTTCATCTTGCGCTATCTGTATCTGCGCTTCAAGCTCTCTCTCATCCCGATAAAAGAAAAAGCGCAGGTTGTCCAGAGAGAGGATTTCGCCGATCATTTTAAAATCATAAATTTCCTTGCATTTAACATGGTCAAAATAAGCTATTTTCCGCCCAAACTGCCGGGCCTGGTAAAGTGCCCGTATAATATCGAAATTAGTCATCTGGATTAAAACGACAGGAATAGATAGCTCTTTTTTCAGAAGCACTCCCGTGGGACCCCGGCTAATAATTACATCGGCTCCCGACTGTTCAAATCTTTTTCCCGCCTCCACTCCTTTGTCCAAAAAAGCTTCAACAATTTCCAGTTCAAAATTTTGTTCCCTGGAGATCTGCTGGGATAGCCTGGTTACCTCGGGGAGGGGAGAAATCAAAACAATGCGGGTTTTTCTCATCTTTACTCCTCGACCATGTTAATATATTTAACCTAATTAAAAAACTTTCTTTATCATGTCCATTTTTTTAATTCGACTCTCTTTGTGAAAATCCTTTTTCCAAAAAATAAAAATTTCGGTTCCGGCAAAAAAAATCCGTGGACTAATCCGAATCTTCTTTTCTCCAGAACTGCCGATATTTATGATATTCTTCCGCAGTATCGATATCCACAGCAATACTGGAAAACCGCGTTTCCACACCACGAATCTCCTCATCCGGCAGCAGAGAAACGATCCCTCTACCCCCCTGCTCTCCCTGCAACGTCATCAGCAACGGCCAGGTTCTGCGATCAAAAAGCTGGGGGTTGCCTTTTTTCCCTTGAAAATGAGGATACGTAACCAGGTTTAAGTTCCGCTTATAGCTTCTTATTAAAGCCCGGTATACCTCCGGATCGATAAAAGGCTGGTCCCCCAGGGCAAAAATAATCCCCTGTGTAAGGGGGTGTGCCGCACAGATAGCAGCTTTGATGGAAGTCGACATCCCTTGCGCTGAAAAAGGGTTTAGCACGATCCGGATCTTCTTGTCTCCGGAGAAAAGTTTTTCCACCCATTCCTGCCCCGGTCGGGTAACGATAAATATTTCATCGGCACCGCTTTGCAGAGCGTTCTCCACAGCAAGCTCAAGGATAGTTTTTTCCCCGAGGCGCAGAGACAACTTGTCCTCGCCCATTCTCCTGGAAAAACCCGCCGCAAGGATAACGCAGGAGATAAAAGGTCGTAAAAACGGCGCGCCCCAGATATAATGAATGGGGTAATCCCCGGCCAGAGCAGTAAAGAGCAGCCGTGAAACATCGGGATAAGAAGAGAAAGCTTCCGCAACGGAACCGACCAACATCTTCTCGGATATTAAATCTGCTTTATTGACAACAGGAACGGCTCGCGCGGACGGAGCCTGTTGTCGTCCTCTATCGAGCATGAAAAACAGGCAGCGGATAAAATGCTGAATGGTGATCTTCTCGCCCTCTACCGCCCCGACCTGGCCGGCCAAAATTTCCGGCCGGTGGACAAATTCCGCCTCAATGGGTAAGCCCACCGCATCAACACCAAGGACAGGTACAATAACCGTTGAGGAAAAAGGAATAACTGGTTCATGCGAAGCATACCCTTTGATCGGCCGCCTGGCAGCACCGTCGGCCTCCACAAGAATATATGGGGCCAGACCCTCGGAAAAAAGTTTACGGACCCAGGCGACCTCTATCCCCTTTACCTTATCGTTGGGAAGCATGGCGCTTCCCAGCGCGACAACGTTTTCCCGCTTCAAATAACTTTGAAGTTTTCTCCTTGCTTCAGCGAAATCGGTAGTTAGGACCAGGGGAAAGTTACGGGGGCGGAAGATATGGGTAGTCGTCGTAAATATAACCTTCTTATTATCTTGCGAAAGCTCTTTCGCCAACTGCAGAAGAAGCGATGTCTTCCCCCCGCCGCCATATGCGGAAACAAGTTCCCGTTCTCCCAACTCCAGAGTTTTTGCCAATCCCGGAAGAGCAAACGAATACATTTCGTCATCTCCAAATACTTTTATGGAATAATCTTATTGAGAGAATACTCAATAATCCCCTCTGCACCGGCCTGTTTCAGTTTACAAACCAGCTCACGCACCGTTTTTTCATCAATCACCGTTTCCACAGCCATCCATCCCTCTTCATCCAGAGAAGAAATTGTGGGTTTTCTGAGAGCCGGAAGCAGGGAAAGGATTTTCGTAAGGTTTTCTTTATGAGTATTCATTTTAAGCCCCACTTTTTCCTCAGCCATAAGGGCAGCCTGTAAAAGCATGGAGATCTGTTCGATTTTATTTCTTTTCGACTCTACCTTATAGCTCTCCTTGTTAGCGATAAAACGGGGCGTGGATGTCAAAATTGTTTCAATAATCCTCAGGTTGTTGGCCTTGAGGGATCTCCCGGTCTCCGTCAACTCGGCAATGGCATCCACAAGCGCGGGAGGTTTTACTTCTGTCGCCCCCCAGGAAAATTCTACAGACGCCTGGATATTTCTTTCCTCCAGAAATTTTTTCGTTACTTCGACAAGCTCTGTGGCGATCTTTTTCCCCTGAAGATCCATCACGCTCATAATCTCCGAATCGCCCGGAACAGCCAGCACCAATCTCACTGGTTTCAGCCCCTGCTTGGAATAGGTTAAATCCGTAATTTCAATAATATCGGCGCTTGTTTCCGTAATCCAGTCCTTTCCCGAGATGCCGGCGTCCAGAACCCCATCCTGCGTATAGCGGGGAATTTCCTGGGCACGGATAAGAATACATTCAATCTCCTCGTCATCAATATCGGGAAAATAAGAGCGATCACTGATATGGATATTAAATCCTGCCTTTTTAAACATCTCAATGGTTGGTTTTTGCAAACTTCCCGCGGGTAAACCAAGTTTAAGTTTCTCCATCTTTCCATCTCCCCTGCCCTTTTTTTCTCTCTCAAAAGATCTACCCGTTCATTATAGCAAGAGCAAATCCTGAAAACAACCGTATAATGTATTTATAAGAAGATAACCGAAAAGGGCTGCCGGCAGGTCCTTCCACACATACATCCCGGCAGCCCTCTTAATGGCCAAGAAAACATCCATAAAAAAGCGGATTTATTGTTATTGTTCAGGTAAAATTTTCGGTTTGGGATAAGAAGCCAGAACTTCAACGGCTTTTTTAATATCCTCCTCGGGCAGAGAAAACTCCGAAAGCTTCCCTTCCAGGAAAGAATCGTAACCGGATAAATCCAGCAGTCCGTGACCGCTTAAGTTAAAGAGGATATTTTTGGTCACACCTTCCTCTTTGGCCTTTTTGGCTTCTTCGATTACCGCGGCAATGGCATGATTTGTTTCCGGGGCACAGACTAGTCCTTCCGTCCGGGCAAAAATCAACCCTGCCTCGTAAGTTTGCACCTGGTTATAGGCCTGCGGCTCGATCAGCTTATCAAGGACCAGCTGGCTGATCAGAGGCGACACGCCGTGATACCTCAAACCTCCGGCATGGATGGGTTTGGGAAGGAAGTTATGGCCCAGGGTGAACATGGGCAGCAATGGGGTCATTGCGGCAGTATCTCCAAAATCATAGGCAAAGGGTCCCCGGGTTATGGTCGGACAGGCAGTCGGCTCAACAGCGATAATCCGGATCTCTTTCCCATAAATCTTGTCCCGCACATAGGGGAAGGAGAGACCGGCAAAATTGCTGCCCCCGCCCACACAGCCGATGACCACGTCGGGGTACTCGTTTAACATCTCCATCTGTTTTTGGGCCTCCAGGCCAATGATAGTCTGGTGCATCATGACGTGGTTGAGGACACTCCCAAGGGAATAGCGGGTATTTTCCGAACCAACTGCATCTTCAACGGCTTCGCTGATAGCGATCCCCAGGCTCCCCGCACAGTCCGGATCCTCTGCCAGCATCTTACGGCCGAAATTCGTATCCGGGCTGGGACTGGGCACACAATTGCCGCCCCAGGTTTTCATCATCAACTGACGGTAAGGCTTCTGATCATAGCTGACCCTGACCATATAAATCTTGCATTCCAGGTCAAAGAGGGAACATGCCAGGCTCAGAGCACAGCCCCATTGGCCGGCACCCGTTTCCGTCGTAAGCCTTTTAATCCCGAAAACCTTGTTATAATAAGCCTGAGCAATGGCTGTATTCGGTTTATGGCTTCCGGCAGGACTGACCGATTCATTCTTAAAATAAATCCGGGCGGGTGTTCCCAGGTATTTTTCCAGGGCATACGCTCTTTGCAGGGGAGAGGGTCTCCAGATAAGATACTTTTCCAAAATTTCCTCGGGGATATCAACCCACCGCTGGGTACTTACTTCCTGCTCAATCAGGTTCATGGGGAAAATGGGAGCCAGGTCTTCCGGTCCGATTGGTTGCCCTGTTCCGGGATGCAGCGGAGGCTGCATGGGAGTGGGCATATCTGCCTGGATATTGTACCATTGCCTGGGAATATCCTTTTCCGGCAAGAAAACTTTTTTCGTCTCCATTTTTTTACCTCCTTAGAGTGGTTTCGGTTTCTAAGTTTTTTCCGGATAGTTGCTTTTAAATAAAAATAAAAAACCCACGTCAAGGGACGAGGGGTTTTTCTCGCGGTGCCACCCAAATTACTCTCCCGGAGGAGCAGAGAGTCTCTTTAGACAAAGTAAGGGAGCGCTCTTTTTATTTTTCCAGGGAGCAATATTTTTGCTCCTTTCCATTGGGAAACAACAGAAAAACAACTTTTTGCTCTCCAATACCCATTCCTTTTAACGGCGGAAGCCCGTCCCGGCCTACTACCCTTTTTTCAAAAGAACTTAAAGAACTTCAGCCAGGAACTTCAGGGACCCATTCAACCGGCGATGGGGTACCGGACTCGCAGCTTCGGACCTTTCCGTCCTTCACCCGGCTCTCTGCTCCCTTCTTTCCAGCCTACTATTTCCCTTCATCAGCCTTTTTACAGGTATTTAATTGCCGTCATCATACCATACGCCCTACAGGTTGTCAACAAAGTTCTTTGCACGTTGCACTTTGCACTTTGGTTTATAGAATTCCTGTTTGCACTTTGTGTCCATTGCACATTATTACTATGTGTTCATTCTGTAAGAATATAGCTGCTTCAGGCAATTAATATCTTGCCGGATATGCTCACTGCCTCTTGTCTCGTTTGATGGGGGCCAGACGGGGAGCAAGGTTAAACAAAACCATGCCGAGAAAAGCCGTACACAAGATATAAATACCGCTGAAAGTACGGATCTGGTGAAGACCCAGGGAAGCGATGATCGCGGAAAATTCACCCCTCTGGATCATGGAAAGCCCGGCTCGCAAGGACCGTCGGCTGCTTAAGCCGTAAAAACGGCCGCCCAGAAGGCCAACCAATATTTTTGCTCCGATTGACCAGGCTATTAATGCTGCCAACAATCCGGGGCGAGTCATGCCTTCCTGGATGTAGATGGTGCTTCCGAACCAGAAAAAAAAGAAAGGTAAAACGAGATCCCGCAAGGGAAGAATTAAACGCTCCATATCTTTGGCGCGTTTCGTTTCCGTCAGCATAACTCCGGCCAGGAAGGCGCCCAAAACTTCCGACAGGCCTAAATATATGGCCAGGCCGGCATAAAAAAGAGCGATACCTGCAGCAAAGAGGGGCATGATATCCGTCTCCAGATACTTCTCGATAAATACCTCCAGTTTGCTGAAAATAAATGTCGATATCAGGATCGAACCCGCGAGGAGAAGAAATATTTTGCCAAGCAACACGCCAAAAGTCCCCAAAGTAACTTGCGATCCCGCATGCAGAACCAGTAAAACGGAAACCAGCAGCGGTGCGATCAGATCCTCAAAAATCAGCAGAGCCAGAATAAATTCCGATTCCGGTGCAGCCAGTCGTTTTTTCTCTTCCAGCATTTTAATGGTTATGGAAGAACTGCTGGCATAAACTACCCCTCCCATAAGCAAAGCAGTCATCCAATGCAGGCCAAACAGCAAAGCAATGAAAAACCCCGCCCCAAAATTCAGGACCACGTCGATCAACCCTGCCGGCCAGATTTTCCGGAAAATGCCGAACATCCTCCCTAGGGGAAATTCCAGGCCTAAAAGAAAAAATAAAAAAACAATGCCGATTTCAGCGAGATAATAAAGCGGTTCGCCCGGCTCGTCCAAAATAACCCCTGCGCCGATACCCAGCACTAAAAAGGCCAGAACAGAGGAAACCTTTAATTTATGGCTGGTCAGGCCTGTCCCGAAAAAAATTAAAATTATGGTTCCTGCCAATAAAAGGATGGGGAGGGGTGTCTCATACATCACTATCTACTCCGCAACCTTCTATCCCGCATAACGGTTCGAGAGAGCGAATTTGCTCCCGTTTTCCTAAAACCATGATCTGATCATCGGGAAGGAGAAGTTCATCGGCATCCGGACTGGGTATGACCAGGTCCTTCCTCTTAATGGCAATAACAGTGGCACCTGTCACATTTTTAACCTTCCCTTCTTTTAATGACTTATGCGCAAGGGGGGACTGGGGGGAAACAGTAATCCATTCCATGAAAAAGCCTTTGGAGATAAAATTTACCTGTTTATCACTGACAGGCTGAAAATCAGCCCCCATTAGAATGGAACCCACCCGACGCGACTCTTCATCGCTAAGATCTACAGTATAGATGGGTTCGTCCGCGTCGGCATCCTCCATCAGGTATATCTCCCTTTTCCCGCTGTAATGGATGATGATCACAACCAGATTACCGGCCGCGGTCTGCAAAGTGTATTTCCGACCGATTCCGGGAAGGTCGGCTTCTTTAATCCGCATAATATCTCCTCCTTATAATTTTGGGACACAATAAAAATTTTCGTAACACTACAGCAAAAAATGTTATTTTATTACACCGCGAAGCTCCGGTGAAGCTCGAACCGTCCCTACAGCTTCGCAAATTTGCTCTTAGCTTTTGTATACGCCAGGCGCTCGGGTAAGAGGCGGGTAAGGTGCGACTTTTCCCGGTCGTGCAAAGTCCCGGCGAAACGCAGACTAAAAGCTTACCCTGCAGACTGGATGTTTGCAACCGGCTTGCTGCCATGGAGGGCAGCAAGCCGGGTAGGTAAGCGAAGGGCTAAGGAGAACCGCAGGACTTGCAGGCAGGAAACCGGAGCACCAGTCCGTCGCTTTGTCCGAGCGCCCCAGGCACCCGCCAAACCGTCCCCATGACATTTTTCTCGTTGCAGTGCTCTAATCTTTCATAATTTTCATTGTGTCCCAAAATTTTTAGTCCTTGACGTTGAGAACGGCCATAAATGCTTCCTGGGGAATTTCTACATTCCCCACTGACTTCATGCGCTTTTTCCCCTTTTTTTGTTTATCCCACAGTTTTCTTTTGCGGGTAATATCCCCGCCGTAACACTTGGCGGTGACATTCTTGCGCAAAGCCTTGATAGTTTCCCGGGAAATGATCTTGTTGCCCACAGCAGCTTGAATGGAAACATCAAAAAGGTGACGGGGTATGACCTCCTTCAATTTTTCGATCATCTGCTTCCCCCGCTGGTAGGCCCGGTCCCGGTGGGCAATAAAAGAAAGGGCATCCACCTTTTCCCGGTTTATTAAAATTTCCACCATCACAAGGGGAGACTGATTAAAACCGGTAAAATTATAATCCAGGGAAGCATAACCCCTGCTCCTGGACTTGAGAAGGTCAAAGAAGTCGAAAATAATTTCCGCCAGCGGCAGGCTATAGGTAAGGAGTATCCGTCCGGAATCCAGATACTCCATATTCTCAAATCTTCCCCTCTTTTCCTCACACAATTCCATGACGCTCCCCAAATAGTCCCCGGGAACGAGGATGCGGGCGCGGACAAAAGGCTCTTCTACCTTTTCCAATTCCCCGGCAGCGGGAAAATTTACGGGGTTGTCAATAAGCTTAACATCGCCGTCTTTTAAAATAACCCGGTAGGCCACGTTGGGTGCGGTAACCAAAAGATCCAGACGGTATTCCCGCTCCAGGCGTTCCTGAATAATTTCCATATGTAAAAGTCCTAAGAAACCGCACCGGAAGCCGAAGCCCAGGGCAGCCGAATTTTCCGGCTCGTAAGTCAGGGCCGCATCATTTAGCTTCAGCCTTTCCAGGGATTCTCGCAGGTCTTCAAAACGGACGTTTTCCAGGGGGAAAAGGCCACAGTAGACCATGGGGATAACCGGCCGGTAGCCGGGAAGAGGCGCCGGAGCAGGGTTATCGGCGGAGGTAACCGTATCCCCTACCTGCGCATCCTTAACTCCTTTAATGCCCGCAATTATATAGCCTACTTCCCCGGAAGACAATATTTCCACGGGCATCATCATGGGGCGAAAGATCCCTATTTCACCCACCTCAAAAACTTTGCCCGTATTCATAAACCTGATTTTTTCACCCTTTTTCAGAGAGCCTTCTTTAATGCGGACATAGGCGATAACTCCCCGGTAAGAATCGTAATGGGAATCAAAAATCAAAGCTTTCAGGGGAGCCCGGTCGGCATTATGCGGAGGGGGCACCCTCTCCACGACCGCCTCCAGCACTTCCTCAATTCCTGTTCCTTCCTTGGCGGAAACGAGTATCGCCAGGGAAGCATCCAGGCCCAGCACCTCCTCCAGTTCCTTCTTGACCTTTTCCGGATCAGCATTGGGCAGATCAATTTTATTAATCACAGGGATAATCTCCAGGTTATGCTCCAGGGCCAGGTACGTATTGGCCAGGGTTTGAGCCTCAATGCCCTGCGCCGCATCCACGACCAGAAGGGCTCCTTCACAGGCAGCCAGGCTGCGGGAAACCTCATAGCTGAAATCCACATGACCGGGGGTATCAATAAGGTTGAGAATATAATCTTCACCGCCGCCGGAACGATAATCCAGACGCACCGCCTGAAGTTTGATCGTAATTCCCCGTTCCCTTTCCAGGTCCATCTGGTCCAGGACCTGCTCCCTCATCTCCCTTTCCCGGATATTCCCAGCCCTTTCCAAAAAACGATCGGCCAGAGTGGACTTCCCGTGGTCTATATGAGCGATGATGCAAAAGTTTCTAATCTTTTTTATCTTTCCGTTCTCCTTCGCCGGTCTTTTCTCCATAAAATGCATTTGCCTCGTTTCTTGTTACCTTAAATGTAAAAGTAATATCTCCGCTCATTATAGCATCAGCAGGAAGAAATTCAAATAGAAGAGCGCGCAAGATAAGCGTTCAGGCTCCCTGATCCGGCTCCATAGTTTACCCGTATTCATTCACCTTGTTCTGTGGACGGGTTTTCCGTCCCCGGAGCTTTTCCCTTCCCGGGAGGAATGAGCCGTTCAAAAGACTCTGCCAAATAGCGCAGTTCCATGGGAAGGGGGAAAGCGACGATATTCCCTTGTTGCCCGGCAATTTCCGGGATAGTCCTCAGCAGGCGCATGAAAAGGCCTCCCGGTACCTCGCCCAGGATCCCGGCTGCTTCGGCGAGTTTGGCTGAAGCCTGTTTTTCCCCCTCCGCCTGGATGATGGCTGCCCTTCTTTCCCTTTCCGCGGATGCCTGCCGGGAAATGGCCCTCTGGAGCCCTTCAGGGATCACTACATCCTTGATCTCCACGGAGGAAATTTTGATTCCCCACGGATCAGTGGCCTCGTCCAGGATCTTTTGAATCTGCTGGTTAAGCTTTTCTCTTTCGGCCAGAAGTTCGTCCAGTTCAGCCTGACCAGCCACGCTGCGCAACGTTGTCTGCGCCAGTTGGCCCGTGGCCTCCATGTAATTTTCCACATTCACAACGGCATTATTGGAATCCACAACCCTGTAGTAGACCACGGCATTGACACTGCAGGTAACATTATCTCTGGTGATGACCTCCTGGGTCGGAACATCCAGAGTGATGACCCGCAGGGAAATCCGGACAGTCCGGTCAACAAGGGGAATGAGCAGGATAAGTCCCGGCCCCCTGGATCCGACCAGGTGCCCCAGGCGAAAAACAACGAGCCGCTCATACTCCCTGACCACTTTTAGAGCCGAATAAAGAATAATAATGAGGATAAAAAGCAAAGACAGTACTGTTATTGACATTTTTTTCTTTGTCCTCCTTATGTTTTTTTGTTTTATTCTCCGGCATTTTTTGCCCGGACAATGAGAGTTAACCCCTCCTGCCGGAGCACATCAACTTCACATCCTATCTCTGTGATACTTGAGCCGTCTTCACTGTAAGCCCTCCAGAGTTCCCCCCGCATCTTCACTGTTCCCCAGGGGTTCAACTCTTTTGTAACCACAGCAGTGGAGGCTGCCCGGAAAAATGAACCGCTTTCTTTCCATTGCCGCCGCGACCTGGCCACAACAGTGACGATAAGAAAACTCAACAAAATGACGGCAAGGGCAATACCGACAGCAGCCGCCCGGAAAGTGGCGTACCATTCCACCGCCATAAGCGGTTCCTGCGGTAGCATGATGGAGCCGATCAGAATACCTACCCCCCCGCCGATACCCAAAATACCAAAGCCCGTCGTAAATATTTCCGCCAGCACCAGAGAAAAACCCAGGACCAGGAAAATGATCCCCGTGGTGCCGGTGTCAAAAAAACCAAATCCGTATATTCCCAGCAGAAGGGCCAGACTGCCAAGGACCTCCGGGACAAAAGTCCCCGGCATTCCCAGGCCGAAAAAAAGACCCAGCGCCCCGGCCACCAACAACAAGTACGATAACTGGGGATCGCTGACTCGAGCCTGAAAACGTTCTTGAAGGTTCATTTCCCCCGGGACCAGACGGGCATCACCGGTTGCAAGGGTAACCTGCAGGCCGTTCTTTTCCAGTTCATATCCGTCCAGCTTCTTCAGCAAAACTGTGGTGTTTTCCGCGGTCAGGTTAATAATCCCTTCTTCCAGCGCTTCGAGAGCATCGAGAGTCAGGTTCTCCGTGACAAATCTCTCTGCTACCTCCGCCGGACGTCCTTTCTCCCGGGCAATGCTTTTCATATGACCGGCAAAAAAATTTACCGTTTTATCGTCAGCCTGCTCTGCGCCTCCCGGTGAGAGAGCTACGGGCATTGCCGCGCCGACGGTTGTCCCCGGAGACATGGCGGCAATATCGGAACTTACCAGGATAAAGGCCCCCGCCGAAGCAGCGATAGCTCCGGAAGGCGCAACGAGGACAATCACAGGGACAGAAGCGCTGCCGAAAGCCCGGTTCAGATCAAGGGTTGCCTCCAGGAGTCCCCCCGGAGTATCCATTCGGATAATTACCGCCTGAAATTGGGCCGGGTCGACCTGCCCTAATTCACGGCGGATAAAAGAAGCTTGCCCCGCGGTGATCATCCCCTCAATCTCCAGGTAGAGGAACTCCCGCGGCGTTTTCTCCTGACCGCTACTGCCGGGAATAATACAAAAGAAAAACAGAAAAGACAGAACTACGAGCAGAGCATTTTTAATACTGCGCAGTGCAACCACACTCCCATCACAATAATTTTTTCCTTCCGCAAAGAAATTATTTACAGTGATGGTTTGCCAAGCAAAAAAATTGGAGTTAAAAAGTAGGGGGCTTTTTTAATCCGAAGTAAAGAAATACATATAGTAATCGGTACTTTATCATGTAGGCAAACCACAGGAAGAACGGAATCGCTTTGCGATGGCTTCTTAAAAAGAAAAGCTGAAAAGATAAAATAAAAAAAGTGAAAAAGTATGCATTCTGTGGTATTGTTTAACCGACCAAAACCAAACAAACAAGAGGGGGTATACTTTTTTATTGGAATAGCTCAGGGTCATGGCGAAAATCCAGGCCTTTTTTCTTTTATCGCCAACGTTAAGGTACTGATGTAGCCAAAGTCAACCTGACTCTCCTCGCCAGGCAGTGTTTCGATAACCAAATATACTGCCTGTTGGTTATCTTTGAGCTTGCGGACATAGTCCCTGACGGTGGTATAGGCTCTTTCAAAACCGACATCTCTTTACAAGTCCTGGAAAATACGCATTAATGGTTTAAACTTCGTGGCCACGACCGGCTTCTAACCGATTTCATGGACTACCTGGCACACGACTTCCTCTTCTTAAGCAATAAAAATTTTGCGCAGTTATTGTTAAAGGCCCAACTTTCGGCTATTAACCCGGTAGTTGAGCCTTTCTCGCTGCGCAAAACTTCCGATTGAACCCTTCAAGAACCGTCCTCATACTTCCCCAATTCGTCTACAGCATCAACCTAATCAAGAGCGCCCAAGCTTGCCAATGACAACCTCCGGGCGTACCAGCCTGTGCAGCAAAGGGCCGATGTTTCAAATACTTTATAATTCAACCACCTGCGATCATTTGGTGTATCTCCACACAATCATTATCGTGCAATTGAGCATTAAGGTCATGAACGGCTTTTTGATTGACAAAGACGACTTTTCCTACAGGTTGTATTTCCAATATTTCAAATAGTTCTTTAACGCTTGCGTTATTTCTAATTTCGATAAACAGATGGCCTTCTTGATCCAGATTGAGCTTGATTCCGGGTTTTCCCTCGAAACGTATTTTATGAAGCTTAATCTTAACAGTAGCCATTAATTTAAGCACCTCTTTAGATATATTGTAATAGTTGAAGTTCTTTTAATTTTTCTTTTGACGGTATTGCCTGTTTATCCCAACCCCTATGGCTTAAAAAGTCATTCAGCATCCGATCAAAATCCGGCACTTGACCCGCAGCGCCGCCTTCTTTTAATGGATTTTGAAATCTTTCCGGCAACCTCATATCCTTTCTTGTATGTCCTCGTTTAAGATTGAGTAGATGTTGAAGGGTATTAATTCGTTCACCAATTTTTATAAAATCAGCATAACCTATCTCCCAGCCGGTAATGGCATTAATAATATCAACCTGCATAGGATAAGGTATATCGGCCGACGGGAGGACGGCACACCAGACCATTGAATTGTGAATAGCTAATAGATCAGCAAATACAGCAGCAGCGTGTCCTTTTTTCTCTTCGCTGAACCTGTGAACAGTTTCATGAACACCTATCTCTGGAATTGTAACACCCATTTCCATGGCTTCACTGAACCCGTGCATGTGGCAGGCGCCTCGTGTTGACGTGGCATAAGTCACAGCCATAGAATAATAGGCGCGCGGATCATGAGCAGGTACTTCCAGACCCATAACTTCTGCTCCCGCGGCATTTGCCTTTTCGCCAAATATTTCTTTTAGACGTACTACACCTTTACCGAGTTCTTTTCCGATCCCCTCACCAAGACCTATCTTTTTAATAAGTTCCACCATGGCGTCGGCATCTCCCCATTTGGCTTCTATACCATCTAAAAAAGTACTATCGATCACACTCTTTTCATACAGTTCAAAAACCATGGCAATAATACCGCCCACAGATATGGTGTCGATCCCGTAACGGTTACATAAATCGTTTGCATAGCTAATCTTTTTCAGATTATCGATTAACAAATTAGAGCCGATCATGCCCAGCGTTTCATATTCAGCTCCGGGCCCTTCATGGTCATAAGGGGTTCCGTCTTTGACGGTGACAAATCGTTTACACGTTACTGGACAATAGGCGCAGCCTCTTTTTTTAACGTTTAATTCGTCCGTATATATCGGGGCTCCTATTTTTCTGGCTCCATCAGCCCAACTGCCAATCAGCCAGTTCTTCATGGGCAGCAGGCTCTCCGCTTCCCTCGGAACAATGGCACCCGCCTGACCATGTTTATGAAAATCCGGATAAAAACCACTGTTCAAGATGTTTTTTCTTACTTGTCTGATCAGTGATTTGACTTTTTCCTCGTCGGCAACCTGTGATTTTTGGTTCCCGTTAACCAAAATGGCCTTAACATTCTTTGAACCCATAACCGCCCCCATACCGGTCCTGCCTGCATGACCCTCTGCTGCTTCAGATAGTATACAGGCAATGGGAACCAATCTCTCTCCTGCCTGGCCAATAGTTAAAATACTGTACTCTTTACCGAAATCTTCAGCCAGCTCTTTTGCGGATTCGATACTGTCTTTTCCCCAGTACTTTTTAGCATCCAGTATTTTTAATTCTTCATCTGTTAAGACAATGATAACAGGATAATCGGCTTTTCCTTCTAGGATTAAAACATCATTTCCGGTTTTTTTTAACTTTCTGCCAAACCAACCGCCTGCATTAGCTTCTCCCCATTTTTTTGTTTGCGGAGATATAGCGCACGCTTCCCATCTGCCTGAACCCGGAATGTTAACCATGTTAATAGGGCCTGTGGCAAATACAATCTTATTGTCGGGGCCTAATGGGTCAGCATTAGCCGACACTTCATCCGCTATTATTTTTGCGGATATCCCGCTTCCCCCTAAAAACATTCTGCACATTTCTTCAGAGAGCGCCTCTTTTTTAATTTCACCTATAGTTAGATTCACTCTAACTATTTTTCCATAGTAACCGTTAGGCATTTTTTATACCAATTCCTTTCGCTTTGCTCAAGTCACAAAATGCTTTAGTTGCGGCAAATCCTTAGAAAATATCCCGTTGGTAGGCATTGAAAGACGTCAAGTATATTCTAACACCTAAAATGAAAATGGAGGTCGCTGACCATTTGGCAGAAAGAAAGCTAAGAACGATTAAGGTGAAGCAAAAAATCTCAGGCGTTTTCCGCAGTGAACTGGTTGCTAATATGTTCTATCGTATCTGAAGGTATATTTCCACTACCAGAAAAAAATCTGTTCCTGTGCTTAAAGCTATTAAAGATACATCGTAAGGAAAGCCGTTAGTTCCGGAATTATAGATCATTTGTAAAAGAACTGAGCAGTTACATAGAAAGCCATTAACCAAGCAGGTAATACGGAGTGCTTGCTGATTCCGGTTTGAGAAATAACAGTGCCATGTCAAAAAAATCCCAAATTGTTTTGAGCACTGGAATGTCGGCCCCGGGGCCATGATCCTTACTACGAAAAATAGGTTTGCCCAGTTAATTTAATTGTATCACCCAAATCGTTAGTAGCTAATAGTATAAAATATCATAATACTCGATTATAGGCGTTTTCGGAAATGGCAAACATTTTGGAATATATGAGTCTAATTTAAAAATATTTCTGGGCATTATGCTGATATATTTACATCAACTGCGTAACTCCTGGCTTGTATTGTATCGACAAACAAAGTGGTTACCACCCACAAACTCCATCGCTTTTCTACCTATACAAAGGGTCTGAAAGAGCTGTCAAGCGTCTTTTGAGCATAACTACCAGGATGTGTGCATTGGATATATGCGGAACATATTGGATTTCCGTTTTTAATGTACTTGAAGATTCCCACAACATTACTCTGGCTCATCCCAAGTATCGTAAAGCAATTCAAGGCACTTGTCACGGACAATCGCTGTGCCGGCCCCTTCACGCCTTCAACGTGTTTTCACTACAGGGCGCCGGCACGCGAGTCCCAGCAGGCGAAGTGCTAGCGTACCAAGACTATCCGTAGCTCTGGCAATTGAGGGCTACTCCAACTACACATTTCGTGCCTAAGTCTGCCTGATAACGGAATTCAAGCTGCCGCATTTGCGCAGCTATGGCAATTTACGAAATTCGTTTTTTCCTCGTCCA
>JAENYV010000001.1:428165-581376 GCA_016841605.1 Dethiobacter alkaliphilus | reverse complement strand
TTTATTTAGTTGTTCTTAGCCAATTTGCTATGCTAACTGTAAAAGTCAGGTTATAACACATGATTAGTTTAAAACCTAATGAAGCCTAATTGCTTCTAACATGGATTATTTCAAACCTTTCACATTATTAATACGAGTCTTATAAATCCAGGTTTTCTTTTTGGAGGTACAAGTTTTTCTATTATTATATCAAACAAATATACGCACTATATGGAAATCATATTAAATAATCCACCACTTAGGCAAAGGGCTCTCTTCTTATTCATTACCAAACCTATTTGAGATTAATTCTAAAAATTGTTTTGTGGTTGAAAATTCTTTTGCTTGATAGGCTGCCCGACTTTCTGCAATCATTTTTTTTAAATCAGGATCATTTGCGGCTTCTGCTGAAATTGATATATTTTCTTCATCATCAATAAATTTTAACTGCTCAATAATTTCTTTTAAGGATATATCACTAGGAAGCCTTTTAATTATGCTAATTGCCCTATCTCTTACAGTATCCAATTTAAGCACCTCCTATAAATTGGATACTGTAATTATATCATAACTTTAACAGCTTTACACGAAAAGATGCATTATTATACCCAATTTCCTGCATCAACCCAAAATACGCTTTCTTCTCCAACCCGTTCAGCGGCATAAAGCAGGACGACCTAAATGTCTTCCGGTCTAGCTCAGGATAATCTTCAAGGAGCTCATGCCGGGGCGCTCCCCCAGTGAGAGCTTTTAGTATCTGCTCTACCGTAATCCTAAGGCCCCTGATTATAGGTTTCCCACCATTATTATCCGTATTATACCTGCAAACTTTGATATCATCCATTACTTCAATCTCTGAATAGCTAAGCTCTTTCACTTTAAACCCAGGTGTTTGTTTAAACTTATAACCAATTTTATCCCCATAATATAATTAAAAGGGTTTAAGTAGACTAAATTAACTATAGTGTCTTCTCCCTTGGATTTTAATATTTCATTTAATAGGTCTATTAATAGCATTTTGCTGGTTTGATTTTCTCTCCCAGATAATGCTTTAAATACAAAGTCAATCATCGGACTTAATATTTTCATTTCTATCACTTCCCAATATTTACTGCCTTTTTCATAGGGTAAATCCTCATATCATGTGATAAAAAAACAAGAAGACACCGTTCATCCCATCCCTGTCACAGGAAATATTTATTTATTAAGCAACTCCAGGAGATCTTTTTCGCTCTCCAAATCGAAAATGTTTTCCAAAGCATTTTCCAAGAGTGAAGTATTCTTTGTCTCAAGAATCTTCTTTTCCGTTTCATTGCTAATGGTGCCTAATTTTCTACGGAATTGCTTAATTAAAGTGCCCTGTAATGCTTCAATACTTCCTTCCTTTTTACCTTCCTCTTTACCGCGCAAATGGTACGAAGTTAAAATTTCCGTCATCTCCGCCACCTCCTTCAGAGATAATGTCTCCGCCAGCTTCTGCTGGACCAATTCTTCTTCCCGACGTGTAAGCACTACATAGCTCTCAAAAAAACCGATCAAAAGCTGTAACCTGGCAGGATCCAGCTTAAGACGCATGATCATCTTGAGAAATTCAAACTTCAATTGTTTTTTTTCGTCTTTAGTATAATTCATACAGGCCATTAAGGCTGCTGCTGCGGGATTGCTTTGCTCCAAGTAGTCTCTCCAATTTTGGCGTTTAAGTGTAGCTGAAAAAAGTTAAAATCCAAAACCTTGTGAAAGGGGAAGGAAATTGCAAACGAGCTCGGCTCTTCTTTTTTGGTCTTATGCGATAAGACAGCTACCGGGAGAATCCTCATATCGTGTTTCAGAAATAACATGGCATAGTAGCGAAACATGCGACGGGCAAAATTCTTTTTCTTCGAGGCCTGGGGCTCAATATGGACCAGGACAAATCCTTCCTCACCCGAAAGGCGAGTTTTAACGAGAATATCAATATACTTTTTCTCTCCAATGGTTACGTCGGTAAAAACTTCCTGGGTCAGAAACTCCAGATAACTATAGTCTAACATCCGGTCTGCTTCAGGAAAAAAGGCTTCCATAAATTCCTGAAAAAAGGTCGTCAATAATTCTTTAAAAAGACGGTCGTGGTCCAGTGTCTTCAATGGTCTTGACTTCCTTTCCTTATTTTATCATATATTGACCCGTTCTAAAATATGATAAAAAACGAGCAACATATACATACATATGTTCTCCATTGGAAGCCTGATCCCTGCTTATTTATCATAAATTTTGCGAATTTTTTTTGATCATTTAGACCTGCGGCATTATTGCAGCATATACTCTTGTATCGCACTAAGCATAAAAATAACCCACATTAAAATCATAAAAATATTGTGACTATTATTTGAAAAAGGTGGGTAATTACTCGGCTAGCCTGCTGCTGGACCACTTCTTTCCGGGGTGTAAGCTTAACTTAACTATCAAAAAGAAAGCATTAGTAGTGCATCCCAACTTCTTCCCTGTGAAGATTTCTTAATTTTCCGCTTGAAGTGCAAAGCTTCCCCATGCTATAATTAAAATATCTCAGAGTATGTGCAGAAAGGATGATTATGAGCCTTATTAACCAACCCCACGACAAGTTTTTTAAAGAAACAATGGGAGATATAGAAACTGCACATGACTTTTTAACAAACTACCTGCCGCAAGATATTATCGAATTAATAGACCTGGATAACCTCTCAGTTCAAAAAGACAGCTTTATTGAAAAAGAATTACAGGAAGCATTTTCCGACATACTATATAAAACCAGCATCAAAGGCAAAGAAACATACCTTTACTTTTTATTTGAACATAAAAGTTCCTTCCTCAAAACAACAGCATTACAGCTACTAAAATACATGGTTAATATTTGGGAGCAAAAAGTTGATAAAGAAAAATTTCTTACTTTGCCCATTATTATTCCCTTGGTCATTTACCACGGTAAAGAAAAATGGAGCGTAAAACAAACCCTTTCCGGCATCATTGACATGGAAAATCTTCCGGATAGTATAAAAAGATACATACCGGACTTTAATTATATTTTATATGACTTTTCGCCATTAAGCGATAAAGAAATAAAAGGCAACGTTAAGCTAAAAATATTTCTGGAAATGCTAAAAGCCATCTTTAAAAAAGAAACCGCTGAATTCATGGATGCAGTAAAAATGTTATTCATGGCAATGGAAGAATTAAATAAAAGAACAAGAGGCATTGACTACCTTGAAACATTAATCAGATACATTATGAGCACTCGAAAAGACATAGAGTTTGAAGATATTTACAATGCAGTTAAAGAAATATCCCTGGAAGGGAGTGAAATTATTATGACTATTGCTGAAAAATTAATTAACGAAGGCATGGAAAAAGGTATAGAAAAAGGTATGAAAAAAGGTATGAAAAAGGGTTTTCTCAGCGCAAAATCTGAAACGGCATTAAGCCTATTAACCAAAAAATTTGGCTCTTTGCCGAAAAAAATAAAAAACAAAATCCAAAAAGCAGACGCTGATACTCTTAGCCTTATTTTGGATAATATTTTTGATCTTACTTCTTTAGAAGACTTAGATGATTTTCTTAAAAAGTAAAATAAAGCTCTTCCCCCTCTTTTTGTTAATGACTGTTGTTTAAGCGCTTACGATTATTTAGACCTGCGGCAAATAACCCTGTTTATGTGCAGTAAACAAAAAAACGGGACACCCGGTGAAGGGCATCCCCTAATTTAATTCTAGAATAGAAGAATTACTTAATATGATTGTTTGAAATTCTGACGAAATTCTATTAAAATCTATAATATCGACTCGAAACGAAAGATCGGAATCTTGAAATTCATCCTTAATTTCCGCAAGGAGTAAAAGGTCTATCTTATCCGGGCCTCTTAAAGCTATATCTAAATCGGAATGTTTATGAGTATTCCCGTTAACCCGGGAACCGAATATTAAAACCTCAAAGTTTGAAGCATAGCTTTTGAGGATATTTTTTACTAGGCGTAGTTCTTTTCCATTTAATTTAATCATTACGAGCCTCCAATGCTTTAAGTAAATAAGTGGCATCTTCTAAAAAATGGCTGGTAATGGAATAAATCTCATCTGCTACTTCCCTATTATAAGTATGTGAAGTTAAATTTCTAAGTTCATGATAACGAACCCATGAAAAAAAATCGGATATCAGTTTCTGCTCAAGTGCATTTCTAAATAATTCTTTTCTTGATGCTCCGTCCAATAGTCCCGGCACAAGGTTTAATTCAAGCCATCGTTTCATAAACTTCCAACATAGCTCATAGGTAAACTCAAAATTTTGAATGACACCAGCTTGAATAACCTCTTTCTCTTCAACTGATATATTGCTAATAGCCAGTCTTTCACTTGCAAAGCTTAGAGCCCTCTCTATTGATAAAACTGCTTTCCTTAAGCTGCTTAAATCCAACATGTTTCCACCTCATTTTAGGTTACGTACAGCTTTTTTTATGAAATTGCCTGTTCTAGGTGATAGTGTAACAGTATCAAAGGTTACTCCATTTAACAAAATAATTTGGTCATAACCTTCTGGTACTGCATCATTCAGAAGTGCACTGTAAGATAGACCGCTAATCCCCATTCCGTTTCTTTTAAAATGTAGATTGTAAAGCAAGGAAACTCTCATAGGACCTATCGAAGGAAGGAGATACCGATCATCCCCCCCCTCTAAGCAATTCAAGGAGTTCTTCTTCGCTCTTTCGCTCCTTTCCTTTAATTTCCTTAATTTTTCTTCGCTGCCTTCTTTGCCGGCTTCTTTTAAAAAGGCTATCCACAGCTCAATGCCGGCCAGGGCTTCGATGCTTTTTTCATCTGCTAGCTTTGGCAGCTCCAGGTAGTGAATTTGCTAGGGCTCAATATGAATCAGAACAAAACCTTCCTCACCCGATTAAATTCCAGAAAAAAGGTCGTCAATAATTCTTTGAAAAGACGGTCGTGGTCCAGTCTCTCCATTTGTCTTCCTTTCCTGATTTTATCATATATTGGCCAGTCATAAAATATGATAAAAAACGGACAACATATACATACATAAGTTCGCCACAAGAAGCCCATTTCCTGCTTGTTATAAAAATTATGCAAATGTTTTTTCGATTATTTAAACCTGCAGCATTATAGTCAAAACGATCCACATCAAGTTGACTGCTAATCATCTCCAAAAAAAATGAAGGGCAATGATTTTATCAAAGAGTTCTACAAGTTTGCTCGGAAGCTGAGGTTCAACCTTTGTTAAAATAGCATTTACTGACTCATCATGCAAAATAATTTTCTTGGTCCATTGCTCGTGTTCTCTTGAATTTGGAGCACATTTTCAAAGTGACTAAATGGGCTGCCCAACATCATGCAACATTGCTTCTTCAGTTTTATCAAAAGTGAACCATTCAAATTCATGTTTCCCGCATATCCCAAACATCATTTCTTTACAGAAAGCAGCAGGTTACGACCCTACTGCTTTTAATTGGAAATCCCGACCGGGCAGTGAAGTTAGTATTCCTATTTCTGATTCTTCAATAGTGTAGAATATTTCATATGGAAATTTTCTGACAATACATCTTCTAAAATTAGAATGACACTCCTCATACATTTCTGGAAACTTTTCGATGTTAT
Organism: Dethiobacter alkaliphilus; assembly: GCA_016841605.1. Taxonomy (GTDB): domain Bacteria; phylum Bacillota; class Dethiobacteria; order DTU022; family UBA8154; genus DUNV01. Next base: position 575,785 of record JAENYV010000001.1, on the reverse strand, counting down.
TTAAAGATGCTTCAACACAATCAAGAAATTCATAACCTAGTCCTTTTCTTTGCTTGTTATACCAATCAAAAGCTGTTTGAACTTCATTCTTTGATCTTTCAGTATAGCGAATATTCATTATTTGCCTCTTAAATCCTGATGTACGTCTTTCCAGTTATACAGCTTTAGTTTCCCACTTTTATAATCATGGTATCGTCTATCCAACTCTTCTTTTTGCAATTCTGACATTGGAAGTTTGACATTACTTTGAGCGATTCCATCCCAGATGTCTTTGACTAGTAGCAACTTTTCCGTTACATCCAGCTTATCTATTTCTTGGGCGATTTCATTTATTCTCATACAAAATCCTCCAATTATTACTTAATAATTTACTCACTTCTTTTTTCATTATAGCACACGATTAGTTTAAAACCTAATGAAATTATAAAGCCTAATTGCTTCTAACATGGATTATTTCAAACCTTTCACATTATTAATACGCGTCTTATAAATCCAGTTTTCTTTTTGGAGTTACAAGTTTTTCTATTATTATATCAAACAAATATACGCAATATATGGAAATCATATTAAATAATCCACCACTTAAGCAAAGGACTCTCTTCTTATTCATTACCATAATTCTTAACTGCTCAATAATTTCTTTTAAGGATATGTCACTAGGAGGATTTTTAATAATGTTTATTGCCCTATCTCTTACAGTATCCAATTTAAGCACCTCCTATAAATTGGATACTGTAATTATATCATAACTTTAGAAGCCTTACACGAAAAGATGCATTATTCTATCTAGACAATCCCATAGTCTGAGGCAATAGTAATCAAGCGTTCTTCTTTGAAGGCTTCAAAGACTATTTTTTCCGACAATGGGTCTCGCTTCCCCTGCCAAATCGCGTCTCATTTCCTGAATATATTATAGCTTCAACATATTAATCCCTGGTAAACAAATCCCTCGTATAGACCTTATCTTCAACATCTCTAATCTCATCTGATAACCTATTGGCCACAATCACATCTGTTATCTGTTTAAACTCAGCAAAGTCTTTGATTACTCTGGAATTATAGAATGTGTCTTCCTCCATGACCGGCTCGTAGACCACAACTTCAATACCCTTAGCCTTGATGCGCTTCATGACGCCTTGAATTGCTGATTGGCGAAAATTATCAGAATCCATCTTCATCGTTAACCTATAAATCCCTACTATCTTGGGTTTTCTCTTTAAGATCATATCGGCAATATGATCTTTTCTCGTTCTATTGGCATCTACTATTGCTCCGATAATATTATTGGGAACATCAGCATAATTAGCTAAAAGCTGCTTGGTATCTTTCGGGAGGCAGTAGCCGCCGTAACCAAAGGAAGGATTGTTGTAGTGGCTTCCGATGCGCGGATCAAGGCAGACACCGTCAATAATTTGTTGTGTATTTAAACCTCTGACCTCTGCGTAGGAGTCCAACTCATTGAAAAAAGCCACCCTCATTGCCAGGTAGGAATTAGCAAATAGTTTAATTGCCTCTGCTTCCGTTGAGCTGGTAAACAATACGGGGATATCCTTTTTAATTGCTCCTTGTGCTAACAGGTCTGCAAACTTCTCTGCTCGTTGTGTTTTTTCACCTACAATAATCCTTGAAGGATGAAGGTTATCGTAGAGTGCTTTCCCTTCTCTCAGAAATTCCGGGGAGAAAATAATCTTGTCCGTTTTAAATTGCTCATTCATTTTCTCCGTATACCCCACCGGCACGGTAGATTTAATTACAAGCACCGTATCCGGGTTGATTGAGAGGGCTTCATCAATTACAGTTTCAACAGTGCTTGTATCAAAATAGTTTTTAATCGGGTCATAGTCTGTTGGCGTGGCGACAATTACAAACTCTGCATCTCTATAAAAGTTCACCCTGTCGGTGGTTACCGTTAGGTTTAAATTCTTTTTTCTTAAAAATTCCTCAATCTCAGCATCTTTAATGGGCGATTCTTTACTATTAAGCATACCCACTTTTTTTGGAGTAGTCGTTAAGGCCGTCACTTCATTGTGCTGCGCTAACAGAACTGCGATGGATAAACCAACATAGCCCACTCCTGCTACAGCAATTTTCATTAAATGCTCCTCCTATCTCTTTTATTGATAAATATCTTTCAATATCTCCGTTATTCTTAGAATTACGAAAAATTTTAAATCCTTTGTCTATTTATTGCATCTTGAGAGTCAGAAGTTTTCAGCCTAAATATTACTATTTAAGCCATGTTCTTTGAAAACAAAATCACCATTCTCGATTAGTCAGTAGTCAGGTTTCGAGCGCCATCCCGCCCAGCAAAGTCTTCAAGATTTATATGACCAACTGCTTCCAGTTAGGGGACTTACTTTTTTCCGGTTTTTCCGCTATAATTCAGGGAAACAAGACCAGAAAGGAGCAAGACGTGATGCAAGAAAACGGACACGTTGACCTGAACCAGTTGGTTGTACGCCCCATCATAGACAGCGAACGGGAGCCGTGAGACCAGCTCATGAAAGGACATCATTACCTGGGTTTAAGCACCTTGTCGGTGAGTCCATCCGCTATGTTGCACTGCTGGATAGCAGCTGGGTCGGCACTTTCACCAGCGCTCCCCGGGACCAATGGATCGGCTGGAGCATCTCGCAAAGAATGCAAAGGCTAAAATATATTGTCAACAACTCACGCTTTCTTCCTACCGGATGTTCAAATTCCAAATCTTGCCTCTAAAACCCTAGCATTTTCTTTTAAACGTATTTCGCAGGACTGGCTGGAAAAGTACAGCCACCCGGTGCTGCTCGAAACCTTTGTAGATCACGCCCTCTTTCGGGGTAGTTGCTACCGCGCAGCCGGGTTCATTCCTCTTGGGAAGACCCAGGGTTTTCGGCGTAGCAACGGAAAATATTATCCTCACGGCCAGATTAAGACCTACTTGGCCAGGCCTTTGTACAACGATTCCGTCCAGCAATTAAGCGCCTGCCTTTCCCACCCCTTTTATGCTAATGGGGACAGAACAGCCCGCTCCCTAATCATGGCCTTTACTTCCTGTATCATTTTTGGTCTAAGAAAATGCCCCGGTTGAGCAAAAAAAATGACATAGACCTAAGCCAGATCACAGACCCAGAAGTGCAAAAAAAGATTGCCCAAAAACTGGATGCCATAGAGCGTTTCGTGAGCCTGGGCTGTATCGCCCTTGGGTTGCTGCAAATTCTGGCCGTTAAGCATCACCGCCTGGTCTGGGGAAAATATGGCGGTTGGCTTCGAACCGTCAGGTGGGATATACCCTCCGTGGAAGTCGTGCTCTCGGTCATCCGCGATGAGTACTTTTTTAATTCGGCACTTTCGGAAAAACCAAACTGTATCGTACAATTGCCTAAAAACAGAGCGAAGAGCAGTTCCTCTATGCTGAGGACGTGGCTTGAATGGCTAGAACTTATGACTCATAAGATTGCATAATAAAAATGAACAAAGTTGCAAAAAGAATTACCCAGTTTTGCAACAAAAATTCCTCGCAATTGCAAAAGGCCATTGAAGGCACCACCCAAGAAATAATATCCTATCTCTTGTAATTGGCAATTGGATTACAAGGAGTATAGGAGGATGCTTACTGTTGCTCCTCGCATACTCACGGCCTACGGTCTTGCTCATCAAGCGATAGAGGGACCCGGCGATAAGTGTTATTTGCAGGTCGAAATCTACCTTTAAACCCACCATAGATGAAAGGGCATCCAGATGGAAAAAGTTAATCGCTTCCGCGATACCGTTTTCAATAATCATGCGTTGTGCATAGCGGGTAATCAACTGAACAGCAGACACTTTCAGTTGGTTGGTGAGCAGAATCGTGGGTTCCTCGTGACCAAGTTCAATGACGGTAATCTGCCTTATGGGTTCTTTGTAATCCTTAATTTTCACCATTTTTTCCATAATCCGTGGCGTTCGATAGCAAGGTCCCGAGCTCGGAGTATTTATTGCATAATAAAAATAGACAAAGTTGCAAACAGAATTCCCGAATTCCCACTTTTGCAACAAAAATCCTCACAATTGCAAAGGACTGGCCATTGAAGGCACCACCTATACCACACAATCGCACACCCAATCAAAGCTCAATTATTTCTATTTCCTCCACACCATGCGGTTAACTATCCCCGTATAACTTTGAATTATTTTAATAACCTTAGTGCTCACGTTTTCATCTACATAGTCCTGAACGGCAACTCCCAGGTCACCGTTTTTGCCCATTGTGACTGCCATATCCATAGCCTGTAGCATCTGCTCTGTGGTAATGCTACCAATAATAAAATTACCCTTGTCTATTGCCTCCGGTCGCTCAGTGCTTGTTCTAATACAGACGGAAGGAAACTTAAAATAGGATGCTTCTTCCGGCAAGGTGCCGCTGTCCGAAACTACACAAAAAGCATTTAACTGCAAATAGTTAAAATCTGAAAAGTTAAAGGGTTTTAAACTCCTCACATTGGGGTGAAACTTGAAGCTTCTCTGCTTAATAAAGTTTGCGCTCCTGGGATGAGTGCTATATATGACCGGTATGCCATACTCCTCAGCTAGGGAATTAACCGCATTCATTAAGGCAAAAAAATTCTCCTCAATGTCAATATTCTCTTCCCGATGAGCTGAAAGCAGTATGTATTTGCCTTTCTCCAATCCCAACGTCTCAAGCACTTTGCTATTCTTAATCTTCTCGATATTGGCAGTTAGCACCTCCGCCATTGGAGAACCGGTTACATAAGTACGTTCTTTTGCTACTCCCTCATAATTTAGATAGCGCCTGGCATGTTCACTGTAGCAAAGGTTGACATCAGCGATATGGTCAACGATACGTCGGTTGGTTTCTTCAGGCAGGTTCTCATCAAAGCAACGGTTCCCGGCCTCCATATGGAAAATAGGTATTTTTAATCTCTTGGCAGAGATAGCCGATAAAGCCGAGTTCGTATCTCCCAGTATTAACAATGCATCCGGCTTAACCTCGCATAAAACTTTATAGCTCTTCGTTATGATGTTTCCAATCGTCTCTCCTAAGTCCTCTCCAACCGCCTCAAGATAAAAATCAGGTTCTCGCAACCCCAAATCTTCGAAGAAAATCTGGTTAAGGGTATAATCCCAATTCTGCCCGGTGTGAACTAATATATGGTCAAAATATTTATCACACTTTTTGATAACCTCTGATAACCGGATAATCTCCGGTCGGGTACCAAGTATGGTCATCAGTTTTAATTTCATTGCCATGTTTAAACCTCCAGGAAATATGTATCCGGCTTCTCCGGATCAAAGCACTCATTAGCCCACATAATAGTTACCATGTCCGAATCACCTAAGTTCTCTATGTTATGTGTAAAACCGGTGGGTATATCTACTACCTCTAATTCCTCCCCACTGACATAATATTCGATGACTTCATCCGAGCCTACTTTGCGAAAGCGTATAACTCCCAGCCCACTTACCACAAGGAACTTTTCATTTTTGGTATGGTGCCAATGGTCGCCCTTAGTGATGCCAGGTTTGGAGATATTGACCGAAACCTGCCCCCGCTCAGGAGTGCGTATCATTTCCGTAAAGCTACCTCTGTTATCTATGTTCATCTTCAGCGGATAGCTGAACTGATCTTCTGGCAAATAGCTCAGATATGTGGCATATAACTTCTTAGTAAAAGCATCTGCCATATTGGGAATGGAAAGTTCACTGCGGCTATTCTTAAAAGAATATATTAACTCTACGATTTCCCCAAGCTTGATGGTGTGAACTATGGGTACAAAGCAGAAATCACCTTCACGAGTTTCCTTTCCATTTAAAGCCCTAATCAACTCTTCCACTACATCATCTATATAAACCAAGGTCATTACTACATTAGGATCATTAAGCTTAATAGGCAAATCATGAGCAGTATTATGACAAAATGTTGCTACTGCGCTGTTATAGTTGGGACGACACCATTTTCCGAAAACATTGGGAAAGCGATAGACTAAAACCTTAGCTCCGGTCTCTTGTCCGTATGAAAACAGCAGATCTTCACCGGCCTTCTTACTCTGGCCATAAGGGTTGTCTATAGCTGCCTGGATTGATGACGTTATTAAAACAGGACAGGTATTATGGTTATTCTTTAGTGAATTCAACAGCTCCGATGTGAAGCCGAAATTGCCCTCCATAAACTCTTCAACATTCTGAGGACGATTTACACCAGCCAGATGAAATACAAATTCACAAACCTTAGTATATGTATCTAAAAGTGCTGGATCAGTGTCAATATCGAACTGATATATCTCCAACCCCTCTATTCTTTCCAGGGTTACTATTAGATTTTTACCGACAAATCCTCTCGCCCCTGTAATTAGTATCTTCATATATATAATCATTCCTCTCTTAAGGCATGAATAAATTCACTTATGCCTCCCGGTTTTCCTGCTGCTTTCTAATAGCTCTAATCTTTTGGTTTCACTTACCTGTTTTCTTCCAGTTGTTTAACTCGTTATTTATGTAATCAAGCTGTAATAGCTTATCCTTTATCTCTTCAACATTTAACCGATAGGTATTATGAGAGTTATATTCTTCTGAAGTGGAAAGGCAAACATTACCTTCCACAAAATACTTATCATAATTAAGATCCCGCTTATCAGCAGGAACTCGGAAGAATCCTCCCATATCTTCGGCTTTTATGTATTCTTCCTTGGTCAGCAGGGTTTCATATAGTTTTTCACCGTGGCGGGTTCCTATAATTCTTGTTTCATTATCAGCGTCAAACAACTCTAAAAGAGCCTGAGCTAAATCTCCTATAGTACCAGCCGGAGATTTTTGTACCATGATATCACCTGCCTGAGCATTAGCAAAAGCAAAAACCACTAATTCCACCGCTTCTTCAAGGCTCATCAGGAACCTGGTCATGTCAGGATCAGTAATGGTCAGTGCTTGTCCACTTTTAATCTGTTCTACAAAAAGAGGAATAATTGATCCTCGGGAAGCCATCACATTCCCGTAGCGAGTGCCACAAATAGTTGTCCTATCCGGTGACACAATCTTTGATTTAGCTACCAGAACCTTCTCCATCATGGCTTTGGAAATGCCCATAGCATTAATCGGATAAGCTGCCTTATCGGTAGACAGGCAAATTACTTTATTAACCCCTTTATTTATAGCGGCAGTTAGAACATGATCCGTACCAAGTACATTAGTCTTTACTGCTTCAAGAGGAAAGAATTCACAGGAAGGAACTTGCTTTAAGGCGGCAGCATGAAATATATAATCTACCCCATGCATAGCATTTTTCACACTCTGTATGTCACGAACGTCCCCAATGTAAAACTTAATCTTATCGTTTTTGTATTGTTTACGCATATCATCCTGCTTTTTCTCATCCCTGGAAAAGATGCGAATTTCGCCGATATTGGTTTCAAGAAATCGGTCAAGGACAGCATGTCCAAATGAACCGGTACCACCTGTGATTAGTAGTTTTTTGTTTTTGAACATTTTGGCTCCTTTCTTCTATGCACTAGTAGAATATTGCTTACAATTTACATATTTTATGGAATACTTTATATAAAAACTGGACAGGGCTTTCATTCCATTTCCCACTATATTTCATTTTCCTTTTTTCCTTTTTAGAGACAGAATAATATTTTTTAATAAATTCCTCGAAATCTAAAGTAAGATAATCATAGAAAAACATCCTTCTATCCTTGCTAATACTCGTTTGCATTTGTAAATATGGCGAAGAAGAAATGACAATATCTTTTGCTCTCTCTACATAAACCAAATTATTCTTTACTTGCTCAAAAACTTTTCTTCCTTTTTCCGTATTTACTAATAATGTTGATATTCCTTTTTTAATTTCTCTTAAAGGCTGTTCAAGCTTATCAGAACAACCATAATCAGCCATAGTAAAGTCACTGAATCTTTCTACAGTTGCATATTTGCAGCTTCCACATGATTCCCTATTGCAAAGTTTGTCACGAAAAAAATACCCAAATATACTCAAGAAATAGTATTCTTTATATATTTTCCCATTGGCGAAACGTATTTCGAAAGTTGGTTTTAGATAACCGTGCTGTTTTCCACGAAATAAAATACTAATAATATTGCTGCCATATTTTTTTTCTAAATAAATTAGACAATCATTGAAGTATCTAGTTGAACCTACCCCATGACATAAAAAATCGCAAGTTAAAAGATGTTCATAATCGTTCGACAAATAGTTTTTTAAAGCTGCATTTTGACAGGGCGTCCCCGAAAATAAAACATATTTTCCATTCTCTAAATCGCTCTTTACTTTAATATATATACCAGACAGGTTACTTCCAATATATTTAGATCCACGCAAGCAAGGCAACGATTCTTCTGAATATATTTGCATATGTATTAGATTAAAATTCTCGTTAAATGCCGCGCCATATACATTACCAGAACGTTCTAAAATATAATCAGCCAAGCAAGAAAACACCCCACCTGAAGAACTATTAATTCTTGCAATTGTGTCTCTGTTCCAGCACATATATCCCTCAAAATCTCCATTATTCCCTATAGGAGTTTTCAAGCTAGGACAGACTCTGAGACATTGGCCGCAATCTATACAATTTTTTTCATCAATAACTGAAATTAAGAAGCCTTCTTGATCGAATTGCATAGATATACATTTCATTGGACATATATCAATACAAACGGCACACCCAACACAAACATCTCTGGGACAAACATATTGCATATAAACAAACCTTCTTCGTCCATTTTATGAGGACATTTTTTTTACTTTTAATCTAGAGATAATTATTTTTTTTAAATATAGTCTATCATTCCTACCAAAAACGATAAAAAAATTCATAATTGTTCCCAGAACAGTACATGCTCCGGCTAATAAAATAAAACTCCCCCAATTATCCGCTGAAATTTGTGTTTTAATGAAAAAAGATATTAATACAATTAAGAAAACCGACAATACATTCTTTAATACTGCTTTATATAATACATACCATTTTTGGTTAATACAGCGAGCGGCATAGGGAAGTGTAAACAACAGATTTTTTAATATTGCTGTTGTTGAACTCACGCCAGCAACAGCATATATACCCAAATCCGTTGTGCTTAACAAGACTAATACAATTAGAACATTTAAAAAACCAATTCCCAATACTACTAATGAATTAATTTTTAATTTATTTGTTATCATAAATATTTCATAAATGCCAGCTGTGCTACCACTAATAATCAAAGTTAAAATTGATAACACTGCTAATATATGAAGCTTTGAAGGATCTTGAGAAGGAACCCACAAGCTAAAAAATATGTCTCCTAGGGTAATAAAAACAGCCACAATGATACTCATAACAAAACCTAAAATTTTTATAGAATCATTTAGAGATCTTGTAAGAGCCACATTATTTTCTTGAGCATAAATTTTTGTTAATCCTGGAGCAAAGGTGGAAGACAAAGTGCCTACAATTCTATACATAATAGTAGGTATTGTCTTAGAGATTGCTAGAATACCCATTTCCAAAGGATTTATAAATAAATTACAAATTAAGAGATCCAGCCCATCATTTAATATAGCACTTAATTTAGTTACTACATTCCAAACTCCGGACGCAATAAGTTCCTTAAACGCTTTAAAGTCAAAATATTTGTTTGATATGTTCATTTGAGGTAATAATTTCTTTGTGTAGTAGATATTCCATAATATTCCATAACAGCCTGATAAGGTAATACTAATACCTATATAATAAAGTTTTGGTTCAAGTAAACCAAATAACCCAACTAGTAATGCTGCTTGAAGTATTGCCATTTCTACATTGCGCAAAGAATTTAAATATAGTTTATTTTTCACAAAAATTGCGATGTTGAATATAGTTGTCATGAAACTGATTATAAAATTCATTAAAACAAATACAGACAACACTTTTACGTCCGTTACTAGTTCGTTAGTAATATTTAGCACGTATTCTAGTTTCCACATTACGGGAATAAGGAACAAAACAATAATAATAGACAAAACAATATTAGATATAAAAACAGAATTAAAATAGCATTTAGCTCGATTCATGTCTCCTTGAAATATGTGTATTGATACAAAACGACCCGCCATAGAATTAATAGCAATACTCGCTAATGATAAATACGAAACTAGATTATTGATCAACGATACATATCCGTAAGCCTCAGTCCCCAAAGTAGCTACTATATACGGAGTTAGAAAAAAACTAATTGCAATTGTAATAATAAATGCCAACCCATTAGCAAGCATATTTATAGCTAATGCTTTTTTATCCATAATTGATACCTATAGAACCTAACATTCTAATGCATTAAGTAAATATTTCATTGATTCTATGCGCATTTTAGCAAGCACTTCTTCAGATTTCTCAAAATCTAAGTCAAGAATTCTTTCAGTTGGAAATTTCGTTTCTGGAGTAATTAAGCGTTCGGATAAATCCATAATATGTAAGATACTAGTCAATCTGGAGCTCATATCTTCGATCGAATTAATCTTGTTTCTGAGGAGACTGTAAAAAGGAACCCGTAGATTAATGGAAAATGCAGTAGCATGAAAAGAATCTGTACAGACTAAAGCAGCGTCACGAATTAATGCAACAAAATCCAAAGGACCACAATCAAATACTTTTTTGTATTTACATTCATACTCTCGTTTGTTATAAGGTAAAACAACTATTTGCATATTTGTAATTGTTTTTATATGCGAAATAAATTTCTCAATGTATTCCAAATCTCCAAAAAGATAGCAGAGGATATACTTTTTGTGTATACCCCATTTTTTAGCTACAATTAATTCTGTTTCTTTAGACCATCTTTCTCTTGTAAAGAGTAAAGTTGGATCTAATACTGTTGGTGCATATAAACCCGTAAGCTCTTGAATTATTTGAGTTCCCCGGTTTTCACGAACAGATAAATGTGACATTTTATTTAAATACGTTATCATATCATCTTTATATTTATCTGGAATTGCTGAAACACCGATACTGGGTGCGTAAGCGATTCTTTTTTTGTCTTCTGGTACAAAATCTAGAAATTCAACCTTCAAATTACGAGCATAACCAAGTGTAGGATTCCATATTTGATCACTGCCACAAACGTACATATCATAGTTTGCAGCGTTTTTTGCTAAATCTTCAAAACTACTAAATCTTTCCTTACTAAAAATTAAATAACGTTTCCTAAATGTTTCGAAAGACGCAGTGCGAAGGTGAATATTTTTTCGGTCTCTAAAAAAATATGGATTTTTAATTATGGCCTTTACAACATCTATTATTTTAGACCCTATTGTATCAGTTTTTTTATTATACATTGAAATATTTCGTACATCTTGATGTTGATAATTTAATATTTCGCAACTATATCCTGCTTCTATTAATGTTTGTTGTAATGCATAAGCTTGTAAGCAAGCTCCAAAATTGTCAATAAAACAAGTTTCTAATCCAATCATTTTATATTCGACTCCTTAAATGCTTTTTTTTATTAAAATATTTTATTAATGTCGCTTTAACTGGAAAACCAGTTTTTTCAACAAATATTTTCCTGCAAAAAGCTTTTATATAATCATAAATAATAATAGTAATAGCCTGTCGTGGCGGAATTACTATGTGATTAATTTTCTTTTCAAACCGCAAATCACTAAGTACGATCCTTGGATGAATTAAGGGAAATTCCATAGGATATGATGAGATCCCACAAAATCTTTGTACCATAATATTGTCAAAAGAAGTACCACCGTGAGCCGAATCTTCATCCACACCTATATTTTTAATCAGATTATATTTAGGCACTATTCCGTACAGGCCATGAACTCGAATGGAAAATGACATCTGGAAATCCCAAGACACAAATTGTTTTCCTTTTTGAATACGCTCTAATTCAGTACACCATCGAATCAAATCATAATTATACATTTTTTTGCTTAAATATTCGCACTCTACTCTATCGTATATATAATTGTTCTTTAACAAAGAAAAATCTTTATCATAAAATTTAGGGAACTTATGCCTCCAAGAAGCCCACCCGCATGGTAACATATGTTTAGTAAATACATAACTAGAACCATCTGAAGGTTCGTATTTTTCTAAATAGTTTGTCCCGCATATCCATAAAATCCTTGTATCTTCATTATATTTTATTAACATTTCTTTACAAAATCTAAAAAAAGAAACTTCAGGTAAATTATCGTCTTCTAAAAAAATGGCTTGCTCCTCTTGGTCAAATACCCAAAGAGTTCCTAGTCCTATTCTGTTGTAAACTCCTTTATTTTGCTCTGCATAATTTTTTATTACTTCACATGGCCAATCAATGGCTTTTTCCACATTCTTTCTACACTGAAACACGCGCAAATATTCTTCTTGATTGCGCGGTCCATCGCTTATCAAATATAACTTGCTTGGTTTTACTTCTCCAATTCTTTTTATTACCTCTAAAGTTTTATGTTCTCGTTTAAAAAAAAACAAAACAATAGGCACATCAAATTGTTTCATTAAACTATCTCCTATTATTTAAATATATTTGGTTTTATTTGGTTTATTGTTTTTTCTAATGTTTCTACCACATTTTCAGATAAATTTAGCGCATAGTTTTGTCGTATAAAATTATAATCTATACATTTATTTTTGTTAGTTAAACCAAATTCCACAAACTTCTTAACCAAAACCGAACTATCCAACGAATTTTGTAAATTCAAACATAACGGATATTCAGACAAATAGCACTTTGAAGTATCCTTTTCGATCGTATAGAAATTTACAATAGGCTTTCCGGAAGCAATATAATCAAAAACTTTACTTGGCATTTGATTTGTACAATTATTACCAATATTAATAAGTAGATTGGCATTTTTGATAAAAAAATAGCATTTATCAAGCGAACACTTTCCATGAATCACTACACGCAAATCATTAATCTGTTGAATTTTAACTATTTCATTTAGAATTCTATCCGATATTAAACCAATAAAATGGAATCGAAAATTATTATTATCAATATTTTTAATTAAATTCAATAAGCCCTTTGGATTACGAATTCTCTCATCGTTAAGACTGCCAATATAAGCACATTCAACCAAACTTTTATTAAATATATCCGGATAATTTCGATTATTTATTATTGGTTTTAGATTAGCAAACTTGAATTCAACCATTTTATAAACAAACTCTTGGAATTCATTTGTTATATTTTCTTTATACATTTCCGGAGGTAGTAGTATTCGATCCGTATATTGATAAATCTGTTTCTCCTGCATTACTTTTGATAGACGATTCTCAGGCGGTACCATCATGTAAGTAGCATCAGGGTCCATAAAGTAAGCTATCCACTTAATTCCTCTTTTCTTAAAATATTTAGATTGTGCAAGAGATAGTGCTGAATAATGAGGATATGATGGAGCACTGATTGTTATTAAAATATTAATTCCTTTCTCGTTAATAATTTTTTTAATATATTGCATACATACATATTCATCTGTGTAAATTTTAGTTTTGTATTTATATCGATAAAACGCAATATACGGAAACGATAACATTAATAATAACCAACAAATTAGTCTAATCAAGCAATTATACAAAAAGTGAGAACTTTTTGTATGCTTTCTTCCATTCACAAAAAGAGACAATACTTTAGTATCAAACCTTTTTTTGTAACGGTAGACTTGAATTTTATTCTCTATTCTTAGTTTTTTATATTTACTTTTTTGGCTGTTTGCTAAAATGATAACTTCATTATCTTCTTTTAACTTATTTACAATAGGCATTAAACAATTTGTATTAGCATCCTCATATGGGAAATAGCTGTGTATTACGAACAAATATTTCATTGGTTCCACCTTTGCGCTATCTTAAATTATTCAATACATCATCAATAATTTTTACTGTATATTCAGGCATATTAAACTTAAATAGATCTTTGAGACCTATCGTATTATCGTTTTTATTTAATGGCTTATTTAAAAAATCTAGAATGTTCTGGATATTTTTTTCTAACGTTACCTCCTCGTTAATAATCAATGATGCAGGATATTTATACAAATACGAAAGACAAGAATCATTCTTACTTCGGATAAAATGTATTATCTTTTTTCCAGTTGACATATACTCAAATATTTTTGAAGGTACCATATCAGAGTTATAATTCCCAATACTTATTAACACATCGGAATTGTTTAAGATGTCTTTCATTTTACTATATTCGACATATTCATGTTTTTGAATTACACTATTTGATTTTTCGCTATACTGTTCGAGCATTTTGCCACAGTTACCTCTGCAATATACGTCCAATGAACAGGCTATATATTCTTTGCATTTTATAACTGCTTCACATAAATACCTAGGATTTCTATATTCTTCCGATAAGACACCACAATATACCATATTGATTTTGGTGTCTCTTTTAGTAGGACGCATGCAAAAATTCGTGGGGTCAAACAATGGTAAATCACTAAAAACTATTTTGCTTCGAAATTTGTCATATATCTTCTGTTTATAATGCTGGAGGTGTGAATTCATTAGTATAATCAAGTCTGCGCATTCAAATAGTTTAAGTTCACAAGATAAATTTTTCCTGTCTGTATATTTTTTAACTAATTTATTAGTCTTAAGACCACGGATGGTAATCTGTCCTGTGTTAGTCAATGTGTCTAACATATATAGGCAATATTTACATTGAACTTTTTTAACAACTAATTTACCCACTATTAAGGCTTCTATTGGATTATAAACAGCAATTATCATGTCATATTTGTTTGCACATAACGCCTTTTTTACTACACCATAATACTTGTTTATCAGTTTAACATCAGTTGCCGGAAACATAGGTGCCAGCAATATATTTTTAATACGCTGCCTAAAATCTTCTAATATCCCTTTATTTTTAAAATTGTTTACATAGTATATTTTTGAGCCGTTGTATGTATCTAAATGTAATTCTTTATTATTAGTAGTATTGAAACAGACTACATCCACTTCATAATTCTTACGTTTTAGTTCATTAATTACATTTTTAATACATACACCATTAGCAAAGGGATATGGATAATATTCTCCAGCTAAAAATAGTATTTTTTTCATAGTACCACCTAATTACTCCAAAATGGATAATATGGAATTATATTCTGCACATTGTTCCATAGCATAAACATATGATAATATAAGGCAATTGCCATTATGCAAATCTTTATAAATAATGTTTCATATGTTAACACAAAGTAATTCTCTTTTGTCACTTTGTCTTTTCTTGTTACATACAATAGATTGGGAAATCCGACGGCCAAAAATGGCAAACAAAACAACATTATCCTTATCATCATTCTTGCCTTTATAAATAGTATTGATGATATTGCCAAAACTATAAGTACACCAATAATTGCATCATTACTAAACTTAAGATGCTTTTTGTTTGAGCGATTAATTTTATGTGCAATTATTCCAAGAATAAGGATTATACCATACATTACTGCTGTCAAATATCCACCACTACTGTCACCAAACCAATATGAGTCATATAAATACCTGCTAAACACATCCCCAATGCTAAGAAGGAAAATATATAGTTCTGAAAAGAATAATCCTACAATTATCATTATTAACACAGTAGTAATTGTATTTATAACATTCAACTTAAATTTATATAAGAAATAAAAAGCAAGTAAAAATATGGCACCATTGTGAAAAGCACAGGCAAAGATAATTACAATACAAGTTGCAATAAACTTATGCTCAATGATATATTTATAAAAAAACAATATAATTGAAATTGCAATAAAATACCTAATTATATCGAATGAATAGTAGTAATACGGAAAGCACATGAGCAGATATACACTCATAAATACATCTATAGAATATTTATAAATGAATCTACAAACAGATATATTGATAATAGCACTTGATAAAAAAATCATACATTGTGCGTTACCACCAAATAAGCTAATTAGTTTACAATAGATAACAAACCCAATTTCTATCCATGTTTCAGTATTAAAGATAGAATAATTTGATACGGCAATTCGATTAAAGATTTCCGTATATGAATCTGTATCAAAACCAACATAATATCCACGAAATCCAGCAAGTAATGTTAGTTGTATTACGGTAAGATATAAATACCATTTTTTTGCCTTGTCTGATTGCTTAGCTGCTCTACCTTTAAATATTAAGAGCCCAATTATTATATTTAATAAGAACGATAAAATGTATATCAGCATTTAGAGATTCCTTTGTTCAGATATCCGCATACATACCACCTAACATCTTACGAAACAGTGGTCTATATATGCAGTCAGGACATATAAGGCAAAGTAAGGTGATAATATATCTTAAATCTGCTTTATATTTTACATCTTTTAAATATTCTCTCGCTTTTTTCCTATTGTTTTCAAATAGCATACTTCTGCAGTTGTTCATTCTATATCTATCAATATATTTAACAATATTTTTTCTTTTCTCTTCCGGTATTCTAAAGTCGTTTACCAAGTCATCTTCTCTGGATGCAAAAATCCATTCGTAATTGTTCTTATAGTATTTAGTGGCATCACTGAACTCTCGCTGATATGTTGCGGTCAATTTTTTCGAGAGCACTACTTTGTAATACGCTGCAATCCGAAACCACATATCAGTATCTTCTCCTTGTGATACACCTTCTTCAAATAAGCCGACTTCGTCAAACACTTCACGTTTAATACATACTGTATCAGAGCATATGATTCTTTTCGATTTTTTACGCAGCCAAAGCTCAAATAAATCATCAACTAGAATAATACTACTATCATATGCAGATAATATATCGTTCCACTCAATCTGACCATTCAATTGTCTGATTCTATGAGAAGTGCTGAACATTTTTTCGCTTGGATACTGTACTATCATCTCATATAATGTGGAAAGATGCTCCGGTTCCCAATAATCGTCCGCATCTAGAAAACATATATACTCGCCTTTACTATTAATAACACCGTAATTCCTTGCGGATGAAACTCCGCCATTTTCTTTACGTAACACAATAACATTTTCACGAACCTTAATTTTTTCTATAGATTCATCCGTTGATCCATCATCAATAACTAGCAATTCATAATCGTTGAAATTCTGGTTAAGAACACTATCCACACAGATTTGAATTATTTTAGATTTATTATATACAGGTATAATTACCGAAAATAACATGCTATTATTCTCCAATCATACATAGATACTATTGATAATCATAAATTGATATTTAAACCTATTTTTATTTTAGCTTACTACGAAGTATTAGAACAATTTTATAGTTAAAAAAAGATATGATAAAATATATAAAACTTTTAAAACTAACGCTGTTCTTTAAAGCACGAACAATATATTTTCTTGCTATTTTGGGACTACCATTTCTCTTTGCCTTATTTGCAAGCAACAATAAAACATTTTCTTTTTTTATCTTTTTTTCATTTACACCCAATTTCGAATATAAATCACAGTATTTTTCGCTTAGATATGTAAAAGCATCCTCGTACTTCTGCGTTTGCTGAGATATTTGGTTGTTGCCAGGATAATTATAATAATTAATCATTGGATCACTTACTATCCCAACCATAGTCTTCTGACATATTCTTGTCCACAAATCGTAATCCTGCATTGCACCTAAATTGTTATCGAACACACCACATGAATTCAGCAATTCGGCCCTCAGTACTACTGTAGATGTTGTTCCAATAAAGTTATCAAGTAATATTTTCTTAGAAAGATCTCCAGAATGAACTGGCCTGCTAATATAAGTGACCTGTTCCTTAACATATATTGCCCTGATACCTGTATACACTAGTCCAATATTTGGATCATTATTGAAAACAGCCATTTGCTTCTCTAATTTATCCATAAACCATTCGTCATCATCATCCAAAAAGGCAACATAATCACCTTTTGCAACTGCAATCCCAGTATTTCTTGCAACATTACCACCCTTTGCAGGAGTATACTCTATAAACTTAATTCTTTTATCTTTATGAATAAACTTTTCTATTACTTCTTTTGTATTGTCTGTGGAACCGTCCGAAACAACTATAATCTCTATGTCTTTATATGTTTGATTAGATGCACTTTTAACTGCTCTCTTAATCAAATCCGATCTGTTATGAGTTGGAATAACTACACTAATCATGCGTCCTCCATTATCTTTAGATTTCAATTTTCTATTTGATTTGCCTTAGTTTATCTCTATCATATCTCCAAACTTTCTATCAAATTCTTTCTATCCACGTTACCCTCTCATTCATCATATTAACTACCTCACCTTAATAACATACATTCCTCTATGTCCTTCAAACACAGAGTCAAAACAAATCATGTCACCATTGTGATTCCATCTTGGATGCAGATCACAACGGGTATCATTATCATATTTAAATGGTGCAAACACACGAGCAACCACAGTTACTTTGTCGCCGTCCATTACTTTTACACTTGCTATCCTAGCTCTGTCAGGATAGGTGTCTGTAACAACCAACTTTCCGTCAGGGCTGTAGCTCGGATGACCATCGGCACTCATATCAGTCCACAGATGTGTCCATTTCTGTGTTTTATCTGTCATCAAATAGTAACCGGCACCGCCGTTGCGCTTGTTCTCGAAAGCAAGGATGTGTTTATCATCTTTCCAGTAGCAATGAGATACCATATCGTCATCAGAGAGAACATACATATCCGAGCCATCGACATTGCATGTCATAAGCCGCGTGTATTTCCGCTGACCATTGAACCAACGATAGAGCACCATGAAACGCTTCCCATTAGGACTGATCATGATGTGGTTGACCTTATGTTCTGCGTCTTTTTCCTGCCTCTCAGGGCGTGGTTGGAAGGTGGCAAAATCCGTGTATTTCAGGACAGAAGTCACAACGCCTGTGATTAAGTCAACACGCCAAATACATGGATCGTCCGGCAGCTTTTCATTTGCTGTTTCTTCTGGCACGTTGTAATAACCGTAGCCAGGGCGCAGGCGATAAAGACGTGAGAAGTCCAAGGAAAGAGCGAATGTTCCATCCGCAACGACTGAATAAACTGGGAACGGAATTACACGCTCTGATTTATCAGCCAATGTGAGAATAACTGAGCAGTACTTGCCATCCCTAAAATCGTTATAGAGTATTTTTGAGCAAAAATCTGGAGCCAACCACTGGAGCATACAACTCTGTTGAACGTTCCAAGAGTGCGTTTGGGCAATCACCTCAGCCTTGTTTTCATTTTGCGTGTCAATCAAGATTATCTCAGCTGACTCCTTGGGGCTGACATCAGACCATGTGTCCTTTGCCTTCATGCAAAGCATATAGCGTCCGGTGGCATCCCATGGAGATTTGTCATAGTAGCCAAAGAAATACTCTGCGCCATCATCGGGTGAAACACGCACAATGTTCCCCTCTGACTTAATCTTCGGAGAAATTGCATACATACCTAATTGGTACACACGCTTGATGATTTTCTTCACAGCAGGAAATTTATTAAGTTGGTAGTTTATTTTCTGTTCAAGATTCATAGCCTTTTCTTCTCTCTATATAGTCACTGCCTACACCGGCCAGACTCTTATTTTCTTAAAAACTTCTTATATACCCAATGCTGGAGTTTAACCGGCAATAGAAACATTCCGGTCTGAGCCACAGCGATTACTACATAGTCACCGAAACTCGAATAGCCCATCTTCCAGAACTTCTTTATAGTGTCAATGTAACTCTTCGTGTTCTCCCAACTCTTACGACGTTTAGCCAAATCATCGTTGGATCGGAACCACAGTAGGCTCTCTCCAATGTTTCCAGCTATGCAACCGGAGAAAAGCATTCTGCCGAACAAGTCTACATCTTGATTTCTTCTTAAGTCTCCGTAACCGCCCACTTCGAGCACCTTGCTCTTCTTATACATCACTGTTGGGTGGTTAAAGGCGCTGCGCTTCTTGGCATACTCATATATCGCTTTATGTTCGGCAGGAACAACTCGACGGGAAACAACCCGCGAAGGGTCAGAATAGAATTCATCCACGCTGGATCCAAGCAAAGACAGGTCTGGAGTGGATTCATACATCCTGAGCTGCTTCTCGCATCTGTCAGGTTTCGCTATATCATCTGTGTCCATACGGGCGACCAGTTCATTTTTACAGTACTGTAAACCGAGATTAAGGGCCAAGCCAAGACCAAGGTTCTTCTCACTCGCCACAATGTTGAACAGTGTAGGATGTGCATTTGTATACTCCTGAAGAACGGCTTCCAGTCCATCTGTCAGAGAACCGTCCTTCACAATAACTATATCATCAGGTGCAACCTTCTGGTTCAACACACTGTCTATGGCAAGCCGTAGGTATTCAGGTCTTTCTTTTTTATAGAGCGACATTAAAACACTGTATTTTTCCATGGTCACCTGATCGTTCCTTTATAATTCCAATTCTTTAGCTTTCTGTCGACCTTCGTCGTACTGCTCTTGATTCGTTTTCCCAGTTCTCAACAGATAGTCACCGAAGTCCTCCGCCGTAGCCACTCCTTCATAACTGATACTCTCCGTCTTAAAAACTTTCATTATCGTAATCAGCACTATCTTCGCATCGAACCCGAAGGAAACCTTATCAAGGTACTCCAAGTCATAGTTCAGCTTGTCTTCCCATTCGATGGCGTTTCTGCCGTTGATCTGTGCCCAACCGGAAAGTCCAGGACGAATATCGTGTCTTCTTCTCTGCTCGGGTGTCATATATACCATGTCCCGCACGAGCTGCGGCCTTGGCCCTACAATTGACATATCACCCTTGATAATATTAAAAAGCTCAGGCAGTTCATCTAAACTTGTACTTCTTAGAAGCTTTCCAAGCCTCGTCAACCGTATTGCATCAGGAAGTAACTCCCCATTCCCATCTCGCTCATCCGTCATCGTTCTGAATTTATAAAGGGTAAATATCTTCTCATTTAAACCGGGGCGTTTCTGCTTGAACAACACCGGGCTGCCTAACTTGGTCCTTACCAATATTGCTATTATCAGCAAAACAGGTGCTAACACAATAATAGCGCATAACGATAAGATAAAATCCATTGGCCTTTTTATACATTTTCTGTACACCCCGACACTATCAACATGCTGAACAGTATTTGTTCTGACCTCAGTT
This sequence comes from Dethiobacter alkaliphilus, assembly GCA_016841605.1. Classification (GTDB taxonomy): domain Bacteria; phylum Bacillota; class Dethiobacteria; order DTU022; family UBA8154; genus DUNV01. Next base: position 554,704 of record JAENYV010000001.1, on the reverse strand, counting down.
TGCATATACATCACCATAAATTCTTTATAACTTCACATATTCTCTTCAAATTCCCATCGCTCATCTTGGTATCACTCGGCAGGCAAACGCCATTCTCAAAGAGCTTTTCACCTACATCTCCACCTATATAATCATACTTTTCAAAGAACGGCTGCATATGCATGGGCTTCCAGATGGGTCTGGTTTCGATATTTTCTTTTTCCAAAGCTTCCATAATATCTATCGGCTTAACTTGTCCATTTAAAGTTATACAACTTAGCCAGCAATTAGGTTCATTCCACTCATTGATAGGCATGAACTTGACACCCTCTAATAATCCCAACTCTCTTTTATAGAACTCAAATATATACTTCTTCTTAGCCGCTCTCTGATCCAACACCTTGAGCTGTCCTCTGCCTATTCCGGCAACAACATTACTCATCCGGTAATTGAAGCCTAATTCGCTATGTTGATAGTGCCTTGCTTGGTCCCTGGCTTGAGTGGCCCAGAATCTAACTTTCTTAATTTTCTCTTCATTATTAGATACAAGCATCCCACCGCCAGAAGTGGTAATAATCTTGTTGCCGTTAAAGGAAAAGATTCCATACTCACCAAAAGTACCGGTATATTTGCCTTTATATAAGGTTCCTAAGGATTCGGCAGCATCTTCAATAACAACAACATTATGCTTGTTGCAGATTTCCATAATCTTGTCTATATCAGCCGATAAGCCATATAAATGAACAAATAGAACTGCCTTAACTCTATCGCTATATTTTTTAAAAGCTTCTTCTAATGCATTGGGATCCATATTCCAGGTTTCATAATCACTATCTATAAATACAGGTGTTGCATTCTGATAAATAATTGGATTAGCTGTAGCAGAGAAAGTAAAACTCTGGCAAAAAACTATATCTCCCTTACCAACACCAGCAGCCTTAAGTGCCATATGAATAGCAGCTGTCCCTGATGATAATGCGGCAGCGGATTTGATACCAACCTTAGTAGCCAGTTCTTTTTCAAATTCATTAACGTTTGGCCCCAGGGGTGCAATCCAGTTTGTATCAAAAGCTTCTTTTATATAATTTAGTTCATACCCTTCATCGCTCATATGAGGTGATGAAAGGTAGATTTTTTCGCTATTAGCCATATCTTGTCATTCCTTTTATTTATTTGAAACACTTGTTTAGTGGTTTATTACTTAAATTGTTAGTCGTTATTTTTGTTGCTCAATGGTTTTTATGTTTCTGAAAAGCCGTTTATAAACAAAAGCATTTCAAAGCATTCCTCTGGATTATGTCGTTCTTCATCACCATGACTAAAAATGTTTTTAATTGATGCCATTGCTCCCATAGTTAAATACTTAAACCCCTCAATAAATGCTTGATGGTTTTCTGGTTGAATGCTTGAAACATCAATATACGTACCATCTTTAAAAGCATTAGCCATTAAATCCATACAGATAAACCAAGGTTTGATGTTTCTTGAACAAAGTCTTCTAACCTTTCACTTGCTTTTCTTACAGCTTCATTGAAATGACCATCACTAAATAATTGAAGCGGTTCGGTAGATATGTTTGGGTCTAAATCATGATTACGTAAATGCTTTTCTAAGTCTGCCGGTGGCACTTTTATGCGCGGCAATGTTTCATCAATTTCAACTTCTGCAAGTTCTTTTCTCATATCAATGCCTATCTGATATTTGAGCACTTATTAGCTTATAGTTATCTCAACTCTTTCAATAAGTTTACAACTCGATATGTAGGAGCAAATTTTTCTTCATCAGGGAGGTCCCAGACGATTATGACGATTTGAGGTGACGGCTCCGGGGGACGTATGTCGTCTGTAATATATACATGGTTGATCTTTCCTTTGCTAAGTACCAGGTTCAGCACCTCAAAAACTTCGTTTTGGGGACCGTAGAGGTAGATAACTTCGCCTTTCCCAACCTGGATTTTTTCCAGCAATTTTTCTACGGCAGAGGCCAGACGGGTAATCTGGGCATAGGAATGCTTAATATAGCGGTAAGTGAGTTTGCTTTTTTCCGCCAGACCATAAGGCGTAAGGATATAACGAATGGTCCGGGCATTTAAGCGTTCTATTTTGATCAGGCCTTTTTTGATCATTCTTTTAAGGAGAAGGTTGACGGAACCCAGGGAAAGGCCTGTTTCGCCGGCTATTTGTCTTTGTGTTGTCTGTTCTTCGTTTTGGATATAGTTTAGAATCAAATGTTCTCTTTCCATAAATTAGCCCTTTTCGTTGTTAGTTTAATGAGTTAAAAAGCTTAAGGACTCTAAAGTAAACCGAATAAATGTTTGGATAATAATTCCCTATTTGTAAACCTTAATAAATTCGCATTTCTTTCATATCAATGATAGCTTGCGAGTCTAAAAAAAAATCAGTGCCTATGATCGCCCTTATTTTAAAACCATAATTCATAGCACCAATTTGAATTCTAAACTTGGTAACGACTAAATGACCAAGTTTTATACTATCAACCTGCTTTTCATACACATATTCACTTCCACCAATACCCCTCTTGAGTAGATTGCGGCTGTCACCAATCGCAACCCTCATCAGAACCGTACGTGCCCTATTAAGGCATACGGCTCCCCATATCATAATTCAATCATCTGTAGAATAGGCTGACATATGTCTTAGGTTGCACGATAGGTAATATGATAAGAAGTCCATTGCTGTAGCTTTCCCAGTTGTAGCTCTTCCTTTGACTTCTGCGGTTCAACCATTTGTAAAGGAGTGCTACCACCATATGTCGAAAACGTTCCAGACTTCTTCTGTTATCAGTGACCCCATAGTAGTGGTAGTGTCCTGTAAGCGATTGGTTGACCCTTCTGATAATGTCTTTTATCGCAAGGTGCCTATGGGATTTAAGCCATTCATTCAGTTTCTTGAGCTTACTTATCATTTTCTTCCTATCGGTCTTTACCTTGACGCGAAAGAAGCCTTTTCTGCTATCTTCACTACAGAATAGTGTAAAGCCTAGAAAATTGAACGTCTCGGTTTACCCAGTCCCCTTCTTTTCCGGTTCTCTTTTGTAAACCGTCCAAATTCCAATACCTTCGTCTTTTCTGGGGCCAGTTCAAGGTTATACTTTTCAAATCTGGTAATCAGTTCCGAATAAAACCTCTCTGCATCTTCCCTATATTGAAAACAACAGACAAAGTCGTCACAATACCTGATAAGGTATGCTTGGCCTTTACACCCTTTTTTGAAGGATTTCTCAAACCATACGTCGAGGACATAGTGCAGATATATATTTGCTAAAATCGGTGATGCTCCATTTCCCTGCGGACTGCCTTCTTCTTTCAGTATTGTCTTTCCGTTCTCCATGATTCCGGCCTTTAGAAATCTTTTGATGATCCCGATAAATTTTCTGTCCGCAATGTCATGCTCCAGAAATTTCACCAACCAGTCATGGTCCAGCGTATCAAAGAACGATTTGATATCGGCTTCTACCACATAATTAGTCTTACGGTATTGGATATCTTCTATCACTTCTCTGATTGCTTGGTGGCAGTTCCGCTTCGGCCTAAACCCAAACGAGACATTACAAAACTTCGGCTCATAGACAATTTCAAGTAGCTCTGCAACAACTTTCTCTACAAGCTTATCCTCGTAGGATGATATCCCCAGCGGCCGCTTCTCGTTGCTGCCTGGTTTGTCTATGTACACTCTTCTTGAGGGCTTCGGTTTGTAGGCTTCCCTTTTCATCCTGGAAACCAGATTGCTTAGATTTTTGTCGAGTTCGGCTCCATACTCCTCTTTGCTAATTCCATCAGTCCCGACCGCTTTCCTTCCTTCCATAAGTTTATGGGCGGACGATAGCGTCTTTCCGTTGATGGCACTTGCCAGATTTTGAGCCTTTGCCCCTCCAGCCCTCTCTACACATTCTTTTATCCTATGCAATGCAGCTATCAACTTGCTTCAGCTCCTGTCTGAGTCAACCTTCATTGCCTAGGGCTATGATATGTCAGCCCCTTCCCTCTGCCTGCTTTCACAGGTTTCTACGGTACTATGGACTGATCGGACTTCCTGTATGCCGTTTGATGTCCTCCCCTGTTGTCCAGGTTCGTTGTCATACTGGGGACTGCCCAGAGCATACAGGACCTCAGCTGTTCTCATGAAATATTTCTCATCCACCCTCGCCAAGTTCTCAGACCCCGAAAGAGCTGTGCTTCACTCACCAAAACGTTTGCACAGTACTGCCTGCTACCAACATGACGGCATCGGCCTCTTTAACTCTACAATTATTTCGTGGCTCAATCACTTCAGCTGACGCTTTCGGCTCGGTTGGCTCCCTGTCCTACGCTTAAGCTTGGCGTTGCCGCTTCGGCTCCAAGGACTCGGTAACGGCTGTTGGTTAGACTTTACCGTACAGGATTTTCCTGCTATATTTCATAAGCTTACAAATGACGCTAGCTATTAGCAGCGTCAAGTGGAACACTCGCGGGCTCTTTGCTCGCTGTGTTCACAGCTCGCACCATGCTTCTAATTGTATCCCATGGTTCCGGTTTTAGATTTAAGTTAATGGCATCCTCTGCAGAAATTAGTGTAGATGCTGATCCCGTATCTACCAATACATTTTCTAGTAAGAGCCTATTGTTGTTATGTACCAACACTGCCTCGACAAGTGGCAACCCATTTTCTATTCTAATTTTCATCTTGTTCGTATTCCAACCCATCTTTGTTCTTCGATATCAAGCGTGTGGCGAGATGTATGGACTATGTACAACTCCCTTTCGGGGGAAGTTTTATGCAACTGAAGATAAGCACGCAACGCTTCATTACTTTCTTCAAAAGTGTCAATTACTGCTATCTGTTTCAGGATTCTTTTGTTACATTCTGTTCGAGCATCCAGGGCTTCAATGAGTAACCAGCAGGAAACGTATTTTTCCCTGATTTCTTCCCAGAGCATCAAGCCCACTCTCCATTCTGATTTTGAGCAGTAAACTACTCCTCTTTATTAATGGTTCCGGAAAACATCAGTTAATTCTTTGCCTTTTGTGCCTTTCATCTGCGATAATTTTATTGATAATAAGTAATTCAGCATTTTTTTTGTTGTTCCCAATTTAAGCTATCAAGTTCATTTTATAATCTTTTCTTTAAAGTTAGGTATGTTAACCATTTAAATTCACCTCTTCAAAAATTTCCTTTAGAGATACTAATTCACCTTCATTTTCTTCCTGTATTCCTTTCTCAATAGCCGACATTAGTTTATCATCATTAAGGATTTCAATTGTTTCCTTTATTTCCTCTTTTATTTTAATAAATTCAAGATATTCAAGAATAACATTTATTTTATTATCCGAAAGACAGTCTATTATTCTATGCGCCTTTTCTCTGGAGCTTGCCAAAATAATTTACCTCCTTGCTTACTCCATATCAGATTATAATAAACCTATTATCCGCTACATTATCCCCTATCTAACTCAATTACATCCACCGGAGCACAGCATCACAGACTAAGCTATCACTCATAAAATTTTCTAAATCATATCCAGCTGTATATTTTTCGGCTCTATTCATATATTCGAGAATATCCTTTATGAAAAGTTTAGTACTTCTACTCATATAAGGATAGCCTCTTTTAAAATCGAGTCTTTAAATTCTTTTCGCAGATTCTTTTTAGGAACCAAGTCAACTTTTACATTAAGAGTATCTGTGAGATAGTTTTCAAATGAAACTAAGTGGAGAAGGCTTACCGGTTTTTCAAATTCCACTAAAATATCAAGATCACTTGTTGCCCCTCATGTACATACGAAATTATCAACTCCCGGAAAGCTTAAACGCACATCAGCAGCTAATATTTTAATCATTATTAGTTCAACACATGAACAGAATACTATACCTCAAATTTTTTGTCAAGTGCTCCCATCACATTTTTTTCAAATTAAGACAGATATTATCTCAACTCTTTCAATAAGTTTATAGCTCTATATGAAGGAGCAAGTTTTTCTTCATCGGAGAGGTCCCAGACGATGATGACGGTTCGCGGTGACGTCTCCGGGAGCCGGCTGTCGTCTGTAATATATAGATAGTTGACCTTTCCTTTGCTAAGTGCCAGGTTCAGCACCTCAAAAACTTCGTTTTGGGGACCGTAGAGGTAGATAACTTCTTCTTTCCCAACCTTAATTTTTTCCAGCAGGTTTTCTACGGCAGCGGCCAAGTGGGTAATCTGGGCATAGGAATGTTTGATATAGCGAAAAGTGAGCTTGCTTTTTTCCGCCAGGCCATGGGGGGTAAGGATATAGCGGATGGTCCGGGCGTTCAAGCGCTCTATTTTGATGAGGCCTTTTTTGATCATTCTTGAAAGGAGAAGGTTGACGGAACCAAGAGAAAGGCCTGTTACACCGGCTATTTGCCGCTGGGTGGTTTGCTCTTCGTTTTGGAGATAGTTAAGAATCAGATGTTCTCTTTCCATTAATTATACTCTTTTCGTTTTAGTTGAAGAAAAGCCAATTCTAATATCTATTTAAATACGTCACTAGCTAAAAGGTATTAAAAAATAAGCGTGCCTCAATGCATGTATACCTTACTGTAATTACATAATATTTTGCTTTTTAAATATCAATTATTTTAATTCCCTCAATCTCTTTAAAATGATTATCACCTGTAACGAGAGATAAATTATATTGTATAGCCATACTACCTATCCAGATGTCGTTTTCGGGAATAGGTTTACCTTTTTTCCGCAGTATATTTTTAATACTTCCATAATGCTGAGCTGTTTCTGTATCACAAGGAAGAACTTTAACCCGTGAAGAGAAATCCATTATTTTTACGATATTGGCATCCATATTTACTGATTTTTGCGCCCCATAAAATAGTTCACCCAATACAATGCAAGGGACAAAAATTTCAGGTTCTTTTTTTATCCAATCTATAACAATTGGGTCTCCTCCGAATAAGCGTATAACAATGTTTGTATCTAACAAGAACCTACCAGCCGTTATCATCAACTTTTTCGCATCCTTCAGCAATAGCACTTATCATAGCTCCCAGATCCTCTTTGTTAATGGCTCCGGAAAACATCAGTAATTCATTGCCTTTTGTACCTTTTATCTGCGATAATTTTATTGATAATACGTAATCCAGCATTTTTTTTTGTTGTTCCCAATTTAAGCCATCCAGTTCATTTATTATTTTTTCTTTAAAATTCGGTATGTTAACCATTTAAATTCACCTCATCAATATTATCCTTTAGAGACACTAATTCACCTTTATTTTCTTCCTGTATTCCTTTCTCAATTGCCGACATTAGTTTATCATCGTTAAGGATTTCTATTGACATACGAAATTAACAACTCCCGGAAAGCTTAAACGCACATCAGCACCAAGAATTTTCCCAGATTTTCAGTTCATCTTATGAACAGAATACTAAATTCGGATCTATTTGTCAAGTGCTCCCATCACATTTTTTTCAAAATAAGACAGATATTATCTCAATTCTTTCAGCAAATTTCAATCTAAATTCGATGGCTTTATTTTTTCATTTTAACTATTTCAGAAGGAGTAAGACCTGTAATTTCTACTATTTTTTCTATACTCATATTCATCTTCAATAACTTTTGGGCGACTTCAGCCATACCTTCAACTCTGCCTTCTTTTCTACCTTCAATTCTGCCTTCTTTTTTTGCTGATTTAATGCGGGTAAGTTGATCATGTATCTCTTTCTGTCTTGCTTCATAAATCATTCTTGCTTTTTCATCCTGGCTGATAATCTGCAACAGATCATAAGCATTTTTTATATCTTTGTTTTTTTGGGACAGCACTTCCAACACTCCTTTCGATTGCCCGTCGATAAAGATCATCCACTGCATAACCGGGTCATCTTGTTCGGAGGGAACCTCTTTGTCAAACAGTTTAGGCAGTTCCATGAAGTGTACTTCTATCATATCGGTTAGTGTATGCTCTTTTCAGCGGCGTACAGTTAAAGTCGACTATGTTAATGGTGATGCATTTCTTAAGTTTTTCATAAGTGTCTCCGGATTTAATCTGCGTTTGCCTTCTTTGGTCTTGGCTCTTACTCCAGGATGCCTTTTTTATCTTCTTTATATTCACGCAACAGTTCGGTGTTGGTCTTAAGGTTGCCAACTTTGTAAAACACGCTTATAGTTATCTCAACTCTTTCAATAAGTTTACAACTCTATATGTAGGAGCAAATTTTTCTTCATCAGAGAGGTCCCAGACGATTATGGCAATTTGAGGTGACGGCTCCGGGAGACGTCTGTCGTCTGTAATATATACATGGTTGATCTTTCCTTTGCTAAGTACCAGGTTCAGCACCTCAAAAACTTCGTTTTGGGGACCGTAGAGGTAGATAACTTCGCCTTTCCCAACCTGGATTTTTTCCAGCAATTTTTCTACGGCAGAGGCCAGACGGGTAATCTGGGCATAGGAATGCTTAATATAGCGGTAAGTGAGTTTGCTTTTTTCCGCCAGACCATAAGGCGTAAGGATATAACGAATGGTCCGGGCATTTAAGCGTTCTATTTTGATCAGGCCTTTTTTGATCATTCTTTTAAGGAGAAGGTTGACGGAACCCAGGGAAAGGCCTGTTTCGCCGGCTATTTGTCTTTGTGTTGTCTGTTCTTCGTTTTGGATATAGTTTAGAATCAAATGTTCTCTTTCCATAAATTAGCCCTTTTCATTCTAATTAAATACAACTACAGGATTAAAAGTAGTTTAACCCTTCAAAATTATCTCTAAAGAATGCAAATCAATCACTGCTTTTACTTTCAACAGCAGATCTAACCCAATTAAACCGTTAATTCCGTGTCTCGTGTCGATATAACCGAAATCAAGTGAATAATCTTTGATGGATATTATACCGAACTTCACTTCATCTACAATTTTTCTAAAAGCAATGCTCTCTCCGCCTATACCAAACATTCTAATTATTCTATCTCCATTTTGATATACAATTCCAATATTTTCTGCGATGTCAGAAGAGAGCAGCGTTTGCGCTGCTCCTGTATCGATAATTATATTATCTATAATTATCTGTCTATCATTATGTATTAGTGTTAGTGAGGTAAATAGCAAATTATCTCTAAGGTTAATTTTCATAACTTATATTACCTCTAAATCTGGGACTTTGAACTATTTCTATGATGATTTCATCCTCTGAGGTATGATATACAAATCTATTGCCTTTAGAACGAACTAATTCTCTTGTTGCTTCCTTCGAGTCTAGTATTGATTTAATGATGGCAACATCCTTTATGATTTTTTTGTTGCCTTGAGTTACAGACTCCAATTCTTCTAGCAACACATATTGATCAGGATAAAGTTTTTTAACCTCTACCCATTTCATAACAGGGCACCTCTTACCTCTTAGATTTTATTCTATTTTGACAGGCCTTTTTTGATCATTCTTTTAAGAAGAAGGTTGACGGAACACAAGGAAAGGCCTGTTCCCGCCAGCTATTTGCCGCTGGGTAGTTTGCTCTTCGTTTAAGAATCAGATGTTCTCTTTCTATGATGACTCGCTTTCATTTATGTACATACGAAATTATCAACTCCCGGAAAGCTTAAACGCACATCAGCAGCTAATATTTTAATCATTATTAGTTCAGCACATGAACAGAATACTATACCTTAAATTTTTTGTCAAGTGCTCCCATCACATTTTTTTCAATTTCAGGCAGATATTATCTCAACTTTTTCAACAAGTTTACAGCTCTATTATGTAAAGAAGTTTAGGATAAGATGTTCTCTTTCCATGCTAACTCGCTTTCATGAAATTTGTTTATCTAATTTTTTTGTTATATACGTAATTACTTCTTCTAATGTAATTTCTGTTGAAGGTAAAACCTTATTATCAGCATGCTTATGATGTGGAAAAGTAACTAGATAATTGTGATGAGGAGAGTTATCCCACCTTACAACTAATTCACCACTTTCTTTTTGCCAATGGTACGAATAGTGGTATTCATGATCTGAGCTATATTTCCGTATATGAAGCAATGTTCCGTCAATTAGATTAGCCGTAGCTTTCAGGTAATAAAAATTTGTTCCCTGTTTAAAATCATGCACTACATAGCTTTGGATTATTTCGCTTTCAATCAGTAACTTCAACATGATGGACCTTTTCTATTTCTTCAATTCTATTTTCAAGTTCTTCTAGTTTTGTCCGGTAGGCTTTCCACTCAATATAATCATCCCATTCAGAAAAAATTTCCGATGTACTTTTTATTCGTTTTTCAAACTCCTGAAAAGAACACCCTTTCTTTAACTCTATCATTTTAATGTGTTCTTTCAAGGGCGCTAATTCAGATATTATTATTAATTTGTGATATTCTTTTATTTCTTTTTTGTTAACACTCAATTTGTCCATATTTTTTTAACCTCACTTAAAAAGCATACTTCTATGTACATACTAAATTTACAACTTCCGGAAAGCTTAAACGCACATCAGCAGCTAATCTTTAATCATTATTAGTTCAGCGCATGAACAGAATACTATAATCCAATTTTCTTGTCAAGTGCTTCCATCACATTTTTTTCAAGTTAAGGCAAATATTATCTCAACTCCGTAAGTTACAGCACAATAATATAAAGTAGATTAACCTTCTAATTCTTCTGCCATGGAATAAAATTCATCAGAGGCATCCTCTTCACTAATTGCATCTCTTATAAATTGACTTTCCTACACTGTTGATATGCTTTTTTAGTTCTTCATTTGTAATCTCGTTATAATTTACAATATCGAAAAAGTATGGCAAAGGATATTCTTCATTTAGATCATCGCTCAATCTTCTTACTATTTTTCTATCAACCTTTTCGCCAATTAGGGCAAGATCTATATCTGATCCCTTTTTGTAATTACCTATAGCTCTACTACCAAATAGGATGGTTTCTTCAACTTCGGGATACTTTTTAACGGCCTCCGTTATATAGTTAAGATCCCTTTCCAACAGGCCATACATCTTTATAGCTCCTTAACTAGTTTTTCATATAATTTTTTTAATTCAGGGAAATAAATCTGAACGATATCTTCAGTCATCTTCTTCGCCAGTTTTTCATCATAAGTGTGAACTGTTAAATTCCTATCAGTAAGGGCATCAATCCAAATATGTCCGTCATCAATTAAACCGAATTGATATGCTTGTTTAATTGTTTCCCTGGGACTTTTCACACTAAATCCTAAAACTTCAAGATAATCTTTCATCAGTTTCCAGGAAAGCTCAAAAGCAATTTCGAATAATTGTATAATACCTGCTCGTTCTATTTCTGTATTTATGGGCTGACTGATATATTTGTTTAACGTTTTGTATGATTTTTCAAAATTAATGAATCGTTGTTTCCACCTTATTTTTTTAAGTTGGTTCATCTGAAGGCTCCTTTCTAATTAAACTGCTCGAAATTTTCGGGTATTTGCACCTCGCTAATATTGCGCATTATATATATTATATACAATATGTTGATTTCATCATAAATTTCTTTCCTATAATTCGTCCGGCCCTTTACCCTAAAGGATGCTTTTTGATGGCCTCCCGCAACTGGTTCTGCGTGATATGGATATAACGTTGAGTGCTGCTTAAATTGCTATGCCCGGCCAGCTTTTTCAGGGCCGGAAGTTTGGCTCCGTTCTGCAGGAGCAGAGTAAGGCAGGTATGGCGCAGGTTGCGCACGGTAAGACCGGTCTTTTGAATATCCGCAACGGAGCAGAGCTCTTGAAAGCACTTATTTAACTCCGGACCTTCCCAAGGTTTATTCTTGTCGTTGAGGAAAAGCACCTGGGCTTCGCCCTCCGCCCCCGGGTGCCGGACGGCGAGGTAGTCCTGCAGGGCAAGCATTGTGTTTTTCGTCAGGGGCACCAGGCGCTGCTTACTACCCTTGCCGTTGATGCGCAGCGTCTTATCCGTCAGATCAAGATCGCAGAGGCGCAGACGCAAAAGTTCGCCGGCGCGCAGGCCGGTCTGCAGCATTACCCTGAGAATAGCCGTATCGCGTTGGGGATGGGAGCTGTGCGCCGCGGCTGCCAGAATTTTTTCCGCCTCCTCCCGGGTCAGGTAGACGGGCAGACGGCTGGGGACGCGGGCCCGGCGGATGTAGAGGAGCGGATTTTGGCCCTCCTCCTGGTATTCATAGTATTCAAGAAAAATATAATAGCTTTTTAGAATACCCAACTTGCTGTTTCGTGATGACGCGCTGTTCTGCCGCTCATTTTTCAGATAGGCCAGGTAGCGGCGGATATGATCAGGGGTGACTTCCGCGGCCCTGAATGTTTGCATACTGTATTGCTGCCGCAGGAAACGAAAAAACTGGCGCAGAACATGGATATGGCCTTTTACCGTAATGGGCATCAGGCATCTTTCCTGCAAAAGATAACGCTCATATTGTTCCTGCCAGGGGAAATCTTCCCGTTTGATCTGAATATCATAGATGGAAAGCTGTTCCCGGACATAAAGCTGCCGCAGCCACCTGGAACGCCTTTTTCTGCCCGGCACGATGATGCCTCTTTTTTTCTTCGGGCTAAAATTGTAATCGTTCATCAGCTTCCTCCCTCTACACCCTTATATTGACGTGCGCATGATTAAGATGCACTTTTACCCCAACGGATGCTTTTCCACCGCTTCCCGCACATCACCCAGATCCACATGGGCATAAACATCGGTACTGTTGATGTCTTTGTGGCCGGCCAGTTCTTTTAAAACCATGATGTCCACTCCTTCCCGCAAGAGCAGGGTAAAACATGTGTGGCGCAATTTATGGGGAGAGAGTCCGGGTTTTGTCAGCCCGGCTTGTTTGCAGATACGCTCAAAGATCATCTGCACACCGCGCCAGGTGAGGGGTCGGCCCCGGTGATTACGAAATACTTTTTGCTCGGGCGGCGGGTCGAAGGGGATGGTCCGTTCCAGATGTTCCCGCAAGGCGGCGATGGTAGCCTCGCTCAGGGGCAGCAACCTCTCCCGGTCCCCTTTGCCACGGACAAAAACGTATTCCTCCGGCAGGTTGATATGACGCCGCTCCAACTGAACCAGCTCGTCCAGACGCAGGCCTGTCTGCAAGAAGAGACGCATCATGGCGTAATCCCGGTAGGGATGGATACTGTCCAGGCGGGAAACCTTCAGCAGGGTTTCCGCTTCCTCCCGGTTGAGGAAAATAGGCAGTTTGTGGGGCTTCTTAATTTTGGGGAGACGAAGGGTGGGGTTTTTCTTGTTTTTGAATCGGCCGGTCAGGAAGAGAAACCCGAAATAGTTTCTAATGGCAGCCAGTTTGCGGGTCCGGGCCAGGGGACCGTTGCCCCGCTCTTCCGCCAGGTATACTAAAAAGGCGCGCAAGTGCTCAGGGCGCACCTGGCCCGTATTGCACTGCGCCGGGTCTGTCTGCTCCCGGGCCATACCCTTTTCCCGTAGAAAATGGAAAAAGAGGCGCAGATCAATAAGATAGGCCTCAATACTGCGGGGCTGGTTACCGCATTCGATCTCCAGGTAATCCAGATATTCTTGGCAGTGAGGGATAAGGCTGTTATCCATTGAAGGCAACACATCCGTTAACAATATTTATCTAATTAAAGCTGTCACCGTGCGTGCAATGCTCAGGCAACAAGTTAATCCGGGGGACTCTATGCCCAGTAGATTGATCAACCCTTGTAAATTACGATCAGCTTCGTGCTTTATCACAAAATCACGAAAAGGCTCTCCCGGTCCTGAAAGTTTAGGGCGTATGCCGGCCATTTCCGGCGCTAAGTCTGAAGGTTCCAGGAAAGGCAAAAATGACTTTACGGCATGATAAAAATCCATTCGATGCGCCGGATTTACTTGATAATCTATCTCTTCTATGTAGAAGGCATTTGGGCCAAGCCTGATTCTTCCGTCTAAGGTTTTCGTAATATGAATCCCCAGCCCTTTCAGATCCTCTAATGGCGGAGGATAGACAAGCCTTGAGATAAGTTTTGACTTCTGGTGAGAGATGCTAAAATATTCACCTTTGCAAAGATGAATTTTAAAGCCTGCTTTTATGACATCAATGCCTGCTAAAGATGCTATTGTGCCGGCCTCCAGACCTGCACAATTGATTAACCGGCTGCATTCGATAAGATCACTTGTCTTATCAGGGTTAAGATAATGGACTAAGAAACCGTTATTTGTCTGCTTTACGTCAGTTACATGATGACAATAGGCCGGAAAAACTCCGTTTTGCCTGGCGAGCCATTCCAGGCGGGCCATAAGTTGGTGGGAATCGATAATACCTGTTGAAGGTGATAAAAGGGCGGCACGTGCTTGTACATTTGGTTCAAGTTGCGCAACCTGGCCGGCATCAAGAAACTCCAGGTCTTGAACTCCGTTGTTTTCGGCTTGACTGAATAGCTTTTCCAGGGAAGGAATGTCGTCGACATTTTGGGCTATGATTAGCTTGCCGCAACGTTTAAATGGAACATTCCAACGGCGGCAAAAATCGTAAAGCAGATTTTTCCCTTCAACACAAAGGCGCGCTTTCATGCTTTCGGCAGGATAATAAATCCCGGCATGAATAACTTCGCTATTACGGCTGGAAATCTCCCTGCCGTATTTACCATACCGTTCCATCAGAATTATGGAGCAATGCTTAAATTTATGGGAAAGCTCCGCTGCCACGGCCAAACCTATTACCCCGGCGCCAATAATAAGAATGTCGGTTTTCTCCACAAAATTCCTCCCGCATAAAAAAAGCTACCACTATTCAAGGCCTCTTATAAACTGTTCTGTAGTGAAAATTTCTTTTGTTTTATAGGCTGTTCGGCTGTCTGCAATCATTTTTTTTAATTCAGGATCATTAGCAACTTCTTCTGAAATTGATTTATCTTTATCATCAATAAATTTTAAGTGCTCAATAATTTCTTCAAGGGAAATATCTCTAGGAAGACTTTTGATAAGTTTTATTGCCTTTTCTCAAAGCAGTAATCTCCTTTGATTCTATCACAACTTTACCCTTTTTTATACATAAAAATAAAACATTTGGAAGAAACAATATTATTAATCCCCTTACCTAAATTAACAAAGCGGCTAAAACCTGAAGGCATTAATAATACCTTTAGATTTTAGCCGCTTTGTGTGGTGGGCGAAGAGGGATTTGAACCCCCGACCCCCTGCTTGTAAGGCAGGTGCTCCCCCGCTGAGCTATTCGCCCAAAAAAAATGGTGACCCCTAGGGGATTCGAACCCCTGCTGCCAGCTTGAAAGGCTGGTGTCCTCACCGATTAGACGAAGGGGCCATACTTTATGGTGGGCCCACTAGGACTCGAACCTAGAACCGACCGGTTATGAGCCGGGAGCTCTGCCAATTGAGCTATGGGCCCAGATAAAATGGCTCCCCAGGCAGGATTCGAACCTGCAACCTACCGGTTAACAGCCGGTTGCTCTACCGTTGAGCTACTGAGGAATGCCCTAACGAACAAGAATAATTATAACTGATTCAGTAAGTGTAGTCAAGTATCAAAAATAATATTTTAACCGATTTTAGCAAAAAAATTTCAGTCCAGATAGTCTTTTAAACGTTTACTGCGCATAGGATGCCTCAACTTTCGGAGAGCTTTGGCCTCAATTTGCCGGATGCGCTCCCTGGTCACCCCAAAAACCTGACCGACTTCCTCCAGAGTCCTGGTCCTTCCATCGTCGAGACCGAACCTCAGGCGCAGGACTTTTTGTTCCCGGGGAGTAAGTGTATCAAGGACATCTTCCAGTTGCTCCCTGAGAAGTTCAAAAGCTGCTGCATCTGCCGGGGCGAGGACTTCCTGATCTTCGATAAAATCACCGAGATGGCTGTCATCTTCTTCACCAATAGGAGTTTCCAGGGAAACAGGCTCCTGGGCAATTTTTAAGATCTCCCGGACTCTCTCCACACTGATATCCATCTCCTGGGCAATTTCTTCCGGACTCGGTTCACGACCCAGTTCCTGAACAAGCTGCCGGGAAACCCGGATCAGTTTATTAATGGTTTCCACCATATGCACAGGAATTCTAATGGTTCTCGCCTGATCCGCGATAGCTCTGGTAATGGCCTGCCTGATCCACCATGTTGCATAAGTGCTGAATTTATAGCCCTTACGGTAATCAAATTTTTCCACAGCTTTAATGAGACCCAGGTTTCCCTCCTGGATCAAATCCAGAAAAAGCATTCCCCGGCCCACATATTTCTTGGCAATACTGACGACCAAACGAAGGTTGGCCTCTGCAAGGCGCCTTTTTGATTCTTCATCGCCGGCCTCCATGCCTTTGGCCAGGTAGATTTCCTCTTCAGGAGTTAAAAGCGGTATTTTCCCGATTTCCTTCAGGTACATGCGGACAGGATCATTGATACTGATACCTTCCGGAATAAAGGTTTCTATTTCTTCCTCGTGGGCTTGTTTTAAGGAATCCTCTTCCAGGACATCTATTTCAATAATCTCATCGACGACTTCAATCCCCTGGCGGGAGAGCTCTTCATAAAATTCGTCGATAGCCTCGGTATTTAGATTGAAATCCTGCAAGGCATCAATAATTTCCTTGTACGTTAAATTTCCTTTCTTTTTCCCCTTTTGAAGCAAGGAATGCTGGATTTCTTGAATAGACAGTTTTTTTTCTACTTCTTTAGCCATCGACTTTCTCTCCTTTCACGGAGCGATAAAGCTCTTCTTCCCTGGCTTTTAAATCCTGGAATTTTTGCAGGCTGGCACTAACTTCTTTAACACTCGTCCGTTCTCGGATAGATTTCAGTAATATCTCCCTTTCTTCAGCCAGGCGTAAAACCCTGAGCCTCTTCAGGCAATCATTCATTCTTTTGTGGGTTCTGGTATCTTCACCCCGCCTTAAAGGGGTAGCCATCTCCGTAATCAATTTATGCATCTCCTGGTTGGAAAAGTAACTTAACAGAACTGAAACACTGGTTTCCTGCTGTTCTTGAAAAAAAGTATAAAGAATGCCGGCAATCTCCTGCAGGGGACCGGGTGTAAAAAAATCCGGTTCAATATGTTTCCACAATTCTATGTTAAGAGCAGGATTTTGCAAAACGGAAGAGAGAAGTTCTTTTTCGGCAAGTTCTTTTAAGGTAAAATTTGTCTCCTTTTCTTCCGAAAATACCTTTTGGCTCTTCTTAAGCGAACGTTTGCTTCCTGAAGAAGACTTCTCCAAATCACCTCGTAATACCTCTAGGGATATACCTATTTCTACAGCAATTTTTTTTAAATACGCATCTCTTTCCACGGGTTCGGTCAAATCAGCCAGAATTCGACGTGCTTCTTGCCAATAATGTAGACGCCCATCTTCTTTCTGCAGGTCGCTCTTCTTTTTGATACTAAATAGCCGGTATTCAATGAGCGACCTGGCTTCATCTAAAACATCCCGGCGAAAAGCCTCTTCTCCATTTTCGAGAATAAAGTCGGCCGGATCCATCCCCGCGGGCAACTCGGCAACATATACCCGACAGCCTTCATCTTTCAGAAGTTTTAGCCCCCTTAAAGCAGCTTTTTCTCCCCCTGCATCACCGTCGAAAACCAGAGTAATTTTTTCTAATCGACCTCTTAAAAGGGAAACCTGTTTCTCTGTCAAAGACGTACCCAGTGGTGCTATGGCTGTTTTAATACCATGCTGATGGAGAAGGATTACATCCATATAACCTTCCACAAGTATTGCTTCTTTTTCTCGCCTGATGTGTGGAAGCGCCAGATGCAAGCCGTAAAGGGTTTTCCTTTTGTTGAAAAGGAGAGTTTCAGGTGTGTTTAAATATTTTGGCTCTCCCTGTTCAATAATCCGGCCTCCAAAACCGACTATTTGACCATGCTGATCCCGGATGGGGAACATTATGCGACCTCGAAAGTAATCATAATATCTGGAAGCTTTTTTACCCGCCAGTCCTGCTTTAAAGGCCGCCTCCGGCTCCAGTTTACAAGTCCGCAGGTTTCCAATAAGCCCGGTCCAGCTGTCCAGGGCAAAACCTAGTCCGAAGGTCTTGATACTTTCATTATTAACTCCCCGCCTGGAAAGATAGGAATAAGCTTTTTTCCCTTCAGGGTCCTTCCATAACATCTCCTCATAATATTTCTTCGCTGTATCGAGGAGATCCTGCATATTTTCCCTTAGTAAAAGCACCTTTTTCTCTTCAGGGGTAAAGCTTCGATCTTCTATCTTAATTCCGGCTTTTTCCCCGAGAAAACGTACTGCCTCGGGAAAACTGAGCTCTTCAATCTGCATGATAAAAGTAAAAAGATTGCCGCCGCTCTGGCAACCGAAACAGTGAAAAATCTGTTTATCGGGTGAAACAGTAAAAGACGGCGTTTTATCAGCATGAAACGGACAGAGACCGGAATAGTTTTTCCCTGTTTTTTTCAGTTCGATATATGAAGATATAATCTCCACGATATCAAATCGGCTGCGAATCTCTTCAATAACATTAGCCGGTATATAAGGCATTTTTTTCCCCCAGGCTAACTTTATGTCAAACGTGCAAATGTCTCATAACTTTTCTTTT
The DNA here is from genome assembly GCA_016841605.1 of Dethiobacter alkaliphilus. Lineage (GTDB taxonomy): Bacteria > Bacillota > Dethiobacteria > DTU022 > UBA8154 > DUNV01. The sequence goes on along the minus strand of JAENYV010000001.1, from coordinate 536,274 downwards.
TGACTTTTTAAATTAAGAATTTATCCAAATGATATTTTTCAGGATAGCTTTTCCGGCCCGCCGGCACCTGACTTCCGACAACTGCTTTTTCTGCCCTCTGCTTTTATGTTAAAAAACCTCATCCCAAAGAGACGAGGCCAAGTATATTAGTTCATCTATTTTGACCTTGTGAACTAATTTATGATTTATCTTCATCATCTCCTCGCTCTCAGGCCTCCTTCTTTTTTTATCCAACTTATTTAGTATATTCGATGTACGTAAAAATATTCCTGCTTTTAACCCAAAAATTTCTTTAAATACCCCTCCTGACCACTGCCCTATTGTCAGAACTAACCCTTAACTTACTCATAGTATGTACTAATTACCAATTATTATTCTTTCAAAGTGTTTTATTACCTGTTTTTCAGGAATCTTCATCCCTTCCACGGTTTTGGCAGAAAAATATCCTGATAGAGGGAAATAATATATTGGTCCGTCATGCCGGCGATATAATCACAAACAAAACGCTCCAGGCCGACATCTTGCCTCTGGGCCCTAAAATTAACATAAAGAGGAAATTTCTCGGGATTCTCCAGCCAAAAATTATAGAGCATCTTGATAATCCTTTTTGCTTTCTCCTCCTCCTTTTTGGCTGCCGAACCGATATACACATGCTTGAAGAGGAAATTCCGCAGATCTTCCATCGCACCGCGCAGTTTAACGCTCATGGAGATATGGGATTTTCTCCAGCTATTTTCGATCAGGTCACGGACCATGGTATTTAATCTTTCCGAACCGTTTTGGCCCAGCAGCTTAATTTCGTAGGCAGGCAACTGTTCCACTTGAAGGATTCCCGCGCGCAAAGCATCATCAATGTCATGATTTATATAGGCGATACGATCACAAATTTTAACGAGCTGACCTTCCAGGGTGAGAGGCTCTGTATCGCCGGTATGATTTAAAATCCCGTCGCGAACCTCAAATGTAAGGTTAAGACCCTTCTCTCCTTCCAAAAAATCGACTACACGCAAACTTTGCTCGTTATGCTTAAAACCCCCGGGGATAAGTTCCGCCAGCGCCTCTTCACCGGCATGACCAAAAGGGGTATGACCCAGGTCATGGCCGAGGGCAATGGCTTCGGTAAGGTCTTCGTTGAGAAGAAGAGCCCTGGAGGCCGTCCGGGCCACCTGTGCGACCTCCAGGGTATGGGTCAGGCGCGTACGATAATGGTCCCCGCCCGGGGCAATAAAGACCTGGGTTTTGTGTTTAAGGCGGCGAAAGGCTTTAGAATGAATGATACGGTCTCTGTCTCTCTGGAAGGAAGTCCGTACATCACATTCATTTTCAGGTTCTCTTCGTCCGCGGCTCTTACTGCTCAGTGAGGCCAAAGGAGATAATAATTGTTCTTCCCGCTGCTCCAGATCTTTGCGTAAAAACACTTTTTTTCGTTCCTTTCTCCAGGAGTTTATCCGTTTGCACGCCTTTGCCGGCGAAGAAGATCGGTTGCCTGACATACCTGGGCCACTCTCTTGCCCAGAACAACCGCTCTCTTCAGAGCATAGGAGTCTTCCCCGGAAGGCTGCTGGGAACAGACTCCATGATGACCGGGAGCTTTTTCGTCATAGCAATCTCCCACAATAAGCATTCCCTGAATAAGCATCATGCTGTGGATGGTCTTCAGAGTTGTTTCTTGCCCACCGAAGCGGCCTCCTCCCGAACTTAAGGCCCCGCCGACAACATTTAACAATTTCTTATCTTTCCTTAGACGGCGGGTTTTATCCCAGAATCCTTTCAGCTGGGCGGAGACTGTCCCAAAATATACCGGGCTGGCGACGAGAAGACCATCGGCCTCCCCCAGCCTCTCCATAACCTGTTCCAGTTCCGTCCCCCGGTAACATGCCCCTGTACAAGGCGTCGTACAGGCGCTACAGTAAGGTTTATTCAATTTTTCCAGTATTTCTTGTAAAAAAAGCATTTCCGTTTTTACTCCCATTTCCTCTGCGGCTTGCAGGGAAACCCGCAGCAGTTCCGCTGTATTTCCGTCACGATGAGGACTTCCGTTTAATCCTAAAATAATCATTTAAATTTATCCCTCCAAAATATTTCACTTGAATTTCGATTCCGGTTTATGAGAAAATAAATAAGACAAAAAAGGAGGAAGCTTTTAATGCTAAAACAAAAAAGAAAAATACTGGCGCTTGCGCTCATTTGCATACTGGGAGGAGGATGGCTTTTCCCCTTCATTAATGTCGCGTCTGCAGAGATGTCTTTCCCGGAGGTGAGTTCCAGTGCAGCAGTCCTGATGGAATTTTCCCGGGGAGAAATACTCTTTTCCCAAAATGGGAACGTTCAAATGCCGCCTGCCAGCCTGACCAAAATGATGACCCTTCTTTTAGCATATGAAGCCCTCGATGAGGGAAGGGTCACATTGGAAGAAGAGGTAACAATCAGCGAAAAAGCCTGGCAAACAGGAGGATCGCAAATGTTCCTGAATGTCGGTCAAAAAGTATCTTTTGGCGATCTACTGAAGGGAATAGCCATTATTTCCGCCAATGATGCTTGTGTGGCCGTGTCAGAGCATCTTTCCGGACTGGAAGCATCATTTGTCCAGGAAATGAATAAAAAAGCCCGGGAACTAAATCTTCAGAATACTCAATTTGAAAATGCCTCCGGGCTACCCCACCCCGACCATTTCAGCACAGCGGAAGATATCGCCGTTCTTTCCCATTATCTGATCAGCAAATATCCCCAGGCTCTCGAACTTTACTCTCAGACAGAATTTAGTTTTAACGATATCTCCCAAATGAACCGCAACCCTCTCCTGGGACGTTTTCCAGGGGCAGACGGTTTAAAAACGGGACATACCGACGAAGCCGGCTATTGCCTGGCCGGAACTGCCGAGCAAAACGGGATGCGCTTTATAACAGTCGTCTTTAACGCTCCCAGTGATTCCGTCAGGTTAAAAGACAGCGAAGCGCTGCTGAATTTCGCTTTTCGAAACTATTGCATTGAAGAAGTCTTCCCGGAAAGTGAAATTATCTCCACTATACAAGTTTCCAAAGGTGAAGAAAAAGAAGTCGGGCTTAAGGTCGGCAGCGCTGTTGAAGTAGTTATTCCTTTTGACCGCAAAGATGATTTGAGTGTCCGGGTTGATGTACCGGAAATTACCTCCAGCCCCGTTGAGCAGGGAACCCCTCTTGGAAAAGTGCAAATCATCCTGGACGGGAAAGTGATCGGGGAGGAGCCCCTTCTGGCTGCCTCCGATGTGGCCCGGGCAGGACGTCTGGCCCTTATTTACCGTTCTGTCAGCGAGTTTTTCTCTTCCCTTTGGAGACAACTGATCGAAAAGATAGCAAGTTTTCTGCCGGACATTTTTTAGGATAAATGTGCCGGGATAATAAGCGGGGACACACCCCATGCCGGAGGAATGTCCCCAAGCTACGGTTCGGCCAAGCTACGGTTATCCTAAACCGTTGATTTCTCCGGAATTTTTTCCGGTTTTCTTTCAGCCAGCGCTGCCTGTGCCGCTGCCAGGCGTGCAACAGGAACACGGAAAGGAGAACAACTGACGTAATTAAGACCGATCCGGTGACAATATTCGATAGATGCGGGTTCGCCCCCGTGTTCACCGCAAATTCCCATTTTTAACATTGGTTTACTTTCACGGCCTAATTTGACGGCCTGAGCAACAAGGTTACCCACACCTTCCCGGTCCAGAACGGCAAAGGGATTTTCCGGAAGAATACTTTTACCCACATAGAAAGAAAGGAATTTTCCTTCCGCATCGTCCCGGCTGAAACCGAATGTTGTCTGCGTAAGGTCGTTGGTCCCAAAGGAAAAAAAGTCCGCAAAACGGGCGATTTGATCCGCGGTTACACAGGCCCTGGGAAGCTCAATCATGGTTCCAATGGGAAAGTTCAGTTCAACCCCTGTTTCACGGCTGACGGCCTCCATCTCCTCCAGAGTCATCTCCCGCATCTTCTCCAATTCGTGGAAATGCCCAACCAGAGGAATCATAATTTCAGCAAAAACATCCAGCCCTTCCTTCTTTAGATTGACTACAGCCTGGCTGATAGCTCTAACCTGCATCCTGTAAATTTCAGGAAAGACCAGGCCGAGCCTGCATCCCCTGTGCCCCATCATGGGATTAAATTCCGACAGGCTGCGAACTTTTTTTAACAGCTCTTCTTTTTCTTGAAGGATAGCACCATCTGCTCCCCTTTCTTTGAGCAGCGTTACCTCCACCAGGAGTTCTTCCAGGTTGGGGAGAAATTCATGGAGAGGAGGATCCAGTAAACGGATGGTTACGGGATTACCTGCCATGGCATGTAAAATCCCCTCGAAATCTCCCTGCTGTATGGGTAACAGTTTGCTGAGGGCTCTTTTTCTTTCCTCTTCCGAGTTGGAGAGGATCATCTCTTGAACGATGGGCAGGCGGTCTTGTTCCATAAACATATGTTCCGTCCGGCAAAGGCCGACTCCCTCGGCACCAAATTCCCTGGCTTTTTGCGCATCACCCGGCGTGTCGGCATTAGTCCTTACACCTAATTTTCTCACTTCATCCGCCCAGGAGAGAAGGTGGGAGAATTCCTCACTTAATTGGGGAGGAACCAGCGGAACTTCTCCGAGATAGACATGCCCTGTTGTTCCATTAATAGAGATTATATCTCCCTCCCGGACAATCTGCCCCCCAATCTGGAACTTTTTCCCTTCAAGGTCAATTTTCAAGGACTCGCAACCACTGACACAGGGTTTTCCCATGCCCCTGGCTACAACCGCGGCATGGCTGGTCATCCCGCCCCTGCTGGTTAAAACCCCCTGAGAGGCAACAATTCCGTGAATATCATCGGGCGTTGTCTCGGAACGAACCAGGATGACATCCTCACCTTTTTGACCTTTTTGCTCGGCGAGATCCGCATCAAAAACAACTTTACCCACAGCAGCTCCGGGAGAAGCGGGAAGACCCGTATCTACCGGGCTAAGTGTGATGGAAGGATCAATTCCCCGGTGTAAAAGCTGGGTCAGCTGTGCAGGTTCGACCTTTAGCAGGGCCTCATCCCTGGAACAGACTCCTTCGGAGACCAGATCAACAGCAATTTTGACGGCAGCTGCGGCAGTCCTCTTGGCATTGCGGGTCTGGAGAATGTATAACTTTTCTTTTTCAAAAGTAAATTCAATATCCTGCATATCTCCGTAGTGATTTTCCAAAATTTTGCAAATACGTTCAAACTCGCTGTAGATAATCGGATACTTCGCCGCTAATTCGGAGAACGGCTGGGGAGTTCTAATACCGGCTACAACATCCTCACCCTGTGCATTAAACAGAAATTCACCGTAAAGCTTCTTTTCGCCTGTGGAGGGATTGCGTGTAAAAGCTACCCCTGTCCCGCAGCCCTCGCCCAGATTGCCGAAGACCATGGCCTGAATATTGACGGCTGTTCCCAGGCTGTCCGGAATTCCGTTCAGACGGCGGTAGACAATGGCCCTCTGGTTGTTCCAGGAAGCAAAGACCGCGGCAATGGAGGTGAGCAGTTGGACCCGGGGATCCTGGGGAAATTCCTTCCCGCTTTCCCGCATAATAATTTCCTTATACTTCTCCACCAGTTTTTCTAATCCGTCGACCGTTAACCGTTGCCCCAGAGGGATATTTAAAAGAGTTCTTATTTGTTCAAAAACATTTTCAAAAGTTTCATGCTCAATTTTCAGCACAACATCGCCATACATCTGCAAAAGACGGCGGTAACAATCCAGGGCGAATGCCCTGTCTCCGGAAGCGGCAGCCAGCGCTTCAACCGTCGTATCATTTAGACCCAGGTTTAAAATTGTATCCATCATCCCCGGCATGGAAAAATACGCTCCGGAACGGACAGAAAGCAATAAGGGGTTTTTCTTGTCTCCCAGAACTTTACCGCTTTGTCTCTCCAGTTCTGCCAGCGCCTCCTCAATCTCCGCCCGGAGCTTTTCCGACAGGGTTTCTCCGTGAGAATAATAGTTGTTGCAGGCTTCCGTCGTAACGCTAAAGCCCGGAGGAACAGGAAGATTTAAGCGTGTCATCTCCGCCAGGTTGGCCCCTTTTCCTCCCAGCAACTTTTTCATTTCTGCATTTCCCTCACGGAATAAGTAAACCTGTTTACCCTCGTTCATCCTTTTCAGACTCCTTTATGACTTTTAATATTTTACTAGCTACTTCCTCGACCGCCTTGTTGGTAACATCGAAAGTCCGACAACCTATACGTAAGAAAATCCTTTCCGCATAGTCCAACTCTTCTGCAATTCGCTCTCTCGTGGCATAGTTACTCCCATTTGTTAACCCCAGGACTTTTAAGCGCTCCAGGCGTATTTCTCTGAGCAGTTCCGGGTTGATCGTCAAACCGACAACCTTTGACGGAGGAAGCCGGTAGAGCTCCTGCGGGGGAGCAGACTCCGGAATCAAAGGCAGATTTGCCGCTTTAATTTTTCGATGAGCAAGGTACATACTCAGAGGTGTTTTCGATGTCCTGGAAACTCCGATTAAAACCACATCTGCCTGCAACAAACCCCGGGGGTCCCGGCCGTCGTCGTACTTTACCGCGAAGTCGACAGCAGCAACCCTGTGAAAATAACTATCGTCCACACCAAACATCTCCTACATCGCTTTAAATGGGGCGTGTTGTTATCCTTTTGTAAAGACAATTTTCGAAAAATCGGCCATTTGCTGATATAAATCGCTGATTCCTTTTAAAAGGGCCAACCTGTTGCTGCGAATTTTTTCCTCTTCAGCCATAACAAGGATCTGTTCAAAAAAACCATCAACCGGTCCCTTAAGGAGGGCCATGGTTTTCAGAACGCCGTCAAAATCTCCGCCTTCCCAGGCAACATGGATTTCCTTTTCAGCCTGAAGTACTGAAGCATAAAGCTGCTTCTCACCTTCTTCCAGAAGATAGTCCCGGTCGGGACTTACCCCGGGGGCAGCATTCCGGGCCAGATTGGCAACCCTGATATACGCGGCGGCAATATCTTTCATTTCTTCACTCTCTCTGTTTGCCTGCAGAAAGCGTATCCTCTCCGCCAAAGAAGTAATGTTATCCAGCGATGTGCTTAAAACTGCCTCAATAATATCATAATCTATGCCTTCTTCCTGGAAATAATACCGCAGCCGCTGCCAGGTAAACCGGCGGATCTCCTCTGTCAATTCCTCAATTTTCTCTTCGCTTAAATGGGGCAATTTTTTCTTTAACAAGAACAGAGCCTGGCGGATTAAATCCTCAAAGGAGAGAGACAGCCTGTGGTAAAGAAGGATATGCAATATTCCCAGGGCCTGGCGTCTGAGGGCATAAGGATCCTGTGATCCGCTGGGACGGATTCCCACAGCGAAACAACCTGCCAGGTGATCCGTTTTATCCGCTAAGGCGAGTACCACCCCTCCCATGGTGGAAGGAAGAACGTCACCGGCAAAACGGGGAAGATAGTGCTCATAAATCGCCACGGCTGTTTCTATTGTCTCCCCACTCCGTAGAGCATATTCTCTTCCCATAATTCCTTGTAATTCCGGAAATTCACCGACCATATGAGTAGTCAGATCGGCTTTGGCCAGAAAAGCAGCCCGCAGGGACGCCCGCCTTTCCTCATCTATCATATTGGAGATTTTTTCTATCAGGAAGCCTGTTAGCTCCTGCAAGCGTTCCGTCTTCTCGTAGAGAGTACCCAGGTCCTCCTGGAAAAGAATATTCTTTAAATCCTGCACTCTTTCCTCTAAAGTAACTTTTTGGTCTTCATCATAAAAAAAACGGGCATCAGCAAGTCGTGCTTTCAGAACTTTTTCATTGCCGCGCCGGATATTATCCGGGGAAGCGGCACCATTATTGGAAACAGCAACAAAAAACGGCCGGATAGTACCCGTTTCATCTTCCACAGGAAAATATCTCTGATGGCTTTGCATGGTCGTGACCAGCACTTCCCTGGGTAAATCCAGGTAGCTTTGCGGATAAGAACAAGAAATAGCTTCGGGATTTTCCACCAGGAAGGTTACTTCCAGCAGCAAGTCCCGGTCCAGGCTCGCCGAACCGTTAAGCCGGCGAGCCGCTTCTTCGACTTTTTCTTTGATTAAAAGTTCTCTTTTTTCATGGTCCAGAACGACTCCCGCGTCTTGTAAACAGGAAAAATAGTGAGAAGGGCTGCTAATAATAAAGGGACCCGGATTTAAAAAACGGTGCCCCCTGGTTTCCCTTCCGGAAGATAACCCGGCATAAGAGAAGTTAACAGACTCTTCTCCGAACAAACAAAGCATCCAGCGGATCGGCCGGGCAAATTTGACCTTGCTTTGTTCCCAGACCATGTTTTTGGGGAAAACAATACTTTTTATCAGTGAAGGAAGGACTTCCTGAAGTACTTCCGGAGTTTTTTTCCCGGGTATTTTCCGCACCGCAACAAGATATTCTTTCTTCCCGGAACGCTCAAATTCCAGTTCATCCACTCTTAAGCCTTGCTTTTCGGCAAAACCCAGGGCTGCTCTGGTCGGTTTGCCGTCCGCATCAAAAGCGGCATCCCTGGAGGGGCCCTTCTTTCTTTCTTCCCGGTCTTCCTGTAATCCGGCCAAATTTGCAACAAAAAGAACCAGACGGCGAGGGGTTCCCCATGTCTTTACCTCATGATAAGCCAGCCCGTTGCTCTTCAACAGCTCCAGTGCCTGTTCCTTGAACTGCTCCAGGGCTCCGGGCATAAAGCGGGCGGGAATTTCTTCTGTACCAATTTCCAGGATAAAATCACTTCCCGTCATTTCTCCGCCTCCTCATTATATACTGTTTCATTCCTCGGTCCCTACCCCGGCCAAAGCCTCTTCCTCTTCTCCCTGTTCCAGAAAGCAGCGGCCGCATCGGCGGGCCATTTCCCGTATACGGGCGATATAGCCTGTACGCTCTGTAACGCTGATAGCTCCACGAGCATCTAAAATATTAAAAGTATGAGAGCATTTTAAAACGTAATCATAAGCAGGTAAGACAATCCCCTTCTCCAGCAGCCTTGTTGCTTCCTTTTCGTATAGAGAGAAAAGATCCAGGATAAGGGTAGGTTCCGCCTCTTCAAAACTGTAGCGGGAATGTTCTTCTTCAGCTTTATGGAAGATATCGCCATACTTTATTCCATCAGCATATTCCAGGTCAAAAACATTGTCGCAATCCTGAATATACATCGAGATTCTTTCCAGTCCATAGGTCAGTTCCACAGGAATTAAGGCCAGGTCAAAACCTCCGACTTGTTGAAAATAAGTAAACTGCGTAATCTCCATCCCATCCAGCCAGACTTCCCATCCCAGGCCCCAGGCACCCAGGGTCGGAGATTCCCAGTCATCTTCCACAAAACGGATATCATGCTCTTTGGGATTTAGTCCCAGTTCCGCCAAACTGGCCAGATAAAGATCCTGAATATTCTCCGGTGCAGGCTTCAGGATAACCTGATATTGGTGATGCTGGTAAAGACGGTTGGGATTCTGACCGTAGCGTCCGTCTGCCGGCCGTCGTGAAGGTTCGACATACGCTACTTTCCAGGGACGGGGCCCCAGAGAACGTAAAAAAGTGGCAGGGTTCATTGTCCCAGCCCCTTTTTCCACATCATAAGGCTGCCGGATTAAACATCCCTGCCGCGTCCAAAAGCTCTGGAGCTTCATGATTAACTCCTGAAAATTCATAATGCGCCTCCTAACTGGGAATTAAAAAAACCTTGCTCTTCAAGGTAAGCATTAATTCGCTCTAAAATTACCAAAAAGTTGTCCGGGTGTCAAGATGAAGAAAAAAACTATAAAAATTTACCTTGACTCAATTTCCAAAAAACAGCGTGCCAGGATAAGCCCAAGGCCTCCCCACACTGCCAGGCGAGGGAATGCCGCGACAGCAGCAACACCCAGAGGCAAAGGGATACGGCAAACCGTCCCCTCCGGCCCGTTTACTTTAATTTTGATACTTTTGCTCCTCTTCCAGAGCTTTTGGCAGATTGATTCATCTTCATCATCCGATGTAAATTTTATACCTTTTTCTTCCAGCAAAGCCATCGCTTCCAGAAGATCGCCCCCCGCCTCTTCCAGGACTTCGACCACTTCCCGGTAATTTAACTTAGCCCTGGCCTTTAAAAACTCCACTTCTTCCAGGTTTATTCCCATGCCGGACATTCCTTTCCCCTTAGTCTTTTTTTTAGTCTGGCATTTTATACCGTTTCTTATCCCCCCTTGCTGCCATTAATTTTTTGTAAGAACTCCAGCGTTTTAAAAGACCCGGTCCCGGTCCAGTAGTGGAAATAGTGCTGTAGAAATGCCTGTAACTCTTTTTTTTGTCCAACCGGCGCACGCAGGTTGACAATTTTACCGGTTGAGAGGGATAAAAAACTCCGGAGAAAGGCGATAGCTCCTCCGGAGAGAGGAAAAGAAACCCGGTCTGTGGAGCAAGGTTTACAAAAAATGCCCCCCGCGCTTTTATCCCAGAAAAAGGGACCTTTTGTGTTTCCACAAAAAATACAGTCTTCAAAATGGGGACAATATCCGAGAAGATTAAGCAGATTCAACTCAAAAAAACGGGCCAGAAGATCCCTGTCACCTTTTTGTTCATTTAAAAGAAGCCAGCAGCTCGCCAGAAGCCTGAAAATTTCCGGACATGCTTCTCCTTCCTCCACTGTTTTTTCCACCAGCTCGGCAAGATACAGTCCCAGGGCATAATCACGAATATTTCCCCTGATATTCACATATGGCTCTTCGACTTGCAACTGAGTGATTGTATAAAGGGATTTTCCCCGGTAAAGAAGAAACGATGCACAGGTAAAAGGTTCAACCCCCGCGGACAATTTGCTTTTGACATTGCGGGCACCGGGAGCCCTGGCACTTATCTTCCCCATTTCCAGGGAAAGAAGAGTTAACAACCTGTCTTTCTCGCCAAACGGGCGGGATCTCAAGACCAGCGCCCTGGTCTGCAAATGCTTCAATATCATGCACCACCAGACTAATAATAACCCAGCTGCCGCAATACACTCTCCTTCTGCCGCCAGTCTTTTTTAACTTTAACCCAAAGATTCAGGTAAAGGTGACTCCCTAAAAACTTCTCCAATTCCAGTCGGGCCGCTGTCCCGATTTGTTTCAGCATATTGCCGTCTTTTCCGATTACGATCCTTTTTTGTGACTTTTTCTCTACAAAGATAACAGCTTCAATAACAAGCAACCCGTTATCCTGCAGCTCCATGCGGTTTATCTCCACTGCCACCGAATAGGGAATTTCTTCTTTGGTACACAGAATAATTTTTTCCCGTATTATCTCCCCGACCAGAAACTGCTCCGGACGGTCCGTAACCATTTCCGGGGGAAAATAAGAGGGTCCGGGAGGCATGATTGTCATAATCTCACGCAATAACTGTTCCAGATTCTCTCCCGTTCGGGCTGAAACGGAAAAGACTCCGCGAAAATCAAACAGCTTACGGTAGAGAGGAAGCTGTTTCTCGTTAAATCCTTCCAAAGCCTCATCAATTTTATTTATCACCAGGAAAACCGGGGTTCGCACTTCGCGCAAATAATTAACAATATGTGCATCTCCCGGGCCGGGCGGTGCAGAAGCTTCCACCACAAAGAGAATGAGATCAACGTCTTGTAAGGAGCTCCTGGCCGTATTTACCATGTAATCTCCCAGCTTATTCCTGGCTTTATGCATTCCGGGAGTATCAAGAAAAATAAGCTGGCCTCTTTCGTTTGTAAGAACAGCCTGAATGCGATCTCTGGTTGTCTGCGGTTTGGGAGACACAATCAGGACTTTCTTCCCCAAAAAAGAGTTAATTAAGGTAGATTTTCCCACATTGGGGCGACCTACAACAGAAACAAAACCCGATACAAACATTTACGTCCCTCTTTTTAAAGATAGTCAAAAATCGAAAGTCTTCTAACGTCTAAAGTTGAAAAGAATAAGGCAAAAGCTCGGCCAGAGACATAGAAAAAGTTTTCCCCTTCCCTGCCACAATTATTTTCAGATCAGGGGAAAATTCCCTCAGGACCTGACGGCATGCCCCGCATGGAAAGGGTAAATTATCTTCGTCATCCGCGGTAATAACAAGGTGTGAAAAAGAACGGCAACCTGCGGAAACGGCCGCAAACACGGCTGCTCTTTCGGCGCAGATAGTCAGGCCGTAAGAAGCGTTTTCCACATTTACACCTGTAAATATTTTTCCGTCTTCAGTCAGGATAGCCGCGGCAACCCTGTAGTTTGAATAAGGGGCATAAGCCAGTGGAAGAACTTTCCCGGCTTCCTGTAAAAGCTTCTCTTCGTCTCTGTTCATCTTAACCTCCTAATTCCTGTACGGAGGCAAAATAATATTTTCTTTTTCCTCGATATCAATACGGAAGTTGCGATGAAATTCCAGCGAAAAACGAATAATATCCAGGCCGCTGGAGAGAACTTCAGGTTCACCGACCGCTTCAATAACAACCGGATTGGCGGATATTTCTTTTTGATTCACCCTGATTACCGGTCCTACACAACGAATAGGGGATGTGGCAATAAGACGCTGACCGCCGACTGACACGCCCTTTGCTCCTGCGGCAAATAATTCGTTGACCATGTCCCGGACATCCGAATCGTGGATAATATCACTGGCTTCAAATCCGTTTTGAGCATCATAAAATTTAATAATAATTCCGGGACCGGACATTTCGGCAAAACCTGAAGCAACCCTGACTTCATGCAAATTTACCCTCAATGTGTCAATCTCTTCCGTTAACGATTGGATATAATCCAAAGGATTATACGGGACGACCATGCGGCTCCGCCCCTCTTCCACCTCAATACGAAAAACCTGTTCCTGTGTCATGCCTCCTTCCGTATAGAGGTTGTTAACCTCAATGAGCGTTTCTTCGCGCAAAAGCTCAGGATCGCAAACAGCCCCTTCTAAACTGGAAATCCGTAAGGTAAACTCCGTTTTTTCCGTAGTTTTTTTGAGATTCTCATCCTGGTTAATTAAATTTATAATCTTTTCCCGAAAAAGAGTATCCCATTCCCTCAGGATGGTTTCCTGCACCTGCCGGCTGCTGTTGAAAATTACTCTTGATAGTTCGTCACTGTCTTTAGCCAGGTCAATCTCATAGTTAAAGTCTGCCAATACCTCTCTTACTGAAGGTCTATCCTGAACTCCAAGATCCTGGGCAAGCTTCTTGCTGTATTCCAACAAATCCTGGGCCACAACCTGTTTGTAGACGACTTGTTCTTTCGCATCCGTATAACGGGAGTAAATAAAGTTAAAATTAAATCCGACCATAACCGTATTAAGAATCAGCACCGCAATAAAAAGAATCATAATTTTATTGTCTACAACTGGATGACTGGAACCGGACTTCACTTTTCAACCCCCCCATACAATCTAGTCCTCTAAATAGAAAAGATGATAAAATCGTTTTTTCATGACGGCTCCCGGCTTCTAAGCTCCTAACTTCCGGTTTACCACATTTTATCTGCAAAAACAAGGTAGGCGACCACAATTGCAAAAAAAGCCGCGCATAACACTGCTCCGGCCGCTACCCTCTTGGCAATCCTGGCCAGAGGATGATACTCCCTGGTATGCAGATCAACCAGCTTTTCCAGGGCAGTATTAAACATTTCCGTAAGAAAGACCAGGAAGATAGCTGAAAAAACAAAGAGCAGTTCTAGTCTGTCTATTTTATAATACAAAGATGCCGCTAAAGCTAATGCGGCAGCAATAAGATGAAAACCCATATTTCTTTCATGACGAATAACAAAAAATAGCCCCTTTAATGCATCTTTGAAACTTCCGATGAAAGTTGTATGCTTCATCTTTATCATCCTGTAAATTTAATTATTTACAGCTTAAAGTACTTTAAGACAAAATCCTGTTTTTCTTTCATTTCCGCTTCCGACACCAGGGTATCGTGGTTATAGCCTATAAGGTGAAGTATACCATGTAAAGCTAAAAAAGCAACCTCTCGCTCTAGAGTTTGTCCATATTCCCGGGCCTGCTCTTTTGCTTTCTCCATAGAGATAACAACATCCCCAAGAATTTGATCATTCTCCTGCCCGGTCAGACCATCGGAGAGACAAAAAGAAAGAACATCGGTTGGAGAATCATAACCCCTGTAAGTTAAATTTAACGCCCGAATATTGCTGTTATCTACCAAAACAATACTTACTTCGCTTTCCACCGGGTAACCTTCCATACGCAAAACAAACTCGCCGACTTCCTCCAGGAGTTTTGTAAGCTCTGCCGGTACAACCACCTTCTCTTGTATATTATTAACCAGTACTGCCATTTTTTTGTTTCCCCCTCTCCAGGTCCGCCCTTAATTCTTTCTCCGGGTATTCAATCCGCTGATGATAAACCCCGGAGAGAATATATACAAAAGTATCCCCAATTTTATCTAAATCTTTTAAAGTCAAAGGAGCTTCGTCAAATTGCCCGTCATTGAGCTTTTCTTTAATAATACGTCTAACCATACTTTCAATTCTACCCGGCATGGGATGGGAAAGGGAACGGACCGCGGCCTCGACTGAATCTGCCAAAAGAAGTATAGCCGCTTCTTTTGTCTGAGGTAAAGGACCTTCGTAACGATACTCGTCTTCAGGTAAAAGCTGATTACCTTTTTCATTTTTGTCTTTACCTGCATTATTCACAGCTTGCTGATAAAAAAAGGAAATTAATGTTGTCCCATGATGCTGCTGAATAATTTCCCTGATCGGCAGCGGCAGCTTTGCTTCCCTGGCAAATTCCAGTCCGTCCTTGACATGGGAACGGATAATAAGGGAGCTTAAATTCGGAGAGATTTTATTATGAGGGTTTTCCCCGGTAAACTGGTTTTCAACAAAAAAGTAAGGCCTCTTAATTTTCCCGATATCATGATAAAAAGCAGCTACCCTGGAGAGAAGAGGATCGGCCTGAATGGCCTCGGCTGCAGCCTCCGCAAGGTTACCCACCATAATACTGTGATGGTATGTTCCCGGGGTCTCCATCAGAAGCTTGCGCAAAAGGGGATGTCCGGGGTCCGCGAGTTCCAGGAGTGTTATTGCCGTCGTCAGGCCAAAAGCACTTTCCAGAAAAGGAAGCAGGCCAATAGCCATAACGGCAGAAAAAAGACCGCTTCCGATTCCTGCCAGCACACCTATGCTGAATTCCCTGATATACTCGTATTCCAATTGAAACCCTTTAAAAAGAAGAAAAGTGGCGATAATTGAAACCATATTTACTGCGGCAACATATATTCCTGCTTTGGTCAGGTCAAAACGCCGCTGCAAGTGGGAAACGCTGTAAATTGCCACCAGGCCTCCCAGCAAAGTAATAAAAATAAAAGTAAATTCTCCGTCCACAATAAAGCCCAGGAGAAGCGATAAAATAATATTCATGAAAATTGCCAAACGGGAACTGAAAAGAACCGTCAGCAAAATACCGGCCATTGCTACCGGCATCAGGTAACCGCTAAAATACCGGCCAGCCAGACCAAAAGTTAAAGTTAAAACTACAATCAGGCTCAGTAAGGTCAGGTGGGTTACATTCTCCCAAATATCACGATGGAAAAGGAAAAGGTAGAACATGACGATAACATAAAGAATAAGCAGAATAAAGAAAAGACCGAAATAACCGCTGGTATATACTCGCGGTCCCAGGAGGCCCAGGGTTTCCAGTTGGGCAATATGTCGTTCCGTTACTTTTTCGCCTTCCTGAACAATTAAGGAATTTTTTAAAATTCTGACCGGTTCCACAGACTGTCTGGCCAGCTCCCGGTTCGTTTCCGTCATTTCGGGGTTAAAAATCATATTCGGCTTCAGCAGGGGATAGAGAAGAATTTCCATGCCCTGTCTTATTTCGGAATTGAAAGAAAGTAAGTTAATATCCTGGAAGGCTTGTCTTAATGCTGCTTGCTCCCCATTTTCCTTAATTCCCTGTGTCGTTATCTCCATAAAAATTTTTTCAATACTGGCTTGCAGCTCGTCCAGACTGGTTTCGCTCAGTTCCAGAAGAGCAGGAAAAAAATCTTCGGGCATGCCGGCATCCATCCTGTCCCGAAAAAGAACCGTTTTCTCCTCTCTGCTTAAATTATCCATACCTTTAATTTTTTTAACTTCCTGGAAAAAGCTGTTCAGAGCGTTCCTTCCTTCTTCCAGTACCGCAGGATCATAATCAAAGGCTTCCCCGACAGCCAGTGCAGCCTCTTCCCGGAGCTTACCCGTCGAATAATAATCAATAGCCTCCCTGGGCGCGTAAATGGTTTTTGGACTTGGTATGCCCAGTTCTACGGAGACACCGAGAGGCATAATAGAGAAAAGAAGAAAAAAGTAAATAAAAAGAAAAAGACCAATGCCCAAAAGTATTCTTTGGCCGTGTTTGCTCTTTGTCAGGGAAAAAGGTATCTTTATAATCTTTTTAAGTTTTAACAAAAACGCCATGGCTTTGGTTTATCCCTCTTTAGCATTTCGAAAATACTTACGTAAACTATGGTTTATTTACGTATCCGGCATAAGCTTGAATTATTTTCTGGACCAGGTTATGACGAACAACATCGTCATCAGTAAGATGAACAAAGGAAATTTCTTTTATTTTTTTAAGAACCTCCATGACCTCAAGCAATCCCGAATACTTTCCGTGAGGGAGATCAACCTGCGTAATATCTCCTGTTATAACCGCTTTGGAGCCGAACCCCATCCGTGTTAAAAACATTTTCATCTGTTCCGACGTAGTATTTTGTGCTTCATCAAGGATAATAAAAGAATCATCCAATGTTCTACCCCGCATATACGCCAGGGGAGCAACCTCAATAATTCCCTTTTCCCTGTTTTTTAAGAAAGTCTCCACTCCCATCAGATCATAAAGAGCATCGTAGAGAGGTCGCAGGTAAGGGTCGACCTTATCCTGAAGATCGCCGGGCAAAAACCCCAGATGTTCACCGGCCTCAACAGCCGGTCTGGTTAAAACCAGCCGTTGAACAACCTTGTTCTTCAGGGCGGAAACCGCCATAGCGAGCGCCAGGTATGTCTTACCCGTTCCCGCCGGACCGATGCCAAAAACAATGTCGTGGCTCCGCAGAGATTCGACATATTTTTTCTGCCCCAAAGTTTTGGGTAAAATATGCTTCCCACGTTCAGTCACGACAACAAGATCATTCAAGAGGTTTTTAATCTCCCTGGTTTCTCCTCGCCGGGCCAATTTTAACCCGTAAAGAAACTCGTGAGTTGTCAGAAGATGTCCCCCCCGAATTAACGCCAAAAGTTCCTGCAAAAACGAAAAGACTTCCTCTACCTCTTCTTTTGCACCTTGAACCACCAGCTCATCTCCTCTGGGGATAACCTTAACCGTAAAAGTATCCTCAATAAGAGAAAGGTGTTCATCGAATTTTCCCAGCAAGGCAAATATCTCATCCGTATCCTGCAAAAAAACCCTGGATTCTACTTGTTTTTCGATCAAGAAAATACATCCCTCCCTGATTCCAGGGGAATTTTATTTAACTATTTAACGGTACTGCAATATCTTCCTGCGTTTCTATCATAACACGAGTTCCCACAGTTCCCAACTCTAAAAAATAATAATCATCTACATATCTTTTCTTAATGGAAGCCCCGCCCCGGGGGAGTTGAAGGTTTACTTCCCGCAAAGCTTGATTTCTGGCTTCCTGCAAGGCCTCCCACGGGGGGATCGTTCTGGCGTTAACAGATAATTCCCTGCATTTATTACTTACTAGTTCGACAGGAAAACGTAGATTCCTCCATACAAGTGCATGCCTTATTTTTTCAATCTCATAATTACGGTAGGGGACATCTTTGGGTCCCCACAAATGATAGTCCTTATTGTTCACAGAGAAAGAAAAGGAACGGATCATATTGCCGGTCTTCACCTTATCCACCACATAAAGGGGAACCTCTGCAAAAGCCTCGTACCAGACCAGGGCCTCGACCATACCCCGCGCTTTTACTCTGCCCTCCGGGATCAATGCACTATCTTGTGTCTCATCTTGTAACTCCCGGTCCGGATCTTCAGCCATCGGCACCAAACCGGAAATAAGCAATTGTCCTTTCTGAACGGTTTCCCCGGCCTCCACCGCCGCTTTGCCGGCTAAAACAAGAATATCCACAACCAAACCGTCCTTGGAGGCAACCAGGTCGACCATATCCGTCTCTACAGGCTCTCTGAGACGTTCAACGACCTGGATCTCCAGGTACACTCCCCTGACTCGTGAACCAACCCAGCTTAATTCTTCGATATCCAAAAGGATGGCTCTTTCCAGCTGAGAAAGGTCCAGTTGTTTCTTTAATATGCCTTTACTTACTCCATTTCTCTCCAGAACTCCCAGAATTTCATCTTTACTGACCTTCTCATTGCCTGAAACGTTGATATTCCAGATAAAAGAAGAAAGAAAATAAAGGAGAAAACAGAAAAGAATAAGACCAAATAAAAATCCCCTGCGGTGTTTTCCCGCTAAGGAAAGCTGAAGTCCTCCTTTTTTCTCAAGAATATGCACGGTACAGCCTGTTCTTCTTAAAAGAGGACGTAACCTTTTAAAATCCCGGGGAGAAACTTTTACTGTTATTGTTTCGCCCTGGGAACGGAGATCGCGGAAATGAATGCCTTCTCTTATCGTCAGGTTCATTAACCTGGCAATCCCCCGACCTTTAATTATGACAAGCAGATAACCGGGGAAAAGTCCCCCTCGTTCCGGTAACAAAGAAATATCAATCACCTTCCCCAGGGAATTGCCGGATTATAATTGGTACTCTATTGTTTTAATTTTTCCTTCGATAAATATTTCTGCAGCAAAAAAATTTTTTATGGAGAGATCTTTGCCTTTGATAATTATCTCGCCCTCTTTAACCTTCAAACGCACAATTTCCTCATTATACTCAATAATACCCCCGTAATTTTCCAGATAGAAATGCACGTTCCCAATTAAAGTAACCCGGGGCAAATTGAACAAAAGCTCCCGGGGAAGTTCGAAAAAGTCAGCCACCGTTTCCTGCCATTTTTTTCTCTCTTCCCCGGATTCTTTACGTTTCAATTTAATTATCTCTCCCGTACTTTCGTCAAAAGTCTCGACTTTTGACTTATACTCAAGCATCCTCCTTACAAGTTTATGCAAAAAAAAGCAGGGTTATGAATGACTGCTAAGCAAGGAATCCTAACGAAAACGCCGTCTTGACCGAGGAGGAGAGAAGACTTCCGCCGCAATGAATGCCAGGGGAAGTTTTTTCCCGTAAAAGAAATCATCCAGGTCAAATATTTGCTCTTCGCCTTGCCTCTCTTCTCCTTTTCCAGCTGAGACAACCGGCTGCACATGAAGAGATTTCGGCCGAACTTTAACCTCTTTGGCGACGGACTTTTCCTTTTCAGCCTTTTCAGACATCCTCAGACTCTTTTCTTCCTCGTTGGAAGAGAGATGGGGGGGCAGAAAAACATCATCATCCTCTACCGGCAAAAAAATTTCTCTCCCGTCAAAAGTATCCGGTTCCATTTTTTTCGTAGAGTCAGACCGCCCTCTTTTTCTCTCAACTTTTTTCCCGGCACCGGAAAAAGACCGAATTAGAGAAGAAAAAATTAATATGACAATAAAAATAAGAAGCGAATTCAGAAGAAAAACACCTCCTTAGAAGCAGAGGTCGGAGGCCGGAGAGCCGGCGGGCCGGAAAAAACATTTCCAGGTAGCAACTCCCATTTGGGTCCACCGGCCCTATTTTTAAGACCTCTGTTTTCAGACCTCTGATAGTGGCCTAAGATAGCTTATTTATTCAGCTATTGGCTTAATAGTAACATCACTTTTGTTCCGGGTTACCGGGTTTACCCATCTTAGAAATGGAATCTCTCATCTGAGTATCCGCAAAGATATTCTGCATATTGTAATAATCCATTACTCCCAATTTCCCTTCCCGCAACGCCTGGGAAAGAGCCTTGGGCACTTCGGCTTCCGCCTCAACAACTTTGGCCCGCATTTCCTGGACCGCGGCTTTCATCTCCTGCTCCCTGGCCACGGCCATGGCACGTCTCTCTTCCGCCTTGGCCTGGGCAATCCGTTTATCCGCTTCGGCCTGGTCGGTCTGCAGTTGTGCACCGATATTTTTCCCCACATCCACATCCGCGATATCAATAGAAAGAATTTCAAAAGCTGTCCCGGCATCAAGCCCCTTGTTCAGAACCGTATGAGAAATGTTGTCGGGATTTTCCAGGACTTGTTTATGGTTATCCGCTGAACCAATCGTTGTAACGATTCCTTCCCCAACCCTGGCGATAATAGTTTCCTCGCCCGCGCCGCCAACCAGACGGTCAATATTCGCTCTAACAGTCACCCTGGCCCGTGCTTTTACCTCGATACCATCCTTGGCGACAGCAGCAACAACAGGTGTTTCAATTACTTTGGGGTTTACGCTCATCTGTACCGCCTGAAGAACATTTCTGCCCGCGAGATCAATAGCCGCCGCCCTCTCAAAGCCCAGCTCAATATCGGCACGCTGGGCCGCGATCAGGGCATTGGCAACTCTATCCACGTTTCCGCCGGCCAGGTAATGCCCCTCCAGTTTGTTCACATTTAATTGCAGCCCTGCTTTAGTGGCCTTGATCAAGGGTTCGACGACCTTTGCCGGAATAACCCTGCGCAGGCGCATCCCGATAAGAGTAATAATGCCGACCGGTACTCCTGCTGCCAAAGCAGCGATCCACAACCTTATGGGTATAAAACTAAAAAGCACGGAGAAAACAATAATAACTAAGACAAGCAGAAACAAAAGAGGTAATAACTCGCCCAATTTTATTCTCCTTTCTTTATGGAGCGAACCACAATACGGTTACCCTCCACTTTAATAACTTTCACAGCTTCACCTGTGGTAATGAATGCCCCTTCACTAACCACATTAAATCTGGCATCATCCAGTTCCACAATCCCTGCGGGTCTCAGGGGCGTAACAGAGAAACCCTGTTTTCCCAGCAAAAAAGTCAAATCCGCGGATGAGCTGAACCCCTGTTCCCTGGTGGAAGATTCCAGATTGAGAAAGCGCCGGAGAAGCCCTTTGCGCTGAAAATACTTAAAAGCCAGGTAACCCGCAACCCCGGAAATAAATAGAGAAAAAAGAAGTGTTCGCAAACCTGTTACTGCCGAAACAGAAGAAAGTACAATGGAGACCAGGACAGCGACAAGCCCGCCTGCGCCAAAGACTCCAAAACCTGGAATAAAGGCTTCGACCAGCAGCAACACCACTCCCAGCAGAAAGAGAAAAAGAGCAGGCCAACCGCTGACTCCGGCAAAAAAATGTCCTCCAAAATAAAGGCCGAAAAAAAGAATACTTAACAGACCGGCAATCCCGAATCCGGCAGTAAGAACCTCTACAATTAAACAAATAAAAGCCAGAGACAGTATCAATGTAGCAACGACCGGATTAATCAGCCATCCGCTTATTCTGTCCCAGGTTGATGGAACAAGAGAAGAGACCACGGCATCAGGCAGGCCTACGAGTTCCGGCAGTTCGGCCACAGTAGCCGCGGTCCCGTCACTAACATGCAAATCTTCCGCTTCCCGGGCGGTCAGAGTCAAAAGTTCGTCGCCGGTGACAACTCCGTCGATTACCATCTCACGGCGGACCATGGCTGCGGCCAATTCAGGGTCTTTCCCCTGCCTCTCGGCCATGGCTCTCATTTCACCTTCCCAGGAGGAAAGAAATTTCTCGTCAACGGGTTCATTGCTGCCCAAGATCCGCGGCTCAGCAGCACCCATCGTCGAACCCGGAGCCATAAAAAGTTTGTCGGCAGAGAGAGCCAGATAGGCGCCGGCGGAAAGAGCATGCGGGTTAACATAGGCATAAACGGGAAACGGGGCTTTATCAAGCAGCTTACGGGCATCTATGGCCGTATCTATATACCCCCCCGGGGTGTCAAAATCCAGAACCACGGCTGCCGCCCCGCTATCTTCAGCCTCCTGCAAGGAGCGTTCCAGGAATTGCAGCCAACCCGGTCCGATTTCACCCGTCACAGATATCGTATAAACATTGCTCCCTGCCGCGGATACACCGGATAAAAGGAAAAGAAAACAAAATAAAAGCAGCGGTAAAAAACATTTCCTCTTCAAGCTCAAACAGGCACCCCCCTAATTGCCGACATCCCCCTGAATAGATAGGAACTTTTTCCTTTTTCACAGGGGGATGCAATAGCACTTTTTTATTTCATTGTATTCGTCGTATTCGTCCATTTATGGATATCAATCTAAAATACTATTTATAAAATCTCCTTTTTTTACGGGCAGCTTCTGCTTTCTTCTTACGCTTCACGCTCGGTTTTTCATAGTGTTCCCTCTTGCGAACTTCCGAAAGGATGCCTGTCCGAGCACACTGTTTCTTAAACCGCCTGAGGGCATTATCAAGACTCTCGTTTTTCCCGACTTTCACTTCCGTCAACTGTATCCCTCCCCTCGCCCAAACCTCAATTCCCCAAAAAAAACTACCGGCCTGTTAACCCGAACCTTCAGCTTATTATACCTTTTCACTATCTAGCTGTCAACGAGAGGGAACGTTAATTAGGCGTAATTCAGAAAAGAATCATCTTAAAAAGATAATTACGAAATAACACCCTACTCGAAACGTTTACCTCCCAGAAGATGAAAATGAAGATGAAAAATAACCTGCCCGGCCCCGGACCCACAATTAGTTAGAACCCGGTAACCGCTTTCGTGCAAATTCTTTTCCCGGGCTATCTCTTTGATAACCCAGGTTAAATGGCCTATCAGCTCTTTTTCTTCCGGTCCCATATCATTCAAAGTCGGAATATGTTTTTTAGGAATAACCAGGATATGTACCGGTGCAGCCGGATTGAGATCGTTAAAGGCAACTACTTTTTCATCCTCATAAACAAACTCGGTCGGGATCTCTCCTCTGATAATTTTACAAAAGACACATTCTTCCAAAAATACCACCTCCCTCTTGTCTCACTTATTATATCATCTGTTTTCAGAAAAATGCAAAGGAACTTTACTGCAATTTGCTGTATATATTCAGTGAAGACGGTTGCTTAAGTCATGAGGACGGTTCGAGCGTCACCGCAGCGTTAGCGGAGTACTTGTAGCGGAGTACTTGGGGACATTCCTCTGAAAGAGGTGTGTCCCCATACCATAAGAAAATGGGAAGACGATGAAACTGTCCCCATGGCTTACCTGGCTCCGGGGCTCGGGGCACTCGGGCAAAGCGCCGGACCGGTGCTCCGGTTTCCTGCCTGCAAGTCCAGCGGCTCTTCTTAGCCCTTCGCTTATCTACCCGGCAAGCTGCCCTCCATGGCAGCGAGCCGGCTGCAGACGTCCTGTCTGCAGGGTAAGCTTACGGTCTGCGCTTCGCCGGGACTTTGCACGGCCGGAAAAAGTCGCACCTTGCCCGACTCTTCACCCGAGCGCCTGGCGTATCCGAAAGCCGGGAGGAAATTAGCGGTTTAGTAAACAATTAGTTTTTCACGGTAGACACCCATGACAGCTCGTACGGCGCTTTCATCGTTAGAAGGGTGAAAATGGCCATTAGTTATTTTCGAGACAATAATAATTTCCGGAAACTCTTGACAAATAGTCCATTTCTTGTGTAAATATGAAGAGAAGGAAAGAAAAAGCCCGCAGTCAGGGTCAGAAGGCCTGCTCAGAGCACATGTTATGAAGGAGTATAAATCGAGATGGCAAAAGTACCCAAAAATACATGGATCTTGATCATCCTTCTTGTCATCGGAAGCATGTTCGGGACACTGCTGGGAAATTTGTTAAAAGATCTTTTTCCTTTCCTGCATTACAGCCAGACCATCGGCCTCAACCCGGCCACAATCGATCTGGCGGCGATCACCGTCACCTTGGGATTAACGTTAAAGTTAAACATAGCCACGGTCATTGGTTTTTTCATTGCCCTCTTCATCTACACCAGGCTATGATATACCCAGGCTCTAAACATTTTTTAAGTTGTCCCGTCGGGGACAACTTTTTTTTATTAAAACCAGGTAACCTGTACCATTGTATATAAAAAGCCGTCTTGTAAAAAAAATTTTCTAAACTTTAAAATTTTTATTAGTTTAGGAAGGATTATCCAATTTCATGTCGAAGAAGGTTAAATAACAGCAAAACTTCTGATAAAATGGAGTGATTAATTTTATGGAACTCCCGATTCTTCAATGGCTGCTGCAAGGTATACCGGAATGCCTGGCTAATATCACACTGGCGCTGGCACTGGTTGGGGAAAAACTGGAAATACGCAAAATAGCCCCTCTGGGCATAATACAGGCAGTGTTCTTATACGCCGTACGCCTGTTGCCCCTCACCTTTGGGGTGCATTCCATTCTCTCCATGTTTGCATTAGCGCTTCTCCTTCATTTTTTCATAAAAGTCCGCTTTAGCCGGAGCCTGCTATCCGCGCTCATTGTTGTAATTACCCTTGCCGCCGCTGAAACTGTTGTTTTTTCTCTGATTCTCTATTTAACAGGGCTCTCCTATGAACAGCTTGCTGGGAATGTTTTTGTCTATATTGTCGGAGGCTGGCCACAGATTATCCTGCTGCTTCTTCTGGCCCTGCTGATAGACAAATGGCAGCGCAGACGACGCAACCTGGGGAAAGATGTCTGATGAAAAAATATCTGGGAGAGGGGATCGCCCAAAAGTTGGGACAAGCAAGGGACCTCAATGCGGAAGATACGGAAGTGGTGGCCTACGGGCTGGAATACCTTCTCTCCGCTGTTGCAGGAGTTGTAATAACTCTCTTGGCCGCTTTTTTGCTGGGGTTTCTGCCGGAAACCGCGGCCGTGCTGATCAGCTGGTGGTTAATCCGCCGTTTTGCCGGGGGAGCCCACTGCTCCACCCTCTGGCGCTGTACAGTAGGAAGCTGCCTCACAGCGCTGGCAGTGGTGCTGCTTTCCCGCGGGGCAACCGCGTTTGTGCCAATCCACCTATGGATAGCAATAACCGTCGCCTGGGCGCTCTGGGCTACCTGGAGGTGGGCGCCGAACAACAGCAAAAAACCTGTAAGGGATCCATCCCGGCGCAGATTATTGCGCGATCGGGCCCTGGGGATGGAACTGTTCCTGGGTCTGGGCCTTCTCCTTCTCTCCTTGAACAACAGTGAACTGTTGCAGGGTATGGCTGCTGCTGGAGGGGGCGGGCTGGCCTCAGCAGCGCTGATGATCACCCCCCCTGGCATTCTGCTGGTGGATAAATTTGATAAGCTATGCCAATTTTTTATAATTACTTTTAAAGGAAGGAGGTGAAATGAGATGAAAAAAATCTTTGTGTGGCTGGCCGGTGCCGCGGTAGTGATGCTTACCATAATCGCCAGTACGGGAGCCGCATCTGCATGTACAGTTATGTATTACGAACCGGAAGTACCGGCCAAACTGCGGGGAGAATAAGTAAACCTTGAAGGAGTTGTGGGGATGCAGGCATGGCAGCAGGAGAGAAAAGTAAAACTGGCTGATTTAACGTTGGGTGCACATGTTATGGCCTACTTGATCGCTGTTGTTATCTTTCTTTGTAATGAGCGTTTATATGCTTTTACTTTATATGCCAGTAATCTCTATATCACTACAGTAAAATTTATTAGCGTCCTTATCCCAGCAGCCGCTTTTATCCTCCTGGATGTTCATTTCCTGCATCGCGATAGCAGGGAGCGTTCCGTGATCATCTGGAATACAGCCAAGCACCTGGCCCTTTTCCTGCTGATTGTACTGGTTTTTGTGAGAAACGGAAGAGACCTCTCTCTGAGCGGTCTCTTCCTGCTGCCTGTGGTCCTTTCTTGCCTTACCTTGGGCCGCGTCTGGGGAATGGCCTTTGCCGCGGCCGCCACAGGCTGCCTTGTGGCGTTAACCGGAATTTTTCCGCCAACCGACCAGGGGCAGAGCATTGACCTGCCCCTGGTCTTCGGCGGGATCTTTTTTTTGGCAGCCTGGTTTTTAGGGGGTATAATCGAGATCGAAAAAAACACAACAGCAGGACTGGCCCAAATGGTCCATGAAGACAGCCTGACAGGGCTGGCCAATCACCGCTGCTTTCACGAAAAGTTAAAAAAAGAGGTTGAGACGGCCTTAACAAATAAGCGGCCCCTTTCCCTGATCCTCGTTGATATTGATTTCTTTAAACGCTACAACAATACCTACGGACACCAACAGGGAGACCGGGTCCTGCGTGAAATTGGAGCCCTTTTGCAGGAGAATATCCCTGCGGGAGCTTTTTTGGCCCGCTACGGAGGCGAGGAGTTCGCGGTCATCCTCCCGGCTTTCGAGCTAAAAGAAGCAGCAGATATCGCCCGGAAGCTGCACCAGGCCGTGGCAAAACATACTTTTCCCGGGGAAGCAGACCAGCCCTTTGAAAAACTGACGGTTTCCGCTGGAGTCGCCACCCTCCCCGACCACGCCAGAAATCTCCAGGAACTGCTGGATGTTGCTGATGAAGCCCTCTACAGCAGCAAATGGACAGGCCGCAACAAAGTGCGCTGTTATCTCGCGGTCCTGGAACGCCTGAGCCGCTCGGCCAAGAAAAATGACCTGGGGATGATCCAGTCTCTGCGAACACTGATGACTATTATTAACGCCAGGGATAGATATACGTACGGCCACTCCGAAAGGGTTGCCCATTATGCCGGAAAAGTGGGAGAAAAAATGGGGCTCAGCTTGGAGGAACTGCGGCTTCTAGAGTATGGCGCTTTTTTGCATGACGTGGGAAAACTGGAAGTTCCCCGGGAGGTCTTAAACAAAACAGGTCCCCTTTCGAAAACTGAATGGGACTTTGTACGCCGGCATCCCGTATGGGGAGCGGAGATTCTGAAGCCGATCAAAACACTTCAACCTGTCATTTCTATGATTATGCACCACCATGAAAATTATGACGGTTCAGGTTATCCGCATGGACTGAAAGGAGAAAATATTCCTTTATTTGCACGGATTCTACGGGTTGTAGACAGTTTTGACGCCATGACGACCAACAGGCCTTATCGCAGAGCCCTATCCAGTGAAGAAGCTCTGGAGGAAATTGGCCGCTGCCGGGGACTGCAGTACGACCCGCAAGTTGTCGAAGCCTTTATAGAAGCCCTGACCTCATCCCGTAGAACATTTTCCTTACTGGAATACTTTTAAAAAGGGAGAGAAACATGGTTAAATGGGTTTGCAGATGTGGATACACTTTTCAATCACCCGAGACCTTTGTAACTGAGTGCCCCAATTGTGGAGAAATACTCTATTCTCTTTTTACATGTGGAAATTTTGCCGGTTTTTCCTGTAAAACTGATGATGAAAAAAACGATTAAAACTTTCATTCATAAATTTATCAATCCCCCCTTTCACCCCCCACTTTTTCCGGAACGGGAATATATTGGACCGAAGGACGGCGCTGGGGCTGCTGAGGATAGAGGTCCATCAGCGCATAAATTTCTCCGGGCATCTCGTTATTAATATGCAAGCCCAGATCTCTTAAGAAACTACAGGTAATAGGAAAATCATGGGTCCAGTGACCACGGCTTAAGACCCGAGCGATATCACGCGCCTTCTCCTCGTCAAAATGCTTGGTAAGAAGTGTATAGACCGTTTCTTCCACCTGCTGGAGAGCCTTTTCCGCTATATCCGCGAGGATCAGGGTACGGTCATCGACCTGATCGGGGGTTTTCCGTTCGACCGCTTTCAGGATGGAGATAGCGGGATACTGGCCAATTTGCGGGTCTACCGGTCCGAGAACCGCATTTTCATCCATGATGATTTCG
This sequence comes from Dethiobacter alkaliphilus, assembly GCA_016841605.1. Classification (GTDB taxonomy): domain Bacteria; phylum Bacillota; class Dethiobacteria; order DTU022; family UBA8154; genus DUNV01. The sequence continues at coordinate 508,630 of JAENYV010000001.1, read as the reverse complement.
TCTGCTGCCAGGGCAATCATTGTCCCACCGGACATGGCATAGTGGGGAACAAAAACGGTTACCGTGGCGGGGTGCCTTTGCAAAGCATGGGCAATTTGTTCCGAAGCTAAAACCAACCCCCCCGGTGTATGCAGCACCAGGTCAATGGGGATATTGTCCGGAGTCAGACGGATAGCCCGCAGAAGCTGCTCCGAGTCTTCAATATTAATATAGCGGTTGAAAGGCAGACCCAGAATGCTGAGAAATTCCTGGCGATGGATCATGGTAATAACCCGGGAATGTCTTCTCTTTTGCAGGTTGCTGATAGACTGGAAACGCGCGCTATTAACGCGGCGCTGGCGAAGGAGCGGCAATAAAGCGGAGATAATAAATAAAAGCCAGAATAACTGAAAAAGCATCTCGTATTCTCCCTTTTTAAAAACGCATTCTTCTTTTACTTTGTTTTTATCGTTCCCACCTTATTCTGAAATACACAAAACATTCTTTTCCAGCGCGTCTTGAAACAATTAACAGCATATGTTATTCTGTAACTGCTTAAACAGCTAATTTCCATTGGCCTTCTTATACGCCAGGCGCTCGGGAAGCGCCAGGTAAGGTGCGACTTTTTCCGGCTAATAACTATTTTTCGCTGGAGTACTACCGAATTCTGAATATCTTAGGAGGTTAAAGCAGTACATGGAGATAGACCTGAAAAATCTCAAGGGAACCCGGGATTATCTTCCCGCGGAACAACAATTAAGAAACAAAATTAAAAATACCCTGGAAAACGTTTTTCAACGCTATGGTTATCGCCCCCTGGAGACTCCCATCTTATGCCTGTTTGATATTCTCGCTTCCAAGTACGGCGGAGGCACAGAGATTCTCAAGGAGGTTTATCGCCTCAAAGACCAGGGTAATCGGGAACTGGCCCTCCGCTACGATCTGACGGTACCTTTTACCAGGGTAATAGGCATGAATCCCAATCTGCGTATGCCCTTTAAACGTTACGAAATCGGGAAAGTATTCCGGGACGGTCCTGTTAAAACGGGAAGACTGAGAGAATTCATGCAATGTGACGTGGATATTGTCGGAGTAAAGTCCACCCTCGCGGAAGCGGAATTGATGGCCATGGCCTTTGATGCCTTTGAACAACTGGGGCTGGATATTTTTATCTCCTATAACAACCGAAAATTGTTGACGGGAGTCCTGGAGGATATTGGCCTGTCGGGGAACCAGGTCAATGAAGCCGTTATCTCGCTGGATAAAGTGGAAAAAATTGGTGAGGATGGCGTAAGGGAGGAGCTGGCTGCCAAAGGAATTCCCCGGGAAATTATCAAGAAGATTTTCAGCATCTTCCGGGAAGGAAGGAGGCCGGACTACTACACTGCTTTCTCTTCCGGCCCTCTTGTCCGGGAAGGCATTGCCGAACTGAATGAACTGGAGGAATACCTGGCTGCCCTCAATTTGTTGGACAAGATCATCTTTAATCCTCTGCTGGCCAGGGGATTGGAAATCTATACCGGAACCGTATACGAAGTATTCCTCTCCGACAAAAAAATATCTTCCAGCATCGGCAGCGGTGGACGCTATGACAGGATAATAGGAGGATTTATAAACAACGGGGAGGAATACCCCGCGGCAGGCATTTCTTTTGGCTTGGATGTCATCTATACCGCACTGAGCATGGAAAATAATGATACCTGGACTGAACCTGCCGTAGATTTTCTTCTCATCCCTTTGGGCACGGAAAAAGAAACCCTGCAGATCGCCCGGGACTTGCGCAAAAAAGGTCTCAATGTGGAAGTGGAAATGTCGAGAAAACGGTTGAAGAGATCTTTGGACTACGCCAATAAAGAGCGTATTCCTTATGTCCTTATCCTGGGAGAGAATGAACTGCAGCAGGAAAAGATCGCTTTCAAAGATATGCAAACCGGAAAAGAGGAAAAAATCCCTCTTGCTGAGTTGGAGGAAATAATTTCTAAACTGGAAAAGTAAAAAGCGTCACTTAATTAATCCTCAATTACCTTGACAATAGACAGATTGAGAGTTTCGGTGAGGTCCAGTTCGTAAGGGTTGGGATGCAGGGCCAAACTTTCACCGGAATACATGACCTTAATAACCGGATGGAGAGGAAAACCGGGAGTATTGCCTATCACCGGACCGCTCTCGCCGTTGCTGAGAAAAACATGGGTACCGATGGGATATGCAGCCACAAAAGAGAGGAAAGCCTTCAAAACCTCAAGATCGAAATATTCCTGCCCAAAGGCCGAAAGCATCTCAACCGCCTGGTAAGACAGGTACGCTTTACGATACGGCCTGTCCGAGGTAAGCGCATCGTAAACGTCTGCAACCGAAACAATCTGGGCCGGAAGATTAATTTTTCCCCCTTTTAATCCCTGGGGATAACCCTGTCCGTTCTGTCTCTCATGGTGCTGGTAAATAACAGCCCCGGCAGCAGCAGAAAAAAGGGAGCTTTTTTTAAATATTTCATAACCGTAAAGGGGATGCTTTTTAATCATTTCGTACTCATCCCCGGTTAAAGAGGATTGTTTGTTGAGGATTTCCGGAGGAACGGCCACATTACCCACATCGTGGAGAAGCGCGCCGGTAGCCAGGTTAACCAGACGGGGCCTTTTAAATCCCAGTTTGGTTGCTGTTAAAGTAGCCAGGACACAGGTATTGACACAATGGGCAAATATATAATCACCGGCTGCCTTAATATCCATGAGGTTGACAACAATATCCTTATTGGCTAAAAGTTCATCGATAATTTTAGTGATGTAGTGAATGATCTTCTCATCATACAGGAGCAAAGATTTTTGCTTTTTAAATTTGCTCTCACCGTCGCTCATGATCTCCCTTACCAGGGAACGGGCTTCCATTCTTGTCTCTTCCGTAATTACATCTTCGACCTGGACCCCTTCCAGTCTGTCGTCCCGGACATAAAGATAATTTATTCCCAATTTCTTCAAGTAGTAGATATATTGAGTTTTGATTTCTACACCGGCATTTAACAACAACTGGCCCTTGGAACCGAAAACCGCCTTGGCCAGAATTAAACCGGGTTGAATCTGTTCAATGGAAATTCTGCGCATTATTTCCCTCCACCCGCAACAACATTAATAAAAATTTTTGCCAGTTTGGGATCAAATTGACTCCCGGCACATCTCTCTATTTCTGCAAGCGCCTCCTCCGAACTAATCGCCTTCTTATAAATCTGTTCATTCGTCATAACGTCATAAGCATCAATAACGGCAATAATACGGGACAACAGCGGAATCTCTTCCCCTTGCAATCCCTGTGGATATCCCTTGCCGTCCCAGCGTTCATGATGAGCTAGAATAATAGGCGCCAAAAAAGCCAGTTCCAAAGAAGAAAGGGCTATATGGTAACCTCTTTCGGGATGTTTCTTAATATTAAGCCATTCCTGCTGCGTAAGGTGTCCCGGTTTTAAAAGAATTTTTTCGGGAAGGGTTATTTTACCGATATCATGCATTGCCACGGCCAAACTCAAGTTGTCGATCTGGGTATCATTCAACTGCAGGGCAGCACCCATCTCTGCCGCCAGCTTTTGCATTCGCCAGACATGTTCTTCCGTCTCAAAACATTTTTCTCCCAGAGTGTGCAAAAGTGAAGCAATCGTAGAAATACGGAAACCTTTTGCCTCCAACATCTTATTAAAATACATTTCTGCTTCCGCTTTTTTGATCACCTCTTCGATTTCCTGAGAAAGACTTTCCCTGGTAGCGGCACCGAGGGCAATATTTAAATGAATGGGAGTACAGTCAACATTTCGGCAGGCTTTTTTTACCCGCCCCACCAGTTTCAACGCTACTTTATACGGTGTTTTCGGCAAAAGAACAGCAAATTCATCTCCACCCCAACGGGAAACGATATCCTCTTTGCGAAAGGAATCTTTTAAAATAGCGGCAATTGCTTTTAATAAACTATCACCTTCTTTGTGACCAAAAGCATCATTAACCAATTTCAATCCATTGACATCCCCCATAATAATGCTAAGGGGAAGCTGCCTTTCCGTATTCAGCCTCTTTAGCTCCTCCTCGAAATAAGCCCGGTTATATAGACCTGTCAGTTTGTCATGAAAGCTTAAATATTTAATCTTTTCTTCTGCTTTTTTATGCTCGCTAATATCCTGGGCAAGCAGCATAATACCTTGAACCAGCCCCCCTCTGTTGCGCAGAGGGGCCGTTGATAAACTGAGATCAACAGGAAGAGCATCCTTTTTTAAATAGCGTGTTTGCATCGCCGTAAAAGACCTCCCCTGGAAGGTATCCCTGCGCAAAGTTTCAAATGCTTCCCGCTGGTCTTCCGGGATCATGGGGGGAAATGTTCCCAAAACCTCTTTCTCCGTCCACCCGAAAATACGCTCCGAGGCGCTGCTCCAACTGGTAATCCGGCCGGCGGAATCCAGCGAAATGACAGCCAGAGGAGATGCGTGAATGAGCGCGCGCAGTTTTTCATTGGCTTCCCTGAGAGTCTCTTCAGTTTTTTTTCTTTCTGTAATATCGACCCCGCTGCTGATCAGGTATTGCACAGCACCGTCTTTACCCGGCATTGCCGTATCGGACCACAAGAAATCCCGCACGGTCCCGTTTTTCATCACCCACTGATTCTCAAACTCTAAGGGGAAATGTTCGGGTTGAAGTGCCTCAAAAAATGCCTTTTCCAGTTCGACTTCTTCGGCGGGAATAAACACGTCCCAGTAAAACTTTCCTTCCACCTCTTCGGATACAAAACCTGTTACCTGCCTGCAGGCTTGATTTATCCTCATAATTTCACCCCGGGAAGTTAAAACAGTCACCAGGCTACCCACGGTATCCAGAATAGCGGAGGAAAAATTTTGTTCGGCTTTCAAAAGCTCTTCGGTTTTTTTAGCTATTTGTTTATAATAATCCCTGTTAGCTTCCCGGTCTTGCTCTATTTCCGGTTTTTTCATAAAAGCCGACCTCCTTCTTCCATACCTGGCAAAAATTTTGTTCGGGTTACGGCATTAGTTACATAGAAATTATTCTCTGAAAACAGTCTTTTCCCTGCATCTTTTATATATTTTGCCAAAATATCTGTTAAAGGGAAAATGTATAAAAAAATCTAAAGGGTTAAAACTAACATTGCCAATGTAAAATTAGCAAAATTAATATGAGGAGGCAAAAGAATGTCCAACATTTATTGTAGCGTCCAAAACTGCCACTACTGGAAAAAAGGCAATGTATGTGCTGCAAACGAAATTATGGTTACCTCGGATAAAATAGGAGATTCTGCCCTAGACAGTTATGATGCCCCGGATCATATGGATTTTAAGTCAACTCCTGCGAATAGCTGTATGGATACCTGCTGTAAAACTTTCGTGGAGAAAGGATCGAAAAATTTTAATGAAGATGGGGTTATGAAGCAATAAGATAAAACAAATCCGGAGGACGGGGCTTCAAGTAGTAAAAATGGCTGCTTAAAGCCCCGAGTTTCGTATAATTACGATAATTACAAAAGGGACTCCCAGAGGGGGATAGTCCCTTTTAATTATTATTTTTTGCTGAAAGGTTAACTCCGTTTTACCCGGTCTTTTGTCTTAGGCTCAAAACTCAAGCAGGGGATTCCGGAAGAATTGAATACGTCTGCCGATGGAATACCTCGGGATTTAAAGCCCAGGAGCCTGCATCCCCTGGGGAAATTGGTATCCCAGGTAATATAAAAATATTTGCATTTATAGCAATTTACTTTTGCTTGTTCTCCGGACATCTCTAATTCACCCCCGGCATTTCCATTCTCTCCTGACTTGAGTATTTAAAAACTTTCCGTCCTTACGTAAACACCCCTGCTGCGAAGTTTACGGAGAAGAGTCATCGTCGCGGAACCGTTGGAAAGGTCCAGGGGGTTGTCCCCAATTACCAGCCAGGCCAGGTTGGGGAAATCATCCAGCAAAGAAATATCGCTGATATTGTTTGACCAGGCGCTGAGAACAGTTAAGTTTAACAAATCGGCCAGAGGTACCAGGCTGGAGACCTGATTGCTCCACATCAGGAGAGTATTTAGACTGGAAAGCTCAGAAAGAGAAGAAAGGCTAGTGATATTGTTCCCGGAGATATTTAGGGTCGCCAGCTCTTTCATTGTAGAGAGGGAAGAAATGTTGGTAATCTGGTTCGTCGCCAGGGAAAGCCAGGTTATATCGGTCAGCGAGGATAAAGGTGAAATATCGACAACCTGGTTATTGTTCACGGAAAGCCGGGTTAAATTCGTCAGCGAGGCCAGTGGTGAGAGATCCCGCACCTGATTGTATCCCAATTCCAGCCTCCGCAGGTTTGTTAAGGAAGCGAGGGGAGAAAGATCCCGGATATGATTATTATTCAGTGAAAGCGATGTCAATCCGGTACAATACTCCAGGCCGGAGAGATCCTCGATCAGCCTGTCTTCCGCCACCAGCCCGGTTAAACCGGCCAGTTCGGAACGGTAGATAGAGCCGGAGGCTTTCCCCAGCTGGGCCCGAATGGCCGCCAGGAGTTCCAGGTCATTAAACTCAATGGGCATATCACTAAATACTTCCACAATAGCTGTCGCGGTATAATCGTTGTAGCGGGCCGTAATGGTCACAGTGCCGGAACTCACGGCAACAACATTACCGTCTGTTACGGTCGCGACGCGGCTGTTGGTTGTAACCCATGTTACTTTCTCGGAATCAAGTGACTGCTGCACACCTTCCTTGTAGCGGGCTTCAACGGTCAGGTCTTTTTTTTCGCCCACCTGCAGAACCACATTGACAGGAGAAAGAGAAATTCCTGTTAGTGATTCATCCACTTTAATGTTAAGGATCGCTGTTTTGCCCTGGTAACCGGCCATAATCACCGCTGTTCCGGTTCCTGACGCAGAGACCGCACCATCCGTAACAGAAGCTACATTGGAGTTGGTAGTCTGCCATTTAACCTGATCAGCGGCGATCACCTCTTCACTGCCGTCACTATGCCTTGCTTTCACTGTCAAAGTAAAATCCTGGCCGCTCTTTAAAGAAAGCTCCTCAGGTATAATGGTAAGCGTTTCAATGGTTGACGGTCGTGTAATACGGACCGTTTTTGCTTCCCCGTCCCAGACAGCTTCAGCACCGAATGTTGTGGAAAAGAATCTGAGAGGAACAAATGTTACCTCGTTTACCATGCAGGCGGGTGCATCCAGAGTAACAACATTTCCGTTTACTTTTGCGGAAAGGGAGTCCAACGTTAAAACAGCGATTGTATCAGCACGCGTCGAAGTAATAGTTCTGGTTGCCCCGTCCCATTCTACCGTAGCCCCCAGAGCTTCAAGTATGGTTCTCATAGGGACCATAACCCGCCCATCTTGAATAAAGGGGGCAGAACGAAAGCTAAGTTGTTCGTCTTCCATAAAAACTTTAATTTCATTTCCCATAACAATATCGATTGTTTGCGCCAGGACAGAAGAAGTAACAAAACAGAAAAAAAATAAACATCCTGCCAGGAAAAGGGCAGTTTTTTTCATAAAGTATCCTCCTTAAGATATTCCACATTTAAATATTCCACAAATATTTGTCAATTCCTGCAACTGGTAAAGAATAATACGGAAAAAAAAACAGCCGGCTTCGCCGGCATTCGGGATCTGCAAGACTCATACCCCAATACGTGCTCTTGCATCGAGAGCCATAACACCGTCTCCCTGGGGAAATACCCGTACAGGGTTGATATCAATTTCCCGAATTTCGGGGAAATCCGCCAAGAGGAAAGATACTCTTACTACCATTTCAACGAAAGAATGTACATCACCGGGTGCTTTTCCCCGGAACCCGCTGAGCACCTCGTATGATTTCAAGCGTTTCAACCGCGTATAAATTGTCTCTGTCTCTGCCGGACATAAGGCGTTTGCCACATCTCGAAACACCTCGATATAGATGCCTCCCATCCCCAAAAACACTACCGGACCAAAAGAAGGATCGTGTTTACCGCCCACAAACATATCATAGCCCTCCGGGGCCATCTTCTGAATTCTCACTCCTTCAAAACATGCATCCTTCTTGTAGTTTAAAAGATTATCACGAATAGTGCCGAAATTTTCCTCCACCTGGCCGGGCTGTTTGACACCAATAATAACACCACCGACATCGGATTTATGCAAGGCATCTGTTGAAACTACTTTCATAACTACAGGATACCCCAGTTCCCGGGCATATTTAACTGCTTCATCCCCGGATCCGGCAACCCTGGAAGCTGCCACAGGAATGCCATAGCAAGCAAGAAGGTCAAGAACTTCCTCTCCGTAAACCCCACGTTTATCCGACATCCATTGTTTTGCAGCATTACGATCAATATTCGAATGGGTAGCAATAATCTCCTTTTGCTCACGATTCTTCATCTTCCGCTCATGGTATTTCATCTGAACAGCCAGGGCATTGACCAACTCTTCCGGACTGTTGAAAATAGGAAATTCAACTGAACGCTTGGCCTGCCGGATCGTTTTTGTCGTCCCGAACAGGCACACTCCAAGAGGTTTCCCCGCTGACAGGATCGCACCCCAAAGCTCATTAGACAAGTCGGTAAGCATCAACTTATGAAACATACTATCTCCCGGAGGCATCTGGGGACGCTGACTAATGAATACGGAACCATCAACCTGATTAGAGTGCATTACCGAATAGATAACTTGGGCTGTAATCCGGGGATCGTAAAGATCTCCCATATCCAGAGGGTTGGAGAACTTAATTACACCGGCATTACTGAATTGTCTAAGGCTGTCGTAGAATTCCTGTCCCATGTCTGCGAACTCAAAACCTGCCTTTTCACACAGATCCGCTCCCATAACGGAAAACCCACCGGCAGGGCCCATAACCATGATTCGCCTGCCCTTCATGGGAGGCAAATGAAAAGCCTTGGACAGCTCAATAAAGTCAAGGAAGTTGTTAATACGAATAATTCCGGCCTCTTCAAAGGCTGAATCAACGATATCATCGTCATTGCTGACTGCTGCAGTATGGCTCATTGCAGCCTTTTTCCCTGCCGGGGTTGTATTTGACTTATAAGCTATAATTGGCTTGTCTATGGATTTTGCCGCCTTTATAAAGTCGCTGCCGTGCTCCATACTTTCAAGATAAAGACAGATAATCTCGGTCTGAGGGTCTTTCCCCAAGTATTCGAGGAAATCCACTTCATCTAAATCAAGTTTATTGCCGATACTGGCAAACTTCGCCAATCCTATTTTTTCATCAAAAAGATAATTGAGCAACATCACGATAACTCCGCCGCTCTGGGAGATAATGGACATTTTCCCTTTCGGAACCTTGCGTATCGGTATGAAGGGAAGGCATAAGCCATTCTCAGTATTTGCCAAGGAGATACTGTTCGGCCCTACAAAACGAATCCCATACTTCCCGGCGATCTCAAGAGTTTCTGCGGCAAGTGTCCGTCCATCTTCACTAAACTCGGAAAATCCTCCTGATGGGATGGCCATACGTGTAATTCCAAACCTGCCGCAGCTTTCCACCATATCGGGGATGAATTTGGCCGGAATCATGCAATATGCCAGGTCAGGAACTTCCGGAAGGTCTTCCAAATGCTTGTACATCTTGATTCCATTTACATGTACATCATTACCTCCGGGATTAACGCCAAAGAGCCTGCCCCGGTAACCCCAACGAAGTAAATTTTCCAGGGTAAGCCTGGATATATTTGTCTGCTTTGATGATAATCCTATAATTACAATAGACTTCGGATAAAACAGTTTCTGCATACTGGTCCCTCCTGATACCGGTTAATCTTTTTCTCTTCCAGAGGAATGTCATTTACTTTTGGTAAGGGGACACACCTCTTTCAGAGGAATGTCCCCAAGTACCTATATTGAGTTTGTTACTTCCGGGGAAACAGCACATTCCCTGGAAGTAAGTATGTCTAGCAGGCTTCTTCCGGCTTTCCAAACATCTCCCGCTCCCATGGTCAAGACCATATCTCCTTCACGGACAAGACCCTGTAAATAATCAACAGCTTCCGATGGCTCAGCAAAATAGTAGACGTGCTGAAGCCCCCTTTCTTTAACCTTCTCCGCGAGCCTGCGGGAAGTAATGCCCGGAATGGGGGCCTCTCCGGCCGGATAAATATCGGTTAACAAGAGTAGATCCGCTGCATCAAAAGCTTCTATAAATTCCGGCCATAAAAAATTTGTCCGTGTAAAACGGTGCGGCTGGAAAAGACAGATGATTCGCCTCCCGCTTTCCCGGGCCGCTTCAAGGGTTGCCTTGATCTCCGTGGGATGATGGGCATAATCGTCCACTATAAGAACTTTGCCGGCTTCCCCGATAATTTCAAAACGCCTTCTGGCTCCCTCGAACAGGGAAAATGCCTCTCTGATTGCTGAAAAATCAAGGCCTAAAAACAGGGCGATTGCTGTAGCACCAAGCGCATTGCGGATATTGTGTAAACCGGGAACTTTTAAGACCAGTTCTCCCAGAGGCTTCCCATTGGCAACAACGCGAAATCGAGAACCAAGTCCCTCGATTTTCACTTCATCTCCCCGGATGTCTGCACCGGGGAATAATCCGTAGGAAACAGACTGTGGGCGAAAGTCCGCTCTTAATTTTTTCAAAAGCGGGTCATCGCTGCAGAAAAAAACCGTTCCCCCTTCTCTGACGTTATTGATAAAGACCAGGTATGTATCCACCAACTTAGCAAAATTCCCCTCATAATGTTCCAGGTGATCCGCTTCAATATTAGTCAGTAAACTAATTAATGGTTTGTAGCGGAGAAAAGAATGATCGCTCTCGCAAGCTTCCGCAACAATATAGGGGCTTTTCCCCAAACGGGCATTCCCATCAAAAAAGGAGACTTCTCCCCCAATAACAGCAGTCGGATCAAAACCGCCTCTAGCCAATAAGAGTGAAATCATTGCTGTAGTTGTCGTCTTGCCATGGGTTCCGGCAACGGCAATCCCGTATCTTTCATTCAGTAACGCGGCAAGCAGCTTTGAACGGTGCCAGAGAGGAATTTCTTTGGCCCGGGCAGTTTCAATTTCAGGATTATCGGAAGGGATAGCAGTGGAGTAAATAAGCAGCTCCGCGTCCCCGACCTGCAGAGCGTCATGCCCCAGATAGATCTTTGCGCCCGCTTTTTCCAGGATTGCTGTCAGCCTTGAAGGTTTAATATCTGAGCCCCTCACATCAAAACCATCCTGCAGCAGTACGAGAGCCAGTGCGCTCATTCCGTACCCCCCAATACCGGTAAAGTGTACTTTATGAATATTTGTTAACATGAAACCCCTCTCTTCATATCAAAATCTTCATACCAAAATTATGATCATAAAAGTTACCTGATTTTTAAATTATATCCCCACGCAGGCAGCATCTATTTTATGTATAACGCTGACATTAAATAACATATTTTTTCCCTGTTGGCGTTTTTTCTCCTTATCGGAAAAAACATTCGGGGTTGCAACTGCAATATTTTATGTGAACTTATCCCAAAATGTGAACAGTTCTTCTGTTTTACCCAAAAAAAAGGCTTTCTTCTGTGGATAACTTTGTGGATAATGTGAATTACTTTGTGGAAAAAAACCTATCCTATTATTCTATTCCCGAATTCAAGGAAATATTCCCTTAAATTTATTTACATAAATCCTAGTTTTTCTTAACATTTTTTTTAACATTTATTTAGTCTCCTAAACCCAGAGACGGCTCAGCATTTAAATCATAAGAGGCTGTAATCCCTTGTTGTAAACGGTAATACCCTGCAGAAGCAATCATTGCGGCATTATCTGTGCACAGCTCAACAGGAGGAAAAATTACTTTTATTTTCTCCGGTTCCAGCCGTTGCCGTAGCCTTCTCCGGAGTTCACTGTTCGCCGCTACCCCGCCGGCCAATAAAAATTTCTTAACACTTCTCTGCTTGGCTGCTAAAAGACACTTTTCGACCAGAACATCCACTACGGCTGCCTGAAAAGATGCGGCAACGTTGCAAAAAACGTTATCCGTCCCCTTTTCGGTTCTCTCCTTTCCGGTTCGCTGACGAATACAGTTTAAAACAGCAGTTTTAACCCCGCTAAAACTGAAATCAAGTTTCCCCTCTTCGCCCATTAGAGCCCTGGGAAAAGAAAAAGCGGAAGGATCTCCCTCACAGGACAGACGATCTATTATTGGGCCACCGGGAAAACCCAGTTCCAGCGCCCTGGCAATTTTATCAAACACTTCACCGGCCGCATCATCACGGGTCCTCCCCAAAACCCGGATTTCCCCGTGCCCCTCCACATAAAGGATATTGGTATGCCCTCCGGAAACAACCAGACAAAGAACCGGAAAAGAAATCGTCTCATCCGTTAAGAAATTAGCATAAAGATGTCCCTCAATATGATTGACCCCCACCAGAGGCAGATCCAGAGAAAAAGCGAGAGCCTTGGCTACTGAAACTCCGACTAAAAGAGATCCTACCAGCCCTGGACCATATGAAACCGCAATCCCGTCAAGGTCACCGAATTTTACCCCTGCCTTGTCCAGCGCTTCATCAATCACCGGATTAATTATTTCCAGATGCCGGCGGGAGGCGATCTCGGGGACAATACCGCCAAAACGGTGATGAAGACTGTCCTGGGAAGACACAATATTACTCAGGAGAGTTCGTCCATTGAGAACTACGCCGGCGGATGTATCGTCGCAGCTCGTTTCTATTCCCAATATTAATGAACGGTGTGACATTTAATCACCCCTTTACTTTTTCCAAGGCTCGTACCATAACCAGGGCATCCTCGTCATGGTAATACCTTTTCCTTTTCCCGATAACCTCAAATCCAAACCTTTCGTAGATTCTCCTGGCCTGCCGGTTGGAATCTCTTACCTCTAAAAATACTTTGCATGCCCCTTCTTCAATTGCTTTCCGGAGAAGATATGCCAGTAAAAGGCTTCCCGTCCCCATCTGCCGACAGGAAGGGTCAACAGCAAGAGTGGTAATATGCGCCTCATCAAGGATAATCCAGGCACCCGCATAGCCGATAACAGAATCGCTGATATCTTTCGCTGTAACATAATATGCAAACCGGTTGCTCAGGATCTCGCCCTGAAACGAGTTTTTGGACCAGGGATAGGTAAAAGAATCCTGCTCAATCCGCATAACTTCATCTAAATCATCCGAAACCATTGCAGTTATTTTAATAGCAGCTTTATTCAAACCTCTTGCCTCCTGTTTCTTTCCAGGAGGCGCCTCTCCGCCTCAGGAAGACGGATATACAAAGGTTTCAGAGCATAAAGAGATACAGGACCATCCTTTTCCCAGTTTTTAAGCCCTTTCTGCAGAACCAGGGCCGCACGGTTTAAACGGGAGGAAAAAGGCATCTCTGTGTATTTCTCACCCAGGGCCGCACGGAGCTTTTCCCTGAAGGTCTCCAGGGCATCACCGGTAAAAATCACTTCTTCTTTAAAGCTTTTAATCCTGACAATTAATTCATCCAGGGTCAGGGCAACCGGCGATTCCAGAGGGGTAGGGCCTCCGGCTCCACCCCGATAAAAACCGGTGTAAACCTGTTCTCTTCTGGCATCCAGGAGAGGACAAATCAAGCTGGGGAAGAACCCGCATCCTTCCGCCAGGGCATCCAGGGTCATAACTCCGGTAACAGGGATATCCAGTCCCTGGGAAAGGCCTTGGGCAGTCGCCAACCCAATACGGATACCCGTAAAAGAGCCGGGGCCAAGGGCAACAGCGATCCCTTCCACCTGGCTTTTATCCACACCCGCATCCCGGAGAAGAGTGTGAATAGCCGGCATCAAGCGCTGTGAATGGGTCTTTTTCGTATTCAAAACTATTTCCGCCCAGAGCTTATCACTATCGCCCAGAGCAACGCTGCAGACATTTGTCGTCGTATCAATTGCCAGTAGAAGCATACTTTTTTACTTCCTCCAGAATAGAATCATCGAACTCACCCACGGGTTTAAAAGACAGATGCCGAACAAAATCCTGCCTTTCCCTATCCTTTGTTATCTCGATCTCCAGCCTGGTTGCCGGTAAAATTAGGGGAAATTTATCCGCCCATTCCACCAGTGTTATTCCGTCACCGTAAAAATATTCTTCAAGACCCAATTCAAGCAGTTCGTCCTCCTCTTCCAAACGATAAAAATCAAAATGATACAGCTCCACCCGGCCCCGGTAGATATTCATAAGGACGTACGAAGGGCTGTTTACTATCTCACGCACCTCTGCTCCCCGGGCTACGCCCTGGGCAAAAACTGTTTTACCGGCGCCGAGGTCTCCTTTCAAGGCGATGACCGTTCCCGGAGCCGCGCTCTTCCCAAGGATCCGGCCGATATCTCTCGTTTCTTCTTCATTTTGGCTCCTGATAATCAGCAAAAAAGGAACACCCCGTCCAAGACAAATTTTGTTTTATTATATCTTTTTTTTAACAAAGCCTGCAATACAATATTTTGCTATTTTATGATAATGTATATGTATGAATTACTCGAAAAGAGCATACTAAAGTAGGAATACCTTGAAGGAGGCTTTTAACAAATGAGAGCAAAAATAATGAGGGGTTTTCCGGTAGTCAGCCTGGAAGACGGCTCCATGATCGGAAAAGTTCAGGATTTACTGGTCGATCCTGCAGAAAAAAAAGTCGAGGCGTTGCTGATCGGAGAAAAGGGGTTTCTCAAAGGACGTTCACAGTTTATTCCGTACAACCGGGTTAATAATATTGGGAAAGATGTTATCACGGTGGAACCTGAAAAACAACTGGTTACCGCAGATGCTCATGCTCAAATGGAAACCCTGAAAAAATATTCCTTCCTGGGAAATAACATTATTACCCAGGAAGGCGACTATTTGGCCAAAGTCCAGGATTATACCTTTAATCCCCAAACAGGTAAAATCGAAAGCCTGCTTCTTTATGATTTCAAGGAAGAGATAAAAGGTGGGGCCGAAACATTTCTCCATATTGAAGGGGTGCTGAATCTGGGACGGGATTATATCATCGCGCGCTCAGATTTCAGGGAATATCTCCAGGAACCAACCTTAAAGGAAGAATCTTACAATGAAAATGCCGATACATTCCCAAATGAGGAAAATAAAGAATTTTACCGGGAACGGGATCGTGCCAAACAAAACACCTCCCAAATTCTTGAAAAACTAAAAGATCTATGGGATAACCTGGATCGGGAAATTTCACGGGAAGGAAAAGATCTGGCCCGAGAAACGCGAGAAAAAATGAAAAAATATGTCTTAGGAAAAAAAGCCAACTATACTGTCAAGGATAATCAGGGACACCCCCTGGTCCTGGCCGGTGAAATAATTGAGGAAAATACCATCCGCATAGCTGAAGCCCAGGGAAAAACAGGCGCTCTTTTCCTTTCCGCCATCTCACAGGAAGTGGATGAAAGCGTGGGAATTATCGGAGAAAAAATTAGCGGATTTTTCCGGAGTTAAAGAGCGGATTTGCTTCCTAACTGTTCCAGGCTTTCTTCCAGAGCGGAGATAAAACGGCAGTTTTGCTCTTCCGTCCCGAAAGAGACGCGTAAGTATTGCGGATAACCGAAGATATCACCCGGCCGGACAATAACACCTTTACGCAACAAAGATTGATATAAATCCCTGGAGTCGACTTTAACATCAACAAAAACAAAGTTTGCTTCCGTCGGCACATAAGGGAGGCCCAGCCGTTTAAACTCCTTGTAGAGGTATTCCTTGGCCCGAAGATTCAACTCCCGGCCGGCCCTGATGTGCTCCGTATCCCGCAGCGCGGCCCGGGCAGCGACCTGGGCCGCGGCGTTGACGTTAAAGGGCTCCCGCACGGAGTTAAGGTCTGCAATAACTTCCCGGCCGGCCAGGCCGTAGCCGATTCTCAAACCGGCCAGACCATATATTTTGGAAAAAGTGCGCAAAATAAGGATATTTAACCCTTCATCAAGAAAACTCAGGCTGGATGGGTAATCCGGATCCGTAACGTATTCATTGTACGCCTCATCAATTACCACGAGGACTTCCGGTGGTAAATTCTTTAAAAATGATTCCAATTGGCGGTGGGTAACAATCGTCCCGGTAGGGTTATTAGGGTTGCAGATAAAGATAATCCTGGTTTTAGAAGTAACCGCAGCGGCCATGGCCTCCAGATCAAAGTGAAAATCTCTGGTACAAATCCGCCGGGGAACTGCATCCATTAAAAAGGCTGAAAATTCGTAACATGAGAAAGAAGGATGCGCCATGATAATTTCATCACCCGGATTTAAATAGGCAGCTCCCACAAGGGTAATGAGTTCGTCCGCACCGTTACCTGGAATGATGTTTTCTTCCTGTAAACCGAGGTAACTTGCCAAATCCTTTTTCAAAAGAAAGGCATTTCCGTCGGGATAAAAGTTCATCCCGGAGAGAAAGTTACGAACAGCTTCCAACGCCATGGGGGAAGGCCCCAGAGGGTTCTCGTTGGAAGCCATTTTAATAATGTTTTTTAAACCAAACTCCCTTTCCAATTCTTCCACAGGCTTTCCCGGGACATAAGGAGTAATCTGCTGCAGGCAGGAGCGTTTGAAAAACTTTTCCATCCCTCTCACCAACCTTTATGATTATAAAGTTCTTCTAAAAAAAATGGGCTTTTTATCACTTACCGGCCGGTTAATCTTCGCCGTGGATAAGCCCATCTCCTTCTTCTCTCTGCCCTGTCTTTACGTTTGATTTACAGGGAAAGAAAGTGCGAGGCTAAAAGTATACCGGCAATCGTTTTTCCATCTTCAATAGTTCCGTCTAAAACCATATCAAGAGCATCAGCAAGAGGAATACACTCTACCTCCAGGAATTCTCCTTCGTCATTTTCCAACCGGTACCTGGTCAGGTCCCGGGCCAGGTAAAGATAAATTTTCTCATCGGAAAATCCGGGTGAAGAATACATAAAGGACATTTGTCTGAGTTCTCCCGGGGTAAAACCGATCTCCTCCGCAAGTTCCCGTTTGGCGCACTCCTGCGGATCTTCCCCCGGCTCCAGCTTTCCCGCGGGTATCTCCAGCAGTAATTTTTCCAAAGGTTTGCGGTACTGGCGGACAAAATACACCCTGTTATCGTGGTCCACCGGAACAACTGCAACAGCTCCGCTATGTTCCACGATCTCGCGCATACCTTCTCTTCCGTCGGGAAGGAGAACCTTATCCAGACGAACGCGGATTACTTTACCATCATACACCTTCCTGCTCTCAATTGTCTTTTCCTGCAGATCCATCCACGACAACCTCTCTATCCAGGATAATTGCTACTTCGAGATCAACAATAATTTCTCCTTCTTTTACTTCTCCATAACTGCTGCTTTTTATGTTATTTTATTCCTTTGCCCCTGATATCTTTTTATTTATTATTAAGTGTTTACCGGCAGGCAGATATTCAGCAATTACTAAAATTACAAAAACTACAACTGCTACAAAAGAAATTGTCGGAGGAAGCGGTAAGAACAGGCATAGTGAAATTATACCGAACAAAAACCTGCCCACCATACTTTTTTCTTTTCTCAAAAAACCTTCAAGGGCTATACTCATTGCAAACACAGCAATAACCGCAAAAAACAATTCCCTTACAATTTCTATCGTAGTCCCGTCCAGTGCCACGGGAGGATTAAAAATAAAGATAAAGGGAACAACAAAGGCCGGGATTGCCAGTTTTATTCCTTGAACAGCCGTATTCATAAGATTCGAACCGGCTATGGATGCTGCGGCATAAGTAGCCAGACAAACCGGTGGAGTAATAAAGGAAAAACAACCGAAATAAAAAATAAATAAATGAGCAAGCAAAGGGTTTACTCCTATTTCGATTAATGCGGGAGCCACGAGAAGCGCCAAAAGCAAATATGCTGCTGTAGCAGGCATCCCCATTCCCAATATTACACTGGCTATCGCTGTCATAATCGTTAGAAGCAAAAGACTATTTCCGGCCATCTCTGTTAAAACCCGAGACAGGGTAAGACCTAAACCGCTATAAGTTATGACACCGATGACAAGCCCGGCCGCACCGCAGATGATAGCTACTTCCAGCATGCTTCGGCTGGTGTTCTCCAGAAAGCCGGCAAAGTCCTTTAACTTAACCCGGAGATCTTTTTTCAATAGACTGACTATCAGCAATGAAGCCAGCGAATAGAGAGCCGCGGTTTCCGGTCTTAAATAGAGAATGAAGATAACGTAAATAAGAACCACTATGGGAATTAAAAAAAACCAACCTCCTTTTAATACTTTAATTAAAGAGGGTACTTGCTCGGGAGGCATTCCTTTAAGCCCGTTTTTGGAAGCCCTGAGATCAACCTGCATAAAAAGACTAATATAAAATAATGCTGCCGGAACTATGGCGATATACAACACGTCTGCATAAGGTACACCGAGAAATTCCGAAATAATAAAGGCGGCCGCACCCATAATCGGCGGGGTAATGACTCCCCCCGTCGAAGCCACCGCTGATACGGCTGCAGCAAAATAAGGCTTATACCCAACATCTTTCATCATGGGAATAGTAAGCGTCCCTGTTGCAGCTACATTGGCCACAGCGCTGCCGGACAACATACCAAAAAACGCACTGGCCAAAATGCCTGCTTTGGCAGGCCCCCCCCGGTAGCGCCCCATTGCTGATTCAGCCAGGCCGAACAAAAATTTTGCCCCTCCGGTTCCGAACATAACTTGGGCAAAGAGGATAAAACCAAACACAATTATTGCGGCAGTACGCAGAGCTACACCATAAATGGAATCTGCGCCCAGGAACAACTGTGTTATCATTCTTGGCCAGGAAATATTTTGAATTTCCAATACTCCCGGAAACAAATGCCCAAATTTAAAATAGGCTATAAAGAACAAGATAACACTGACTAAAGTCCAACCGCTAGCTCTTCTTGTCCCTTCGATTACCAGAAATATTACAATAATGCCCATTACAACTCTGAACGGCGTTATCAGTCCGATCGTACTGATCAGATTCGGATAACAGATAAATATATACACACCGGAAAAAAGACTTAACAAAGAAAAAGCAAGGTCGTACCAGGGGAGCGTATTGCGGGAAGAGTTAGTAAATGGCGGCATTATTATAAACATCAATGCCATTAGAAGTCCTAAAAATAATCCCAAAAACTGTTGGTTAAAAAGCGATAATCCAAAGTACAGGGGTATATTTATGATAAAAATAATCCCTATAATTGGTATTAATAGGCCGATTATTTTTTGATATAGACGGGCCGGCCCTTTTAACGTACGATAGCGCTGTTTTTCCTCTGCCATTATTATCCCTCCCTATCATTAACTGAAGAGGAGGGCAGGGGCTTACTCACTCACCGCAAACCCCATACCTCCTCCATAGCGTAGATTTCTATTGCTTTAAGGAAAGAAGCTCTTCCTGCAAAGCATCCATTTGTTCGTTCCAGATGCCTTTTTCTTTATAGAATTTAATTGCGCCGGGATGATAAGGTATAGTAGCTTGTTCAGATACAAATCTTTCAGTCTTCCACTCTTTTAATCTCGGATGGATGGCACCTAGCTCCTCGTTGTTTTCCCAAAGGGCTTTAACAATAGTATACGCTGCTTCATCAGAGAGATCTGTGCGTCCAACCAGATAAATATCATATGCCATCATTGTAATAGGTTCCCTCACTCCGGTAAATCCCGGTCCCGGCTCGACATCAATGGGATATAACGTAAATTCTTTTTGTGCACGTTCTACTGCCTCAGGAGAAGGATCAAAGCCTAAAAAACGCGCTCCTCTTGTTGCCTCTAATTCTTCTACAAGGGCAAACCCGATATTGGCCGAACCGGCGCAATCTGCACGCCTTTCAATAATCGCCTTAACACCGTCTGAAATGCCGGGAACAGAGATAACATTCACATCATCTTCAGTTAAGTTATGATTTGCTAAAAATGCCTTGGACTGGGCGGTAATACCTGCCGCGCCGGTATAATTTAAAATAAAATTTTTACCTTTAAGATCCTGAGCGGTTTTTATACCTGAATCTTCTGCCACAACGGCACTATAAATGGAGAAAGCACCGTTGGTCAGCAGGCGGACAGGAAAGCCTTTGCCTTGAGAGATATTCCCATAATCCGATTGCCCAAGCCAGCCCATTTTGGCGTCCCAACAATTTAAAACTCCCATATCCATTTCTCCGTTTAGAAACATGGGAAACCACTCGATTGGCCCGGATGTAGCTATCGCTTTAACTTCCACAGGAGTATGCTTGCTCGCCACTGTAGCGATCCCGGATCCCATTGCATTAAAAAGCGAACTCATAGCGTGAGTACCGATAGTTAACATTGAGGGTAACCCTTCTGCCTCTTCTGTCCCGCCGGCCCCTATATTTTCTTCTTCCGGTTTATTAGCACAACCGGTAACTTGCATTACTAAAGCCAGCACAAGCAAACAAACCGTTATAAGTAAGTACTTCTTTTTCATAAAGACCCTCCTCTTTTTTATTAATAACTACACTTGTTAATATTGTTCGATATACTACCATATTTCACCCCCTTATTTGCATAGAACAATTTTTGGTCGATTGCCTCAAGGTCCGGCTAACACAGGAAAAAAAGCTCACCTTGCTTGTACACTTTCCCGGAAAGGCAATCAATAACAATTTAACTTTCGGGAACATTCTACTAAAGACGTTCATCAATTTCCAAACTATCTACATCAAGGAACTGTTCAAGACAAAACGGGCAGATTAACTTGAGTTTCGAATGTCGTAATTCATAATCACAGCAAAAACGATCACCGCATTTCGGACATTTAACCCAAAAAATCCTTTCCATTTACTATTACCTCCCTTATTTAAAGTTTGATCCACTCATCTAATTTTATCCGCTGCATAGCGCTTTCCGGAACTTTAAAACGTTCAGGGAAGGCCCTATCAAGCGGTTTTGTTGCATCAATAATAATTTTGTTATGTCCCATAGCAGTGGTAAAAACAGTATGAACATTGTCCACCATGGTTATATCCCGTTTGGGATCTACCATGGTTAATATAGCCCAGACCACTTCTTTTTCATTAAAGACATCAATATCATCATCGACCACAACGACAACCTGAAAAGTCCATGACTCTAAAAGCGCTGCCATACCGGCAATTTTGGCGTCTCCTTCACGCTTTTTGTCAATAGAGATATAGCATGCCAGCCTTCCGATCCCGGAATGGGGCATATGCACAGCCTTGACATTTCCATATCGGCGGTTTACAGCATTATATACGCTGCCTTCTTTCGGTAAGGCACCCAGGTTCCAGTGTCCTTCGTGACCGGAAAAAATGTCCTGCATGATGGCGCCTTTGCGCCGCGTGATTGCTGTCACATTCATTGCTTGACGTATGCATTGGGCCTGGTAATGTCTTGTCACTTCACCAAACGGATCTACTATTTCTTTATCGCCGGGCATGATTTCTCCTTCCATTATTATTTCCGCATCTGCAGGAACAAGAAAATCTTTTCCCCAGGTTTCTGATTCGACAAGTCGAAGGGGTTCATGTAAAAAAGAACCGACTCCGGCATAATCATCGGCATCGTAAGGGCTTAATGCCAGTGAACCGAGATAGAATGCGGGATGATGTCCAAGAATCTGTACTACGGGAGCAGGCTCTTTTCGTTCCTCATATTTATTTAAAATCCGTTCAAGGTGGGGAGTATGAATGGATGCTCCCATTCTTTGTGAACCTTTGTAAAATGTTTTCGCAAAGGTAATATCATAGATCCCGGTGTCCGGATCTTTCATCACAAGTGTCATGGTAAAAACCGGACACAAATCCATCTCATAATGCCGCACTCCGGGTAAAATTGCAGGATCTGCTTCGGTCCCCCGTAGAATTACTTCTTTAACCGGAGCATCATTCTTCCCAATTTCCAACGGAGGAACTACCTCCCGTTCCAAACGGGCATATTCCAGGCTTAAAGGAAGGTTGGATCTGTCCGCAGGCCAATCAAGAGCAAGGGCACATCTTTCTCTTTTCGCAAAAACATTGGATACAACCTGAATTTCTACGTCTTCCCCCTTTAGGTTTTTGGGATTTTTAAATAAAACCAGGGGAAACTTATTTTGTTTGGTCAAATGCTCCAGAAGCGCTGTTATATCGAAATTGTCCGGATTAACAGAGCGTGTAACCTCGACGTAATCATCAGGTAACTCATTTTTAACTTTTTCTAAAAAATCTCGTAAATCTTTGGCCATTTTCTTCACCTCTCAGTTAATTTTACTTTTTAAATCTTTAAATTCTTGGCTCAAAAGTAGCATAGGCAATCAATAATAGTCAAATACTATTTACTCTATTTAACATATTATAATTTTTCAATGTGTTAAAAAAATTACTCCGAACCATTGTGCAAATATTTCTATTTTTCGATGTGTTTCCTATTTTTATTTCTTGTATTGTCAAAATTTCTTTTGTATAATTACTATAGCTTTTAAAGAAAGAGGTGGATAAATAATCACTTTTAATTTACTTAATATTTTTTGCAATGTAATCGAAAACAACGGTTTTACCAAAGCTGCTGAAAAATTATTAATATCCCAATCTTCTGTTAGTGCCGCCATAAAAACATTAGAAAAAGAGCTAAAAATAAAATTAATAAAAAGACGGGAATCTAGCTATGATAAGTTGGAATTAACTGCAGCCGGAAAATCCTTCTATTATACAGCCAAAGAGATATTAAACCTTAAAGAAAAAATATATAAAGATATTGAAGTTTTAAAAAGAGATGAAGAAACGTTTGAAAAAGAAACTGTAAGTATTATTACAAATGCTGCTTTAGGTATTAATTTACTTCCTAAATTAATTGAAAGGTTTAAATTAAGCTTTGATAAATTAAACTTGAAAATAATTATTGAAACTGATGACTATTCATCTATGGTCAATCTTTTAAAAAATAAAACGTGTGATATTGGCATAGTCCCGATTGATATAGATGTGCCCTTTGCAAATTTAGTTTTTACATTCAAACAGAAAATATCAATAATTGCCAATAAGAAATTTTTAATAACTTCTTATCGGGATTTTGAAAAAATTCCTTTGGTTCTGCTTCCTAAATCGTTTGTAACTAGAAAAATAATAGACGATTTTTTTATCCAAAATAATATTTTACCCAATATAGTTTTGGAACTTAATTATCCCTTTGCTATCAAAGAACTTATTAAGACTGAAAATTTTGTTTCAATTTTGCATTACGTGACAGTACAAGAAGAAATAAACCGAGGCGAAATTGTTGAGATAGTACCTACTTTTGAAATACCGGTTTTAACTTACAAATTAGTAGTAAATCAAGATAGCAATAAGCAAAATTATATTAATGAAATAACTCACTTTTTGTCTGTGCTTAAAAGTAGTTCCATTGCCTAAACAAAAAAACTCACCCTGGTAAATCATGCTTATATAACACAATTTACAAACGGTGAGTTTTTCTCTTTTTACTAGAAACATTCGCAATTAATTAACAATAATTTGCTGTAGTGTTAATATTTATTGAAAACATCCGCAATTAATCAGTCTCATAGCAAGTTGCAATTGTAAGCCCACATCCGCGTCCTTTAAATCTAATCCTGTAATTTCCTGAATTCTACGCAGTCTGTACTTCATTGTGCTTGGATTTAAGTAACCTTCTCGAGATGCTTTTAAAACATTGCTGTTATAATTAAAGTAAAGATTTAAGGTATCAACGAGCTGTGTTTTATGTTTTTGATCATATTCCATCAAGAGTCCAAGGGTTTTTTGGGTAAAATCAGCAAAACGTTGAGGATTTATTTCAATTAATGAGAAAATACCTAGATTATTGTAGTAAACAATTTTGTTCGTCAATCGTAATGCTTTCATAATATCCAGAGTAGTAACAGCCTTACGATAAGATACCGCACAATCAGTTATTTTGGTGCAGCTTGTACCAATAGCGATTCTCCAGGTTCCGTTCTCCACCAATTTGATCAGAAATTCTTTTAACATATTTGCCGGTTTGGCAATTGCTCTCTCTTGATTCTTTTTCTCGAAAGTAACCATAATTAATAGTAAGTTATTTTTGGTCACAACAATACTGTTGGCAAAAGAATCAACGCAAAATTCTCGAATCTCCTGGTATAACTCCGGTCTGCTTTGATCATTATCCCCCGGTTCCATATCAACTGTCATTATTTGATAAATATTATTTAATCCAAAATTTAATTGCAGGGCACGGTGCTGTACCTGCTCTTCGGATTCAAAATCTCCATCCAAAACCTGCTCTAAAAAGTTTTCTTTTAAACGCCTGTTTTGCTCAGCAGCAGACCTTTCTTTCAACATCTCCAGCGCGATAATCGTGGCTCCTTGTTCCATGGCCACAAGATAAAGCGGTCTTAGGGGTTTATTAACAAGAACAGTAGTTATTATTCCTAAAATTTGCTCTCCGGCAACAATAGGAACCACATATTGTATTGCCGCTGTATCCAACTTAATTTTGATAATTTTTCTTTCCTGAAAAAGATCTTTAACTTGCATTGTATAGTCTTTATTTTCCAGTAAATCCTTACCGCTAAGAAATAAATTCGTCAGATCATTGTTTATCGTTGTTGCTTTAACATTAAAATTATGATCCTCTATTTGAACAGGGCAACCAATAAAAGCTGTCAATGTCCTGCAAATCGCTTCAATTCCTTTACCTCTTAAAACCAATTCAGTTAATTGTTTATGAATCTCAATTGATTTTTCCAAAATCTTAGTTTGTTTTACTAAAATTTTATTAACATGCTCCAATTCGTCAACTTTTATTTGCAATTTCTCATCTGTCTTTTCATACAGCCTGGAATTTTCTAAAGCAATACTGAGCTGTGATGCCAGAATTAAGAGTAACTCCTGATCGTCCTGGGTAAAAGACTCTTCTCCGCTTTTGTTGGCCATTAAGAGAGCACCGGTTACTTCTCCTCCGGCATAAAGAGGAACGCCGAGCAGGTTTCTTTTAATAGCGGAGAAGCCGCAAAGCTCTTGAGACGTAAACTGGGAGGCATTTCTGTTTATTATTTCCTCATTCTTCAAGATTACGTCTATCGCTCCATAGGGACTCTTTCCACTTTCTTCAACCTGTTTTTCTTTGGCTTCATTGTCCAAAGTATAGTGCTTTAGTATTTTTAAGCCCTCTTTTTTTTCTTCTTTAAGAGCTACCATCGCTTCGTTAGCTGATACTAATTTTTTTGCGCATTTTATAAACTTTAGAGGTAAGCTTTCAGAGTGCAACTCTGAATTTAAAAGAACTGCCGCTTCAGTTAAGATACGCCATTGAATGACGCGCTTTCGTTCTTTTTGAAGCTCTTGCCATAAATTTTCAGGTTCTGCTAACATACAATCGTCTCCTTTTCAAATCGTCTCCCTTTTCGTATCTACCACCGATCTCGATAGCTGTCCGTTAAATAAGGATATTAGAAGAAACGACGATAATGACATTGTAAATGTAAATAATTAGCGGACGGTAGATGCCGGCTTAATAAAAACGTATTTTCAGGCTACCAAAGCCCCAATAATCGGCGAACTGGACATTTTACCCTGTGGGCAAAAGCTGTTTGGTTGTAAAAGATTTGAATTGCCGATAAGGGATCCCGCGAAACAGACGATTTAAAAAAAAACGTGCATGGGCTCACCTCCTACACATCAAAAATGTAAAAAGACTGATAGAGTTGCAAATCAGCGCCAAGTAAATTAAGGGTAAATAAATTAAATTTGAAAAACGTAATTAATTTTAAACTTTAGTACATTTCTTAACTATAATGCAAATTTAACCTAACGTTTAGGCAGTGTCAATAACTAATGTAGACAAAATTATTTCCATTTCTTTTGTCCAGATTGGACAAATATTTTAGTTAATATTGCCATGATACTCCTAAGGTAATGAAAACAATTCAATTAATTTTATCCACTTTAGGCAAAATACGCTTGTAGTGGCAAGCATTCTGTTCCGCCGAACATTATGCATTACACTTTCATGTTTATTAATTCTATCCTAAATGTTAATTTTCCTGCCGGTAACACGGTTAACATCAACACTGCAATTTTTTCCAAATAATTAGCTTCAAGCTTCAAAGCATTTAAGTAAATTCCGATGGTTCTTCATCTTATAGTTGAAAAAAAACACTTTAACCAATTTGGTTAATCTTAAATACTAAATTTTCCCCCAATTTAGGTTATTGACAGTATACAGATGATGGGATAGTTTGATACTATGAAATTTTTTAAATACTAATACATTTTTAAATACTATTTCTTAAATACTTAATTGTAATAGTTGAACAAGGTTCTATACCTGCAAGCTATGCAAATTTTGTCGAAGAGGGGGTGTTAAAGGAGAATTAACAGTAACGAAATAGTCAGGATTTTCTGGAAAACAGTGTTTTTTGTGAGGTAAAATGTTTTTATGGGAGGTAAAAAGATAAAAAAGTAAAAGTATTATAAAGTTTATTCTTTCGTTTTTTCCATATGTCTAATTTTGCGGATAAATCTTTTCTTTAATATGGGCAAAAATAAGAGGGAGGTAAGAACATGAAAACTGTACTTATTGTTTCTGTTTTAGATACAAAAGGAGTAGAAGTTACTTACTTAAAAGAACAAATTACGGCTCTTGGAGCCAATGTTATGGTTATGGATTGCGGAATTTTGGGAGAACCCTATTTTACGCCTGATATAACACGTGATGAGGTTGCCGTAGCAGCCGGTACTACTCACGCGGAAGTTCAAAAGATTCCTTCCGAGGGTGACGCTTTAGGGACAATGATCGGGGGAGCTATAACGATAGCACAAGATCTGTTCAGTCAAGGTAAATTTGACGGAGTCCTCAGCCTCGGCGGAGCTATGGGAACCGGTCTGGGATCCGCGGTTATGCGTTCTCTTCCCTTTGGAGTGCCGAAAGTTCAGATATCAACAGTAGCCGCGGTGGGGAATGTTGTCAGCGCTGCTGTCGGCACGAAAGATATCCTGATGTACCATTCGGTAACAGATGTGGCCGGCCTGAACCGCCTGACCAGAAAAGTCTTTACTAATGCAGCCGCTGCGGTGGTGGGCATGGTCAATGCTCCCCAGATTGATAAAGAGAATAAAAAGCTTGTCGCCATTACAACGCTGGGAACAACTGAAGGAACCGCCGCCAGGGTCAGAAACAGACTTGCCGAGAAAGGATTTGAAACTGTCACTTTCCATACCACAGGCGTAGGGGGAACAGCTCTGGAACAACTTACAGCGGACGGCATGATTGACGGTGGAGTAGTAGAGATTTCTCTCCACGAATGGGTTGACAGTATTGCGGGCGGTCTTTACCAGGCCCCGGCCGACCGTTACGAAAATGCCGGTAAAAAAGGCCTTCCGCAGGTCTACGTCCCCGGCTCGTCAGATTTTATCGTCCACGGTCCGGGACAGGAACAATTCGCAGGCCGTGTAACGCATGTCCACAACGCTGCCATCACCTTATACCGGACCTCCAGAGAAGAATTTAAAAAACTCGGAGAAGTTATGTGCGAAAAGTTAAATAAAAGCCTCGGGCCGGTTACTATTCTCCTTCCCATGAAGGGCTTCTGTGTCCATGACCGTGAAGGCGGACCCCTTTATGATCCTGATGCCAACATGGGATTTGTTGAGGCTTGCGAGGCCAACGCCAAGCCAAATGTTACCGTAAAAAGAGTCGATGCCCATGTTCTGGATGATAGTTTTGTCGATGCAATAATTGACTCCTTTATGGAGATGAACTAAAATAAGCATAGGGTCTCAGAACTAACTGCGGGAAAAATGCAGTAATTTCCAAACTAACATTAAAATTTTAATTTTAAAGAGGAGGTTCTTAAAGTGATCGATTTAAGAGAGTATATTGCCCGTTGTGAAAAAATTGGTCAGTTGAAACGGATCACCGCAGAGGTCGACTGGGATATGGAGATCTCTCACATCTCCAAAATGAACGAGGAAAGGGGAGGCCCGGCCCTTCTTTTTGAAAATGTTAAGGGTTACAGTTCACCTGTCTTCACCGGAGCATTTGCGACTACTGAACGTCTCTCCCTCGTCTTGGGTATGAAGCCCACCAACTCCTTTGTTGAACTTTCCAAGGAATGGATGAGGCTCTCTCTGGGTAAAGTTATCAAGGCCGTTGAAGTCAAGAGCGGTCCGGTAACGGAAAACATTGATGATATTGGTAACATTAAGCTGGATAAGTTCCCCGTGCCGAAGTTTTATCCCCTGGATGGCGGCCGCTATATCGGGACAACGGTCTTCCTGGTAATTGAGGACCCCGATTCAGGAAAGGTCAACCTGGGAACATACCGCATGCAGATGCTGGACAACGGCCACTGCGGAATTCAGATGCTGCCCGGCAAGCGCGGCACTAGGATCCTGGCGAAGTACAAAAAATTGGGCAAGAAAATGAAGGCTGCGGCTGTTATCGGTTGCGATCCCCTTCTTTTCATGGCCGGCGCACTCCAGCAAGAAGGAGTCAACCAGTACGACGTAGTCGGGACCATGAGAGGGGCACCGGCAGAGTATATCGTCAGCGACTTTACAGGACTCCCCATCCCTGCCAATGCTGAAATAGTTTTGGAAGGAGAAGTTGATCCGGAAAACTTCCAGCCTGAAGGTCCCTTCGGCGAATACACCGGTTACTATACGGATGAGCTTGATAAGGTTATTAAGAAGCCCTGCCTTGAAGTAAAGCGTGTGCTGCACCGCAATAATCCGGTTCTCTGGTCTACTTCCGTGGGAAGACCCGTTACTGATATTCATATGCTCCTGGCTTTTACCAGGAACGCTACCCTGTGGAGCGATCTGACCAATATGAAGATTCCCGGCATTCAGTCCGTCTATACTCCTCCGGAGGCAGCAGGACGTTTCTGGGCCATCGCTTCGGTAAAAACAGCCTATCCGGGTCACGCCAACCAGGTAGCCACCGGCATTATTTCCAGCACTACAGGCAGCTACGGTATCAAGGGAGTAATTGTTGTTGATGACGACATCCAGGCAGACGATATCGGGAGAGTAATTTGGGCCCTTTCTGTCCGTTATAACCCCGCTCGCGATACGGAAATAATCAAAAGGGGTCGTTCAACTCCCCTTGACCCGGCCCTGGATCTCACTTCCGACAAACTGATTACCTCCCGTATCCTCATCGACGCCACTACACCATTCGAATGGGGCGACAAGGGACCCAAGGAAGTAAAACTTGATGATGAAACCCAGAAAAAGGTTCTGGCCCGCTGGGAAGAGTACGGTTTTGATGCACTGTAGGTCTTAGTTTACTTAACGTTAAAGGTAACAATTAAAAAATAATATATATGAAAGGGGATTAAAACAAATGATGGAAAAAAATATTGCAGCAGCTGTTGAGAAGGCAAAAAAGATTAAACTCGTCGTTTTTGATGTTCACGGAGTACTTTCGGATAATGACGTTCTTTACACTGACGAAGGTAAAAGAATCAGGCAGTTCTGCCATGAGGACGGCTTTGGCATGAATGCCATGATGTTAATGGGCATTGAAGTGGCAGTTATCACCAGAAAGTCCGCCTCAGTGGCCGCCAGGATGGCAGATATCGGGGTTAAAAGATTTTACCAGGAAAAAGAAAAAGTTAAAAAGTATGAACAACTACTGGAAGAATTGGGCATCACAGATGAGGAAGCCTGCTATGTGGGCGATGAAGTTATCGATTGTGGCGTAATGAAAAGAGTAGGGTTCTCCGTCGCTCCCTCGGATGCTAAAAAACTGGCTTATGAAATAGCCGACTGGATAACGGAAAAAGCCGGCGGTAAAGGTGTGGCCAGAGAACTGGCCGAGTTTCTCCTGGAAGCCCAGGGCAAATGGCAGCCCTTCTGTGACAAGGTAATGGCCAAGGGCTGGTAATCTCTATCTTATCTTATCTCGATCGCTATCTCCATTCTTACCAGACATTCAAACCAAATAAAGGAGGTTCAATACGTGTACAAAGATAATCGTGAATATATTAAAGCTTTAGAAGCTGCAGGCGAATTAGTAACCATCAACCAGGAAGTTGACTGGGATATGGAAGCCGGCGCCATTGTCCGCAAAGTTTGCGAAGAAAAATTACAATCCCCGTTAATGAATAAAATTAAAGAGTATCCCGGCCACCGCTACTTCGGGGCCCCTCTGTCAACCTACCGGAAGCTGGCCATTGCTATGGGACTGGACCCTAACAGCAGTATCCCTGAAATTGCCAATGTCTACCTGGAAAGGACAACAAATAAAGCTCCTGTAAAGCCTGTCCTGGTTGATAAGGACAAAGCTCCCTGCAAGGAAAACATTTTCATCGGTGACGAAGCGGATATACTCAACCTCCTCCCTGCCCCTATTGTGCACGAAGGAGATGGGGGACGTTACCTCTGCACCTGGCACTTTATTGTTACGAAAGATCCCGACAACGGCGATGTCAACTGGGGAATGTACCGCCAGATGGTTTATGACGGCAAAACAATGACCGGTCCCCTGCTTCCCTTTTCTGATGGCGGCAAGGTCTTCCACGGCAAATATAAGCCCGCGGGAAAACCGATGCCTTTTGCCACAGTTATCGGACCGGATCCCATTTCAGCTATCGCGGCCTCGGCTCCTTCACCCATTCCCGAGACTGATTTTGCAGGTATGCTGATGGGGAAACCCATCGAGTTGGTCAAATGCGAAACCGTAGACCTGGAAGTTCCGGCTAATGCGGAGATAATTATTGAGGGAGAAATCCTTCCCGATGTCTCCCTGGAAGAAGGACCCTTTGGCGAATACACCGGTTACCGCACTTCCCCCAGGGATATGAGGACCTGTTATCGTGTCAAAGCCATAACTTTCCGCAATGACCCCATTACCACTATCTCCAATATGGGCGTGCCCACCGATGAAGGGCAGTTGCTCCGCTCCTTCTCCCTCGGTCTGGAGATGGATAAACTTCTCCGCAGCCAGGGTATACCCATCACAGGTGTATTTATGATGCCTGAGTCTACCCATCACCTTGTTATCGTCGGTGTAAAGCCGATTTATACCAATATAGCTGCGCAGATTGCCCAGACAGTTTTTGGCAGCAAACTGGGCCCCTGGTTCCATATGGTTGTAGTTGTTGATGACAAATGCGATATCTATAATTTTAACGAGGTTTTACATGCCTGGACAACCAAGTGCCATCCGGGTACCGGGATTCACATCTGGCAGGGAGTGGGGACTCCTCTCTATCCCTTCCTCAGTGCTGCAGAGCGTATCAAGTCCGTCGGACCGAAAGTTCTCTTTGACTGCACCTTCCCGCTGGACTGGGATTCATTCAGTGAGGTTCCAAGTCTGGTTTCCTTTAAAACTGTTTATCCCCAGGAACTCCAGGACAAGGTTCTTGCCAACTGGGAAAAATATGGATTTAAGTCTTAATGGAAGGAGTTGCTAAAATGTTCAAATATGACGTCTTTATAAATAGTCTTGCAGATCTACCGGAAGGAAAGGAAATTAAACTGTCGGTCAGGGATTTATCGCCGGGACTCCAAAAGTATGCTTACAAGCACGTAATGGCGATGGTTTCTCCGGATGCGGATAAATATCCCGAGAAATTACAGGTCCGTTTTGGAAGAGGGCAGGTCCATAATCAGCCTTATTCCATCCAGGTTGTCAAGGAAGTTAGTATTGTTCCCGAACGCTATCTGTAAATTAAAAGCATAATATAAAAAAACATAATATTGCTGCTGTTAATTAGAAAACCGGCAGATTGTATGATAACTGCAACATTTCTTCTGCCGGTTTTTTTCACCTTTTGGTGAATCAGCGTATAAAAGGAGGTAGCAAAAAGTGAGGCTAGCGGTTGGTATATCAGGAGCGACAGGAGCCATATACGGTATCAGAATTGTAGAAACATTACACCACCTTGGTGTGAAAGTCCACCTTGTGCTCACAGACGCCGCTAAAAGAACTATTGAACTGGAGACCGACTATACTGTCCAGGAAGTCGAAGATATGGCTACCGAGTTACATGATATCAATGATATTGGAGCTTCTATCTCCAGCGGTTCTTTTAAAATACAGGGAATGATTGTCGCGCCCTGCTCCATTAGAAGTCTGTCTGCCATAGCCAATTCTTTTAACTCAAACCTGCTGGTAAGGGCTGCAGATGTGATGTTAAAGGAAAAGAAAAAACTAGTCCTCATAGTTAGAGAGACTCCTCTCCACCTGGGCCATTTAAAGTTGATGTCGGCAGTGGCAGAAAATGGAGGACTGATTTTGCCGCCTATGCCTGCCTTCTATAATTTGCCCAAAACTATTGATGATGTTATTAATCAGACAGTTGGAAAAGCTCTGGATCAATTTGACCTTACTCACGATCTGTTCAACCGCTGGCGCGGTGCTGAATATATCGAGAAGATAAAAAGAAAAGAGGCCATATAATTTGCAAAGTCCCGGTTTTTGCAGGATGCAGGACGGGCAGGCGATCTTCCGACAAAAATATTTGTGCTGCCCCGAATTTGATGTAAGGGGCAGCATTTTTAAAAATTTTTTCAAAACTGTGACATTTTTTTTCTTAAATAAAATTTTATATTTAATAAGAAAATTAATCTGTCGTATTGTATTCCCCACGCAGTAATTTTGCAACTTTTTCCCTGACAAAAGGAATAATAGAAGAATTTTTAATGGGAGTTGTTTCTTGCCATTTGTTCCAATCTCCACAAAGAGCGCCGTATAGATCTCCACAGCCCCGTTCCACAAAAATTTTATAGTTCGGATTAATTTTTTCGGCCAGCTTCTCCATATCGGCAAAAAGCTCATCCCTTTGCTCTTCATCGTGAATATGAAAGATAAGAACTACACCCGGGCTCTCCCTATCCCTTGTCCCCATCCGGCCGCGCAAACTTTTTGAAAGGGGAAATTTCTCTTCCTGATAGGCTTCCAGCAGAGAGAGACACTCTTCCTCGCTTTCCAGAACCACTACCACTTTCCAGCAGCTTAAGGGCTCTTCCAGAACCAGCCGGTCAGGAGCATTGCCCAATTGCTCGTAAAGCTTTTCCAAACAGGGAACGCACCGTGAATAGACCTTCTTTTTTGTATCTTCCAGCCTGGAATGATTCTCAAAGCTCATCCAGTAACCTTTATTGACATCCCTTTTGCTTCCCGCATAAAATTCCATCTCTTCCATTGTGATGCCACCCCCTAAAAAACATTAAACACATCTATTGTACAACTTTTAAAGAACTTTTTCTATATTAATAAATTCCGGTAATCGGGTAACATCGTCGAGAATCAAATCGGCACCCTCTTTGGAGAGATTTTGTCGTGTTCCTGTCCCGGTCAATAGTCCTATCGTCAGCATTTCACAATCCCGCCCGGCAGCAATGTCGCAGGGGGAATCCCCCACACAGATGCAGTCCTTGCTTTCCAACCCCATTTGTTTCAGACAGCGCCTGATCGGTTCGGGATCGGGTTTTTTCTTTACTGTATCTCTTTTTGTAATGATGGATTGAAAAAGTTCGTGATAGTTCATACCATTTTGGCCGAACAAATTCATTTTTTTTACATAAAAAGATGATGTAACCACACCCATTTTGACATCGGTTTTATGCAGGCGGGCAAGTAGCTCGGACACCCCGGGAAAAAGCCTGACCTCCCTGTCATAGCGGCGGGCCCATATTTCCTCGAAAAGAGCCATGCTCTGCTTGCGAAATTCTTCCTCTTTATTGGCAGTAATACTCTCCCATGCCTCCCAGAAGCCCGTTCCTGCGCCCATAATCTCCATAATCCATGCTCTCTCCGGAAGAGGCAGGTTGAAATGCCGCAACCCTTCACAGAGGATACTATAATAAAGTTCTATGGAATCAATGAGCGTCCCGTCCAGGTCAAAAATAATGCCCTTGGGAAGAGCCAATTTTTCCGGTACCATCAATCTCACCATTAAAGCATCGCCATCTTCTTTTCCCAGGTGTGTTTTAAGTTTGACCGGGGCAATTATCTCGGCCGTATTCTCATAATAGTCATTTACCATAGGGAAAACCAGGGCAGCAGGCTGGTCCTCCACACCCAGTAAAAGAATACGGGCTTCACAGAACGAATCCGCCCCGGCAGGGGGAATCACCCTCACCCCCCGCGCACAGGCTAGCTGGCGAATGAAATCGGCATCCATCGAGTTAATTGCCAGGTTAACAGTCCCGGGATAAGAAACAAAACCGCTTATTTGCCGGAACTGTTCCCTAACCCAATCGATCTCCATAAACTGCCCTGCTTCTCCTCTTCCGCTTTGAATTGTTCCGTTTATTGTCATTACTTTGGCTGTCATTTTATACTCCTTTTAACTATTATATATTTTTCAACATTCCGCTAACCTTCTTCATAACATCCGCAGGCACTACCACTTTTTCAAAAAGGCTTTTCTCTGCCAAAGGCACAGTGGCGTCGATTCCCCACTTGGAAGTAACTAAATTTTTAGCTGACGGATCCAGTGGGTACCCCTCCATATCATTGAGGATAAATAGATCCGCATGGGGTTGAAAACGAGTAGAAAGCGCCCAGTTTATATCGTCCCACCGGGAAAGATCTACATCGGTATCCACTATAATTGCACTCTTAATCAGGGGGTTTGTAGTTAAAATATATTCCAGAATTTCCCTCGGCTGATTCTCCGCTGTTTTTTCAATTTGCAGCAAAGCACTCATCCCCAGAACAGAAGTTAGACGAAAATCAGTTAATGAAGGTATTTTCTCCTTTAGATCCTTTCCTACGGAATATTCCCAGATCAAGTTCAGCAGCAGGTCGTTTTCCTTGTTAAAAGGCATTAATGCATGGTAAATAGGATTACGTCTGTGCATCACCGTATGGATTAAAGCGACGGGATTATGGTATGTCAGGTAGTAACCGGATGATTCCCCAAAAGGACCTTCCTCTTTTCTAACCCCGGGCAGCACCTGACCTAACAAGACAAACTCAGCCTGAGCCGGAACCTGAAGTTGGTTCTCTCCGCAGGTAAAAAGCTCTACCGGTTCCCCTCTCAACCCCCCGGCCACTTCAAATTTATCTGTTTTTTCATTTTTGATGGGAACTATTGATGATAGAAATAGAGCGGGCTCGACCCCTGACACAACAGCGATATCGAGCGGTTTGCCCATAGCCTCCGCTTTATCGAAAAAGGTCCTGATCGGTGGATTATAGAGAAAAATCCCTATTTCGTTTTTCCCCCTGACAAGAATTCGATGAATCCCCATCCCCCGCTCTCCTGTTTCCGGGTCGGAGGAAACCAACAACGCGGAAGTCAGGTACGGACCGGTATCCTTGGCATGGTGAGTTAAAACAGGAAGAATCTTCATTAAATCGATTTCTTGCCGATAGACGACCTCTTCGACGGGACTTTGCTCAACTAAAAGAGGTTTAATCATGTTTTTTGTACGTGAAGTAAACTCCGCTAAAAGCTGGTCCTTTTCCACGCCCAACGCCATAGCAATCCGCTCATAGCTGCCCAGAAGATTACCTACGACAGGGCTGGAATAGTCAACTACATTGGGAAAATAAACAGCTCGGTCGGAGTCCCCCCGGTCCAGATAACGAAGTGCGGCACCTATTTCAAAATAAGGAGAAAGCGGCTGATCCACCTCCAAAAGTTGATTATGTACTCTTAAATGATTCATAAACTCACGCAGATCTTTAAAACTCATGCTTAAAACCTCCCCTAAAAAATAGTATTTTGGGTCCCTTCATTATATCCTGGTTTGAATAATCTATAATAATTGATTTTACAAAAAATTTATTATCTTTTAACCCGTAAGTACATCTATATTAATAAATTTAGTATAGTTTTGTCGATTATGTCAATATCTAAATTGGTGTAATATTTCTTTTTTTCTTTAAGCCATATTAGACAAATATTAATAAAACATTTTTAAATTTTTATAATTTTTTAGTTTGGCCAATATGGGTAAAAACTATGTTTAAATTTTCAACCAATTTAGTTATTGACAGTGTCTAATAATGTAGGATAATCTGTCTATATTAACTCTTTGAACCTTTGCAAATTTTTTAAAAAATATCTTTAAAATAAGTAATTTATCATGACATGAAGCACACATGAAAGGGGGTATTTTCTATACTTTAAATGCTAAATTATAGATTAATTGAAGGGGGGAATGTTTTTTTCAAATAAATGGTCTGAATTTTAAACCGGTTTCTAGTTTATGAAACAATATATTTTAAGCGAAAAGAGGGATAAATATGAATAACCAAATGACTTGGGCGAATCCTGCAACTGCGGGAATTATGGGTTTATGCACTGTTGTTATACCGCTAGCAATGACAAACCTTGGATGGATCGAACCTTCACCTCTTCTTATCGGTTGGCTAATATTTGGAGGGTTAGTTCAGGTAATTACCGGTATAATCGAATTTAAAAGAGGCGGCTTGCTTTTTGCCACACCACTATTAGTTTTCGGCTTTATGTTATGTATTACTCCGGCATTTGGAGAAATTGTTAAAATATGGATTAAAACCGATGCTGTTTCCGCTGCTGTATCAGGCGTTGGATTTTTAGTTGTTGCTGTTTATGTGGCAGCCTTTTTTATCGCTTGCGGCCTTGTAAGCTGGTTTTTATTCACTCTTGTTCTCTTGCTCGACCTCGGACTATGGCTCGTAGGATTTGCAGGTGCGGGAGTGCTCGGGGCAGGAGCAGGAACAATAGGATGGTATTGTCTGCTTATTTTTGCTCTGGGTATGCTTTACATGGCCTGTGCCCTATTCTTAAATGAAATGTTCAATAAGCCTTTACTGCCCATAGGTTCACCTTTATTCCAACCAGGCGGGGTACCGGAATCAAAGAATGTTGCATCTTAAAATAATACAACATAATTACCGAAGCAGGAATAATATGTTCAATTAATATCTTCATACTTTTTGAAAGAAAGCTTTACTGAAAAAAAGCTTTCTTGAAACAAAAAAAAAGGGCGGGTTTCTAACCTGCCCTTTTTTTTTGTTTAGCATTTGCCTACCTTTTCTTCCTTAGCCTTCTCATTTCTACCCTCGCAGGGCAAAATGATTAACCCGTATCCCTCTCCTTTCCAGCCACTGACCTGTTTCACCTAAGATAACCAGGGGCCTTTTTCGCAGCTGGTAGATATCTTTTGCACCCTGCATGAGCATCACCTGTCTGAGCTGCTTTTCCAGCGCAGAAAGGTATTTAATGATACTCTCTTCCCCTTCCCCGTAATAACACCGGACCAGGGGACCTGCAACGCCGGCTATACCGGCTCCCAGGCTGAGAACTCTGGCAATATCCAGTCCGCTCCGAATCCCTCCGCTGGCTACAATCTCTAGTTTGAAGTCAACGGCCTCAACTACTTCTACAAGTGAAACCGCCGTGGGAATACCCCAATGGAAAAAAGGCTCCCCTTCCTCCGGATGAGACCTCTCTCCCTCCACCCGGATAAAATTCGTCCCTCCTTTTCCTCCTATATCCAAAGCTGCAATCCCCGTATCCAGCAGCCGGAGAGCTTCCTCCCGGGCAATGCCGAAACCGACCTCCTTAACGATCACAGGCACGGAAACAGATTCGGCAATACGGCGAATATTATCCAGATAACCCCTGAAAAAGGAATCCCCCTCTCCCCGGGGCATCATCGCTTCCTGGGGAATATTAAGGTGAAGCTGAAGAGCGTCGGCCCGGATCATTTCCACTGCTGTCAGAGCATTTTCCGGAGAAACCCCTGGGGAAAGATTGGCGATAATGAAACCGTCGGGATTCTCTTTTCTGACCACCTGATAGGTGGAGTAAGTTTCTTCCGCTTCCAGGGCAGCGGCCTGAGACCCAACCGCCATGGGGATACCCAGATGCCGCGCCGCTCCGGCCAGAGAGCGGTTAACTTTTTCCCCTTCCTCAACCCCACCGGTTATGGCATTGATCATCAAGGGAAAAGGAAAAGTTTTCCCACAGAAAGTACAATCCGTGTTAATTTCCCGGGAATTTAGTTCCGGCAGACAGTTATGTATAAAATGAATGTCATTGAAACCCGTATTTCCGGGACCGTCTTCCAGGGTTTGGACCAGCCTCAGGTGGTCCAGCTTGCGCTGGCCTCGCATCTTATGCACGCCTTTCCTGTTCAAAAGATGAAGAAAAATCTTCTATTAACTGCTCCAGCGCATTCCGGCAATTATTTTGCACTTTTTTAATACCCTCCTCCGGTATATCATCGACATGAATCCCCGCGGTTAAAACGACATTTTTTTGCAAAGCTGCTGCAATTTTACCGGCCAGCATCTTGGCCAGATCGTCCTCTTTATGCCCGGTTAGAGTAAAAACGGAAGTAGAAGAACTGACTTCCTCAGAATCAGCCAGGCTGGGACGCGGGACACTGACCGCCACAGCACCCACATGAGGTTTTTCCCCGCCTCCAACGATGACAACGAGGTCATCGCTGATGGAGATAACTGATATCTGCACTTGATAAGGTTCATCCCCCTCGACAAACGTTCTGATTGCTTCTTTCATGAGAACCACCCTTTCTAATTCATTTGCTATTTTTATATAATTTTAAATCTTCAGCGATTAATTGTCAACAACCGGAGGTGTATATTCAGTGAAGACGGTTGCTTAGCCATGGCTCTTATTTCCCAAGTCTTCCCTTTCTTTCCGGAGGAACAGATCGTGCTACTAAACTATAATATAATGTAATGCGGTAATATATTTGTAAATTTGTTACTAATCAGGATGAATGAAAGAATTTTGAGTAAATTGTACAAACTGCCGATTAATTTCATTGTTGTTAACTACATATAATATAAGAATTACTGTCCTAATTTTTATCAAAGGTTTCGGGAACTTGAATTGGAGTGATGAAGATGGAGCAGTACGGCGCTTGGGATTTATTCCGCAGAGGACATTTGGACCAGGAGCGCCATTTAAAGATTCTAAGGGATATAATTCGCAAAAATATGACGGATCTGGTCTCTCACGGAAAGATTATAACCGGTGATAACGTTGTTATTCCGGTAACACATTTAAAACAGTATAAGTTTGTCTATGAAGACCCCGGTGGAGCGGGAACTATCATGTTAGACAAAAAAATGGAAAAAGGTGATACCATCGGTAAAAAGCCGCAAAAAAGTAAAGGTCAAAGCAGTTCGGGAGACTCAAGCGAGAGCGAAGAGGGATTTTATGAAGTTGTTGTTAATGCTGATCAGATAGCTGAAATATTATTCCAGGATTTGGAGCTCCCAGAACTTAAAGAAAAGCAAAAAGCTATCGGCTATAAAGAAGAAGTAGTCAGAGAGGGGACAAAAAAGAGAGGTTCCATCTCTAATCTGGCCAAAAAGAAGACAATAATTCAGAATATTAAACGTAATGCAGCGAAAGGAGATCCAGGGTTTAAGAACATTATAGATGATGATCTGCGCTTTGACACTAATGTGTTGAAAAGAGTGCCCCATGACCGGGTCGCTGTCATTTTTATCAGGGACCGTTCCGGGTCTATGGATGCTACGAAAAAACATTTATCCCGTGTTATGGCCTTTTGGATTATAAAATTTTTAGAATCCAAGTATAAAAAAGTAACAGAACGCAGCTATATCATTTTCGACACGAAGGCAGAGGAAGTTGATCAGGAAGCCTTTATCACCAGGTCGGAAGGAGGCGGCACAAGAATCTCCTCCGGATTTCAACTGGCCGATGAGATTATTGCAGCAAAGTTTCCTCCGGAATCATATAACCTCTATACCTTTCTATTTACAGACGGAGACAACAATTTTAATGATAATTTACAGGCCAGGGAAATGGTTGAGAAAATGGCAGCCGTCAACAACTTAGCGGGTATTGTGCACATCAGAGCCCAAGGTGCATACAGCTATTATTCTGATTTGCGCTTTATAAACAGCATTAAAGAACTTAATAAGCCCAATGTTATTGTTGCCGAACTGACAAACCAGGAAGATGTGATGGCCTGTATGAATGCGTTTTTCGGGAGGACAAAAAAATGAACCGGAAGCTAATTTTAGAACATATCAAAGAACTTGGCCTTGATCCTTTTCCGGTAGATTTTTATATTGTTCCGGCGGAAGTCCTTTACGATATGGCAGCCAGGGTGATACCCGGACGTTACAGTCACTGGTCACACGGCAAGTCTTTTTATGACGGAATTCTCAGGCATGATCACCGCTTTTCCAGGATCTATGAGCTGGTCATTAACTCGGATCCCTGTCAGGCTTACCTGCTGGATGTCAACTCGGATATTATTAATTCCATGGTTGTTGCCCATGTTTATGGACATGCGGATTTTTTTAAAAATAATATTGCTTATAAGGATTCGGAGCGAAACATGCACATTAATGCGGCCCTCAGAGCGAAAAGAATCAGAAACTATGAAGAAGAACACGGCGAAGAAAAAGTAAGAAAGGTTCTGGACGCGGCCCTGACCATTGAATTCTATGTTAATAAAGACGGTTATGATGCAACGATCAAAGAAGCGCCTGCAGAAAGACCGTATGATGAATTATTGGACCTGAATAAAAAGTTTGTCAAAGAACAAGTGGACTATGCGGAACAAATGAGATACTCCGGCTTGCCCTGTGATGATATACTGCTTTTTTTAGCTACAGAGGCTCCCTTAGAAGAGTGGAAGAGGGATATTCTCTCCATTGTTCGCCAGGATAGCATCTACTTCTCACCTAATATTAAGACCAACATTATTAATGAAGGCTGGGCTTCTTTTATTCACAGCAAGATAATGAAAAAAATCGATTTAAGTGGCGGTGATTTTATTGAATACGCACAGGTAAATGCCGGAGTAGTTCAAGCGGTAGAATACAGTATAAACCCGTACTGGCTCGG
The DNA here is from genome assembly GCA_016841605.1 of Dethiobacter alkaliphilus. Lineage (GTDB taxonomy): Bacteria > Bacillota > Dethiobacteria > DTU022 > UBA8154 > DUNV01. Next base: position 467,957 of record JAENYV010000001.1, on the reverse strand, counting down.
CGTGCAGATTTTTAAGAATATAGAGAGAAACTACGGCTTGAAAAAGGCGCTGGAGGTTAGACGCCTGGAATCGAATGCCGGATTTCTCAGAAATTATCTGAATGAAGAGCTGATCGATGAGCTGGGCTTGATTCGCTATGGGACAAAAGGAGATTTTTATATAGTCGAAGAGACGGAGTGGAAAAAAGTTAGAGACGGGCTTGTCAATGATATCTGCAGCAGATTTCCGTCAGTACATGTAGCCGATAAAAATTTCGACCAGCAGGGAATCTTGCTGCTCAGGCATGAACATGACGGAAGAAATCTCAAAAAATTCGATGCAATAAAAGTATTAAATCATCTGGAAGAGCTGTGGAGAAATAAGGTTTTCTTAGAAACGTTATATAATGGTAAGAAAAAAATTTGGGCTGCCGACGGCAGTGAAAAAGAGGTGAAATAATGTCTTTAGGAGAGATGATAAGCGGTTTTAGCAAGAGTCAGGAGGCACTGTCCTGGACGGGATCTCTTCTGGAGTATCTGGAAATTGTGGAGAAAAACCCCAGGGTGGCCAGACTTTCTCACGCCAGGGTTTACGATATGATCATGTCCTATGGAGTAGAGAAGGATGACGAAGGAAACATTACAAAGTATAATTTTTTTGAGGGCGAGATTTTCGGCTGCCGGCAGCCTATTAAAGCTATCGTGGAATATTTCCGGGCTGCAGCCCAGGGCCTTGAGCCGCGAAAAAGAATTTTGCTTTTAATGGGCCCGGCCGGCGGCGGGAAATCCTCAATGGTGGCTTTGATAAAAAAACGGCTGGAAGCATACACACGCACTGATGAGGGGATTCTTTACGGCATTGCAGGGTGCCCAATGCACGAAGAGCCGTTGCATCTGCTGCCTGAAAATTTAAGAAAAGAAATTAAAGAAAAGTACAGCATTTATATTGAAGGAGATCTCTGTCCCTATTGCCAGTGGCGGCTGGAAAATGAATGGAACGGCAATTTTATGAAGGCACAGGTAAAGCGCGTTATTTTTTCCGAACAGGGACGCAAAGGAATCGGCACATTTTCACCGTCGGATCCGCATACGCAGGATGTGGCCGAACTAATCGGCTCGATCGACCTTGCCCAGATCGGAGAGTACGGTTCTGAATCGGATCCCCGGGCCTGGCGTTTCGACGGTGAGCTTAATATAGCTAACAGGGGTGTTTGTGAATTTATCGAGCTTTTAAAAGTCGATGCTAAATTTTTGTACCTGCTGCTGAACCTGGCACAAGAGCAGCGGATTAAGGCCCCTCGCTATCCGCTTATCTATGCGGACGAAATTGTTATTTCTCATTCCAATGAAGCGGAGTACATTAAATTTATTGCTGAAAAAACCAATGAAGCACTGCAGGACAGGATTCATTTGATCAAGTTTCCTTATAATATGGCTGTCTCCGACGAGGAACAGATCTATAGCAAGCTGTTAAGCCAGGGGTCGAATCATATCCATATTGCCCCTAATACTACAAAAGTAGCGGCTATCTTTGGTGTCCTTACCCGTTTAAAAGACGTTGAGACTGAAAAAAAAATCAGCCTGATCGACAAGATGAAAGTATACGACGGTAAAAAGCTCAAGGGATGGACGGACCATGAAGTTAGGCTGTTAAAGCAGAAAAATCCCGATGAAGGAATGAGCGGAGCAGGCCCCCGTTTCATGATCGATGCTCTGAGCAAGGGAACAGTGAAATCGGACCTTGATTGTATCAACCCGATTCAGGCGCTCAGAAGTATTATTGAACATCTGGATAATCATCCGCGAATTGATCAAAAAACTAAAGAAGAATATAAGAACCATATTGAACGTGTCAGGGAAGTGTATCATGACATGCTGAAAAAGCAAGTCATGTCGGCTTTTGTCGTAGGTTATAAAGAGCAGGCCCGGGCAATGGTGGACGATTATCTGATAGAAATTAATGCCTGGCGTAAAAAAGACAAAATTAAAGACCCTGTTACCGGTGAAGAGAGGGTACCAAACGAGAAGTTTATGAGGGATATTGAGGAGCAGATCGGCATCTCCGAAAATGCCTCCAAGGAGTTCCGGGAAGAAATTATTGCCAAGGTGGCGGATCTTGCCCTGGAGGGCAAAAAATTCGATTACCACTCTCATGACAATCTCAAAGAAGCCATTGAGAAAAAATTATTCTCTGATGTTAAATCTATTGTCAAGACAATAGTATCAGCGAAAATTCTGGATAAGGGGCAGGAAAAAAGGCTTGACCAGGTGGTTGAAGCCCTTAAAAAAGAAGAGTACTGCGAGATCTGCTCCCGGGAAGTTTTAAAGTATATGTCGAGAATAATTGATTGATAGAAACCCTGACGGCAAAAAAATGGGTACAATAAAAAACCTTTCTAAAGAATATAATTTAGAAAGGTTTTTTTGGAGGTGATGAACAAATGAAAAAGAAAAGAAGCGTTTTTTACCCTGTCAAGATTTTTGGCAAGCGGGGAAAAATTATTCCTTCGCTGTTCGTTCTCGTGGTAGTCCTTGTTGGAGTATATTTTCTTTTACCCGGTGTAGTGCAGCCTGTTTTAAATTATGCGATCGGTGAAAGACTTGTCCCCATTTATTACGTAGATACCGCGGATAAAAAAGTGGCCTTTAGTTTTGATGCCTGTTGGGGTTCCTCGTACACTCCCACACTCCTGGAAATATTAAAAGAAAACAACTTGAAAACAACGTTTTTTCTTACCGGTTTCTGGGTGGAAAAATACCCGGAAATGGTTAAAACAATTGCCCAGGCAGGTCACGAAATCGGCAACCATACCTACAGCCATCCTCACTTGAATAGCCTCAATGAAGAAGAGATTAAAATAGAATTAGAAAGAGTGGGTGACATGATCTTCCAGCTTACCGAACTTCAGCCCCATCTTTTCCGGCCACCCTATGGCGAATACAGCGACAGAGTAATCAGCACCGCCGAGAGATGCGGATACCAAACAATTCAGTGGAGCATCGACTCCCTGGACTGGAAAGAATTGGGGGTCGATACCATGATTAAAAGAGTAACGGATAATTTACATCCCGGTGCGATCGTTCTCTTCCATAATAACGGCACATACACCGCGGAAGCTTTACCGGAAATTATCGACTTTGTTAAGGGGGAAGGATATGAAATTCTCCCTATCTCCCAGCTTCTGTATCAGGACAATTACTACATAGACAGCAGTTCAGGGGCACAGAAGCAAAAACCTCCCAGGCAGTAAAAACCTATTCCTTTAATTTTTGTTTCGCCGCCAGCTTGCTGGTTCTGAAACCATATATAAAATAAATAATCATGCCGATAATTAACCAGGAAAGAAAGCGTATCCAGGTAATGCGCGGAAGATGAAGAGCCAGGTAAAAAGATATAATTGCAGATAAAAGAGGAAGATAGGGAAACAGCGGAGTTTTAAACGGACGCACCAATTCAGGCTGCTTATAGCGTAAAATTATCACACCGATAGAAACCAGAATAAAAGCAGTTAATGTACCGATATTAGCCAATTCCGCGACTACCCCTAAAGGGAGAAAGCCGCCGATAAAAGCTACCATTAAAGCTGTCAGAATAAGAATTACATAAGGGGTTTGAAATCTTGGATGGAGCCGGGAGAATTTAAATGGTAAAAGGCCGTCCCTTGCCATGGAGAAAAAAATGCGGCTTTGGCCGAAGATACTGACCAGAATAACACTGCTGAGCCCGGTAAGTGCTCCGACCGAAATGATTCCGGAGATCCAGGGAAAGCCAATTTTTAACATAGCAAAACTGAGAGGAGAAGGAACATCAAGAAAACGATAGCTGACAAGGCCGGTCAGGATCAAAGCTACCAGGACATAAAGCACGCTGGAAACACATAATGATCCCAGGATTCCTCTGGGAAGTTCACGCCCCGGATTTTTTACTTCTTCTGCTGCAGTAGATACTGCATCAAAACCAATATAAGCGAAAAAAACAATAGCCGCGCCGGTTATTACACCCTGAAAACCAAAAGGTAGAAAAGGGACCCATAACTCGGGCTGGAGATGAAGCAATCCGACAATAATAAAAAGGATAATGACGCCGAGCTTTATGAGAACAATTATATTATTTACAATAGCCGACTGCCTGGTACCGAGGATAAGGATAAAAGCGACAAACCCAACGATAATTATGGCCGGCAAATTAACTATCCCCCCCAACGAAGGCGGGTTGGTAATAACTGCCGGCAAGTTAATGCCCGCTGCTTCAAGCAGGTTGACCAGATAACCCGACCAGCCGATGGATACTGCTCCGGCAGCAACAGTATATTCCAGGATTAAGTCCCATCCGATGATCCAGGCGATAATCTCCCCCAGGCTCGCATATGAATAAACATAGGCACTTCCGGCAACCGGTACAGATGAAGCCAGTTCTGCATAAACCAGAGCAGCTAAGGCACTGGCAATGCCTGCCAGTATAAAAGATAAAACTGCGCCGGGACCGGCATAACGTGCTGAAGCCACTCCTGTTAAAACGAAAATACCGGTTCCAATTATGGCACCAATACCCATTGTAACAAGATCAAAGGAAGTGAGACGGCGTTTTAAACCAATTTCCTTGGAACCTGTTTCTTCATAAAGAATCTGTTTTATTGTTTTTCGTCGAAAAAAAGAATGTAAATTCATGGAGTTGTCCTTTCTTTTTTTTAATTATCTCCGCATACTTGTGTTTTATTCCCTCCCGTAACATGGAAAGCTTTCCGAACTCCCCTCCCAAATAAATGTTTTTTTGTTATAATACTTCTGGCCTCTTCTTTCAAAGAGTGAAAAATAAACTTTTAATCAGTTGGGGGAAATTTTATGCCGAAACGAGCGGACATTGACAGTATTTTAATTATTGGTTCAGGACCAATAATTATAGGACAAGCATGTGAATTTGATTATTCAGGAACCCAGGCCTGTAAAGCTCTGCGTAAATTAGGTTACAAAATTATTTTGGTCAACTCAAACCCTGCCACCATTATGACTGACCCGGGAATCGCTGATACAACCTATATTGAACCGCTAAATGCCAAAAGTCTGTCCCGGATAATAGTTAAAGAACGGCCTGACGCTGTGCTGCCTAATTTAGGCGGGCAGTCTGCCCTAAACTTATGTTCGGAATTAGCAAAAGCCGGTTTTTTAGAGAAATACGGAGTTAAAGTAATAGGGGTGCAGATTGACGCTATTGAGCGTGGCGAAGACCGCATTGCTTTTAAAGAAACAATGAACCGGTTGGGTATTGAAATGCCTCGCAGCAAAGCGGCTTACAGTGTAGATGAGGCGGAAAAAATTGCGCAGGAACTCGGTTATCCGGTTGTCATCCGTCCTGCTTACACCATGGGAGGCACCGGCGGCGGTCTGGTCTATAATGTTGAGGAGCTGAGAACTGTTACTAATCGAGGGATTGCCGCAAGTATGCTTGGTCAAGTCCTTGTAGAGGAATCAGTCCTCGGTTGGGAAGAGCTGGAACTGGAGATCGTCCGGGACGCCAAGAATCAGATGTTGACGGTATGTTTTATTGAGAACATTGATGCTATGGGTGTGCATACCGGCGATTCTTTTTGTACGGCACCTATGCTGACCATTAGTCCGGAACTGCAAGAAAGGTTGCAAAAATATTCCTATGCCATTGTCGAAGCAATAGAAGTAATTGGCGGAACCAATGTGCAGTTTGCCCATGATCCCAAAACCGGCCGGGTTGTTATTATTGAAATAAATCCCCGGACTTCTCGCTCTTCTGCCCTTGCTTCAAAAGCCACAGGCTTTCCCATCGCTTTAATTTCGGCCATGCTGGCAGCCGGTTTAACCCTTGACGAAATACCTTACTGGCGGGAAGGTACCCTGGATAAATATACCCCTTCCGGTGATTATGTAGTCGTAAAGTTTGCCCGCTGGGCCTTTGAAAAATTCCCCGGTTCACTGGATAAACTGGGAACACAGATGCGGGCTGTCGGTGAAGTAATGAGCATCGGCAAAAACTACAAAGAAGCTTTTCATAAGGCAATCCGCTCCCTGGAAATAGGCCGCTACGGACTGGGCTTTGCCGGGGATTTTAACCGGCGCTCCCTGGAAGAATTGCTGTCACTTTTGGCGGAGCCATCCAGTGAACGTCAATTTATCATGTATGAGGCATTACGTAAAGGTGCGGATATCGAACAGCTTAACCGGCTGACTCATATTAAACCATGGTTTATTAAGCAAATGAAAGAACTGGTTCAACTGGAAGAAGAAATCTTAAAATATAAAAACGGGCATCTTCCGGACGAGCTGCTGTTACAGGCGAAAAAAGACGGTTTTGCGGATCGTTATTTGGCCATGCTCTTAAATCTGCCGGAAGCGGAAATTCGTCGGTGTAGAATTGCTTTAGGGTTAGTGGAAGCCTGGGAACCTGTTCCGGTGAGCGGAGTTGAAAACGCAGCCTATTATTTTTCCACGTACAACGCCCCTGACCGGACCGTATCCAGTGACAGACAAAAAGTTATGATACTGGGCGGAGGCCCAAACCGGATCGGCCAGGGAATTGAGTTTGACTATTGCTGTGTCCATGCAGCCTTTGCCCTGCGCGATATGGGTTTTGAAACAGTAATCATCAACTGCAATCCTGAAACGGTTTCCACAGACTACGACACTTCCGACAAACTGTACTTTGAACCGTTGACAGTGGAAGATGTGCTGAGCATATACAAAAAGGAAAAGCCAGAAGGAGTAATCGTGCAGTTTGGCGGGCAAACACCCTTAAATATTGCCGGGGAACTGGCGCAAGCAGGGGTAAAAATTTTCGGTACTTCTCCTGAAACAATCGACCTGGCGGAAGACCGCGACCGGTTCCGCCAAATCATGGAAAAGCTTGAAATTCCCATGCCGGAATCAGGGATGGCGGTTAATTTTGAGGAAGCCCTGGCTATTGCCGGCCGGATTGGTTATCCTTTGATGGTCCGGCCCTCATATGTTTTGGGCGGTCGCGGCATGGAAGTTGTTTACGATGAGGAAATGCTCCGCCATTACCTGGCTGCGGCAGTCTGGGTCACTCCGGAAAGACCTATTTTAATTGATAAATTTTTAAACAATGCCATCGAAGCAGAAGCTGATGCCATAGCCGACGGAATTGATGCTTATGTCCCCACGGTTATGGAGCATATTGAATTGGCGGGCATTCATTCCGGAGACTCAGCCTGTGTAATCCCGCCCACAAGCATACCTCAAAAACATATCGACACTATTGTGGAATATACAAAGAAGATCGCCGGGGAAATGAATGTGGTAGGCCTGATGAATATGCAGTATGCTATCGCTGATGATAAGGTTTATGTTCTGGAAGCAAATCCAAGAGCCTCACGGACCGTTCCCCTTGTGTCAAAAGTCTGCAACATCTCCATGGCCCGGGTTGCTACGGAAATCATGCTGGCGGAAATAACCGGCAAAAAATTCTCCGTAAAACAACTTGTCTCTCAAAAAATTCCCCATTTTGGGGTAAAAGAAGCGGTCTTCCCCTTTAATATGTTTCCGGAAGTTGATCCCTTACTCAGTCCGGAAATGCGCTCTACCGGTGAGGTATTAGGAATGGCCGATTCATTTGGATTAGCATATTTTAAAGCTCAGGAAGCTACCCAATCCCCCTTGCCTACCCTGGGGACTGTACTTATCAGCGTCATCGATAAGGATAAACCGGCTGCGCTGGAAACGGCCAGGGAATTTAACAGATTGGGTTTTCATATTAAAGCAACAGCAGGAACCAATAAATTTCTTCAAGAAAACGGGATCCCTTCTGAAGAGATTAAAAAGTTATATGAAGGCCGCCCAAATATAGTTGACGGCATCATGAACAATGAAATTAATCTGGTTATTAATACACCTTCCGGCAAACTCAGCCAATATGATGACTCTTATATCCGCAAGACGGCAATCAGAAAAAAAGTGCCGTATATCACCACCATGGCCGCAGCCCTGGCAAGCGCCAAAGGCATTGCAGCATTTAAAGAAAATAATTTACAAAATGCCGGATTAAAATCCTTGCAAGAGTATCATGCGGATATAATTGACAATTGATATTCGTGAAGCGTCTTGGCATGCCGGCTTGTGCTATACGGCAGCAAGTTCCGGAAATGCGGATCTATGACAGAGCCGCATTTCCGGCAAAAAAACCGCCTGGAGTACGTTATGATTACGACAACATGCTCCAGGCGGCAAAATATATCTTCTAAGCGGCCCGACCGCAGCGGAGCCCCGCATAGCAGGGTGCTAGAGATCCTTGCGGGAAAAGCTGTAGTTGGCCAGCACCAGCAAAGCGGTGATGTATAACAAGATGTACACGATCATCCACGGACTGGGAAGGGAAACAGCCCCGAAAGGTCCCATGGCGGTCAGCAGATTCCGAGGTCCGGTATAACCACTGGAGCTGTAGACGACAGTCAACCGATAGGCGGAATCAGTGGGCAGCAGCAGGCTGGTAATGATACCTATATTAATTAAAGACCGGCTGTTTGCCAGGGCTCCGAATTGCTCCAACATGCCGCCGATGGTGGCACTGCCGTAAAGAAGAAGGATAAATATGCCGTTGCCCAAGGTTGGCAGGTAAATGCTGCCCAGCGTAGCTAAGGACAGTAAAACAAGGGGAATAAGCAAAAAAGAAAGCAGCGCGGGCAATACTCCTCCAAGTGGAAAGGGGGTAAACCAGGACACTAAGCCTGTTACTCCCAGGAATAAAACTACCGAAAGCGGCAGCACCATCTGGCAGTAACCGAGGAATTTGCCCAGCAAAAAAGTCGAACGGGAAAAGGGCCGGCTCAGGAGGGCGAAACCGGTCCCGCTTTCCAATTCTCCGGAAACTGCTCCAACTCCCAGAAGAGCGGAAATGATCGCTACCAAAAACGAGGCCATATAGAGACCGAGAAAAAGAAATTGCGGGTAGAATAGCTCCGCTGAAGCAGGAAGATCTTTTTGTAAATAATGCAGCCCCACTCCATATATGAGCAGGAACAATAGGGAAAGGACAACTCCCAAGAGCAGTGCCTTCTTCCGCTGTGATTCCCGGCGAGCCAATCCGGCGATTACCAGTAACCGGCGCATCAGGCCTCCCCTCCTTTCTCCACCAGCTGGATAAAAACATCCTCCAGGGAGGAATACCGGGGCATCAGAGCATAAATATTACCACCAGCCTCTATAATTGTCCTGGCCACCAGAGGTATTTCATCTTCACCGGCCAGGTTGACGCGCAAACCCCCGGGAATGGCAGTAAGATCCTCCAAGAAGGCAAGAGCATTTTTAACAGCTTCAATGTCGCCGCCCAGTCGGATATCGACCTGTACCCCGCCTCCCTGGAGTTCTGCCAGTGTTCCCTGAGATACGACCTCTCCCCGGTTTATAATGGCCACCCGGTTGCAGAGCTGCTCCGCTTCAGTAAGGAGATGGGTATTCAAAAAAATGGTCTTCCCCTCCCGGCACAGGACCTGGATTAACTGCCGGACCTCCCGGCGTCCCAGGGGGTCCAGAGCAGAGGTGGGTTCGTCCAGCAGGAGCAGTTTCGGGTCCGCTATCAGGGCTACCGCCAGGCCCAAACGCTGCTGCATCCCTTTGGAGAAGCTGCCTACCCGCTGCCCTCCTTTTTCCGTCAGGCCTGCCAGTGCCAGCACTTCCCGGCTGCGCCGGGATATTTCCGCGGGCCTCAGGTTGCTGAGACGCCCGTGCAATTCCAATATTTCAAGGGCTGTCAACCAGGGATGATAAGCAAATTTTTCCGGGAGATATCCCACTGCCTGGCGAGCCGCAGGAAGGGTAATGGGTTTTCCCAATAGCCAACCCTGGCCGGATGTGGGAGGGAGCAGGCCGGTCAGCATTTTCACAAAGGTGCTTTTACCGGCACCGTTGGGCCCTAACAGGCCGAAAACTTCTCCATCCTCCACCAGCAGGGAAATATTGCGGCAGCCGGTGTTCAGACCGTAAGTTTTGCTCAAGCTTTGCGTCTCAACGGCTGCCGCCATCAGGGATTGCTCACCTGCTTCGCCAGGGAAAGCATTCTCTCTTTGTCCAGAGAGGAGAGCATCAGGTTCCAGTGGTCCCCCTGGGGCCAGAGCAGAAGATGCTCCTGTGTTTTTTCCAGGGTGGAAAACACCCCTTCACTGCCGTTGATTATGACCATTTCTCCGTCATTCACGCCTTCAACCCGGGGAAAAAGGAAAGTAGTGGCGCGGAAAGGATTCTGTTCCAGAGCGCTCTGCAGCTGTGTAGGCAGGAACGGAAGACCGGCCAGAGCTTCCCAGAAGACTTTTTCCTCCATCCCTGCGGTACCGCTGACCGAGGGCGGAGGGGACTGCATCAAGCGGACAGGACTGTTGTCGATAAGATAAGCGGTCTCAAAAACAGGTCCCATACTGAAAGTAACGGTCTTTCCTTCCAGAGATGCGGGCAGCATGGTGGCGGAACCCATTTGAGCCAGCAGGGCATTAACCTGGGTCACGTCAGGAGAATAATGCATTAGCTCAGCCGGATATGCAGAAATCTTATCAATAGGGACACCATCCAACTCCGGGGGAAAGTTCAGGTTATAAGGCGCGGCGGCCTGGGCGGCATCAAAGCTTTCGTAACTGCAGTAATCCCCCTCCTGCTCCCTGCTGAATGTGCCCAGCTGCTCAATCTCCAGGGAATCATACTGTTTCAGCAACTCCTGCAAATCCTTCATGTCGGTCTGGGTCAGATCCACAATCTTCACATGCTCAGCCCGGAACAATCCCAAAAACTGAAGGGCCAAACTCCGGGCGGGAGTAACGGTAAATACCAGTACCAGAATCAGGGCGGCAGCTGCGGCCACCCAACGACTGTTTTGTTTCACTTTACTCCATCTCCTTTCAGCAAGTCTATTTTCCGGGATAACTGCTGCCTGCGGCAACTCCTGGAGGGAAACAAGCAAAGTATTGACGGCCTGTGCTTCTCTCTGTAGCTGCTGCAGCCTATCCCGGCAAGCGGGGCACTCCTGACAATGAGCTTCAATTTCATCTGCTCCCCCGTCTGTTTCCCCGTCAATGTAAGCCATGAGAATATTATCGTCAGGGCACTTCATCTTCATGACCTCCCTCCTCCTGTAATTTGAGCAGGAGCTTCTTCTGCGCCCGAACAAGAATCGTCCCCACAGAGGACTCCTGCACACCCAAAGCAAGGGCAATCTCCCGGTAGCGGCAGCCTTCGGCCCGCAAAAGCAGGGCCATTTGATCCCTGGGGATCAGGGTATGGAGAGCCCGGCGGATTGTCTCCCGGGCCAAGCCGGAGAGAGCCAATTGCTCAGGGTCCGGGCTCAGAGATAACTCTCCCGAGAGAAGAAAATCTTTTTCTTCCCGCTGCCGCCGCCTTTTTTCAGAACGCATCCGATTGTATGCCAGATTAGTCGCCACCTGTCTCAACCACCCTGCTATATGATCATCCCGGGGGGGAGGACTTCTGTAAAGACGCAGAAAGGTTTCCTGGGCAATATCATCGGCCTCCCCGCCTGTCCCCAGCAGGTAGCGGAGATGGCGTCGGACTGCGGGAAAATGCTGCCTGTAGAAGCGTTCATACTCCTCTCTGGTAATCTTAGCTCCCCCCCCTCTCATAATTATAAACACCGCGAACGCGGTGTTTGTGACAAAGCCGGTACAAATAAATATCCGGGCTTTACAGGAATCTGGTCTGCTATTTTAATTTTCTTACTCTCTTTTCGATTATTCTTTTTATCTTTTCATACGAAGGGGGAGGACCGCTCCGGACTTCCTTCCCATCAACAAACAAGGCATCAGATATGCCCCATTCAAGAAAAGTGTCCCGGTCTGAAGTATCATATGCTTGAAATAATACTTTCCCTTCAAACTCTGCCGAAGCCCTTTTCGCTCTTTCAAAGACAATATTTTGTGCCGGACACCATCCATTAAGAAATGCTGTGACATTTACTTTCCCTTGTTCGATTTTCGGCTTCTTTTTTGGACGTATCCATTTTGGCGGAATCGCATCATCAGTAAAGGTCTTCCATAAAAGAACTTGCACCCCTTGCCGGTCAACAGCTTTATATCCCTGCTTTTTAAACCATGCTGACTTCATAAAAAAGGGCAGCATCAAACCCCACGCGGCAATTCCCTTTGCTCCCAGTGCTTTGACATCCTCTTCAGCAGCTGTCAGCAATGCCTTGCCTAAACCTTTTTTCTGGAAATTTCCTCTTCCTTGTTTATGACCATGAACCCATATGCAATTTAGAAAGTATAAATTTTTCCCTTCTACAAAGGAATACTCAATGGGAATATATTGAATCATGCCGCCTATTTCCCCGCGATCATCTCTCGCCAACTTAACTCTCAGACCTTTATCCTTCATCGAGCAATACCATTTTTCTTTATGATTGCCGGCTTCTTTCATCTCAGCAGACCAGTCTTCCAAGCACATGAAATATAACTTTTCATGCTCCGGAGTTAAATCCTCAATAATCACAATTCTTCTCCTTCCTCCTCCTTACAGGCGGAACAATCCAGTCTTTCCAGGTTCATAAACATATTCATGCTCAATATTTTGGATTTCATGACAATATTTCTCATTATCGGGTTATACATAAATGGTGCTTTCAACTTCTTGCTGAAAATATTTGCCTTCAACTCTTTAGTTTGTTTTGTATAATCGAGAAAACATTTCTCAGGGTTTTTCCGCAAGCTTTTGGCTAAAGCTAATGCACTTCTGAATGAGTAACTAAGTCCTTCTGCAGATGTTGGACTTATCCAACCTGCTGCTTCACCGAGCAGCAAAATGTTTTCTTTTCCTAAACAAATTTGGCTTACTTTTTGGGGTCTGATAAGATAACATCCCTGTTTTTTTATTTGTTGCTTCCATACAAATCCGTAGTTCCTCAAATTTTCTTTCAGTAACTCAAATTTTTGACGGGCATTACTCTGTACTGGAATCGCCGTTCCAATCAGTAAACAATCTTCTTTCGGAATAGTCCATGAATAATAGTCTGTAATATTTTTATCAAATATGGCGGAAAAATACGGCAAACTTTTGTCCACCTTGAACCATTCTTGAATCGCAATATATTTCTTTGGAAATGTGTGTGGTGCAAGCAGCCTGCGCACTTTTGAAAAAGCGCCGTCCGCTCCGATTAAAAATCGTGCTTTTTCCACATATTCTTTTCCTTTATGACTTATTTTAACATTAACTCCCGTATCTGTTTTCTCAAAGGACTTAAATAAAAACCCGCATCTTATCTCTATTGATGACGGGAGCAATGATACTAACCAGGAATCAAACTTCTCTCGATCTACGTTAATATAATGTCTCTGATAGAACCTTTCAATTTTATTTTGAATATCAATTGTTCTTACAACAAAGAGCTGGGGACCTACCAAAACACTTTTGGGAACTCCGAGGCCAAGTTTGCCGAGCATATATTGAGCATCCGGAGCAATTAATCCTCCACAGCATTTTTCAAAAGATCCCTCTTCCCCTCCCAAAAGCGCTCTTTTATCAATTAATAATACTTTGTAATTCTTCCCGATTAACCTGGCCAAAGTAGCTCCAGCCGGACCTGCTCCGATAATAGCTATATCATACATGCATTTTGTACTCCCACTTAAACGCACATAACGCGGCATCATGTTCTTTTTTCATCACAATCTCTCAATTACTTTATAGGCATTACTATTTTTGTCAGAAGCTCACTTTCCGGAACATCAGCAGGGGAATTGAAGTAATATTCATAGCAGACTCCTGCCGGTTCATACCCATTTTGAGCAATCCATTCAGACATCTCGTTATACGGTTGTTCCATGTCGGTATAAGGTCCCTTATACATAGTTGAGACAACCTTGCCCTGCGGTATTTCACCAGCTTTAATTTCATCTTTTTCCGTCAGTAATTTTGCAACAGGAAAACCCATCTCCACATCCAGGTCCTGCATATCAAGATTGTAATAAGCCGTAAATGGGGCGTTTGCCGGTTGTTCTCCAAGCTCGTTTAAATAGCTCATGATCTTCATGTAACTCTCACCGATTAATGCCGGCAACTCTTCAAGGGTTGTTCTTGTCCTGATTGACAGTACCGGTTGAGCATTTTGCTCATTCAATTCAATTTTTAACGTCATCATTCATTTCTCCCTTCATTATCTATTGTTTATGTACTCTTTAGTATCAACAGAACCGTCCCCGTGATCACGCGTGATCACGTGATCATCCAGAAACGTCCCCGTGATCATCCCGTTTCTAAGTTTCTACCAAAATTATAGGCTTTTTTTAAATTGTCTTCTTTGAAAGAATCATCTTGAGGCATCATTCCTCCGAGAATTTCCATAACAGCTTCTTTTACACCTATGCCAAGCAACCGGTCATTCAACATAACACGGCTCATGCTCTCCGCAATACCAATTTCTTTGAGATGCTCTACCGTGTGACCCGCAGAACAGATTACAACAGCCTTTTTGACGGCAACCCTCGTCTGCCGTTGTTCATCTTCATCATAGTAATAAGCGTATCCGTATGTTAAAACCCTGTCAAACCAGCCTTTAAGCTTTGCAGGACAGTCGCTCCACCACACTGGATAGATAAAAGCCAGGGCATCGGCTCTATCTATTTTCTCTTGCTCTTGGAGAACATCGTTTGGAACCGGTACATTGGGATCAAGGCCGGTTTCGCGATGATACTGCTCACCGTCCATTTCCGATTTGAATCCCATTTCGTATAAATCGCCAATCTCGTAAGTATGCCCAACTTCTCGAAGACCTCGTGTAAAAGCCTCCAGAACTTCTTTATTGAAGGACATTTTTCCCGGATGTGCAAAAATAATATAGACGTGCATAGAACAGTCTCCTTTTGTCACTACAAACGAAAGGTAACTAAAGTTAGTTTATTTTTTAATAGCCACTAGATATATTCGTTTAAAAATCAGTTCAACAACATCCTTCTTATTTGCTTGTCTCTCAAATTCCTTTTTTACAATATCGCAAAAGGATTCTATATAGCCATCGTCAATTTCCTCTTCATAATACTCTTGATTTATGTAGCCGGCAATTGCACCTGAAGAAAAAATTCAAAAACTTGGGCAGGTGTATGTAAAGATGCTATAGATTTGATTCTCGAATAGGTTACTTGAAAAGTAGCGTTACACTTGCGGATCATATGACATCCAATTTTTAACTCTCAATCCGGTTTATCTCATTCAGTAAATAATACATAAATCATCCTATCACGACAGTGAAAAACAGTAATAAACTATTGTTCCTTTGATCTCTACTCTGATAGTAAAGCTAAGCTTCATAGATGTCTATTAAACTTCAATTACTTTATTTCGTTATGAATTTACTAAAACCTGCAAGAGAAGGTAAATTGAAAATTTCGGGAAAATTTCGGGACACATTGGAGAAAATTTCGGGACACATTGGAAATTATTCAGGGAAAATTTCGGGACAAGCATAATTTCGGGACACATTCTTAATTATTGGGCACAACCGCCCCCACTCAATGAACAATGGCTACTCAGCATAAGTTTTTTTGTGTCTCCCAGGGTACTTTTGGACATTACTTATATAACCTAAAGTCCATATTAAAGACGTTTCTTCAAGTTCAGAAATAGATAACTTAGTTCCGAGAGTAATCCCGTCTATTCTTAGTTCCGTAACGACAATAATTTTCATTGTGTCCCGAAATTATCGAAATTATTAACCTATTGCAATGCTACCGTCTTCTCCGGTTCTGATGCGGTAGCATTCCTCTATCGGGAGGACAAATATTTTACCATCGCCAATTTTGCCGGTTCTTGCCACACCCATAATGGCTTCAAGGGCTGGTTTGACAAAATTATCATTAACACCGATCTCAAAACGTACCTTGTTCAAAAGATTAACTTGCGTTTTAATACCGCGAAAGCTTTCACTATAACCCATTTGCTGTCCGCAGCCTTTAACATGACTAACAGTCATCTTATGAATCTCTGCCTTGCGAAGTGCATCTTTCACATCCTGAACCGCTTCAGGCCTGACAATGGCAACAATTAATTTCATTATTTTCACTCCTTCAATATGAATTTATGTATTGGTATAATATAATTTTATAATTAAATCATCACAGGCTTTCTTCCGGGTTTGTTTCAATCCTGTGGAAAGTAAGATCCGCGCCCATCATCTCCTGATGAGGGGTCATCCGCAATCCGAAAACCACATCAATTACCTTATATAAAATAAAGCCTGCCGCCAGGGCATATACTACTGCCAGCAATGAACCTGTCAATTGTGAAAAAAAGTTTAAATCATAGACTCCGCCAAGAGCCTTGCTACCAAAAATGCCCGCGGCTATCCCGCCCCACGTTCCATTAATTCCGTGAAGGGGCCATACGCCCAAAACATCATCTATCTTCAGCTTTTCTGTTTCAAATTCAAAAAATTTGATAAAGATGATTCCGGCAACAGCACCGATCAATACAGCTGCAAATGGGTGAACAACATCTGAGCCTGCGCAGATGGCGATAAGTCCCGCCAATGCACCGTTATGTGTAAATCCCGCATCATTTTTGGAGAATATAAGGCTGGAAATGGTGCCGCCGACCATTGCCATTAAAGAATTCAATGCGACAAGACCTGAAATGTTATCCAGGCTCTGAGCGCTCATCACATTAAAGCCGAACCATCCGACAATTAAGATCCAGCTGCCCAAAGATAGAAAAGGGATGCTGCTTGGACGTGTATCCAAATGCCCTTCATACCTTCCTGTTCTGGGTCTTAACAGAATAATTGCCGGTAGTGCTATCCATCCCCCAATAGAATGCACCACAACTGAGCCTGCAAAATCGTGGAAGGAAGTCCCAAATAATTGTGCAAAAAAGGAACCATCCTGCCCCATGAAAGAAATTTTTCCCCATACCAGGCTTTCAAAAAAGGGATAAATTATTCCAGTCAAGAAAACAGCTGCCAGACATTGCGGAAAAAATTTCATTCTTCCCACAACTCCTCCTGAGATAATGGCAGGGATACAGGCAGCAAATCCTAATAAAAAGAAAAATCTTACCAGTTCAATACCATTGTTATATGTAAATAAAGCATTATTTACATATAAAGCTGTTCCGTAAGCAAGTGGAAATCCGACGATAAAATAAACAATTGTTGAAGTTGACCAATCAAAGATGATTTTGTTAAAAGCATTAACCTGATTCTTTTTACTGACTGTTCCTACCTCTAAAAAGGCAAATCCTGCATGCATGGAGAGAATCATAACCGCTCCGATCAATAAAAATAATACATTTGTTGAATCCATTTTCTTGCTCCCTTCATCTCTTTTTTTCTCTATTTATATATATTATTGATAAATAGAGCCCTGGATTTTATTTTGCCAAAGCCGGCTGGTAAGTCTTTAAAGCGTTATCCCATTCTGTAATGATCTTCCGGATATGAGACATGAGACGCTTCAAAGCAGTAAAATGGGCGCGCTGAAAAGAAGGCGGAAAAACAAAAAAAACGCCCTATCAAGAAGAGGTCCTCTTTTTTAAGAGTTCCTCTTCTTTGCAAAGCGCCATTACTTTGACAAACAAAAATACAATATTCTTTTTTAAGGATTCTGTTAGTAATTAGTAATATGATTCTAATGGATTTCGGGTAGAAAATCAAGTGTTTATTTTCAAATCACAGCCCCAAAAAATTTGGGGCCGCACTTTTATGTTGTTTTCCGTTGCATCCCTAATCTAAACAGGTCTTGGGCTTAAGAGTTAGAATGATGCGGTTTAAAGCAGGCAGGTCAACAAAAAAGAGAAACTTATCCGTATATGGTTTGTTTTCCAGCCATGGAGGAATATGACGGCAGTGAATCTCCAGAGAATAGAAGCGCGTTTGGGCTAAAAAGGGAATCAGCACCTGCTTGGAAGTAATCCCCGGATTTTTGGTCTGGATATCGAGCAGGGATATACGGTAACATCCGGGAGCAATCTCCTCCGGGGCCGGGGGGGTGTTCTCTTTTCCCCGGCCTGTTTGTTCGCAAGAAGCATGATTTTCCTCTGCCAGGATCTGATCGAGAAATGCAGCCGGTTTCCCGGGAAATTCCCAGATACTGCATCCCGCTTTTTCCAGGATAAAGTAGGGGAGGCCGATGACTGCGCTCCCCACAAAGGTTTTACAATCCCCCATAAATTCCAGCACTTCTTCCATTTTACGGCGCAGTTGCGGAATCCCGTCATCATTATTCAGATAAAAATCCCGCTCCCGGATACTGTTCCAGGAGTCCTTTTCCCAGCAGTAAAAGATCAGCTTCCCAGGCTGTAAAAGCGACGCTGTTGTGCCGTCCCGGCCGGTAAAGACGGTTATTGTATCTATTTTAACTCCCACTGAGACCACCCCTTTTTATCGAAAGGCCCTTGCCCCCATATATTTCTTCCGAAAGATCCTCATGCAGCAGTCCAACCGCATCGGCCCTGCACTGCCGGCAGTGGCGCATCTGCTTGAGGATGAGCCGGCATTTATTTCTCATGGCGTTTACTTCCGCAGGGCTGGTTGGGGAAAAATCGGCAAAAGCGCTCCCCGGAGCCGGAATGAGCGGCATAATATTGCTCATGAAGGCTCCCCGCTGTCTGACTTCCTCCACAATGCCGGGTATCTCCCGGTCGTTTATTCCTCTGATCATAACTGTATTCACTTTGATGTTAACCCCTGCACGGGCCAGGCGCTCGATCCCGCTCATCTGGTTCCGGTACAGTATCTCAAAAGCATCTTCCCCTTCGTAGCGCTCTCCTTCATAGAGAATATACTTGTAGATGCGTCTTCCCGATGCCGGGCTGATACAGTTTACCGTCACGGTAACATAATTGATCCCGAGTTCCAGGATCTCCTCGCTGTAACGGGGCAGCAGCAGCCCGTTGGTGGATAAACAGAAGGAAACGTCTGCATCGACTTTTCTGATCAGTGCCAGCGCGGCGGAGGTTTTCTCCCATTCCGCCAGGGCATCTCCCGGACCCGCGATTCCCACCACGCTTAAATTGGGCAATTTTTCCCGCACGAACAGAAATTTTTGCAGGGCCGCCTCCGGAGTAAGAATTGTACTGGTTACACCCGGCCTGCTCTCATGCAGGCAGTCAAAGAGCCGGTTGCAGTAATTGCACTGGATATTGCACCGGGGAGCCACAGGCAGGTGCATACGGGCAAAACGGCGGCTCGCTCCCTCAAAGAAACACGGGTGAATGCCGGCGGCTGCTGTAGCATGTTGATGTTGATTAAGATTTCTAGACCAAGTCATATTTTTTCCCCCTGTAAAATTGTCGGTAAATACGCTCCCGGTACCCGGAGAGCTTCCTCTCCAGCAGAGTATTGGTAATCCGGTCGAGGAAGACGGTCGTTCCGGCATAACCGGCAGAGAAAATCCGCTGTCCCCCGACCCGGTCATGGATGGGAAAGCCCATGCGCACCAGGGGGATACCTTCCTTCTCTGTCAGGTATTTCCCCCCGGAATGACCGATGGCCAGGTTGGCTCCCCTCTCCCGTGCGGTTCTCCGCATAATGTCGAAATCCGCTTCAGGAAGAAAGACGGGGCCGACTCCCTTGCCGTTGCCGGTATCAGGGGCATCGGCAGCATAACGGTCCCGGAGTGTTTGCAGAAGAGTTTTCAGCTTTGCTCCTTTTCCACCGGTAGCCACCGCCACAGGGGTAACCCCGTTCTCCAGGCAGGTCCCGGCCATAGCGTAAACCAGCTCCGGTTCGCCGAAGATGATACATCTCCCGGCAAAATTGTACTTGTGGGCATCGACCATGGCATCCAGCAACCGCCCCCGTTCTTTCAGCAGGATCTCCGGGACAGGTGCGCCTGTCACCTTCTGCAAGCTGCGGATAAATGTATCCGTGTTTTCCAGCCCGATGGGCAGCGGAAGATTGAAAAGGGGAACACGATACTCTTCTTCCAGGTATTTTCCCGGGGAGAACCCCTCCTCCAAGGTTACCCCCATCTGCAGGGTAGCAATCGCACCGGGCATTTCACGAATGGAATTAAGCCCGGTCCCTCCTGACGGGATCTTATGATACGGACTGGTAAAGGGTGCATCTAAGGTCTCCGAAAAGTCGGGCAAAAGGGTATACCGGACCCCCATGATCTCCAGGAGGCGTTTGATCTCCCGGAGATCCGCGGGGCTGATGTTGGGAACCAGCACGTTTATGCGGCCATGGGACGGCGACTTCCGGGCTAAACGGGCCAGAATCCGCTTCACAGCCAGGGAGAACCCTTCACTGTGGCTGTGACCATATCCGGGGGTAGGCACCGTTACCAGAGGGAAATTATCCATTTTCCTCTCTCTGAGATACTCCTGCCCGATGCGATCGATATCTTCACCGATCGTCTCTGCCAGGCAGGTGGTCAGAACACCGATTAACGACGGATGATAAATCTTGATCAGGTTATCCAGTCCCTGTTTCAGGTTGGCCTCTCCCCCGTAGACAGTTCCTTTTTCATTCAGGGAAGACGAACCCACATCTACGGGCTCGTTAAAATGCTCGGAGATATGTCTCCTCATATAAGTGCTGCAGCCCTGGGATCCGTGAATCAATACCATGGACCGCTCCACTCCTTTAAAAGGGAGGATCGCACCGATGGGCATGCACATATGGCACGGATTTTCGTTGACACTGCGGTAACTAACAGCTTGCTCTTCCATAAGAATATCCCCCGTTCTCCCAGACTTCTCCGCCGCGGGTAAATTTCCAGACCGGAGAGAAAAGAGTGGTGTAAACTTCCCCGGCAAAATTAACGGCACCGGTAAAACCGCTCAACGGGTGTTTCCGGTCATGGTTGTGGTCGATAAAGGCCACTCCCAATTTGTAAGCCAGGGGACGCTCCTTCACACCCCCTACCAGGAGGTCGGCACCCTCCTCCACCATGAATTTTTCCAGTTCAGACGGGTTGGCATCATCCAAAATGACCGTCCCCTCACTGGCCAGGTCGAAAAGGGTCTCGTATTCCTCTTTACGGCCGGTCTGAGTCCCGACCATGACAACATCAATACCCAGCTCCCCGAACTGTCTGACAAGGGAGATGGCCTTAAAGCCCCCGCCCACGTAGATAGCCGCCTTTTTCCCTTTCATTTTCCGGCGGTACTCCCGGATCAGCGGCTTAACTTTCTCGCTCTCCCTGGCAATAAGCTCCTCAGCTCGCCAGCAGATCTTTTCATCCCCCAAAAAGGCGGCTACCCTGCGCAAAGAATCCGCTGTATCGGTCAGCCCCACGAAGGAAACCTGCAAACAGGGGATACCGAACTGTTCCTCCATTTTCCCGGCCAGGTAATTCATGGAACCGGCACACTGCATGATATTTAGCCGCGCCCGGCCGGCCCCGCGTATGCTTTCATAAGTGGAATCCCCGGTAAACACGGTATTCACAGGAATCCCTATTTCCCGGAAATAATCCCGGATGATCCAGGCCTCCCCTGCCAGGTTGAAATCCCCCAGGTAATTGATGGCCAATTCATCCCGGGAAGAGCTCCCGCTTTCCCCTGCCTCTTCTCTTTCCCTCTGCCCGGAGGCAATGACGCGCATAAGAACATCACACGCGGCCCGGTAACCATCAGCCTTGTTCCCGGAAAAACCGGTCGACTCCACCGGGATCACCTCAATAGCGTGCCTCCTGGAGGCAGACTTGCAGACTGCCTCCAGGTCGTCGCCGATCACCCCCACTATACAGGTGGAATAGACAAATACAACGGGGGGATGATATTTTTCCACCAGCTGATCAATAGCCCGGGTCAGCTTTTCCTCTCCGCCGAAAACCACATCACGCTCCTTCAAATCAGTGGAAAAACTGCTACGGTAGAGTTCCGCGTCGCTGCTCAGGCTTCCCCGGATATCCCAGGTGTAGACGGCACAACCGATGGGACCGTGGACCAGGTGCACCGCATCGGTTACCGGGTTTAAAACCACCCTTGCCCCGCAGTAGACACAGGCGCGCTGGCTCACACTGCCGGCCAGGCTGTCTGCACCGCAGCGAAGCGTTTTTTTCTGCCTCCCCTTCCTGCCGATAGATTCAAACCTCTCGGCAATGGGCATCCCTGTTTCTTTTCCGGCTCGCATTTCTCAGCACATCCTTTCTACAAACTCTTTTTACAGATAAGCTCTACATGACCAGTTCAAAATCCTCGTCCAGCGCGTCCCGGTCCACCCGGTCCAGCAGAGCATTGCTTACCATTTCAATAATACGCATGGCCCCCTTATAACCCACCACTGGAAGATAAGAATGCACACTCCGGTCCAGGTTGGGGAACCCCATACGGACAAAGGGGATATCCTCCGCCCTGGCAATATATTTGCCGTAGGTGTTTCCGATCAGCAGATCGACCGGCTCGTTTTTGATCCACTGGTGAAACTCAAACAGGTCGCCCCCGGCTTTAACCCTGCCCCTGATCCCTGCCTCCTCCAGCATAGTGCCTACCTCATTTTCAAAAGCCTTACCCGGCGTTCCCGTAAGAACATGCACAGGCTGCATCCCCAGACTGAGGAGAAATTCCGTCAGTGCGGACACGATGTCGGGATCGCCGAAGAGGGCTACCTTTTTGCCGTGAAAATGGAAATGAGTATCAGTCATAATATCCACCAGCTGCCCCCGTTCCTCG
This sequence comes from Dethiobacter alkaliphilus, assembly GCA_016841605.1. Lineage (GTDB taxonomy): Bacteria > Bacillota > Dethiobacteria > DTU022 > UBA8154 > DUNV01. Next base: position 445,394 of record JAENYV010000001.1, on the reverse strand, counting down.
GCCAGTTCCGGAGAAATTTCCCGCAAAAAGCCAAAGCGCAGAGCCATGAGCAAATTGTCCGTGGCCTTGATGCCGATGGGCGTTTTCAGAAGAATTTCCTCTACCCCGCATTTGCGCTCCAGGAGCATGGCCGGATCGGAGGAAGCAAAGAGTCCCAGGGCCAGAGTATACCTGGAATTCCCGGCGTCAATAATCTTTTCCACCCGGGCACCGCCCTCGGGATACATGGAAAACTGTCCGGTCATGGGAGCATCCACCACACCGGCAGTATCCGGGAAAAGAATCGGTTCCAGTCCCATCGTGCGGACAATCCTTTTGATCTCCCGCATATCCCCGGGATTGACAAAACCGGGAAGCACATTAACCTGTTCTTTTTTCTCCGGGAGGGAGGCCTCCGCGAAGTAATCCACCATGGCCCGTGTCATACTGGAAAAACCCGTAATATGCGAACCCGCATAGCTGGGCGTATTGGCATGAATGATCCGCTTACCTGCCGGGATATCGATCGTTCCGAGGAAAGAGGGAAGATCGTCACCGATAGTTTCCGAGAGACAGGTCGTATGAATAGCCACAATATCCGGGTTATAGATTTCAAAAACATTGCGGATAGCTGTCTTCAGGTTTGCGGCACCGCCGAAAATGGAGGAGCCTTCAGTAAAGGAACTGGTGGAAGCCATAATAGGGTCCCGAAAATGCCTGGTCAGGTGCATGCGGTGATAGGAACAGCAGCCCTGGGAACCGTGGCTGTGCGGGAGACAGCGGTGCAGCCCCAGCGCAGCGTACATGGCCCCGAGAGGTTGACAGGTCTTGGCCGGATTTATAACGCCAAAGCGCCGCTCCTTAAGTTCTTTTGGTGTAGAGTCCAACATTTTGCACTTCCTCCTTCTGCACATCCCCCTTCAGGAGAGGCTTGTTTTTCCAGGGCGGGGTAATATAATTCCAGGTAGGTGAGACAAAACCCATGGTAATATCCTGGGCAAACTTGACGGCACCTTTAAAGCCGTAGTAAGGGCCGCTGTAATCATAGGAATGAAGTTGTTTGGAAGGGACGCCCATTTTATGCGCCACATATTTGTCTTTAATTCCTGAACAGAAAATATCCGGTTTAAGCCGCTCGATAAAAGCCTCCGTCTCAAAATGGTTCAGATCGTCAACAATAAGGCTGGAACTCTGCATTTCCACGATCATCCCTTTGTATTCACACAGGGGGATTTTTTCTTGCAGTTCAGCCATTTTTTCCGGAGAAACTTTCATTCTAAAGCGCTTCTTGTCCGGCTCCACTGTTAATTCCGGAATATTTTGGTTATCCGCATTAATCTTGATCTGCGGAATGATCGCCCGGCCCTCGTAATCGTCCCGGTGGGCGAACTCATAGCCGGCCAGAATGGTTTCCACGCCCAGTTCGGCAAAAATTCCCTGATAGTTGTGCCCGCGGGAACCCCCAACAAAGCAGAACGCGGTTTTCCCCTGACAAATTTTGCGGTACTGTTCCAGCACCGGTTCCACCCTGCTCATTTCCCGGGCAATGACCTCTTCCGTTCGCTCCTGCAGTTTTGCATCTCCGAAGTAAACGGCCATGTTGCGGAGAGACTGGATGGTATTATTGATACCGATAAAGTTAATCTTCAGCCAGGGTGTCCCGTATTTCTTCTCCAGCATATCTGCGATATAATTAATGGAACGGTGGCACTGGACCAGGTTCAGGTTGGCTACATGGGCATTTTTCAATGTTTCAAAAGAGCCCCCGCCTGTCATGACGGCAATCACTTCGTAACCGATATCCCTGAGCACACGCTCAATCTCCCAGCTATCCCCTCCGATGTTGTACTCTCCCAGCATGTTGACGGCAAACCTGGTCGGAGGCTCTTCCAGGTCACCCCTTCCTATGACATGTTCCATGAGGCCGTTGTTGGCAATATGGTGACCGGCAGACTGGCTGACACCCCTGTAACCTTCGCAATTAAAAGCCATAACAGGAACGCCGTGCCTTTTCTCCGCTTCCCGGGCTACCGCCTGAATATCGTCGCCGATGAGCCCCACCGGACAGGTAGCTGTGACAGCGATGGCGTTGGGGTGGAAGGTTTCCACCACCTCATCGATCATGCCGGCCAACTTTTTTTCCCCGCCGAAAACAATATCACTCTCCTGCATGTCGGTGGAAAAACAATAATTCAAAAAATATTGTTTAGGGTCCTCAATCCGGGCTTTGTTGCGCCGCGTCCCCCAGGTATAATAAGCACAGCCGATAGGGCCGTGGACAATATGCACAAAATCTTTTAACGGACCGAGAACAACCCCTTTGCAGCCGGCAAAAGCGCACCCCCGGTTGCTAATAATCCCGGGGATAGTCCGGGCATTGGCCTCGATCTCCTGCGTCTCCAGTGCTGTATCCCTGAGAAGAATGTGTTTTTTCCGGTTTCTCTTCACCTTAGCCGGGTAAACATCCAGAATGGAATCAATATCCTGTTCACGAAGACCCATAATCTTTTCGCCTCCTTATTTATAAAATAGCTGCTTCCCCGCTCTCACCCGTCCGCACCCGCATCGCATCCAGCATGGGCAGGACAAAAATTTTGCCGTCACCCGCGTGCCCTTCCCGGTTCACGGAGATGATCGTCTCCACCGCTCTGGTGACCTCATGATCGGGTACGACCAGCATGAGCATCCTTTTGGGAATCAGCCTCCCCCCCTGGAGCATACTCATCAGGAGCATCTCCCGGGTCCCCTCGTCCACTTTATCGATCATGTTGACATGTTTAAGGGATCTTCCTCTGCCCATCACCTTCACAGCAGTCAAACTGCTGAAGCCCGCCTCAGCCAGCGCGTCCCGGGTTTGGCCGCTTTTATTCATGCGCACAATGGCGATGATCTCTTTCATCCTGAGCATACCCCCTAAAAGTCCCTGGTCCCGGTGCTGATGGTATAGACTTCTTCCACCGGGGTAACGAATATTTTCCCGTCTCCATAATGCCCTGTTTCACCCGTTTTGGCATACTTGAGGAGAATCCCCACCACATCGTCCTTATCCCCGTCTTCCACCACCATGATAAGCATCTCTTTGGGAATCTCATCGTAAATTACTTCTCCAATCATGACACCCCTTTGTTTTCCCCGGCCGACAACTTCCAGTTTGGTTGCCGCCGGAAAACCGGCATCGTTCAGCTCCTTCAAAAGTTGACCGGTTTTCTCCGGCCTGATAATGGCCTTGATCATTAACATTTACGAACACACCCTTTCAATTGTTAACCCAAAACCCCATGTTTCATCAGCAATTCCTCCAGTCTTTCCTGGGTCATGGGTTTGGGGATGACAAACATTTCATTACTGTCGATATTCCCGGCCAGAGTACGGTATTCATCCGCCTGCGCATGCTCCGGCTCGTAAGCGATTACTGTCTTACGGTTGATCTCCGCCCGCTGCACCATGTTGTCCCTGGGGACAAAGTGGATGAGCTGCGTCCCCAGCTCTTCTGCAAAAGCCGTCAACAGCTCCAGTTCATTATCAACATTCCGGCTGTTGCAGATAATGCCCCCCAGGCGCACTCCGCCCGTTTTGGCATACCTCTCGACACCCTTGGAGATGTTGTTCGCGGCATATAGAGCCATCATTTCTCCGGAAGCCACGATATATATCTCCCGGGCCTTCCCTTCCCGGATGGGCATGGCAAACCCCCCGCAAACAACGTCACCCAGAACATCATAAAAGATATAATCCATCCCCTCATAGGCATTCAAACTCTCCAGAAGGTTAATGGAGGTAATAATCCCCCGCCCCGCGCACCCCACGCCCGGCTCGGGACCGCCTGATTCCACGCACCGTGTGTTACCATAGCCGTTTTTCAGAACATCAGCCAGATCAATATCCTCACCCTCATCCCTGAGGGTATCCAGAACGGTTTTCTGATTTAATCCCCCCAGGAGCAGCCGGGTTGAATCCGCTTTGGGATCGCACCCCACGACCATAACTCTTCTGCCCATCTCTACCAGTGCGGCAACCGTGTTCTGGGTCGTCGTAGACTTGCCGATACCACCTTTTCCATAAATCGCAATTTGTCTCAAAACCGTTCCCTCCTTTTTTATTTGTAAAAAAAGCCATTACACCGGAAAAAACAACGGTACAATGGCTCCCTTGCCTTAAGTAAAAAAAGCCCCGGGAAGAAAGATCTTCCCAAGGCTTCATTGCCTTCATTAAAATGGACACGTGCGTAATAAAAAGATCGAAAAAGCCCCCGGGAGGAGAGCCTCCCGAAGGCTTCATTGCCTTAATAACGTCCTAATTCTATAATCCAAAAAGCCCCGGGAAGAAGAATCTTCCCAAGGCTTCATTGCCGTTTAGATATCATGTCATTATCCGATTGATAAAAGATAAGCTATTATACTACAACTTTGAAGATTTGCCAAGTAGTAAAAGATAAATTTTATGTTACCGTAAAGGATATAAGGATATAATACTTCGATTATCGTCCTTTCTTGGCCTGTACTACATCCGACAGAACATAATGCGAAGAATGGAAAACCGTCTGCCACAGTTTTGACAGTCTGTTTTAAGACCAGGTTGTTTAAAATAGGAATATAGAAAATGCGGAGAACCAAAAGTAAACGGTTTACATATTTTTAGGCCAATGAAGAGAAATATGCATGTAATATCTGTACAGATTGTGCATATTATGATATTATAAGGAGGTGAAGGGATGATGTCCATGTTGCCTGAGCATAATTTTACAGATGCACGCAAAGGATTATCTTCACTCTATGATCAAGTATTCAATTCCTTTAAACCTGCCATTATCAAAAGAAAAAAGGCGGAGGAAGTTCTGCTTCTTAGAGTTGATTTACAAAAAATGCTTTTGTCTCATTTCTCTTTAAAACCGGAAGTAATCTTGGAAGATGATAAATCGGTGACTTTAGCTCTTGACCATCTTGAAATATTTGTAAATGGAGGTTCCTTGGAAGATGCTATTCAAGAATTGATTGCCGACTTAAAATATTATTCTCAGGATTATATTCAACGATCTCAATTATTCTTGCACGCACCCAACCGACGTGCTCATTTCCCCTATATACTCAGAGTTCTTTTATGCGAAACAGATAAAGAAATTCGGGATTTACTGGAGTTATAAGATTGCCTCCAAAATTCAAGGATCTAAAAAGGTATTGTGAAAAAAATGGTTGGGTTCTAATTCGCAATACAGATCATTGGTATTATGAAAAAGTATTGGCAAATGGAAACGTGCTTCAAACAAAAATAAGTCATGCCACCCATAAAGAAATACCATCAAATATCTGGAATCGTATTCTCCATAAGCAATTAAAGATAACAGAGAAGGAATTCCGGGATAATCTCTAGCTCAAGAACCTCTCCAGCAATATATCCTCAACATTTCTTCGTCCATCAATAATTGCCAGCACCCATACCGTCTCTTTTTCAACTTTATAAATAATTCGCCAGGGCGGGCTAATTAATTCCCTGTAGGTTAAAACACTGTAATACCTCAACTCCGGGACTATCCTTCCTCGTAGGGGCATTTCCCGCAAGTTGACAGCTTTTTGCTTAATAGCGAGATAGACTTTTTTTGCTTGAATCTTGCTGTCAGCGGCGATGTATTCAATTATTTTTCGTAAATCCTGCTGGGCAGTCTGTGTCCAGAAGACCTGATATATCCCCTTAGTCATGGTCCCTTGTTGCCAAATCACGCTCTACGGATAAAAAAAATTCTTCCTGTGACAAAGCTTTCCCGTCGGCAGCATCACGTTCCCCTTGAGCTAGAAGTTTTAATAAACCGAAAGCCTTTTTCATTTTTTCAAAGGAGTCAGTATCCAACAAAACCGCCTTAGCCTCTCCGTTTTGTGTAACATAGACAGGTCGGTGAGTCTCGTTCACTTGCGCCAAAATTTCAGCTGCATTGGCTTTAATATAAGAGATAGACCTGATATCGTCTTTAATATTCATTGAGCTATCACCTCAATACAAATATGATACTTTATTCAGTCCGACATGTCAATAGAATACCTTGCCCTCCATTTTGTAATAGGACAGCGAGCCGGACAGTTAAACGAAGGGCTAAGAAGAGCCGCAGGACTTGCAGGCAGGAAACCGGAGCACCGGTCCGGCATTTCACCCAAACAACCGCCAAACCGTCTCTATGGCACCGCTAATTACTATTTTTGCAGTAGTGATAGACATTATTCTATTGTCCTAAGAATTCACTCTCCAACGATCTTATCAAATTGACTCTCCTTAAAGTCTTTATCCCGCTGGGATCCTGTCCCCCAGCACGACATTCTTAAGGGTAATTTTACATCTCCGGCCAAATACACTAACGCCCGCGGCTTTGGCCTTCGCCAGCGTATCGGCAAAAAGGGGATCAATAGACCGGGCTGCCTCAATACGCATAGCATCATCTCTTTGTAGAACAAAAAGAACAGAAGCTTTCCAGCCGGGTCTTTGAGCGAGCTGAGCAAGTTCATGCAGGTGCTTGGTTCCCCTTGCCGTAATCGCATCCGGAAAGAGCCCCACCTCGCCTTTCACAAGCGTTACACTTTTTACTTCAATCACTAAACGGGACCCGGCACCGGAAGACTCCGACAGTAAAAAATCCCATCGGGAGCGCCCCATTTTATACTCGGAAGAAACCAGCGACCACCCCTTAAATTCTTCCAGAGTGCCATCATTTAAGGCCCTGGCAATAAGCCGGTTGGGCAGAGTTGAATCAAGGGAAACAAGACCTGATCCCTCAGGCTTCTCGCACAGGACTGCAGACCACCTTGTTTTTCTGTGGGGATTGTTGGCAGGCCGAAGCCATACTCGCCGCCCGGGAATAAGAAGTTCCTTAAGCCGACCCGGATCAGGCAGATGTGCTTCCACAAATTCGCCTCCTGATCCGGAAAAGCCGGAAACATTCTCATCAGTATGGCGATTTAATACACACCGGATAAGAAAACGGTTGGGTCTCTCCAAAAAAATCGTTTCTTGCAAAGCCGTTCCAAAGGTAACTGCCGTATTTTTTACCATAGCCTTAAATTCCCCTCCTGACCTCTCTGGTTCGACATTTTGAGAAGGATAATCCGCTCCTCTTATTTTTTTATTAATTGACAGACAGTGCAAATAAAAGGTTTTATAAATACCGCATTAATCCCGCCCGATTTGTTGGTAAGGTTTAAGATCGTAACTGACCGAATTTCGTAAATTATAAATTATATCGTTTAATTTGACAATGAAACCTGTACCTGGGAATCCCGTCTGGTAAAAAGTAAGCCGCTAGCTAAGTAATACTTTTGTTCCTTTTTCGGAACTTGGGTTTTGAGGGTAGGGTAGAACATTCATAAAAAATAAAAACCCTAGGAAGAACACTCTTCCCAGGGCCTCATTGCAAAAATGTTTTGTCTCATTTCTTTTCTTTAATGACGGAGGTTTAGCTCCAGATCATAAATCAACGTTTTTGATTATCTTTGAAATCTGATTTAAACTTTGTGTAAACTCCCCAAAATGGCGTAAACATTATTAGTAGCATGATAGTTATAACAGTTTCATATCCTGCAGACGCGGTAGACATCAATGGAAATCGGTTACTATATGGACAACTGCCGCCTCTAATATTTCATAATATGCCCAGTGCCTATTCACAACATCACTGAACGGATTTTTGTAATTGCCAATGGACGCGTCCACCTTCTCCTTACTTGGCGTCCTGCCGATGGCGGCATTGATGATTTTTACTGCCTCCGCCCTAGTGATGGGTTCGTCCGGCTTAAATGTCTTATCCGCATAACCGGTTATCCAGCCCTGTGCGTACAGCTTCATAATATTTGCTTCCGCCCAATGGCCGGATATATCCGAAAATATTTTGTCATAACCGGCTGAAGCGGACAAAGCTTTAAACCGAACAATCAGCGCCGCGAATTCCGCTCTCGTTATTTGCCCGTCCGGCAAAAAGCTTCCATCCTCATAGCCTTTGATCATTCCGTTTTGGCTGCCGAAGCCGACATAATTTGCGTACCAAACATGAGGATTAACATCCGAGAAACCGTTTGCGTAATACTGATCTTCGTTGAAGCTTTCCGAAAGTCTGGAGAGTATTGCCGCTGCCTCCGCGCGGGATATGATGCTGTCGGGCCTGAACGTGCCGTCCGAATAGCCGTTTATATACGGGGTGTGCTCATCCGTAGGTATAACAATTGCAATACTTGAACTGCTTGAGCTACTGCTTGAGTGTTTTTTCTTCGGTTCAGTATAGGCTATCGCATACTGGCTGAAACGGTCGGTTTCAAACACGATATAATTGCCGTCCAACTTCGCCTCAATAATTTCTATAACGCCGTTGTGCGAACGGATAACCTTGTAATCGCTTCCGCCGCGCATGCTTTCCGGTAGTAAAATCCTGATTGTTATGGGATTTTGCGTATTATGAACCTCATCCGACGTATTGTCCGTTATATTATTCAGCATGAGGGTAATATCAATATACAGGGCAATCGTCTGGTCACCCAGAACACTTTTAATTTCGGATTTTTGCGTATCTGTTAATGTACTTTCATTATCTGCCACATCCAAAAGCAATTGAAGCTGTTTTCCGTTAGTAATATGGGATGAAACGTCCAGCGCGCCGGTTAAGTCGGAAGATTCAGCCGTAATATTTGTGTTTTCCACCTTGGTTTCCATCGATCCCTTGTTAATAATCAGCGTATAAATCATACTGTCCATTGTGCCGTCGGCATTTTTAATCTGAATATGAAATGTTGCCTTTTTCTTTGCGGTGTCGGTGATATGGATTCTGCTGCCGGTAATTGTCACGCCGTCATCCTCCGTAGAGATAACAACGTCCGCTCCGCTGTCAAGCAATACGGGTGAGATTACTGCCTCCACCGTGCCGTCGGTATTCGGCTCCGCGATTGTGCTGAACTTTGTATCGTCCCAGTTGTCGACAACCGCAGGATACTGTTCGCCATGCACGACAAGGTATATTCCCAGCAATCGGTTGATGGTAATTTCTCCCTTTGTTTTGAATGCCCATGTTGTCTTATCGGCGATACCGTCAAAAGAATTGCCGGCTAAATCACAGACGATATCTTTGACGATATTGACATAATAGCTTTGGTTCTTTTCAAAAGGCTTTGTAAAGTATATTTTCATTTGCTGACCGGATATTTTAATACGGTGGTTTTGGATATCCACCCTTTCAAATACCGTTCCGTCCGCGTGATAAACAACAATGTCACCGTTCACGCCCGGCTTTGCCTTTTTTATATCTTCATTGAATGCAACGGTAAGGGAGTCGGCCTCCGTATTTAGTTCGTTATTTGCGGGAGACAGCGTTGAAATCAGCGGCTTATCAAAATCCAGTTCAATTACATTAACAGCCTTTTCGGAAACATTCCCTGTACTGTCGGAAACAGTAATCTGATATTCGCCGTTGCCTTGCGTGGTAAAGCTGTATATTCCTTCGGTTTCAGTCATCACTTCAAGGATTGTTTCACCCTTTTTGACAATTATGTTTTGCGTATCCACACCGCTGTTGACATCATATACCGCAAAAGCAATCACCTGTTCGCTATTGACCGGCTCTGTTGGATTGCCCGTAATATTCTCAATTACCGGCTTAGTTTTATCAACCTTTAGTGTAACAACTGCGCTTGGATTGCTTGCAATGCCGCCGTTATTAATTGCTCTAAATATAACATCCGCGTCAATGGTCTGATTGAATGTCCGGCTGCTGCCGTCAATATCAACCCAATTCACCCCGTTATCAACCGAATATTGATATTTCTGAATGCCGGACGACGCCTCTCCGGATAGTGTTACCGTTACATCCTCCTTCGTCCAGCTTCCGTCATAGCTGGTTGTGGTTTGAACGGTGACATCATCAGCCGTTTCACTTGTAATAATGCCTGTAATTCCTGTCGGTTGTTTCACTGTGTAGTTGCCCGCCTTAGTTCCCGTCAGGGCGTATCCGGAGATAGTGACAGTTTTATTTGCCCCGATATCCTTATTGTCAAACACAGCCGTCATGTTTGCCGCGTCAAGGGACACATCATCATTGTTTACGATGCCGGACAGCGCCGCGCCGGAAACATACTGTGTCGCATCGGCCGTTCCGTCATAGGTTTTGCTGACGCTTATCCCTACCACGGTCAGTTCTTTCGGGGTGATTGTAAAGCTCTCCGGTGACAGTGTAAGCTGATAGTTTATGTTTGAAAGGCTGCCGATCACGATCGCGTAACTTCCCGCATCTTCCCCCGGTTCCCTTGAGAGCGCGCCCGTCAGGGAATCGCCGTATACCAAATCGCTGACAGTATAGGTTAAGGTTGGGTCTGAACTTGAGTAAATCTTGCCTAAACTGCTGTCGGGGATAACGGTTGCCGCCTTTATGCTTATTTTTGCGGTTGTGGTCGCTGTGTCATTCGCGGTATAGTTGCCCGCCTTCGCTCCCTTCAGTGTGATGCCCGTCACATTGACTGTTTTATCCGCACCCACGTTCGCGTCGCCAAACGCAAAGCTTCCCTCCGCCGAAACGTCGTCTGTGCCGTATATCCCTTCCAGGCTGATCGTTCCCGTTGCCGCGGTGCCGCCGTCATAAGTTTTATCGTCAGCCGCTGCAGTTGCAGTCAGATCTTTTTTATTGATGGTCAGTGTTCCCGTGTCAGTTAAATCAAATGTATAGTTCGCCGCACTGCCGCCGCTGATAGTGATCTCCGCTGTTCCGGCGCCGGTTCCCGCCGTCGCCGTGCTGCTCGCTATGGGAGTGATGTAGTCCAGAGCCGTCTGATCGGTTTCACCGCTTACAAACCCTGTTACCGTAACCGTAAAGCTGGGGTTTTCCTCCCCGTAGATTTTGTTATAATCTCCGACTGTTGCAGTCAGTTCCGCTTGATTGACGGTCAATGTGCATTCCTGACTTGCAGGAAGATATTCGCTGTCCCCGGCTTTGGTTGCTGTCAATGTTGATGTTCCCGCCTTCTTAATGGTAACGCTGCCGTTTGACGCGTCTATCGTTGCCACCGAAGGGTCGCTTGATTCATAGCTGAATGTCCCGGTGCCGCTGCCGCCCGCTGCAGTATGGATAAAGTCTGCGTCGCCGTATGTCTTTGTCACATTATCATAGCTAACGGCCTCCTGCGCGCTCTTTTCAACCGGTCCTACGGCGGCACTTTCCGCCGCGGCTCCCTGGACGCCCCCCGACTCCGCAACAGGTGTTACCTCAAAGCTGATATATTTTCCGATATCCTCCGGCTGCGATACATATGTGATTGCGGTTGCCCCGCTGATTTCCGTTTTGTTTGTTCCGCTTGAATCGTCGGCGCGATACCACTTGAAGGTGCTTGTTCCCTCTCCGCCGCCGTTCGGATCATTATATGTATAGCTTCCGGTCAGCGTTTCACCCATTTGGGGTGTACCGCTGATTTGCACATCGGAAGCTGTGGGTGCGGCCGTGGTTTCCGTCCATTGGGCGTACAGGGTCATATTTTCGCCGGCAGAATATGAATCTCCGGCAGAATATGATGTCCCGGAACCGTTCTCACGGGTATTCCACCCGTCAAAAACATATCCCACTTTGGCGAGATTGCCGGTATTGCCGGCGATCGTCGCAGGGGCAGTGTATGTCGTCCCGGAGCAATCCGGCACCACACCGGACGTATTCCCGTTACCGACATATGTAATGGTGTACTCACCCGCTCCCAGCGCCGTGAAAACCGGCACCAACGTTATATCTGACGTAACCTCGAAAATATAAGGGTTCTCGCCGGAAATTCTAGTTGAAGTCGAGGCATCCTGCCATTCGGAGAACTTATATCCGCTCTCCGGGATGGCCGTGAGCGTGATCGAAACACCGGAGGAATAAGTATCGCCATAGATAGAGCCGCCGCTAACGGTACCGTGTGCGGCCGCATTGACTTTGACCATATATAAAGTATCAACTGTCGATTCCACCGCGCCTATCGCGGGGGCCGAGCCTGATCTTGCACTGCCGTTTTGGTCGGCCGTTACCTGATAGTTTTCCGGATTGCTGCCGGTCAGCTCAGTCCAGGTTTCACCCGATTTATACCCGATAACCGGAGTTCCGTTTCCGTTGGTAAATGCGGTCGTAATTCCCGCGCTGAGCGCATTGCTCCCGGACTTCAGCGGCACTGAGGTCGTAAGAGATCCGGCGACCTTGGCAAGGTACGGCTGATAAACAGTCGCAGTACTGACTAAGGAACCGTCCGCAGCCAGCACCGGGGATGTGGAGCCGCCGGTAAAGAGGGCATCATCCGAGCCGTCCGCATTGCCGCTGTATTGTGTATTATTTGCCCCGCCGCCTGAATATACGCTCCCGTGGAAGATGCAGCCGTAGGCCGTTACCCCGCTCCAAAAACTTGTGTTGAAATCGTTCAGGCTGTATGAACTTCCGTTTGCGGAGCCGTAATTATAAGCAAAAATATCATTAATAAGATATAAGTTACCACTGCATCGCAGAGCGCCGGCGGCGTAAGAGCTATGAATACTCACGTTGCCCGTAAAAGTGCTGTTAAGTATATAGCCTGTTCCGCGGTAGTTGTTGATGGCTCCGCCCAGCTCGGTGCTCTTATTGTTGGAAAACGTGGAATTGTTGATGTACAAATACCCCTGGTTTTCCCCGGCGCCACCGCCGCCGCTCAGGCTGCGGTTTTCACTGAATGAGCAGTTTTCAACGAACATCTTTCCGGAACTTAAATTTAAAAATCCGCCCCCGTATGAAGCACCGTTCCGGATAATGTTGCAGTTGTTGAGATACGCCGTGCCGCTGTTGACTATGCCGCCACCGGAGCAGCCCAATTTTCCGGAATTGCTGACAGTGACGGTATCCAGATATAGTGTAGCGCCGCTGGTTACAGAGATACCTGATCCCCGGCCGGATTTGGCGCCGCCTTTGATTGTGGCATCCTTGATCGTAACCGTCCCCGACGCAATGTTAAACACGCAGAAATTCGAGGGATCTGTATTGAAAACTCCCGAATCGGCAAAACCGGGAACCGGCACAGAAATGTTATGACCGTTGCCGTTAATCATTAGGCTTTTTGAAACAGATACCTCAGCCTCAACCACAATATCGGCGGCAATGTCAATGATATCGCCATCCGAAGCGGCCGCAACGGCCGAAATCAGCTCCTGATATGCGGATACGGAACTGACGGCCTCACTCCCGTAAGTTACCGAAAACTGCGTTTCCGCCATATTTTCGTCCCCCGCCGCGTCTTGGGCAGCGTCCCCCTCCATGTCGACCATGTATACCATATCGCTAACTGTGATAAAGTTGCCGGCCGTACCGTTTGAAACATCACTGTCGCTTTCATCAAAGCACGCCTCGTCCTCGCTGAAACTGGCGGCCACAGGTGTCTCTGAGTATGTGGAAACAGTATGTGGAAGTATTAACTGCAGTATAAAGACGACAAACATCATGGCAGATATTGTTTTGAAATTTTGTTTCTTCATCACCATTCTCCATTTCAAATTATTTTTTTTAATTTAATTAAGAAAAAAATCCTTTACCTTTATAAGAATAAAAGATTTTTTTTTAGTTATATATCGGCCAAACGGCGGATTTTTCTAAACAATTTTCAATAATGCTACCTTTTTTATCGCCTCCGTTTTGCCTCTGACCTTCAGCTTCCTATATATGTTTTCCAAATGGGTCTTTACTGTGCTGTCTGAAATCATAAGCCTTTGGGCAATTTCATGCCTTTTTAAGCCTTCTGAGGTCAGTATCAAAACCTCTTTCTCTCTTGGGGAAAGTGAAACCATACTCCCAGGCAATTTTTTCAGGTTAGACAGATATTGCCGACAGCACCTGTACACGGCTTTTATATATTTATCCTCCGTGTTTCTGCCGGCAATATGCCGCACCATTTCAATAATGTCAGGCGAATACTCGGCGAAAGGCAGAATAATATCATCCTCCTGTCCCATTTCCAAAGCCTTGTACATAGCCGCGCAGCCCTCAGCCGAACCATACAGCCGAAATTTAGCCGCTGCATTCAGGATTTGATTATGGAGAAATCCCAAACGATTTCCTAATATTGAAAAATATTGTGGAAAAATTTCGGTCAGCATTTCAAGTTCAATATAATTTTTGGAAAGAAGCACTGCTTTACCGTAAACGATATAATTAAACGCCATTCCCTGATAGAGAAAGCTGGCAGGAGACATTTCCCCTGTTTGCAGCCACAGCGGGATATTAGAAAGCTGCCCCAGACAGCCGTATATATAACCTTCGCATAAATCAAGCGTAGTGTTGTAAATGGCGTCGTTTTCCTTTGCAACATCCTCCCGGAGCTCACGGAGAAGCGCCAGTCCCTCAGATGTTTTTCCCTCTAATATGTATAACCGGATCAGAGTAAAAACAGCACATATGACAATACCCGTCTGTTCCTTAGTTTTTGCCTTGTATTTAGCCTTAAAGGCATTGAGCTCAACCGATTTCCTGTCACCTGTTTCCAGGGCATATTCGGCAAGGACAACGTATTCACAGCCTGTACCACATCCGTCAGAACATAATGCGAAGGACGGAAAACCGGCTGCCACAGTTTTGACAGTCTGTTTTAAAAAACCAGGTTGTTTAAAATAGGAATATAGAAAATGCGGGGAACCAAAAGTAAACGGGCTGTTCCTCTTAATCAGGCAGGATTGCCCTCCTTCAATTAAATCTAAGGCCTTATTACTGCATTCGATCATCTTCTCAGCATCGTTAAATACAGCAAAAATCCGAATAATACAGATTTCCGCAAGCATATATTTTTTTAAGTTCGGATAGATATTTTCCGCATTTTCATAATATTTCTCGAGTTCATTTAGCCTTTTGGCCCCGTTCTCTGCCGCCTTTGCGTTTCCGCTCAATAAAAGAAGACTGATATATTGCAAATAGGCAATAGGATACTTAAAAAGCAACTCGCGAGATACACTTTCGAACAATTTAAAGGAACCATAAAATTGCGCATGGCCGTTTGTCACTGTACCTACACTGTTTAACAGGGAGAGGATATATTCCGTTTCTCCCGCACGGTAAAAATATTCATAAGCTGAGATATACTCTTCCTTTTTAACATACCAGTCACCTGCCCGTTTATAAAGCATCGTAAGCTCTGAATACCCCTGCTGTTTAACTCTTATAAAATCGAGCAATACATTATGTATTTTATAAAATTCCAATACCTCATCATATTTGATAAAGGCGTTTTGCCTGCAAAGCTTTTTTAAAAATTCGTTGGCCTTGTTTTCCTGTGTAACAAATAAAGCCTGCTCCGCTGTAAAACTGTCCAATACTGCAATCTTTAATAAAAACTGCCGGATGCGCTGGTCATAGGTATTATAAATAACTTTATCAATCAATTCATCAATAATACTGTTTCTGCCCACCGGAATGCCTTTATCCAGCCCGAGCAAAATAAGATAAATAAGTGAAATCCAGCCGCCGGTGTATTCACATATTTTGCAAAATTTTCCTCAGAAAGCTTGTAACCTGCCATTTCACAATAATCCCATATTTCATCGTTTGTAAACCTTAGAACCTCTTGAGATATTATATTGCAGAATCCTTTGGCGATCAGCTCGGATAAATCCAGATTTGAAGTATCTCTGGTGATTATTACCATATGGAGGAAGGCAAGCTCTTCTTTAACAATTTGGCAAATCAGCTCGCTGATTTGTGTCTCTTTTACCAGGTGAAAATCATCAATTACCAGCACTGTATTTTTTTCAAAGTCCAGACCGTTTAAAACGGACAAAATATATTTAATTCGGGGCGCATCTGAGGGAAAACCGAGTCTTTTTAGTTTCATCCCGGCTTGTTCATCGTTCTTTCCGATCTCATTTGTCAGTCCATCCCAAAAAAAAGAGACCGTATCATTGGAGTTAAGAAAAGAAAGCCACATAACCGGTCCGGATCCTGCTGCCAGAAATTCTTTGGCTGCCGTAGTTTTTCCATAACCCATCGGGGTTTCAATAACTGTAAGCGGATAATCAAATATACTTTCCAAAGCTCTGTTAATACGCACTCTTTTCAATAATTTAAGTTTCTTCAAGCGAAATCACCTTTGCAAAACTTCTTAATTCAACTTTCCGTAGTAACAAACAGCCAGTCGTTCCTATATAGAAAGGTTGTTCCTTTGTTAGTTATATCCGTCGTTTTAATTCATTATAAAAATTTTCCCTTGTCCCAATATGCAATATATATAGTTCAATCTTTTTTTCATTGATGTATTATTATATCACAATACTCTCAAAAAACCCGCTTATTTTCCTAATCGACAGACAGCGCAAATAAAAGGTTTTGTAGCCCCTAACTGCATCGGACAAACCCGTCAGGGAGCGCTGCCTGCTCTTCTTGATTCATTTCATTCCCTGTAAAGCGGAAATGCCCAACGATCTCCCACTTTAAAAGGCAATCCTCCTCCCGGGCGCTCCCGGCATTATGGATAACCAGCGGCCTACCGTCCCTTCCCGTCCGGTCACTGATAATACCGCAATGATCCCGCCCGTTTGGAAAACGCCAGTAAACCACATCACCCCGCTGCCAATCTTCCAGTGCTTCATCCACTTCAAGAGGCAGCGAGGTTCCGTAACGCTTAAAAAAACATATCTGGTTGGGAACACGCCGGTGATCGATATTTGCATCCGGAGCGTTTAACCCCCATTTTTGCGGGTAAAGATAAAAATTTTCCGTCATATCCTCGTGAATTAATTGCTGCAGGTCGAAACCGGCATTACGGAAAGCCCTGACCACAACGTCGGTGCAGGCACCACGGTCAGGGGAAACATCTCCTCCGGGAAAACTAATGGCTTCATATGAAGCATCGTAGCGGGTACCGTTTTTTACTTCCCGCCGCGCCCCCAAAAGAATCAGATCAGAAACAGTCCGCTCCTCTTCCGGAATTTTCTCCACGGGAGAAGGGCTTTCCCGGAGAGAATCTCCCCTCTCCGTAAGAAATTTTTCCCAGAATCGGAGCTCTTCCAGAGTCCCGATCTCCCTCTCAAATTTTCCGGCTAATAAAAAACCGGCTACCAGGCAGAGAAATAAAAAAACTGTCATAAAAAGCCTGGCCTTTGGAGAAAATTCTTTATTATTCACCAGGAAACACCTCCTAAGGAAAAAGACGAAAAAAGGGCCGTTTGGTTTTCTGGTTTTTAATTGAAGGGAAGATCATCAAGTTCATATTTAAGCAGGAAGGAAGGAAGGAAGGAAGGAAGGAAGGAAGGAAGGAAGGAAGGAAGGAAGGAAGG
>JAENYV010000001.1:231539-428155 GCA_016841605.1 Dethiobacter alkaliphilus | reverse complement strand
AGGAAGGAAGGAAGGAAGGAAGGAAGGAAGGAAGGAAGGAAGGAAGGAAGGAAGGAATTTCTTCAGGGAGTTAAGAAATGGTCTGCAACTATTTTCTTTTTTTCGTGTAGTATCTAACAGGGCAGTTGAAAGGGAGTTATCCGGTTGGATATAATCATAAAATTAATCCGGCAGTGTAAGAATAATGAAAGAGAGGCTTTTAACGACCTGCTGAGCAGGTATGAAAATTACCTGTATCAGCTCTGCTACGGTTTAACCCGTGACAAGGAGGAAGCTCTGGATATCATGCAGGAAATATATATTAAAATATTTCGCTCTCTGCACCGCTTTGATGAAAGCAGGCCGTTCCTGCCCTGGTTAAAAAAAATTGCCTTAAACACATTCCTAAACTACCGCAGGGATTTCCGCAAAGAACCGCAACTTTCTCTGGAAGCAGATAGCGAAGAGGCTTACAGCCTGTCGGAGACACTGCCCGGCAAAGAAAATACCGAGGAAACCGCTCTTTGTGGAACGACCAGAGAAGTCATTGATACACTGTTAAAACAACTTCCTCCCCATTATCGCACTGTCCTGGTCTTGCGTTATTTGGAGGAGATGAGCTATGACGAAATAGCCCGAACTCTGGAGCAACCCCTGGGAACAGTAAAAAACAGTCTCTTCCGGGCGAGAAATATTTTAAGAAAAAAAATGGAAGAATACGATCTTTTGGAGGTGTAATTTTTGTCTTGCTCTTTTCATGATTATCTTCCCCTTTACATGGACGAGGAACTGCCCCCCCTGGAGATAATATTGCTGGAAGAACACTTACAAACCTGCCGGGATTGCCGCAGGGAACTCAACCAGCTGAAAATTTTGGAATGGGACCTGAAAAAACAGTTTAACATGGCTGAGGTTCCCTCACATGCCCTGGCTGCCTGCAGAGAAAAAGCTTTAGCAGAACATTTTCCCTCTTCCGCGGAGAAAAAGCTCCAAAACGAGGTGAAAAGTCCCGCCATGGTTGTTGTGGGTCTTCAGCTGACAACTCTAAAAAATTCGCTCAGCTTTTGCAGTTATTTGCCCGGCTCCGGTTTGTTAAACAGGAGCTTACACCGCTGGGGTAAAAGCGCCCGCGTCTCCTTTAGAAAAAGAAACCCCCTTATTTCCAGGATTATCTTCGGGTAAGCGTTTTTGTCAAAGTGCTAAGGAGGCAGCAACATGGAATTGTTCGTCAACATTTTTTTCCTGGCTTTGGCTGCATTGGGGCTCTTTCTAGGCATCCTGTTCTTTACACCTATTCGCTATACAATCAAGGGCGGATACCGTGAAACACTCTTTTTTACCGCCCTTATTCGGAGGCCCCCCCTGCTGTCCTTAACGGTTCATTATGGAAAAACACATTTTTTACTCTCCCTGACCATCCTGGGAATCCCCTTGAAGTTTCACCCGGGAAAGTCCGGGAAAGAAAAGAAGAAAAAAAAGGAAAACCATAAGAAAAAGAAATCTTCCGGACCGCCTCTCGGGACCTTTAGAGACGTAGATCTTTTAAAAAGTATTCTGACCTTTTCCAGGGACATATTGAAAATGATCGGACCGAAATATCTGGAAATCCGCGGGAAACTGGGTTTTGACGAGCCTCACTACAATGGCTACCTCGCTGCTTTAAACTGGTTTCTAAAGACTTCGCTTCCCCAACAAAGAGTGAAGGTAGACCTGGAGCCTGTCTGGGAGGAAGAATATGCTGATGTGGCAGTCACAATCTCCGGAGAGGTAACAGTATGCTTAATCCTCTACAGGATGATACGTTTTTTTCTGGCCAGAGAAACAAGAAATTTCTGGAAGAACCTTTGGGCTGCCAAAAGGAGACGTGCGCCGGCGCGACCTAAGGTTAGCTACCAGAACCGGTAATTTGGGGTAATATGTAATGAAAATAAATGAAAATATATTAAGGAGGCTGTTTTTCATGAACGAAGCAGGAAGTATCTTCAACACTCTTTTTGAAAAGCTGGACAAATTTTTGCGGACGGAGACAGTAGTCGGCGACCCCATTCAGGTGGGCGGTATTACCCTGATACCCATTATTACAGTAAGCTTCGGTGTTGGCGGCGGAGAAGGCTCGGGCAAAGACAGTAAAGGAAACGACGGCACCGGCGGCGGCGGCGGTGTAGGATGCCGCATTTCCCCCAACGCAGTGCTGGTGATTAAAAATGATGAAGTCGAGCTTGTCTCCCTGGCAGGGAAAGGTTCCCTGGAAAAAATCATGAATATGGTCCCGGATATTGTGGACAAAATCCACATGGGCAAAAAACAGGACCAGCAGGACCAGGAATAAGGTTAAGACGGTTTAAAACGGAGTAAGTCTCAGATAATAGCGGATTTATGTATGCTGAAAAAGCTGCCGGACGGCAGCTTTTTCAGCATACTATGCGCTCGATTAGCATGCTAAAAGATAGCTAACCTGTTAGACCTTTTCTTTTGTGATACATGCTATAGATAAACATTATACACATAAGCAGCAAAATACTTATTAAAGGATTCATTAATAAATAAGCTACAATTACAGCAGGAATTAAAGCGACTTGCACTACTTTTTTTAAGATTGTGTTTTTGGCAATAAAATATGCTATGGGCGGCGAAGTTTTATAATAATATTCAACAAAGAACCGACCTGGTGAATTGGTAAGAAGATACTTGTCACGAAATTGTCTTAAAAGCATTACGGCAGGTGAAAATTTTGTGCCGAAGGCAGCTGTTGCGATGAAACATTCATCTTGCCCTGTACCTTCCGGTAAAGTTTCCGGGTCTTTCACACTGATGTTATCCCAATAAGGCCTAATCGGATTATAGACGGCTATGTCATTATCTCTAATATCGATTTCCGCTTCAATATTTAAAATGGGGTTATCCTGTAATGCACCGGCTGCCATTAATTGACCCAGGACTTGTACATTTGTTATCCCGGTATTTCTAATATTTAATCTAAATAAATTTGTTAAGCCGGATAAAACTGTAATTTCTGCTTCGATTGGCACATTTCGCATGATAAGCTCTCTTAATGCCGTTAGATTTTCTAGCGGAGTTATAGTTTCTATGTTTGGGTTGGTATGAAGATTTAAATACTGTAAATTAATTAAACTGCTTAATGGAGAGATATCCGTAATGTCGTTTTCTCGTAAATTGAGTTCTACCAGTGAAGTTAATGCACTTAAAGCATCAATATTTGTTATTTCATTAAGACTTAAGTCTAATTCCTTCAGGTTGGTAAAATATTGAAATCCTTCTATATTAGAAATGCCTTTATCCCGTAAATCCAATATTTCAAGCATTGCCAGATCGCTCTGGTAAATGGGTTCTCCAGCTTGTTTATTTAATATATCTTCAATGCCGGCTCTTAAATTACTATCCGGTATGTTTACGACAATATCCTCTTCATCAACTTCAAATAAAGCCTGTATAGTGACATCATTCTCCAGCTCCAAAAAAATACAATCTTCTTCTCCTTCTTCAATGATATCATCATTACCTTCCCAGCGGACGAACCTATATCCGTGCTTAGGAATAGCTTGCAAATGTATTGGTACTCCCTGAAAATAAATACCGGTCCAATTCCCGGGATTTTCAATACCAGGCATATTCTCGTCTATTTCAATAGTATTTACTTTAATTATTCCCTCCGAAGTATTTGAAGTTAAATTTAAATTAACAGTTCCGCCTAGATTGAATTGCTCTACTAACTGCTGTCTCTGAATCATTGGCCTTTCATTGGACCAATCTTTAAAACTTTCTACTTTCGTTAACCAGTTATTTAAAGAAACGGGATAACCCCATCTCTCGATATGTCTTTCTACTTCAGGCAAAATAGCAGAGGATGTTTCCTCAATAATTTTTTCCATCCTTACTGGTGCAAAAGTCGTATTAATGTGATCGGCAAACCTGTTAAGAAATTCCTGCTTAAAATCATCATTTTTTAACAGATTACGAAGTAACACAGTTGCCTCTTCCGACTCGGGGTCTATAGACATACTTAAAAGGTCTTGTCCAACATTGTAATAATTTAAACTCAAGTCAAAATCCCAGGTTTGCCATCTCCATCTACCATCAGTAACTGGTTCACCACTACTCACATTCTCAATTTTTTCTCTCCAGGTATACATATGTTTAATAATAGAATCTATATCACCCGAGTAAATTCTCAAAACATTGTAATCGATGAAGCTTTCAATATCTATCAGGGATTTAATATAATTAAAATTTTCTTCTAAAGATAAATCATTGTTAATACCATAATCACGCATATTAATATAGCTTATTCTATCAGATTCATCACCTTCTTCCATATCTATCGGATAAGCATAAGGACCTTCAATAATGGCTAAATTATCCGGATCCACGTTATAATGGTAATGCAAATAATACTTATCCAATCTTTCTTGAATATTAATAATGCCCCAGTATTCACCATTAATAAAGTGTAGAGCCGGCCTGAAATTTTGTAAGTCGACATTGCCGTTCCCTAGAAAAGCTTTTTGCATAATACCGTCCTCTAGCATGGTACTATAAAAAGATTGTCCCCCATTTCTTAAAATCAGCCTTTTAAATTCGTCCAGTTTTTCATTACTGCCATTTTTTACAGCAGCGGGAAATATTTCATATTGTATAACATTCCGGGTATCGTATTCGCTTCTGGCATAAACCCTTAAAGATTTTAACGGTTGAGCTCTTGTCCAACCTCCATGAATTCTTATGCCGATATTTTGCATAAAACCAACGGTGCCGTCCGGTTCAAATAGAGCAATGGATGCAGGCTTTTCCCAATCTTCCCAGTAATTAGCAGGCATTTCTTTCCAACTGTCATAAGAGCCCTCACCTGTAAAAAGTTTCCCCGGAACATAGATTCCGTCTTCGTAATCAAATAAGTCAGCAGGGTCCATGATAAGAGAAACAACAGGCAATGAGAAAGTTTCAAAGATATTCTCATCGACAAAATATGTATTTGTAATGCATTTACTGGGGATTGCTCCTTCTTTATAAGCTATCGCCTTAATAACAACAGCTTTATCAAGCGTTGTTATCGGTTCTTTCCATTCATATTGTGACTCTGCTTGCGAATGAGTAGTTTTAATACCGGTAATATTGTTTACTTCTAATGGTTTATTTTGGATTAATATTGGTTCTGTATATTCATAAGTTACTTTTTCTCTTTCTATTAATTCATCTCCTGTGTAGTCTTGTTTAATATAATACTTGGCAGGGTTATCATTTGCAGGTTGGGGGTCCGAACCGTCTAAAGTGTAATAAATAATTGCCTCAGGGTCGTTCGTGGAAAGCTCTAGATAAAATTCATTCTCATAAAAGCCGCTTGAGTGTGAAAAAAGAGGAGAATCAAGATATTCTTGTATGTAGATATTACTAGAGTCGGGAGTACTGGTATTATTTTTATAAAAATACCAATTATTGCTTCCATCGGGATTTCGACCATATGATTCGTCTCTTGGGATAGGTATAGGAGGAATCTGATCTACTATTGTCACAGTATCAGGTGCGGTCAATATTAATGGTTCGCCATCCGCGCTGATGCTGAAGCTTGTATGTAATTCACCGTTTATTCCTACTTTATCATTTCCGGAAGTCCAGATTAACAAAAAATCTCCCGGATTTATTTGGCTCTGGGGAAATTGCCACTTTAATTTATTATTATCATTATCAGAAAGATAATATCCTGTTAAATCAATAACGGCATCTCCGGAATTGTATAATTCCAACCAGTCTTCATAATTACCGTCTTCATCAGCAATGGTACTGCCATTGGAAGACATAATCTCATTAATGAATAATTGTTGAGCATATTCGCCGTTATACACGGAATATTCAACGGTGGGTTCTTCGGCCGCTGCCGAAGAACCCACGGCAAAAACCGACTTCAAACTATGGGAAAAAACAGGCATCATTAAAAATATCAAAACGAAAAAAATAATTATTCTAGACCGATAAAACATCTTGCTTCCCAACCTCCTTCTTAAAATCATGGATAAATTAATAGATGAATTAGACTTTTGCTAAAATGGGGCGCCCTGTAGCCACTCTCATAAAGCCGAAGAATATCACCCTTTCGTTAAAAGAATTACCCCAACTTGCGGGACAAAGCAGCAATACTGTAGTGCTATTGCTGCATAAATGGAAATTAATTAATAAATATTAACGAATCTTCTTCAGACCATACTACTTCATATCCGAAAGTTTCATAGACAAATCTAATTGGTAAGTATATTCTACCTTCAAAAATCTTAGGGGCTTCCTGCAGTAAAACGTCCTTGCCATTAGCTAGCGCATTTTTATTATTAACTTGAGCCCATAATACATAGCCGGCATAGCCGGCAAAGACGGTCGGATCAGCGAATTCCTCATGAATGGAAAATTCTCCATTCACCGACTCCACAAGATCATCGATTGCCATGAAATAGTTACCATTAACAAGAAAAGGTTCCTTCTTTAATTTAAGGATCCTGCCTTGAATAACAATGCTAGTCTCAACATGGTTTTCCTCAGATTCTTTAATGAATAATTCTGTAAATGGTTTTGTTATGGAAATTCTATATTCGTTGTTGCCGACCAGATATCCTTGGGGTTCATATTTTTCTCCGTCTAAATATATTTCTTTAACTATTTTATTAAACTTCAGAAAAACATTTTTTGTGTTTAATTTATCATTGATAACGATAATCCCATCTTGCGAGTACGCAATGCTTTCCATTTCAGTATTTATATCCAATATATGTAATCCTTGTTCCCCTTCACGTTTCTTTCTCTGTACTTTATTTTCTCCCGGCAATAATATAATGCCCTCCTGGTTATAAACCGGCCATAATTTATCATTCACATAGTAAGAATAGCGTAAAGTATCGGTTAAATAGAGCATATTTACAGTACTTGAAACTATATTGTCGTTTAGTATTTTCACTTGAGATGCTAACGCATATTCAACGTTTTTATAATCATACTCGTATGGTGTATCGGCAGCATATATACAGACCTGATTTGCATACTTAGCAGCCTGAGACAATAACTGAATAAATTCGAGACCTGTCTGCTTGGCAGTTGGAGTTTCAAAACCGTTTCGATTCACGATGTTAATATCCAGAATGAATTTCTTTTTGGGAAGACCGTTGGCAATATAATGTGAAGCTATTTCTTTGTATCTTCCAGGTCCTGTCTTCCATAAAGGAAAGGGATCTTCAACGCAGAGAGTGATATTATAATCGTTGGACATTTCAATAAAATTTTTAGAATTAACACCCGTTTCACTGGTTACAGTTTCATCAAAAAAAGAATCTATCTGGGTAATGACAATATCCAATGACTTTCCCATTATCTCCTCATCTTTAATAAATTCGATAAATTGTCCATTTAATTTTGTTATCAATTTCTCCCGGCAATGCAAATATTCAAAGAACAGCTCGGGATTATCCTTAAAAAAAACCTCACTGCCTTCCACAAATAAGAAGTAAGGATCATAACCTTTATCTCGCTTATATGTTTCCCGAAAAAAATCATTCATAGGTGTATAATTACTTGCCATCCATTTTTCAAGTTCTGTAAATTTCGGCGAATATGGATTTAGTTCGACATCTTCCACCGGATAGTCATAATATAACTCGGCTAGATTAACTCCGTCGAAATTAAATTTGCCGATAAATTCTTTG
Organism: Dethiobacter alkaliphilus; assembly: GCA_016841605.1. GTDB lineage: Bacteria > Bacillota > Dethiobacteria > DTU022 > UBA8154 > DUNV01. The sequence goes on along the minus strand of JAENYV010000001.1, from coordinate 420,479 downwards.
TAATAATCGAACGCCGCTTCCAGGCAAGCGGGATTATCCAGAGCCATTAAATACCTCCAGTCAATTTGTGCGTCTTCTAAATTTGTTGTTTTTTCTCGATATTCTACATTTTTCTCCCAAAAATCTTTATTTACCATAGGAAGTTCAAGCCAGCAGTAGACCAAAATGCCTTCGCTATGGCAGGCATCAATGAAGTTATCAACAAAAAGATAATAATCATTTACGGCATACCAGCCACTGATATGGATCTCGCTAATTCCTTTGCCGGATAAGTCTTTTGCCACAGCATACGGATCTTTGTCATAATAGAATCCCCAGTCCAGAAATGTAATCAGCCTTTTCGCTTTGAAATGCGGCGTTAGTGCAAAGATATCCCGGATGAACTCATGTAAAAAAGGATAAATAACAAAATTCTCTTTTGCCTCATCAAGAATATCTGTGGCCAGATAAATAACTGTTCCTTCACCATAATTAAAGGCAACAGCCACGGTATTTAATGTAGCATTGTCATAACCAAGCGACTTAAATTGCGGCTTTAAATCTATTGCTTGGATTATTTTTTCTTGGGGCCACTTTATTTCAAGATCATCATGATCTAAATATCTGACGCTTTGCGTTTTAAAGCTGCAGTTTTTTAGCTCGACTCCTAACATTGCAGATAGTTCGGACGGTGAATCAGTTAGTAAGTTCGCTCCTTTTTTAAGCATTTCTGTTATTCTAACGTTGGCTTCTTTGTTATCAGCAAAATTGTTGGGAACAACAATTAATTTATCTTTTCCCACTTCTTCGATATTTTTCAGTGTGACTATTTTGGTTCTCAAAGAAAGTGACGCAAAGACGTCGGAATAAGCAGAAACGTACTCATCCTTTGCGTCTCCGACAATATAGATATCATAATCAATTACAATGTTTTCCGGTTCGCCGGCGCAAACAATACCGGCATTAATAATCACAGGTAAAAAAAGTATAAACAAACTTACCAGTAAACTTGCCCATACTCTTTTATTCAAATTAAATTCCTCCTCCGGCGGTATAAGACCAGACAGGCCGGCACGATAAGGAGACACAGCAATTCCGGGTGCAAAAGCAGATATGCCGTCACAATAACAGGCAGAAGGATGACTCTCATTATTGCCTTGAGGAGATAACTGCCGGCAATAAATTCAGCTATTGGTGGAGATACACTGTAATAAAAGTTTACGATAGTCCGGCCGGGTCTGTTGGTAAGAAGCTTATCGTCCCGGAACTGGCGAAGCAAAGCTACAGCCGGACTCATCTTCGAACCAAAAGCAGCAGTGGCGATAAAACATTCATCTTGTATTCTTAGAGCCTGGGCGGTTCTTTTTTCTTTAAAAAGATATCTTTCAATTTCATCACCTTCACTTTGCCCTGCAATTGTTTCTATCTCTATCGTATTTTTGTCTGGGACAGCATTTACCCGGCGCGGCTCCCAGCCTCTATCATTGTTCCTGATCCAGTCTCCTTCAGAAAGACCATGGTCCGGTATGATAAGAGATGTGCTTGTTGTGCCCTGTTGAGCTGTTACGTTGGGTAGTAGTCTCAGAAATGTATATATCGTGTCGCCGGCAGTTTGCCCTTCTATTGTAAATTCATGAAAAATCGTGTAGATATCCTTTCTCTCGATCATTCTAAACCGATTTCCTCTTGTTGCGTTAACAATGCCGTCATAGTCGTTAAGCCCATGGAAAAAAAGTGTAATTGTTCTATCTCCAGTCCCAACCAACGGTTTCTTTTCCATTGTTACCGTAGTATTAAAAGGGAGGACAGGCAAATTTGGTTGTTGGAAAAGACTGATATCCGGATAGTTGTGCCAGGCATATCTGGCTCCCTGTGGTTCCGGTATGTCTTCATGCCGGATTTCAACGGTATTATCCGGGTTTATTTTCGCCTCAGCGGCATGCCATCTGCCCTCGTTATCAAGAATTTCGAAGCCTCCGGCCATATCATTTTTAAAAAAAAGCCGGGAATAAACATAAGCAAAATCGATGATTACCTTGTTATTTTTAATTAAGAAATGTTTCATTTCCGGACTTCTCTGCTTGAGATCCTTCTCATAAATCATATCCATTGCCAGATATGCCAGCCGGCAACCTATTTCTTTTTTCTCTCGCGGATGAATCTCTAAAGGATCGGGATCGGACAGATCAACCGCTGTTACCAGCCCCGTATTGTCAGTAGTGTTTGCAACCCTGTGTTGAACTTCCCGAATTACCGGCCAGCTGTCAATATCCGTTTCGTAATAATTCTCTCCATAACCTGCCAACTGTACCAGCATGATGGGCAAATCAGGATCCTGGAATTCGATCCTGATTCCCCGCAAATAGTCCCTGAGCAATAACTCGTAATCATAACCAAGCTGGGTGCTGTTTTCGCCTTGATAATATATCATCCCCTTGACGGCATAGGGTGCAACTGCATCCATAAAACCGTTCCAGTACCCCGACATAATGGGTTCATCATCTTTTTGAACAAAGTCCATTTCTTCAGTAATCGCCCTGGGCATAAAAAGTTCAATAGTGCTTCCGCCGTAAGATAGCCGTATAATGCCTATCGGTACATTTGCTAATTCATCGTTCAACTCGAGAATTTTTTCAACGAAATAGGTACCGATTGCCGGCGACCAATCAAGCATCCAATTATAGGCTGGATACCATTGCCCCTTACTTGTAAAATTCGGAGTAACTGCAATTAGCTTTTCCGAAGTATAAAAGCGCAGGTCGGATTTACCGGAGAGGTTTTCTTTTGTTGCTTCCGCCCCGTAAGTATCGCGTAAGAACATCTCCGCATTAGATTGCCCCCCCACGATAAATACTTCACCCACATGAATATCCTCCAGGATAATTTGTTGCACCGTATTACGAACAATTAAGGTATAAGGACTGCCGGAGGGTTCGGGATCAAGTTCCAGGTACCAGTAACCGTTTCTTACAACTGTCGTTTTGACCTGGTTTTTAAATTCAACAGTAATTGTTTCTCCGGTAAAACCTCTGCCCCAGATGGGAATTTTTTTGTCTCGTTGTAATACTGCTCCTGATGAGAGGATATGCGGCAATTCTAAAGCATAGTTTACTTTTCGAAAGCCTTCATGCAGTAATCTTAGCAAAATATCCACAGCTTCATATCTGGTGATTAATTGATCGCCGTTAAATTGAAAATCTTCATCTAACCTCAAAAAGCCTTCCTGAAAGGTATAATGAACGGCGTTTTGAAAGTCGGGCGGAATACCGTCCTTAATCAACGGCATATAGAGAGGATCTGCTACCGGATCCCCCATATAATCCGTTATCATGGCCGCGACCTGGTATTTTGAAACCGGCAGGTTATAAATATAATCTTGCAACCCGCGGCTTTTTTCTTCAGGATATTTCTCATCTTCTAAGGCAACAAGCATGTAGACAAATTCTCCCACAGAAACATGGCTATCCGGCCGGAAAGTATTGTCCTCATAAAGTTCAACCAGGCCCCTGTTAAGTAAATATTTAATCTTGTTATAATCTTCTCCCTCCGGAATATCCTGGGGTCTGAGCTGCACATTTTCTTTGAGCAAACCTTCCAATGCGGTAAATTCTTCAGGCTCATAGAGTTTGATGTTGTCATATTGGACAGCAGGAGAATACCCCCAGGAATCATCGGCATAGCCGGTCGTCCCATATGCCGGTCCTGTTGCCCCTGTAAGTATTTTAAAGGGTGAAGAATCCGTATATTCCAGCAAAGGAGTATATTCATCCAGCGGATTGGTCGGGCCGTCAAGAAAAAATTTGATATTCACATTCTCCTCCGGAGTATTTGTGATAATTAACCGTCCTGTATAATCGGTATTCTCTCTCATCATAAAATAGCCTTCAACCAGTGGCTCCATTTTTGTCGGTGCCGCTGTGTTTACAATTGCCCACTTACACTGAAAAAGATTTGCGACAATTGCCCCCAAATGCTTTGTCTCCAAATAATAAATGACCGCATAGTACTCGGTTAAATCAGTATCTTTAGATCGTGGAATAATAGTTGCTATCGGTCGTTCATTATGCCCTTCATTACTATTATTTTGCACGTTAATGGTGAATTCCATGGCATAGTTTTGCTGATTAGGCCATGCATTTTCACTTAATACCGCGCTTTGACGATAGCGGGTTCCGGAAAGCAGTAAGGCACCGCCGGGAGTAATCATATTGTCGGCATTGGCGCTATCCTCTTCCCTGGCGGTTTTGATATCCCAGACAACATCTCCCTGAGGGTCGACAATATGGTTATCCTGCAGAGATTTATTGAAAAATGTTTCTTCAAAAAAAGGTATACATGCATGGAGATTTGGCTCTTCCATGGGAAACACCGTTGAATCGGCAGAATCGGGAAAGTTTATAATATTATCTCCGCTATTATCAGCATAAACATATTCTTCAACTGCATAAATATATTCTTCAACTGTGCATTCTGTTCTTTCCTGGCCATTCTGATTATTCTGCGGGATAGTCGAACTAAACTGAGTTGTTTCGTTTTCCGGCTGGGTTTCATTGCTGCTAGCAAAAGGCGGCATTTCAGACGAAAGAATTTCAGACGAAGCTGCTTGGGCATTTATCGTTACTGCGGGCAGTAAAACCATGTATGGGAACAGAATGAGCAGGAGTACAAAAATCAAGCCCAGGGGCTCTCTTTTTCTCTTCCTTAAAAACATCATGACAGAGACCTTCTTTAATAATAAAAAATTTGGTAATTGCATCCAATAATACAATTCTCTATATTTTATAATTTTCCTTCAAAGGAAATACAAGATAACTTAAAATTTTCTTAATGAGATAAATTTTTCCATACTCTGTCCGTGGCTTCTTCCATGGAATTTCTTTCTTCCGGAGAAATCATTTTAAGCAGGGAAGAGTCTTCGGCATCAGAAGAGTTCTCCCCCGGGTGAAGGGTTTTCCATGCCCGTTGATAAAGACCTGCCAGAGCAAGGAGGACACGGTCTTTTGTGTTGTTAAAGCTCTCTTGAGAATCCCCGGCGATCTCCCCGTTTTGGCCCGAAACAGACGACAAATCCGGGTAAGTATCATTCAAAGAAAGTGGCCTATGCTCTTTAACCCACAAAAATCCCAAAAGAAGCAGGCAGAGCGAAACGCTGAGGAAAACTTTTTTTAATCTTGTCAAAACCATTTCCTCCCATCTCTATGTTCAGGAACGCTTCCCAGCGATCCACAGGGAAAGTCCTATTCCCAGCAGTACGATCATCATAACCAGGGCGTAAATTTTCCACGCCCCCCCTTTCTGGACAAATTGGATGACAGAGTCCACAATCCCCGGTTTAAGACCTTTTTCCCCCTCCTGGGAGGTGAAAGAGGAGACGAAACCGGCAGGGGAAATAAGGCATAATTGCCCGCTTATCTGAGAGGAGAGCTTAGTATCTGTCAATACTTTCCCGAGGGCATCCAGATGGCCATCATCATTTCCTAAAATGGAGTAAAGCACTGTGTTTTTGTTCCACGGAGACCTGAGGGCCTGTAATATGGCTGCATCAGCCACTCTATCGGGGAGGAGGGGCATTTCTTCCATGGCCTTGTAGCCCTGCGGAAGGTCGGGCGAGAGAATTAGTTTTTCCTTGAACAAGGCCAATCGGCTTTCTTCATCGGAATAACCGATCATGATCACAGGTGTGGAAGGCAGGTCAGCCTGCTCCAGGTCTTCTCCCAGGACGACATGCCACCTGAGCGGCAGGCGGTTTATCTGTCCCGCTCTGGCTGCCAGCATCGCGGCCAGGCTAAGCTGTCGGTCGCTGGGATTCGCGGAAAGCCACATGGTTACCGGCTGCTCGGCTGCATTATTCACTTCCTGAAGGTGGGGCAGGTTATCCAGAGAGGGGTAACCTCCGGTTTTACCTGGTGCCAGGTAAATAAATGAATCTCCTTCAACAACAGACCAGGCAATATCACCGTAACGCTTGGAGCAATCAACATTGGTCAAATGATGATAGAAAACCAGGCTGACCACCCATTCCGACTTTTGCAGTTCTTCGACGGGAAATTCCGCCCGGAGAACACCTCCTTCCGCATTGCTTTGGTTAAGGGCAACACTGTTGACCGGGCGCCCATTAATATAAATTGTCAGGACCGACCGCTCCGGATTTAAAACGGCTGAATGGCGGAAACGGATCTCCGTGTAAGATCCCCGGCCGATACCCCAATTGAGAGGCCTCTTGAGGACCACACTGGTTACCTGGCGAAAAGCCCCGTCCAGGGAAATATAAGGATAACCCAGCTCCTCAAAAGTATAGCTGCCGGGGCGCCCCAGAGGTTGGGGAAGGGGTTCTTCCGGCGGCCACTGTTTAATCAACAGCCGGTTCTCTTCAATCTGTGCAAGCAATTTTTCCGTTGTCAAATAGCTCTGCGCCTTGGAAAGCCCTTCTTGATCACTGCCGGTTACCAGCAACCTTGCGGCAGCGCTGTTTTCTCCTTTTGGAACAAACTGCAAAGCCCCCACGCCCGCGGGCAATTGCAAATCAGACTGGTCAGCCCAGCGATCAACTGTGCCGATAATTATTTCTTTTTTCCCCTGAGGAGTTTTCCCGGAACTAAAAACATCAAAGGAATTCATCTGCCGATACGGTTCCCCGCGGCCCAAATCGCTGACCAGTTGCAACATAACCTCAATTTCTTCCGGCTGCGGGTCAGGCGGCAGATGCCAGCATGCATCCAGCAGGCTTGGCGAAAGATCGTCCAGGAAGGGATAAGGATAATCGCGTAAATAAGTTTTAGTTCTCCTTGTTTTCAAATGGAGATTGGTATCGTCATGGATCAGAATCCAGTTGGCATCGTTATCCAGGTCGCTGCATAACCCTTCAACAGAACGGTGTCTGCTCTTGATGCCGATCTCATTGATGCCTTCCTTAATTTGTTCCGGAGGCAGTTCGATTTTCCAAATAAGACGTACACTGCGCCCCTCTTCATTCTGCACAACATGCCTGCTCTCCAGAGGCAAACCGTTGACAACGACGGTGAGAACCGATAATTCATTAATAATAGTAGAAGAATGGCTGTATATTACTTCGATGTATGAAGGAGAGAGCAATTTCACTCCGGGCGGTAAGGTAAAGTAAGAAAAAACATCATTGATGGGGTTCAGCAGAGGCTGGTCGTCAGAAAATAAAGAGATATTATAAACAACGTCATCTGCCGCTTCATTGTTCACTATGCTCTCATCTGCCGGCACATCAGCCGCCCCTGACGGCGTCTCCTCTCCGGCTGCAACCGTTACATGTAAACCCGACAGTATAAGAAGTGCCAGCAAAAAAACCTGAATCCGAACAAAGAAATGTGCTTTATTCATCGCGCGATCCTTTCTGTTTTATCCCAGTAGAATGCGGCACCGGTAAGTGCTCTTTTCAACATCATCCAATTCGCTCTGAAAACCACAATCAACCATAACTGACAATATGTAAAATACATGATGCTGACCAGCAAAAAGTTTTTCAAGTTGCCTTCGCCCCTTTCAAAAGTAAGAGAGATAAACATCTCTACGATAAAAAGGGCAAAAGCAAGAAACCAGATCAAAAGCAAAGGGCCTTTAATGGTAATACTTGATACGCCGAGCAAGCCCAGGATAAAAATAAAATCGGAGATCAGCACAGAGAGGAAGAAAACCACGTAAATACAAAAAAAATAGATAATATCCCAGATTATCCTGGTGCTATTCATGCGGTGAAGATTGAGAATACCATGCCCGATAACCCAGATGTTTCCCTGCACCCAACGCGTACGTTGTTTAATCCAGGTTCGCATTGTTTCCGGTTCTTCCTCCCAGGTAACAGACTCAGGAACATACTTGATTAAATATCCTTCGTTATAGATGCGGATGGTCAATTCCGTATCTTCCGTTAAAGCATCCGGATTCCAGCCCCCGAGTTGCTCTAGAATCCGGCGGCGCACGACAAAGTTTGTTCCCGGAATGGTTGTCAGGCCGAAGAGATGGCAGCGGCCCGCCTGCACAAGACCCTGGAAGCTTAGAGTTTCAATATTGATAAAACGCGTCAGCAAATTACTGTTTACGTTATGTGTCCGGAATTTGCCCACTACCGCACCCAGATCAGGAGAACTCATAATCACCCGTACCAGGTTGATGAGCGCCATACGCTCGGGCATGTTGTCCGCATCATAAACAGCGATCAATTCGCCCGTTACTATTTTTAAGGCCTCGTTTAAAGCACGGGACTTACCCTTGCCGCCAACCGGTGGCTCAATGGTTAAGACCTTTAAAGCCGGATACTTAACCTGTTTTTCCGCCAGAATAGCACCGGTGCGATCCGTAGAGCTGTCATTGATAATGACAATCTCCAGTTTTGCGTGGGGGTACTCCAATTGCATCAATGCTTCCACAGTTCGGCCGATGACCACTTCCTCATTGTGGGCCGGCACAAGGATACTTACAGGCGGCAGGTTGATGGTTCCCTCCTCATTTATCTCTCCTTCAGTGAAAGACTTTAAAAAAGCACGATAACCGGCAAAGCATAAAATTACCTGATAAAGAAGCATTAGCCAGGTAGTCAGTAAGCAAGTCAAAAAAAAGATATCCAGTACAGTATAATTATTCATTGCCGGCAACCTTTCCCTTCGATGATTCTTCATACAATCTATTACGATTTCTCTGCAGTGACCTCACAATAATCAGGAATATAAGAATAATCATTCCGATGATAAATAAAAATATCTCCAGAAGACTTGTAAGAAATGATTTCCCTACCGGATTTTCCGCCGGCATTTCCTGAGCCATGTTATGAAATATCCCCTGACTGACCGGGCTTTGAATTTGAGAATTTCCTTGAACGGAAATTGTGCGCAAATCCGCGAAATCAAAGCCCAGCGGCTTGAGCCTTTCAATGATTAAGGCCAGATATCCCGGCGAAGTGTGGGAAGAGAAGGAAATCCCCACAAAGGCATCCCGCAGCAAAAGGAACCGCCTGATATCCATCAACATTTTTTCTCTGGAGATCTGGTCGCCCGGATTACACATAATAGTATGCGGATATACCCACATACCTGCCCGGGGCGAAAAGGAGACATAGGGCAGATCCATGACCAGGTCTGAGCTGCTGTCGGAAAGAAGAACACGTCCGGATAAAGAAGTAAAATACTCCGCAAGCACCCTGTAGCCTTCCCCGGAAACAGCATAACCGGGCACCTCAAAAGCAACAGGATAGAGAGAGCTTCCCATAAAAATCTCCAAGCCCAGCTCTATTTTTTCCCTGACATCCTCTTCGCTCAAGGGAAGAGAAGAATCTTCTTTGAAATTCCAAAATTCGGTTTCTTCTAACAATGAGGCTGACCTGTCCGATCGGAGCTCAGTTCCTTTTTGAATAATAGCGGCACCCATCTGTGTTGCCTGGAGCAGGACAGCGGACAGTTCGGGTTTATCCTCCAGAGTAATAAGATCGCCTCGCCACTGAACAGCAGGGGTTACTTTTAAGGCAAAAGGAAGGCTATCTTCCGCTACTGTATCAATAAGACGGAAAACTCCCTCGGGATCGGAAAAAGGATTAATGTCATCAATACTCAGCAGGATCTGTTGTCTCTCCGTATGCTCTTCCGAGCAGATTTCGTGCAATATATCCGTCAGGAGAGCACTTTGGGGAATATCTACATACAGCCTTGCTGAATAATAAAGATTTTCCTTCTGCCAGGCAAATGGCACCTTTGCAGCCCCATCTTCCATAAAGGCAATAATTACCGCCCCCGGGCCAGGGTCAATTAGCGGCAAAGCCACATCATCCCTCAAATCTATACTGATCCCTTTGTATTCCAAACTTCTCATGTAACCATGGCTGCCTTTAAAAGTAAAATCAGACCACTGGCGAAAGGCTGCCAGTTGCTCTATATTCTCTTCCAGCCACAGCAAAGAGGGAACCTCTGCAGTTTCTTGTAAAAACTCCGAAGGCAGAGATGCTTTTTCCGTGCCGAGGTAAATAACCAGATTATAAGGCAACAGCATCCCTTTTTTCCATTTGGATCGGGGCAGCGACTTCACCTGCAGGCTAAAGTGTCCCAGCAGTTCCTCCAGGGCGTCAATCAGTGGATAGGGGTCGCCGAAACGGTGTTCCGCTTCATAAAGAAGCAGGGCTTTTTTCGTCTCATCTCCGCTCACAGACACGAAAGCTGAAGCAGAAAAGGGTAGCTGAAACAAGTAAAAAAATAAGAAGAAACAAAAGAGCTTAACCAACCGCAAACCTGTTATCTTCTTTGGCCTTGTCATAAAAACTCAGGCTATCCTCCTCATCCGAAAAAGTCGCTTTGCCGATAATTACCTTGAGCTTAATTACTTTCTTTTTTCCTTCGATGAGAACGCTGATTCTCCCCAGGGCGAGATAAATCTTCCTCTGTACTACCTCTGCTCCCTCCAGATTTGTTCCTGTTAAGATAAGACCGATAGAGTTGTCTTCAACAATTCCCTTGAGATCAACCTTACGGGTATTGTCATTTATTTTCTCAGCAATCGCTTTCCGAATTTCAGCAACACCGTTTACTCCATATATTTTCGACATCTCGTTTAGATTATGGATAACGATAAAGAGAAGGGAAAGAGGTTGCTTAAAGCGTTTGGCCCGGCTTACCTCTTCTTCCAGCTTCTGGAAAAAACCCTGGGCATTGGACATCCCGGTGAGCTCGTCAACTGTAATGAAACGTTCTATTGCACTATATTTATCCTGCAAGGTAAAAATATTATCAATAGCATTTCTTAAGTGACCGGTCACAAAGGCAGCAAGGGGAACCCAAAAAAGCCAGATAACCGTATCAACTTTCACTTCTGCATACTGGCCCGAGATAAGGCTTCCATACAGCAGGTAAGTGCCGTAAAGAAAGACAAAAGCCAGAGAAGTAAAGAGACCCTGAATCAACCCCATATTATAGCCCACAATTATACTTAAGGACATACTGGCGGCCACGATGAAGCTCTGCAGGTTGACACTGCTGCCGGTGCCTAACATGATAGCTATGGCGACCAGGTAGATAAGCACCATGATATTAAATAAAATCAGATCGCTACGAAGGGTTTTCTTCTCTCGCTTTTTCAAAACTGATTTCTCCCTAGAAAAGATATTGTCTGTAAAGCCTCAAATTGATCAAAGGCATATAAAGTTGAACCGGAAGAGTCAAAATCGCCGAATCCTCCGCATAAAAGGCTCTCCTGCTCCCTGATCCGGAAGTTCAGCATAAGTTGCAAAGATTTCCGGGCTGCCTCCGGATCATCGGCTTTAGCGAAAAGACGGGCAACAAGAGCATATAAGGCTGTAGACTCGTCACCTGTAAGCGGCAGAGCATCGGTATAGTTATAGTAATTAAAAATTTTCCCGCGTAGTTCTAATTCCTGTTTTAAAAAGTCCAGCAAAGCCCCGATATCTTTTCCTGACTCCAGGGCCATGCAAGCAGTGTACAAGCATTCAATCATATTTACCTCGGAAGAAAATTGATATTGCTTCTTGCCGATATCATAATAAAGGGGAAAAAAGCCGTACTCATTGACAGGAGCCTGCATCAGGACTTCGATTGTCTTCCGGCACACCGGTACAGCTTCAGGCAGCAGCTTTGCCATATGAGTTAAAGCGGTATAGTCGATATAAAAAAGAGAAAGCCTCTGGTCACTCAAATTCAAACTGCCGTCAAAACTATCGCTGAATAGGCCGCCTTCCTGATTAAAAGTACAGATTGATTCGGCGACCTTTACCGCATCTTTTTCATAAGATAGATCACCAAAAACCCCCCCGGCCGTAATCAGCGCTCTGAAAAGCCGGAAAACATCAACCAAAGCCGTGCATTCGTCAGGATGATAAGGATTTTCTGCCTCTCTGCGCCAGTAAAAATAGCCTTCCGCAGAAAGCATATGCTTTTGTGTAATACCCCAGGCCTTGGAAAATAGTGTTTCACATCCAACGAGAGCAGCGTATTCCATTAACTGCCCCATAGTTTCCAGCAGGACATACTGAGGAGGGTTGCTTTGTAAAACGGCACCGCCGATAAGGCCAAAATCAACAACAAAATGATCGGCCACTACTTGTAAAACCTCTTCTTCGGTTAAACTGGAACTAACTACGGCTAGAATGTCCTGCTTCATGTTTTCCTTCTGCCTAGCAGCCATCGAAAATTTTTCCTCAACATTAAGAATTAATTTGAATATCCCTGAAAAAAGCAGGAAGAGAAACGCAGCAACACAAAAATAAATAAAAGCGCTTCTTTTTAAAGAAAGACTGTTCCGCATTTAATCACCTTATACATTTTATTACAACTTTCGACATTTTTACAATATATATTTTAGCACCATGTATTAATTATTCATTTATTTCTTTTGCTTATTTAACATAAGTATGGATATTTTACCTTATTTTATCGATATACGGCAAGATGTGATTAAAAATATTCAAAAAGATATTAATTTCCATAAAAAGTAAATAAAAAAGGCCGTAACAGGAGTTCTGCCGACCTGAAATTAACCATAAGCGAGCCAAAAGCCGCCATCCGGCGGCTTTTGGCTCGTTAACCCTCAATAAGTTCTGATAAACCGCTAGAGATCTGATATAAAGGCTTCCATGACAACACACTCTTCGCTTTGTGTATATTGAGACAACTGTCTTTTATATCTCCCGGTCGTTGCTCGCTGAACAAAGCCGGACTGTTATTGCCCATCATTTTACTTATCATATTATACAATTCAAGAACGGAAATGCTCGTTCCTGTGCCAATATTTATTATTCCATTATCAATTGAGCGCATTGATGCCATATTAGCCTGAGCTACATCCTTTACATAAATAAAATCCCGCGTTTGCCTTCCATCACCATAAATAACCGGTATTAGGCCTTTTCTCATTAAATTGTAAAAGATAGAAATAACGCCGGACTCTCCTTTAAGCTTTTGACTCGGACCATAGACATTGCTGTAACGTAAGATTGTATATTCCATTCCAGCTTCTTGACAATATTTTTCAATATATCGTTCTGCTGTTAATTTGGATAAACCGTAAAATGAGAGAGGTTCCGGCTTCTGTTCTTCATCCAGAGGTAAAGATAAAGGCGTTCCATAGACAGCTGCAGATGAGGAGAAGATAATTTTACGTATCTGATATGCTCTGCACTTTTCTAAAACCGCAATTGTTCCCATAATGTTGTTCATTGCATCATACCGGGGATCTATCCGGGAAGAAGCAACATCAACCTGCGCGGCAAGATGGAGCACTGCCTCCGGCTCTTCACGCCGGAATATGCGGTCCAGCTCTTCTCCCAAAATATTTACAGGGTAATACTGCACCTCCGGCTGAAGATTTTCCTCCTTACCCTTCAACATATTATCAACAACAGCTACATGATGACCTTCTTCTTTCAACACTGCGACAGAATGAGAACCAATAAAACCGGCGCCCCCTGTAACCAAAACCTTCATAAAACCAACCCACCCTTGTCTTCATTTTTCCATGAAGATACTCTCTACAGTCTATGATGGAATTGCTACGGAAGCGCCAGATAATGATCCCCGGCAGTATAATATAAAAAAGCATATTTATCCGCGATCGCTTGTGCTCGAATTCCGGCTGACGGTGTCATGCGAATTTGGCTTTCATTATGCAGAAAAAGCGTTCTCACACCATATTTCCTTTTTAATCCAACGATTCTCTCCAATATTTTTCGGCACCATTCCTGACTATCAGCATAGGCAAATAGGGGGTTTTCCCAGCATAATCCGTCCAGATATTCTCCTGTTTGCGAACATAAATATTCCAGGCCATTATTTTGAATCAGGACATGGTTTGGGAACAACCGGCGAAGATTGCGTACCAGCTCTGTTGCTTTGGTGATTTGCGCTTTTTTTTCAATTAGAGGAATAATCGGGTCTTCCGCGTTACCAATTGTATCCATAAAAATACCATCGTATCCCTGGTGCAGGAGGAGATTACCGATATGGTGATACAATAGACCCAACCATCTTTTTGATTTTAAATTGAGCACATACGTATCGTAACCTTCCTTGCAAATTTTGTTCCCTTTAACCTGCAGGAAATCTTCTTCCTTCAGCATCGGGTACAGGGTATGAAGAGGGCCGATTTCCATAATGGAGACATAAGCAAAAACCAACGTTTTCATTGCATGTAAAGCTTGAATATTTTTTGCCGATTGAGCACCCGGTTCAACAATGACCATATCATAATGGGCCAATTTACCAGCTTCACTCTTTCCATAATACAAAGCATAACTGCGGGCTTTTTGAAACAATTCCCTGCGTTCTTTCATCATTAATCATCCTTTAAAGATTCTCTGGATATAAATTCAGTCCGGATAAGACAGGTATGACATTTCTTACCATGAAATGCACATTGCGTATCATTGGTCTCCCAGCATGGTATATTCCCCTCTGTCCGGTAAGCAGGGCAATTCAGACAGATACTTGCCGGGACGCATAAAACAGCCCAGCATTTACCGAGGGTGCGACCGGAAACGGCGGGTTTTGTCCGTTTCTCTCGATACCATTGACAAAAAACCTCGACTAGATGTTTGTCCAACTGGGAACCTGAGGCAGCTTTTATTAGCTCCAGTGCTTCATTGAAGGGTAAAGGGTCCCGGTATTTTCTGCCGATAATTTTCGCAATAAATGTTTGGATTACAGCAATTATCCTCGCACCGACAGGAATTTCTTCCTCTTCCAGTCCGGAGGGATAACCATGCCCATCTATTCTTTCATGGTGATGCAAAATAAAAGAGGCGATACGCTCATTCCCTGTGGCCATCTGAACGATGGAAGCGCCGACCTCGGAGTGAAGCTTCATTAGTTCGAATTCTGCTTCCGAGTATTTTCCTTCCTTCTCAAATAATGTGCCGGATAGACCGAGCACCCCGATATTACTCAGATACGCCGCCAGAGCAATGTCTTTGGTTATTTCCTCATCCAGTCCAAGACAGCGTGCAATAATGACTGAATAACGGCTCATCATTTCCGAATAACCGATCGTATATGGACTTATATTGTCCAATAGTCGAGCCAAAATTTTAAGGATATCCAGATAAGCAAAGGAAAATCTTTGCAATCCTTTTTGATATTCAATTACTGTCCGGATATGTTCCAACATCAGCCCCAGGGTTACCTTTTTCTCTATTTCTTTTTCATCGGGCTCATCCTCAAACCAGAACACAAGATAGGAGGTATTATCTTCATCCATCCTGGTAATAAGTATTGATGCCATGCCTGCAGCAGCTAGAAAAGACGGTAATTTGTAATAGGACTCATCGCTCCTGCTGATATAATGGAAGTTCTTACTATTTAGATAATCATGAAAGGTTTCGAAAATTTTCTTATTTTCGCCAAATGCCTTAATTGTCGTTTTATCCAGTCCGACCTTGATTACGATTTCATAGCTTTCTCCTGCTTTTTTCACACAAATGCCACCGCTTGCGTTAATAGATTGGATATATAGTTTAATAATCATCTCCATCAATATCGTCCAGTCCATGGAAATACTACTAATTTTTTGCAGAGCTTTTCCGGAGGACACCACAACATCCGCCTGGGAACGAATATCTTCCGTTTTCACCAAACTGTGCAAGATATATTTTATTTGCCCGCTGAGAGCTTCAAGCATGACCAGCTGTTCTTGCGAAAGATGCTCCAGGGGACCGACCAGGATTAGACCTGTTTCACCAACCGGCAGAAAAAATAATGGCATCTCTCCTTCAAATTTCTTCGTAACTGCATAAACACGGCGGGAGACCGGTATAGATAAGGGCGGCTGATAAGTACCCTCCTGAAAGGACACCAACCCACTATAGGAGGGGCGGACTTCACCATAATCCTGCGCTTGATAACGAACCGCCTTAAGGTTATAATTTTGCTTTTTTTTATCCAATACATAAAATGTGTAGGTTGGAGCTTTTAACATCTCTAACGATGCGATCATTTCCAAGATCCGGTCCAGGTTTTCCTCCAGGCTTTTCTCCGGATTGACGGTTTGGATTAACTCTTTGATCTGCTGCAGCTGACTCTCAACTCTCTTGAGTCTTCCCCGGTTTAAGCCCAGATAAAACAAAACGCCAACAGAGAAAAGCAGTGACACGGTCGCGACCCAGAAAATATGCTGCTCCCAGAAAAAAAAGGTGCCCATTTATCGCCAAACACTCCATATTTTAAATTTCATCAGGATCTTGTTCACGTTCCAGGTGAAAGATGATGATATGTTCATCTTCAAAATATACTTCCACTTGCGGATGTATATGCAAAAAATTTTTCAGCCAAAGTCCAATCTCCTGATACAGTAGCGACCATCTCTTGTAATAATTATTTGTAAGTCTTTTCATGACCTCTTCCCGCGGAACGGGTCTGAGAAATTTTTCATAAATAATAAAAATGTGGGGTGGAATATTCATATCCGGTTTATCGAATCCTATTCGAGTCAAGCTCTGATAAGCCGGATCATAATTTTTAATCAACTCTTCAATATTCATATGATACCCCCTGCCTTGAACCAGGGAGGAAAATTCCTGTTTAGAAACAATCATCCAGTTTAGAGGGCTGATTTCTTTTGTTACGGCCAGATATTGGGCTACAGATGAATCCCAATCTACCTTTAACGGCTCAACAGGTTGCCGAACCGTCAAACTAAAAGCAGAAATGAGGGCAGATATTAGCAGCAATCTTTCTATGAGAGGCTGGTAGCGGTAAGTCCTGAACCGTTTAAAAAGAACATGCCACAAAAAACCGACAGCCAGGCTGAATATCAACGGTACATGGGAAGGAAACGGCAGCAAAGAAAAAGATTTCTCCGCTTCAATTTGTAAATAATTAAGAAAAGAAAAAGCAACATCTTGCCTGCCGATAAATTCCACGAGGACCGGGATCAAAGAGACGGTACCCGCTATTAATCCAAAAAGAAAGACTCGGGGAAGAGATGAATACCTCTTCTTCACCTTAAAAACAACCGCCCAAATGCTGACGGCACAGATAAAAATAAAAAACTCACAATAACTTGCCGGGTGAACAAAAGCGATTATTCCCATACCCGCAAACATCGTATAAAACGCATCCTGATGTCCACTGCGCAGGTAGACGACAAGACAAAAAAAAGTTAGTAAAAGAAAGATATGGGCAAATGACCCGGGTGCAGCTACTGCTTGCCAATCCCAGTAATAAGGGTCGAAATATTGCCCTAATAAAGCATACGAAGACATGCTTATTACTCCGCTAATACGGCTGCCGGTAAGAAGAGATAAAACAAGATAAATGCCGAACATAAGAAAAACTTGCATGAAGGGACCGCTGTATTTAACAATGTATAACGTATCGATACGGCTGAATTCTTCCATTACAGCCCAAAACACATGAAAGCCCTGGGGTATAATCCCGTCACTGAATAACAAATTTTGCCGGATATCTTTAATCCATTTTAAGGCTGTATACAGATCCAAAAATGAAGGTGCAGAATGTAGTAAGGCATCATTAAAACGTAGATATAAAGAAAAGCCGAGGATAACAAGTAAGCTGACTGTTTCAATTGTCCGCAGGGGCGTGGAAGAATATTCTTGAAAAATTGTTTTGCATTGCCGGTAGCATTGGTTGAGGTAAAAAAAGAAAAGCGGCTTCAGTTGATATTTACCTTCAAAGTAATCATAAATTAACACTTCGGAATGTGAAATTTGCTGCCCGATACTTCCCCCTTTTAGATAAATTCCAGCTAAATGTTTGCCGATAAAAGTAAGCATGAAAACAATGGATAGAAATTCAAATAGTCTTAGCATGACCAAAAGATAACCCATAACTAGAAGTAGAAAGGTCATCTTCACGAAATTAGTAATTATTTGCTCGCCCGGCTTATTATATTGTTTTTTAAAAAAAATTTTGGGTATGAAAATTAACAGAAGGAATAAGGCAAATAAGTAATGAAAAATTTCCGGTAACTGGTTAAACAAATGAGACATTGAAGCATTAATCACACTATTTTCCTCATTTCACGAAGAGGAGTACACGTAATAATCCAGTTTTCGCATGACCTTATAAACTTGCCGTGATGACAAAATAAAAAAAACTATTGATCCGGTGATCAAACCGATGACAGCGAACTTGTAACCGAACCAACGGCTCAAAAGGAAACCTACAAGTAAATTTGCCAACAAGGCAATTGTAATAGCTCTGTTGACTTTTTGGGGCTGGGATAAAGAAAACAATGTAACGGAATTCATTAACCCCAAAGACAAAAAACCATAAGAAGCCAAAGAAAAAATAAAGACAAAATGAGTTACCGGATGTTGATAAATAATCTTTCCTAATGCAGGATGTATATTATCTAGAAATATACCTAGATAATAATACAGGAATACGGCACTAAACATGGCAACGACAAAAATGAAAAATAAACGAAGAAAATATTTCCGAACATAGGCGCGGTTCATTTTATCAATATCCTGTCCCCAGTAATTTTTTTGGCTCTGCTGAATATTTATCATCAGTTTAAATAAGAGTACTTCAATAATACCCATTGGAATTAATAAAACCAGTAACGAAAAATCCAAACCCAATTCATAATCTCCACGAAACCAAATAAGATAAGGCAAAAAAGTGCTGTTTACAGACCAGGCTATGACCCGGTCAACAAATAAAAAGGCAAAATACAAGAAACCGTAGATAAAATAAGGCATCGTATTATAAATCATCACAGACATTTTCGGAAGCTTCGGTTCAATTCCTTTTTCTGCCTTGGCCTCCGCTCTTCTGAAATAGAAAACAGCTAAACCGATGCTCATTAAAGAAATCAGGAGCAAACTGATCAGTTGCGAAAAAATGATGTTATAAGCAAATACGACAAACAGCAGATAGACAATACCGATTCCGATAATAATTAAACCCGTAAAAACAAGCTCCTTTTTTAAAATATACATAACAGTGACAGATAACCAGATAGTGTTTAAAAAAAAGTAATACAGAATAATTATGAGAACCAGGCCGAATGGAAAGAGCTGAATAAGGGCATTTCCGAAAAATAAACAGGCGGAAATGACCAGGCAGGCAAAAATTCCGATTATAATTAATTGAAAGGTGACCTTACGTGCCATACCGTAATAATTTTGTGTGATGTAAAAAAACCCGCGCCTGGCAATTGCCTGCATAAAACCGCCAACTGTTACGAAGCTTAAAATTGTGCCGATAGCAATAGCTGTAGCTAGTTCCACCGATAAATTTTCATAAGACCAGAGGGAAAACCGCAAGGTAATCATTGAAAATACGGAAACTGCCATAGGCAGCGCAAAAATCACACCTCTTAAAAAGTTGGAAATAAGCAAATACAGCCCTTGAACAAAACCTGTTTTCTCAATATGATGAAATGGAGAAAAAATAATATTCGATTTGCTGATCTCCCATAATTGGGAGGCCAGTTCAAAGATATCAGTAACGCCGAAATTCTTCCGTGCTCCCTCATCGTTCCATCCCATTGATTCAAGTAAAGCGGCAATCTCGTAGCGATCCTCCGGTTGAAGACGCAGGGCTTTGATTTGTTTTAACAGGCTGTTTAGTTTTTGCTGCTTTTCCCCTTCATCATTGAAGATTTCCGGTTCAAATACATCCATAGTTAATCACCTAACCCGGGAATTACCATGTTGACAATCAACTCGGCCAGCTTTCCCTCCTCTTCAGCCTGATTCATCACTTGTTCCGTAATAACTTCGTTTTTTGAAATAATCATCTTTCCACCGCTATCTTTAAGGTCGCTCCCTGCCAGTTTACCGACAATGTATTTTTTCTTGAGCAGGTGGACTTGATTGGTAATCGCCGGGCTTCCTTTTGATTCTATGGATCCGATGTGGTAATCTTGATGGTTGTTACCATTTTCCACCTTTATTTCAGGCTGTGGGAAAGAAGGTGAGGGTGCTGAGAAAAAGCCCCCATCCTCATCATCCCAAGTGTACTGCGACAATAAAGATTCAATATCTTCATCCCAAAAAGATGAACCGTTTACTGTTAACCGTAGCTTGGGAAACGTGGTGGGAGAACTGAAAATATTCCGACGCTTCCCCTTGGGTTGAGAGGCGATTACTTTCGAATGATAACCATCATTCTGCTTCTGCTCCTTTAATATTTTTTGTTTCATTAGTTCTTTAATGTCTCCAATCCAGGACTCTTCTTTTTCTCCCGCTTCCGCTCCTCCGACCAACAATTGTCCTTTTAATTTCTGCAGCATAAGTTCTTTGATTTGTTCTTCCAATCTTTCTCTCCATTCGGCTTCAAATTGTTCCCGCATCTTTTCCTGAAACTTAATCTCTTCTTTTTCTTCTTCCCTGTTTTCTTCGTCTTCTAGATTTTCATTATCTTCATTTGTTTCCTGTTCCGGTAAAGGGAGCGAAGCTGCAGCTTCTTCCTCCGCATTAGCGTTATAAATATTTTCGAGGGAAGACAGCTCAAACAGCAGTTTTTTATGCTTTTCCGACAATATATTAAGCTTCTGCCGGCTTTCCTCCAGATCAATCTGTTGCATCTTTAAAAGCTGCCGGAGATACAACTTAACCTTTTTACTATTTAAGCCAAATATACTTTTTTTAAAACGAATCGTAAAACGATATTGTGTTTCAAACCAGGATTCTTCCCATCTAATCGGCGAGGCATGAACTTCCGGCAATTTGGCTTCTAAAAATGTCTCAGGACCCGGCGAGTAAAAAAAGTCAATCCGCATCTGTATTCTTTTATTTTCATTTTGTAGATCCTGGACTAATTGGTATAACCTCCCCTTCTGTTGACTATGCTTCGTCTGCAAATACTTGCGAAGTTCATGAAAGGATCCGGGCTGGATACCCCAAATGGAGCGACCTATTTTTACTGCCATCCATCTTCACCACACATCGATTATAAATCTGTTTAAGCAATTAATAATTCATAATATATTACATATTTTTCCATCTCCTGAAAAGCCAAATCGTACCGGCCCAACTGATTGTACATTTCGGCCAGCTCTAAAAGCAATATTGGTATCGCTTGAGAAGCGGGATTTACATTGACCGCGGAGCGAAAGCAGTAAATTGCTTCGTCAAAATAACCTGCGACTTTGACGGCCAAAGCGCGTTCGACCCACATTCTCTGCTCCGGTAATTTATCAGTTAAGGAGATAACTGTTTCCCAACCGTTGACATCGGCTGACTGCTCTTCCGTTTGGAGTATATCTTCCAACAGATGCTCATAGCTCTGCAGATGGTTTTGTAAAACCCTGTCTATGGTAAAAAGAGATAAGGCGCGCTCCTGCGCCTCTTTCCCCAAGGTTAGCCGTAGTTCAGGCTCCTTCAATAAATGAATTATTTCGGCAGCAAGTTTTTCATGATCTCTAACCGGGACCAGTACCCCGGTAGATCCCAATGCTTCTTTAACTCCTCCCACATCCGTAGATACTACAGCAGTTCCTGCCATCATGGCTTCCAGGACCGTATAAGGAAAAGCCTCGGAAATACTCGTCAAGGCGACCAAATCACAACTTTTATAAGTTGCAGCAATATTCGTGGTATGACCGGCAAATATCACTGTTTCCTCAAGAAATAATTTTTTACGTAATTCCATACACTGCCGGTAATATGCCGGCACAGAAATAGAACCGTAAATCAGAAAAAGGATATCGGGAATCTGTTTTTTTACCAGCGCTGCTCCTTTGATCAACATTTCAATATCCTTGACGGGGTCTATACGGGCTGCTGTTACCACTGTCGGACGGGCCGGTTTTTGACCTGGCGCATGTAAAAAAACATTTTTATCAATACCATTGTAAATAACTTTAATTTTTTCTTCCGGTATGCCGAACTCCCTTTCCCATCTGGTATTATAAGCGCAAACCGGAGAGACCTGATCCGCATACACATAATTGAGACTGGTAATAGAATGCACCAGACGGATCAGAAATGTATTTAAAAAAGAAGAATATTCTCTTTTTGACAGATACAGATATTGCTCACGCAGATAGACACCGTGTTCCGTCAGCAAAAAAGGTGTTTTATTCTTTATTTTGGACAAGACGCATGGGATACCGCAAAAGGCCGCGGCCGTGGAATGGGTAACATCAACGTCAGGAACCGGCGTGTTCAATATATTTAGAAAACGGTAAATCCAACCCAGACTCTGAATTAGACAATAGACATCCGGCCGGGATAAGCGGCTGTCCTTATCTTTCGCATAATTTAATACTATTTTTTTGTATGCTTCCCAGGCCTCTTCGGACTTGAAGCTAACTTTATACTCGTAATATTGAAAATAGAGGTGCAGATCAAGCATAATCTGAGCCAGATGCTCAGGATTCTTTACGGAACTGATAACCTCTTCAACAAGCTCTTCAAATAAAGGTATAAAGAACTTTCTAATAGACTGAGCGGTAGTTCGTTTTTTTGATAAGAATGTTTGCGAAAAAGATATGGGAAGATGTTCGCTGGGTTCCTCAGTTCCCCATAACGGCATCTTAATCAGAGTCACCGTTTCCGGCAACTCATATTTCTGAGTCACAAAGGGATCCATTAAGACGCTAAAGATAGTGTACTTAACACTCTTCAGCCCCTTGACCAGAATATCGCACCATGTGCTGACTCCACCCTGATGAAAGGGATAAGTTCCTTCAGTTGTCAACAGTACCTTTAATTGTTTTTCCATTGCACACACTCTTTTATTTTATGTTAATCCAATCATGTCCGATCATGCCGCTCTATTCTTAAGGAGCATAATCCCCCGTATAACTTACCAGAGAAACATCGTTCACACCTTCGATGACAGCCAATTCTTTAACAAAATCCGTATTGTCGTCTTTAATTTTCATTTCAACGACCAGCTCGGTATGATCTTCGCGTATTGTTTTTGATTTAAGAGTATGCTTTAATCTGGTAATATGATAGTTTACAGCATAATCCCCCTTTTCCGTATAATGAACAATGAGTAAATAGGCCTGCCCTTTCACTTTATATCTTGCCAACAGAAAAACAGTTAGTCCAATAATTAAAGAACCAAAAACAGCAATGGGGTAAATTTTGGCGCCTGTAGCAATACCTGCGGAAATAGCCCAAAATGTAAAGGCAATATCCATGGGATCTTTAACTGCCGTGCGAAATCGCACGATACTCAAAGCTCCGACCATACCCAATGACAAAATAATGTTGGTACTGATCGTTAAAATTATCAGTGCAGTAATCATCGCCATAAGCACCAAGGTTAGATTAAAACTGTAATTATAAACAACACCGCGGAAACATTTTTTATAAATGAAAAAGATAAACAGTCCGAGCAATAAGGCAATAAACAAGCTAAAAGCAGCATCAACCAATGTAATCGGCTGTAAGCCGTTTATCAGCCTGGTGTCTAAAATATTCCGGAAGGTAAATTGCTCCATATCCATTTTTCTCCCCCCTTTTATCCGTATTAAATTGTGTTAATTATGGTAATGATTTTTTAAAAATTCCCTGCAAATTACATATTTGGAAATTGCCTTCCGGATTGAACAATTAAAATCCAGTACTTCCCGAATAAAAACAGGAAGAAATTCAGTATACTTAACTTCCATGATTTCCATGGGTTTACGGAAAACACAGACAGGAACTGCATGGATATCAAATATGTTCAACGAGTTAATCACCGTTGCCAGTCCTTTGTCGAAGGTCACTCTCACATCTCCCAGCGGCCAGGTATAGGCTTCCCGGGTATAGTCTACGATCACCTTGGGACGCAATCCATGGACAGTAATTCCGTAATAAAATTGGTGAAGTAACGGTTCCCGGTGCTCAAGCAGGAATTGTGCATCTCCTGTGATAATTTGCTCGTATTCCCGTCGCGAAAGGAATGCGGACTCTTTACTGATATATTCACCATACTTGGATTTGCGCTCAAGCTTAATTGATTGATCCGTTTTGTTATAGATTCTTATTCTGTATTTCTTTCTTTTCATGATTCCGAAGTTCTTCTCAAACAAAGCATTATCATGGAAATCATCAAAATAGAGGCTGCGAATATGATAACCGTCAGCAGTTACGGAATGACGGTCCCTTTGCAGCAAGTGCCCCATCCTGACCCGCAGTGAAGAGCACTCAAAAGGATGCAAATAATATTTTAATTCATTTCTCAGTTTTTTCCCTTCATATTCCATGGAGCACTCCCCCCTCTTCAATAGTAAAGGCTTTCACCCCATGGTAGAGCGTATTATTAACCGTCAGACTTTCAAAGGGAATTTGTTTATTTCCTTGACTGTCATGAATGATAATTCTCCAATAATAGCTGCCTGCAGGGAGTATCTCCATTGTCCATGCGGTATCCTGCAAATCCTTGACTTCAAAATACAAAACAGAAAAAACCGGATCATGACTAATTTGCAGATCATAATATATTTCATTTCCCTGTAGGCTGAAAGAGTCCCACCAGGTAAAGGTCATCCGGTCTTCATTAATCCAGGGCCCTCCTACAAAAATAGGCATCGGTTTATGCAAAAGAGTGTAATATTTTTCACGTCTTTTTTCCGGAACCTGTACCAGGCTGTAATATTCTTCATCGAATCTTTCAATATTATGCGGTAGCAATTGCACATCAGGTAATTGCAATGTCAAGAGACGAACAATCGGAAAGTACTCGTCCAGAAAGGCTTTCGTCCGCTCTTCCGTAATGATTAGTGCTACCTCTTCAATCTTTTCATTAAGGGCTGCCAGATTCTCCGGTTGTTGAAAAAATCTTCTGACCAATGGCCACCCCCAGTAAAGGGAGAGACCTTCTCTTGTCGGATGAAGCTTTTTAGGATCTGTACTCCACTGCCAGTAAAAATCCCACGCCCCATCATAATCCCATGGCACAAAGTACCATTTATTGGAAAACCTGGAACTGTACAAATAAAAGTTATTTGAAGATGAATCCAGGTTACCTATTAACATATTTACTGCGATCCAGACAAGAAAATTATCTTTATCAAAATACTTCTCAAAAACCCGATTAAAATCCAATGCAAAGTTATTCACGTCATCCAGCATTTGGAGAAAATGATCATGGTATTCCCTGCCTCTGATGGCTAAAATGGTCTCAAATTTCCCCCTATCGTAAAAAGGGTCATAGTGAGGGCGAAGAAGCTCCGGATAACGGTAAAACTCAAAGTTGACCACTTTATATAAATACCCGTCCTGATCCAAACCATGACGTCGTAAGAAATCTTTATCTATTTGTTCCGTATGGGTAAAAAGGCCGTAATCGATAAAATTCTTATCACCCGAAGCAGATGTCAAATCTCTGACGTATAATCGAACAAATTGCGTTTCTGAACTAACCAGGTTTGGAATAAGCTTAAAATAATCAAAACTCAGCTTGTTTCGCACCGAGGTGAAATCATTCGGATGTTTATTTAAATTAATGATCCTCTGATTATTCCATAATTCCAACTCTCTTGCTAATCTAATTTTATAAGATTTTAAAATAGCCCTCCGGGTGCTTTGACCACGCTGTTCAATAGTAGCATTGGGGGTTAATGTTTCAACTCCTGCTTCATCAAGATTTAACGGTTCTAATTCAGTTTGAAATAATATGGGCAATTGCGGATCTTTTTCAAGACTTTCCTCGCGAGTTAAACCGTTCATTTCTTCAAAACTATATCCGTACTGGGGATCATTCCCCAGGATGGTAACATAAATTGTTTCCAAAAGTTTGGGGTCTTCGACCCCGGCTTCTTGTTCCTTCGCTCCGTCAGATGGATATTGAAACAGCTGCTTAAGCAGAAAATGGTTTTCAAAGATTTGTTTGATAGGACCGGAGAATGCCTCTAAAATAAAAATAATTATACCTAAGAAAAGCACCAGGCAAATAATTCGCAACCGCAATTATTAGCTCCCTCTTTCCCAAATTAACCTTAACCTTACGATTAAATATATTTTGCTTACAGTATATATATTTCGAATCAGGCAAAAATAACCTTATATCTTCAGTCAGATTTTTTTTCCCTGCCTCTGGATAACTTTTTAAAACTAAAAACAAAAAAAACCGCCGTACGGCGGGCTTACTAGCCAACTAAAGAATTGTTTTTACTTTCTCCCCTTAAAACGCTTTGACCTGTGCAAAAATTGGGCCCAAATCAGGAAGCATTGCCTTACTTCAACCTTCATAGGCTTCCTTGTGTAATGCACAGGTCGATAAACTTTCTAAATTAAGAAAATGTTGTAATAACGTAATTCCCTCTCCTCCTCGGCGGCAATGCATGATCTAATTATTTTATTAATCTGTAGCTAAGGACAGATACCACGAAAGTAGTGGGAGAAAATGTTCATCACCCAACGGACGCCGGGCTAATAAACGACAGTGTGTTGGGCAAACCGGAACTATTTATTTTCAGACATAAGAAGTTTCTCGGTAATATCTTTCTGAAGTGCTTTTTTATCAATTTTACCTACGTTTGTTGTAGGAAACTTATCAATGATTTCTAACCTTTCAGGCAACATCATAACTCCAAGACCATTAGCCTTCAATTGATCAATCATTCTATTAAAGGAGAGCTCCATTTCGGGTTTACATTTTACATATGCGCAGATTTTTTCCCCAAGACGTTGATCCGGTATCCCAACAACAGCTGCTTTTTCTACACTATCAATTTGTTCCAATGCCTCTTCAATAAACCTTGCAGGAATGCTTTCCCCGCCACGCATAATGATTTCCTTTTTTCTTCCCGTAATAAAAATAAAACCATTCTCATCAATCTTACCTATGTCTCCAGTTTTATAGTAACCATTAGGGGTAAAAAGTTTATCATTTTCCTCCCTAGATAATCCGTAATAGCCGTTAAAAATACAAGGCCCCTTAACAATAAGCTCACCTTCTGCACCGGAAGGCAATTCCCTGTTGTTTTCGTCTACCGCAACCCATCTATGTCCTTTTTGAGGTAATCCTACAGACCCTGACGGTATAACCGTTCCTTCCGGTGCGATCTGTGAAGCAGGTCCTTCCGACGAGCCAAAAGCATTCAAGAATCGTGCTCCTGTTTTTTCCAACAAAATACTCTTGATTTTTTCAACCGTTTTAGGTCTAATAGGTGCTCCCGTAGAACAGATATTTGTAAGAGAAGAAATATCAAATTTCTCTAAATCAGGATAATTAACAATATCCTCAATTTGTGTCGGCACTAATGCTAAGCTTGTAATTTTCCATTTCTGAAGTGCTTCTAAAATGTCTTTGGCTTGGGGGCTTCTGCCTAGAACGAGGGGTAAACCAAATGTGAAAGCAAGTCCTACAGGGCCATTCTGAGCAAGACCGTGACCGATCGGTGTAAATAATCCTAAAATTGTTTTTTCATTTAAATCTCTAATAAAAAAATCAGAAGAGAAACGTATCTGGGCTAGGTAACTATTGTAAGTACGTGGTACACATTTAGGGGCTCCTGTAGTACCTCCTGTAGCAAGGATAAAAGCAACATCATTAGGATCCGGGCGAAACTGATTTAGATAACCTGACGGATATTTGTCAAGTTCAATCTCATTGATAATTCTCGTCATACAAAATGAACCATCAGGATTTAGTAATTCATCATCAGTAGTATGCAACATGATAAGGTAGTTTAAACTCTTCACATTTGTTTTAATCTGTTTTACAAGAGATAGGTATTCATACTTTCCATCCTTTAATGGAACAATCCACCCAACTGCTTTTGTAATAGAAAAGAAATGGAAAAGTTCTTTATAACCGGTACGTGGAATAATTAAAACTGGTACTGCCCCTATACCCTGTGCAGCTAAAAAAGCAACAATAAATTCATGTCTGTTAGGAAGCTGTACTATAATCCGATCGTTTTTCTTAATCCCCATCTTAAGAAGAGCGATTGCAAAACGATCGACTTTTTCTTTTAATTGACCGAAGGTAATACTAAAATTTGTATTGTCTTCAATAAATGCCGTTCTGTCAGGATAGAGTTCAGTATGGCGATCCAAAATATCGCCATATGTCATATTAAGCCAGAAGCCCTGGGACGTATATTCTTTTATTACACTATCAGAATAAGAGAACGCTCCCACCAAATAATTTTTATTTTCTCCCAGCATAAACTTTCCCTCCCTTGAACATTATTCAAGAAATCCTTCTTAATAAGTAATATTTTGACTTACTCCGTCCGCTAACGGCCAAGGTAGAACATGTTAGAATTACACCTATACTGGTGTAATTCTAACATGTGAGAAAAATACTTTTTAG
This sequence comes from Dethiobacter alkaliphilus, assembly GCA_016841605.1. Lineage (GTDB taxonomy): Bacteria > Bacillota > Dethiobacteria > DTU022 > UBA8154 > DUNV01. Next base: position 392,310 of record JAENYV010000001.1, on the reverse strand, counting down.
CTACAAATCATAGAATAGTAACACACCCTTTATAGCCAATCTATAAATTTAAACATCCTGGTTAATGGAAAGTCAATCTTAAAAATACGTAGTGCATTACCCCCAAGAATCAAATTAAGATCATCTTGTGAAATGTCGAGACGGCCCACCTGTCTTAGACTCCATCCCATGACATCTATCTGATGTTTAACGATCCCTTCCTTATGCACTTGCATAACGTAAGATTGAGGATTATTACCAATCTGCGTAATTACAGGTTGGCTTGCACCCCAGTCCGTTCCCCAGATAATTTTCTCCGGCCCTACATTTGGATTGCGAAGTGCAAGATAGTATAAATCTGTCCAATAAATACCTCCTTCAAGATACACATTGTCATGGTTAGCAGCCACCTCAACACACTCTTCAAATAAAAGTGCCGAAGTTCCTCCTGATTGACCTCCATGTTCGAAAATAATAGTTACATCAGGATATTCAGTAGCTAAATCGTGTATCCAGCGCGGTTCCCAATTCTCAGGCCACATTGTATTAGAAAGCGGATATCCCATAGGGGAACCAGTATGCGTAGTAATAGGCACCTGATATTTACGTGCCACATCCATAACCTTCCTAAGTTCGTCCATCCGTTCCTTTCGAGTATAATTATAGGGTTTTACTCCCTCAGGGAATACCCTGGCCGGCGAACCTTCCCCGATCCCGATGTATTTTCCAGTTGACAGTTTTCTCTCAAGTTCTTCACAAGCAGCTTCAATCGTCCACTCAATTTCTCCTTTTAAAGCCTTTTTTTTGGTCTCACAAGGATAACACAAAGCCCGAAACTTATCGGGATATTTTTCAACAAGCTGTAAATTTAGGCTATCATCCATTCCAAATGCACTAGATAGCAAACACATGTCAACACCATAGCATTCCATATCATATAGAAGACGAGCTGAATTGTCATAAGTATCAAGTGTATGCATAATTTCGGCTAAATCTGCATATTTTACTTGCTTTCCTCTTTTCTCCATACGCTTCTTAAGCTCCGGTCCTGCAGCGTGACGCTGAGCATGAACGTGTGTGTCAATGATGAAACGGGCAAGTTTCATAGAATAATATCCTCCTAATCTTTTTTTGTACTTTATTACACTACCAGACACTAACAATAACTAATAACATTACAATTAATATGTATAGACAACACCTCCTTACCTGGACATAGTCAGAAATAAAAGTTTCTTTAACCCGTTTCGAATAGTACCCAATTTCACTTTAACAGGAAAATGTTTTATGCCAATACATCTACATTATCCATAATGAATTTGGGCTTATCGGAGTAGATTAGGTAAAAAGGTTGTTATCGACGGATATACAGTAAGAATAAATAAGGTTATTAAAATTGAAAAAACAAATGGTGCTATTCCTTTAAATATAATAGGATATCCTACCTTACCCTTATAGATATCATGGACAATAAAAAGACATATTCCCACGGGAGGTGTTATCATTCCAAGTCCCGCTATTAGCACTAAAAGAGGTCCAAGCCAAACAGGGTCATACCCAAGACCTGTGATTATAGGAAAACATATGGGCAAAGTCAACATAAGTACAGCTATACCATCCATGAAAAAGCCAAAAATTATTTGAACTAAAAATACTAATAATATTATGAATATCGGGTGTATACCCATATCACTTACCCCAGCAGTAATAGTAGCCGGTAGACGACTAACTGATGAAAATGTCCCAAAAATATTAGCTCCGGCTAAAATTATAAAAACCATTGCTGACGTCTTTCCGGTTTCAAAAAGAGATGTAACAAAAACTTTATTATTAAATTTACGTCGTGCTATACTAATAACTAAAACACAAAAAGCACCTATAGCACCAGATTCAGTAGGGGTAAATATACCGGCGAACAAACCGCCTAAAACAGCAACCATAAGAATTGCAACCTCTACAATACCTGAACTATATAAAACCTGGATCTTCTCACGAAAGGTTGTTTTGGCACCTCTAGGGGCAATATTCGGATCTCGAATTGTCAAAATGACAACTGTAAGAGAGAGTGCTATGGCGAGAATTATCCCTGGTGCTATAAGTCCTAGAAAAACCGCTTTTATTGATGTCTCCGTATATATACCATATGCAATTGCCGGTATACTAGGTGGTATCATTGTTCCTAAAATGCCTCCGGCAGCAACTGCAGCACTGGATAATCCAGGGTGATATTTTAACTTATCCATTTCAGGAAGAGATAAAGTACCCATGGACGCTGTTGTTGCTATAGTGGAACCACAAATAGCTCCAAATACAGCGGAAGCACCAATAGTAGCAATTGCAATACCACCACGAACGTGGCCTATTAGCACTCTTAAAGCATCGTAAATATCATTACTTAACCCAGTATGGTATGATAAATAGCCCATTAATATAAACATAATCACTGCACCTAAATAATAATCAGAAAAAGTGGTAAATATTTCTGAAGAAGCCATACCCAAAGCAGCTTTAAATGAAACAAGATAACTAAAACCTAAAAACCCTACTAACCCCATAGAAACTGCTATTGGTAAGCGTAAAAGCAACATAAATGCAAGAAGAACGATGACTCCTATTAAACCAACGTAAACCGAGGTCATATTTTCCCCCCTTCCGATCGTTTTGCTAGATCACAAAACTCATAAACGTATGTTAAAAAATACAAAAATAAACCAAAGGACATAATAAATGCGAGGGGGTAAATTGGCCAGCCTAAAGTAGTAGTAACATCGCCCAAACGATATCTATCTATCGCATACATTCCTATTGCCCAAGTCATAAATAATGCAAAAAACGCACTGAAGGCAATAGCAATAAAAACAATTCTTCTTTTTACTTTTAAAGAATACTTATCAACTATTAAAGTAACAGCGACATCACCACCATTTAATGCAAAATACCCAAGCAAGAATGAAACAATAGCAGCCGTAAGAAAAATACTTAAATCATAGGTCCCAAAAATTGGTTTCCATAAAAATCCTAATATAGAATTTACTACAGTTAGAATCATTAAAATTACCATTGCTATTTGACCACCCCATGCAAAAAAATAACATAGGGATGAGAGAATATTTTGAAAATTTCTCATAATATCATATCTCCCTTTATTTTTGTTGGCGTTCAAACCTTCAGTCCAGACAATAAAAGAGAAATTTTAATTGTTAATGATTCGAACATTTGCATCCAAAGCCCTAAAAAGTTAATTCTTTTCTTTAACCAATTCATAATAATAATCAGGCCATTGTTCAGGATAAAGATCATTGTATTTTTTTACAAGAAGTTTATGTTCTTCTAACATTGCTTTACCATCTAACCCGATTTCATTTATTTTATCCACCCACTTATCCTGAACAGGTAATATACGTTCTAAAAATTTTTCTTCTTCTTCAGGAGATAAATGGATTAACTTCATTCCTGTTTCTTCCATAAATTTTAGCCCGTCGTTTTCATGTTCCCAAGTTTTTTCTGCTTCTAACCATTTAGTTTCCTCTGCAACTTCCTCAATAACTGCTTGAATGTCCGGTGGCAAACTATTCCATGTATCCAGATTCATTACCGTAAAAGTTGTTGCTCCAGGATAAATAAACCGCGTTAGGGTACAATAATCCGTAACCTCTCCATACCCAAAATCTACTAAACCGCCAAATCTATCGAGAGTGCCATTGATAACACCTCTGTCTAAAGCAAGATAGACATCGCCTATGGGCATTGACACTGGAATTGCACCCAAACCTTCAAGGGCTTCTAAAACTACTCCATCTCCCCTAATTTCCATATCCTTAAGGTCATCCAAATTTTCTACCGGTTCCAGTGTATACAAGTATCCAGGACCGGTAGAGCCAAACCAAAGCACCTTAGTATCATCAAGTTCTTCGGGTTTAAATTTATTATAAAGATCATTAAATACTGAAACAGAAACTTTAGTATTGTTATAGCTCATCCCTGGCAATTCATATCCCAAAGCTACCGGAAAGCGCCCTGGAGTGTAGGCTAGTCTTGAATGTCCAATATCAGCTATTCCTTTTGCTGTACCATCATACGTTTCGGCTTGAGAAACCAACTCACCGCCGTAATATATTTCAATTTTAACCCTGCCGTCAGTACGTTTATTTATTTCGTCAGCAAAAAATTCAAATATTATTGGAGTCGCACCTGTTGGTGGCCAAGCCATCGCAAAATTTAGCTTATATTCTACTTTACCAGCTGTATCTCCTTTATCAACAGCATTCTTATCCGCATCATGGGTACACCCAGCAACTAGAAACAATAAAGTTGATATTATTAACAAAAATACAATTAATAACCTTTTCATAAGATTACCTCCACATGAAAATATTTTCAATAAAAAGAACAAGAGTGTAAAAGAGCTTTAATTCTCTTTTGACATCCCCCCTAAAAGCATTTTTAATACAGTGAAAAGATAAACCAATTGGATGAATGGTAGGAATACTAACTAATGAATACAGCTCTGGACAAGAATGTGATCGTTGTTATACGTAGTAGTTTTTGGAAAATGGTTCTCAGGAGACTTTTCTTCCATATGCATCACCTCTCGTTAAAAATGTTAGACTCAAGCTACACAAGGACGGAAATAATAATATAAATATTATGAATTTTTATTATATATTAGATGAATAGCTTAAAAATATAGACAATTTTTTTAATAACTATATTACTGCTAATACAAGAAGCGGCCTATTCTCATAGTTACACCTTTTCTTTACTCCTCAAGGCATCTTCTATTAACTTGTAAGCCTGTTCCAAATGATCAAAAATATCATATGAACAATTTTTAAGAAGCCATCGGATAATTAAATGCTCAACAGTTCCCATTACCAATATCCTGGCGCTATAAGCAGTTATATCATTCCTGATTTCTCCTGTCTTTTGACCCATTACTATAATATCTAGCAGACGATTAAAAAACCTTTTTACCTCTTTATAAGCATCAGAATTATGAAATTCGGCATTAGTTCTTAAATGCAACATAATTATACGACCGGTAATCGGATCATTTACGATATCGCGTACATAAAGCCAAACAAACTTTCTTAACTGTGTTAATGCGTCTTTAATTCCAAAAAGATGATCTTCAATCATAGGAAGCCCTTCTTCTATCGTCGCCGTTGGAATGGCAAGTAAAAGGTCTTCCTTACCTTTAAAATATTCATATATTGATGTTTCGGAAACCTGCGCCTCTTGGGCAATCAGGCTTATTGTAGCTCCGGAAAGACCATACTTTGAAAAAACTTTTGCTGCACCCTTAAGTATTTTCTTTTTCATTAGCTGACGCCTATCTTCCAATGTCTATTCACCTCATTCTTAATATATATAATTTTTTAATAAATGTCAACAATTTTTTGGATTAAAATTAGGAAATTTCTTTAAAATTAAAAGTGATATATTTTTTTTTAAAATATTTATGATATCCTATTATAATAATTAAGTTATTATTTTAATACTGTTTAATATAATTGAAATTAATTATAAAATTATCTGGATAATTATTGTTATATCTAATGATGAGTCATACTTTTTCTTTAATAAAAGTCTGAAAATAAAAAAAGCCGCACAGGGTTCTGTCGGCCTGAAAATTCGCCATCAACGAGTGATACCATTTCTGCAAATAAATTTCTAATAAAATTCTAATAAAAATTTCACGTATTTGAGGATAATCTACTTATTAAGGTGTATGTGTGATCAGTGAATCCCCGCGATCCCTCTCTCTGGAAAGGCGGAAAAGGGTGGATATATCGAGGATAATAGCTACCTTACCGTCACCGAGGATAGTTGCACCGGCAACACCGTCTACCTGCTCCATATGTTCCTTCATGCTCTTAATGACAACCTGTTCCTGACCGATAATTTCGTCCACCAGCAAGGCCATCTTCTTCTGTCCGTCTTTAAGGATAACCAGAATACCGTCTGTCGGTTGAGAGTAATCCGGCTCGAGTTTAAGCAATTGATAGAGACCCGCGTATGGGATAAGTTCCTTCCGCAGGTGCAGGATGATGCCCCGGCCTTCCGTCATATGCAGATCACCTGGCTTTGCTTTGATAAATTCCGTAATGGCCGTCAGTGGTATAATAAAACGCTCTTCGCCGACGCGGACCATCATGCCGTCGATAATGGCCAAAGTTAGGGGAAGTTTGATGGTAAAGCGGGTACCTTTGCCCTTTTCGGAGAAAAGCTCCACACTGCCGCGCAGGTTTTGCACATTAGTCATCACTACATCCAGACCCACTCCCCTCCCTGAAATATCCGAAACTTTCCGGGCTGTGGAAAAACCGGGCATGAAAAGAAAGCGTTGTATTTCTGCCGGAGTAAGAGCCCGGTCATCCTTAACGAGCCCCCTTTCCTTTGCTTTCGCCAGGACGGCCTCTTCGTCGATGCCCCGTCCGTCATCACTAATTTCAATAACAATATTTCCTTCCTGATGAAAAGCGTTAAGGTGAATGGTGCCTGCAGGTAATTTGCCCTGGGCCGTCCTCTCCTCAGGCATCTCCAGGCCATGGTCAACAGAATTACGGATCAGATGTTTTAAGGGGTCCGCTATCTGCTCGATTACCTTCTTGTCCAGCTCCGTATCCCGGCCATTAATAACAAGTTCTATTTGTTTGCCTTTTTCCCGGGCAAGATCGCGGGCCATACGCTGGAACCTGACAAAAGTGCCTCCAATGGGTATCATACTGGCATTCATAACCTCTTCCTGCAAAAGGCGGATAATCTTGTCCGAATCCTGAAAAGCGTTAAAAACCTCTGCCTCCAGTGCTCTGTTCCCCCCTGTAAGACGAAGAACCAGCTCCTTAACGCGCGACTGAGCAATGAGAAGTTCGGCAATATTGTTCAAAATATTTTCCAGTTTGTGGGTGTCAACACGAATGGTTTCCAATTGCTCCTGTTCCCGGAAACGCTTTTGTGAACGGATAACTTTATCCACCTGGCCACCGGTAACTTTGCCCTCTGCAATCAGCAGTTCACCTGTCCGCTTTTGTTTTTTAAGGACTTCCTCCACATCTTGGGCTGTAATTAAGCCCCTTTCGATTAACAGCTCACCAGTACGCTTATCGGGATCATAAAGGTACTCTTTTTCAGCGGTAATATCTTCTACGCTAATTTCGTTATCCTCTATTACAAAAATGAAAATATCCTCTATTTCTTCCCTGCTTTTTTTGGAACGCAAAAAAATAGTCCAGTAAATATGCAAAGCGTGGACATTTAATGCAGAGAGATCGGGCAGCCCCGACATATTAAGGAAGCTTTCCAAAACTTCGCCGTTTTCCTCCAATTCGAGCAAAAGCATCAGGGGATCGGTCCCTGTCTCAAAAATATCCGGTCGAAATTTAAGGATGACTTTATAATAGCCGATGGGTGAGTCACGGAAAGGCATGACCTTGGCATTGACTTTCGGGCAGGTAAGGGCCTCCCTTTCGCTAAAAATGGTCAGGGCCTGAATATGTTCGGCAATCTGTTCCCGATAATCGGAGCCTTCCAGGTCTCCGCTTTCGAGCATACGGCTTAGAAGGTCGGTTCCGGAAAAAAGAATGGAAAAGGCCTCTTCCGGGATACCGGTACCGGACTGACGTATTGTTTCAAGGACATTCTCCAGCCTGTGAGCCAGTTCACTGATAACAGTCAAGCCAACAAGTCCCGCTCCGCCTTTCAGGGTATGCATGGCCCGGAAAACGGTATTGATCAGGTTTTCTTCCTGCGGCGTTTTCTCCAGTTCAAGGAGCCCTTCCTCTATAACCTGGACATTCTCCCTGCCTTCTTCGAGAAATGTTTGGATAAGATCATCCTCCACGAATTGCGTCACCCCTTATTTAACGAATTTTTTGACCACCCCGATAAGCTGTTCCGGTTTAAAAGGCTTAACCAGCCAACCGGCGGCTCCGGCACTTTTACCTTCCATCTTTTTTTGTTCCTGTGATTCGGTGGTAAGGATGAGGATAGGAATAAATTTCAAATCAGCTTTTTTTTTCACTTCCTTGATAAAAGCAATACCGTCCATCACAGGCATATTAATATCCGTAATGATCATCTCCGGGCGCTTGCCCTGTCCGGCCAGCTGCTCCAGACGCTTAAGACCGTCATTACCGTTCTCCGCTGAAACGACATCATAGCCCCCCTTGCCGAGTGTATATTCCAGGGAAGCACGTACTGTTTTCGAATCATCAACAACAAAAATCAGTCTACCCATGGGAACTGCTACCTCCTTATTTTCAGTATATCACTGCTTCCGGAGAGATCCAAAAAATGCTGCACAAAAGAAGTAGTACCTGTTATCTTTACATCTATATCGGCTTGAGAAAAAGATTTATAGGCGGATAAAAGGAGTTGGAGACCCGCGGCATCCAGATCACGCAATCCGGAACAGTCCAGATTAAATTCCTTTTCCCGCCCGGCCGGAACCTGCTGAAGATACGTAAGCAGCTCTTCCTGAATCTCTTTAACATTGTGTATGGTTAAGCTCTCAGGTAAGCGAAACATCTAATTCCTCCTTTTCGTCGGATTTCAGTCGGAAGCCGAATTAACCTGCATAACCAAAAAGGTTATGTCGTCTTTCCCTTGCAGGGAACCGTCATTAAAACGGCGGAAATTTTCACAGACAGCCTGCGCAATTAAGTAGGGCGGCAGGTGGCTGTTTTCGTAAAAAATTTTGGGGAGAATTTCACTGTAGCAGATTCCTGCGACGCGCTGCTCTGTCAAACCGTCGGTATTAAAAAAAATTGTTGTCCCGGGAGTTAGGGTCAGGGTGTTATCCTGAAAGTTCATCAGTTCAAACGGAATATAAGAAGATATGGGCAAGCCTTCACTGTGAAGCTCTGTTCTTTTTCCGTTTCCCATACAAACAAAAGGGCTGTCTTGAAATCCTGCCGAAGTATAGACCAGAAGACGCGTATCCAGATGAAAAACAGCCAGAAAAATGGCCACAAAATATTCATAGGAATAATTTTCTTGACGGTACTGTTTGTCAAGATGCTGCAGTATCTTTTGGGGATGAATATTATCGGGTTTTAAGCTGAGATAGCTGTCTATGGCTTCTTTGACAAAGACGCTCAGCATGGCGCCGTCCAAACCATGTCCGGAGACATCGGAAAGATAAATAACCAGTTTATTGCCGGTCTGTGTAACCTTGTAGAAATCGCCGCCCAATCTCAGCGCCGGCTGGTAATGAGCCGCAAAAGAAATCCCTTCTACCGTCGGAATATTCTTCGGTATAGTCTGTTCGTGAATTTGGCGGGCTTTATTAATCTCTTCATTTAACATTGTGTACAGCTCTTCCAGTTTAATACTTTGCAACTCAAGATCCATAGCGTATTCCATTATTTTTTGTTCGGCCTGTTTGCTCCCGGTGATATCACTACAAAAAGCTATCAAATAATCTTCGGCAACCTTCACTGCCGTTAATTTCAACCAAATATTTTTTTCGTTTTTATTGCGGATCTGTACTTCTCCCTCTACGAAATTGCTTTTCCAGGCTTCATGCAACAGCTTTAAACCTGCCTCCAGGTAAACAGGTGCCAACAACTGTGTAATAGTTAAATCCAACAATTCATCCTGTGTATATCCACTTATGCGGCATGCTGCCGGATTAACCTCTATCAAGCCGCCCGAATCATCAATAATAAAAAGGCCGACGGGGGCCGTCTCCGCGTATGTTCTAAATTTTTGCTCGCTTTTCAGAAGTGCTTCTTCAGTATTTTTACGCTCTTGAATATCTTTTTCCAGCTTTTTGTTGGCTGTAAAAATTTCATTAAAAAATAATTGATACGGACTCTTCAATGACTCTTCAATTAAGGCACAGTAAATCAGACTAAGAAAAACAGTAACCCCTTCTACAAAACGGGCGGCAATCCAAAATTGTGGGGGCAGGTTTGCATTGTAATGGGGGAAAATGCCCATACCCTCAAAAGAGAGGATATACAGCACATCAATTGCGCCCACTACCAGGTAGCCTACCGCGAAAATAATCATAAGTTTATTTTGGGCATATTTTCGGGTATTCCAGCCGATACTGAAAAGTGTAAAGGCAACAACAGCAGCTAGCAGTTCCACCAGTGAATGATAAAGTAAATAATTATGCAAGCTGAGCAGGTAAAAAGAGCCGATCAGCAAAGCAATTACAGGAAATGTAAAAATAAAGCATTTATAACAGCCGTATTGCCCTTCCGGCTTATAACTCACCCTTATCACTCCCTGAGTTTAACCCAGCAATATTTATTTACCCTAAAAAAGCGTCAGTTCCCCGGTTTCGCCCCCTACATCCATCGCCATACCCGTAAATAATTCACTTGCTGTTAACCGCTCCAGATAGGTGGTCAAACCTCCTAAAAGTTCCTGCATCTCTTCAGTGATCCCCTCCCATTTTTCCAGTCCGGCCAAACGCAGTGCCTCTTCCATGGCCTTCTCCACTTCACCGGCAAGCCCCAACAGGGAGGTTTTAATATCCCTGACGGCCGCCGGCAGCGCCTGATTCCGCTCCAGGTATAAGCGGTCGTCTTCTACCGCACCGACAAGGTTGCGGCAGCTTTCTCCTAAAGACTGTACTGCACAGGAAATCTTTTTTTCTATCTCCTCAAGATTTTCCCGCGCTTCCCAGGTTATGCGCAGCATAACACCGGTCTTGTTCCGGTTTTCCACAAGCATCTGCTCAAAGTTAAGCAAATCTTTATGTAATCTTTTTTTCAGAGATGTAATCAAGCCTTCATTAGAGTCGACGTCGGAGATAACCCTGTCGGTAATTGCGGAGATCTCCTGTTCAAATGAACCGTCACCCCTGTTCAGACGGGCCAGCTCAATACGGGTTAAGAATCCCAACTTTTTCAAAAAATCAACGTGCCCCTTGATTATTTCAATCCGTTTTTCCAGCCCGGACATATGCTTATAAAAAAACTTATTTAAATCCGCGAAACTATCAATTTGTTCCTGCATGTTGCTGAACCCCGCCGCAAAATCTTCCATAAATTGCTGAGCTTGCAAAAAAAGTGTCGGAATAATATCTTTGTCTGTCGACAGGCTGCCTCCATCCCTGATCTCGCCAAGGCGCGCAACAATATCCGCCAACAAGGACTCCAGTGCCGCTAACGATGTGGAAAGCTCAACTTCAATATTATCCGCCAGTTTAATGGAAAGATCCAAAACTCGGGAAACAAAATAGAGCAGCTGCAGGGTATCAACACCATTGCTTCTCTCACTTGTAAAACGATCGACATGCTCATCGATTGCGGTCAGGCACTTATTCAAATTTTCCATGCTTTGCCGGATGATATCCTGTGACTGAATTGAAACCATTATTTCTTCTACCGGTTCCACAGCAGCTTTAATACGGCCCATCAAGTTTTGCAGGATAGAGCTGATTGCATCAAGAGATTTCCGGGTAATACTGAAAAGATCTTTAAATCCTTCCCGCTGTTTTGTATCCAGTTCTTCATGGCTGAAAATTATTCCCTGGAAACCTTCCATAAAGCGGTTATTCCACTCACTGAGGTTATGAGCATCAACCTGCAGTAAAGAATAATGCTCGCTGACCTGATTGGAGAGAGCATTAATTTTGTCCGAGATAACACCGAAAGCGCGTCCTTCATCACCCAGGTGAGCAGCGTAGATAATGGCATTGAGCGAAACTATTTCTATTTCCGTCAACCTCTCTTTTACCTGTGCGATCAAATCCAGCAGTTCCGTCACACCCGCATCCCGACCGCCTTCGGTTCCCATGAATAAATTAAGGCTCCTGCGCATTTCCTTTTCTCCGATTAATTCCTTCGAAGTACCGGTAAAGCTGCTTTCGATCCGGTGCAGCAGATGGAAAATCTTGGGTATTTCTTCCCCGGAGAGAGCTTGCTCTCTGCTGTGCTCTATCGTTTCCGGTCCGGATGCGTGTCGAAAATAATCCAGCAAAACGGCCGTCTCCGTCATGGTGAGGTCTATCTCCTTCTCAATGGCAGGCAACTGCCTGTAAACATACCCGAAGACCTCTTCGCTGTTCATAATGATTTCCTGTATTTTTGCTGTTGCTCTGCAAATTTGTTTTTTCAGGTTTTCCAGTTCCATAACCTCACCCCAATAAAAGTTACTCCATCATAGCCGGACACCGTTCGTTATACTCCGGTTTTCATTCGTCCCTCGCCTGCAGTTGTCACTTTCTCCAGTTGTTTTATCTCCTCAAAGGAGAGCACCCGGTTGGGATCTAGCAAAAGAACGATTCGTTCATCCGCTTTACCCATCCCCTTTAAATGCTCTGTTTTGATATCTTCAGCAAATTCACGGTCGACCAGCTGGATGTTTTCGGGGCTGAAGCTCACGATGTCGGAAACACGGTCAACAATCATCCCCATAATTTTCTTTTGCACTTCAATAATAATGACGACGGTAAAACCATCATACTCTTCCTCGGGCAAGTTAAATTTGCGGTGCATATCAATGATAGGGATAACCCTGCCGCGAAAATTAATAACACCCTTGATAACAGGGTTGGCATTGAAAACGCGGGTGGGTTTGCTGTAGCGGATAATTTCCTGTACAAGCATGATATCAATACCGTACTCCTCTTCACCGATACGAAAGGTAATATACTGATTCTCCGCGGACTGGTTGGCGAGTTGTTCATTAAAAGAATTTACAGTATTGTTTTTCTTTTGTGGTTCTTCTCTCATCAAGTTGATCTCCTCCTTTCTAATGCTATCTCTTTCTATTACTACATTGTTTTTATTCCACCCTGATGACCCGATTAAGGTGCAGCATCTGAAAAGACCTTCGAATAAAAGTGCTGGTTACATTCCTGATGGAGAGCTCTCCTTGCTTTTCCTTAAAACGCTTCTGATAAAAAAGAAGTACTCCCAAAATCCTGCTATCAATGCCGTTCACCGCAGTGAAATCAAGGGTTACATGCTTGACGGCTTGCTCGTAAAGGGAATGAAGCAATTCCTTAAGTTCAGTGGCATTGGTAACATCCAGCTGCCCCTCCAAAAACAGCACCACACTATCATTGCTTTCCTGCTCCAGGCGCACTTTTTCTTCATCCCCTTTCGGCAGCACCTTCTCTTTGCTTCTCTAAAATTTTTCAAAATCTTCTTCAAAGAAATCCGGTTCAATACTTTTGGCCGCAGCTGACAGGAGAGCCGGCTTTTTATTTGTGACAGCTTTCCTGGCCGTTTCGCCTTGTTTCAGCACTTCCGTTTTACGCTCGACTTTTTTATATCCGTTTGTGGAAATCTTAAAAAATTTTATCCTATCGTATAGTTCTACTGCCTCACTGTTCATGTTTTCGCTGGAGCCGGCGATCTCCTCCACCAGTGAGGCATTCTGCTGGGTAACCTGGTTAAGTTCTTCGATAGCTGTGCGGATATCGCCTGCCGCTGTGGACTGTTCACGCAGGGAAGCGGCAATCTCACCGACAACATCGCTGGTATTTTGCGTGTTGGAGACGATCTCCTGCAGTACCTTCTCCGTGTCGCCCATAAGCCTGTTGCCCTTTTCCACCCGGACGATGGTATCCTTAATTAATTTCTCGATCTCTTTGGCTGATTCTGCCGAGCGGCCGGCCAGGTTGCGTACTTCCGCAGCGACTACGGCAAACCCCCGGCCCTGTTCACCTGCCCGGGCCGCCTCCACAGCAGCGTTTAAGGCCAACAAATTGGTCTGGAAAGCAATATCGTTAACAGTAGAGATAATCTCGGAAATCTCCTGACTACAGCGGGTTATCTCGCTCATGGCGTCTTGCATATCCCTGACCACCTCTTCACCCTTACGCACACTGTCCATTGTCTGTCTGGATAGGTTGTCCGCCTCGCCGGCATGGGATGAGCAGGACTCCAGGGAAGATGTGACCTCTTCAATGGTGGAAGAAACTTCCTCCAGGGAGGAAGCCTGTTCCTCTGTCCGCTGGGAAAGATCCTGGTTGCCGGAAGAGAGCTCCGCGGAGGCATGGGAGACGTTGTCCGAAGCATCCTGCACTCGGGCGAGGGTCTCGCTTAAGATATCAACGGTTCCGTTTAAGTTTTTCGCCATCAGCCCAAGCTCATCGCGCGATTTGATCTCCGCTCTGACGGTAAAATCACCTTTAGCGAGGACTTTGGTCATGTCGCTGACCTTCTGCACAGGACGGACAATGGTCATAGCTACAAAGAAAGCTACGAAAGCAATAACAACGGCAGACACGGCGATAAGGGGGATAATGGCGCTGCGCAGCTGCGTTACGCCCTGAAAGGCCTCATTCTGACCGATCTCAATGACCAGACCGACGGGCTCCTCCCCCAGCTTGGCCACAAAGAGCGCTCCCAGCACAGAATTACCCAGGTAGTCCTGATACTCACCATTAGTATTGAAATCCCAGTTCCCGTTCCTTATGGGGTCGGAAAGAATCTCCACTGCCCTGGTATTAATGCTTCGCTGCAGAGCCGCACCCTGGCTGTACTCGCCCAACTTGGTATTACTGAGCAAGAGACCGGTCTCATTAAGGAGATAAGCGTTGGCCGACTCCCCTAACTCGGCAAGTCCTTTTTGTAAAATGTAAGCAATGTTCTGATCATCCACGACGAGATTGATGGTGCCCAACACATTGCCGGTGCGCCCCATACTGCGCACCGGAGCAGAGACGGCCATAATATTTGTATTTGTTAAGTCGGAGAAAAAAAGTTCGGACCAGGTAGTGCTCCCCTGCAGTGAACCCTGGAGATAAGCCCGTCCCGACATGTCTTTGCCCAGGAAGTCCCTGTTCGTACTGTAGACAATCTTACCCCGCATGTCGCTTAAGTAAATAAGGGTATAGCCCTTATCCTCGGCCAAAGCTTCCATTAAATTGTCCATTATCTTAGTCCGCTCAGTCCAGGCGGGATCGCTCGTGTTATAACCTGTTCCCGCCAAAACATTAAAACTCTGATAAATATCCCGGGTAGTGGCCATCACATTGGCATCGTTATAAATCTCCTCAAAGTAGGTATCCATGGATTCTTTTGACAAAATGGAATACATATCCAGCCCTTTATAGACCTCAGAACGGATCTCTTCCCGGGCACTGTTATAAGACAGGAGCGCTATTACTCCCAGGGGGAGTAATCCCACCAGCAAAAACAGTATAATCAGCTTGACTTTCAGACTTATTTTTTTCAACATTTTACCATCCTCCTCCTCTTTTTTAATTTAGCGTGTTTCTTTTATCACCGCACGAAGCGTATAATCTCCGCGGCGATTTCATGCAGAGGCAGCACCTTATCTACGGCATTCAAAGCGATGGCCTTCTGCGGCATGCCAAAGACAATGGAACTTTTCTCATCCTGGGCAAGAGTCAAGAAACCCCGGTCGTGCATCTCCTTCAAACCTCTGGCGCCGTCATAGCCCATGCCGGTGAGGATGATCCCCATACTGCCGGGAGAGGCACTACCGGCCACTGAAAAAAAGGTTTTGTCCACCGATGGTTTGTGCCGGTTTACGGGAGACCCGCTGTCCAGTTTCAAGTAAAAACCTTTAACATTTTTCTCCAGCAAAAGATGCTTTCCCCCTGGGGCTACATAAGCGCAGCCGGTCGAGAGAGGCTCACCGTCCGTAGCCTCCTTAACCTGTATGCGGCAGACTACATCAAGGCTCCGGGCGTAAGAAGCAGTAAAACCGGCCGGCATATGCAACACAATCAAGATACCCGGCATATTGGCCGGCAGGTCCAGCAAAATCTGCTTAACCGCTACCGTCCCTCCGGTAGAAGCCCCGATAGCAACTACCCTGTCGGCCTTGCGAACAAGAGGTATCGTATCTTTTATATTTCCTGAAGCAACAATTGTTTCCGTCACCGAACGACGCTGCAACTTATCATGTTTAACCTGGCGGCGCAGCATTTCCATATTCACAGCAGCGGCATTTTTAATTTTGGCGACAATTTCTGGGAAAAGGTTTTTCAAGCCGTTGCTCAAGCCTGCCGTCGGCTTGGCAACGACATCTACCGCACCGAGTTCCAGAGCCCTGACAGCGGCCGTGCTTCCTTGCCGGGTCAGTGAACTGACAACGACAACCGGCAGAGGATAAACAGACATCAGCCTTTCCAGGAAGGTAAGACCGTCCATGCGGGGCATCTCCAGGTCCAGGGTTAAGACATCCGGTTTATATTCTTTAATCTTTTTGACGGCTTGCAGGGGGTCGGCAGCAGTTCCCACAACTTCAAAACCCTTTGTTTGAGAAAAGAGCCTTTGCAAAACTTCCCTCACCAGTGCCGAATCGTCAACAATCAAAACACGGATCGTTTTTAAACTCATTACATACGGGAACCTCCTTAGCGGTGAAAGATGATCAGCTCGCTTCCTTCGTGACGTTGCCGGCGAATACGCTGCAAAAAGCGCCCTTCGTTCTGTACGGTGGTTTGCAAAATGCTACCGCAGGCGATACGCTTAATATATATACTAAAGGTGTCCGGAAAGAAAAAAAGCTTGCGGCCCTCTTTACCACCCACATCACTTGCCAAGAGCGGTATCTCCTCCATCTTGAGGAAAGCAAGCACAAAAGCAATATTGGCAGACGCAATGTTGTTGTGAGCAAATCCCAAAACCTGTCCTCCGCCGAATATCTTGGCCTGAAGGAAATCTCTTTGCGCACCCAGCTTCATCATGCTGTTGATCAACAATTCCATGGCGTTAATACCGTAACGGGCATCGTCGCTCCCGGTTATCTCCTCCGCCGTAACCCGACCAGGAAGCATAAAGTGATTTATTCCCGCGATCCCGGTAATGCTGTCTTTTAAACAAACAGAGATACAGGACCCCAGCAGTGTGGTAAAGACGATATTCTTCTCTCCGGCAGCATGGTAATCACCGGCAATAATTTCATACATATCGCGGTTGAGTTTATGATGGAAACTTTTTTTCATATTGCCGGCAGCTCCTTTTTATAGTGCATTGGTCCGGCGATTTGACCCAGCGACCGCTAAACCGTTTTCATGACACTATTTCTCGCTGTAGTGCTAGTCCGTCTTCCGGTAAATTGTATGCTCAAGAAGCCGCCACCTGCCGACCTGATCGGAGGCAGTGTTAATAGACTCAGCATGTCCTAAAAATAACAGCCCTCCGGGTAAAAGGCAGCGATAAAACCGTTGCAGCAATTTGCTGCGGGTTTCCTTATCAAAGTAGATGAAAACATTGCGGCAGAAAATCATATGAAGCGGTTCGGATAACCCGTAGTCGCCCGGCTTTGCAAGGTTCAAGCGGCGGAAAGAGATCAGCTTTTGCAAGCTCTCTTTTACTTTAAAAAAACCGTTGTTGGGGCCTGTCCCCAACCGGAAATAGGTTTTAAGTAATTCATAGGGCACTCCTTCCACCTCTTTTAAGGCATAAATACCGGTTTGGGCTTTCCGCAAGGCCTCTGTATTCACATCGGTAGCCATAATTTTAATATTCCACTTTTTTTTATTTCGGAAATAGTTATGTAACGTCATAGCCAGGGAGTAAGGCTCTTCCCCGGTTGAGCAGCCCGCGGACCAGGCCCGGATCTCTTGCGGAACAGCTCTTTCCGTTTTTGAAAGCATTGTTTCAAGATTTGGTAAATAGGTACTCTCCAGGTAAGCAAAATGGTGTTTTTCGCGGAAAAAACTGGTTACGTTGGTAGTAATGCAGTTAAAGACTATTTCTAATTCAGCAGGATTCTGTTCCAAATAACGGATATACCCGGTAAAGGAATCCATCCCCAATTGGCGCAGGCGCCGGGAGAGACGTGAGATGACCAGTGCTTTTTTCGCTTCGGTCAGGTTAACTCCAATGGAATTGTAAACCAAACAACTGATACTGTTAAAATCGTCGTTGGTAAGATTCTGAACGTTGGTTAAACAAACCACAAAGAAACACCCGCCTTTTCTCAACTATAAAATAATATAAAAAAAAACGCCTGCCGCGTATATAGGGATAATACGTATTTTACCCCTAGAATAATCCCTATTTTTTATTAAAAATGGAAAAATCATCACAAAACGACAAGATGCAACAAATTCTGCGCTTATTATTCGTCAAAACGGTCACTTAGGGGTAAAAATTTGTGAAGTTCTTCCTCATTTTTGATTTCCAATTTTTCCTTAATCTTTTTTTTATGCTGATCCACTGTTTTTAAACTGATATATAGAAGTTCAGCCACCTCCTGACGGCGGCAGCCTTTCAGCAAGAGCCGCAGCACCTCTTTTTCACGAGGTGTAAGCCGTTCGTACTTAGCAGCAATTTCTTCATCGGATGTTGAAGCCAGATAACTTTGCAGAACCGGCTGGAGTAAGCTGGGGCTGAGATAAAGTTTTCCTTCGCGGACCACTTCCAGGGCAACTTTTAGCTCATCGAAGGCTGTCTCCTTCAATAAAAATCCTGAAGCTCCCGCTTTAAAAGCCTGCCGGATAAAAGATTTATCGTCATGCATGGAAAGGATGATCACCTTTATTTCAGAGGAAAATCGTTTTTTAATCTTCTCTGTGGCTTTAATACCGTCAAAAACGGGCATAGCAATATCCATAATGATGATCTCCGGCCGCCGGCATTCTGCCAGTTCCACAGCTTGCAGTCCGTCTTGCGCCTCTCCGACGATATCGTATGCAGAGTCCATCTCCAGCAGGGTACGCAATCCCTGCCGCAATATAGTATGATCATCAGCGAGTAAAATGCGCAAAACTTTCACCCTTTCACTTTGTTTCTTGACAACAAAACAGGGGAACAGTAATACAAATCTCCGTGCCCTTTCCTACGGATGAATTTATTTCCAGTAAGCCACCCAGGAGAGTAACCCTCTCCTCCATACCCTTTAAGCCGATTTGTTTACCGGAAAGCTTCTGTAACGAAAGATCAAAACCCTTTCCGTTGTCTTTCACACAGAGAGAAACCTCTTTCCGGCACTGCTGCAGCGAAATTTTTACCTCACCGGCATCGGCATGGCGGGTCACGTTGGTCAGCGATTCCTGAAGGCAACGATAGAAAACCGTCTCCAGATCCCTGGACAACCTGCCGCTAAAACCGTCTGCTTTGAAATATGTTTTTATACCTGTGCGATGTCTGAACTCAACAACCATATCGTGCAGCACCTCCACCAACCCGTAATTCTCAAAAGAAGGCGGACGCAGGGAAACAATTTGACGGCGGACGTTGCGCACCGTTTCGTTAAGCAGATCAATACTCTCTTTCAGCATACCCTCCGGAGCGGGAAGCTCTTTTGTAAATTTTTTGTCCAAAAGCTGAAGGTTGAGCTTAACAGCCGTAAGGGCTTGTCCTATTTCATCATGCAACTCACGGGCCAGTCTGGAACGCTCTTCCTCATACGCATGTAGAAGCTTGACAGATAAAGAATGAATCTTTCCATAGCTCGCCTGTAATTCCTGCCGGGACTGTAAATTTTTAATAACATAGGCTATGGACTGCGCGACAGATTCAAGATACATAAGTGTCTGCCGCTCCAACTTATCCGCCTGCCGGTCATGAAGATAGAGAATCCCGACCATTTCATGTCCCGCTTTGAGAGGGACGGCAATTATGGTTTGAAAGCCGGCTAACAAGCATTTCCGACAAACTAAATTCAATGGATTATCTGCCTTGCCGACCCCCAGTTCTGCTGCCCTGCCGCTCAAAATAGTGCCGTAATTGCTCTTATAAATAAATTCACTTTTATCGTCCACAGCCTGTTCAAGGAAGCACTGCCCGGTCCCGGTCTCCTCATTTTCCGGTACGGTTCTCCAACAGAAATTATGCGGTAAGCTTTCCTGTAATAAACTTTCCTGCACAATATAAGAATAGTTTTCTCCATCAACCAGGCGTATTGCTCCGGAGGGGAAAACAGTTGTCTCCATAATCTTCAGCAAAGCCATCTGGATAGCCCAGGACAGTTCATCGCTCTCTGCCAGTAAAGAAAGAAGTTCCAATTCAGCCAGCCGCAGCTTTTTTTCTTTTTCTTGATCCGGCTGCCCGGTACTGTACCGGATATAGTTTGTTTTATTTTTGTTATTATACATTTTCATTCAACTATTCCACATCCAATTATTCAGTCATTCACAAGATAATGTTTTCGGGGAAGAAGATTAATCAGCGTAACGCGGTTACCACGCTCGTTGTAGCCCAGGTAGTCCGCAAGAATTCTCGTCAAAAAAATACCGCGGCCTCTTTCACTAAAATCGTCCAGATCCAGCTCATTTTTCAGCCGCGGCCGCCAATTGAAGCCTTCGCCCTGATCGGTAATTTCAATCCGATAGTAATTTTCCGTTACCGTAAGATCAATAAAGACCTTTTTGGTGCTGTCGTACTTATTTCCGTGCTCGACGGCATTAACCAGCAACTCATGGAAATCCAGCAGGTCCGTATTGACTACTTTATGGGTAGAAAGAAAAGCGAGTACTTTTTCAATAATACCGCCAAGTGCTGCAAAATCATTTTCCATCTCCAGAACCAAATGCCGCTCTTCTTTAATTGCCCGGTGCACGATAATAAAGGCAATATCATCGTCACCCTGAGGTCTGCCGCAAAACCGGGTAAAATCTTCATGCACTGCCCTGGCGATCAGTTCCGGGGGAAAATAATAGTTATGTAAAAGCACTTCTTTGAGTCTCGGTCCATAGGTCTTTGATCCGGCTCTTTGTTTCATAAGGCCGTCCGTGCTGAAAAAGAAAGTGGAACCCGGGGTAAAGTTGACTGAGTGTTCCCCATATTTAAAGGCCTGTAAAACAGAATTGCCGTCTATTGTCTCGTCCACCGGAAGTTCGACTAATTCTCCGTTTCCCCACACGGTTAGCGGCGCGTTGTCAAAACCTGTAGAGACATAATACAACTTTCCCTCAGCAGAATTTAGAACAGCAATCAAAATAGACAGCGAAAAACTAGGGGAAGGATATTTTTCTTCATATTCATTTGCCAGGCGATGCAGCAGAGTTGCCGGGGAGAAAAGCAGGGAGCTGTCGCCGTTAGCAGTCAACCTCTCAATAGATTTCCTGACAAAGGAGCTCTGCATCACACCATCCATATTATCTCCACGTACATCAGTCAGATAGAAGAAAAGTAAATGGCTGTTCAGTCCAATCAGGTTATAGTAATCACCCCTCAGTTCCCGGGCCGGTTGATAGCAAGCCGAGATGGCCAGTCCGGTAACAGCAGGCATTTTTTCCTGGATTAAGCCCCTGTGTATGAGACGTGTTTTGGTCTGTTCCCGCTGCAGTGCCGCTTCCATTTGTTTCAGTTCGGTAATATCTCTGGTAATAGATAGGACCGTCTCTACTGAGCCGTCCTGCGCAAACTCGGGGACAATAAGTGTATGTCTGTACTTTTGGCCGGTTGGTGTCGGATAACTTGAATAGAGGACTTTTTCGCGGCCGGTACGGAAGACTTCCCGGAGGGCTCCATCCCAAAGTTGGATGTTCTTTCGTGACATGTTCAGTTCTTCATGGGTTTTACCGATAAATTCTGCGCGAGAGATGCCCATTTCTTTTTCGATAGCCGGATTAATATAAATATGCCGCAAATCACGATCAAAACGCGTTACAATATCAGGGGCGTTCTCCGCCAGCGTTTTAAAATCCTGCTCCCGGCGTCGCAGATTTTCCTCTGCCTTCCTGCCCTCTCGGCGAATTTCCGCAGCGCGCAATTCGTTCTGTATTGCCGGAATAAGCCGTATCAGGCTGTCTTTCATAATATAGTCGTGAGCACCTGCTTTTATGGCAGCTACAGCGTTTTCCTCGCCGATGTTTTCGGAGACAATAATAAATGGGAGATCCAAACCGCTTTCTCTGAGCACGGTCAGGGCTGCCGGAACACTAATATGAGGCATATCATGATCACTGATGACCAGATCCCAACTTTCTGCTCTCAAGGCTTCCTTCAAAGACTCTTCCGTCTCTACACACCGGTGTACTGTCTTATAGCCTCCCTTTTGTAAAATACGCAAAAGCAACCGGACATCATCCGCCGAATCTTCCACAATAAGCACGCGCAAAAGAGACATCGATATCTTCCTCCAGGACGGCTGTTCGTTTAAAACCGCATTTTTTCTCTTCCATGGGTTTAATTATCTGTTTTTCTTCATTATACTTGATCTAACCGTTATTATCCAAGAAAAACCACTAAAAAAAATGCAATAATTTGTTTGTTTTGCTACACGGGCACTCGGGCAAAACGCCGGGCAAGGAGCGACATCTATTATGCTTATAATGACATAATGGTCGAAAAACAATATTTGCTCATTGCTGTAAAATAATAATCCCTCTTCTCCCGGCAATAGCCGGGATTTCTTTTCTTCATAACGCATTCAAAAAAAAAACGCTTTTCCCATGTCAAGAGCGCTAAAGTGTATGACAATATCTGTATACCTGCTTAGAATATACTCAGCAATGGTGGTATTATTGTTTCATCCAAAAAAACAATTTCCTATCTCTATCTTTTTTTGCTAATACGGAACATGGCAGTTATGGCGCGGTTTATTTTATCATTGTTTAAGGTATTGGAAAAACCCACCATCCACATAGCCGCTGTAGTTTGTCCATACATATCGGTAATAGGGACACAAACAGCGTTAACGCCCTGTATGTATTCTTCAAAATCCGTAGCGTAACCCTGCTCTCTTACCTTTTTAATTTCTTCAATGTATTTCGATCTGTCGGTAATAGTTTTTTCAGTAAATTTTGGAAGTGAATCCCTTAGAAAACCTTGTAAATCCTCGTCTGAGAAGGCAGATAAAAAAATTTTTCCTGTAGCTCCCGCAAGAAGAGATAATCTGCTGCCGACCGGGGCGGAAATCTTTAGCCCGGTGGGATTGTCAACCTTATCAATTATGGTTATTTTTTTCCCGTCAGAGTTTCCCAAGAAAACGGTTTCCTTAAACTCACTATATAATTCTTCCAAAAACGGGCGCACCGACAACCTTAAATCATCACCGGCAAGGGCCTTATTCCCTAATTCAATAAGAGTCGGGCCCAAACTTAATTTTTTATTGGAGTCCTGCGTTAGAACTCCTAGATCAAGGAAAGCCTGGGTAATACCATGTATTGTACCTTTGGACATATTTAATTTACGGGCAAGGTCACTGATTCCCATTTTTTGCTGTTCAGCGGCAATTTCATCAAGTATGGCAAAGGCTTTGTATAATATCGGGGCGCTGTAATTGGTTCCCGGCTTTTTTACTGTCATTATCCACAACTCCATCATCTTTCTCTGATTTTAATACCGTTTTCTATGATATCACCTCCAGCTATTTTAGTAAAATTGTTCACCAGCCCCGGAAACGGCAAATGTTCAAGGTCTTTTCCTGGAAACTGGAACCTGTTGCCCCCTTGGATAAGAAGGCAACAGGTTCTAAAAAAAGTAATTTCTTTTCAGATCGTCTCTATACGATTAGACGGTTTACTATTTCCCTTCTTTTTCCTTTGCTTCCCTGGCTTCCTTCAAACCGCGCCAAATTTTTTCAGGAGTAAGCGGCAGTTCAGCAACTCGGACTCCTATGGCATCGTAAACAGCGTTGGCAACGCAACCTAATGTGGGAGTCGTCGCGCCCTCCCCGACTTCTTTTACGCCCCAGGGTCCATTGGGTTCGAAAGTATCCAGAACCAGGGAGTCAACATGCGGCATATCCAGCGCAGTCGGCATCCGATATTCAGCAAAGTTTCCGTTGAGCAGTTTTCCCTTTTCATCGAAGGTTACCTTTTCCCAGATAGTTTCTCCAATGCCCATTGAAAATGCGCCGTGCACCTGGCCGTGCAGCAATTGCGGATTGACCACGCAGCCGCTGTCATGCACATCCCACGTGCCGACAACTTTTGTGACGCCGGTTTCCATATCGACTTCAACTTCGGCAATTTGGGTCGCGCTGCTATAGGCCGGTGAAGTACCCACTGCCGCTCCTTTATGCTTGCCGCCCAGTTTGCCCGGGTGGTAGTAGCCCCTTCCGACCAATACGCCATGTTTCACGAAATAAGCGCGGGCTACCTCAGCAAAAGTAATATTAACACCCGGTTCTTGTTTTACAAACACGAGGCCTTCCTTGCAGTCCAATTCTTCCGGCATTAACTTACCCGAGCGGTAGCCGCCGTCTTCCTTAACTTTCAACATTTCCGCGGCCTGGATAAGTATTTTCTTCTTGATATCCTCTCCCGCTCTCTTCACCGCCCAGCCGGCCATTAAGGTCTGCCGACTGGCATAGGCGCCAAAGTCAAGGGTGGCCAAATCGGTATCTCTGGTGCAGATCGTAATATCTTCATAGGGAAAGCCCATCGCCTCTGCTGCCATCTGGGTAAGCACCGTATCGCTGCCCTGACCGATATCTACCGCTTGCGAATAGACAATGGCATGGGTGCCGTCATCATATACTTTGATCATGCCAATTGAGTGCGGCAGGTCGGTCCGATACATGCAGAAACCTGCACCCGTAACAAAACCGCCGTTACCGACACCGATCCCCCTGCCTACGGGCAATTTGCCTTTCTTATCTTTCCACCCGGAGGCATCCCGCGCTAATTCATTCGCTTCTGTCAAATAATACGATTTTACTTCGTACCCGTTTGGAGTGACAGTATTGGCTTTACGGGCGTTGACGAGACGAAGGTCAATCGGGTCCATACCGAGATCTTCGGCAATGTGATCTAAATGGCTTTCAAAGGCGTAACGCGGGTGCGGCTGTCCGTGTCCTCTCTGTGCGCCGCAGGGCGGCAGGTTGGTCACGTACCTGTATGCATCAAACCTATAGTTGTCAAAATCATACAGCACATTCAGCAGAGAGCCGGCATAATAAGAGGTAGCTACGCCCAGACCGCTGTAAGCTCCGCCGTCCAAGATTGTTTCGCTTTCTACGAATAGAATTTTACCTTCTTTTGTAACACCGGTGGTATATGTCATGTCCATGCCATGGCGGCCACGACCGTTTAACCATACTTCTTCCAAGTCAAAGAACATCTTGACAGGTTGTCCGGTTATTTTGGAAAGAGCTACGGCTGAGATATCCACGCCGCTGATATCGACTTTACCGCCGAAACCGCCTCCCACATAGGGGAGAGTTACACGCACGTCGCCTTCCTTCATATCAAATATCCGGGCTATGTGGTGTTGCAGGTAGTGAACCGATTGATGGGAGGAATGAATGTGCACCCTTTTCCCTTCCCAGTAGGCGATTGCGCAATGAGGTTCGATGAACCCGTGCAGGGTACGCTGACCTACCAGGCGGTCGGTGCGCACATAATAAGCCTCTTGCTTGGCTTTCTCAATATCCCCGAACTCCAGGTGGATCTCAGTGTTGACATTACCCGGAAATTCTTCAAAGATTTGCGGCGCGTCTTCTTTAGCCGCTTCAGCAGGAGTAAACACCGCGGGCAGCACTTCATATTCTACTTTGATCAGCTTTAGAGCTTTATAGACGGTTTCTTCATCAACCGCGCAGATTGCACCTATTTTATCTCCATAAAATTTGACTGTGTCGGTGCAAAAAATGTTTTCATCGTAACGTGCGGGGCTGAGGCCGTATTTTATCGAAGGCACATCTTTGGCGGTAATAATAGCCTTTACGCCGGGCAGTTTTTCCGCTTCGGAAGTATCAATGTTAATAATACGCGCATGGGCCTCGGTACTGCGAATAAGTTTTCCATAAAGCATATTGGAAAATTTGAGATCGTCGATATACTTACCGCGACCGGTCACTTTATCCAGTATATCGGTTCTTTTAAGGCTTTTCCCGACATACGAATACTGTTTATTCATGTTTAAATACGAGACTTCTTTGCTCATTTTGCACATCCTTCCTTTCCTTATTGACTGTCAGCTGCGTCTAGAATTGCCTCGACATAATGGACATAACCCGTACAACGGCACAGATTACCCGCAATAGCCTCGCGCACTTCAAGTTCGGTCGGGTGGGGGTTATTCATAAGCAATGCTTTGGCCGCCATAAGGATACCCGGAGCGCAAAATCCACATTGCGGCGCTGAGTGTTCTATGAATTTTTCCTGGATGATGTCAAGTTTGGCGTTGGAAGCAAGACCCTCAACGGTTGTTACTTCCCTTCCGTCCACACTAAGGGTGAGAACCATGCATGAATTGACCGGTTTCCCATCCAACAGCACTGTGCAGGCGCCACAGTCACCCTGTTCGCACGCTTTTTTAGTGCCGGTAATATCAAGGTCCTCCCGTAAGAAGTTTACGAGTAAACTATTTGCTTTAACCATTTTTGTATATTCATTGCCGTTTACTTTTATAGTAACCAGATAACGTTTAATACCATTCTTGTCAACAACGAAATTTGCCATTTTCATCACTCCTTTTTTAAACATGCCCCTCATTAGCAGCTTTGTTCAATGCCCGCTTGGTAAAGACGCGCACCATATCTTTGCGATATTCGGCCGACGCCCGAATATCGGAAATGGGTTTGCATTCTCCCGAAGCGATAACCCCGGCTTCTGCAAATATTTCTTCGCCGGCCGGCTTGCCCTTTAAGAAATCTTCAGCTTTTTTCGCGCGAACAGGAACGGGTGAAACAGCCCCAAGGACGATCCTTGCATCTTTAATAACACCGTCCTCCATTTGAACTGAAGCCGCCACACCAACTACGGCCAATGCGCCTGACGCGCGCAAACCGAATTTCATATACGTGCTGCCTGTAAAACTGCCATCGGGAATAACAAATTCGGTGATGAGCTCGTCATGTTCCAAAACGGTTTCATTAGGCCCCGCAAAGACATCTTCCAGAGGCAGGGTCCGCTCTCCCTTTGCCCCCACAATTTTCGCAGTTGTGTCAAGGGCGATAAGAATCGGAGGCATATCGGCGGAAGGGACGGCGTTACTGATATTGCCCCCAATGGTGCCAAGATTGCGCACTTGATTGTTCGCCATTTGATGAGCCGCTTCAGATACGGACAAGTATTTTTCCTGCAAAACTTTTGAATTCTGTACTTCGTTATGTGTTACACCAGAGCCGATAACAACACCTTTACCGGGCACGTACTCAATTTTTTTCAATTGAGACAACTGTCCGATACCGACAATGACTTCCGGTGCCAGCAGTTCTTTTTTCATTTTGACAAGAACATCAGTACCGCCAGCAATCGCTTTGGCTTTCGAGCCATACTTTAACAATAATTGGCAGGCCTCTTCAACACTGTCTGGATTGAAATACTCAAAATCTGGTAGATACACTTTTTTCCTCCTCTGCATAAATATTTTATATTTTTAAATCAAACCATCATTTATAATGCTTTGTATCACCCCTCTCCAATGTCTAATCCATGCCCTGCAATCCGTCATTATTGATTTGGTTGAAAATCGCAACCTTGTTGTTCACAGGCGTTGCGTCACATTACCGACACTCATTTTTTAATGTTGCTAGAGCGATTGGTCTTGCTCTACATAACGAACACCTACAAACTAGGAAGCGTTGTCACGTAGTTTATGCTTCGTTTCAAATCAGTAAGAAAAACAGAGGTGGTACTTATCACTGCCGCACATTCCTTCCTTTACGACCCTAACTGCCGCCAACCATATAGTTATTTAACAGCTTAAATAAAGAAATCTTGCCATCGGCCGCAAGAACGGTAACTCCCTTTTCATTCACAGCAAGAAAGACTCCGGGTTCTTCTTCTGATTCAACCATTCTCCATCCCAAATTATACAATTTATCCCAAAATTGAGATGTCCAACCATAACCTTCTTTCCAATAAAGCTTAGCGTCTACTAAAGGAATAACTTTATTTATTTCATTGATTTCCTCTTGGGTCAGTTCATTTTCTTTCATATTTTCAACATCCAATCTACCTTCCCGGCACTTTGAACATCAAGAAAAAGTCCATGCCTCTGAAGGTCAAGTATTGAAAAGAGTACTCATCATTCGGGTAACCGGAAATGGCAATGTTCGTGGCATTCTTCTCCCTGGTCCGACTTCACGATACTCTTGCCTGCCCGAGGGCATTTAACCACGGTATCTTTGTAATAGGGACAAACAGTCCAACCGGGAGCTTCCAAGTTATAGCCTTTGCACTTGGAGCATCGGATCCCTTCTGGTGTTGCTTCAAGCTCTGAACTGAATCTTACCTGCCTGCAATCCACACAATAACCATACTCCCAGCTCTTAATTTCCTCGATATAGCGTTCTATCCCCTGTTTACGATTGCGTGCGCGTTCTTCTTCGTGCATAACTTTGATGAGGGTTGGAGCCTTCTGAAGAGGTGCTATAGAACCAAAACAATACACCTCATCATTATTATTATTTTCCATAGAATCCCACCTCCATCATTATTCAGCATGGTGAACAGCCGTTCTACTATGGTTATATTATAAATCTAACTAAGGTAAAAAATAAATATAAAATATAGAATAAATAAAGTGATATTAGTTAATGAGATTATCCCTCCTGCCGTTGAATTAGTGTGACGTAGTATTACGCTGTTTTCCTCTTTTTTTCTATGGACTTTATTTATGCAGCAATAGTTAAACCAATTTTTAAAAAGTTTTTTCTGAAAAATCCTGAACTATTATATTGCAATTTTAATACCAATTTGATATTTAATTTTTATTTCCATAAATCAGAGTAAAATTGCGGCATCAATATTTTCTTCACTGTCTATTGTCCACTTGTTGCATAAGTCAATAATGACTTTATCTTAAAAATGGTCAATTATGACGCAACTGTTACGATGTTCTTAATAAGTCGCAATATTCTGACATAAGAGTGCAATCGCTTTCTTCGCATTAAAAAGTTTTGAGCTTAATTACCTTATTTTCCTGCAGATACAAGATAAACACCCATAATACTATCCCTATTGTAAGCTCCATTGGACAGTAACAGATCCGGATTTTTCCCCCGCATAGTTACTACACTTCAGAAAAACAGGCCTTCCGGTAGAGAGTAATGCCAGACCTAAAACCGTCTCCATAATAGGAGTAAAATCTTGTGGTACTCCTTTGGAACCATTACCATTCACCAAATAAAGATGCTCCTCTTCCAGTCCAATAGCCCTTGCAATAACACTCCGATAGTGATCCGGCAGAGAATATTTTGAATATATCACTACCTTGCCCCTATTATTGAGGTGGGCAAACCCTGTATTGTATGCTTCCGGATGGCAGGCCGGCTCCAATTTATTCCCGCCGGCTATTAATCCTGAAGTGTCTCCTTTGTCAAAAAACTTATATTTTGCTCTTATCTTACGGGCGGCTTTAAGAGCGTTTTGCTGTGAATCGGCACAAACAACAGCAATAACTTCATATTTATTTTTTATTTCTTCCCGACAGAGAACAGGATAATTAAACTCAAACCTTTTTTCCTGTGAAGAAACCGCCGGCAGGCATAAAATGTTGCTTCCTTGAACATCGTAGGAAGTTATAATTCGATAAACGCCGGGCACAGTCCATGCTTCGTTCACTTTAATTGACATTAATTTTGCATTAAACACTCCGGATCGAACAAGCGCTAGATTCAGAGTGCCGGGAGGAAGCCTAATACCCAGTTCGGGAACTATTTCCCCGGGAGCTGACTCTGTAATGGTTTTACGAGGCATAATTTCCATTAAATCAATAATTTTCTTTTCTGTTGAAATCATGCCTGCCAGTTCATCAATGCCGATCTCACCTCGGACAACCCGGGCAGCATCAACAATGGCATCAATTCTTTTTTTTAATATCCCTTCACTATCACAACAGGTAAAAAACTTGTTATTACACCAGCTTTCCATATCTCTCCTTGTTGGAAAGGGATTTATCTCCAACAATGAGGCAATCTCTCCGATTAATTTTCCGGAACAGCGTGAGCAACCGGGGCTACCGTGAACTACCCAGGCCAATTGAACTGCCTGCAGACTTCCAGGTTCTGCCATTCCTTCTTTTGTGGTAATAATCGCACCGTTGGATAATTCCCTGAGGAAAGTAGTGCAGGCAAGTGCCACTTCTCCGTTAATAATTACAAAACAGTCTTCGCAGTCTCCTATACCGCACTTATCATTTTTACTTATTTTAAGCCGGCTTTGTAAAAGAGCGGCCAGTGAAGCCAAAGGTTCTACGATTAGTTTCCAGCGAACACCGTTTATATTCAGCTTCTTCTTTATCATGCAAATAACTCCAAAAACATTCAATTTTTATTACATGATTCACGAGAGAAATTACACTATCTGTTCCGGGATTTTACTTAAGGAACTACCGTTATGTTTGCACTTGCATATCGCCACTTTAACGACACCACGACTATCTTAACTGTCAAACTTTTTTAATATTCTCTTTAACCTTTTCCTTAACAAGTTACAAAAACAAGTTACAAATATTTTACGACATTAAATACGGCTCATAGAGTGGAAGTACCTTTACCATTGAATTCTCTTCCACCGGTGGATGCCCTGCATGAAGGTCAATCAGAGAATTATAATTTAACAACGATTTCAGCATGCTTGATTTTTGGCCAGGCAAAATCTTGACCTTCCACATGCCGTTATCTATGAACGTTCGTCCCCGCAAAAAACGACGGTTACCAATTTTTTTACGATAATTGTCTACACAAACAGCTGAAATTGTTTCGAGACCAAAGGGCAATCCTTGCATCCGGCGCAAAACGGGAGAAACCAACAAGTGGTATCCCACTGCACATGCTGAAGAATTACCGGATAAAGCTATGACGGGCTTGGATCCCCAAAGCCCTGCGCCGGAGTGGCTGCCGGGCGTAACCTGAATTCCCCAGTAAAGCATTTTTACGCCCGCTTCATTCAGCAGCGGAAGAGCCTGGTGAGAAGATTCTCCGAAAGCGGTACCGCCGATGGTGAGCACCAGGTCCGCTTTTTCGAATAGTACCTCCAAAATATTTATAATACTATTCCTATTACATGCACCTCCAACATATTCCAAAGCAACAATTTGTCCTCCGTCCTGAAGATTCAGAGACGCCAACAGCGGACCATTACTGTCCCTAACTTCTCCTTCCCCGGGTGTAACATAATGGGGAATTATTTCCGGACCCAGACAGATTATTGCCACAGAGGGACGGCGGTTAACCATAATCGTTTCTTGGCCAAAAGCAGCCAAAACCGCCAGCACCCCCGGAGTTATACGGGCATTGCGTTTTAGGATTATTTCACCCTCTTTAAAGTCCTCTCCTTGCATCTTTATGTTGGTCCCGGAAGCTATTTCTTCTTTGACAGAAATAAAATTATCTCTAAGTACGGTATCTTCCTGGGGTATTACTGCTGCTGAACCTGCCGGCAATATTCCACCTGTAACCACTTTGACAGTATTTCCCGGGTTCAGTGAAGATGTAGGAATTGTTCCGTGACCGAGAATTTCCCTAACAAGAAGTTGACGATCTCCTTGCAAATCCTTGTTATGGAGGACAAATCCGTCAACCGCGGACTGCGAACAAGACGGCAGATTCCCGGTAGCAAATACGTCAAAAGAGGAAATTCGGTGCAGTGAATCGATAAGCGAAACACTTTCCGGCTGAAGCGGGATGGGAATATTTTTAAATATCTCCCAGGCCTCTTCAACAGTAATATTTTCAAGCATATTTAAACCTCCCCAAGTCTATCCAAAAAAATTACAACCACACCTTCAATCCATCCCCGTCTGCTCAAAGATAATAATTTATCTTCGCATATGGGAATAATATTGCATGCAGGGTGCGGCTCCCGACCTTATCCCTAAGTGACAAGAACCGCACCCTCCATTATTCCTGAAGGTCTAATCTTCTTAAATTGACTGTCATTCGTTTAATAAGCAAGCTTGACGATGCGGCAGGCATTCCCTCTCATCGTAATATAACCGGATACTTCATCTCTCACCTTGGCATCCAGCAGTATATTGACGTTGGCACCGCCCCAGCCGTGGGGAATGGAGACCACACCCGGCCGCATATCCTCGGTAACTTTTGCTTTGATCTTGATCATGCCGCGCGGGGTTTCCACACCGATCATCTCGCCATTAATAACATCATACTTCTTGGCGGTGACAGGGCTAAATTCCGCTTCCGCTTCCGGTATTCTAACCCGCAGAGCCGGAATATCACGCATCTGGGCGCCGATCCACTCCACTCGTCTTGCTCCGGTAAGCAGCACCTCCGGATATTGCTCACCCATAACGGGATCCGCCGCCCGGCTCTGCTGGGGCTCAACATGGGTGGGGATACCGGGGAAGCCTAACTCTTCCATTCTTCCTGAATAAATTTCTATTTTCTTGGTATCAGTGCCAAAACCTATTTTATCATAAATATTATAGTCCACTTTACCGAAATAAACACCTTCAGGATGTTCTTTCAACTGCTCCATCGTAACCCCGGAGGTGGAGAAAAAGTGTTCCGCTACTTCGTCATCCGATTTCCAGGGGAAATATTCACCTAAGCCGGCCTTGTGTCCCAGTTCGCTCCAGATTTGCCAGATCGGCTTGCTCTCATGGAGCGGTTCAATGACCTTCTTGCGCAGCAAAATATAAGGGATACAGTATGAAATGGCATAGGGGAATCCGCCTACACCGGTCTCTTCCAGGGAAGTACAGGCAGGAAGGGCATAATCGGCCATTTGACATGTTTCAGTCATATAGGGGTCAATAGATACAAATAATTCTAAGTTTTTCACAGCCTCTATAAAACGATTGGTATCGGGGAAAGTCAGAGCCGGGTTACTTCCCGAGCTAATGAAAGCCTTAATGGGGTAAGGCTTCTCCGTAATTATCGCCTCAGTCATCATGGATGCAGATCCGTATGGGGGAGTGCGCTTGCCGAACTGATGGAAAACAGGATATTCTTCGTGCCCGAGGTTTTTTTCCTCTACCGCCACGCGCAGGTCGGCCAGTCTAATTTGCGGGCAGGTAACCCATCCGCCCGGTCTGTCAATGTTGCCGGTAATGGACATTAAGATGCAAAAAGCCCTCTCTGTCTGCAGGCCGTTGGCATACTGGTTCAGGTGTCCCACACCTTCGACGATACAAGCCCTTTCGGTATTGGCAAACATCCGCGCGAAACGCCTTACTTCCGTGGCCGGTACACCGGTGACAGCTTCGGCTTTTTCGGGCGTATAGTCTTTAACATGTTCGACCAGCTTGTCAAAGCCTGATGTCCATTTATCGACAAATTCCTTGTCCCATAAATCTTCTGCGATAATAACATTTATCATGGCCAGGGCTAAGAAGCAGTCGGTACCTGGACGAATCGATTGATAAATACCCTCTTTGGCCAGCGGAATACGTTTTGGATCGATAACGACCAGCTTGGCCCCTTCTTGAACCCTCTTACGGATTATTTTGGCTTGCGGGGGATAACTTTCTTCCGGGTTATGTCCCCAAAGGAAAATGCAATCGGCATATCTCGGCTCTTCTACAGGATAACGGCCAAAGGTAATCTGACGGGACAGAATACGGGTCCGGAAACAGATACCTTCCGGGTTAAAGAAATTGGGGCTGCCGAAAGCCTTGGCAAAACGTTGGTTAAAAGCCGCCATCTCAAAATGTTCAACACCCACAGAGCCTGTCCAGGTGGCCAGGGTGTGAGCGCCGTACTTTTCTCTCAATTCCAGCAGTTTAGCAGCTATTTCACTCAGAGCCTGGTCCCAGGATATTCTCTGAAATTTCCCATCTACTTTCTTCATCGGGTATTTTAAGCGGGTGGGAGAATAGATATTTTCCACTAGGTGTTCGGCTTTTTCGCATAGCTCACCCTCGTTCAGCCAGTTCTCTTTTGTGCCCTCTATCTTGACCAGCTTGCCGTCTTCCACATATGCGTCTACACCGCAACTGTTAATACATAAACCACAGTCTGTCTTAATAATTTCCATTTGCTCAACCTCCAGGCTTTAATAATTCGCGATCGTGTCAGTTGTTCCCCGGTCCTTTTGACTTACACCGGCCTATGCATGTTCTTAAATGAAATATGCATGTCCTCAATATGTAAGTCAATACAATTATTTCCTATTTAAAGCATATACACCCCCCTAAAAAGTATGTCTATGATGTCATTTATGCCATGTTTGACACAATGAATATAATATAAAAAAGAACTTGTGTCAAGACATTATAAACAATAGAGAATTAGTGGAAATTGCCGTGTAATTAAAAGTAAGGAAATAACGTTTTATTGTTTCCTTTTTTTTCTTTTTCAAATTTTTTCTTTTTTATCCCTTGACAAGTAAAATACTAATGCTATAATAAAAACATGTTATGTCTGTTTTGACATAATGGTCAAAAATCATTTTTAAAGCGGTAAATGCAGTTTATTACTAAGCCTCCGGTCCGCTTTAAATATCTTACTTAACATTGTAAAATAATAACCCCTCTTCTCCCGGCAATAGCCGGGATTTTTTTTATATTTATTTCTACTAATAAACCATACGTCCCTCAACAAAGGCCCGGGTGCGCGGATCCTCGGGGGAAGAAAATATTTGCGAAGCCGGCCCTTTTTCAACGAGATATCCTTCGTAAAAAAAGAGCACCTCATGGGCAATTCGCTTGGCCTGAAAGATGTTATGTGTAACCATAATTACCGTCATCTCTTTTTCCTTGTTTAGGTTGAGAATCAGGTCTTCAAACATTTCTATATTATTGGGATCCAGGTTGGCCGTAGGTTCGTCCAGGAGCAGTACCCCGGGATCAAACGCAACGGCCCTGGCCAGGGCGATCCTCTGGGCCTCACCGCCGGAGAGAGAACCGGCATGACGTCCGGCAAAAGCTTCCAGTCCGACTTTCTTCAATAATAGCTCAACCTTTTCCCGGATTTCCTCTTTTGGGAAACCCCGGGCTTTTAAACCATAAGCGACATTCTCGCTGACACTGGTTTTAAAGAGCACCGGTTTTTGAAAAACCATCGTCATCCCACGTTGGGTTGAAAGGTCAAGGCGCCCGTTGCCAAAGACCTCTTTCCCTCTAAAAAAAATACGCCCCGTCGTAGGAGATTCAAGAAAATTGATCAGCCGCAGAAACGTGCTTTTCCCGGCTCCACTCGGACCGATCAGCCCGTAAATTTTCCCTTTTTCAAAGGAAAGCTTTTCGACATGCAAAACCTCTTTCTCATACTTCTTGGTAAGTTTTTCCACGCTAAGGATCTCATAACCGCCGGTCATAGCTTCCCACACCTCCCTGTAAATAATAGAGCAGGGAATTTATAACGAAGGATATAACCAGCAGGGCAACCCCCAGTCCAATTGCGAGCTCATAATGCCCTTTGCTGGTTTCCAGCACAATAGCCGTGGTCATAACCCGGGTATGCCCGTCAATATTTCCCCCGACGATCATCACAGCCCCCACTTCGGCGATAACCCGTCCAAAACCTGTAACAATCGCACCAAAGATGGCAAAACGAGATTCCCTGATCACCGTCCAGGCCGTTAATAACCTGCTTGCTCCCAGGGTGCGGGCCGTTTCCTGTATTTCTTTTCCTCTGCTGCGAATCCCCACCATGGTAAGACCGGCAATAATAGGCATTGCCAGGGTAAACTGAGCAATGATCATGGCTGTAGGGGTATAGAGAAGACCAAAGACACCCAGAGGACCAGCACGGGAAATAAGGAGATAAATTATCAGTCCGGCCACTACTGGAGGCAACCCCATCAGGGTATAAAGTATCTTGCTGACGAAACGTGTCCGCACAGCCGGCTTTAACCCCAGAAATGCTCCCAGTGGTACTCCGCACAGCATACTGAGAGCCACTGCCGCACCTGAAACCTGCAGGGACAACATGATAATTTTCATCAAATTCGGGTCGAGCGTAATAATAAGAGTAAAAGCTTCAATTATTCCTTCTATTAAGCGGGGCAATATATACCTCCTCGCTTATTCAATTTTATCCGGAGGAATGTCATCCTTTTAATGTAAGGGGACACACCTCTTTCAGAGGAATGTCATCTCTTTAATGTATGGGGACACACCTCTTTCAGAGGAATGTCCCCAAGTTTTTATTCTACGCCTTTTCCCGGGAAGAAGAGAGTATCATCGCCGATTTTAAAGCTCGCTATCATATCCTGTCCTTCAGGAGACATAAAGAAATCAATCAGTTTCATTGCCTGTTCATACTTAACATGAGAATGCATCTCAGGGCTGACGGCCATAATTCCATACTGGTTAAAAAGATTGGGATCCCCTTCAACAAGAATTTCCAGATCAAGTGTATCCTTTAAAGAAAGATATGTTCCCCTGTCCGACATGGTGTACCCCTGAAGTTCACCGGCCATACGCAAAGTATCGCCCATTCCCTGACCGACAGACTTGTACCACTCACCGCGTTCATTCACTCCTGTTTTATCCCAAATGGAGAGCTCCCTACGGTTTGTCCCCGAATCGTCTCCGCGAGAAATAAAAATTTCTTCTTCTTCAGCAATCTTTGTAAAAGCTTCCGTCGCGCTTTCCATCCCCTTAATTGCGGCAGGATCTCCGGCGGGTCCGAGGATAATAAAGTCATTATACATAACATCTTGGCGATCCGTAAAATAACCTTCTTCCACAAGCTGTAATTCTGAGGCTCTATCATGAACCAGAAGGGCATCTGCGTCCCCTCTTTTCCCTGTCTCCAGCGCTTGTCCCGTTCCCTGCGAAACAACTCTTACTTCGATCCCGTATTTCTCTGTAAAAGCAGGAAGCATGAAATCCAGCAATCCTGAATCATAAGTACTGGTGGTAGTAGAGAGAATAATAAATTCGCCTTCTTCTGCTACCTGCTCATCTCCTTCCGCTCCTGCTGCTGCTTCTTCTCCTGCTTCGTCATCGTTTTGGGGCGTTACTGCCCCCTGTGAACAACCGGCCCCAATTAAAAGAGAAAAAACCAGCATAAGAATCAGGGCAATGCCTAGAAGTTGCCCGGAAAGGCTTTTTTTCTCTTTTTTCTCCTGCATCTTTGCCATTTTGTTAACCCCTTTCTCTTTATAAAATTTCTTTTATCTCAACGCTGTGCATACAGAAACACAGCGGTAGCAAAAAAATAGGCTTTAGCAAAAAATTTTCCTGCTTCAAGCTACAAAAATTATACGCAAACAACAGCAAACTTGTCAACAGTAAAAAGCACCCTGCCGGCACTTAAAAAAAATCGCTCTTCCCATGTTCCCCCATGGAAAAAGCGACTATTAAGAGGTAACCTAACCCGTGACATCCTTAAATAAAGACTGAAAGAGTTAAGTTACCACTATGCAACCATTATTCATTTTCCTGCTTTACCTTTAATGCACTCCATACTTTTTTAAAAAGTATGTCTATGATGTCATTTATGCCATGTTTGACACAATGAATATAATATAAAAAAGAACTTATGTCAAGACATTATTAACAATAGAAAACGATGAAAATTACCGTGTAGTTAAAAAGTGAAGGAATAAAGAGGATAATTTAATAATGCTTAGAATTCTTCAAAAAAATCAGGAAAGGAATCGTCTATTACAGCAGCTACATTTTGCTTATACTTTCGATAAATCTGCAACAGTTCCTTTCCCTTGGGAGTCAATTCGGCGCCGCTATTTCGTCCTCCGGCCTGCCTCTGAACCAGTTTTAAGCCGAGCCTTTCTTCCGTAGCCTTAACCTTTCCCCAGGCCGCTCTATAGGACATATTTATTTTTTCCGATGCTTGTTTGATGGAGCCTGTTTCTTCAATGGCTTCAAAGAGAGCTACGCGTCCACTGCCAAAAACTACTTCTCCATCCACCTCAAGCCATAATTTTATCTTTGGCTGGATCTTACTAAGTAAGGTTGCACTTTTTTTATCATCTGTTGCCATTTAGATCACTCTGTTCACTTATCATTAGAAACTTAACTATCGTAAACTATCTTAATTAATAGTATAGCGAAGTTTCTATAATGTGTCAATGTTTAGGGGTTCAGTTCAGGGTAATTTCCAAATGACAACATTATCATCTACTGTAAGATTAACTTTACCTGCCGGTATTTCTATTAAACAGTTGCCGGCAATATGGGTTCTAATGGCGCCACAAAACTGATTTTCAAAGGGCGTGACATACTTATGACCGCCCAGTTCATCATAACACCCCCAGAAAAAACCCCGTAAGCCACCTTTGCGGGTGATTGGGGCTGTTAATCTTCCCTGACCGGGCGACAATTCTCTTTTTGTCCCCTCAAGCTGAGAAATCATTGGAAATAACAGAAATAACAAAGCAACAATTGCTCCTCCCGGATTACCGGACAAACCGATTAAGAGCTGATTTTCCTTGACGGAAGCGACAAAAGGAGCACCGGGGCGAATAGCAACTTTGTTAAATAATCTGGTAGATAATGTTTGTTCCATGGCATCTTTAATAAAATCAAGATCACCTGAAGCAGTCCCACCGGTTGAAATGACAATCGGCAAATTTAACTGCTTTGCTTTTTCATATACTTGCAAGACATCCTCAATCCGATCCCGGACTACACCTAAATTAACAGGATTACCCCCGGCTTGACGAATAATTTCAGCAAGAGTATAAAGATTAGACGCCCTTAATTGACCGTACTGCAAGTGGTCATGAAGATCGACCAGTTCATTGCCTGTTGAAAATATTCCGATCCGCGGTTTTGCAAAGACTGAAACAGGGTCAATTCCCAAAATTGCCAGGGTTTCTATTTGGGGGAAAGAAAGGATAGTCCCTCTGGAAAAAAGAAAATCACCGTCGCGTATATCTTCCCCTTTCAGTGATATGTTTTCACCTGCGGAAACAAACCTTTTAATGATAACGGCAGGACCTGAATCCCGGTTTATTTCTACGGTTTCTTCCTTTTTGATGATACAATCGGCTTCCCGGGGCGGAGGTGCTCCGGTAAAAATTTTCATAGCTGTTCCCGGAAGTAGTTTTTTGGTGGAGTATGAACCTGCTGCTATTGTATCAATGATTTTCAGGGTAATAGGATGATCTGCCGCGCCGTTACAGGTATCGCCGGATAACAGGGCATAGCCGTCCACATGAGAACGGTTAAACGCGGGTATATCCTCATCGGCTGCAATATCTACAGCCATTACCCTTCCTCCCGCCTCCCATAAGGGTACTGTTTCCGCCTTTTTATGAGATATCAAAAATTCATTTAAATATTTAAACAGGATCTCCCTGGCATTTTCTAATGAAAGCAATTTTATTCCTCCTCATACCGTACGGTTTTTCTTTCCCTCTTTAAGGAGCTTTCATAATGTGCCAAAGCCTTGGTATAATCATCCGGCGTATTAATGTTAAAAAGCGACCACAGCTGTTGATCGTAGACCCGTAAATCATCCACATCAACATAGAGTGAGCGGACACGCTCACGCAGGAAACCAAGCTTGTAATTACCACTGCCCAACATTTCAGCAAGCAGCGGCAAAATGCTCCGGCTGTATACCGCAGCAAGAGGGTGAAAGTGGGGATGTTCCCAGGGTAGAACCAGGTCATACCCATCGGCTGATGAGCAAAGATGGCGAATAAGTGCCGGAGATATAAACGGCATATCGCCTGCTATAACGAAACTATAAGGATGGCGTGAAGCGCTCAGTCCGCCGTGGATACCTCTAAGAGAACTTTTTGGAACACCTTCGAATAAATCCCGGGCAAACCGCACAGGAAGACCGCGGTAATCTCCGGGCCGGTCGGTTACTAAAATACATTCGGCAAACAATCCGGTTAAGACATTTACTAACGTTTCCGCGATATTCATTTCTCCCAGGGGTAAGAGCATTTTATTCTCGCCCATACGGGTGCTGCCGCCCCCGGCCAGAATCACTGCTGACATGTCCTTTGTCTTCAAGCGCATCCCTCCGATTACTCCCGGCTACATTTAAGAGTTTAGATACTTTTTCCAAAGTGGCATTTCGGGTAAGTACATTCGGGACACGTATAGCATAGTCCACCATGGCTCAGTGCGATAATATCCTCAGCCTGCACCTGTTCACCGGCCAGCAGTCTGGGCAGAACCAGGTCGAAGACGGTGCTTTTATGATACATGACGCACCCGGGTAATCCCATAATCGGCAAGTCGTCCAGGTAGGCCAGCATAAACATAGCCCCGGGCATTAACGGTGCGCCATAGGTAACAAGCCGACCGCCTGCATGCAAAATGGAAGATGGAGTCACATCGTCAGGATCAACAGCCATCCCGCCGGTCACCAAGATGAGTTGGGCCCCCGCGTCCCTGGCTTTCAATATGGCATCTGCGATCATTTGCACATCATCCGGCAGATAATCCCGGCTGATAATTTCACAGCCGAATCGTTGCATTTTAGCCTCAATTACCGGCGTAAATCCGTCGCGTATCCTGCCGAGATACACTTCGCTTCCCGTGACAATTACGGCTGTTGCCGGACGCGTAAACGCTTTAACCGAAATAATCGGCCCGTTTTTTTCCACCTGAGCTTTAATATCGTCTATCGTTGCTTTTTTAACAACAAGGGGGATGATTTTGGCTGCGGCCACAAGATCTTTTTCGGCAACAACGCTGTTATTGTGGATGGTAGCAACAGCTATTTCCGGTAAGCCGTTGACACCGAATAAGCCGTTAACATTTATTTTTAACAATCCGTCCCTTTCAGCAAGAATATTGACCCTGCCTTCTTTTGCTGTTCCGCAGACCACACCCTCACCCGTTATTTCGCGGGCAAGAGTCATGGACGCATCGTTTTCGTGAAGCCCTTCTGCATCCAACTCATATACATAGACATTATTTTTGCCCATTTGCAACAACTGGGGAATATCTTCCTGCTGAATAATACGGCCTTTATGAAAAGCTGTACCTTTAAACTTACCGGGAATAATTTGTGTCAAATCCTGCCCTAGAACTTGCCCCACCGCTTTTTCCACAGGTATGGCTTTCATATAACAACCCCTCTTTTTCATTTTCCTCATTAAAAGTATGTCCGGGTCACTTGAACTATTCTATCTGCACCACTAATGTCTTCGTTATGTCCTTGACAACATAACGAAGACAAAAAAAATAGTCCAACCCCAACTACAGTTTTTA
The DNA here is from genome assembly GCA_016841605.1 of Dethiobacter alkaliphilus. GTDB lineage: Bacteria > Bacillota > Dethiobacteria > DTU022 > UBA8154 > DUNV01. Next base: position 351,484 of record JAENYV010000001.1, on the reverse strand, counting down.
ATAATTCTTCAAATATGAATAAAATCCTTCTTCCATAATTCAAAAAGTAAAAATTAAAAAGTTAAAAAAACTCTCTCCGGAGGGAAATATAATTTCAACACTTCAGGAACGGAACCCGGGGAAGAAATTTGCAGCCATTTTTCCTTTGAGAGAGATAGCTTGAGACAAGTTTTATTATTTCTCTCATGGTTTACTAATTTGACATCAACAGTTACCTGATGGGGCGATTCCATAATATTTATAACCCGACAAGGCACTGTATTGATCAAATCATCTTTCCCGGCCGGACGGATATGATGGCTGGAAATGCCGACATGACAGGCCTTTTCCAGCATATTCTCGGCCATTACCTGCAAAAAACAACCCCAGTCCAGGGCTTCCACCGTGTTATCCGGCAGAACTTTGACTCTGGACAAGTTGTGACAACCCGTTATTCTAGCGGCCGCAGGATTCGGAGGTCTGTTGAAAATATCTTCCCTGGGTCCTTCGGCAATTACTTTACCGTCATCCAGTATCAACAAATCCGGGCAAAGTCGGTAAGCCTCTTCCAGGTTATGCGTGACATAGACCGATGAACCGCCGAATGTACTCAATAATACGGCCAATTCCTGCTCCATTTCACTCCGCAGGTGATTGTCCAAAGCGGAAAAAGGTTCATCCAGCAAGAGCACTTGTGGTTGAAGGGCCAAAGCCCGGGCCAGGGCGGCCCGCTGTTGCTGTCCGCCGGAAAGCTGGTGGGGATACCTTTCTTCCAGACCGTCCAGTTTTACTTTTGCTATCATCTCTTTTATTATTATTTGTTTCCTTTTTTTCTCCATTCCCCGCAAGCCTATGGCAATATTTCCGGCTATTGTCAGATGGGGGAAAAGGGCATAGTTCTGAAAAAGAAAGCCGACTTTGCGCTGCTGAGGGGGCAAATTTATACCTTCTTCAGAATCAAACCAAACCTGTTGTCCCAAAGTAATGCGCCCTCTTGTCGGCCTGTCCAGGCCGGCGATACAACGCAAAGTCATACTTTTGCCCGATCCGGAACTGCCCAGCAAGCCCAAAGTCTCCCTCCGGCAGGCGAAGGAGACCCGCAAGCGGAAGCCGGGTAAATTTCTTTCAATGTCTACTGCCAAAGTCATGGTTTACCTCCCTTTACCCGGCCGGTTCGACAGGACTTGCCGATTTGTCCAATAGCGCAGGCCTGTTACAGTTGCCAGGGAAATAATGATGATTATCAGGACCCAAATGGCTGCATTTGTCCGCTCTCCCGACTCTACCAGAAAAAAAATAGTTAAAGGAATGGTCTGTGTCTTACCGGGAATGTTGCCGGCCAACATTAGTGTAGCTCCAAACTCTCCCAAAGCCCGGGCAAAGGCCAGAATCGTTCCGGCTGCGATACCGGGCCAGGCAAGAGGTATAATTATCCTGGTAAAAATGCTTCCTTCCGGAACCCCCATGGTCCGGGCCGCGTCCAGCAAGTCGCGGTCGACCTGTTCAAAAGCACCCAGGGTTGTCCGGTACATTAACGGAAAAGCCACCACCGTAGCGGCGATGACAGTGGCACTCCAACTGAAAATAACCGTTGTCCCCAGAGAAGCTAACAGCTGTCCCAGGGGACCGCGTCTGCCGAATAATACCAGCAAAAGAAATCCTACTACCGTTGGGGGAAGTACCAGGGGCAGGATAAGAACACCATCCAACACGCTTTTAAACCTGCCCTGGTAGACGGACATTAGTTTGGCGGCCGCTACACCCAGAATAAAAGCCAAAAAGGTGGCTGATACGGCTGTTTTAAGAGAAATCCAAAGGGGCAACATGTTCATTAGTCAGCCTACTTTCCGGCAATGAAGGTAAAACCATGTTTATCGAAGACAACAGCGGCTTCCTCACTCTGTAAAAAGGACATAAAGTCTTCGGCAGCCTCCCGCTCGGCGCAACCTTTTATGATGGCAGCAGGGTAGGTGACAGGTGTATGAGAACCAACAGGAGCAGAGGTAACAACTTTGACCTGATCGGATGAGAGGGCATCCGTCATATAAACTATCCCGGCATCTACGTTTCCTGTCTCCACATAAGTAAGGACCTGGCGCACGTCTTTACCCAAAATAAGTTTTTCCTTTGCCTCCAAAGCATCCCATAGCTCCAAGCTGACCAGAACTTCCTTCGCATAACGGCCCGCGGGCACGCTTTCCGGCTCTCCAATGGCCAAACGATTTACAGAATCCGTCAGCAAAGAGTCAAAGTCGGAAATAGCTTCATTTTCGCCATCAGCGGGAACAATTAAAACAACACCATTTTCCAGCAAGTCAACCCTGCTCTCTTCATCAATTAGCTCCTTTTCCTGTAACATGTCCATTTGTCGCTGAGCTGCTGAGATAAAGACATCCGCCGGCGCCCCTTCTTCTATTTGTTGCTGTAATGCTCCTGAAGAAGCATAATTCATCATCAGAGTATTACCGCTTTTTTCTTCATAGAGCCCTTTGATTTCTTCCATGACATCCGTCAGGCTGGCTGCTGCTGAAATAGTCATTTCAACCGGAGAAGCAGCAGGCTCACCATTACCCTGTTCCCCTGACGGTTCCTGGCCCGCGGGCTGATTGCCACCCGCACAGCCTGCGAAAAGTAGTAATACAAGAAGCGCTGTCAATAGGACACTGATTTTACTTGTCTTTTTGGTCATAATTTGACACATCCTTTAAATGAATTATTCCTGCTAACACTACAGTGAAAAATAGTGTCTTGGGGATGGTTTACGGGCGCTGATTTTTATTTCACCAAAACCTGGCCTGTATTGTCGGGATCATAGCCTGAAGCTTCCAAACTCAGTAAAAAGTTGCTTTTTTGCAGACACTCCAGAACAGCCTGGACACCGGGGCGCTTTAAGTCTTTCTTTAAAAAAACGAGGTCATAGCGTTCTCTGGCCAGCGGAATAAAGTCCAAATGATACAGGCGGGCCAGGGGACGCAGAGATATACCGCAGTCGGCCCCACCGAGAGCCACCGCCTGGACTACTTCCTGATGGGTTTGAACCTGGAAACCGTAACCCGGCACCTGGCTCGGGAGCAGACTATCTTGCTTGAGCCCGGTGTCAAGAAGACGCCTGGTCTCCGCACCCGGTTCTCTGTTGACTATGCGAATGCCCGGCCGTGACAGGTCACCAAAGTCGGCAATACCCCTGGGGTTGCCCCTGCCCACAACGAAGCCCTGCTCACCGTAACAAAGATTTACCACTACATAGGGGGTTTCCTGCAAAACTTTTTTAACGACCGGAAGGTTATACTCCCCCGTCTCTTCGTCATAGATATGGACGCCGGCACCGTGGATAAGGCCTTTTTCCAGGGCTTTCAGGGAAGACATGCTGTTGGTGTTGACCCAATAGAGCCTGAAATCACGGTAACGGTTATCAAGCCTTTGTTTGAGCAAGGCCAAAGCAGGACTGCAACCGGCAAGAATTATTGTATCTGACCCCAGACCTTTGGGTTCAAGTACCCGGGCCAGCAGACGCTCCTTGCCGCTGTTGCTCCATCCAACTACAGCATTGGCTTCGGCCTGCAAACTGTCACGATTTGTAGGAAAAGCCGTATATTCGCTCTCCTGTGTTAAGCGGACCAGATGAATTTTTTCTCCGGCTTCCGGATAGTGTCCCATGCCGGACCAGGCAGCCGGGACCTCATCAGGGACATTGTCCGGCACCCAAAAAATTTCCTCCACTCTCTTGCCCAGGGCACCAGCCAGACGAAAGGCCACCGCCAGGGAGGGACCATATTGTCCGGATTCAATACCCCCCACTGTCTGACGGGCCACACCGGCCCTCTCTGCCAGCTCTCCCTGCGACAATCCCGCCTGTTGACGGATTTGACGCAAACAATTTTCCGGAATAACTTCCGACCCTTTGGAATTTTTCATTGTAAAAGAGAACCCCCTTTCAGATAAAGCCTCGAAAAACTCACCTCCCATCCTCACAACCCATCCTCATATCCATAACTTGCACTTGCAATAAAATATATTCGAGCAGAATGTTATATTTCCCTGCTAAGCAATAAAAAAAATTTAAGACTTGCTATTACCCAGAGTTTTGAAGCAGCTTTTCTCCGCGGGCTCCGGGCCACGGCCCTATCCTAGCAACAGGCCCGCGGCGAGCGTGCAAACGGGGAAAAGGAGCAAAATGGTTTTATCAAAGTTACTTAAAGTCAGTATTCTATGATAGGTTCTGCCGGAATAAGCTCGAAACATCCTCGTCTCCATAGCAATAGACATTATCCGGACCCTTTCCAGTGCGCCCGCGGCAATAGGCAAAAGCAGCCTCAACAGGATGGAAAGTTTTTTCTGAAAGGGAACTTTTTCTAGTTCGGTGCCGCGCATCTGCGCTGCATAAAAAACATCCTGCGCATCTTGACGCAATAACGGGATAAAGCGAATGACCATCATCACCATAAAGGCAAGCTCATAGGGAACCCTGCACTGTACCAGGGCCAAAAGATAATCCCTGACCTGACCCGAAGCCAGAATCATGCCGGAAAAAACCAGGATCAAGAGTCGTAAAACAACACTGAGAGCTATCTCCATTCCTAACCGCGTAATAATGATCAAAGAATCAATTTGCAGCAATGGTTCCCCCTCTCGAACGAAAACGCACTGAATGATAAAAAGAAATAAGATAAGATAAAGCAACGCCCTTATTTTTTGCAAAAATAACTTTACAGGCGCTTTTCCGGCCAGCAAAATCAGCAGGCAAAATAGCAGGATTCCGAATAACACAACAGGCCTGGAAAAGGCGATGGCAAGAGTGGAGATACAGAGCGTCATCATCATCTTACTGCGAGGATCGAGGCATTCGAGCGGCGTTTTATTCATCTGCTCCATTTTTTATCCTCCCGTCCGCCAAATTTATTTCTTTAGATATAACCCCCTGCTCCATGATGAGCTCGACGCCGGCATATTCTTCAACAAAATCGCTGTCGTGGCTGACCAGGATAACCCCGCAGCCGTCTTTTTGTATTTTCCGCAAATACTTCCCTAAATTTTTGCGCCAATAGGCATCCAGTGACGCAGTCGGCTCATCCAGAAGCACGTAGTCCGGTTCCATAGCCAGGACGGCTGCCAGTACAAGCCGTTGCTTTTCCCCCCGGCTTAAATGAAAGGGGAAACGTCCGCGATAAGGGGAAAGTTGAAAATAATCAAGATAATAGTCCGTTTTTTTTCGAACCAGAGCCCGGCTTAATCCCTGGTTATTCAGGCCGTAAGCTATCTCTTCTTCCACAGTGGGAGAGAAAAGCTGGCAGGAGGGATTTTGCAGCAGACAGCCGATTTTCCTGCCGATCCGGGCAATACTTAAGGATGTGAGATCACTGCCTCCCAGCAAAATTCTGCCGGATTTGGGTCTTAAAATGCCGACGATATTCTTCACCAGCGTCGTCTTACCGCAACCGTTGAGCCCGGTCAATGCGGTAATGGCGCCGCAGGAAAATTTTGCGCTCAGCCCCCGCAAGATAGCTTGCCTGCTCCCCGGATAGGAATAAACCAGATTTTCAAGAATTAGATCCATCTTTCCCCCACTTTATCGCTAAATCAAATCAAATTGTAATGTTCCAGAAAGGAGCAATCCTCTAAAATGGCTTGAGGGATGTCGCTTCTTACGATTCGGCCGTCAGAGATCACCAGCCAGCGGTCGGCGAACGCGATACGCTTCAAATCGTGTTCCACAATAATAAGCGTGATCCCCTCGCTGTTAAGCCGTTGCAATATATCTTTCACTAACTGCCGGCCGTGCCGATCCAGATGGCTCATGGGTTCATCCAGAATAAGTATTCTAGGCTGCATCGCCAATACGGAAGCAATGGCGACCAGTTGCTTCTGTCCGCCTGAAAGCAGGGACGGGTCCATCAACCTTTGCTTGTTTAATCCCAAAAAAAGAAGCAGTTCATCCACCGTCTCTTTTATTTGCGCGCGCGAAAGACAAAGATTTTCCGGTCCGAAAGCCAACTCATCCTCTATTGTCGTGGCTACCAGCTGATTGTCGGGATCCTGGAAAACCAATCCGACCTGCCGGACAATTTCGGGCAGCGAGAGCTCGGCAGTCGATTTCCCGTACAGCAAAACCCGCCCTTTCATGCTTCCTCCCAAAACGTGAGGGATTAGTCCGCACAGACAGTTGCACAGCGTCGTTTTCCCGCAGCCGGAAAGACCGACAATGGCCAACGTCTCTCCTTCCTTGACATCAAAACTAATATTTTTAAGGACGCAACGGCCTTTTTCATAGGCATAGCACAATTCCTGCACTGCAAGAAGCGCCATTATTCGACCTCCAGCACATTAAGATATTTTGTACAGCGAGTCCCGAAGGCATCACCCTGCACGATGATGCGAAAAGGACCCGCGCCGCCTGCTGCGGCGTTTTTTAAAGCCTCTCCGTCCTTCGCGTAAACCACCAAAATGTTATCACCCTCTAAGACCTCGCCAAGAGTAAATATCGAAACATAGCCGTCATCAGCCCTGGTAATCACCTGCTTGCAAGTTGCAAGCAAGGTAGGGTCCGCAGCATTGAGCACATTCTGCAGGGACACCCCGGTAAAAACGCCCTCTTCATCCTCCCCTTTTCCTGAAGAGATACTTTTCTCCGCCTCCACAACTGGTAGGGCTTCAATATCCTCCATGGAAAAAGTTTTTATAACCGTGCCGTTCCGTGTAACGCGGATCGTCCCGGGTTCACCGCCCACAGAAGGGCGATTTAAAAAAGCTAAAATAACGACTGCAACCCCCAGAATCAGCATACCGAGCACAATATTTTTTTTCTTGAGCAGTAACGGCTTATGTCTGGATGACAATATCAGCGCTCCTCCTTCTCGGGAAATGCTAAAACCTTCCCCGCCTCTTCTTTGGCAGGATAAGGCTCATAGTTATCTTCTTCCGGCTCCATTGCCGCTTTCCCGGGGGAAACGGCAAGATGATATTTTTTCAGCAATCTTAAAAGCTCCCAGGATAAAATTCCTCCCATACCTCCCGATAAAGCGGCCAGAGCCAAAACCAGCAGCAGGAAAAGTGCGGGCAGACGGAAAAAAATAAAATTTACCGTAAACGTACCCGTCATATTGGCCAAAAGCCCTGCCCAAAATGCGCATCCCATGCAGCAGACCCGGTGTCCGAGCAAAAACAGGCCCAGATCCATGACGATACCCGGCAGAGTATAGCTTACCAGGGTCATAATCCCGTGAGAACCGACGGTACCCGTAAACAGGACCACGAGTGCCTGTACAAGCCCGATCAATGTGCCGGTACCGTATTTGCCGGTCAGCCCCATGCCCACCACGAGCCACAGCATGTACAATCCGCCGGCCAGAGCGCCGCTCGGTATCAGAAGCGGCCCCGCCACCAGGTGGGCAAGCGGGGCAATAAAAGGCTTTAAAACGATGCCCATCGCCGCCGTCACAGCAATGATCATCAGATCATAAATACTGAATCTGCCAAAAAAGCTTTTGCGGGAAACCATATAAACCATCCCTTCCGGCCTCTAACATTCATATTCCCTGGTCCTTCTATTCCTGATTCTTACCTGATATTAAAAGATAAGGAACAAACAGATCTTCTCCCGGGAAAGACAGCGGAGCGTTCCCGGTGTAGCGAGGAAGACCTGCTACAAAGATCTTCCCCTGCCACCCGTCCGCAATTGTACTTAAATAAGCGTCTATTTGCTCAATGGAAGCCTGCGTTTGAGCGGATTGTTCACCAAAACGCTCTTCGTTTTCTGCAATAGAGCCGAACCGCACGGCCATAAAACTATATTCGCCGTTCATATTTTCAAGGAGACGCCGGTATATTTCGTCATCCGCGCTGCCACTCCCGTTAGCATCTGCAACCGTTTCCCACTCTACCGGATTGAGGAGACCGTTTCTTTCCAAAAGAAGCGCCTTCTTACCCAGCCCTTCGGCCAAAGTAAAAAGCGTCTCCTCTTTGGCCTCTGCTTCCGACTCTGCGCCCTCTCTCTCCCAAAGGCCGCTTTCATAAGGAGCTATTCCTGTAAACATCGCCGACTGCCAGACATCGGCCTTTAACGGGTAGAGGCCCACTGATTTAACGGCGGTATTTTTCTGCAAAAACGGCGTCTTTTCATGCTCAACGGCATATTCGTACCGGTCGTAAGAAAGTCCGTCCAGCATTACGAACAACACATTCTCCCCGCATTCAAGATAATGCTGCGAGTCATAGTATATATCCGTAATAGTTGACAAAGGAGGATTCACAACCGCACAGCGGACCTTTTCCATCTTTTCGCGCCCTTCACGTTGCATGTAGTTGATCTGGTTCCCGGCAAGCTCATAGAATCCGCTGTTATCCACCAGCATAGATGCGCCGTTTTCTCCCAGGAGCAGCGTCTTCGCTTCGCTATCCAAGGAGACCAGGTCCCTGAGTTGAAAACCCCGCCTTCTTGTATACACGTCCGCTTCATAAGGGATATTGCCATGCTCTATTGTCGACCGCCCCTCAAAATAAGGATATGAGGTAAGCGGGCCGGTATAGAGCTGACCTAACGTCAAGTTTAAGATGTCTTTGCCGTTAATAACGGAAAAGCCGTTTTGAGCGCTGCCGTCGGAAGCAACAACGATCTCCCGGATCATTTTTACATTTGTGCTTTGAGGGTGCTGGGGGTTTGAGACCTCCCATCCGTTAAGCGGAGAGAATAAAATATAACTCTGCTCCAGGCTCTCTGCCGCAATGGCCGCAGTAAAACCGTCGCTTGCCGTGATATAAATCTTTTCTACCGCGGCCGCAGGCTTGGCTTTATTGATTAATTCCGTCAGTTTGACAGCTTTGTGGCCGGTTTCATTGAGTCTTATCTCTTCCACCTCGCCTATTTCAGCAAGGCTTCTCACCGTTACGAACTCTCCTACATCACCGATCACTGTCAGTGGCGGAACAAAGGTTTCTAAATCCATATCGTACAAAATTGCCGGTCCCAGCGCAAAACCGGCAAGAAAAGCCAATACTGTAATAAGATTTTTTCTTTTATCCATCCCTTTCTCCTTTGGTACACCATAGTTTTAATCTGCTGTTTGCCCTGCCTTTACTCGATCACTTCAATAGAAAGCAATTTATTGACGGTTTTATTTGCCGGAGAACCGGAAACAAAGCTGACCGCTCCGTCACTACCCATACAGATACCGGCATTTGCCGTTTCGCTGATGGATAACAGCACGCTTTGCCCATCGGTTGGAGTAAACCTGTAACTTACGGCCTTGGTCGTCCCGATTTGCTTGAGCAGATCCGTAAAAGCAAAGCCCATCTCTTCACCGACGGAGAGCAAGGGGAAAACATTCAGCGCCTGTGCGGCGGAGAAAAAGGCCGTAGTTCCGTAGCTTATGCTCAGCAGATCCCGCACATGCATGCCCTGCGGCAAATCGGGCGATAAAAATTTAGGGATATCACTGCCCGTAATTTTAAGATAGCCGTCTAAAAAATTTGCCCTTGTCTCGTTTTTCTTCAATCCGTCCGCGGCAACCATAAAGACGTTTTTTATCGCGGTATCGTTAATATCTGCATATTTCCCGATCAAATCTCTTGTTTTGATCACCTTATCCGGTCTTTCGTAATATTCATAGTCCTCCTGGGGAAGATACTCGGAAGCTGTTTCCAAAAAAATGATTTTTTCGGCCAGCCTGGCGCTTTCCCCTGTTTCAAAGTCAATACGGTTGAGCATCCTGACCCAATACATGGCCCGCTCTTCCGGGATAACCACCCTTACGGGGCGGTCTTCCCCAATCAGGGCCTTACCTTTATCCATAAAACCCAGAATGATATCCCGGTTGGCAAGAATATCCGACACAACGGCAATAGAATACTTATCCCTGGCCGAAAAACGTACCACGGAAAAATCCCTTTGGGATTTGCCGTATTTTTGTAAAAATGTATTCAAAAGCGGACCGGTAATTTTCACTTTAACTTGCTGCCCGTCTGCTGTGTTCGAAGCGGCACTTTTTGTTACGGTATCAAACTCCATAAGCTCCGCTACGCTTATCTCAAAGTCTTTATCCTGAAGCCCTGAAATAACGATCTTTTCATCCGCATAGCTCTCAAGTTCCGCCCTTAATTCGGTCTGTTGCCGCACCGGATCACTGCAGCCGGTCAGCAGTAAAGCTGTTATAAGCAGGAAAATTATTTTTAGGCACGCTTTCATTAGTAAAACCTCACAAAAATTTATTTTACATATAGCCCTTTAGGCGGAGTATACGTTGAATCACTGTAGCCGCTTGCGCTCTGGTCGCTTTTTCCTGCGGGGCGAATAAATTTCCGTCCATGCCTGTCATAATTCCGCTTTCTACAACAGCGGCCACCGATTCATAAGCCCAGGCGGAAATTGTCGCTGTATCGGAAAACGCCGTTTGGCCGGAAGCTGAAGAGAGGTCGAATGCTCTGGCGATTATCACCGCCATCTGTTCCCGGGTAATATTCTCATTCGGGCCGAAAGTATCTTCGTCATAGCCGGCAACAAAACCACAGGAGACAGCTGTGGAAATATACTCCTCGGCCCAGTGGGATCGTGTATCCGCAAAGCTTTCTCCGGCATTGACAGTAAGCTGCCCCAACTTTTCCAGCGTGTGGACTACCATTGCCACAAATTCCGCTCTAGTAACCGCCCCGTCAGGCCGGAAGCTGCCATCTTCATATCCGCTGAGAATGCCGAATTCCACCATTTCCATAATATCATCCGCCGCCCATATGCCTGAAATATCCGTAAAAACAGTCGGCAGATTTGTCTCTGTTACCGTTACGGCACAAGTGCCCTTCAGTAAACCGTCCTGCGCAGTTACTGTAATTACAGCGCTGCCTGCGCCTATTGCGGACACAAACCCATGGGCATCCACCGTCGCCACACCGGGATCATCGGAATCCCATGCAACATCCCTGTTCGTCGCATTGGAGGGAACAAAGATGACTTTTAGCTGTTTTGTTCCGTTTATGCCAAGCTTAATGGCCTTTTTATTTAGAGTCACACTTGTCAGAGGGATATCCACATTGACGACAGTTACAGTACAGGTAGCCTCCATCAGCCTGTCTTCCGTTGTTGCCGTAATGGTGGCAGTCCCCTCGCCCTTTGCCGTTACAAGTCCGTCTGGGCCCACTGTCGCCACCGAAGGTTTATCCGAACTCCATAAAAGATCTGTTTCTGTCGCATTTGAGGGAGTTATCGTCGCTACGAGTTGCCTGCTTCCCTGAACTTTCAGAGTAAAGGCCTTCTCACTTAATTCTAGCGATGAAGCAGAAATGGATTTGCTTACAACGGATACGGCACAGGCAGCTTTGAATGACCCGTCTTCCGTCGTTGCCGTAATGGTGACAGTCCCTGTGGCTTTCGCGGTTACAAGCCCGTTATTATCCACCGTTGCTATACCTGTATCGCTACTGCTCCATGCAATGTTTTTGTTTGCCGCATCGGAAGGCAGAACCAGCGCCGTAAGCTGCTTTGTCTTGCCGCGCGTAATTGTGATCGACGATTTATCAAGGGATATTCCCGTCACCGCGATATTACTTTCCTTCACCGTTACAGTACAGGTTTTTTTCAGATCCGTATCGCCCGCGGCTGTTGCGGTAATCTCAGCAGTACCCACGGAGAGACCGGTTACCAGCCCTTCATTATCCACCTTGGCTATCTGGGATTTATTGGAGGACCATATTACTCCCTGGTCAGTGGCATCATCCGGCATTATTTTCGCCGTAAGCTGTATTGTCTTGCCTTTCTCAATTTCCACCGATTCCTTATCCAGCGACAGACCGGTGACGGAATTGTAAAAATCATCATCATCTATTGATCCCGGCAGGATAATGTCCATCCTGTATACCCACCTGCCGTATTTTGCGGTTGTTGATACGCTCGGATCAAGCTCGTCACTCGCCATCCCCAGACAAAAGCGGAACGACTCTTCCCTGTTCATCATACCGGCAAAAGCTGTGCAACTGGGCTCCGAACCATCCCATATTCTGGTCTGGTAAGATTCAATTGCCAGCATCGGTTCTACCGAAACAGCCCCGTCTTCGGCAAAGGAAGCAAGTGTTTGCGTCTCCCTATCCCACGCTGCAAACAGATTGGGATAGTAATAGCGGCCGGTGCCGAGCAGGTCCTCATACGTATAGGTATGCGTCCAGTTATCCGTAGCATAGAGTTTAATCATTCCGCCCGGACCAAAACTTACTGCGGGGTTGTGGCTTGCCGCATCATTGATCAGATCATTTAGAAAAACTCCATAGCCGACCGTATAAACACAAGCAGGCATGGCATCAATGGATGAATACCCGACAGGGCCGGAGGCCAGATTTTCCATATCATCAAATGTATAGTTGTACACGGTCCTGGTAACGGTTGCGGATGTCTGAGGATTTGTCGTGACAAGGGTAACTTCCAGCGAGGTCGCGGAGTCACTGTAATCAGTCTTGGCCATAGCACCGCCGGGTTTAAAAAACATTATCAAGGTCAGTACCAATACAAAAATAGCGATAACGCCGGTGATTCTTTTCGAGTAAACTATTCGCCCTTCTTTTTTCATTTTTTCCCTCTTCAACCTTTCTCTGTAATCTCATTGTTCCGAAAACTACTTATCGGTCAGCATGAAAAGCCTGCCTGTTTTAGAGTCCTTATAAACGGTCCCCATTTTTTCGTAAAAGTCCGGATCATCCTTGTTTTCAAGCAAATTTTCCTTGGCCTCTTGAACTTGCGAAATTTCCTGTCTCCGGGTCATTTCAACCATGCCGTCTTGCCCCCCCACATCCACATTCCAGTTGATAATGAGAGAGAGCATCAGGCCGCAAGCAAACACCAGCATCACATCGACAATATTTAATGCTCCTTCCATGGGGTTGAAATCCTTACGCCCTTCGCTCTTTCTTAGCCGGCTCTTTCTCAAGTTTGTAGCCACCAGGCTTCGGCACCTCCAAAATAGATGTCATGACAGCTTCCAGTGCCGTCAAATAATCCTCATACCAGTGCTTGCGCAGGCGCGATATGGCAAAACAAACGGATGCGCTGGCCAGACCGGCGATGGTAGTATCAAAAGCGATCAGCAAAGAATCCGCGAGGGTTTTCGTATCTCCACGTCCCAGAGCAATAAGCCCCGGCCCCAGGGGAATCAAAGTCCCCATCAGTCCGAGCATGGGCCCGAGACGGGCGATCAAGTCGGTTTTCATCGTGCTTCTTTCATAGTATAATTCCTCACTGGAAAGCAAACGGCGCGCCTCTGCCTCCAAAGCCGTGGCCGGCAGGGAGCTCTGCTCAAGCAACTCGTTAAGCAACGCCTTTTGTCGTTGAAGCAGCCCGCTGGACTGGATTTCGTTTTTAATCTCCGGAAAACTTTTCCCCTTGAGCTTACCAACAAGTTGAGGAAAACTGCCTTTCAATCTGCGCCGTTCAGTAAATAATTCCACAAAGAAGCTTCCCGAAACTAAAATAGCTACTATCATAAAAAACAGTAAACCGATAATCGTCGGGGTCTGTAAATAAACACATATGGTATGTAACGTATCTTTTATCATCGTAGCCGACAGCATTTCTAGACCTCGCTTTGATATTTTTTTATACGTCTAATAGCACCAATGAAGAACAGGATGACCACTCCGGTTCCCGCAAAAGGATTAAGCGGATTCTTCTCCCGGATGTCGGGAAGCGCCACAGCGCCCGGCGACATCTCATACACACGCCAGGGCTGGAACCCTGCCTCCGGCTCCTTTTCCGACAGGCCTACCCTTTCGCTTTCACCCCCCTCTTGTACCTGCTCCAAATATTGCCTGTTTACATCCTGGACAACTTCCGTTCCGGTCTCCGCATTCTCCCCGGGCAAATCATCCGAACCCTCATCAACATCGGAAACATCTGACACCGGCTCTGAAAGGAATTCTTCTTCATTCTCCTTTTGTTGTGGTCCGTTTACTACGCAGACGGCCGTCTGATTCCCGACAACCGTCGTCGCCGTTATGGTGGCCGCACCCTCCGCAAGGACTCTAATTCTACCGCTGCTGTCTACCTCGACTATGCTTGGATCACTTGAGCTCCATTCCACTCTTTTATCCGTCGTCTGATCAACAATGCCGATGTTCGGAACCAGTTGAAATATACTCCCCACTTCCAGACTGAGCGCCGCTTTATCCAGTGTTATTCCCGATGGAGGCGTCCCCCCCAGCATGACCTCAATAGCATGGATCCATTTGGCGGAGCGCGATGCCGTGCGGGTAGCAATATCCGCTTGCCCGAACAGGAGCCTAAACCTTGTATCTGTTTCCATATTAAAAAAATCGGGTTTTGTGCCGAAACGTTGCCAGTTGTCCTCCCAGGCAATAATTGTATCGACCTCGGCCGCATCAGCTTTTGCGCCAGGCCTGGCGGTTTGTGTGTCACTGTCCCAATGGGCCGGTAAATTTGGATAATAATAACGTTTTGTATCCAGCAGATAGGATTTGGTCAGGGTCTCATACCAGGAGGCAGTCACATCCGAACAATAAAAATAAAAAGCTTCTACCGAGTTCACATCGATCCCCGCGTTCCCCAGTATATCGGTCAGCCTCACCCCGATCGCACTGTCGATTACAACGGCAGGCATGCTGTCGATTAAGGTATACGCCTGCCTCATATTAGGCAATTCCTGCAGCTCCTCCAGAGTAAAGACTTTTTTCGTCATGTAAGGCCCCCCAAAGTATCCCACCATTATTGTCAGCGTGTCTGCCGGGACACCCTGCACTCCCGTCGCCGAACCGCCGGCTCTGCCGGGTTGGGTATCGTCTGCGGATGGTTCATCAACCTCTTCGGAACTTTTATCGCTTGCCGTATCCTCCTTTGAAACGAATACGGCAAACTCAGCCCTGTATCCACTTTCATTTTCTTCCGGAGAAACAATAACTTTGTATCTTCCCTCCAGGGCAGATGCATCAAGCTGAAAACTGCATAAGTAGGCACCATTCACTACCGCAACGGGTTTTTCCGCCAGAAAAGCAGTCCCCTGCGGGTCTGTAACGCTAATGAAAACCGACTCCGGCTCCAGGCCACGGATACCTCCCCTTAGAGATACGGCAGAGCCGGGCTGAAAATACTGTCCGTTTACGGAGGGATCAAGGGAGATAAAGGTGCTCTCCTCATCTATGACAACTTCTATTTCGTTAATATATTTTCCGTAAGAAAGCATGGCTTGTTCTTCAATGTTTTCCTGCCCGAAACAAAACCTGATGCCCTCGCTATTTGTAATTTTGTCCCACTGGGGATCCGTATTAAAACGCTCGTAATAAGATTTCAGCGCCAACATGGGCATAACGGATGTCTTTTTATCCTCTGTGCCGGGCAAAAACTCCGGAGGTTTTGCCGAAGCGCTGTCCCATCCCGTAACAATATCCGGAAAGCTGTAGCGATCTGATTCCAGCAAGAATTCTCTCGTATATGTATGGGACCATCCATCTGAAGAAAAGAGCTTTATGCTCCTGACATGATCAATATCAATATTTATTTTTTTCAGCAGATCCTGCAACATAATCCCCTCAGCCAGCGTAAAACTCGGCGCAGGCATCGGGTCAAGGGATGAATAGGCCTGCCGGGTCTGCCCCATAGACTCCAGAGCACTGCTATTAAGTTCGGCAGCCGGGATCACCTCGTCCTGCATCTTTACTTTGACTGTTAAGCCGCTTGCCTCCGCAGCAGAAACGCGCGCAACATGCTCCGCAGGAAACAAAAATAAAAGCACCATGCAGAATAAGAGAAGAAAGTTTTTTAGATCATGAGGAAGAAAATGGATAAATAAACTCTTTTTTCGCATTGCATACGCTCCGTTTAAATTGTTTCATCGTAAATATCTCTTCTTTTTACATGCGCATTGTATGACCCAGAAATATTGTTATTGCCAAGCTAACTTTGGAGGCACTTTTGTTCTTTTGTTTTGTAATATATTCGGGCATAAAGTTGTTTTTTCCTGCTAAGATGGTGAAAAATTTTCCTCATGCTCCAAGATTTTGACCGTTGGTCAAATCATCCGCAATATAGACTTTGACCACATCGCCGCTTTCCACATTAAAACCCGCGGCCGCCTCCCCGACCTGGTCAAAATCTGCCTTGGTCGCATTAATGCTGAGCTGCGTCCCGTTCCTGGTATGAACAAAAATGACGGCTTCCGTCCCTTCATGCGCGACGACCGGTTCGATTTCCACTTTGAAATAGGCAAAACCGGAAAAACCGTCCTTCACCGTCATGGCAGGAATATTGTCGCCGGGGTTCTCTTCAAAACGGTAAACCTCTTCATTGTCCTCAGGTGTAACAATGTATGCCGGCTCGGTCTTTTCCCGCGCGTACTGGTCGATAACATCCCCCTGGTCGTTTTTGACCGTTATGGTCAGGGTAGCGCCGTTAATATCAATCAGGGCATAGTTGGATTGATAATCGATCTGTTTTGCGATATAATACTGGAACTCCTCATCCGTCCCGGCCGGGTAGAACTTGCTCCCGGCATTGCCCATCACATAGATAGTCCCCTGTGACGGATCGCTTTGCACCTGGCCGACGGCCAGCGGCTTTGTCCGCATATAAACGTGCTGATGTCCCACAAAGGCCATATCCACGCCGCATTGTTCGAACAGGGGCGCCCAGTATTGCCGGATCTTGGCGCTGTAGGCATCCGAAACCACAGGGTAAGCAGGGTGGTGAAAAACTAGGAATTTCCACTCCTTGGAGCTGCCGTTCAGATCATTTTCGATCCAGGTGCTGATTTTCCGGTAGTCGGCGCCGGCTGGGGTCGTCGTTCCCATAATATTACTGTCCAAAACCGCGATATGGCAATTGACGTAATCAAAAGAATAGAATTGTTCCGCGTATCCTGGCGGCCCGTTCTCCGGAAGGGCAAAATAACGCCAGTAATAAGGATAGTCTTCCAGGTTGCCGGCCTGGGGCTCGTCATGGTTGCCGGCTGTGGGCATCAGCGGAATTTCGTCAAAAACCGGAGAGGCATTGTTCATGAACTGCTCCCATTGCGTGGTACTGTTGGCCGTATTAATCAGGTCCCCGCCCAGAAGCCCGAATTTCAGCTGCGGATTCTGTGCGTAAACCTGCTGCAACATCGTTCCCCAGGCATCATACCCTTCCTGGACATCCCCCATATAAACGAAGGAAAACTGATCGGCAGCCCCGGCGGTGGTAAAATAGGAAACGTGGCTCCAGGCGCCTGCCCTGCCCACCCGGTAAGCGTAGCGAGTAGCCGGCGCAAGGCCCTCCAGGATTGCTTCGGCATGGTCATAATCACCGTACAATTCGCTCTTCGCTGCGGTCACCGCCGGGGCGCCGCTGAAATCACCGCTGTACTCCCCCTGGGAGAACGGCAGGTACTGGACCGCCTGATCACCGGCGCTGTCCGCGTTTATTCTCCAGGAAACCGTCTGGGTTGTTTGGGGATCTTCCGACCAGGTCAGGATGATCTCCTCCGGATAGTCTGTCCCGGGATCACCGGACGGGCTGCTCACGGTTAAGGCCAGCGGGTTGCTTATAATGCTGCCCACAGCGGCCGTCACCGTCACCGTCCCTGTCCCGTTGACGGTCAGCATGCCGCCTAGAATTTCGGCAGGAGCGGTGGTCTGTCCGGCCGCAATAGCCCAGGTCACCTCCTGCCCTGTCAAGCTGAAGTCTTCCCCGTACTGGTCGGTAGCTACGAGCACAAGCTCACTGAGGTTGTAATATAAAGGCTCGGCATTATAGATCAGTTCCGGACTGCCGCTAAGGTTCAATGCCGCCGGGGCCAGTACGGAGGTAAATACATGCTGGGTTACGGTCGTCTCCCGGTACCCGGCCGACAGGACCACGATTTCATAATCCCCGGCCTGGGGGAACAGGCTGCCGTCAAGGGTCAGTTGCCCGGAGACGCTCTTGTCATATTGATCGCTTTCCGCTGCCTGCCCGTCCACGGTCACGGCATGGATCGCCGAGCGCCAGGCTGTGTCTTCGCTGAAAGTAAGGGTGATACTTTGCCCATCCAGGTTGCCGGAGCTGTCCGCTATTAACTCGGGAGCCGCCGGCAGTTGGAACTGGGCCGTAAAGATCACGGTGTTGGACGCTGCGGAACCCGTGTAGCATTCACTGCCCGCGGCAGGCTGCGCGGCGACCGTGACAAAGTAACTGCCCACAGGCAAACCCAGGCTGTACAAATCCAGGGTGGTCCCCGTTACATAATGGGTCACCATAGGGCCTGAACCGGGGATAACGCTGATCAGATAGCCCGCGGCATGTTCCACAATGCTCCAGCTTAAGACTCCCTCGCTTAACGCGGCCTGCGGCTTGGCTAAGGGTCCTGTCACCAGCTCCGTGGCACAGTCGTCGGTATAGCCGGTAGCGTGCACGACAGCAGAATAGACCCCCGGCTCCGTGAACACGCCGGGATCAATCGTAATCAGCCCCGCTTCAACCTCAAACTGCTCACAGCCCAGCGTGGTGTTGCCGACGTCTATACTGCTGATGGCGGCCCGCCAGCCTGCATCGTCCGCAAAGGTAATCCGTACCGGCTCGGATTGCCCCAGCGTCACTTTCTCAATACCATCCTCCGTATAGGAAGCGGACAGTACCGGGGAGGGGAGCGGCGCAGGGTTAGCCGGCGGCGGGGTGACTCCCGCCTTCAGGGTAACATCCATCCGATAAACCCATTTTCCATAGGCATTGGTGGTAATGACGCCGCTTCCCTGAATATCCGCGGCTTTTTGCCCGAAGCAGAAACGCAGGGTGGAAAGGCCGTCCATCCGCTCTCTGACCGTATCGGCCACAGCCTGATTTTTCAGGTCAAGGTACCGGTCCTGATAGGAAACGAGGGCGAACATGGGCTCGACTTCCACCGCACCGTCATCGGCTTCCGCCCCGCTGCCCGGCTGCTGGTTCTCACTGTCCCAGCAGGGGATCAGGTTGGGGTAAAAATAACGGCGGTCATCCGCGCTTCCCCAAAGATAATCCGCCTCATAGTTCTTGCTCCAGCTATCGGTGGCATAGAGTCTGATTTTGTTGACATCGTCCTGACTGATTCCGGAAGCCTGCAGCACCTCGCTGAGATAGACTCCGGAAGCCAGGGTGCCCACCGGCGCGGGCATGGAGTCAATCGATGAATAACGCTGTTCATGCTGAGGCCGGCTTTGCAGCATATTGAGACCGAAGTTGGCCGCCTGATAGACCGTGCCCGAGTCGCTGTCCACCACATTGACCTGCAGTCCTCCGGTCGACGGCACGCTGTCGGCTGTCTTGGCCTGGGCCGGCAGCGCGCTGCTCCCCAGCACAAACCCAAGTACCATAATCCATACCAAAACGTTCAGCGTTACTTTTCTCATTTGCTCTAAAAGTGCTTTCGCCTGAGACATTTTCTTTTCTCCCCCTGTTCTTAGCCAAAGTCTGAATCGTTGTTCTACTATTTTTATTGGCCCATCATTTTGTCGATAATTTCCAGCACGTCCTGAATACCCACACTGCCATCCCCGTTGATATCCCCGCCACCAACTGTCCCCGCGTCGGACAGAATGGGCTGGGTAACTGTGGTGTCGAGGTAAGGACCATTCCCGTTAATACTGGTTGTCTTGACTGTCACGGTATAATTCTTCACTTGGGGGAATACGGCGGCGTCCAGGGTGATTTTTCCCCCGGTGATGGTGTATCGGCTTGGATTGACGATACTGCCGTCCACAACGATGCCAAGAATCGCCGCCCGCCAGTCCGCATCGTCTTCAAAGGTGATTTCGATTGACCGGCCGACGGTATTACCCGTGGTACTCCGCGGTTAAGACGGGCGGAATTTGCTCCATGAAATAATAACAGATATTTGACTCATGTAAATAACCATCTATATAATCACTGTCTGTATAGCCGATTTTCGATACTTGTGCTTCAATACAGCACAAGGTGGTTGGCATCACATCATAGGGTGTTCGAATATGGTCGTAAGAATTATTAAACAAATCAAGCATTACAGCCCCTCCTTCATATAATCTGGCTGCTCCTACAAAAATTCCGCTTCCATGCTTTAGGCTTATAATGAAACATTAATGATATCTTTTGCTCTATATAAATAGTCAACCATAATCTGCAAATTATGGATTATCTTATCTTTTGGGTTTACGCTCCCTCAGCCGGAAAACCGTAAGGACATGCGGAAAGCTCTGGAAGCGTGTCCCTTTTCCCAAGGGCACGCTTCCAGAGCAGTTTGTTTTACCGGCGCGCCGGTTATCGGAACTGCTTAGATGCTAGCCGGAGATACAACCTGGCCATAGGTGCTATAGTTACCGCTTACGGTCAGTGGGATGCCATCCACATAGTTGTCGGCGCTGATCGTGATATAGTAGTAGCCGCCGGAAGTCGTCCACCCGCCTTGGTTGGCAGGGATGGTAATAGTGTTCTCAATATCGTCCAGGTTAAAGGCGACACTCTGACCGTTGACTTTGACGGTCAGGGTATATAATTCCCAATCCGGCGTAACGGAGTCATCATAAGAGATCACGCAGTCGTCACCCGGATCGATAATGCCGGAGGTTACAAGATCCGTCCCGTCCAGTCCAGGAGGAAGGAGGCCAATATACACCTTGGCGTAATTGTCCTTATAGCCCGGGACACTAATCTTCACGCCATGGGCTCCGACTGTAAGCGTGGTCGTGTTCAAGGTCAGGCTGCCGGAAGCCAGGGTATAGTTGGCGGTGGGATTTCCGTCCAGATAGACCGTTCCGTTACTGGTCACGGCACTGCGCCAACTGGCGTCATCGGTGAAGGTGAGAACCGGGGCCGTGCCGTAAGTCGTCGGGCAGCAGTAGCGGCCGTCCGCCACCGCCCCGTTCAAGGTTGGCGGGGCAAGGACAGCAGCTGTCGAAGGGCTTATGTCACTTGTCATGTTAAGATCAATCTGGTTTAAGGAATGGACCCAATTCCTGGTAGTAAACTGGCAGGAAGAAATGTCACTGGCCGTCTGGCCGTAGAGCAAGCGGACAGTTGAAAATCTGTCTTGCATAGAAAGCAGACTGCAGGTCGGCCACCGGGTCACAAAAGAATCGACAGCCAGCATCGGCTCAACCTCGCAGGTTGCCGTCGTCCCGACGCCGGGGCAATTGTTAACATAATCCCACTCGGAAGCCAAGTTGCCGTAATAGTAACGGGTCTCAATCAGATCGGAATAATCGATTTCCCGTGGATATCCATCCGTCCCTTTGAATGTGATAGTGTCAATATACTGCTTATTGCCAGAGCCGATCGCATCGTCCAGGATACTGTCCAGGGTTACCCCGTAGGCGGAAGACATGACAGGGGCCGGCATTCTGTCAATCCCGGAAAAAGCCGCGGTGTCGGCCGAAGCCGTTAGATCGTCAAACCCGTAATTGGCCACATTGGTGGTGTCACCGTCATAGACTACATTGACTGTCAGCCCGAAACTGCTGGGGTAGACTTCGTCCTCGGCCATAGCCGTGGAAACGCCGAAGACCAGGGTGAAATTCAGGATCATGACCGCAAAGGCCAGTCCCATGATGATTTTCCTGAAGGGTCCGTTCAGTTTTCTTTTGCCTAGATTCATCGCTATTCTCCTTCCTTTTTCTAAAAATAGAATCCGCTTCCTCTGAGAAGATGCACTGTTGTCAAGGCCTTCCCTGCTGCTTTGTCCCCCACCCCCTTTTCCGCTAGCGGAAGTTTGAACAAGGGACCTTCCCGCCAACCGTCGCTGTGAAGCCCTAATTAAACAAAATCTATCCGTCCTGCCTTTGTCCTTGGATTACTGTACCAGCAGTGCTTCCGCGGACTGCTGCTCCTCACCCGACGACTGCGGAATGGCGGGAATGTAAAACCCCACTTTGCGAACCTGGGTCTGGGTGCCGATATAGAGGTTGCCCAGCAGGTTCATGGAGACATTGGTGGGGTTCAGCAGCTGCGCATTGACCGCCGGGCCGCCGTCCCCGGTGTTGGCCATTGTTCCGTCCCCGGCCACTGTCGAGATAATGCCGCCGCTGTTAACCTTGCGGACCCGCTGGTTGGAGTAGTCGGCGATATAGAGGTTGCCGAGGAGATCAACTGCCACATCCAGCGGATTTTTCAGCTGGGCGCTGACGGCGGCCGCCCCGTCCCCGCTATAGCCACCTACGCCGGTTCCGGCCACGGTGCTGATCTGCCCGGCCGGGTTGACTTTTAAGACACGGTGGTAGGACGTCAGATAGATACTTCCGTCAATACCGACAGCTAAACCGTTAGGTGTAAGATTGGCATTGAGCGCCGGCGTCTGGTCGGGAATCGCCGCAGCTGAACCGGGTGTCCCGTTCCCGGCTACGGTGGTGATTACACCGTTGCAGTCAATTTTCCGGACCCGGTAATTGCCGGTATCACAAAAATAAATATTGCCGTCCAGATCAAGGGCGATCCCTCTCGGATTTTTCAGTTGAGCTTCAACAGCCGCTCCGCCGTCCCCGGAAAAACCGCCGCCCGTGGCAAAGGTACCGGTGCCGGCCACAGTCGTGATAACACCGTTGCCGTCAACTTTGCGGACCCGGTGGTTGCCACTGTCGGCAAAATAAATATTGCCGAAGAGATCGGCCACCACGCCGTAAGGGGCAAAAAGCTGGGACTCAGTAGCCACCATATTGTCCCCGTTATAACCGGCCTGGCCGCTGCCGGCCACTGTGCTGATGATGCCCTGGCGGTTTACCTTGCGGATGACGTTGCTGTTCCGGTCCGCGATATAAAGATTGCCCACTAGATCCGACGCTGTCCCGTAAATGTAGTTTAAGCCGGCTTCCGTGGCCGGCCCGCCGTCCCCGGTATACCCTATTTCACCGTTGCCTGCCACTGTTGTAATATACCCCGGCCGGAGCAGAGAAGCCGCGCTTTCTGAAAGCTTCTCGGCGGCCATTGCCACCCCGCCGGCAACTGGCGCAACCGGCGCGGCCAGGCCGAGCAGCAGCACCAGGACTACAAAGCAACAAAGATGTAATTTAAGATTTGCTTGGCTCTTGAGTTTGATCATTTTTTTTATTCTCCTTTACTCTTATATTTCCATCCTTCTGTAGGGAGCCGGCTGTCCCGGACTTTGAAAAAACGGCTCAAAGGGTAGGGGTAAAAAAAGAGCCCCAAAGCAAGTGGAACTCTTTTCATCAGCGTTAATTTCTTGTCCACCTCCTTCTCAAATGGAAAGCGCACCTGTTTCCGGGTACACTCTGGGGCTTTCGCCCTGGCCTGAGAGCCATGGCAGTCCGGGATCTGCTTTAGGCCGTCCGGCTCGGAGATTATTCTAAGAAATATTGGAACCAAAGCCAACTCCGTCTTTTTGTAGACATTTTTATCCTAATATAGAATATTTTAACTGTCAAGCTGGAAATATTAACATTTATGTTAATTTAACCAGCAATTATTTCGTTTTTATTACTATTTCTCCCTTTTCCTTTTATTCGCCCATCATTTTGTCGATAATTTCCAATACGTCCTGAATACCAACGCCGCCGTCCCCGTTCAGGTCGGCGCTGCTCAGCTGATCCCCGTCCGGCGTGGTTTTACCCATCATATAGTCGATGCTCAGCAGCACGTCCTGGATGCCCACGCTGCCGTCCCCGTTGATATCCCCGACGCCGGCCGTCCCCGCGTCGGCCAGGATCGGCTGGGTGACTGTAGTGTCCAGGTAAGCACCATTCCCGTTAATACTGGTTGTCTTGACTGTCAAGGTATAATTTTTCACCTGGGGAAATGCGGCGGCATCCAGTGTAATTTTTCCTTCAGTTACACTGTACAGGCTTGGATCGACGATGCTTCCGTCCACGACAATACCGAGGATTGCTGCCCGCCAGTCAGCGTCTTCCTCAAAGGTGATTTCGATTGACCGGCCGACGGTATTGTCTGTGGTATCCGCGGTTAAGATGGGGGGGATTTGCTCTCGGAAACTATCATCACGCAACAAATCACTGTCTGTGTAGCCGATTTTTGATGTTTGTGCTTTTATACGGCACCAGTTAGTTGGTGTCACATCATATGGTGATCTAATAATGGTACCAAAAGAATTGTTAAGTAAATCAACCGCTACTGTCCCTCCTTCATATAATCTGGTTGGACCAAGTACGAGGCCCGCAGGTATTTGAGGAAGCTGATCAACCGAATAATGGATCTGGGCATTCGGGGTCGCCGACGTCAGGTTGAAACTCCGCTCATATCTTCCGGGACCGTAGCCTCTATCAATAACTTCCGGATCAGCGCATTTTCCCAGGGAGGCATAATCGACGGGGGTCTCCGGAATAAGGTATATCCGATTGATCCATTTGGTGCTGTCGCTCGCTGGAGAAAGATCTTCGATGAGATCCTCCGGAGTTATGCCGAAGACATAGCGGATAGAGTTGTCATAATTCAGGTGTTCGGCCACGATGGCCTTAGCAGCCTCCAGCTCTTCCTGGTTGGTAATCATATCGGGAAGGTAATCTCTCCCGTCCCCCACTCTTTCCTGGTAGTTACAGATCGCCAGCGTATTGGGAACCTCCACTTTGTCAGCTGTGGCGAGGCTCAAATATTCCGGATTCTCCTCAAATTCAAATCTATTCTGGAAGTTCTCAAACATATAGGGATAATAGTAGCGGGCTGACGGCGTTTCAGTTTCGCACCCTATCCTTGCGGAATACGGGGTTGCGATCTTGCTCATGCCGTCCACAGCCTTAATTCCCAGCACGGTGCTGTCCGCGTCAAGATGGAAATCCGTATCGGGGTAGTCTTCCGCCAGGTCGGCTTTTACCCTTGAAATAAAATCTTTTACGCTGATCCCCTGGGCGGCCCCCAAAATAGCCATTCCCGCGGCGTCAACCGAGCTATAATAAACGATCTGATCATCGCCGGCAAGGAGGTCGTTTATCACATCTTCTTTGGAGTAATACTTGATATACACATCTTCCCCCTCCGCATTCCGGATATAGACCCGCAGGTCCTCCATCCCGTTGCACCATAAGGTCTTGGCAAAGGCCGGCCCGGCAGGCAGGGCTAAAAATAACGGTATAAGCAGCAGGCTGAACAATAAGCCCCTGCGCATCCTTACAAATGTTTTTGGATATAACATCTCTCTCCTCCTCTATATTGTTATCATACGGAATGATCAATGAGAAAGGGCCCCTATTTTTCAATAGAGAATTTTAATTTGATCTCTCCGGGGGGGGGATCCCCCTCCCCGGAGTTCCAATTTTCAATAAGCAAACACATTTACTGCAGAATATTCGGGTTACTGTCCAGGGCATTGGTCAGTTCGTCGACGATATAGGCTTTGACCATATCGCCCTCCAGAACATTAAAGCCGGCCGCCGCGCCGCTGACCACGTCAAAGTCCGCTCTGGTGGCATTGATTTCCTTCACCACGCTGTTTCGATAATGAACAAAGACAACGGTTTCTTTGCCGTTGTGCTCCTGCAGCGGAGTGATATTAACCGTAAAATATTTTAAGGCGTTAACCCCGCTGTTGACGGTTAACGTATCAATCCCTTCTATCTCCGTGCAGGTATAATCTGCATCTTCCTGCGGCGTCACGGTATAAAGCCCCTCTCCGGCCTCACTTGTGGTAATGGTCTGGCTGACCGTGGCGTCCGCGTAGCCGTCCGCACTGACGACGATGGTGTAATCAGCGGCTTCCGTGAATACGCTTCGGTCGATGGTAATGGTCCCCGGATCGATGGTGGTTCCGGCAGTGATGGTGTACTCGCCGCTCTCCAGAATGTCATCGTCCACTTTAACGCTGCTAATCTTGTCACGCCAGGTTTCATCATCCGTGAAGCTTAGAGTAATATCCTGGCCTAAGGTATTGCCCATACCGTCCGCGCTCAAGACCGGCGGCGTCTCAAGCTGTGACTGGGTGCGGGTCAGCTCGATCTTGCGAACTTCAGGTTGGCAGCCGACATAAAGGTTGCCGTCCCCGCCGAGCGCCACGCAAGTGGGATTTAACAGCTGAGCGTCAGCCGCCGGTCCGCCGTCCCCTGTGCTGGCCTGTGTCCCGTCCCCTGCAATGGTCGTGATAATCCCCGCGCTGTCCACCATCCGGACCCGCTTGTTGCTATAATCCGCAATATAAAGATAACCGTCGTCATCCACTGCTACTGACAGGGGATTTTTCAACTGGGCCTCAGTAGCCGGACCGCCGTCCCCGGCAAAACCGCCTGTGTTGCTGCCGGCTACGTTTCTGATAATTCCTTGCTGATCTATTTTATAGACATTATACCTGGCGACAACATAGATGTTGCCTTCATCATCAAGTGTTACAGCAGTAGGTGCCAGATTGGTCTCAGTGGCCGGCACATTCTCAGCCGGAACACCATTTGTGCCGTTGCCGGCTATAGTGGTAATGTTCCCCTGGGTATCGATTTTCCGCAGCCGGTAGTTGGAAGCGTCGCAGATATAGATATTACCGGCTTGATCTGTCACCAGACCTTTGGGTGCTTTCAGTTGGGCTTCCACTGCGGGACCGTTGTCCCCGGAGTAGCCGCCGCCCGTTAGGCTTGTTCCTGTGCCGGCTATGGTGGTGATAATCCCGGTAGTATCGACTTTGCGGATACGGTGGTCCATACTATTGGTGATATAAAGGTTGCAGGCACTGTCGACCGCCACATTATACGGGGCTCCCACCTGGGCATCTGTAGCAGGGACACCGTCTATCCACTCACCCCCGCCATACGTGTTTCCGTTCCCGGCTACGGTGCTGATGGTGCCGCTCGCATTAACTTTACGGACCTTGTGGCTATTTCTGTCAGCGATATAGAGATTGCCGCCGGCATCAAAAGTAATGCCATAAATATAGTTAAACTTGGCTGCCAGAGCCGGCCCGCCGTCTCCCTCGTCACCAAACGTCCCACAGCCCGCCACCGTGGAAATATTGCCGGGGGTGACGATGACCTCAGGTTCCGTCGAGCCGCCGGGAACGGTGAACCGGCCGCCGCTTAAGGTCGTCGTGATCAGATTGTTGTCGCTGTCAGTCAGTTGAACGTTGCTCAGGACCAGGTTGCAGCTCTGTCCCGGCTGAGCTGCGGCATTGACCTGGAACCGCAGTTCCACAAGGGTGCCGCTTCCCGCCTCAATCAGGGCGTCCGAGCCGCTGCTCACGGAATAGATGCCCACCCGCAGGGTATCTTCCAGCAGGGTACCCGAGTCGTGAACCTCATCATTGACATTAATGGTATAGATTCTGTCGTCATCATCATTGCGGGCGTCGGTCAGGTTCCCGTAGCTCCTGCCGTCATAAGTCAACAGGTCCTGGTCGTAATTGAGGTCGAATTGCAGCGCTGACACCTGGCCGTCGCTGGTCAGGGACACCGGGATCGTAACCGTCTCTCCCGGGCCGGCACTGGCGCCGGCCACGCTTAAAATCGGATTCTCCCCCGTCGCGGCTACCGATGAGGTCATCAAGGGGTTGGCGACCGCCGCCAGGCTTAAGACCAGGGTCAGGACCAGAAAACAGGATAGTTTCTTCATGCACCTTTCTTTTGTTCTTTTTCTTGACATTTCTTTATCACTCCCTTAAAAATTTAAATTTTGACATTGCACCAACCTTATTTCCCCATCATCATATCGATAATGCCCAGCACGTCCTGAATACCCACGCTGCCGTCCCCGTTCAGGTCGGCGCTGCTCAGCTCACCCCCGTCCGGCGTGGTCTTGCCCATCATGTAATCGATGCCCAGCTGCACATCCTGGATGCCTACACTGCCGTCCCCGTTGATATCCCCGTCCCCTTCAGCCGGGTTATGGGCCTGGACCGGCTGGATAACCTCAGCATCCTGGTAGCCTTCCGCTGATACGGTAACAGTATAATTTTTGGCTTCCATGAATACGCTTTGGTTGATGGTAATGGTCCCGGGTTCTATGGTTGTTCCGGCAGTGACAGTATACTTGCCGCTGTCCAGCGCCATGCCGTCCACGCTGACGCCGGTAAGCGCGCTGCGCCAGACTTCATCATCCGTGAAGCTTACGGTTATATCCCGGCCAAGCACATTGTTATCGCCGTCAGCCGTCAGTTCCGGCGGGGTAAGCAAATCTGTCTCCGTAATTGTAATCTCCAGGCCGCTGCCGCTGACCTCACTTAACGCCCCGGCGTTTTCATCGGTGAGCAGGGCCCGGCTGCAAAGGATTGAGGCTATTCCCTCCTGTAGCGGTTCTACACGGAAACTGCCGATTTCCGTACTGCTGCCGCCGGCTGTTCCCTGGCCGCTCAGATCCAGGGCGGCAAAGGTCAACGTGGTCCGGCCGTCGGCTGTTTTTGTACCGCTTTGCCAGTTGCCTCCCGGCTTGACCGTCCCCAGGGTCAGAGAGGTGTTATCCAGGACAAGGCGGTATTCACCGGCATAGAAATTGTAATTGTCCGCACTGGAAGTCAAGGCTACATTCACGGTGAGGGGATCCCCAACCTTGCCGTTTGCCGCGCCGGGCGTCAGGGTATAGGCAAAGGTATCTTCCGATGGTTTTTGCGAAGCGTCTTTGACGGTGATCTCTACCGTTTGACTGCCCGGTGCGTAGTTGCTGTTGGTCAAAGTCAGCGTATACGTTCCGGGGACTGTGATGGCACAATTGGGAGCACTGAAATAGGTATTTTTAATGGTCAGCTTGCCGGGTATGCTTCGGATCAGATAACTGCTGCCAATTGGAGAGGAGCCTGTTCCCATTCCCTCTATGCTTACCGACATTCCCGCCTGGTAGTTTGCGTCGGCAAAGGATAAGAGGATATCCGAGTCCATATAGTAGTCCGTGCTGATAACATCAGGCGCAGGTTTCTTCATGGTTACGGACATGGTTTTATTGGCATAGCCGTCGGCACAAACCTGGAAACTGTGCGTGCCGTAAGTGGAAAACAGCGCTTTGTCGAAGGTAATGGTTTTACTACTGTTGTCCGTCGTATATTGCCCTTCTTCAAGCGGCGTATAGCCGGAAGCACCGGGATATCTGAGACCGACACTCGTCAGGCTACCGCTCCAATCCGTCCAGGCCTCGGCGCTTACGGCGGAGGTTGCCGCAAAGGTTAGATCATCCCCCACGGTTGCCGTATAAATGTCTGTTAAGGCCGGCGCGCGTTGCGGATAGGTTGCGGAAATGATTCCCGCGTCGTCATAGCCTTCTTTGACCGCGGTCATATAGAAGGTAACGGGGTTTGTCGCCAGGTCTCTGCCGCTGACGTCGCAGGTTACCGGTTCACCCGTATAGAGGGTTTGCGGGGCAGCGTCCGTCAGGGAATAGTAGATCTTAGCCCCTTCGGTGGCACAGTCCATGCTGGTGGACAGGGTGTCGCCGTTTTGGGTTACCTCGGCTGTCGGCGCGGCCACCGTACCCAAAGATGCTATGACCGGAGCGCCGGCCATGGCCAGTTTCAGATTGTAAACCCAGGCAAAGTAGTGATAGGCGGTGCGGTTGCCCGACATGAGGACCGCTTCGGACTGGGGGATGCAGAGCTGCAGCGCCCGTTCCGACGTTAGCGCATTATGCAGGCAGCCGGTGATGTTGCCGCCGTTGGCCGCAATTTCCGAACTGAGGTTAAAGGCCCGGTCTATCTCCAATTGGGTGGCCAGGATGGTGACGGCCGGCCGGCCGCCGCTGAATACGTCCCTTTTATTCTGGTAATAGGGATCGCTTGCTTGATAGGAAGCGTTATAGATTTCCAACGGAATGGGACTGGAATCAGTCGGACTGTACGTGCTGTCCGATATTTCCCAACCGTCGGTCCAGGCGTTAAAAAGGCCGGGAAAATAGTATACGGTTTGGCCGTACAGTTGGTCGTAGCTCCAGTTTTTGTTGTAGATGCCGTAACTGTCCGTGGCCATGAAGTACAGCTTGTCGCTGCCCGTATAGGCGATGGCCTCTGCCCCGGCGACTGCGGAATGGTTCCGCACATAGGCGACCAGATCCGGCAGTGTCAAACCCCGGGCCTCGGCATAGACTGTGGTCGGCAGGTTGTCCGTACAGGAGTAGTAGTAGTTGGTGCCGGTATCCGTGCCGCTCAGCCCCTCGGATAGTTGGCCGTGGGATATGGCGTTTAATTCATCATAGCTCATGACATCCAGCAGGACGTTCTTGCCCTCGCTGCCGGTGACATAGAAAAAGATATTTTCCGCCCGGGCCGAGTCTGTTGTTTTGGCCTCAGCTGTGGGGACCGTCCCCAGGAAGATGCCGCCCAGGGCCATGATGAGCACCAGGAGTATAGAAAGTATAGGTTTTAAATGAAATGCTCCGGGTTTTTTTATCAGCATAAGATATCATCCTTTCCTCTCTAGTCTTTATGCTGCCTCGCTGAGGTAAATTTTCAGCACCAGCTGGGCGTCGCGCATATCGATGATACCATCGGCATTGATGTCCATAACGCTGTTAAAATCTTCACAGTCGAGCACCGCCTGGTAGACGATGTCGACGTCATCCAGGTCCACATCGCTGTCGCCGTCCACGTCGCCGCTCAATTGGCCGGTTTGGGCGGAGGCCGACCAGGAATCCAGGAGGCTGCCGCTGCTGTCATAGGTGGAGAGGGACAGGGTATCGCCGTTAACGTTGAATATCTGGTAGGTGCTGGTGTTATAAATGGTTTTTTCCTGGTGGGTGGTGTCGGCTGTGTCGTAGAATTTGAGGCCGGAATTGCCCATGACGTAAGTAATGCCGTTTTCATAGTCGATCCGGCCGCTGCTCATGGGGTAAGACCGGCTATAGACATGCTGGTGGCCGCACAATACCAGGTCCGCCCCGCCTGCTTCCAAGAGCGGCGCCCACTCGGCCAGGACGGCGTCGCAGACTGCATCGTTGGCTAAGGCATAGGCGGTGTGGTGCAGGAGGACGATGCGGAATTTGGCATCCTGGGCTGAAGCCAGGTCGGTGGTGATCCAGTCGGCGACGGCCGCTTTCCGGGTTTCGTCCAGGTTCTGTTCACTGGACAAGGCCCAGCTGTTTAGGACGGTGATATGAACCGTACCGTAGTCAAAGGAGTAAAATTCTTCTTCAAATCCGTCCGGGCCGTTAACCGGTAGGGCCAGGATGTCCAGATAAAACTGGGCTTTGCCGCCGATAAAGTTGCTTTCGTGGTTGCCGATGGTCGGCATCATGGGAATCTTGGAGAAGACATCACTGCCATAAGACAGGAAGTATTTCCAGTCGTTCATGTCCGAGCCGCTTTGCACCATGTCGCCGCCCATAAGCCCGAAGGCGATATCGGGGTTGGAGGCATAGGCGCCGGCAAGGAGCGAACCCCAGACCGGGTATTCCGCGGCCGCGGTGGTATTGTGCTGGACGTCACCCAGGTACATGAAGGAAAAGCTTTGGCCGGAGGGTGAGGCGGAAGCCGGCGCTGTGGTGAAGGTTTTGACTTCGCTCCAGTTGTCTTCGCTGCCCGCCCGGTAGTAATAAGTTGTTTCCGGGGCAAGACCGCTCATGGCGGCTTCGTAGTAGGTTTTGGCGTTTTCCCCATAGCCCACGCTTTTGGAGGCGGCGTTGACCTGGCCGGAGCTGCCGGAGCTAAAGGAGCTCTCATCCATATAGCTGTCTGCCGCCACATATTGGACAACTTCAAGACCGGCGCCGCTGTCATCATTCCAGACCACGGTCTGCCCATTCGTCGGATCCCCGCTCCAGGACAGGATGACCTGGTTGGGTCCTTCCGTTGCGATCTGGTCTTTGTTTAAGGCCATCGCTATATCTTGTGGACCTTTGACGGTGAAGCTGCCGGTTTTGCTGAGGTAGCCTGCGGCTGTTACTTCATAAGTATAGGTTTCACCCAGGTTCAGGGTATAGCCGGCGTCCGGGTTGGCCGCGATCATATTGTTGGCGCTGTCTTTGACCGTGGCTGCGGCAGCAGCCGGAGTCAGATCAAAGCTGACGGCAGTAGCCTGCCAGTACAGGGCCGGGTAGCCGCCGGCACTATCGACAAAGAAGCCGCCCAGGGTGGAGGTGGCGAAAGACGGGACCTTCATTTGGGCTGTTGTTCTGGGATCGACGCCCGCGCAGTCAGCGGCGGGATCGCTGCCGATCTCAATACCACCGGTTAAATAGTACACTTTGCTGATGTTGAAGGTGGTATAGGGGGAAAGGCCGCCGAACACCGCGCCTCCACTTACATCGTAGCAGCGGCTGATCATAACCTTATTATTATTGAAGCTATTAGGAGTTGTACTCCCGGCAAATCCCGCCAGGCTGCCGCAGTAGGAGTAGGCAGTCCCGGGACTGCCGGTGATCGTCACATCCCCTCTGTTGTAGGAACTTGTTATCTTCATCTCGAGCCCGTAAGATGCCAGTCCTGCCAGGCCCCCGGCATAGTTTTCCGCCTGTACGGCGGCGTAATTAACGCAGGCGGTCATCTCACCGCTGAAAAATCCGGCGATTCCGCCGGTACCCCGGTGACTGCTGTTTTCACCAAAGCTGCTGACCGCTCCAAGGTTCAGAGAGTTACTGATTGCGACATTGCTGCCGTATCCGCTGTAGCCCAATATGCCCCCGACCGAATCATTAATAGCATTGACTCGACCGGCATTCATACAGTTCTCAATGCTGTACCGGTAGCCGATGTTTCCGAGGATGCCGCCGACATCGTTTGTGCCGGTTATCTCGCCGTAGTTTTTACAATCGGCAATGACTGAAGCACTGCCGCCGGTGCCTCCGGCGCCGGCTATACCACCAATGCTACTCGTTGTTCCGGTTACTTTCCCGTAATTGACACAGTTATTGATCGTGACATTCGTACTGCCGGCGATCCCGCCGACAGCAGTAGAAGCGCCGCTGATTTTACCGTAGTTGACGCAGCCTGTTATTGAGCCGCCGTTAATACCGCCGACGATACCGCCGGCTTGATGACCGTTATTGCTATCCGTTATCTTCGCTTTGTTCACACAATTGACAAAAGCGGTATTTTGAGCGAAGCCGGCGATCCCGGCACTACCGGGGGACATGTTGGAAGTCACCGAACCGCTGACCGTTAGATTGCTGAAACTTGCGTTTTCCACTTTCCCAAACAAGCCGTTATAACCCGCTTCTCCCATGTTGGAATCCAAGCCGCTGACCATATAGCCATGGCCGTTGAATGCTCCGTTGAATGAGTAGCTCCAGCCGCACTCCATAGTCCCGGACTTGGGATTGCGGACGCCCGCATAGAGGCCGATCGGCGTCCAGGCCTTGCCGTTTAAATGGATGTTGTTGCCAAGATTGATTGTTTTACCCGCAAAGTCATTGTCCTGGTTTAAGGCTACCACTGTGCCTTCGCCATCCGTTACTATCTCCCCGGCATTGACCAAGTCAGCCAGCCCGGCCAGGGCTGCGCCGGTGGATATGGTGTAAGTGTCATCGTTTTCGTGTCCCACATACCAGGAAGTATCCACAGTCGTGCCGTCCCAGATATCGGCGCCGTCCGGGATCTCTTCCGTATCTTCTTCCGGCATGTCGCTGCTGACAATTTGTACGCCCGCGTCGCTGCAGCCTTCCTTGACCGCCCGGATTTTAAACGATACGGGACTGATGCCGTTCTTGGCCATTTTAACAGGCTCTCCCGTGTAAAGCGCCGTCGGCATGTAGCTGCTTTGAGAATTGTCGTTATAATAAATATGTGCACCTTCCGTGTCGCAAGAAAAAGTAAAGTACCAGTAGCCGGCCTCATATACGTCGGTTTCATCCACATCTCCGTCGATCACGCCGTAGGTGGGTTTGGCCACCTCGCCCAGACTGAAGTCGGGATTATTGACCGGGTCAAACAGGATATAGCAGTTGCCGTAGCGGCTGTTCATGGCTGTCGGCGTCCGGTTATCAAACTCACTTTGCGTCATCGGCAGCATCAGGCGCACGGTTTTGGCCGTGTCCAGCAGTCCCTGGCCGTCAAAATAGTTTTCCATGTTGTAATTGCCGGTGCCGTATAAGGGCGAGATCATATAGCGCTGGGAATAGGCCGTAATGGAGAGCAGGACCTGCTCTTCCTGCCGGCTGGCCCAGATGGCGCTTGTATTGGTGTAACCCGGTTCGTTGTAGTTCCAGTTGGCATACAGGGCGGGGAAATTATACCTTGTAATATTATAGAGGCTGTTGTAGGTATAGGTATCCGCCGCGTCAAAAGCGCCGCCGTCGATTTCCCAGAAGGCTACGGAATCGTCCCCCTGAAACGTCAGTCCCAGATCATTGATATTGGGCAGGGTCGATTTTGACTTGGCATATTCCAAAAACTCATTGACTGTGAAGCCCTGGGCTTCCTGGTGGACGGCGGTAACATAATTGTCCAATATGGAGTAATTATGTACCTGGCCGTAGGTTTCAAAGTGATCGTTCAGGTAGTCCAGCATATCGCTGACTTTGAGCCGGGATATTAAGATTTCGTCTCCCGCGCTGTTTTGGGCATAAACGAGCACATTTTTGACGCAGTCGCCCGGACTCAGACTGCCTTTGGCCTGAACGGCGGGGCTGTTCAGACAAAGCAGGCCTGTCGCCAGAAACAAAGTGAGAAGAATGGCAAGAATTTTCCTACCTTGAGAGAAGTTCCTTTTGGTTGGCATTTTCTATCCCTCCTATCGGGAATCGCCGATTGGATTATTGGATTATAAGTGGAGGGGATCCCCTCCACTTATATCGGTTAGGGTTTTGGATATCGACTATGCTTTTACTGGAAAATCGTCGGGTTAAAGTCCGAAGCGTTGGTCAGATCATCGACGATATAAACTTTGACTACATCGCCGGCCAGGACATTGAAGCCGGCTGCCGCCGTGTCCACCTGATCAAAATCAGCCTTGGCGGCATTGGTGTCCAGCATAAGTCCGTCCCGCAAATGGACGAAGAGAGCGGTTTCCATGCCGTCGTGAGCCGTGACCGGGCTGATGCCGGTAGTGAAGTACCTGAACCCGCCCATGTTTTCGTTAACAGTCATGGTCTTGATGTCGTCAGGCGTGGCCCCGATGGTATATGCCGGATCTTGAACCGGGGTTACGGCATAGACGGGGTGGTCGGCCGTCCACTTGGCATACACCGTAACGTCGCTGCTGACCGTCTCGCCGCCAAAGTCAAAGGTATTGCTGCAGTCCGCTTCTTTATACCAGCCGCCGAAAGTATAGTTTTCGCGGCTGGGATCGGCCGGGACAGCGATATGTCCTTCGCCGTCAACCGTCACGAAACTGCTTTCAGGCGTTGAGCCTGTGTAATTGAGGTCAAGGGTCAGCCGGCAGAAGGCGGCTTTTGTATAAGTCGTGAATTCCGACCAACCGTCGGCCTGGCTGATATGGTAATAGACTTTAAACTCGGAAGCCGTGTCTCTGAAGACTGTAGAGCTCATACTTGGCGGCGTACCTGCCAGGAAATAGGCTGCAGTCAATAGGCTGCAGTCGCGGAAGGATGATGAGCTAATGGTCGTCACATTGGCCGAAATGGTTACCGCGGTCAGTCCCGTACAGCCGCGGAAAGCATGACTGCCGATGGTTGTTACACTGTCCGGAATCGCTACAGCGGTCAGTCCCGTGCAGTCCCGGAAAGCATAGTTCCCTATGCCGGTTACGCCGCTTCCCAGTGTAACCGAGGTCAACGCCGTGCAGCCGTAGAAGGCATAGGCCCCAATCGTCGTCACACTGTCCGGAATGGTGACGGAAGTAATCGTTGTGCTGCCGCTTCCGAATGTTGGGACAGCGGATGTGCCGTCGGCAATCTCCGTCACAGTATAGGTCCTCCCGCCGTAGGAGACTGTGCCTGGTATGGCAAATTCTCCGCCGGAGCCGGTATAGCCGGTAACGGTTGCCGTTGAGCCGGAAACGCCGAAGCTCATGTCTGCGGTGTCGATACCCGCTTTAATCTCACCGTCTGCCATTTGCCGGCAAACATAGTTTACTACCTTATTTTCCGCATTGATTTCATAGATCGTCACGTACTGGCCGGGCATCACTGCATCCACAACGCCGCCGCTGGTGAAGGCCGTGCCGTCCGTGACCGTGCCGGCAGTTGTCAACCCGTAGGCCGGAGTATCGCTGATCTTGTAAACAAAGGAATTCCCCGTTCCTGCCGAACTGCCGAGTGTAATGACCGTTTGCCAATTTACGTCGGTACTTTCCGCTGAAACCACGGTCAGGTTCCCCGGCGCTGTGCCCGCAATCCAGCCGGCATACAGCGTAAGTTCGCCGCCGCTTACCGTGTCGCTTCCGAAATCCCAATCGTCCGTACAGGCTGCGTCTTTATACCAGCCGTTGAAGGCATAACCTTCCCGGGCAGGCACTAGGACCGGATAGCCGATCAGTCCGCTGCTGTCCGGGGATGCAGGGATGGACTCGGCAATTCCGCCGCTGTAATTAGGATCGAGCGTCAGCAGGCAATACGATTTGACCGTATAGGTCGAATGAGCGGCATAATAGGTCCAACTGCTCGTATCAGCGGGATCTCCGGCATTTTGGGAAAGATAATAGAGGACAAGATTAGCCGGCGTGCCAGTGAAAGCATTCGCAGATATCATCGGCGGCTTAGCGCTTTTGAAGTAGATCTCCGCCAGTTTGGAACTGCCGGAGAAAGCGGCGCCCTCAATATTTGTTACATTAGCGGGAATCGTCAGCGCCGTAAGGCTGGAGCAATTGTAAAAGGCGTTATCTCCAATGCTTGTCACGCTGTCCGGAATCGTCACCGAGGCAAGCTTGCTGCAGTCGCTGAAGGTCCTGCTTCCAAGGCTTGTGATACTGTTGGGTAGCGTTACCGTAATAAGTTCACGGTTTTTATCAAAAGCGTTAACCCCGAGACTTGTCACACTGTCGGGAATCGTTATTGAAGGAAGCACAAGGCATCTGCCAAAGGCGCTGTCCCCAATGCTTGTCACACTGTCCGAAATGGTTACCGCAGTAAGCGAACGGCAGTCATAAAAGGCTTCTTTTCCGATGCTCGTTACGCTGTCCGGAATCGTTACCGCAGTCAGCCCTGCATTGAAGAAGGCTTTTTCTCCGATGCTCGTTACGCTGTCCGGAATTGTTACCGTTCTCAATCCGTTGCAGCCCCAGAAGAGACCGTACCCGATGCTTGTTATGCTGTGAGGGATCGTTAACTCTGAAATCCCTCGGCTGAAGGCGAAGGCCATTTCCCCGATGCTTGTCACACTTTCGGGAATCGTTAGCGCCGTAAGTCCTGTACCATAGAAGGCATTATCACCTATGCGGGTGACGCTGTTGGGAATCGTTAGTGCGGTCATATTTTGACAGTAGTAGAAAGAGTATGCTCCCAGGGAGGTCACACTGTCCGGGATGGTGACGGAAGTGATCGCGGACCTGCTGTCGTAGAATACACCGGTTTCTCTTGCCTCGGCGTCGGCCAGCGCGGTTACGGTATAGGTCGTCCCGCCGAAGTTGATCGTAGCGGGTATGACCACGGCGGCTCCGCCGGAACCGGTGTATTTGATAACAGTCGCCGTTGTGCCGGAGAGGTCAAAGTTAAAGTCCGCGGTGTTAACGCCCGGTTTGATCTCGGCGGCATCGATCTGCCGGCTGACATAGTTTACCACATAGTGCAGCGAAGCGGTTTTTTCATAGATGGTTACATATTGGCCGGCTAATACCGGAATTTCCGTAACACCGCTGATGAAAGCCGTGCCATCCGAGACTGTGCTGTTGGGCTCCAACCCACTGACCGCACTGTCGCTAATCTTGTAAACAAAGGAGTTTCCCTCCCCGGCAGTGCTGCCGAGCGTGATTTTTGTCGAGCCATTCTTAACGTCGCCCGGCGTCACCGAAGTGATACTCAGGCTTCCCGCCACCATGCCGTCAGTCCAACCGGCATAAAGCGTCAGATTACCGCTTATGGTGTCCGTGGCAAAATTCCAGTCGTCCGTACAGGCCGCATCTTTATACCAGCCGTTGAAGGTATATCCTTCCCGGCCGGGGGCGGAGGAAGGGGGGGTGAGCAGCGCACTGCTGCTTTCCAGGGAAACGATCGTCTTGGTCTTAACGACGCCGCCGCTGTAATCCGGATCAAAGTCCACCGTACATAACAGGGAGGCCGCGCTCACTGCAAAGGGTGGCGTATTGGCGGCAAAATAAGCCCAGCTGTTTGTCTCCTCGCTGCTGCCGGCATTGGCTGAAAGGTAATACAGCGTAAAGCCGGATCTAGCGTTGGCGAAAGAAT
The DNA here is from genome assembly GCA_016841605.1 of Dethiobacter alkaliphilus. Lineage (GTDB taxonomy): Bacteria > Bacillota > Dethiobacteria > DTU022 > UBA8154 > DUNV01. The sequence goes on along the minus strand of JAENYV010000001.1, from coordinate 313,482 downwards.
CCGTAATGAAATCCAGCGGCTTGACGCCCTTAAAGTAAGCCGCCTCCAGGTTGCTGCAATCCCGGAAAGCAGAATTCAAGAAACTGGTCACACCGCTGCCCACCGTGACCTCAGTAAGCCCCGTACAGTCGCGGAAAGCATTAACGTCGACGCTGGTCACGCTGTCCGGGATTGTGACTTTGGTCAGTCCCGAACAGTAGCGGAAAGCCCAACTCCCGATGGTCGTCACACTGCTTCCCAGGGTCAGCTCGGCAAGACTAGTGCAGCCTTGGAAAGCAGAGCCCCCGATACTCGTCACGCCGTTGCCTGTTGTCACCCCTTTCAGGACTGTGCAGTCCTTGAAGGCGTCACTCCCAATTGTCGTAACGCTGTCGGGAATAGTGACGGAAGTTATGGTCGTTTTGCCGTTGGCGAATGCGCCTATATAATAGCCATTGACATATACTCTGTCGGCAATAGCAGTCACGGTATAGTCCGTCCCGCCCCAGGTAATCGTGTCGGGTATAACAACCGCGCCGCCGGAACCGGTATAGCCGGTGACGGTCGCCGTCGTGCCGGAGAACTCAATGTTCAAGTCTGCTGTATTGGCACCCGCTTTAATTTCCGATGCGGCAACTTGACGGCTGACATAGTTCACCACTTTCTGTTCCGGATCGGTTATTTCATAAATCGTCACATACTGGCCTGGTATCACGCTGATTACGGTACTGCCGCTGCTGAAAGCCGCGCCGTCTGTGACCGTGCTGTCGGTTGTCAGTCCGGAGACCGGTACATCGCCGACTTTATAGACAAGGGAGTTCCCATCCCCGGCTAAGCTGCCGAGTGTGATAATCGTCGATCCATTAATAAGGGGACTGGGTACTGCCGAAATGACGCTTAAGTTTCCGGGCGCCGCACCCTGGGCCCAGCCGGCGTAAAGCGTCAGATCGCCGCTGACCGTTTCGGCCGCAAAATCCCAGTCATCCGTGCACGCCGTATCCTTATACCAGCCGTTGAAGGTATAGTCCGACCGGTTGGGAACATTCTCCGGATAGCCAAGCAACTCGCCGGACGGCACCGGATAGCTTGCCGGAGTGCTGCCGCTGTAATTGGGATCGAGCGTCAGCATGCTACATGTCTTTACCGTATATCCCGCATTGGCGCCAAAATAAACCCAACTGGTCGGGTCGCCGGGATCGCCGGGATTCCGGTAATTATAATACAAAACGAGATTAGACGCTGTTTCGTTGAAAGGTCTCAAGTCGAAAAACGGAGGTTTGGCGCTCTGGAAAAAGACGGCCTCCAGTACGCTGCTGTAGTTGAAGACTTCCTTGCCGATACTTGCCGCGCCGCTTCCGATGACAGCCCTTTTCATCTTCGCGCAGCCCTGGAAAGCCCAATCGCCAATACTTGTGACGCTGTCCGGAACTGTTACGCTCGTAAGCATGGCGCAGTTCTGGAAAGCGCTGGCCCCGATGCCGGTCACGCCGTCCGGAAGCGTGATGGAGGTTAGCTTGGAACACCCGATAAAGGCTCTTTCGCCAATGCTGGTCACCCCGCTGCCGATTGTTACAGAGGCCAGATTGGAGCAGCTGTTAAAGATAGAGGGTCCAATTTGTGTCAGCCCATCCGGAAGCTTGACTGCCGTAAGCCCTCTGCAATCGGCGAAAGCGTAATCCCCAATACTGGTCACGCCGTTGGGGAGCGTGATCGCTGCAAGCTGAGAGCACCTATTAAAGGCCTCCCAGCCTATGGTCGTCAAGCCGCTTCCCAGGTTCGCCGAGGTTAGACCCGTGCAGCCGTAAAAGGCATAATCGCCTATGGTTTGCAGGCTGTCCGGGAGGGTTACGGAGGTAATCGCCGTATTGCCGCTGAAGACGCCGTTGGTATAAAACGTACTGCCGGCCAGCGCCGTAACGTTATAAGTCGTCCCATTGTATTCGACCGTTCCCGGAATAACAACCGCGCCGCCGGAACCGGTATAGCTTTTGACCGCCGCCGTATGGCCGGAAGACGTATTCTTCAGGATATAATTGAAATCGCCGATATTGACGCCCGCCGTAATCTCGCCGGCGGCAATCTGACGGCAGACATAGTTGACAATTGTTTGCTCCGCCGTGATTTCATAGATGGTCACATACTGGCCGGCCGCTACGGCAATGACCGTACTGCCGCTGGTAAACGCCGCGCCGTCCGTGACCGTGCCGGCTGTGGTCAGACCACTGACCGGCATGTTGCTGACCTTATAAACAAAGGAGTTGCCCGTCCCGGCAGAGCTGGCGAGCGTAATGAGCGTTCTCCCGCCGATTGTGCCCGTCGCCTGGACAGATGTAATAGTCAGACTGCCGGGCGCCGCGCCCTGAGTCCAGCCGGCGTAAAGGGTCAGATCGCCGTCGGCCGGGTCGCTCCCAAAATCCCAGTCGTCCGTGCAGGCCGCATTTTTATACCAGCCGTTGAAAACATAACCTTCGCGGGATGGTATGGCGGCAGGATAGGCCAGAAGACCGCCGCTGCTGACGGCTGCCTTTCCGCTGGTCGCAGCGCCGCCGCTGTAATTCGAATTAAGGGTCAACACGCAAAAGGCATTGACGGTATAAGTGGCCATATGGTCGGCAAAATAAGCCCAACTGGTCGGATCCGCACTGCCGCCGGCATTGGCGGCATGGTAATAAAGCGCAAAATTGGAAGCTGTGTTATTGAAATACTTCGTGCCAAAGGCCGGCGGTTTGCTGCTCTTAAAATAGACCGCGGCCAGGGAAGTACAATTGCCAAAGGCAAAATCCCCCACGCTGGTCACACTGCTTCCCAGCGTCACTGTTTTCAGCGCTGAACAAGACAAGAAGGTATAGCCGTCGATGCGCGTCACTCCGTCCGGGATAATCACGGAGGTAAAGGCCGCATTATCGCATCGTTCAAAAGCATGTGCTCCCATGGTTTTCAAACCGCTTCCCAGCGTTGCCGCGGTAAGCGCGCTGCAAGAACTGAAGGCGTACGCCCCGATAGCCGTCAGGCTGTCCGGGAGTGTCACCGAGGTTAAAGTTGTCTTAGCGCCGTTAAAAGCGCCGTGAGACATATCCATGCCGTCGGCAATAGCCGTCACGGTATAATCCGTCCCGCCGATGTTAACCGTAGCGGGAATTGTCACCGCACCGCCGGCGCCGTTATAGCGAACTATAGCAACCGTATGGGCGTCAGCGTCGGTAATGACGAATACATAGTCGCCTGCCGTTATGCCCAGATCGCTCTCCGTGATCTGACGGCTGACATAGTTGAGAATATGATAAGTTGAATTGATCTCATAGATCGTAATATACTGCCCGGCCGATGCCTCTATTTCAGCGCCGTCGGTAAAAGACGAGCCGTCTTGTATCGTATCTTCGATCGTCAGCCCGCTGACCGGACCGTAACTGAAGGCGTAAACAAACGAATATCCTGCTCCCGCCGGATGGTCCAGGGTGATTGCCACAGTTCCGCTCGTATAGCCCGGCATAACGAAAGCGATTTTCAGGCTGCCCGCCTCACCCGCTGCCGGAATGTCCTCAAATCCGGCCGTCACAACCACGTCTGCCGCGGGCATCGTAAAGCTGTACATGTCCTCGGTGGCGGTAATTTCGATATCGGCAGTACCGTCGTTGTAATTGAGGCTCCCTGCTACCAGTTGCTTGCTTTCATCCGGCGTCACGGTCACGGTGATGGTGCCCCCCGCGGCTGCGCTGGCCGGATCTACTGTTACGCTGCCGCCGGTAATGCTGCTGTCCACGGTGACGCTGTAGGTCTCAGCCTCACCAATCCACTTGGCGTACACGGTAACGTCGCCGGTCACTGTCTCGCTTTCGAAGTCAAAGACGTTGACGCAGGCCGCTTCCTTATACCAACCGCCAAAAGTGTAACCTCCACGGGCGGGATCGGTGGGAGCGTCAATATAGCCGTTACTGTCAATAACCGCAAAGCTGCTCTCCGGCGCATTGCCATCCTGCAGATCTAATGTCAGGATGCAGAATACCCCTGTTGTATAACTCGTGAAACTCGACCAGCTGGCGGCTTTGTTCACATGGTAGTAAAGGACAAAACCGGATTTCGTATCCTTGAAAACCTTCAAGCTGAAAGTTGCCGGCAGATCTCCCAGAAAGTAGGCGGCACCCAGGTTTGAGCATTTTCGGAACGCCATCATGCCGATGCTGCTTACGCTGGCCGGCAACGTGATTGTGGTCAGTCCGGTGCAGCCGCTAAAGGTACTGTTACCGATGCTGGTCAGGCCGTCCGGCAGCGTGACAGAGGTTAATCCGGTGCAACCAGAAAAAGCGATGGTATCAATGCTGGTTAGACTGTCCGGCAACATAATTGTGGTCAATCCGGTGCAGCCGTTAAAAGCGCTGTTACCAATGCTGGTCAGGCCGTCCGACAGCGTGACAGAGGTCAATTCCGTCCGGTTTTTAAATGCATTTTCACCGATAGCAGTCGGATAGGCTGTCCCGCCTTGCACAATGCTGCCAGGAACGGCGATCTCCGCACTGCTGCCGGTATAGCCGGTGATGACGGCTTGGCCGGTGCTAATAGTATAGGTGAAGTCAATGGAAGCATTCCACTTGGCGTACACTGCAACGTCGCCGGTCACCGTTTCGCTGCCGAAGTCAAAGGAGTTGACGCAGGCCGCTTCCTTGTACCAGCCGCCGAAGGTGTAGTTGTCGCGGGTGGGATCGGCGGGAGCGGCCGGCCGGCCGTCGGTGAGAACTGCGTAGCTACTCTCAGGCGTGCTGCCGTTCTGCAGGTCTAAAGTTAGGACGCAGAAAGCCTGGTTCGGATAGTTCGCATAGCCAGACCAGCTGGCCGCTTTGTCCACATGGTAGTAAAGGACAAAACCGGATTTGGCACCCTGGAAAACGTTTCCACTGAAAGTCGCCGGCAGGTCTCCCAGGAAGTAGGCGGCACCCAAGTTCAGGCAACCCCGGAACGCCCGGTCGCCAATGCTGTTTACGCTTGCCGGCAGCGTGACAGAGGTGAGGCCGGTGCAGCATTGGAATGAACTGGTGCCGATGCTGGTCAGGCTGTCCGGCAGCGTGATTGTGGTCAATCCCGTGCAACCCAAAAAGGCACTGTCACCGATGCTTGTCAGGCCGTCCGACAGCATGACAGAGGTCAATTCCGTTCGATTATTAAATGCATTATTACCGATAGCAGTCGGATAGGCTGTCTCGCCCTGCACAATGCTGCCAGGGACGACAATCTCCGCACTGCTGCCGGTATAGCCGGTGATGACGGCTTGGCCGGTGCTAATAGTATAGGTGAAGTCAATGGAAGCATTCTCAAACTGAGCGGTGACAACGACGTTGGCCGCCGGGAGAGAGAATCTGTACGCGTCTTCGCTGGAAGGGATCGCGGCATAGTTCATCCCGCCGTCTGCGGTGTACTGCAGGCTGCCGGCCACAAGCTGTTTGCCCTCAGCCGGAGTGACAGTGACGGTGATGATGTCACCAGCGCTGCCGACGGCCGGATCAACCGCAACTGTGCCGCCGGTGATGGCACTGTCCGTGGTGACGGTGTAGGTCTGAGTTCCACCTATCCATTTGGCGTACAAGGTTATGTCGCCGGTCACCGTCTCGCTGCCGAAATCAAAGGCGTTGACGCAGGCCGCTTCCTTGTACCAGCCGCCGAAGGTGAGGCCTGGGCAGACAGGGTCGGCAGGGGCCGCGATATGGCCCTCGCTGCTGTCAACTGTCGTATAGCTGCCGACTGGCGCACTGCCATCCTGCAGGTCCAAAGTCAGGGTGCAAAAAGATTTTGCCGTATAGTCCGTAAAGCCGGACCAACTTGCGGCCTTGCCGGCATGGTAGCAGAGAACGAAATCAGAGGGTGTATCCTGGAAAACATCCGCACCTAGGGTCGGCAGATCCCCCAGGAAGTAGGCGGTGTCCAGGTTTGAGCAACCCCTGAACGCTTGGTTGCCAATGCTGCTTAAGTTTGTCGGCAGCGTGACCGCAGTCAATCCGGTGCAGCCGTTAAAGGCATTATCACCGATGCTGGTCATGCTGTCCGGCAACTCAACTGAGGTTAACGCTGTACAGTTCAGAAACGCACTCATACCAATGGCGATCGTCGGATAGGCTGTTCCGCCCTGCACAATGCTGCCAGGAACGGCGATCTCCCCGCCGCTGCCGGTATAGCCGGTGATGACGGCTTGGCCGGTGTCAATGGAATAGGTAAACGCAAAGCCTTCGTTTATTTTTTGATTGACCATGGCGTTTTTGTAGTCGGTTGCCCGCACTATAATAATGTATTCTCCGGCTTGCGTGAATGCTTCTGCCGCTATTTCCGCCGCTATGCTGATTTTGCCCGGGCTGACTGTGTACTGGTCAGCGGTCAGGTGTCCGAAGTAATACAAGCTATTAATTGTGACTCCGGTAATAGCGCTTCTCCAGGCTGCGTCGTCCGTAAAGGTAATAGTCACCGGCTGGCCGGTGTTGTTGTCTGTGTTATCCGCCTTAAGTACCGGCGCCGGCAACGGCCCGGCGGGAATCTCCGTCCACTTGGCGTATACGGTCACGTTTTCCGTCACGGTGTACGGGAATACGATTGCGCTGGAATAATTCTCGTCCGTCCACCATCCGCTGAAGGTGTAACCGTCTTTGACCGGATCGGCCGGCGCCTCCGTGGCAGAGCCGAGAGGGGTGTCGACGGTGGTATAGACGGCACCGTCGCTCATAAAGGTGACCGTGCCGTAGGTTGTACCTGTCTGCTGCATGGCCTGCAATATAATTGCATTGGTATAGCCCGGGGCGGTGACCGCAACAATGTAGTCTCCGGCTTCAGCAAAGGCGCCGGCCGGGATGGTCACTGTACCCGATGCCAGGGTATAGCCTGATACCATGGCTCCATTGACCGTGATGCCGCTGACAACTCCGCTCCAATTCCCGTCGTCGGTGAAGGTGATCTCCACAGGCTCACCAATCTGATTGTTGGTAGTATCCGCCGCAAGCACGGGCGGAATGGAGTGCGCCGTCTGCCAGGCCAGGATGGGATAGCCGTTGTTGTTATCGTCCATGTCCGGCACGAAGATATGGCCGTTTAACCCGTTCAGCCGGGCGACCAGCGCATCGGCCTTCATCTCCGCCTCAGTCCTGGCCATTGCGGCGGCAGTGGCCGGGGCAATGGCAAAGGGCAAGGCCGCCGAACCATGCAAATAATAGAGGTTATCGGTGCTGCCGTTGGCATTGAGTTTGCCGGCGATGGCCCCGCCGCTGGCGCCGGTGATGGCGCCGGTGTTGTAGCAGTTGCTGATGGCAACGTAACCACCGTTATGGTTGCCCAGGATACCGCCGCAAAGACCGCCGTTCACGCTGCCAATGTTATAGCAATTAAGGATGTCGGCAACGCCGTTCTCCACCTGGGCTGCGATACCGGCCGTCCACTGGCCCTGGATGATGGCGCCGGCGTTGAAGCAGTTTCTCACGGTTGCGATACTGTCACCACCGATGATCTTCAGGTTGCCGGCAATGCCGCCGATGCTGGCGCTGCCGGCATTAGCTGCGCTGATAGCACCATAGTTGGCGCAATTTTCAATGAGGCCCTCGTTGTCGCCGGCGATGCCGCCGCAAAGGCCTGTGCCAAAGGCAGTCTCCACTGCTCCATAGTTAACGCAGCCCCGAATGACCGGCGCAGGTGAGGTAGTGGGGTTAGCGTACCAGTTGGCACCGGTGATGCCGCCCACGCCCTTGCTCTGGTAGCCTTTCACTGTGGCGTAGTTGACACAATTCTCCACGGTGCCCCAGTTCTTGCCTACAATGCCGCCTACCGAACGGTCTGCGTCCACAAAGCCGGTCACGGTCAAGTTTTTGATAGTAGCTTCTGCAGAAAGCTGCCCAATGAAGCCACAATTCGCGATCCAGGTAGTGGTACCGCCCTTGTCGATATAGACGTTGTAAACGGTATGACCCGCCCCGTCGAAGATGCCGCCGAAGGTGTAATCCTCGGGCCCTTGGAAGATGCCGCCGCCGCCGATGGGGATCCACTGCCGCTGGCCGGTATCGCCCTTGGCGGCGCTGGCGGTGGCATTGAGCCAGATATCGTTGGCCAAAGTGATGGTTTTGCCCGCAAAACGGATGTACATACCGTAGTCCGGGTTATCCAGGCTGAGGCCCAGAGCCAGCCACTCAGCTTCACTGGCGTTGACCAGGTAGGCAAGGCCCGCCAACTGGGCCGGCGTGCTGATGGTGTAGACAGGCAACTCCGGATTGGCTGTGTACCAAGAGGTGTCCAAGCTGCCGTCCCAGACATTCGATCCTGGAGGAAGGTCCTCGAAAGCGGCGGCCACGGTGACATCCGCAGCCGGCAGCACAAAGCTGTACACGCCGCCGGTTTCACTGATGGCTGTATAGGAGCTGCCTCCGTCCGTCGTATACTTCAGGCTGCCTTCAATCAGTTGTTTGCCTTCATCCGGGGTGACTGTGACGGTGACGGTATCCCCTTCTGCTGCGCTTTCCGGATCCACTACTACGGTACCTCCGGTGATAGCGCTATCCACCGCCACAGTATAAGTCGCCGGCTCAGGCTCGCCGCCGGATACCGCTTCGAATTCCACGGTTACGGTTTGGTCCGCGGCCAGGTTTTCTATGCTTAAAGTATTGGTCTGGTTATCCGCTATGGGCTGGTCGTTTACGGTCCACTCTTTCACCTGGTAGCCTTCGTCCGGTGAGGCAGTAAAGATCACGGTTCGGCCGGCCGCCACCGCATCGCCGGAGCTGATGGCAACGCTGTAGACTGCCGCTGCGACAGTTCCATATTCTCCGGTTACGCTGAAATCTACCACATAAGACGTGCTTTCACCCGCAGCCGGAACATCCTCAAACCCGGCAGTCACAATCACATCCGCTTCCGGAATTGCAAAACTGTACACGCCTTCGGTGGCTGTAATATCCGTATAGGAGCTGCCTCCGTCCGCCGTATACTTCAGGCTGCCTTCAATCAGCTGTTTGCCTTCATCCGGGGTGACGGTTACCGTAACCCCGTCGCCCTTCGTACCGCTTGTCGGAGTTGTTTCAATCGTGCCGCCGGTAATGCTGCTGTCCACACTGACGCTGTAGACGCCGGTCTCTCCTCCCTCCGCCAAGACAGTGCCGGGGAAGAACGTCGCCAGCATGGCGAAAACCATCAGAGACGCCAGCAGGCGGCTGTATTTCCTTCTTTTCATTACTTACCCTCCTAGTATATTTTTTCATATTCAGAAAATTGTGTTTTGTGCCGAAATGTTGAGCATGATCTACAGGAAAGGTCCGGGAAAAAACGCCTCCGGACCCCTTCCATATCTACTGCAGAATTGTCGGGTTAAAGCCCTCATCGTTGGTCAAATCATCTACGATGAAAACTTTGACCTTGTCTCCGGGCCGGACGTTAAAGCCGGCCGTGGCATTGTTTACAGCATCAAAATCCGCTTTGGTAACATTGAGGCTTAACTGGTAGCCGTCACGGATATGGACAAAGACTGCGGCTTCTTCCCCGCTATGCTCTCTCTCCGGTGCTATTTCAACTGCAAAATAGTGGAGTCCGCTTACTTCGGGCTTGACGGTCATAATCGTTAATCCTTCCGTCGTTGTCCCATTCCGGTAAGCCTCATCAGTTACGGGTGTGACCGTATACTTGGCAGTGTCTTCCCCGGTTGCCTGCCAGTTCGGGACGGGGTAGCCGTTGTTGATATTATTGGTATCCTCTAACCAATTCTGTCCTTCGCCGTTCAGTGCGGCCAGGAAGTCCGTTGTTTTCATGGAATCCGTTGTCGGCATTTGGGTAATAGTACTGCCGGTTGTATTGCCGTATACCGCCTCATTGCTGGCGGAGGAACCGTCCAGCCAGTAGCAGTTGGTCCAGACCGCGCCGCCGTTATTGGTGCCAAGGGACTGGGCCTGATTGGCTGAACTGGCATTGACATAACCGACGTTATAACAATTAAATATATCGGCTTCGCAGCTGCCCGAGATGCCGCCGGCGTTGGAATAGGATGTATAGATTGAGCCGAAGTTAGCGCAGTTTTTAATGGTCAGATTGTTCCATCCGGCGCCGGCAATGCCGCCCACACCCTTGGAGTCGGTGTTGCTGACAGAAGCGTAGTTGATGCAGTTCTCAATGACAGAGGCGATGCTCTTGCCGTTTTTGCCCACAATGCCGCCCACGGAACGGTTGGCATAAATAGAGCCGCTGACCGCGACATTTTTAACCGAGGGATTGGCCAATGTGTTGTAGCCATTTGCTACATCATTGTCATGAATGCCCAAGCGCCCGATGAGGCCGACGGACTGGCTGAAGGAATAGCCGAGGGAGCCGGCGTGCCTGCTGCAATAAATATTTTTAACGGTATGCCCCTGCCCGTCAAAGGTACCGTTCCAGGAGGCACCAATAAATGTCGTACCGTCCTGGTACGTCATGCAGTACTGGCCGCCGATGGGCATATAGTTGGGGCCGCTCCAGGTGCCGGCGGAGCTGTTATAAATGCCGCCCATATCCAGATCCGCGGTAAGGTAGACGGTTTTGCCGTCAAAGTCGTCGCTGCCGTAAATCCAGGTGCTGGTGGTTGAACCGGCCACGGTTCCGCCGCCAACATTGGCGACAATATAATCCGGGTTGCCGGTAACGCCGGCGCCCTCGTTATAAATCCCGTTGACAATGGCCGCCAGGCCGGCCAGCTTTGCCGGGGTGTCGATATAGAACACCGTGTCGATGGTATTGTACCAGGAAACGTCAACCGAGCCGTCCCAGACGTTTGTGGAGGCTGTATTCATGGTCTGCGTAACGGAAACGTCGCTGTAGCCGGCGGCACTCACTACGATTGTATAGTCTTCGGCACTGGTGAAGATGCTCTGATCGATGGTGATCGTACCTTCGGCCACGCTGTATTTTCCGCTGTCCACGGTGATGCCGTCCACGGTGATGCCGCTGATGACGGAACGCCAGTCGGCATCATCCGTATAGCTTAAGGTCGCCGGTTGGCCCAAGGTGGCAGCATTGGCCGTCAAGACCGGCGGCATGGCCTGGTTCAGCATCACATCAATCTCGCACACCCACCTGGCAGACTTCATAGCAGTAAACACACCGTTTGTATAGTCACTTTCCGTCTGGCCATTCAACAACCTGAACCTGCTTGAGCCGATCATATTGTTGAAATCGGGAGGATCCTGAAAACGGTCCCAGTTGTCCTCAATTGCCAGGATGGGGTAGACCTGGACGGCGCCGTCCGTAGGACTGCCCCATCCTCCGGAGTTTGTAGGTTTTTGTTCATCAGCATTCCAGCTCTTTACGATGTTTGGATAATAGTAGCGAGGCGTACCATACAGATAATCCCCGGTCAAATTTGTATACCAGTATGGTGCTGTGTCGGTGCAGTAAAAATATATTTTATTGATATTGCTCATGTTTGCGCCCGTGTCTATGCCTGCCGCGGTCAGAAGGTCGGAAATCAAGACGCCTCTCGCCGCGTCAATTACCGGAGCCGGCATGCTGTCGATGTAAGAATAAGCCTGCTGCACATTGGCCATGGCATTCATTTCTTCGTACGTGAAGGTTCGCACCGTAGTATATGTGCTGGTTTGATTTGAAGAACTGGTATAACCGACTTTGATCGTGAGCGATGTTGCCGGATCACTTGCACTTCCCGGATCGGCGAGGGCAGTGCCGGTCCGGGCCATCAAAATGAAGCTGCACATAAAGATCAGAAAAACCAGGCAACTGATAAACTTTTTATTTTTGAACTTAAGCCCTAATTGCATTAATACAATTCTCTTATCCCCTTTCAAGTTCTCTTTTCTCCTTTCTGAATAAATTTAGTAGTATAATGATGCACAGTAAAAATAAAGAAAAATGTGAATTATCTAATCTCTTCGTCTTAAAGCTATTATTCCGGCCTGTCTTCTGCGCACCAGGTAAAAAGCAAAGAATAGTAAGGTAGCAATGAAAACCGCTGCCTGAACAGGATTCATGAACAGGACAGCCAAGGCTATCAAGGGGACCAAGGCTATCCGCACCAGGACTTTTAAAGTTTCACTTCCGCTAATGTAGGAAGCAATAGGCGGGGAGATATTGTAGTAGTAATGGACAAAAGCTCTCCCGCTCTCGCTGCTCAGGAGATACCTGTCTCGGAACTGCCTGAGCACAGCCACCGACGGCATCATCTTGGAGCCGAAAGCCGCGGTAGCGATGAAGCATTCATCCGCTTCTCCGGTAATTACAATCGTTCCATCATTAAATGCCAGGCTACGTGTCCCGACTTTCGTATTCTGATCGCTGGGGGAAATCGGCAACTGAATGGTTTGAGCCTCCGAACCCGCCGGTATCTCAAAGGTAGCCTTGAACAACTCGCCCCCTTCCGTAAAGCCGGTCGTACTGAAGTAGTTCAAAAAGACCGCCTTCCGGCCGGCATACTCCCCTGACGCTACATACTCCAGATTCGTATTGACTGCACCCCCCGACAGCATTGTGCCGGGTGTGATGGATACGGGCACGGCTTTAATACCGTCCGCCTGTTCATATACTACCGCAATTTTGAGTGCACACACCGCCTCCGCAGGGGTGCTGATGCTTACAGGTACCTCCACTGTAGTAGCCTCAGATGAAAACGGAACCTCTAATGTTCCTACGCTAAAAGTAACATCACTCGATGGACCTAACGGCTCAATCATTATCCGGCCGTCATTGAATGCCAGGCTACGTGTCCCGACTTTCGTATTCTGATCGCTGGGGGAAATCGGCAACTGAATGGTTTGAGCCTCCGAACCCGCCGGTATCTCAAAGGTAGCCTTGAACAACTCGCCCCCTTCCGTAAAGCCGGTCGTACTGAAGTAGTTCAAAAAGACCGCCTTCCGGCCGGCATACTCCCCTGACGCTACATACTCCAGATTCGTATTGACTGCACCCCCCGACAGCATTGTGCCGGGTGTGATGGATACGGGCACGGCTTTAATACCGTCCGCCTGTTCATATACTACCGCAATTTTGAGTGCACACACCGCCTCCGCAGGGGTGCTGATGCTTACAGGTACCTCCACTGTAGTAGCCTCAGATGAAAACGGAACCTCTACTGTTCCTACGCTAAAAGTAATATCCGCTTCCTCGGCAGAAACTGAAGAAAAGCAGAAAATACTTACCGATAAAAACAGCATAATAAGAGAAAGGACTAAAAAGAGCTTCTTTTTTCCAGTTCCTTTTTTTCTTTTCATACGGCTTAACTCCTTTTTACTAACTTTGAGGTTATGTGCTTTTACATTGCTACAAGAAAATTTGCGCAATCCCATACCTTGCCTTTTACATATCTTAGGTAGGAATATTTCCCACTACTGATTCACCGGGAAATCACTGATTAGTTGGGCATCATACTGAGCGATAAGCAGCGCATCATCGATATTCACCGATCCGCTACCGTTGACATCTGCTACCGCTAATTGTTGTTCCGTTAATGTTATTAACTGGGCATCATATTGAGCGATAAGCAGCGCATCATCAATATCCACCGATTCGCTACCGTTGACATCACCCGGGAGATCGGACGACTGTTCCTCAACGGTCAGGGCCTCCACAGCTACGTTGTCGCCCTCCCCGACAACTACTGTTAATGTTTCGGAATCGCTGTCCGGAACAATGAAATCAATACTGTAATTACCGTTTGCTTCTGCCTTCCTGGCATCAAATACTACTATACTTCCTTTATCGTCGACTATTTTAAGGGGAACCCATGCGTTTGCAGTCGATGTACCTGAGGCTGTAACACTTTCTCCATTTAATGCCGAACTCTTACTTAACGATAAATTAATTTCAGATGAACTGTTTGCCAGAGCAACAGCAGCAAAACAAATCATCAAAACCAGCAAGGCTATCTGGAGACATACTACTATCCTGAGCTTCATTGTTGCTCACTCACTCCTATCTTAATTTAGATTTGCCTGACGGCTAATGCCGGGTAAGGTCAAAGGGTGAAAATTACTCCACAAACCCATTTCTTTCTTTTTCTTTCATAATCAATACATAAAAATCTCGCCTTCCAGTTCCAATGCAAAAAATTATTTACTTCTCACCTCCCTTGAAACAAATTTTGCATCCTCAGTGTTATACAGATTGGTCAAGCCCGGCTGACGCATAATACCAAACACCTTTCACCTCCTTGTCCAATGGGAAAGTCAAACTCGTTTTCGGGTTATCAATATTGTTGAATCCATACCGGCACAATGGTTCGCTGTTATATATCCAAGAATATTGTCAAATTTACTTGCCATAACGGTAAAAAAATTTCTTTCTGGGAAAGCCGGTTTAATGCAACCCGAAAGCAATACTCTCTAACTTGAAGCTGTGGAAATACTTAATACCGTATTGGCAATTAAATGTTAATGCAATAATTTCTTTCATTATGTTATATTTTCCTGCATGGATCAGAAAATTTTTCCTTCCCTAAAGATAGCAAAATATTACCTCATCCCAATTTTAACGAGGCGGGGATAATAGTGGAAGGTAAAATAAATAATGCATATTAAGCAAAATATATACTTTTTTCCAACAAGTCAAACACCTGAAACTTCATCATTTCATGAATCGTTTTTCTTCTTACGGAGATAGCAAGAAGTTCTTTTTGTATTTCCTGTTTGAGTAATTCTTTATCGAGATCAAGCTCACTGCTTAAAATACGGAACATTTCACCGGCCATGCTAATTTTCCACGATGTATAGGATGGTAAGTAGGTAAGGGCAAAAGCACAAAGACTGCCTATATCCTCCTCAATTTTTCCGTCCCGGCATTCTTCCAAATTGATCCCGTAAATTTTCTCCCTGATAATAAAATTTCTGAAATTAACATCACCCATAATTAGTTGCCTGCCGGCAACTTCCCGCGACACAGCATAAAATGCTGAAAACCAGCTGCAAAGGCTGTATATGGCCTGATAAGCGGGTCCTTTTAAGGAACTGCCGACAGGTCCGCAAGTGTTCTCCTGCCAGCAAAAAAAATCTATAAATAAAGGACCTTCCAGGTATTCCATTAAAATGAAGTTCTTCCCTGTATCATAAATTTGTGGAACAGCGACCCCTTTCCCCTTTAGTAAATAAAGCATTTCAATTTCACGAGGCATTTTATCAAGCTGGGAATATTTCTTGTACACTATAAATTTTTCTTTTTCGCCTGTTTTACTCGTTTTCAGCAGGAAAACGTCATTCTTTCGAGTCTCAATTTTCTTTTCCACAGAAAAACAGGATAAATTTTTTAAAAAAATTTGTGTATTCTCCAACATGAAAACCACTCCTTTAAGAAAGGAATAATAGAAAAAACGATGGGCAAACGAACAAAAGCTATTATTTGTACTTCCTACGTTTTTTCTATAGTTATATATTCAAGCATAATGCAAATTTTACCTGCTTATCAATAAAATAATTCCTTTGCAAGCTCTTCAAATATAACACTACAGCGAAAAGTAGTAATTGGCGGTGCCGTGGGGACGGTTCGAGCGTCACCGGAGCTTAGCCACAATGATAATCAGCTCATAAATTTTAGGGCCACAGCCTTTTCGCTGCGGCCCCCCTAGGAGGTTGAACAAAATACTGCGCAGTTTTATCCTGGGCATCGCCCAGATCGAGGAAGATAAAGGAACTTGCCTATCAAATATTTCAGCCGTTTATCCGGAAGGATTGGAAATCATTAATATAACCCAAGAGAAAAATTTTACCGTTCTTTCCGGGAGAACTTCATCTTAATTAACTCTGAGCTGTAGATAAAAAAAGCAAGGGGCGGTGGAGGAGAGGGGTCTAACACCTCCGCCCCCTGCACAAATCCGGTAGCTTTAGCAGGCCCTTTTAGTGAGCTGCCGACAGGCCCGCAAATGTTCTCCTGCCAACAAAAAGATCAAGAATTAAAGGGCCTTCCATGTATTCCATCCCATTTTCAATTTAATCAAAGGGGTGTCGGACATCAAGGTTTTTTCTAAAAGGCAGGTTCATAATGGTCCGCATCGTCAAAATAGCAGCAATGATAATCAGCCCAAAAACTTTTGAGCCGCAGCCTTTTCACTGCGGCCCAAAAGGAGGTTGAGACAGGATATTGGCTTGTGTCAGTATTCTTAATAACTCTTATTGTGTGGAGAACAAAAGGCAAGAGGCGGTGGAGCAGAGGAGTCTACTCCCTCCGCCTCCTGCACAAATTTGGAAGCTTTAAAACAGAGTACAATCTATTATTATACAAGACTGGATTTTCCTATGCCCATATCCCATGCAGAAATATGTTTTTTCACTTTAATCATCTCCAAAATACCGTCTGTAATGCAATAAATTATGTCATTATGTTATATTTTCCTGCATTTACAGGTAAAATTTTTTGCACCTTTTAAGATAAAAAATGCAATTTAGGGATCGGCAGTTTAACTAAACTACTAAACGTTGTTTTAAGATATAGTCAATTTTCATTTTTCATTATGTTTTATTTAGCATAATTATATATATCATGTATTAGCACAGCTGTCAAGTATTTTTAACTTGTTTTTACAGAAAAGCTTTCACATGGCAAATTAGAAACAACCCAGCCAACAATTCGTTATCCGATAACCTACTTCGTCGCAGACGCTCCCGAGCAAAAACGAATTGACTCCTAATTGTTCTACCATTTCCCGTGCTTGAGTACAGCTTAAAGTTTTTCCGGGATATTGCTCTTTCAACATTGTTTTGATCCTTTCTCGTTTTTCCACATAACTAACAAACAAAGCCTTGAGAGACGCCTCCAGATCCTTCGATATACCTTTACCTTCTTGCACCTTTTCTGTTATCAGAGGAAGATCAGAGCGTATCTTTTTTATCCCGGCGGTAAAATCTTCGTTTTCTTTCCCTTCAGGGCTGAGAATAAGCAGATCCGCCCGACGCAGCCATTCAGGATTATCCATCCATTCTGCAACAGGCAGTTGAACCAAGACGATTTGGATAGCCCAGGGGAAATCGCTAATTCCATCGTCCCCTTCTAAAATAACTTTATTATATTTTTTTTCCTCATCGAAAAAGAACATTTGCCGTACCATTCTAAGCAATTTATCCTTCGTTCCCCGGAGTTCCAACCAGGCCTCCGACGGGTTCCAGGACTGTTCTATATCTTCCAGAAGGTCCTGATATCCCTGGGGTTGACATAATTGCAACTGCCCTTCCCCCGAATCGCTGTCGGGAAGAAGCTTAACCACTTTAAAATCCTCAAAGGCCTTCAGAAGCGATAAGCTTATATTTTTCTCTTTCCTCATTCCAATATAATTTAGTGCTACTGCCAACATATTTTACACCAGCCTCAAAAGAGATATTAATTAGATACTTCTTGGTTTAAATTATCCACGTTCCATTTCCAGTTGTTCGCGGGCTTTGCGAAAGATAAATTGATTAGCTCGGGCTCGAATTTTGTATTGTAAAAATTCAAGTAAAAATATTTTGCTTCTTCAAATAGATCGAATTTAAACAACTCAGGATGAAGAATGTTTGCCATGTTCATAAGACCGAGTATCCACCTAGGACTTCCAAAATCCCAATTTGGATAGGCATGAGTAAATATCCTTTTTGAGCTTACGGCATCAACTTTTATTCCTTTCGTTATGCATTCACGATAGAAGTCATCAGGGGTATTGGATAAAAACGATGAGATGAAGATCGCTTCAGGATTCAGTTTATTCATCTCCTCGACGGTTATCGTCATTCCAGGCCGCCCATCACCCATAATTTCTTTATTAACACTTATGCCGCCCGCGGCAGTTACAAGTTGATTTTCAAACCGTTCACCCTTAAGGCAGAAAAGAGGCTTTCCCATGGCATAATAAACACGGGGCCTTTTAGTAACTTCTCGAAGCTTCCCCCTAATTTCAGCAACTTTCCCCTGCATGTACGAAATCAATTCCGTTGCTTTCTCTTCAGCCCCCACATATCCGGCATATTTTTTTATTGTCAATATATATTGATCTATTGACTGTAAATCATTGTGCAGATTATCCAGATAATTTTCCGTTAAAACTTTCTCCCACACTTTGACAACATGAGAAAGCTTATTCACTCCGCAAGCAATTAAGATAGCCTGGATCATTTCTAATGCTCTTGTGAACGGATACCCCCCTTCAAAAGCCTTTTCCATATATCCGTCTCTTTTTTTCAAGCCCGGTATGGGAATTAAATGATTACATTTTGGACATTTCCTATCATTATTAACATTAATTTTTTTTGTCTTTGCCCCCATCGGTCCGTAAAAATCTCTCTCGATCAATATGTTGCCGCACTCCGGGCAATATGTATCTAAAAACTCTGTTCCCGGGCTATTAAACAAGTAGACATGGTTCAGCTTTTGTTTTAATGCCCGGCACAGATGTTCGGCTTCATTTATTGTGGGTTCAAGCTCGGGAGCTGCACCTTCAAGAGGTATATAGCGCATAATTTGCAAAGGTATATTATACCCCGACTCCCTTAGCCATGAGGCAAAATTCTCGATAGCGTCCTCATTGCCCCTTTTATAAGTATATGATACCTCTAAATGAATGCCGTGATTATCAAAGGTCCTTATCCTTTCCAGAACGTTCTCAACACTATTTCCTCCGCAATTTTTATATTCAGCATCAGAAAACCCTTTTATTCCTATATTGATGAAATCCAGATAAGGGGCAAGCAGTCGTGAAGATTCATATGTAAAGTCACCATTGGTTGAGCATCCAACCAGCAGGTTGGCTCTTTTTGCCTTTTTAGCAACATTTAAAAAAGTAAAATATGAGGCAAGCGGATCATTCATCAGAAAAGATATTCCCAAACACTCTTCTTCTTTTGCCTGTTTAATTATCTGATCAGCAGTCTTATGCTGAAGAGCAATGTTGCTAAGCCCCACCTCTTTTACCAAAACGGTGGATATGCAACCCGGGCAATCAAAATTGCAACCGGTGGTTGTTATTTGCAGAAACTTCCCTTTGGGGTAAAAATGCAGCATAGGCATTGTCTCAATAGAAATACAGCATACCACAAGGTATTGATCAGGTGCAATTTCAACCAATTGACCCTTTCGTACAGTGTATTTACGGCATTGCCCGCTCCCTCCTTCTTGAATACTGCACTCCCTGGCACATATATAACATTTTTTTATTTTTTGAATATTATCCATAGTCCAGCCTGCTTTCTACTAATTTTATAACGGGGTATTACCGTTTTCTTCATAAGTTCGCTAAAATGGAGAAATCCCACTTTACCGGTTCTCTTTTTCCTCTCATTATCCCATTGGGGATTTTGTTCCCTCATCTTCGCCCTGATCTGAGACAGCAACTCTTCATTTCCGAACCCTCCGCCTAGATATGCATACCCACCGGGTTTTAGTATCCTATAAACCTCGTTTAAGGCTTTTACTTGATCTTCCCAGAAAAAAATCGAACCCCGGCTTACAACGAGATCTACTGTATCCTCCTGGAAAGGTAATTGTTCCACATTACCTTTCCAGGAGGATACACGATCTGCAAGCAACATGTCGCTACAGTTCTTTTCTGCTATTTTAAGCATTTCCTCCGACATGTCCAATAAGATAACCTTAAAACCGGAGGCAAGTTTTGCAAGTTCCAATCCCAGATTCCCCGGGCCCGCACCTAAATCGATACATATACCACTGACGACTCCGGTCTCTTTAATAATATTTTCAGCAATAACCGGATAAACAGGGGCCAAAATTTTTTTCGTTACTTTTTCAAAGTCCTTTGCATCAATTTTCATGTCATTACACCCCTCTTTCTTGGTTAAATACGTTCATTTTCCTCTTTTTTATCTTGTTTTGACTTAGCAGATTTAAACATTGTGCACGGATTGAGAAATTACTTCCCCAATCCGTGCACAATCCTCTCCTTTAAACAGCACAAACAGCAACTTATTTCATTACTTTACAAATTGTCAGTTATTTGCTCAGTGAATGAACCAGCAGTTCCCGGGCTTCCTCTTCCGTCAGATCATAATGATAAAACTTCTTATAAAACTCTCTGGCTTCATTAATCATATCATATTGGTAAACATCCGGGTAGAGCAAATTTCCAACCCATTTAAAACCGATTATCCGGTTCACAGAAGGCGGACGGTCAAACCAGTTATAAGGAGAACTCGGTATTTCATAGACTTGTTTATTCCGGACCGCTTTCAGCTCCGCCCAGCGGGAATCGGTGGTGATTTCTTGATAGGCTCCTCCGCTGCTCTCATTCCAGCAGAGGATCACATCGGGATCCCAGGCCAGCACCTGCTCAAAAGACACGGGGCTCTGGCCGCCTTTGCCTCCGGCCTCCACATCTCCGGCCACATTCAAACCGCCCACCAGCTCCAGGGTCTGAATATGCATGGAACCATTGGGTTCTGTCTGCAAACCTTCGGCCCCCTCTGCATAGTATACCTTAATTTTTTTATTTTCCGGTATTTCTGCCGCTTTGGCCTGAATATCTTCAATGGTATGACGGAAATATGAAGCCAATTCTGCAGCTCTTTCCTGTACCCCCAGTAAATCGCCCATAAAATCATACGCCTTGTCCATGCCGATCAGGGGCAGCTTGACCATAATAACCGGAATTCCCAATTGACCCTGTATTTCATCAGCCAAAGAGATATCGGTTTCGCTAGGATTATCTCCCATGGAAACTATCACATCCGGTTCGGCTTTTAATATTTCTTCAATATTTCCTGTGCTTTTTGACTGCCACCCTCCTAAATTAGGCAAGTTGCGCAACTCAGGTAAAATGTATTTGACATCCGCAGGACGCAACTCATAATTCCAGCCGGCCAGTTTTTCCGGAGCCAGCGTATATGTTAGAATCGTGGCAACCGGGCTTGTGCTGTAAATCTTGTCGATATCTTTGGGAATCGTATGGGAACGTCCTAAATCATCAGTAATCACTCTGGTTGTACTTTCAGCTTCCGAAGCGTTTTCTCCTCCGGACTCTCCGCCGGTTGCCGGGGTGCTGCAGCCGGAAAGACCAGCCACACTTAAAATAAGCATAAAGATAAGAAATACCGACATAAGTAAATTTGAACTTTTCCGCAACATCTTATTTTCCTCCTATGTTTGATAAATTACAATTTAGTATTTTTGCCTTTACGATGCGTGCAAAACCGGAACACAAACTTGTATTTCCCTCCCTTCACTTTTATCCCGGCTGTTTTGCACCCCTGTATTCACAATTTTGACATTGACGCCGTACAGACGCTCAAGATTTTGCTCCGTAATCACTTCCGCCGGCGTTCCGACAGCATATAACCCGCCGGACTTCAGCAATATTACTTTCGTAGAATAAAGAAAGGCATGGTCGGGGAAATGCGAGGCCATCACAATTCCCAGGCCGCTGTCCGCCAATCTCCTGATGTGGCTTAAAACCAACAGCTGATTGCCGAAATCAAGGGCAGCGGTGGGTTCGTCCATCACCAACATCAGCGGTTTCTGCGTTAGAGCCCGGGCAATCATAACCAGTTGCTTCTCACCCCCGCTGATTTTCGTGTAAATCTTATTACGTAGATGCCGGATATTCAAAGTATCAAGGATTTCCTCGGCAATTTTCAGATCCTCTTTACCCGGGGAGGCAAATACTCCCAGGTGAGCCGTCCGCCCCATAAGAATTACATCCAGGACCTTAAACGGAAAGGGAGGGTTATGGGCCTGCGGTATGTAACCGATCATCCGGGCAATCTGAGCCCGGGATAAAGTCAACAAATCCTTGCCATCAAGTTCAATGCTTCCTGCCTGAATTTTCAGCAATCCTAAAATTGATTTAAACAAAGTGGTCTTTCCCGTACCGTTCGGGCCCAACAAACAGAGCACTTCTCCCGATTCCACCGTAAAAGTAACATCCTGTAAGACCGTGGTCGTGCCATAACCGCATTTTCCGTTGCATACCCGGAATTTCATTGCCATCCTCCTTTACTGCGCAAAATCAGATAAATAAAAAACGGCGCCCCAATGACCGAAGTTAATATCCCCAGGGGGACTTCCACTGTGGTGAGAACCCTGGCCAGATCATCCACCACAACGAGATAGGCACTTCCCAGCAATATTGATGCGGGTATCAGCGCCTTATAATCAGGTCCGACAATCATGCGGGTCAGATGTGGAATGACCAGTCCCACAAAGCCGATCATACCGCTGATGGAAACCGCTGCGGCTGTGACCAAAGTAGAGCACAGGATCACCGTAATTCTTAAACGGCCTGTTTCCAGGCCCAGGGCTTTGGCTTCTTCCTCACCCATAGATAAAACGTTTAATCTCCATCTAAGTAAATAGAGAGGCCCAAACCCCAGGATCATAGGACCGATAATAAACCAAATATCCTTCGGCGCGATGGAAGAGAGACTCCCCAACAGCCAATAGGTAATTGCCGGGAGTTTTTCATAAGGATCAGCCATAAACTTCAGCAATGAAGTGGAAGAAGAAAAGATAGTTCCAATCAATATTCCCGCCAATACTAACGCCAGCATAGGATCATGGCGAATTCTTCCGCCCACCAGGTAAGCCAACCCCACAGCCAATAAACCAAAAACGAAAGATGACAATTGGATACCGGCAATCCCAAAATTAAAATATATGCCCAGGGCAGCACCAAACGCCGCCCCTGCCGTAGCCCCCAGGATATCGGGCGACACCAACGGATTTTTGAACATCCCCTGATAGGCCGCTCCAGCCGTGGATAGAGCCGCTCCTACCAGCATGGCGGCAATAATCCGCGGCAGTCTCACCTGAAATACCACTGTATCCAGTGTCGAAGGCCAGGTATGGGGAATGGGTAGTATCTTAGCCAGCAAAATTGTGATTAATTCCCCCGGAGCTATGCCATACCTACCGACAGGAAAGGAAAAAAGAAAGGTTAAAACAGGCAAAGCAAGCAGCATGATTTTTTTCCGGGCAAGCTTCTGTTCCTCATTTTGGGGATCGCTCCCGTATTCCTTAATGCTGTCCTTAATTATTTCTACGTACTTTTCCGCACTGATGCGTCTGCTCACCTCCTTTTCCCGTTGCTATAAATTAAAGCGATATGTTAACTTTTCCTGCCATAAAGGCAAAATTTTAGGAGCGGCTGATTATTTTAACCGCTTGCAAGGTCTCTTCAATTTCTTGCGGGGTCGTAAAAGTCCCCAGACTAAAGCGAACCGTTCCGGTATGCTTTGTTCCAATCGTCTTATGGGCCAGATAAGCACAATGCAGTCCGCCTCTGGCGGCAATATGGTACTTTTCATCCAGTTCGCCGCACACTTCCTGACAATCTTTCCCTGCCAGGGTGATGGAGACAACCCCGACTCCCGGATCGCCCTGTCCAAATATCCTCACTTTCGGTATGTCGGAGAGACCCTCTCTCAACTCTTTTTCCAATTGTTTCTTCCGGGCATGAATCTGTTCCGGGCCGATCTGCAGAAGATATTTCAGACCCTCATTAAGTCCGGCTATTCCCGGAGTATTCAACGTTCCGCTCTCATAGCGGTCCGGAATAAACTCCGGTTGGAGAAGGTTTTCCGACAGGCTTCCTGTCCCGCCTTCCACCAGGGTGGCGAGATGCAGCCCTTCCCGGATATACAGTCCGCCTGTTCCCTGGGGACCCAACAAGCCTTTGTGTCCGGAGAATGCCACGAGATCGGCTTTTAATCCTCCGATATCCACCGGATAACTTCCGGCGGTCTGGGAAGCGTCCACCATGAAAATAAGCCGGTGCTCCTTCGCCAGACAACTAATTGCCTTCACATCGTTCACAGTACCGGTCACATTGGAGGCATGGGTTACCAGCAAAAGCCTGGTATTTTTCCGGATCTCTTTTGCCAGATCCGCCGGATGAACCTTGCCTTCCTCGTCCGCCTGCACAAGGGAGAGTTCCACTCCTTCAGCCTCCAGCCTTTTCAGCGGACGGACCACCGAATTATGTTCCATACTGGAATAGACCACATGATCACCGGGACGGAGCAACCCTTTCAGCGCCAGGTTAATGGCCCCGGTAGCATTGGCAGTGAAAACAAAACTCAAAGGATTCTCCGCCCCAAACATTGCCGCCAAATTCTCCCGGCACTCGAATATTTTTTCCGCAGCTTTCACCGCCATCTTATGTCCGCTTCTCCCGGGATTGGCCCCATATTCCTGAAGGCATCTCGCCATCTCCCGGGCGACCGCCGGAGGCTTGGGCCAGGAAGTCGCGGCATTATCAAGATAGATCATTCTTCATCCTCACGCTTTATCCGTTTTGTAAATAAACGACGGGACTTTTACCGTTGTATTTAATCTTGCTGCCGCAAAACCGTTCACTCCAGCGGAAGATAGCTCTTACTCCCATTTACACTGATTGCCTCCCGGTAAATACCGTTAAGAGGTATTTTTTGCTCCTCTATCGCTTGTTTGATCAACAGCAGGTCCTCCTCTGAAAAGCGGAGCGCAAAGCCGCACCCTCCAGGTGAAAGGCCATGAGGAGCACGAATCATATCAAAATACCGACCGTCCCTTTTAAACCGACTTTTTAACTGATTTACCAAATTCACAGAGGAAAAAATGGCCAAATATTCCATGTTTTGACCTCACAGAAATTATTTTGGATTTTTTTGTACGGAAGCAAACAATATTCCATCCTCAAGTTCCAGCACTTCGCCTGCCCCTGAATAGATCCGGTCTTTCAGGGTAATTTCCACCTCGCTCTCCGAACCTAGCAGCTTCAGCTTCCACTCTCCGGGCGATTGCGAGTTCTCCACAAAAACCATATTGCCTTTCAGGACACCGCATCCGGTGGCTCCTTCAATCCCCTGGGCAAAGAAATGCCCGCCCACAACCTCGGCCTTAAGCGCTTCCCCCCGGTCGAGCTCCAGGATTTGCAACGCTTTGGCCCCTGTCCGGAGCCCCAGAGTAAGACCGACATTAATCGTATCCCAGTGGAAATGCCGGGAAGAAGTTGTCAAATCATGACCCATGCACCAGTTCAATGGGGTCTCGGCTAAAGGAAAAGCATCATAGTGGGGAATATATATTTTGATATCCAGAACAGGAGAACCGTTGATGGCATCCAGTCCTTTAACGTAAAGACAATTCTTCTCTCTGCGGAGCAGTTCCACCACACAGGACCCCAGGGCTGAAGGGCGGGATGGAGAGCGGTTGGAGTATACACCCTGGCAAGCCGGTTCGCTGGCAAAGGGCAGAGTAATAGGGGGCTCTTCTTCCTTCCACCCAACCAGTTTAAACCAGTCTTCCCGGCGGTGGTGATGATAGATAACATGAAGGTGGGAGAAATATTCAACCCCGATGAGCGCATCGGTTAAATCTTCCCTCATGTACAACATACTTTCGCTGTTATAGTCAAACGTCCGGCTTACTTGTTTAAAATCGGAAACAACTACTCCGACCGGTTTGATGGAAACCGATTCCTGTGGGACTACAATCATAACCTTAATCCTCCTAATTTGAGAGTAATATGATGTTATATATTCGGTCAAAAAGACTTATTTTCCTTCTATGGGAATACTTTTTTCCTGAAGTCATCCCAAACATATTGAGCGATTCTCTCGGAAAACATTTCTCACAGGCCCATGTCCAATAATCTTGCCCTTGCTCATTACGTAAACCTTATCCGAAATTTTTTGTGCAAGGGCAAGATCGTGTGTAATATACAGCATGGTAAAACCTTGTGCAATCTGCAACCCCTTTAAGAGCCGCAAAAGGTTTGCCGCGGTAGACGGGTCCAGCATTGCGCTTATTTCATCTGCAATCAACAACTTGGGAGTCATCACAAGAGCACGTGCAATTGCCGTTCTCTGGCGTTGCCCCCCGCTTAGTGTGTAAGCACGTCTGCGCAAAAAAAGATCGTCACTGGGGAGCTGGACATTTTTTAAAGCTTCTTTTACTATTTTCAAACGCTCATTCTTTGTTCCCCACTTGATAATATCAAGAGGTTCCCGCACAATCTCTTCAATTGAAAAGTGTTCATTTGTTGCGGAGAGAGCATCCTGAAAAACAATCTGCACACCACCTCTTTTTGATGTTTCACTGTTGCCGGATACTTTTCTATCCTGGAAAAAAACCTCTCCCCGGTCCGCATGTAAAATGCCGGCGAGAATCTTAGCGATGGTTGTTTTGCCTGAACCGGACTCTCCGATAAGAGCGGTTACTTCTCCTGCTTTAACCTCAATATCGCAGGAGGAGCAGGCCATAATCTCTCTGAACCGGACATGAAAACATTTACAGAGCGAACTGCCTTTGAGCAATGTAACAATACCGCCGCGGGTGCAGGCTACACGCCGGTCTTCGCACACTGTTTGCAGCACCGGAAGCTCGCAGGCACATCTGTCGATCCGCTGGCTGCACCGGTTTAAAAATGAACATTGATTTTCGCTAGGCATGGTTGCTTCCCCGGGAATCCCCCACATATCACGATAGGGATTAACAGCAGGAGATGCGTAGACAAGTCCCCTTGTATATGGGTGCATTGGATTATTGATAACTTCTTGGGTATTTCCCTCCTCGACAACATTTCCGGAATATATAACCAGCAGGCGGGAGGTCATGGCTGAAATGACAGGAAATTCATGGGATATGACCAGCATGGAAAAGCCTTTTTCTTTTTGGAGACTTAGCAGCAGTTTTATTATTTCGTCTTTGTTCGCCGCGTCAAGGGCCATAGTAGGCTCATCTACAAGCAGCACCTCCGGATCACAGGAAAGCGCCATGGCAATTAGGACCTTTTGACGCATTCCCCCTGAAAGCTGATGAGGATATGCTTTGGCCCACAAAGGATCAAGCCCTGTCATCAGAAGAAGCTCTGTGGTTTTTTTCTTGGCCTGCAAGTTATTTAGCCCTAAATGCCTCCTGATACACTCGGCTATCTGTTCTCCTATGGTCATAACAGGGTTGAGCACTTCCAGGCTGTTTTGAAAAACAAGGGCAATTTTACTCCAACGATAATTCTCTAACTCCTGCTCCGGCAAACAGGTCAGTTCAACATTTTTTAGCCTGATGCTGCCGTGGACTTCCGCACTGCTTCGCAGCAGGCCCATAATCGTTAAAGCTAGAGAAGATTTTCCGCTGCCGGATTCACCGATTAAACCCACACTTTCTCTTTCTCTGAGAGCAAAGCTTAAATTATGTACTGCCAACGCGTCTGTGTTCTTATAACAAACACTTAATTTTTCTACCTTTAAAAGCGGATATTTCACAGTTTATCTCCTTTATTGTGAAAAAGTAGCTCCATATCTCTGGCAATAAATGATATGGAGAGCACCAGCAGGATCAAAACAGTCAGCGGAGACATTACCCACCATTTCCAGTAATCTGTATAATAAATTCCTGAAAAATTGATAGAACGGTTCAAGATTACTCCCCAGCTTTTGGATGTGGGATCGCCAAGGCCCAGAAAAGTAAGACCTGCTTCGGCCCTGATGGCCTTACTGATAAGGCGAATGATACTTACCAATATAATAGGCAGAATTCCGGGTATAAAATGCTTGACGGCAAGATGCCGAAAGCCTGCTCCATAGCTTTTGGCGGCAATGATATACCCCTCCTGACGCATGGAAAGCACCCTGGCCCGTGCAATTCTTGCCGGCCTGCTCCATGACAGAATCACAATGACCAAAATAATATTTCTTAAGCTTGGGCCAAAAAAAGCACCCAGGACAATCATTAAAGGCAACTGTGGAATAACCATCATAACATCGCATATTCCCATAATAAGCTTGTCCGTCCATCCACCACAATAGCCCGCCAAAATCCCGAGTGTGCTTCCGCCGATTCCGGCCAGCATTGCGGAAAAGAAACCTACCTGTATGCTGACAAATGCTCCATGCAAAATCTGAGCCAGAATGTCAATACCCAGATCATCGGTACCTAACGGGTGAATTAAACCTGGTGCCTCAAGTGAGGCTCCGGAAGGAATTTTATGCG
This sequence comes from Dethiobacter alkaliphilus, assembly GCA_016841605.1. Classification (GTDB taxonomy): domain Bacteria; phylum Bacillota; class Dethiobacteria; order DTU022; family UBA8154; genus DUNV01. The sequence continues at coordinate 285,645 of JAENYV010000001.1, read as the reverse complement.
CCTCCCCCATAAACAGAACTGAAATAATGCCGGTTAAAACCATAAGTAACACAAATACAAATCCGATTTTCCCATAGGCAGAAAAGATATTGAAGTTCCGTAGCTTACCTGGAATTTTCCGTATACACTTTAGAAGTTTTGCATATTTCATCTAAACACCCTTGGGTCTAACTTTTTGTAAATGACATCGGCTAACCAATTCATTAACAGCATCGTTACCGCGACAGTGAGAAAGATTCCCTGTATCAGCACATAGTCACGTTTGAGCACTGCCTCACGCATGAGCTTTCCCACGCCGGGATAGGCAAAAACATTTTCAATGAGGACCGCTCCACCGAACAGGCTTCCCAAACTCAGAAAAATTCGGGCAATAATCGGAGGCAGAGCGTTTCTAAGGGCGTGCTTATACAAAATTTGCCATTTTTTAAGCCCTTTTGCTTTTGCTGTATTAATGTAATCCTTGGAGAGAACCGTAAGCATACTATTCCGTGCCAGTATATAAAAATTTCCCAGTCCTGCCGGCGTTAATGTAATAATAGGGAGAGCGGCGTGATGAAGAAGATCACCCATGTAAGAAAGCATGGAAGTATGAGGCGCAAAGATGGTAATACCGCCCGAAAGCGGGAACCACTTGAGCTTTGCCGCCAAGACAAACAGAAAAACTATACCTAAAAGAAAAGAGGGTATTTCTGAAAATACAACCATAAAAAGATACATAAACTTATCCGCCGGCTTCTCTCGAAGCCTGGCGGATATTGCTCCCAATAATGTCCCGAAAAAACTGCTTAAAAACAACGCACACAGCACAATAAAAATAGTCCAGGGGATACGGAGCAGGATCATTTCTAAAACACTTGTGTTATAGTAAATGCTGTATCCGAGATCACCTTGCAAAAGCTTTAGTATATAATCATAAAACTGCATGTACAGCGGCTTATCCATACCGTAATAGGCCTTATACTGTGCAATCTGCTCCTCGCTGAAGGCTGCGGCTACCTCCCCTTCCTCAACAGAAAGATAGAGAAAAGGATCGCCCGGCATTAATCTGGGCAAGAAAAAATTTATCGTGATGACAGCAAGAAGCACGAGAAGATAATGCTTCTTCGCATAACTTTTCATGGGTTTAATTCCTTACAACATATGACAACTTGTAAAAGTCGCACCTTTGGTTGTGATCATAACGAATCATCATCCAACCATCATATTTTTCCGGCCGGTAGACAAAATAGGTAACCGTGCTGTAGAGCATGACCATGGGAACCTCGTCTGCAATAATCTTTTGGAGCTCAAAAAGCATTTCTTTTCTGTTTGTCTCATCTCTCTCAATGGCTTGTGCCTTCGCAAGCTCATTAACTCTTTCATTCGACCAGCCTTTTATAGTTGTTGATTTTTCTCCGTAAATTCCTCGCAGATAATCAGGGTCCCCGCCCATTCCTCCGGCATGGGTAAGCAGCAACTCATATGTTCCGGTTTTAAGAGCGTTATCCCTTGCTTTACTTTCCACGCTTTCAACAGTCACATCAATACCAACCTCGTCGAGGGATATTTTGATCAGTTCCGCCATTTTAGTTGATTTGGCAGAATTATCCGTCAGCAGCGTAAAGGAATAGGTCCTTCCTTCGAGCAGGGCCTTTGCCTTCTCAGGGTTGTAATCGTACTGTTCAATGTCGGAGTTGTACCACGGGCTGGAGGAAGGAACATAACCCATACTGCTGATTAAACCCACACCCCGTCCAATTTTCTCTATTATTTCCTGTCTGTTGACAGCATAGGCAATTGCTTTCCTTAGATCGACAGCACACAGTTCGGGCACAGTCTCCATATTCATCATCAGGCGGTAACTGTTGCGATAAGCAGGCACTTCTTCCACAATGTATTCATCGCTTTCTTTATAGCGTGAAACCAGATCGGCCGTGGGCATGACAAGATCGATTTCTTCATTGTCAAAAGCCAAAACTTCATCGCTCACAGGCACCCACTCAATAGCCGCCACAGCAGGCTGAAGCCCGTAATATTGTTCAAAGGCAACAAAACGGTAAGCGCCCTGCTCCGGATTATAAATCTCCATTTTGTAAGGCCCGCTGCCGACGGTTGCACCATTGCCGTCAAAAGTCGTCGGATCATCAACATTTTCCCAGATATGCTTCGGAAGAATAAGCACGGAACCAATCTTTGACAGGTAGGTGTTATTGTAACTATTTAAAGTAATCTCAACGGTATGATCATCTATTGCTTTTGTATCGGTAACTATGTATTTTTTCCCGTCTGTTAAGCTGTTCGATACCGGAGGATGCTCTTTATAATAATTGAATGTAAAAACCACATCTTCGGCTGTCAGGGGCTCGCCGTCATGCCAGAGTGCATTTTCATGCAGAAAAAACGTGAATGAGGTACCGTCTTCATTCATTTCCCAACGTTTAGCAAGCCACGGAATATCCTGGTTCTCGTCTTTTTCCAGAAGGGTATCATATAAAAGAGTTGCCTTTGATACACCTGCCCCTCCTGCCGTATGTCTAAAGGGATTAGGCAGGCCGACATCTTCTCCGGCAAGCCTGATAATTACCGGTTCTTCGGCAGTAGCATTTTCATTGCCTGCTGCATCACCGGATATGATTTCACCGCTTTCACTGGGCCGGTTTGTGCAACCGACCAGTCCCAATATCATACTTAACAATAATAAAAAAATAACCGCAACATTTTTCCCTATTGTTACTGCCGTTCCTTTCGTTTCGCTCTTCATTTTATTTGGCCTCCGGTGCCGGTTTAAATCCGCATTTTTCCCAAACAGCCATCGCTTTTTCACCGGCTACAAACTCAACAAACCGGTTGGCCGCTTCCGGGTTAGTAGAGCATTTCAAAGAGACAACAGGAACAGTCTTGATATAATTATCTAAATCTGTCGTCTCAATCAGTTCAATATCTTCATTGCCTACCAGATTGTCTTCCCAAATAACGGCAGCATCTGCTTGTCCCAAAGCCAGGGAAGCAAAAAGCTCATTGACCGTTGCCGCCCGAGCCACAATATTGGGTTCCACTTTCTCAAAAAGCCCTAGCTCCTTTAAGGCTTTATCAGCCAGCTTACCGATTGGGTTTGCCTCAGGGTCGCCGAGAATAACTTTAACCCCCGGTTCGGCGAGATCCTCTATCCCGGTTATACCGGCAGGATTACCCACAGGAACCGCAAGCACAGGGATATGCAGAACCACAGGCTTTTGCCGGTCAACCTTATCTTTTTCAATCAATTTCTTCAATTCCGCCACATCCCCCGGCAGGAAGGCATCTCCTTTATCGACGGTAAGAATCTGGCTTACGCACTGAGCGGCACCCCCATAGGAGAATTGAACCATAATGCCGGTGTCTTCCTGGAACAACCCTGCAATCTCCTCCATCGCTTTGCGTAAGCCGGCACCGGAGTAAACCAGGAGCTCTTCTCCCTTGCTGCTCTGCTGTATTTCTTGACCTGCACTGGAAACATCCGTATTCTTGGGTCCGCAACCGCCTGTTGCCCCTAAAAAAACGACTATTAAAATTACCGCACAAATCCTTAAAAACCTTTTCAATTGAAAAACCTCCCGTTTCCAGTAAATTTTTTATTAATTCTATGGTATATTTTCGGTATTTTTGATCAGTATCGGAATATTTTCCGGCAATTGCTCCCCCAAACGTAGTTTCTCTCGCAAATTAGATAACTCACGCTCCATATGTGCCAGACGTTTTAAAAGCAGCTTTTCCTCTGCTGTTGTCGTCAGCTGTTTCATTATCCCTCCGTTTTTCATTACCACGCGTCTATCCGCCATTAAAGCCAATACGGGATCATGTGTAACCACCACGACTAGTTTGCCCTGAACAGTTAGAGAGCGTAAAGCTTGCAAACGATCGATTCCTGCATTTTCGATCTCATCAATCAACACCACCGGAGCATCACTGATTAAAGCCACATCAGCCACCATCAGGGCGCGAGATTGTCCTCCGCTTAGCACAGCAAGTTTGTCCCCGGGAGAGATAGGTTCTCCAAGCAGATTGTTGGCATAGATAACCACCTCTTCTGCTACTGTTTCCGGAGAGTCAACTTTGCGGCTGCGGGCATGCAAGATGAGAAAATCTCTAACCGACATATCAATGACAAAGTTCATGTTCTGCGATACCTCGGCAACGAGCTTGCGCAGGGATTGTTGTTCCGCATATTTAGCAGCCGGGATATTATTAATCAGAACATAACGCTGCGAAGGTGTTTCACCCTCCGCCCATTGTTCAATATCCGAGATAAGCCGGCTTTTACCTGAACCGGTTGGCCCGACGACCGCCAGGATCTCCCCGGTCCGAATATCTAAATGCTGAACCGGTTCCGGCTCGTCTTCTTTATTTTTCCCCCCCAGAATCGTAATGGTATTAATCATTTAGCCCACCTTCCAAAATTAACTTTTTTTACATTGCCCATCTGGTAACTGCTGCCAATCATGGTTTCACCTGTACAGTAGGAACAGATAGCTGCAGGCATGGAAGACCGCAGTTCTTTGCCTTCAATTTGTTTGATCGGTGAGCTTAATAGTATTTCTTTTTTCAGCCGCAGGGTTCCCAACCCGTTAAGTCCGTTTACTGCCAATATTTTAGCCACCGGATTTATCATTTCAATCCTTTGGTGGAAGACCTCACGCTCAGCCTGAGAGACAATATCTCCTTTGGTTATGACAATAATATCTGCCGTATCCAAAACCGGACCTACTTTTTGCGGGGTATCAATGCCGCTTAAATTGTCAATCATGCAAATAGAAAGACACCCTTTTACTGCCGGAGCACACCGGTGACAAAGCCCGGCGGTTTCCAGAATCAAGACCTCCGCCGCCTGTTCAGCAGCCCAGTTATATATTTCTTCCAGATTAGCTGCGTAATAATGGTCGGGGCACAAATAATCACTTAGCCCAACCGCCACCGGAATATCAAGGGTACCGTAACGTTCATCGTCGGACGTCTCCAGACAATCAATTTTACAGGCAGCCACCCTGATTCCATCTGCCAACAGATGCCGGACAGTATGCAGCATAACCGTAGTTTTTCCGGCCGAAGGAGGCCCTGTAACAATAATAAAACGCAATAAGGACACCTGCTTTCTTCCAGTTCTATCGCTAAACCTCTCAATTATGCTGTTGCTCTTAAAAACTCTTCCCAGCCATTCCAGATAAGCTTGAGACGGTCTTGATGCAAGATTGCCGGAACCTCACCGGTAACAGCGGGAATAAACCCCTGCAGCGCGAAAAAGTTCTGGATATCTTCGGAAAAAATGTAATCAACAATCTTACGAACCTTGTCATATTTGCCCTTGCCTACAGCAATTACCTGCGGCATACAGAAGGCTCCCTCTTCCATCCACAGCATGCCGGTGTTTTTAAGGCGTGAAAAGCGGGCAAAAGCAACGTTCACCATCCCATAGTGATATTCACCCTCATCAACTGAATTTACGACATCTATGGGACTCCCTTTAAAAAAGCAGTTAGCAAGAAATTGTTCATAAGTAACCGGATACTTCATTCTCATTGCTCCGACGATTACTTTGGAAATTGTTCTTTCCAGATCCGGAAGCCTGATTTTTCCGTTATATTCCGGAGTGTGAAAATCATTCCATTTTTCCGCCTGATCTTTTCCCACCAGGTTTTTGTTATAAATCACCCCAAAAGGAATCACGGTAATCGGATGAAAGTAGCGGTTGTTATCCTGAAAACCCAGTTCTTTCAAGTTTAAACCCAGAGGCAAATCAGGCACTGTTTCAAAGTACTCGGCAACCTGCTTCTGCTGCATCCGACCAAAGTCCGTGGCATGACCCACATACAAGGCCGGGGTTACCCCCTCACGTACTGTCTTTAATAATGAGCTTTCCTGACCAAGTCGATGAGGTTCGTCATAAATCTCCAAAGCCCGGCTCTCACCATATTCCTTTTGAATAAACTCTCTGATCATGTTCGATAATGTCCGGCTTATATTCATAGGACAATGCAATATAATTTTGTCCAATGAGAATCACCCCACTTTTTCCACATATTTATGTATTTCAATCCAGGTACCTGTCTTCTGTTCCGGCGAATCCCGCAATATTTTAAAACTGAGTATCCCCGCCTGTAAAGCCATATCTTGCAGTTCTTTGCCTGAAGGCTTTTTTACGCCTTTCTTTTCCAGCATGTTCTTGCGCCCTTCCATTAGCCTGGCTCTCATGGAGCCTGGCAGATAACGTCCAAGACCACCCCCAATAAGGGCTTTACCCCCCATTTTCAACACCCGGTAAACTTCCGCAATACCCTTTACTCTATCTTCCCAAAACCAAAGAGACCCCCGGCTTATAATAAAATCCGCAAAATTATCTTTAAATGGAAGCTGTCGGCAAACATCTGCTTCAACAAATGATACCTCGTTATCTATATTAGCTTCTTCAACTGTATGCCTGGCAAACTCCAGGCCTTTGGGTTCAATATCCACATAAAAGATACTCATGTGAGTAATCTTGGCGATCTCCGTTCCCATATAACCATTACCGGTGCCGATATCAATGCAAATCCCGTTTTCCAGACGGTAGTCATCGACACATTGCTGTGCAAGCAAAGGATATATAGGCAACAAAGAATGATAAGAAGATTTTTCTTCCTCGTTGTCATTAATATTTAACATAAGTTCTATTTCTCTCCTTTTTGTTAAATTTACAAGGATTTTGTCCTATTTTCTTGCTTAAGAAGCAAAAAATCCTCCGGTTTTAAGAAAAATAACCTCCTCCTGATCCCGGGTTTTCAAAAACTTCCCCGGCACCAAACCGAAGCACCAAACCGGTATTTGCCGAACTTCCTTTGCAATATATTCTATCAATAAGTCAAATTTTCCTGCTTATACAACAAATAATTTTTTTTAGTGATATTTTTCTCCTGTTCAGATTGGATCTTCCTGGAAGAAAAGAGGTTCTTAGCTCATAAATAAATCCCCAAAATCATCATTGATCAACAACAACAATAATCAACAAGAAAATGTATATCTTCAGCATTTAAGGGAATTATATACTATATCTGAAGTAGATTTTATAACGTTGAAGGAGGCTTATAGCTCTATGGAAACAACCATCCCTATGAAAATCAGCGGCAGGAATAAGCTTAACGGAATAGTTACCAATATTGTTCCGGGTATCGTAACAGCTGAAGTGGAAATGGATATCGGAAACGGCAACAGTGTTACAGGGGTAATTACAAAAAGGTCCCTGGAAGATCTGCAGATTAGGCAGGGAGATGAACTCACAGCCCTCATTAAAGCAACCTCAGTTATGTTTATAAAGGATTAAAAACATTTTCCGGAATTTGCCCGCCCATTACCCGATACTGCCTTATACGAGCAGGAGCATTAAACAGTAAGACTGAACTGTTTAATGCTCCTGCTCCATTTCATATAGTATAAACACCGCTTAAACATTTTACTATACTAATCTTTATAGATGGATTGGGCGCTAAGCGCATTCTTTTCTTCCCCGGAAACAAAACGATCAACCAGGAAGGCAATTAATACAATCCCGGGAATATTGACCAGCATCCTGGTCAAACCGAACCTCAGTCCCAAAATGGAGATCTCGTACAGAACCATGGGTAACTTCAGGATAGACCAGGCTCCCAGAAAAACCATGGCATTCAAAAAGGTAGCTCCCTTATTGAGCATGGTCGCTGCTACCGGATAGGCTCCGTAGAGCGGACCGGAGGCTGCTGAGCCTAACACCATGGTTAAAATAGTACCAAGCGGGCCGTTCTTTCCGCCCAGATAGCGTGCCATAAAGTCCTTGGGCAACCAGACGTCCAAAAGGCTGAGCAAAATGAAAATGGGAGGCATAATTCCCAGCATCTTTTTGGAAAAGGCCAAAGAGCTAACAAATATTTCCTGTCCTGCAGCCGGCCCTAACAAGCATACGATAATATTAAATAAAAGGACAACCAATAGAAAGCGGTAATGCCGCAGCACCGCCCTCACGGAGAATTCACCCAACTTATGACCAGGGCGGTCACAAAGGTGTAGGCAAAGGCCAGGGTATTGCGCAGCACGGTCGCCCGGTGGCCGAAGTATCCGGCTTCTACCGGTGCAGTAACAATACTGACAGTCATTAATGTGGACACAAACAGAGCAACCTGTAACTGTCCCGCGCCGGTGTCCAATAATGACCTGGCCAAGGGAAATACAATAAAACCGGGGATTGTGGCGACGGCGCCCACTATCGCGGCCAGCGCCACTCCCCAAACGCCGGACCGTTCTCCAAGCAGTCCTGCTATCACTGAGGCCGGCAGAAAGGTTAGTACCGTCGCCATCAAAAGCAGGGTAGCCAAAAAGCCGGGCAGAATACGGAGGAAAGAATGCAGTGCCTTGTTCAAAGCCAATTTGGTTTTGGTAATGTCCTTTGCGGCGGAGACACCCAAAAACAGCAAAGTTAGTCCATAAATTACGGCCTTGAACAGATCCATCTTTTGTTACCTCCTAGCTGGAATCAAAATAAACAGCTGATATAAAACCGATTCTTCCAGACTCTTAAACTCGGCGGTACGTGTCAATTGCTCGCCAGGTCCATTTGGTGCTGGGCTTGCTGAACGAGTGGTTTAATTCTTGTTGATTATACTTGATGCCGTAAAATAGCCGGTAAAATTCGTCCGCCTCTTTTTCCATATCAAAAGCGAAGAGTTCCGGATGCAGACAATTGGCCATATGCAATAAACCCAGCAACCAGCGGGGGCTGCCATATTCCCACCCGTGAGCCAACTGATTATATACCCGCCCTTGATGCAGGGCAGGTACATCTACACCCGCCTCCCGGCAATCCAGATAAAAATCATCAATAGCCCCTGCATACTGGGCTGACAAGAAGATTACATCAGGCTCTAGTTCGTTCACACGGGCAGCGGGAATCTTCATACCCGGACGGCCTGTGAGGTCGGTCATGAGCCGGTTTAAACTAATGCCTCCGGCCAATTCAACGATATGATTTTCAAAACGCTCTGCCTTGACGCTGTATAATGGTTTTCCCATACAGTAGTAGACCCGCGGCCGCCTTGTAACACCTTCCAGCCTGGATGTAACTTCCTGCATTTTTTTCCGGTAATAGTAATACATCCGCTCGGCCTTCTCCTGTTCACCTACTTTAGCACCGTAATTCAGGACCACACTCAGATAATTTTCCGTCTCCTGAATATCCCGGTACAAACCCTGCAGGGTCCGACCGCCCAATGTTTCCTCCCACAGTTGGACCACCTTGCGGTGGCTCTCCACGCCGAGGGTTACCAGGATACCTTCGATAATTTCCAGGGCTCTGGTGTAGGAATAGCCTCCGTCGCTGTTGTCGCAGTCGCAATAGTTGAATTTGCCTTTAATCGCGATCTGTTTTCCGCACCGGGGGCAGACCATCGGGCCCTCGTCAGGCAACCGCTTGGAACGAACCAGAGCGCCCATGGGCCCCCAGTATTCCCTTTTGACCACCGCCTGGCCGCATTTTGGACAGTAAGTATCCTGAAGGTCGGTCCCCGGAGAGTTAAATAGATAGATATAGTCCAAAAAAGAGGAGATCTCCCTTACCAGCTCTTCCGCCCGGCGGATGGACGGTTCTTCTCCGCGCGGAGCATCCTCATAAGGAACGAAACGCATCACCTGAAAGGGAATGGTCCGGTCAATAGCAGCCACCTCTCGGGCTGCAGCCAGGATATTTTCTTTGTTGCTCAGTTTGTAGATACAAGAAACTTCTACATGCACCCCCTGCTCATACAGTGACCGGAGGGTTCGATAGACAGGTTTGGAACTGTGCACACCGCACTGGCGGTATACTTCGTCTCCGTAGCCCTTTAATCCGATATTGACAAAATCCAGATAATCTATGACAGCGGCGAGGGATTCTTCCGTAAAATAGCCATTGGATGAAAAGCCCACCATCAAACCCTGTTCCTTGGCTGCTTGCGCCACCGCGGTAAACGTCTGAAAAGAAGCTAACGGGTCGTTCATTAGGAAAACAACTCCGGCACAATCATTTTCTACTGCCCGATCGACTACCTGATCGGGGCTGAGTTCCACCAGGGCTTTGCCGGCAGGATCTATCTCCTTAACCAAAACAGTTGAGACGCAGCCGCTGCAGTCGAACACGCACCCTGTGGTGGTGATCTGCAGAAACTTGGTGCCTGGATAATAATTGAAGACAGGCACCGTTTCAATGGCAGTAGGTTCTACTAATAGATACCTGTGGAGATATTTCTCACGAATCCGGCCGTATTCATTGATATAGTTGCCGCAGGAGCCGTGGCCGCCTTCCCGGATATGACAGCGACGTTCGCAGATATCACAAACAATACTCATATTGATCGCTCCTTTCTATTACTACCGGTAACGGTCATCAGCAAAATCGAGAATTTCGTCCAGCTGCTCTTCCGTCAGATCCATATGATAGAAAAGTTGATAGAACTCCTTAATTTCTTCATTAATATTGTAATCATAAATCTCCGGATACAGCAGCTGACCCGCCCACTTGAAACCGATAATCTGGTTGGCGGCCGGCAGACGCCCGAAGAAAGAGAAAGGAGCATTGGCAGGAGCTTCGTAGACACGCTTGGTTTTGACAGCACGGAGGTTTTGCCAGTCATTATTGTCCATGATATATTTGACCAGAAAACCGGGGTCTTCACCGTTAACACTCCAGGTAATGATTACTTCAGCATCCCACTTCAGTATCTGCTCCAGAGTGACAGGAGACAGCCCTCCGCCGCCCTTGAAGGGAATATCAGCCACATTCAGACCGCCTACGTAATCCAGGACTTCACTGACGATAGTTCCTTTGGGGTCGGTCATAAGGCCGTCGGTTCCTTCAGCATAATATACCGTCACCAGATTGTCCTGTGGTATAGTTGCAGCCTTTTCTCCTATCTCCCGGACTGTCCGGTCGCAGTAATCCGCCAACTCCAGGGCTCTTTCTTCCAGCCCCAAGATGGTTCCCATGGTCTTAAAGAAAGTCCCCGATTCCTTAACAGGGTAATTGATATAAAATGTGGGTTTGCCGGTTTTGGTGGAAATTTCGTCGCACATGTCGGGGTCTGTGGGCGAGGAGACAAAGATCATATCGATGTCGTACTTTAACAATTCCTCAATATTACAGGTATTGTTCATATACCATCCGCCCAAATTGGGCAACTGTGCATATTCCGCCGGCAGAAACCTTTTGGTTATGGGAGATAGTTCGTAGTTCCATCCCGCTAGCTTTTCCGGGGCCAGGATGTAAAGCATGGTCGTGGCGATAGGTGTAGTACAAAACGCTTTATCGATCTTTTCCGGTAAGGTTACGGTACGGTTGGCGCAATCCACCATCGTCCGGGCCTCCGGCTCATTTGCATTGTCCGCTGGATTCGCCCGGTCCTCCGGATTTGTCTGAGCCGGTTGTTCTCCTCCGCAACCGATGGTGCCCAGGACCAGGCAGACGAGAAGAACTGTTATGGTCGCGATGCTAAATATCTTTTTCATATCTCTTACCTCCGTTTGCTTTTTACTTGTTCGGGGACACAGACCTTAATTAACTGACCGCTGTTGAGGGTAACACTGGCAATGGTAGTGTCAATGCCATAGAGCAGCTTCATGTTGTCTTCAGTAACAATTTCTTCCGGGATGCCGTTACCGTGAATCCGTCCATTTTTCAGCAGTACCGCCCGGTTGGAATATAGAAGGGCATGTTCCGGCATATGCGAGATCATAATCACTGCCAGGCCGGAGGCTGCCAGTTCCTGCACATGTTCTAAAACCATCAACTGGTTGCCGTAGTCCAAACTAGCCGTAGGCTCATCCATGACCAGAACCTTGGGGTTTTGAACCAGAGCCCTGGCAATGAGCACCAGTTGCCTTTCCCCGCCACTGAGCTGCGTATAAGCCTTGTGGCACAAATGCCCGATTTTAAGAGAAGCTACCACCTCCTCGACAGCATCGTAATCCTCGGCTGACGGTGAAGAAAAGGTACCGATGTATGTAGTCCTGCCGATTAAAATCACATCTGTTACCTTAAAAGGAAAAGGCGGATCATGGGTCTGAGGCACATAGCCGATAATCCTGGCTACTTGCGACCTGGACATCTTCAGCAGGGACTGATTGTTGAACATCACCCTCCCTTCTTGAACTTTAATCAGTCCCAGAATAGCCTTGAACAACGTGGATTTACCCGAACCGTTCGGGCCGAGGATACACAGTATTTCCCCGGTGCTGACGCTCAGATCCACGCCTTTAAGCACTATCTTGTTGTTATACCCACAGTGTATATTAGTAGCCTCCAGCTTCATTTTTCATATCTCCTTACGCTGAGAAAAAAGGTACAGGAAGAACGGAACGCCCAGCAGAGAAGTCAAAATACCGATAGGTATCTCCAGGGAACTGGCCAGCCGGGCTATATCGTCCACCAGGAGCAAATAAATGGCACCCATCAACACCGAAGCAGGTAAAAGCACTTTATAATCAGGACCCACTAACATCCTTGCCAGGTGTGGAATAACCAGCCCTACCCAACCGATTAGTCCGGTGATAGAAACGGCAGCAGAAGTGACTAAAGTAGCACAGACAATAATGACCATCCGCAGCCAGGTAACATTCAGCCCCATTGTCATGGCTTCTTCATCGCCGAAGGTTAGGGCATTAAGGCGCCAGCGAAGCAACAGCAAAACCGCTGTTCCTGCTATAATAGGAAGGGCGGTAACGGCAAGCTCCGGCGGATTAATCCCCGACAGGCTGCCCATCATCCAGAAGGTGATGGAGGGCAGCTTTTCAAACGGATCCGCGACGTACTTGATGAGGCAGATGAGAGCAGAGAAAACCGAACCCATCATGATACCGCTTAAGATTAGGCTTAAAGTGGGATCGCTGCGCATGCGCGTGCTAATACCGTAAGTAATCATAACAGCCGACAGACCGAAGATGAACGCGTACACTTGCACACCCAACGGCCCCAACGATAAATAAATGGCTACCGCTGCGCCTAACCCGGCCCCTGCTGAAGCTCCCATAATGTCGGGAGAAATCAGAGGGTTACGAAAAAGCCCCTGGTAAGCCGCACCCGCGGCTGACAACGCGGCACCGACTATTATCGCAGCAATAATACGCGGCAGGCGTACATTAAAAACTACTGTTTCAAGGACGTCGGGCAAACCGTGAGAATAATTAAACAACCGGGAACCGATCATAGTTAGAAGGTCCCGGGGTGCCGTCGGATAACGCCCCAGAGCAAAAGAGATGATAAACAAAAAAATGATGACCAGCAAGAGCAGGATAAGAAGCAGGCTGTTTACTCCGCGCCTTCGAGCTTCATTAGTTAAAAAAGGGTTCAATTACTTTCACTCCCGTTGTTGAATGTACGGCTCTTTCTCCCTTATTCTCCTCTATCAACAAAACCCTCTGTCATTAAAAATATTTCATCATCACTTAAGTCCTTTAACTCTTCCTTAGAAAACCTTTTTAAAACGCTAAATCTCAGTATCTTCCCCTCCTTGGTGAAAATGACATCATCGCCGCCGGCATCGCAAAAGGAAAAGCGCGGAGGATTAGCCGGTCTTGCCCTGGTAATACCCTGGATAACATCGGCCAGTTCCCGGGAGCCTTTGACTGATACGCATAGAGCAGGATTATGCAGCTGACCGAGATAAGTCTCTGCAGTCAAGCAGATGCGCAGTCCGATTTCCAGGGCAGCTGATCGTTTTCCGTGGTGGCGATAAGCCAGCTTGTACATAAGGCTGCGGCGGACATACTCGTCCTTGGGTTTTATGTAGCTAGTCCTGGGTGAAAAAACACTATCATGTTCGTAGTAAGACTTGATATCAAGCACCGGTGTTCCCTCTACCGCGTCCAGGCCGTTGACATATAGCAGATTACCCTCTACTCTTTCCAGGGAAACAAGGGTAATGGCAATCGGATTGGGCCTGGAAAAACAGCGTATGGCAAAAACTCCGAATTCCAACGGCTCAGGTTCAATTATACGGGGCATAACTTGTAATATGTCCCGGTCAGCCCTGTCAAACCAGCAGATAATCCAGATATGCGAATTTTCTTCGATACGCTGCAGGGCAGGAATGTACTTATCTTTAATTTCTACAATCGCCTTTTCACCTTCCATAGGCATGTCGTAAATATCGTCCACCAGGGTTTTCACTGCTCCGATCGGGCTGATACGAATTTCTTCCAACAAATCTCCCCCTTCTCTTCTTAACACTACAGCGAAAAATTGCTTGCTTTGTTACACCGCAAATTTCCTCTTAGCTTTCGTAAACGCCAGACGCTCATTTTGTTATGTCTAATTTGGCATAATGAATGTAGTATACAAAGGCAAGAGGCGGTGGAGTAGAGGCTTGCACACCCCCCGCCCCCTGCACAAACTTAGTTGTTTTCCTCAGCATTTAATCTTTCATTATGTCAAATTTGGCACAATGAATATTAACATGCAATCCCCGGTGATGTCAAGAGTTTTTAAATGGCTTTGGCCTGTTTATTTTTAACGCTCCTTTATCTTCAGACTATACCGCTTTAAAAACCTTTCTTTTTCCTTTTCATTAATATTAATTGCACCGCAATCCAGATAAGAATTAATGCTATAACCAAAATAGTTATCCAATCAATGAAATTTAGTTTTATTCCGGCATTTGCATAATTCTCCGGCTCCATTTGTTGCGGGGATACCGGAGCTTCTCCGTCATTATCCCCACCGGCACTTGCGGCAGTCTCTTGTTGCTTCGGTTTCGCGGGCAAATTGTCGGCGCCCTGCACTCTTTCTCCGTCCATCAGGGATATTGCTATAAATCCCAAAGGTTTTTGACCTTCTATTTCCTGGGAGGATGATTGCTCTCCCCCTTCAGCCAAAGCGACAGAAGTAAATACTAATAAGGTAAGGAAAAGAATACAGAACTTCATTAAAAAACTTTTTCTAATCATCCCTTTTTTTACCGTCCGGCACATGCCGTCATCCTTTCCTATTGCCTTATTGATAATTGCCGCTTTTTCATAATTCCTATCATACTGATTAACAGGATTAACCCGACAACGATACTCATCATTACCGGATGGAACAGAAGATAAACTATCCCGATAATGGGTGCCAGAATCACTCTGACCCCTAACTTTAAAGTATCATTATCGGCAATATATGCGGCAATAGGAGGCGAATTTTGGTAATAGAAATTGACGAAAGCATTTCCATACGTATTTGAAAGCAAATACTTGTCACGGAATGCCCGTAACAGGGCAACAGATGGCTCAAATTTCGAACCAAAGGCTGCCGTAGCAATAAAACATTCGTCAACAGCCCCTTCTTCTGAGACAGTCAGGTTTTTAGTAGCAACAACAGGACCATATCCCGCGATAACATGCAAAATACCTGCCGGCACATCGGGTATTGTGAAAGTTATACTGTAGTTGCCATCATTTTCCGCTTTTACCGCATCAAAAAATACTATGTTCTGATCCTCATCCAATACTTTAATGGAGACCCAGGTGTCGGCATCTGCTGTTCCGGTGGCGGTTATGCTATCTCCGACCAAACCTGTATACGCGCTCAAATTTAAACTGACCTGACTCGTCGGTGTTCCTATGGTTAAAGTCCGGACGGCGACATTGTCACCGTATCCTGCGACTATCGTCAGTATTCCTTCAGCGACGTCAGGTACCGGGAAAGTTTTCGTATAGCACCCATCAGCCCCCGCTTTTACCGCATCAAAGAAGACTATGTTCTGATCCTCATTCAATACTTTAATGGAGACCCAGGTGTCGGCATCTGCCGTTCCGGCAGCGGTTATGCTATCTCCGACTATTGCAATTTCGGTACTCAAAGTCAGGGTAACGTCAGCAGCCGAAGCAAACGGAGCAAAAATTAAAATGGTTAACAAAATGGTCATAATAATTACCAATAATCTCTTGGACATTGAGCTCACTCCCTATTAATCACTGTAATAAGGGAAAATAAATTTCCCTTTGCTTAGCTTGGTGACAAAAACATACCGGACCCCGCTAGCAGGAAAAAAGCGTGAGAAATTGTCACCACGCTTTTTTATAATAGTGCGCTGCTGGAGAGCAATCGCCTGGGGGGTTTTTCTTTCGTTTACTGAAAATAACTTTCTTGTTTTTTCATCCATCCAACAGAGCCTGGAGAATATGAGATTATTGTAATATCACGGGGTTGACGTCTATAGCATTAGTTAAATCATCAACAATGAAAGCCTTGATCACATCGCCTTGCAGGACATTGAACCCTGCTTGAGCAGAATTGACTTGGTCAAAATCAGTTCTGGTGGCATTAACAGAAAGCTGTACGCCGTTTCTGGTATGGGTAAATACCACTGTTTCACTCCCTTCGTGGGAGATCAGCGCTGTGACGCCAACCGCAAAGTACTTAAGTCCTGACATGCCATTATTTACGGTCATAGTATTTATTCCGTGCTCGTTTGTCCCCGGAGTATAAACTGAATCAGCCACAACCGATAATGTATATTTAGGAGTATCAACGGAGGTTGAATTTATAGTCTGGATCACGCCGACATCAGAATAACCGGTTGCTTTCACCACTACCTCATAATCACCGGCAGCAGTAAATACATCTGCGGCGATGGTAATCATTCCGTCAGACACGGTGTATTTGCCGGCGATGGATGTCCCATTGACGGTAATATCGGTAATGGCGTCGCGCCAGGCGGCATCGTCAGTAAAGGTAATATCTACGGCCTGTCCCACTTCGTTATCGGTAGTATCGGCAGCTAGTATTACGCTTATAGCTAAAAACGGAATACTATTTTCGGCTGCATAGGTCGCTGCATAGGATTCGGCATAACCGTATATGGTTAAGTTACTGCTATTTAAAAACGCGTCCCTGCCAATGCTGGTAACACTGGCGGGAATAGTTAGCGAGCTCAGACTGGTGCAATTAGAAAACGCATTCATTCCAATGCTCGTGACACTGTCGGGGATGGTTAGCGAACTCAGGCTGCTGCAACCATCAAACATAAAGTTCTTAATGCTGGTGACGCTGCCGGGGATGGTTAGCGAGCTCAGGCTAATGCAATTAGCAAACGCACTGCTCCCGATGCTCGTGACACTGGCGGGGATGGTTAGCGTCGTCAGGCTGCTGCAACCATCAAACGTATAGCCCCCAATACTGGTAACACTGTCGGGGATGGTTAGCGAACTCAGGCTAATGCAATCTCTAAACGCATACGTCCCAATGCTCGTGATTCCTTCAGGAATGTTTACCAAGCTCAGATTGCTGCAACCATCAAACAAACTGTTCCCAATGCTCGTTACACTGGCGGGGATGGTTAGCGTCGTCAGACCTGTGCAATCTCTAAACACACTGCTCCCAATGCTCGTGACACTGTCGGGGATGGTTAGCGAGCTCAGGCTGCTGCAACCATAAAATGTACTATTCTCAATGCTGGTGAACCCTTCAGGAATGTTTACCAAGCTCAGATTGCTGCAACCATAAAACGCACTGCTCCCAATGCTCGTTACACTGGCGGGGATGGTTAGCGTCGTCAGACCTGTGCAATCTCTAAACACACTGCTCCCGATGCTCGTTACACTGTCGGGGATGGTTAGTGAACTCAGGCTGCTGCAATCTCTAAACACACTGCTCCCGATGCTCGTGACACTGTCGGGGATGGTTAATGAACTCAGGCTGCTGCAACCATAAAACGTACTATTCTCAATGCTGGTGACACTGTTGGGGATGGTTAGCGTCGTCAGACTGGTGCAATTTCTAAACAACGTACCATTAAGAACTGTGACTCCTTCAGGAATGTTTACCGAGCTCAGGCTGCTGCAACCATAAAACGCAGAGTTCCCAATGCTCGTTACACTGTCGGGGATGGTTAGCGAGCTCAGGCTGCTGCAGTCAGTAAACGCAAATTCCCCAATGCCGGTGACGCTGCCGGGGATGGTTATTGAGCTCAGATTGCTGCAACTGCCAAACGCTTTTTCGCCAATGCCGGTGACACTGACGGGCACAGTATATGATGCGTCGGTTTTCCCAAACGGATACAATACAAGTATTGTTTTAGGATTATTGAACAATACTCCCTCCTCACTTGCATAATTTTGGTTGTCTGAGCTTACATTAATTGCAGTCAAACTGCTGCAACCAGAAAACACGTTGCTGCCCATGCCGGCAACACTGCCGGGGAAACTTACCGAACTCAGATTGCTGCAACCATAAAACGCAGAGTTCCCAATGCTGGTTACCCCTTGCGAAATGCTGACACTTGTTATGCTTGTGTGATTGGAAAAAGCATTGTAGCCGATACTTGTTACAGGAACTCCATTTAAGTTACCCGGTATTACTACATCTCCGCCGGAACCGCTATACCCTGTAATCTGGGCTTGGCCATCCGTTACAGTGTAAGTGTAGTCAGTTTGTGCCGTAGCTTCTACTATCTGTACGACATAAGTCGTCGTCTTCCCGCCCACGTTAATAGTCAGAACCTGGTCTGTTGCTATTAATGTACTGTCAAAACCCGTCACATTATCTGCTGTGACTGTTTCCACTTTCGTGCTGTCGTCACTGTAGGTTCCGGTAACAACCAGGCCGCTTAGGTCCAGTGGTTCTCCCGCTTCATAAGTCAACTTAGTTGCCGGGGTTGTAATTTCAATGCTGATCAGAACTACCCCACCTGCGTCTGATACTATTACATCCACTGTCGCCGTTACGCCGGCGGGATTGGTCACGCCGCTCGGCAAATTTACCAGCGTACCAATGAATGTGTATGTCCCGGCTGTATCGGCACTGTACTCAGGAGTACCGCCGTCCCAGGTCACATCGATATTTTGTGTTGTACTATCACTAAGGGTCGCTTGTACCGTACCCGGCAATCCGATATTTGCCGGCGTTGTACCGTTTGCAACAGTAATGGCGCTGAGCGTTGCCACGCCTGTCACTGTTTTTTCTTGCCCCGATATACTGACACTGAATTGCCCGTTGTTTACTGTTTTTGATGTTATCTCATCTCCCTGGGCATCGGAAAGTGTTACTTCATTCAGACCTAATACACAAGATGCTCCGGAGCTTGCCGTACTTGATACCGTAAACTGCATTAATGCTATTGTGCTGTCCGTTCCGCCGGGAAACGGAGAGTTATCCATATTGTAGAGACCTACTGCTTCGTTACTTCCTGATATATAGTCAAAAATAGTAAAGCCGTCCGCTCCGCTTCCTAAAGTTGTTTGATTGTAAGTTAACAAGCTGTGATCATAGCTTAGTTTAAACTCTAAAGCAACTACCTCTCCCGAACTTGTCAAGTTAATGGGGACATTAATCACTTCTCCGGGCGCCGCTGTAACAGTTCCTGCAGTCAGTGCCGGAACCCCTTCCGCCAATGCTTCAGCCGGTTGAATCAGTCCCATGCCAAAAGATGTGCAAAATATTATGGCGATACTAAGAAACATGTTTAATACCATGTTTAGCATTTTGTTCTTACTAAAAGACATTAATCTTATCCTCCTCCATTAAGTAAGTATTCAAATAATTCACTAACCCTGTCCGCGAATTTTGTTGATTATCCTTACCAGATCTAAGATATTGATTGTTCCATTATCGTCCATGTCTGCAGCAAACATTTGTTCAGCAGTAGGTGTGGCTGTGCCTTTAATGAAGTTAATCGCTTTTACTAAATCCAAAATGTTTACTGCTTCATTATTATCGATATCTCCTTTGATCATAACTTGGTAGTCATAAGTAACTATATCGCTATCCGTCCTGCCGAAGCCGATGGTTTTCGCTTTGATAGTCATGGACCGGTTTACAACAATCGGGTGGTTTACGTCAGCCAAATCATCCGCCCTGGAAGCCCACCAGCGCGCGGCGATCCAGTTATATATAAGACTCTGAACAGTGGGGTCGCTGCCGTCAGTTGTATAATAAATTTTATCGTCATCATTAAACTGATTACTTAACGCTACCTCGGTTCCCTCTGCAACGGTTCCGCTAAGTACCGATGCTGTTGGAGCAGCCCATTGTGCCGGAGTATCGGTGGTCACTTCAATGGTTGTTGCATATTTGACAAACTTGTGGTTGGTTTGTTCGGTGACCCACCGCTGCCCTAACAACAAATGTAACGATTCGGAAGTATTCATATAGTCAAAATTATCACTATTGGCACTTCGCAAGGCTAGCATAGGGGCCACCTCTATTGCCCCATCCGGTGAACCCGGTATATTGCCAAGATATGCATCATTATCTTTCAGCCCGGGATAGTAATAGCGGGGCTCATTCAGCAGTTCTTGCACGGTAAACCACATCCCATAACCGTCAGTTGCCGTAACTTTAATCATCTTGGCCTCGGGCTTAATTCCGCCGGCCGCGGTTAAAATATCCGTCAGGGGGACACCCACACCAACATACCACTTCTTAGTAGGCCAGGTGTTAATCGAACTATAACAGGCCTGCACCTGGGGCATGTCCTCCAATTGAGCACGGGTTAAAGTAGTCGGGGTCGTCGATACTAACCCATTACCGGTTATGGTCACCGAATCAGATTGAGCGCCGGCTGTTCCGGGCATTATCAGCCCGCCAAATCCCATGATCAGGATAAGTATAAAACTTATCATTAACAACTTTCTAAACCCGTTTTTCTTAACCATAATTAGCAATTCTTATCACCTCTCCTCCTTATAATTTTTTAAAATAATTTATTTAAAGATTAATAAATTTTTCTTGTTCAGGATAAAAATGTTAACCCTGTAATTACAGCAGCAGCCACACTGACATTACATGTCAACTGTGGCGCCGCCTTCCTCGTTAATATATAGATTTGTTTACTATCCGCGCAGACCCTATTGCACACTTGTTGTTGTCATATGATTTATACAGGCTTTTTTACAGCCGGTAGCGGGAACAACGAATGAAGAATCGGTATCAGAAACAGTCATTAAGGGACTATAACTTGATTTACTTCGGCATTTGTATAGTTGGTGGCAGTAACCACAACTGAATAGGTATCGGCACTGGTGAATACGGTGTTGTCAATGTGGAGGTTGCCTGCCGTAACCGTATAATGGCCTGCAATAGAACTCTCATTTACAGTTACATCGGTAATGGCGCTGCGCCAGCTAGAATCATCAGTAAAGGTAATATCGATGGCCTGCCCGACGGAGTTATTTGTGGTATCAGCCGTCAGAGTCGGCGACGCGTTACCAATAGTGTAGGTAAAAGTTGCAATGCTACTGTCATACTTACCCGGACCAATAACTAATGCTTTTATTGTTTTGGATTGCCCGACAGTCCCTGTGATTTCAATGGGATGATTGATTTCATCCAAGACATCCGATCGGGAAGTCCACCAGCGGTAGGCAATCCAGTTATACATATCACTTGCGATAGAAGGAGTGCTGCCGTCGGTAGTATAATAAACCTTATCGGCATCATTATAAGTAGCACTTAGCGTTACTTCTGTTCCTGATGTAATGATTGTTCCACTAGATATTGATGCTGTCGGATCAGCCCATGTTTGAGGAGTAGTGGTGAACACTTCAATTTTATTTATCCATTTAGCAAACAAGTTATTAGTCTGTTCGGTTACATAGCGCTGTCCAAACAACAAATGCGGCGCTTGGGAAGCAGTCATATCCTCAAAATCATCACTATTCGCACTTTGCAGGGCTATAATTGGGACCACTTCTTCAGCATCATCCGTTGAACCTGCAATCTCGCCATAATATGGATGATTCTCCTTCAACCCGGGATAGTAATAGCGGGTAGCATCCAACAGTTCTTCCTTGGTCAAGGTAATATTAAAATTGTCCGTCGCGGTAAATTTGATCAGCGTGGCATCTTGCGTAAGTCCGCCGGCCGCGTCTAAAATATCCATCAGAGTGGGGCCCTCACCCACATACCACTTTTTAGTAGGCCAGGTGTTATTCGTACTGAATATCTGCTCCTCCTGGTCCATGGTCTCCAAGTCAACCTGATACAAAGTCGTCGGGCTATTTACCCCATCACCTGATACTTCAATCTGATATGCGCCGGCTATCCCGGGCATTACCAGCACGCAAAATCCCATGATCAGTCCCAGTATCAAACCCACCATAGTTTTAGAAATTCTAAACTCGTTTTTCATAACCATAATAATAAACACTCCTTTCTTAATTAACTCTTACTTTCCCTACGGACACATCAGATGTTTTCGTTTTTTAGATTTATGGGCATGCCCCCTTTGGGGAAGAATACGCCAGGTTTCATTAAGTCAAATAAGACATAATAAATATAACAGATAATGTATGCGGCTGTCAAGAAATTCTTACCAATTTACCCATTCTTTTCCCCAGGTCCAAACAAATGCAGGGGGGTACTGGAGCAGATTCTTCTGCTCCAGTACCCCCCTGCAAATTTGATTCATTTCATTTACTTTAATTCTTTTTTCACTATTCACCCGGTAACGCATTCATAATGACCGTAACAGCCTCTGCTCTGGTGGCGTTGCCCTGGGGCCGGACGGTGTTGTCGGGATATCCGTTAATGATCCCGTTCTTCACAGCCGCGGCCATGGAACTTCTGGCCCAGCCCGAGATGCTATCGCTGTCGAAAAATGTAAGTTCTTCCGTTACCGGAGTCAGTCCGGCCGCTTTCATAATCATTGCCGCCATCTGTTCACGGGTAACAGGATTATCCGGTCCAAATGTATCGGCATCATATCCGCTGACAATACCGTAATATGCTGCTGTAGCTATGATATCCTTTGCCCAGTGCCCGGCTGTATCTGCAAATGCTTTCCCGGTCTGAGAAGACAGCTGAAATGCCTTGACCAGCACGGTGGCAAATTCTGCCCGGCTGACAGTTTTATCCGGTTTGAAGCTTCCGTCGGGATAACCGCTGATGGAGCCCAGAGCTACCATTTTGTTGATATTGTTCATTGCCCAGTGACCGGTGATATCGTTTAATGTGGAAGCCGTTGTCCCGGTTGGCTCAGTTTCTTCCTTCTTGACGGTCATTACGGCAAATTTGGTAAAGTGGTTCACCTGAACGGTTACGGTATTGCCGGATACGGTTCCGCCGATATTGACCCACTGGTCCAGGGTTTCATCATAGTAGTAGATTGCCGCAGTTTCGTCTGCACTGAGGGCGCCGGGATCAAAGCTGAGTTTGATGGTCACGTTCCTGTTAAAGTTGTAACTGTTCTTGCCTCCCACACTGAATTCGTATACGCTGCCGGCCAGTTTAAAGCCTGCAGGCACGGCGGGAGAGGTGGTTACTTTCCGTACTTTTATTTCCACTGCACCGGTTCCTGCCAGTGCGTTTGCAGGCACTTCAACGGCAGCTTCACTGCCCAGGCTGACGGTACCGCCTGCGCTGGGCGTCACTGTGGCCGCTCCGGTGGCGGAGGTAACGGCTTGCGGGGTTTCCGAGACTACATTGCTGCCGCCAGGTCCACCGCTTCCGGGAGATACCTCAGATAAAGTGGTCACTGTGGTACTGGGACCGTTGATGCTCCAGTTACCGGCCGCATCCCCTGCTTCCACTTTAAAGGTATAGCCTGTCCCCGCGGTCAGACCCGTAACATTGTAGCTGGTGCCGGTCACCGGACTCTCCGTAAGAAGGGTTGTTCCGCTGTAGATTCTGTAGCCGGTTACACCCACGTTATCCGTGGCCGCGCTCCAGGTCAGGGTCAGACTGCCCGCAGTTACACTGCCCGCAGTTATATCCGGACTGCTCCAGGTCGGTGCCGTTAAGTCGGCTGGCGTCGTGTCTGTGTCTGTACCCACTGTTAAAAGAGCATTGACCACATTGCCGCCTTCTCCGACTACTACGGTTAAAACTCCTTCTACTGCTTCGGGTACCTTAAAGTCAATACGATAGTTGCCGTCAGAATCTGCTTTAGTCGTATCAAAAAGGATAATATTACTATCTTTATCTAAAACCTTAAGGGGAACCCAGCTGTTAGGGACCGTTGTCCCGGAGGCAGTAGCGATATCTCCTGCTGCTGCTGTGCTCTTGCTGAGATTTAAGGTTATATCCGCATAAGCAAAGGCAGGCAGTATGAAAATGAAAAATAATACTGCGGCTGCCGCCACTGTTGCTGTTATTCTTCCGGTTTTAGAAAACACCATAATCACCTCGCAGTTATTTATCAATTAAAGTTAAGCTCTATCCCATTTAAGTTTGCAATGTAACTCCTGTCGGCTTGAACCCCAATCTTCTTCAAGAAGAACAGCCGGAGGCGATGATATCCGCTTCAGTACCGGCTACATTTTTTATCAGTATCTGCCCCTCATGAACAGGAGTTGTTACCTCCACCAGTTTAATTGCGCTCATTACGGCAAACATTTTATCTTTAGGAACAGGAAGGCTGGTCCTGACAGGCAGGCGATGGGCAGAATTGTGGTCTATGGCTATGGTGGAAGTAACATATCTGACGGGATTGGTCAGTTCTGAAAAGGCATAATCCCAACCCTTTGTACATTTGTTATTTTGTATCTTATAGATGTCTTCCCTTTTCTCTGCAACTATTTCGCACCCCAGGGGACAGCGAATACAGACGATCGTTTTTCTTAAATCGGTCATTTTACGATACCCCTTCAATACTGATCTCAAGAACGGGCTTCAGCCCGTTTATCTTTTCTTTGTTGATGACAAGCCTTTGCATTTCACTGGGATTAATGCGCGCGGCTTTAATCCGGTTTATCTCCCCCTGCCCGCCGGCCACCACTACCTCAGCATTGGTGACAACCCTGTCTGTTCTAAAAAACAGTTCAGCCTGTCCTTCCCCCAGGGCAACTTTTTGCGGAACAATATAGGAAATAGGGGCGGCATAAGTGACACCGGCATAATGCTCCGCAGTCCCCCTTTGCAAAATATAATGCGCGGCAGCCTTTCCCGTTTTTCGGCTTTCCAGAGTGACATAATCCACCAGATCGTGCACATGGAGAACATTGCCGCAGGCAAAGACCCACTCAATGCTGGTTTGCATGGCATCGTCAACCAGAGGTCCGTTTGTGCGGGGGTCCAAAAGCATATTAGCTCTTTTGCCCAGTTCAATCTCCGGAATAAGACCCACCGACATCAGGACAGTATCGCATTCATACTCTCTTTCGCTGCCCTTAATGGGTTGATATTGTTCGTCCACCGCACTGACCATCACGCTGCTTACCCTGTTTTTGCCCCTTATTTCGGTTATGGTATGGGAAAGGAGCAGCGGAATATCAAAATCTTCCAGGCACTGGATTATGTTTCTCGCCAGCCCGTTGGAATGGGGCATTCTTTCCACCACGGCAAGGACCTTTTTGCCCTCCAGGGTCAGCCGCCTGGCCATGATCAGGCCTATGTCGCCCGAGCCGAGAATAATAATCCTCTCGCCTACATGATAACCGTTTATATTGATCATCTTTTGGGCTGCACCCGCGGTAATTATACCGGCCGGTCTTGTCCCGGGGATGGTTACCGCGCCCCTGGGCCGCTCACGGCAACCCATGGCAAAGATAACGGCATCTGTTTGCAATTCCATTAAACCGTCTTCCTGATTGATGGAGACAACTGTTTTATTGCCGGTGATATCAAGCACCGTTGTCTCCGTTTTATATTCTATCCCGCGCCTTTTGACCAGTTTAATAAACCGGTTGGCATACTCCGGGCCGGTTAGCTCCTTGTCAAAATAGTGGATACCAAAGCCGTTATGTATGCACTGATTCAAGATACCGCCCAACCGGCGGCCCCGCTCTAAAATTAAGATCCTGTCGATCCCGGTTTCACTGGCCGAAACGGCAGCGGCAAGACCTGCCGGGCCTCCGCCGACCACGATAAGGCTGTATTTTTTCATTGATTTTACTTCCTCCGTATAAAGAAAGAAATCTTATTCTTTATTTTAATCGTCCGCTGACCACATAAGAACCGCTGCCGTCCTTCTCTATTTCCTCAAGGGGTTTGCCTAATTCTCTGGAGAGGATCTTTAATATTTCCTCAGTGCAAAAGCCGCCCTGACAACGTCCCAGGCCTGTTCCCGCCCTTCTTTTAACCCCGTCGACCGTTCTCGCACCGGCATTTCTCCAAATGGCATCAACTACTTCAGCCTCGGTTACTTTTTTGCAGCGGCAGACTATTTTACCGTAACGCCTGTCTTGCCTTACCAACTGCTGTTGCTCCTCTAACGACATTTGAGCAAAACGGACTTTCTTTGGACGGCAGGGGTTAAACCGCTCATTAAGCTGGGGATTTTGCATCTTGGCGATTACCAGTCCCGCCATATAGTCTCCGATTTCCTGCGCACAGGTCAGGCCGGGCGATTTAATACCGGCAACGTTAAAAAAATTTTCACAACCCTCGGGCTCACCCAGGATAAAATCTTTCACATCGTCTTCGTAGCATTCAAGATCGCCTGTCTCAGGGTTTTGGGAGACCCAGTTCGGCCTGGGGCGAATTCCTGCAAAGGAGCGAATGACATGATTATAGGGAATTCCGACAACACTTCTTTGGATGACACTTTTAATTAAATCCATTCGTTCTTGTGTCGTGGCATTATCGTCCTTATCTTGCAGATCCTCTGCGCTGGGACCTACCAGAATATTTCCGTGCACCGTGGGGGTGACAATACAGCCCTTTGTGTCGTCCTCCCTGGCCTGAAAGATGACTCTGCCCACATGGTCTCCGGCATCGGTATCCAAAACAAAGTATTCACCCCGTCTGGGAACTATTTTAAAGAACGGCTCTGCGACCATTTCACTGATTTCGTCCGCATAAAGTCCTGCACAATTAACGACGTATTTGGCGGTAAACACGCCGTTATCAGTCTTTACAGAATAGAGACCGCTCTTTTTTTCCAGACCTGTAACTCTGGTGTTTAAAAAAAGTTCCGCTCCGTTATCCACTGCATTTTCTACGGCGGCAAGTCCAAATTCCCAGGGATTGACAACACCTGTCGACGGAACAAAAAGAGACATAACAATCTCCGGATTAATGTTCGGCTCCAGAGCCAGGGTCTCTTCCCGGTTAAGTATCTTCATCCCCTTTACACCGTTTTTCTTGCCCCTTTTTAGTTTCTGATAGATTTTTTCTAGACCGTATTCCCCAATGGCAATCATCAACGATCCTGTGCGCTTAAATTCTACCTGCAGCTCTTCGCAAACATGATGAAAATTTTCATTGGCACGGACCGTCATTCCGGCCTTCAACGCGCCCGGCTTGGCGCTGTAGCCGCTATGCACGATAGCTGTGTTGGCCCTGGTAACCTCGCAGCAGACATCGTTGTTCTTCTCCAGCAGGGCAACCTTTAACTTATAGCGCAGCAGTTCCCGGGCCACAAAGCCTCCCGTTACCCCTGCGCCGATCACTATAACATCATACACAGGCCTATCCCCTTTCACCTTGAATACCACCAGGATCTCCCCAAGTCCTTAGCTTCACACCGGTAATAATTTTAAACCGTCCCCACAGCTTCGCAAATTCCTCTTAGCTTTCGTATACGCCGAACTACCCGCTCAGACCGTCCCGTGCCGCGGCATTGCTGATTACTCACCTCAGATACCGGATTCACCTGAACCCTTTATATCCTTATACCCCCTGCCGGACAATATTTTGGCAACTTGACTATCTGAGAGTTCGTAATCGAAAAAGTTTAGATAGAAATCCTTTGTTTCCTTTTCCATATCCACATCCGTAAATAATTCAGGATAAATTGTTTTGGCCGTCCAGAGGATAGCCAGCGGTGTTTCTATAGAATAAGGATGGCCCCATCTGGAAACTCCCAAAGGCAACAGATAAATATTGCCTTCCCGGTAAGCCTTGAGATTGTGGAGCTGCGGGCTGGCCTCAATATAGTCGAGCACATCTCCGCCGTTTATGATCATGTACTCCGGATTTCTTTGTAATAATTCTTCCAGCGATAGATAGCTCTTATTAGTACCGATGGATTCTCTCTCTTCACCTGAAAAAGCTACATTCTCAACACCAACCAGGTTAAGCCAATCTTCCGACAGTGTATCAGCCTGGTCTGTTCTTAACAATTCGTTGATAGCATGATATACTGTTTTTCTTTCCCCTTCAGGAATCTCTGCCGTGCGGGAAGTGACCAGCTCAACAATATTTCTGTAGTACTCGTTATAAGCGGCAGCTTCTTTCTCTCTGCCGGTAATTGTCCCCAGCAACTCCATAATCTGCTGCTGCTGCTCCACGTTATCATAAGCTATTGTCACAATAGGTATCCCGAACTTATCCAGTTGTTTCATCATGCTTTCATCGAGCGTTACTTCAGGATTCAAAATCAACACTTCCGGTCTGGGCTGTTTCGCCAGCTCTTCAATATTAAGCGTATTGCTGCCTTTGACTATTCTGGCTCTTAATATTTGCGGATATATTTCACAAAATAGATAATCCCTCGTGTTACCCTCAGAAATGGCCACAATCTTCTCCACATCTCCATACATAGCCAGTACATGGCTGGCAACAGCAAAGATACTGCCGATATAGTCCGGGTTTTCTTTTATTTTCACTTTTTTCCCCAGGTAGTCGGTAACAATGATATAACCTTCTTCAGGTGTTAAGTCTGCCGCAGTTTTCTTTGCACAACCGGCCCAAAAAGATGCTAAGAAAAAAAATACTGCAAACAGCACAAAAATTTTTTTATTCACTCTGCCATTCCCCTCCTGCACAAAAATCTATGGGCACAACAAAATTAAGAACCCTGTCCCCTTCACAGTCTCGAAAATTCTTGGTTCTGATTTTAAAGATATCGGCCATATTCTCCCGGTTCAAAACCTCTGAAGGCAGCCCTACCGCACCGAACATCCCGTTTTCCATTAATGCTACCCGGGTCGGCAATCCGTAGCTTTCGAAAAAATAGGCATGGTTAGGGAAATGGGTAGCCATCACAACGGAGATATTCTTATCCCGGATTATTTTGGCAATGTATTTTATGACATTCAGTTCATGCCGGAAATCAAGGTGGGAGGTCGGTTCATCAAAGATAATCAATTTGGTATCCTGGGCAATAGCCCGGGCAATTTTGACCAGTTGTGCTTCTCCACCGCTCAATTTTGTATAAACCCGGTCTCTAAAATTGGACATCCCTACACTGCTAAGGGCCTTCTCGGCAACTTCCACATCATCCTGGCCCGGAGATGAAAACATCCCGGAATAGGCCGTCCTGCCCATTAAAACGATTTCCAACACTGAATAGGGAAAAGTCCGGTCGCTTTTCTGGGATACATAGGCAATCTTTTGCGCCTTGCGGGCCGGAGACATCTCCAGCAGATTATCACCATCAATGAATACGTTTCCTCCTTCGGACTTGTTCAGGCCGAGTATACAGTCCAGCATCGTTGTTTTGCCGCACCCGTTGGAACCAAAAACACAAAAAATTTCACCTTGTTCGACAGAAAAACTTACTCCATTTAAAACTTTTTTTTCCTGATAACTAAAGGACAGGTTTTCAACCTGCAGGACAGTCATTACCAGCTTCCGCCTCCCTTCGTTCTTTTCAAGATCACAATGAAAAACGGTCCTCCCACCATCGCCGTCAGAACGCCGAGGGGGATCTCCGTGCTGACAATGCTACGGGCAATCAGGTCGACAATTAAGAGGAAACAGCCTCCCACAGACAAACAGACCGGTAATAAAACACGGTTATCGTTGCCGACGATCATTCTTACAATGTGGGGAATAATTAAACCGACCCAGCCGATTGTCCCGCTCACACAAACAGCACCCGCAGTAGCGATCGATGTGCAGACAATTACGATGGCCCGGCATAAACCTGTATTAACACCTAATGTTCCCGCCTCTCTATCACCCAGGGAAAGCACATTGATCTGCCAGCGAACAAGCATAATACCGAGGGCACCAACCGCAATAGGAATGAGGGCAATAGCCGTATCCTGAAAATTGGCCCTGCTTAAACTGCCCATAAGCCAAAAGGTAATGGTCGGGAGTTTCTCCAACGGGTCTGCAACATATTTCATAAAAGATATCAAAGCGCTGAAAATGGCCGATATGACTACCCCGCCCAGAACCAGAGTTACCGTCGGCGCGGAATCATATATTTTCCCAATAATAAAGCTTAAAAGAACGGCAATTATACCAAACAGAAAAGCCAGGGTATAGATCATAAAATTATTATGGAAGAAAATGATGCCCAGGCAAGCTCCAAAGCCTGCACCTGCGCTGACCCCCAGCATACCGGAATCAACCAGCGGATTTCTGAACATTCCCTGCAAGGCGCCGCCGCTGATCGACAACGCCCCTCCCACAATAAAGGCCAGTAAAGCCCTTGGCAGCCTGATTTCATAAACCAGGGAATATTCTATGGCATGTTCGGGATCTAAACTCCAGTTTTGTCCGTTGACCAGTATAGTAAAAATATCTTTAATTCCCAAATCATACCTGCCGATAAATAATGAAATGAGAATAAAAACAACGGGCAAAATAATACATGCCGAAGTAAGTACCTTTAAATATCTTTTATTGAGCATTCTTCTTACCTTTGATCAAGATAAATGCTGCAACAATAATTACGGCTATGACAACAAGATAAATCCATAATTGCGATGAACTGCCGGCGTCTGCTGAAACATATCCGATCGTAGAAAAAGTGTATGTAACCTCCTCGCCTAATTTATCACCGTTTTTTGCCTGCAAATCGGGACTGATAGTAATGGTATATTGCTCCCCCTCCAGCAGAGCTTCAGGCTTAACGATAAGATCATTCTTCTTCTCGCTTTCAAGCTGATCGTCAAAGGTAATAACCTCAATGGGAACCATATTGCCGCTTGAATCCGTCATGGAAAAACAGTTATGATTGTTTTCTGCGACACTGATATTAGCAATATTTTTACTGAAAACAAATTTAATCTCCCGGTCTAAATTGACGCCCGCTTCCCCGTTACTGACCGTAGATGAAACAATAGCAAGCGGACTGCCTGCACCTCCTCCCGAACCTTCCCCCGCGGCCCAGCCGGTAACAGCATATCCTAAGCATATAACCATGAACAAAACTGCAAATGTAATTATTCTTTTCATCTGATTCATCCCTTTTCTATGATAATAAAACCTTTATTGTGCCAATAATGACATAATGAATGTAAACCCTTTTTTACAACCTACAAAACCTATCCTGTTTGATAACCGCATCCGCATCAGAAAGGATCAGCTCCAATGTCACCCTTAAGTCATCCTATATAACCGCAGGAAAAGGATTTATCCGTCCATCTCCTGTAACGGCAGTTTAGACACGAGCGTTCATCATCATCTACTAATTCCTCCTCCACATCAAATGTAAAAGCCTGACACGCCTTTTTGTATGTACACTCATCACCAAAGGCACGCATTTCCTTTTTGTACATGCTTCTCCAAATTTGTGCCTCTTCATCCCAGGCAACCACCATTACCGGTCTTTTATTGACTATGACCGGTTTTGCCTTCCATGTAATAAAGACCGCCTGATCGCCGGCCAGGGAATTCAACTTGCCGTCATAAACCGCTTCTATGGCGCGGTTGGAAAGCAATTGCTCCACCGTATAGGTCTCCCCTTTACGGAATTGATCAACTCCGCCTTTAACTTCACCGTCATTGCCGTCAAGCCGCAGCCCCACACCGGCCAACGCTCCGATAACTCCCTGGCCTGTCCCACCCACCTCCTTTAAATAAACATCCGCGTGTGCCGCTATGCTGTAGGCATCTTCCTTTGTTAAAAGCTGTCTTTTAGCCCTTAAGCCAAATTCAACCAGAACAGCTTCATTTAATTCTTCTCTTCTTTTAGCGATACAAATCCCCGGATCGGAGCCTTCGGCGCTTTCCCTGCGCAAGTACTCTGTGGCCGCTTTTTCCACGGCACTGTAGATATCATCCTTAATATCGCATTCAAAACACATGGAGCTGTTATGGGAAGTATAGGGAATATCTTTATGCAGGAGCAGCTGATGCCTTGTCGTAAAGATGCATCTGCCGAACCCGTTTTCCGTAATCAGGTCTTTTATTCCTTCAGCTACCGCTCCGGTTCCCCTGGATTCGAGATTATCGGTATCGTCAATACATATAAGCAGTTTCACAGTCAAACCCTCTTTCCTGGTGTTTATCCGCCGGGCGGATACTATTTTGCCTCCCGCATACCTCTGCCGCTCAACATGCTTTCCAGTTCCTCATCGCTCAGGTCATAGCCAAAAAAATCCCGGTATATTTTACGTGTTTCCGCTGATATATCAATATCCGCAAAGAGTTCCGGATAAAACAACTTGGAGGCCCAAAGAATACCCAGAGGTGTTTCCAGTGAACCCGGATGCCCCCAGCGGGAAACGCCCACAGGCATCTGATGGATCCGGTCGTTTTTTACCGCCTGTAAGGGTGACCACTGTATGTTGGTCAAAATATAGTCCGCGACTCCGTCCTCGTTGACCAGGATAAGTTCGGGGTCCCAGAGCAGGATCTGTTCCAGACCGGCAAAATAATTATTGTTCAGGAGGCGGAGTTCCTGGTCCAGGGATACGTTAATTACCCCTGCCATAGTTGTCCAGTCCGCGGCCAGATTATCCCGGCCATAGGTGCGGGTCGCCTCATTGATGGAATGGTAAATACGAATTTTTTCGCTTTCAGGGATATCTGCGACCCGCTTTTGGACCAGATCCAGAACCCCCCGGTAGTAATCCAGGTAACGGGAAGCGGTATCAGAGGCACCCAAAGCCTTTCCGATCGCTTCAATAGTGCTGATCTGCTCTTCAATACCGTTAAATTCCACCGCCAGATAAGGAATTTTGGTTTTATCCAGCTTTTCCCTTTCCTTTTCATCCCGAAACACGCTGCCCTGTACAAAAACCAGGTCAGGTTCGGCTCTCAGCAGTTCTTCTATATTGACTTTATCTGCAGCAACAGGCATAACTGCAGCGGCAATCACCGGGTTAATGCGGTTAAAGAGAATGTCCCGCTTAAGGCCGCGGTTTACGGCAACAATCAGCTCACCTTTACCAAGCAGCGTCGTCACATGTCCGGTAAAGGCATACAGGGTGGCAACTCGCTCCACGCCGGCCGGTACCTCAACAGTACGCCCGAAGGAATCTGTAACCTGTATTGTTTGGTTTTCTGCAGATTGGACCGCTTCGGAATCAATTGTCTTTCCGGTACAGCCTGGAAAGACCGGCAAGATAAGCAAAAGAAAGATTAGTATCAGGCAAAGACCGGATGCTCTTGCTTTCATTGTTCAATCCTCCAAATTTCTAAATCTCTAAATCTCTTTCTTAATCAACGTAAACCGTTGGTCCTGACAGCTACGATTTGCCGGAATTCCTTCTTGCCTTCCCGATAGTAGGATACCATACGGGCTTCAACATTAAATGTCCGCTGCATACTCTGCTCGGAGAGGACCTCTTCCGGCCGGCCAACAGCCGCAAACCTGCGGCTGTTCATCAGGGCCACCGTAGTGGGGATATCGTTATTATCAAAAAAAAAGGCGTGATTGGGGAAATGCGTGGCCATCAGAATAGAGAGGCCGGTTTCTCTGACCAGTTGCACCACAGTCTCCAGAATAATCAATTCATGACGAAAATCCAGGTGGGCCGTGGGTTCATCCATGATCATAACCGGTGTCTTCTGCGCCAGGGCCCGGGCTATCATCACCAACTGCAGTTCCCCACCGCTCAGTTGTGTATAGGGTTTCTCGCTCAGCCTCTGA
The DNA here is from genome assembly GCA_016841605.1 of Dethiobacter alkaliphilus. Taxonomy (GTDB): domain Bacteria; phylum Bacillota; class Dethiobacteria; order DTU022; family UBA8154; genus DUNV01. The sequence continues at coordinate 252,031 of JAENYV010000001.1, read as the reverse complement.
ATACCGATTTTTTGCATGGCTTCTTCTACCGCAGCGTAATCTTCCTCCGACGGTGATGTAAACATCCCTGTATACGCGGCCCTGCCCATTAAAACGATCTCTTTAACCGTATAAGGAAACGTTTTCTGGTGGAGCTGCGGAACGTAAGCCATTTGACGGGCTGCTTCGGCAGGGCGCAGGTTTCTTACGTCCCTGCCGTTAAGATAAACATAGCCTCTGGAAATTTTCAGCGTACCCAGCACGCATTCCAACAGGGTTGATTTCCCACAGCCATTGGGGCCGAAGAGGCAAAATATCTCCCCTTTACCGAGTTTGAAATTGACTTCTTCCAGGACGGGCTGATCACTGTAACTAAAAAACAAATTTTTGACTTCCAACAGTGCCACTGGTTACCAACCCCCTCCCTTGGTTTTCTTTAACAGGTAAACAAAAAACGGGCCGCCCAGGAGAGCGGTTAAAATACTCAGAGGTATTTCCGAACCGGAAATGGTCCGGGCTAGCATATCCACCAGCAGCAGGAAACAGGCACCCAGGGAAATGCTGACCGGAACCAATAGTTTATTGTCATTGCCGATCAGCATGCGCCCTATATGGGGAATAACCAGGCCTACCCAGCCGATAATACCGCTGACACAGACCGCACCGGCCGTGGCCATCGTCGCGCAAGCCAGGACCAGTCCTTTTGCTACCGATGTATTTATACCCAGGGAGCGGGCTTCACGGTCTCCCATAGAGAGCACGTTAATCTGCCAGCGAACGGCAAACAAGCCCGCCATTCCTATGGCCATAGGAATGCCTGCCACCATCAGGTCGCTGTAGCGGGCAGAGGCCAGGCTGCCCATTAACCAGAAAACAATGGCAGGCAGTTGTTCATAGGGATCAGCAGCATACTTGACCAGGGAAACGAGCGCTGAAAACACTGAAGAAACAATGATACCGCCGAGGACCAGAGTAATGGTGGGCGTAGCGCTGTAAAAACGGCCAATCAGATAACTGAGCACCACAGACAGAACTCCGAACGCAAACGCAAAAATATAAATAAGAGCAGTATTATTGAAAAGCACGATGGCAAGTGAGGCGCCGAAACCGGCACCTGCACTGACACCGAGTGTTCCCGAACTGACAAGCGGGTTGCGAAACAACCCCTGAAATGCCGTCCCGCTGACCGCCAGGCTGGCACCGACAAATACGCCCAGCAGGGCCCTGGGAAAGCGGATATCCCAGACAACAACTTCATAAGTATCAGGAAATTGGCCGACCAGACCCCACAGGCGAAACCACATTATTTTTGCGATAACGGACAGCGGCAACGGATAACGGCCGATAGTCAGCGAAAAGATCACAAAAGCACACGGTACTAATATTAAAAGTAAAAAAAGACCTCTCCTGCGGATTATCCTCACCTAATTCGTTGACAGAGTATGATTCCATCTATTTCTTATTGCGTCTGCTTAATTGCTTCTTAATCTTTTCGCTAACATAAACACAACTGCAGCGACGACTACTACCAAAACCACTGCAATACTTGTTGCAGGCTGCGCTGAAGAAGGCGGCGTTTCTACCGGTTCATTCTGTGCTGCGTCGGTATCAGCTGAGGATACGGGTGCCGTTGCGGGAGCGGTCCTGAACGTCAGTTTCAGGTCCTGCTCAAGAACAGTATTGCTTTTCGACTCCAGACCCGCAGCAACAGTAATTGTATAAACCGTATCAGGAGTAAGTTCTTCTTTCGGTATCAAGATGACCTCTTCACGCTTTTCCGGTTCAATTTGGTCATCGGCCATGACAACTTCCAGAGGAACCATGACACCATCCGCATCTGTCAGGTTAAATTTTTGTGCGTTGGCATCATGTACAGACATATGTACCACATTTTTGCTAAAGACCAGCTTTATTTCCACCGGCTGAGCCACATCAACCGCCCCGTCTTCCGGAGTTACGGAAACCAGTGCCAGCGGATCTCCACTACCCCCGCCGGTTCCGCCGCCGCCGCCACCGCCACCGGCGGCAAACGCTGCAGGTATTGACAATGTCAAGAGTAAAACAACTGTGAGAATCAACATGGGGATGACAACAGCCTTTCTTTTCCTCTTCTGATACAATTTCTCTTCCTCCCTTTGGAAATTCCCTAATAATTAATTCATACTTAATTCCAATCGTCCGGTTCTTTTGTGATCTGAAAGATGTCATTATCTTTTAAGCCTTGCAATTCTTGCGGAGAGTACTTTTTCTTAACGCTGAATTTCAATACCCTTTTATCCATGGTAAAAATAACTTCATCCGTTCCGGCTTCGCAGAAAGTAAAGCGGGGAGGGTTGGCCAGTTTAGCTCTGGTGATCCCCTGGATTACATCCGCCAACTCCCGGGAACCTTTCACCGATACGGATAAAGCAGGATTAAGCAGGTGCCCGAAATTGGTTTCCGCCACCAGGCAAATACGCAATCCGATCTCCAGAGCAGCCGAATCCGCTCCGTGGTGACGGTAAGCCGTCTTATGCATAAGGCTGCGGCGGACATCTTCCTCCTTGGGTTTCACATAGCATGTCCGGGGCGAAAAAATACTGTCCTGCTCATAGTACGGCTTGATATCCAGGACCGGCGTTCCTTCAACAGCGTCCAGACCTGTCACATAAAGCAGGTTCCCCTCAACTCTTTCCAGGGAAACAAGGGTCATGGACACAGGATTGGGCCGTTTAAAACAGCGCACGGCAAAAACCCCGAATTTTACCGGCTCAGGTTCGATAATACGCGGCATAGTTTGCAATACATCCCGTTCACCCTTGTCAAACCAGCAGATAATCCAGATATGAGAATTTTCTTCGATACGCTGCAGGGCTGGTATATACTCTTCTTTTATCTCTACGACCGCTCTTTCTCCTTCCATGGGCATAGAGTAAATATCGTCCACCCTGTTTTTCACAACTCCAACCGGACGAAGACAAATCTCTTCCATTCCATTCACCTCGTGTTTATTTTTTATTTTTAACTGTTTCATTTGATGACTGTTGATCTTTCTTCAGAATGGCCTTCATTAAATAAAAAAGGCCCAATCCGGCCAGGAAGCCGAAAGCCATGTTTGTCCAGAGTGAAACCGCAACAGTTGCCCCCAGGGGCAACAGGTCGGTTTTAACGGTAATATCCCTCGTAAATTTGACCATCTCAACGCCGACTAAAAACATCATCGCTCCGATAACAGCCATGGGAAAAGAAGCAAAGATATAAGCAATGGACGAGGCGAAAAAAAGTCCCAGGGAAATTTCGATGAGTCCTTCGATGATGTTTGCGCCACCCGTCCTGGCCCCAAAATAATACTGACCCGCCAGCCCCCCGGCACCATGGCAGAGAGGCATTCCACCGAAAAAGGGAAATACCAGGTTCATGATGCCCATGTTTAAGGAAAGCCTCCTTTCGCTGACATACCTGTCAGGCCAGTAAGTGCTGATCAGGGATGAAGTAGCAATAACAGCATTGGTAGCAGTAAGGGGAAGCTGGGCAAAGCCTGCCAACAACAGGGTTTGCCAAATCTGTCCGGGAGTAAAAGAAGTGATCCCCGGCAGCTGCAGTTCCAGCATTTTTAAAGCTGCGAACTTGCCCTGATAATGCATGATCACCAGTCCCAGAAGAATTAGGACAATTGCACCGGGAGCATAGCGGTTCTGTCGTAAGACCAGGACAATAGCAACGGAGACTAGACCCAATATCCACCAGGTGGAAAGCATTTTCAGCGCCTCCACGGCCAGCAAAATGCCCAGAGACACCTGAATACCGCGTATGACGGGATGCGGAGTAAATTTTGCCACCCAACTCATAATTCCCGTAACCGCGAAAAGCAACCAGATAATTCCCATAGCAAAGCCCGAAGCGTAGATCATAGAGGGAGACCACTGCTGGGCAATAGCCACCACGGCCAGCACTTTCATAGGCTCAATGGGTATGGGGAGTCTGTAAACCAGTCCCGTAGCGATATTGGCTAGACCCATCATTACCAGTAAACCGGCAGGATTAAGACCGCAAACGGCAAAATAGCCCACTGCCAGAGGTAAGAGGGTCCCCATATCCCCCATAGCACCGGAGAGCTCACGCAGGTTAAATTCAAATGATCTTATCTTCAACTTTGCACATCATCCCCCCTCCGACTCCCGGGTTAAATCCGCTTAACAGCTTATCCTGCATAAGACTTCAGTGAAAAGAGAATTTACACAAAGCGCATACTTTTTTCCAGCAGTTTATTCACCGGAATCTTCGCCATTTCATGGAGCGTCCCTCTTATTCCGGCGATAAAGAGAAGACCTTTTTGTATTTCTTTTTTGACCAGTTCTTTATCCAGATCAAGCTCACTGATCAAAATCTGTAATAATTTCCCTGTCATGGCCATCTTCCACGAAGAAAAGGTAGGCGAGTAGGTAAGGGCATAAGCACAAAGGTTCCCAATATCCTCCTCAATTTTTCCCTCCCGGCATTCTTCTAAATCGACCCCGTAAATTTTTTCCCTAATAATAAAATTTCTGAAATTGACATCCCCCATAATGTACTGTCTTCCGGTAATTGCCCGCGAAGCTGTATAAAAAGACTTAAACCAGCTGCACAGGCTGTAAATGGTCTGGTAAGCAGGCCCTTTCAGCGAACTCCGGTCAGGTCCGCAGATATTCTCCTGCCAGCAAAAAAAGTCAAGAAATAATGGACCTTCGAGGTATTCCAATAAAACATAATTTTCCCCTGTGCCAAAAATTTGAGGGACAGCGACCCCTTTTTCTTTTAATAAACACAGCATTTCAACTTCTCCAGGCATTTTCTCCGGGCAGGAATATATCTTTTGTACCAGATATTTTTCGCCTGGTTCATTTGTTTTTACCAGAAAAACATTATTTTTTTTACTGATAAATTTTTTTTCTACAGAAAAACTGTAAAAATCTTTCTTATAAATTTGTGAGGAGCCCTCTAACATGAAAATCACTCCTTTTTAAATTTCTTGTGCACTCAATCGTTCTTATCCAATAGAACATCCAGCCGTCCAATTATCGTTCAATTATGCATACATATACATAACGGAGACCAAAAAAAAACTCCTGCCTTATCCAAGCGATTTACAACTATAAAAAATTATATCTGATACAAACAAAAGGTGTCAATAAGGAATGATAAGAGACAAGATAATATAACGGGATAAATAAAGGTAAGTCATCAAACAATCAGGTAATGAGTCGCAGATAGAAAAACTGATATGGACAAGGACAACAGGTTTGTGGAAATATTACTTCATTTGTAAGAAAAATATATCATCATCGCTTAAGCCCGGCAACTCTTCCCCAGAGTACCTTTTTTTTATGTTGATTTTCAGGACCCTTTCATTCCTGGTGAAAATAACTTCATCTGCCTCAGCTTCGCAAAAGGTAAAGCGAGGAGGATTGGCCGGCCTGGCCCTGGTAATCCCCTGAATTACATCGCCCAACTCCCGTGAACCTTTTACCGATACTAACAAAGCAGGATCAAACAAGTGTCCAAAATGAGTTTCTGCCAGCAAGCAGATACGCAGTCCCATTTCCAGAGCAACTGATTCAACTCCGTGGTGGCGATAAGCCAGCTTGTGCATAAAGCTGCGGCGGACATCTTCGTCCTTGGGTTTCACGTAGCTGGTCCGGGGTGAAAAAATACCGTCCTGCTCGTAATAAGGCTTAATATCCAGTACCGGCGTATTCTCGTAGGCATCCAGTCCTGTCACATAAAGCAGATTCCCCTCGACCCTATCCAGGGAGACAAGGGTAAGGGCAATAGGATTGGGTCTGGAAGAACAGCGCAAGGCAAAAACTCCGAATTTAAGCGGTTCAGGCTCCATAATACGCGACATAGTTTGTAATAAATTCCGGTCGGCTCTGTCAAACCAGCAGATGATCCAGATATGGGAATTTTCTTCGATACGCTGCAGGGCGGGAACGTATTCTTCTTTTAGTTCCACGATCGCTTTTTCCCCTTCCCCGGGCAGAGAATTAATATCACCCAATCCGGTTTTTACGACTCCGATCGGACTGATACGAATTTCTTCCATTCAATCCACCCCTTTTGGTAATATTTAAGCTCTAAATATAGTATACAATATATCCGAAGAGGCTTAAATATGTTTTTTATATTACTATTTTTCGCTGTAGTGGTAGTTAAGAACCAGGGAGAAATACTCAAAAATATGGAGCCCGGAATCTCTTCGGGGCTCTTGTGGAATGGCGCAGCAATAAGGTAATGGAATTATCAGGTCAAAAGACTCAACCGGAGACGGTGGCTTGCCGAATTAATACCTTCAGCCAAAACTGCTACTCCACCGTATAGGTCCAGGTAGCTACAGCGCTATCGGTTTTACCCGGTCCGATGGCGATGGCCTTAACCGTAGTGGTTTGGTTGATCGTAATTGGTACGTTCAACTCCGGCTGGTAGTAGGTAGCGCTTACATTATACATGGTACTGTTCACATCCGGAGTGCTGCTGTCAGTGGTATAATAAATCTTCACCCCGTTGATGCTGGTATGATTGAGCGTTACCTGCGTCCCGGCCGTCACTGTCCCCGATGCATGTGATGAAGTGGGTTGATCCCATTGGTCCGGCTCGTCAGTAATGAGATTAATCTCACAGACATATTTCACCAACCAGGGATTATTCTGCTCCGTGATCGCCCGCTGTCCCATAAAGAGCCGCAGTCCGTCGTCTTCACTCATTGACCCATAATTCGTTCCCTGGGCATTTTCCAGGGCAATAACCGTATCCCTCGACGAAGCACCGCTGGGATCGCCACTCATGAGGTTGGGATAATAATAACGTGCATCATCCAGCAGCTCTTCTCTCGTAAAAACTTTCGTTAAGTTGTCCGTAGCTTTTACACTAATAAGATATATGTCTTCAATATCTTCTTCCGCTTCAATTTCATCCAAATAATCGTCTAATATGTCTGAAAGAACGACGCCGTCCGTCGCATAGAACTTCTTGGTGGGCCAATTATTTATCGTGGAATATAGCTGTTGGTATGAACTAAAACTACTTGTTAAATCAGCTCGGGTATATGTCACGGCATCGACTCCATCCAGTTTAACGACAATCTGATCAGATTCGTCGGCAAAGGCCTGGCCGGCAAACAAGCCGAACCCCAATACCAGGACCAACAATACCCCAAACAACCTTATCCATGCTTTTTGTTTTAAAAAGCTTGAATTCATCATTATATCCTCCTTTATAATTTTCAATGTTATGAAGCTATTGACCGCTTCCGGCATGGTTCAGCTGCAACTATTGACGTCATTTTCCACCTTCGGCTGCCGGTACTCTATTGCGGGCCCTGATAATCACACCCTTTGCCGCGCCATTCCACAAAAGCCCCGTAATTATCGCCCTGAACCGGACTTTTTTCTTGCTCTGACAGTTTTTCCCTTAGAAGCTTATCCTTCCTTTGAGCTTTGCCCTGAACCTAACTCTTTTCTCTTGCTCCGCTAGGGAGCATTGGACACAACTCTCTACCAAAGTTTTCCTAATATTACCGCTTACATTGAGCATACCCCCTTCTTGTCTCATACTCTCTTACGAACAACCGTTTCAACAGGCCATCCCTTTATGTCAAAAATGTCATAATGGGGGTAAAAAAATTTGCGCTCGGGTAAGCGCCGGGTAAGGTGCGGCTTTTTCCGGCCGTGCAAAATCCCGGCGAAGCGCAGCCCCAAAGCTCTTTACCAAATCATGCTGTTTTATGTTTTTATTACCATTACAGGATAATTATACATATATCGTACAATATTGTCAATAAGAAAATCAATTTCTTCTTATTTTTAGTATTTTTCCTCGCTTATACAATAATCCCAATTTCATAGGAAGAACCTCCTTTATCTGTAATCATTTCTTAAAACGCTATTACTTCGGCTTTGAAAAAAGGTATACAGGCTGGGCAAAACTTATCTTGCCGCGTTTTGAGTAAGTTCTGCCCAACTTGTAATCAATCCCTGTATATCCTTTCGGAGCTAATTAACTACTGCAATATCACCGGGTTGCAATCTACAGCATTGGTCAAATCATCTACAATATATGCCTTGATTACATCACCGGCCTGCACATTAAAACCTGCTTGGGCAGTAGTTACAAGATCAAAATCAGCTTTGGTCACATTTATACTGATCTGAATGCTATCTCGCAAAAGGGTGAATACTACTGCCTCATTACCACTATGCTCTATTACCGGCGTAATGTTAACTGCGAAGTATTTAAACCCGGTCATACCACTATTGACCGTCATAGTATCGATACCACTCGGGGTGGTACCTGCCGTATAAGCTGAATCACTTACCGGTGTGACTGTGTAAACCGCTTCACAGCCTGCCGGTTCACTTACCGTGATTGATTCCACATGCTTGTATACGCTATTGCCGGCTGTGCCGTAGTAGAGGCGCAGCGGGGTCAAATTGCTGTCACCGTCCACTACGATGTCACTGCCGTCTATCGCATAGGTGAGCAGGTAATTGTTGGTAGGTTCCTGTATGTCGGAGACCGGAATCGGATCAGTTTCCCATCCATCGGCTGCATTTACGGTCACTGTCCAATTGCCGTCAGTGATCCCCAAACCTGTCAGCAGGTCGTTTAGGGCTACTCCAGTACAGGTTTTTGATCCGTATGTGCCTGTCGTCGCTGTCATCGCCTTTAAATCAGCCATTGTATAGGTCTGAGATACTTCACCATCAACTGTGAAAACTACCCCTGCTGATGCATCCATGGTTTGAGTAACACTCGCATCTTCGTATCCGGTAGCCGTAACCACGATTGTATAATCACCTGCAGCAGTGAATACGTCGGCAATAATGTTTATATTACCTTCGCTAACAGTATATTGCTCGCTGCTTAAGTCTGAGCCGTTCACCTCTATCCCGGTGATAGCCCCACGCCAGTCCGCATCATCGGTAAAGGTGATCTCCACCATCTGCCCGATTTCGTTGCCCGTGGTGTCAGCGGTAAGAGCCGGAGGGTTAGTGCCGGAATCAATTTGATACGTAAAGATAGCAATATCGCTGTTTTCCTTACCCGGACCAATGGCGATTGCTTTAATGGTGGTATTATTTTGAATTTCGATCGGATGATTAATGGTGTTCAAAACATCCTGTCTTGATGACCACCATTCTTTACCAATAGGATTGTACATGGTACTGTTCATCGTCGGGGTACTGCCGTCCAGGGTATAATAAATCTTATCCCAATTCATATCGGAAGTACTCAATGTTACCAACGTTCCAACAGCTACATTTCCGCTATCCGGGACCGCCTGCGGGCTTTCCCATTTTGACAGGGCAGTGGTGAATACTTCAATTTTATTTACATATTTTACATAGGCATCATTTAACTGCTCACCAACTGCACGCTGCCCTATAATCAAGTGTAACGCGTTATGGTCGTTCATGGTATCAAAATCATTACTGCTGTCACTATTCAAAGCCAGAATAGTCTCTACCTCTTCCGCATCTGCTGCAGAACCAGGAATATGCCCATCGCCGGGTTCTTTAAAATTCGGGAAAAGATAGCGCTTGTCATCCAGCAATTCTTGAACAGTAAAGGTAATTGCATAGCCATCTCTAGCCGTAAATTTAATCAGTGTGGCATTTTCTTTCATCCCGGCCTGGGTTAGAAGGTCCTTTACTTTAACCCCTTCTCCTACATACCATTTTTTGCTGGGCCATTTGTTAATAGTACTGTACAAATGCCGGTATTGTTCCATTGCTTGAAGCTGGGCCAGGGTATATGATAGATGATTGTTTACACCATCCCCGGTTATTTCAAGCACAATCTCCGAGCTAACAAGTGTTTGTACCACACTGACATCCGAATAGCCGGTTGCCTTGATAACTACTACATAATCCCCGGCTTTTTGGAAAACATCTCCATTGATAATAATTTTACCCGCGCTATCTGCCGAATAGTCCCCATCTCCCAATACCGTATCGTCAATGATTACAGTATTTATAGCCTCACGCCAGGCTGAATCTTCGGTAAAGGTTATTTCCACATCATCCTCACCAATGATTTTATCGCCGGGATCAGCTGTTAGTGACGGGGGGTCAGCTCCAATATCATTAACAGTCAGGCTAAGAACGTTACTTATGACATCATAAATTGAAGCACTGACATTGATGGAACCGCTGCCTGTTATAGTTAAAATATTACCTGAGACCGTAGCCGGCCCGGAGCAGACTGCCCAGGTAACCGTCAGGCCTTCAAGATCAATGATCTCCTCCGAATCGCCGGTGCCGGTCAAGCTTAGACCACTCAGGTCATATTCTATGGAGGTGCCATTGTAGTTCAAATCCGGGCTGCCGCTTAAGGTCAGACTGACCAGGCCCGGGTCCTCATCCGGAACCAACTTAACATATCGAACACAATTATTATTAATATCTGTAATATATAGATCGCCTGCATCGTCCACTTCTAGGCCCCAGGGAGATTTCATTTGCGCACTTGTAGCCGGTCCACCGTCACCGGAGTAACCGGAGGTCCCGTCACCGGCAACCGTAGTAATGATACCGCTGACATCAACTTTGCGAACGCACCTATTGCCGCTGATGAAGAGATTGCCGGCACTGTCCGCCGCTATGCCTATGGGGTATATTTCCGCATCAGTGGCCTGTCCGTTGTCACCGGAATAACCCTGGCTGCCGTTACCGGCCACAGTAGTAATAATGCCGCTCGGATCAACCTTGCGAACACGATAGTTATAAGTATCGGAGATGTACAGGTTGCCGGAACAGTCCACGGCGATGATGCCGTCACCATATATCTTAGCACTTGTGGCCGGTCCGCCGTCCCCGGAATAGCCACCCGTCCCGTTACCTGCAACAGTATAGACATTACCTGCCGTCATGGAAATTCCATGCTTCATTCCTGTTTCTGCAGCCAGCATACAGATACCGGTGTTTGGAGCACCGCCCATGTAGATATTCCCGGAGCCGTCTATCGCCAAACCACGAGCACTATTGATACTGGTTACGGTGCTGATGATACCATTTATATCGATCTTACGAAGGCAATTATTTATCACGTCAACTATATAAATATTGCCGGTGCTGTCAATTGCTAGAGCTTCAATCTGTCCCAGCTCGGCACTGACAGCCGGCCCGCCATCACCGCTATAGCCCCTGGTTCCAATCCCGGCCACTGTATATATGTTCCCTGCTGTCATGTCAATCCCGTATTGCGTACCGGTATTGGCTGCTACCGCTCGTATACGATTGTTGCCTTCATCTGCGATGAAAATATTGCCGGCGCTGTCTATTGCCACATCACCGGGACTGTTTAACTGTCCATTGATAGCCGGGCCACCGTCGCCGGCATAGCCTTTAATCCCGATTCCTGCTATAGTGTTAATATCACCGACAGTCAATTCTATAACCGGCAAATCACCCGTATCTACAGTAAAGTTAAAATCGGTGATAACCCCGAGAACTTGAGCTGAGATTTCAACTGTTCCACCACGTACTATGGACAAGGTAGTATCGCTGAGTTCAGCCGGACCTGATTTAACAGTCCAGGTGACCGTCTTATCACTGAGGTCATATGCCGCCCCGTCCTGATCTACGCCGGCAAGGGTGAGGCCACCCAGATCATAGGTCAATGGAGTGCCGCTATAAGTCAGACCCGGGCTTCCGCTTAAGCTAAGGCTGACCAGCAATGGTGCCGCGGCCGGGGACTGTAAGTAGCGCACACTATACCCGGACTGGTCAGCGATGTATAGTCCCCCTGCGCTGTCAATCGCAAGACCATAGGGCTGAAGCTTTGCATTGGTAGCTAGATCACCGTCACCACTATACCCTCTTCCATTACCTCCTGCCACTGTAGCAATTATCCCGTTGCCATCCACCATACGTATACAATAGTAATTTTTATCGGCAATGTAGAGATTGTAATTGCTGTCCACAGCCAGACTGTATGATCTCAATTCGGCACACATAGCCGGACCGCCGTCACCGGAATAACCGGAGCTTCCGCTTCCCGCTACGGTACTAATGATGCCACTGGGATCCACCTTGCGGATTCTAGAAAGATCTGCTATATAAAGATTATTAGAGTTATCTATTGCAACATCGTAAGTAGTTTCTATCTGAGCACTGACAGCCGGTCCGCCATCGCCTGAATAGCCACTGGTTCCATTACCGACGATGGTATAGATATTTCCGGCAGTCACAGCAATTCCATAGTATGTACCTGAACTTGCTGCTACCATACGAACACAATAATTTGATCCATCCGCTAGATATAAATTGCCTGCCTCGTCTACCGCTAAGCCATATCCTCTGTTTAATTGCGCACCGGTAGCCGGTCCACCGTCACCGGAGTACCCGGAAGTTCCGTCACCGGCTACAGTAGTAATGATACCGCTGGGGTCTACTTTTCTAATTCGATAGTCACTTCTATCATTAATATAGATATTGCCGGCACTGTCCACTGCCAGTCCATATACGCTTTTTATTTGAGCTTCGGTAGCGGGACCGCCATCACCGGAGTAATCATTGGTTCCATTTCCCGCCACGGTGTATATATTCCCTGCAGTCATCGGAATGCCATAGTGTGTGCCACTAGACGCTGCTACCATGCGCACCCGATAGTTAGCGCTGTCCGCGATAAATATGTTGCCCCCGCTGTCCATCGCCACATCATACGCACTTCTAAGCTGGGCCTCAGTTGCCGGGCCGCCATCACCGGAGTACCCACGAGTCCCATTACCTATTACGGTGCTGATGTAGCCGTCGTACCAATCCGAATCATCCTCTATTATGAACTGCGTCACTGAGGCATCCGAATAACCACATGCATTTACTAATATTACATATTCACCCAAATCGTTAAACACGTCGGCATCTATATTAACATTTCCGGAAGTAACCCTATATCTACCGGCAATGGAGCTTCCATTTACGGTGATATCCGTAATGGCTGCCCGCCAATCGGGATCATCTTCAAAGCTCAGGTCAATTTCCTTGCCTACTCCGTTTCGCGTTACATCCGGCGTTAAAGTCGAAGCGGTCAGGAGGCTTTTGTTTATCGTGTAAGTTTCAATCAGCTCGCCAGTTGTTTTTCTGGAAGTCATGGTTAAAACATTGCCGTTAATATCTAAAACCTGATAATTGCTGCCGCTTTCTTCCCTGGCTATATAGGAAAAACCCGATCCGCCGCCGTATATCTTGGAGCCGGCATTACCCATCACGTAGACAATGCCGTAAACTGCCGGATCGGTCCGGATTTCTCCCTGATACAGGGGATAAGTCCTCATATACTCATGCTGGTGTCCGACAAAAACCATATCCACTCCATTCTGCTCCAGAATGGGTACCCAGTTTGTGCATATTGACTCATCAATTGTTTTGTAATCCTCGAAGGCGGGATAGGCAGGATGATGAAACATGGCAAATTTCCATCTTTTAGTTGTGTTCTGCAGGTCGTCCTGCAGCCATTGGATTGCACTTGCAACGGCATTTTTATTACTGTTCAGTACAACAAAGTGAGCATTTCCGTAATCAAAAGAGTAGCATTCCTGTTCCAAGTCTTCGGGTCCGTTATCCGGTAAGGCAAAAAAGTTCGAATACATTACTCCATCGTGGTTGCCAATGGTCGGCATCACTGGTATACGGGAAAAAGTACTTGCCGCAGCATCTAGAAACTGTCCCCACTCAGTTTCATCACTGCCGTTGTCGGTTAGATCTCCTCCCAAAAGAGTAAATTTAATTTGCGGATATTCCTGGTAAACCGAACTTAACACGTTCCCCCATTCGTCGTACCCGGATTGCACGTCTCCCATGTACATAAAAGTAACGTTTTGTGTATTTTCGGCAGTAGAAAAAGACTGTGCCTCACTCCAGTTCCCTTCATTCCCTACCCGATAAACATAATTAGTATCAGGGGTCAATCCGGATAAATTGGCGGTATAACGATAATTAACACTATCAAAAAGTGTACCGCCGGCATCTATTTGTAAGGCTGAATCAAAGCTGTCATAATATTCTGCTTCTCTAATGTATTGTACATACGAAGGTGCATCGTCCGGAGCCAACCAGGTTATGGTTTGAGATGTAGCAGGATCTGCCGTCCAGGTTAAAATAATCTGTTCAGGGGTTACAGCTTCTTCAGCCAATGCCATTGAAGAAAAAAAGCAACAAAAAGAAACAGCGAGCAGCAAAAAAACAAGGCAATTGCTTCTTATTGTTGGTCTTTTCCCTCGCTTATACCATAATCCCAATTTCATAGGAAGAACCTCCTTTATCTGTAATCAGTTCTTAAAACGCTATTATTTCGGGCTTTGAAAAAAGGTATACAGGCTGGGCAAAACTTATCTTGCCGCGTTTTGAGTAAGTTCTGCCCAACTTGTAATCAATCCCTGTATATCCTTTCGGAGCTAATTAACTACTGCAATATCACCGGGTTGCAATCTACAGCATTGGTCAAATCATCTACAATATATGCCTTGATTACATCACCGGCCTGCACATTAAAACCTGCTTGGGCAGTAGTTACAAGATCAAAATCAGCTTTGGTCACATTTATACTGATCTGAATGCTATCTCGCAAAAGGGTGAATACTACTGCCTCATTACCACTATGCTCTATTACCGGCGTAATGTTAACTGCGAAGTATTTAAACCCGGTCATACCACTATTGACCGTCATAGTATCGATACCACTCGGGGTGGTACCTGCCGTATAAGCTGAATCACTTACCGGTGTGACTGTGTAAACCGCTTCACAGCCTGCCGGTTCACTTACCGTGATTGATTCCACATGCTTGTATACGCTATTGCCGGCTGTGCCGTAGTAGAGGCGCAGCGGGGTCAAATTGCTGTCACCGTCCACTACGATGTCACTGCCGTCTATCGCATAGGTGAGCAGGTAATTGTTGGTAGGTTCCTGTATGTCGGAGACCGGAATCGGATCAGTTTCCCATCCATCGGCTGCATTTACGGTCACTGTCCAATTGCCGTCAGTGATCCCCAAACCTGTCAGCAGGTCGTTTAGGGCTACTCCAGTACAGGTTTTTGATCCGTATGTGCCTGTCGTCGCTGTCATCGCCTTTAAATCAGCCATTGTATAGGTCTGAGATACTTCACCATCAACTGTGAAAACTACCCCTGCTGATGCATCCATGGTTTGAGTAACACTCGCATCTTCGTATCCGGTAGCCGTAACCACGATTGTATAATCACCTGCAGCAGTGAATACGTCGGCAATAATGTTTATATTACCTTCGCTAACAGTATATTGCTCGCTGCTCAAGTCTGAGCCGTTCACCTCTATCCCGGTAATAGCCCCACGCCAGTCCGCATCATCGGTAAAGGTGATCTCTATTGCCTGGCCCACCTTGTTATCGGTAATGTCGGCATTCAGGGCCGGTGGAGCAGCTGATGTCGAGCTTATCAATTCAATTTTTACAATCTGTTTAATCGAATTTCCCCCGGTAACAGCCGGTCCGACGAGCCGGAGCGGCCAGTTGCTATCAGTTTCGGGTATGGTCTCTCCGTTCAGCGAATTGGCAATAATATAATCGCTGCTGCGGATAATATCCGCACTGTTAATTGTGACAGAAGTATTGTCAGCCGCGGTAATTACCACCTGGTACCCGTTCTCAGCCAGTTGATCATTAAAGGCGTTATCGGAATGCTGGTCATCATCATCAACAAATCCAACGAGGAACCACAGGGGCATGCCTTCCCAGACCCGTTCTTGAGCATCGGTGTATGTTGCCTTGTGATTAGCGCCGAACTGACAGGCGAGAGCCTGTTCAAAATAGGTTTTGCTGACATCATATTCTATACCGCCGATATCCCGGCCATCAAGCTCCAGGGTCCAATCGCCCTCAGGCACGGAGTATATCTCAATCTCCGTAATCCACTTTGCTGCTAAGCCGGCACATGATGGATACATCACCCCATCACCGTAATAGTAATGCCAGTAGTTTTCCGGTAGTGTCTCGTGCATATCCCATTGGCCGTAGACATTGTCACCGTCCGGAGTAAATAATACACGCATACCGTCTGCATAATCCGGTACGTATTGTCCGTCCGCCCACCAGGCCAGAATGGCATCACCCTGGCGTGCTTGCACCGCGGGGTCGGTATATATGGAGGAATAAGGCAGCCTGGTCTCGTAACCGTCTTTTGCCACAAGGACTATTTCAGTACCTGCCCCCATGCCGCCCACAAGCTCGCAAAGATCTCTGATGCGAGTACCCTTCACGGCATTTGCTATCTTGTAACCGCCGGGATATGTCTCATCAGCATCCCATAAATCTTCCGGGTTGTTGGTGATTCCCTCGAAGCGGTATATTGTTGTCCCGTCCCCAATTACGTCGAGCTCGCTCTCATTCTCCAGCCAGAGATAATTGACCGTCATTTCGTTAAGAACAGTGGTTCCGTCTTCAGCGTACTTGACGATACGGACTTCCGGTATGGACGGGGCAGTCCCAAAAGACGTCAGTTCAATCTCCACGATATTCCCAACGCTTTTACCGCTCAGAACTCCCTCATTGGCAACACCGTCACCGACCAGGCGCAGAGGCCATGAATCGTCAAGCGGTTCATCATTTAATTTATTCGCAATAATATAGTCATTGCTCCGGTAAACATCTTTACTGTCAAAATCCTTGGTATAGCCGTCTCCGGCTTTCACCAGGACTGTGTAGCCGACCATAGCCTGATTAGCGTTGTAATCGTGCGGTTGCCGGTCATCTACCCATCCTGTCAGTAGCCAGAGGGGTATACCTGACCAGACATTATTCTCATTGTCGGTCCATTCTACCAGGTGGCCTGAATTAGGGCAGGCAAGACCGGCCTCAAACTCGGATTGGGAAATAACATCGCTGATCTTGCCGGTCAGGGTAAGGTTCCAGCTAGCGGGTGCAGCTTCCGGTGTCTGCAGCTCGGGGATTTCTATCTTAACGATGTTGCCGACCGCGGCACCGCTAAGTGCTCCCTCCTCGGCAACACCATTACCGACCAGGCGCAACGGTCCTGATTCGCTAAGCGGTTCACCGTTTATTTTATTGGCAACGATATAGTCATCACTTCGGGCTACATCCGCACCGGTAAAGGTCCTGGTATAATTGTCTCCGGCAATCACATTCACGGAATAACCTGTTGTAGCCCTGGTATCGTTAAAAGTCCAGTGGCTGCCTGTTTCGATGTCATCTACCGCACCTAAGAGCACCCACAGGGGCACGCCGGACCAGACGTTGCTTTCATTATCCGTCCATTCCCTGTAATGGTTTGAACCTGTGCAGGCAAGTCCTTCCTCAAACTCCTCCTGGGTAATGGTATCCCCTACATCTCCGATCATTTCCAGAGTCCATCCTGCCGGTGGTTCGGGAAGACCGGAGAGCTCAATGCGCACGATATTGCCTACCTGTTGTCCGCCAAAAACAGCTGACCCTTTCAGGTGGAGCGGCCAGCAGCCTTTTCCCCCTTCGGTCTGAAGCGGAAGAGGCTCTCCATTAAGGGTATTGGCGACGATATAGCCATCATTGCGGGCGATATCCGCACTGTCAAGGGTTGCCTTCCATCCGTCGCCGGCGATAACATTAACCTCATAGTTTTGGGCGGCGAGGTCATCATTAAAGTTGAAGTGGTCGGAACCAACATCAGGGTCGTCATCAATCATAGCAACGAACAGCCAGAGCGGCACGCCTCCCCAGACATTCTCTTCCTCGTCGGTCCAGAACACCTGATGACCTGATGACGGACAGGCCAACCCTTGTTCAAAATAGGCTTTGGTGACGGATGTCTCCTTCGCACCGGAGAGCTGAAGAGTCCAGTCGGTAGGTGTAACACCTGTAGCTGCAACAGTTTTCACTGCCGCGATAGCTGCTGCCTTGACGGCAACCAGATCGGTCGGATCGCTGATATCGGCTGCATAGTAGAACTCAACCTTATCACCATCAGCAAGCTCAATCAGGTTCAAGGCCCCATCAGGATTATTGTAGCCGTCTTTATATACATCGTTCACATATGCATACCAGTAAATCCGGTTATCTTTGTCACGCAGATAAGCACCTACATTGTCCAGAAGAAGGGCGCCAGAGGCCGAATAATTCTTGTCGGTGACGTCATAAGTAAAACCGCCGGCTGCTGCGGCAGCCTGTAGCGCCCCAAGCGGCGTGGTCTTGTTGACGGTATATACTGTTTCCGAATTGTAGGCGGTCACTTCAAAGGTTTCGCCTGGGGTCAGAGTAACTGTCCCCTCGTGGAGAACGTCCATTGTCGGCGCCTCTTCCGCCGTGATATAGTCCGTTCTTAACTCAACGTCGCTACCCGCGGCATTGGTTACCGTGAGTTTGACTGAAAAGGTGCCGGCTGCACTGTATTCATGGGATGGGTTCTGCTCGGTGCTGTCTACTAAGCCGTCATTTTCGAAATCCCAGGCATAGGTCAGTGGAGCTGTACCTGTGGACTCATCGGTGAAGTTGACCGTCAATGGTGCTGTGCCGCCGGTTGGAGTAGCTGTAAAGGCAGCTATCGGTGCTACTGCAGGGTCGATGAAGATATTGCCTTGCCATTGCACCATCAAGGGATAGTTATCATTCTTTTCATCACCGAAGTTGTGGGGTGTGTCACCAACACCGTTTCCATCGGAATCAATGCCGGCATAGTTTTCCCAGTAGTTGCCGAGGTACCCGGTGTACATGACGTCATTATAGGTATAAGTGACCTGAACCGGTGAATTATACGTATTTTCCGTGAGTATATCGACCGGGTTTCCAATAATATTGTTAAGCCAGAGTACATTATCCCTGCTCTGGTCCTTAATACAGAAACCCGCCTCAGTATTGTTTTCCACCGTGTTCCTTGAAATAAAATTATCGTGGGCCGTGTCCCGGAGGCTGATACCACGCTTAGAATTTTCATGGCAACAGTTTCCGGTTACAATGTTGTTGGTAGCTGTCCCGCCGAGGTGAATGCCGTTGTAGCATCCCGAACAGTCATTGTTCCGGATTGTACAATCGTTAACGTCCACCAGCTCGATGCCGGCAACATGGGTATTGGTCGGACCCAAAACGGAAAAGCCGTCAATCACTACGCCGCCGGCTTGTACGTTAAAAATCGCTGTGTCGTAGACGGCCGCAATGACTGTGGTTGATGAAGCACCATTTTCCGACCGAATAGTAAGAGCCTTATCTACCGTCACATTCTCAGTATAGCTGCTGTTTTTGACAATGATGGTATCCCCGACCGCGGCGGCTGTCACTGCTTCCTGTATGGTGGTAAAGTCAGCGCTGCCGGAACCGTCAACGTACCAGGACTCCGGTTCCGATGCCGGAAGTATCTGTTGGGTTACGGCAACATACCGGTTGCCGGAAGCTATGAAAGTCCCCACTCCATCTACGGTAGTTGAAACGTAATCATGGGCATAAACAGGCCCGGGGGCTATCAAGCCGAACAAACCGGCAAGCAGCAGTGCAACACTCAGGATGGTAGGCAGAAGCCTGTACCACCATTTCTTTTTTATACTTTGCATTAATCATACTCTCCTTAGGTTAATAATTATTTAATCTTTGCTTTTTTAGTTACTCTTTTCTTCTCAAAGCTATTGTTCCGATCTGTCTTCTGCGTGCCAGAAAAAGAGCCGACAAGAGCAGGATAGCTATGAACACTCCAGACTGAGCAGGGTTCATAAACAGAAAAACCAAAATTATAAAAGGAACCAGGGCTATCCGCACCAGAACTTTTAAAGGTTCACTTGCAGAAATGAAAGAAGCAACAGGTGGGGAGACGCTGTAATAGTAATGAACAAAAGCTCTCCCTCCGTCATTGGTCAGAAGGTATTGATCGCGGAAATGCCTGAGCAGGGCAACCGCGGGCGCCATCTTGGAACCGAAAGCCGCTGTGGCGATGAAGCATTCATCCGCTTCTCCGGTAATTACAATTGCTCCGTCATTAAATGCCAGGCTACGTGTCCCGACTTTCGTATTCTGATCGCTTGGGGAAACCGGCAATTGAATGGTCCCGGCCTCCGTTCCCGCAGGTATCTCAAACGTTACCCTGAACAGTTCGCCCCCTTCCGTAAAGCCGGTCGTACTGAAGTAGTTCAAAAAGACCGCCTTGCGACCGGCATATTCCCCTGCCGCTTCATACTCCAGGTTCGTATTGACTGTGCCGCCTGACAGCATTGTGCCGGGTGTAATGGATACGGGCACGGCTTTAATACCGTCCGCCTGTTCATACACTACCGCAATTTTGAGTGCACACACCGCCTCCGCGGGGGTGCTGATGCTTACAGGTACCTCTACCGTGGTAACTTCAGATGAAAACGGTACCTCTAATGTTCCTACGCTAAAAGTAACATCACTTGATGGACCTGACGGCTCAATTATTATCCCGCCGTCATTGAAGCCAAGCTGCAAAGTCCCGGAGTTGGTGTTGGGATAGGAGGGGGAGACGGGTGACTGGAGGTCAGAGGCCTCCGTTCCCGCAGGTATCTCAAACGTTACCCTGAACAGTTCGCCCCCTTCC
>JAENYV010000001.1:153088-231529 GCA_016841605.1 Dethiobacter alkaliphilus | reverse complement strand
GGCCTCCGTTCCCGCAGGTATCTCAAACGTTACCCTGAACAGTTCGCCCCCTTCCGTAAAGCCGGTCGTACTGAAGTAGTTCAAAAAGACCGCCTTGCGACCGGCATATTCCCCTGCCGCTTCATACTCCAGGTTCGTATTGACTGTGCCGCCTGACAGCATTGTGCCGGGTGTAATGGATACGGGCACGGCTTTAATACCGTCCGCCTGTTCATACACTACCGCAATTTTGAGTGCACACACCGCCTCCGCGGGGGTGCTGATGCTTACAGGTACCTCTACCGTGGTAACTTCAGATGAAAACGGTACCTCTAATGTATCTACACTGAAGTTAATATCCGCTTCCTCGGCAGAAACTGAAGTGAAGCAGAACATATTTGCCGGTAATAAAAAGCTAAGAAGGCAAAGCAATAAAAAAAGCTTCTTTTTTCCAATCCTGTTTATTATTTTCATAAAGACATGACTCCTTTTTCCTTTCTTTAGAGGGGTACGTGCTTTTGTTTTACTGTCCGGAAAAACATGTGCAAGCTACATACCCATTGTTTTTTCACAGCTTTCGGAAGGGATCTCTCCTTACTGATTTACCGGAAAATCACTGATTAGCTGGGCATCATATTGAGCGATCAGCAGAGCATCGTCTATATCAACCAGTTCATCACCGCTAACGTCAGCTGCCGCTAATTGTTGTTCCGTTAAAGTTGTCAACTGAGCATCGTATAAGGCGATTAACTGGGCATCGTCTATATCTACCGACCCGTCGCCGTCAACATCACCCGGTAGAACGGGGGGCTGAGCGGAGGTAACTTCCACACCGGAGACGAGCTTCAGCCGGTTCAGCCAGCTTGAACCATCATCATGATTGCGGTAAATACGGATAGTGGAACTGGTTTCCCCTCCCATATCTTCAAAAGGTTCACCGTTTACCAGATAGGTGACCAGGTAGGCATTGTCTATGCTCTCCTGTAGAGTGACGGTGTAGGTCTCATGTGTATACCCGTCAGTGGTTAATACTGTGATTTCCCAGTCCGGATCGGTTACCCCGGCGTCAGCCAGCACTGTGCCCAAAAGCACGCCGGTGCAACTCTGGGTTACGGTTTGCCCCGAGGAGAAGTAGCTGTAGCTATCCGTTGTTTCTCCCAGGGCTTTGAGTTGGTTCAAGGTGTAGGTCTTCTCTCCGGCAGTTACTCCGTCACCTGTGACGGTAAAGACAACGGGTTGTTCCGTGCCGACAATCAAAGTTTCGACAGCCACGTTACTGCCTTCCCCCACAACAATTGTCAAAGTTTCGGAATTAGTGTCCGGGACAATAAAGTCAATGCTGTAATTACCGCTTGCATCTGCTTTCCAGGTATCAAATACTAATATGCTTTCTTCCTCATCAACTATTTTGAGGGGAACCCATGCATTTGGATTCGTTGTACCTGAAGCTGTAACACTTTCTCCAATTGCCGCTGTACTTGTGCTTAACACCAAACTTATTTCAGTTGAATTTGCCCCGGCAACAGCAGGAAGACAGAGCATCAACAGCAGCAACGTTATTTGGAGCCATACTGTTCTTCTAAACTTCATTTTTTTTCACACACTCCTATCATTTATTTGGGAACTTAGAAATCATCTTGGCCTGCTCCTTTGTTCCATAAATCTCCCATAGGGAGTGTTGGGCAAAACTCTTCGTTTCAAAGGCTTCCTCCAAGTTTTGCCCAGCTACATCACTCCCGGGTCAAGTATTTACCTTCGGAAATTACTGTAGGATCACAGGGTTGTGGTCCACTGCGTTGGTCAGCTCATCGACAATGAAAACCTTGATCACATCGCCGGGTTGCACATTAAAACCGGCCTGAGCAGTATCAACCAGATCAAAATCAGCTCCCGTGGCGTTAAGGCCGATCTGACCATCGTTTCTTAAATGAGTAAAGACCACTGTTTCGGTACCGCTATGGGAGATCTCAGGTGTTATGTTGACGGAAAAATATTTGAATCCTGTTTTACCTTCATTTACGGTCATGGTTTTGATGCCTTCCGGTGTTGTCCCAATAGTATAAGCATCATCGGCTACGGGAAGAACTGAATAAACCGGCGTTGGTTCGGTCACAGTGATAACGCCGTTCTCCCATTGCCCCATCAAAGGATAGTTGTCATACTCGTTCGTGAATGTCCCGTATGGCGTATCACCGATGCCGTTACTATCCGCATCCGTACCGGTATAGTCGCTCCAGTAGTTGCCCACTTGACCGGTATACTGAGTTTCATTGAACGTGTAGGTCTGTTCCGTCTGGGAGTTCCAGAAATTACCGGCCACCGCACCGTACCCCAGGGATAACTGACTACTGGTATTTCCCACAAAATTGTTCAGGTAAAAAACATTGTCTAGAGAGCCGGTGGCAATTTCCAGGCCGTAGTTATTGTTTGAGGAGGTGTTGTTAAAGAGCAAATTAGAGTCTGCGTTTTTAACCCGTATACCGATGTTATTTGAGTCTGTGATGTTATCATTAACAGTATTATTATCAGCATTATCCGCCAGATAGAGAGCAAAACCGGAGCTAGCCGTGTTGTTTGAGCAAGTGTTACCGGTTATGATGTTGCCGGTTGTGTTTGACAGATAAATGCCGTATCTGCCACTGAGAGTACAGATGTTATCGGCAACCGTATTATCTGTTGTCAGTGCTTCAATGGTTATTCCTTGATTGTTCTCGCTGCACTGATTATTAATAATAGTGCAGGAGCCACTGGTCGAACCAAAGACTGCAATACCTGATTTCCCCATTGACGTTGCTCCGGTTATGCTAAAGCCGTCAATGGTAACGTTCTCTGCTGTCACCTTGAAGACATCGGCATTTGAAGCGGCCGCCCGGACAATAGTCAGCTCCGCCCCGTTTTCGGACTGAATAACCAGACTTTTATCCACAACCACGTTCTCAGTATAGGTACCGTCTTTTACAATGATGGTATCACCGGCGTCGGCAGCTGTCACGGCTGCCTGTATGGCGGTAAAGTCGGCGCTGCCGGAGTCATCAACATACCAGATTACGGGATCTATCGCTACAAAAGGAATACTGTTGGCAGAGGCATAGCTCTGCGCATAAGAGCCTTCATAACCGTATATGGTTAAGCTACTGCACTCTTGAAAAGCATCATTTGCAATGTTGCTGACACTACTGGGGATGATAATGGAGCTTAAATTGGTGCAATTTTTAAAAGCATAAAATCCTATACCGGTAACATTGTCCGGGATGGTTATGGAAACTAGACTGGTACAATTGTAAAACAGATATCCTGCAATATCGGTAATGTTGTCAGGAATATTTATAGAAGTCAGGCTGCTGCAATTATAAAAGGCACTGCCCAATATAGAGGTAACACTATCGGGAATATTTATGGAAGTCAGGCTGCTGCAGCCGGAAAAGACACTGTCTCCAATGCTCGTAACGCTTTCCGGGATATTTACTGTGATCAGGCTGCTGCAGTCTTTAAACAAACTATTCGGTAAACCGGTAAGGTTGTCGGGAAGAGTTACTTCTGTCAAATTGCTGCAACCGCTGAAGATGCTAGTTCCCAGACTGGTAATGCTGTCGGGAATAATAACGGAGATCAGGCCGGTGCAGCCGCCAAAGGCTGAATTGCCAATGCTCGTAACGCTGCCGGGGATACTTATGGAACTCAGACTGCTGCAATTCCAGAATACATAAGTTCCAATCTCCTCAACCCCTTCGGAGAGGGTTACCGAGGTCAGGCTGCTGCAACCGTTGAACATGCGACTTCCAATACTGGTAACGCTGCCGGGAATAGTTATGGAGCTCAGGCTAGTGCACTCGCTAAAGACATAAGTTCCCATGGTGCTAACTCCTTCGGAGAGGATCACCGAACTTAAGTTGCTGCACTCACGAAAAGCACTATTCCCAATACCGGCGACACTGCCGGGAATAGTTATGGAGCTCAGGTTGCTACCTCTGAAGGCATAGCTTCCGATATCCTCAACCCCTTCGGGAATCGTTACCGAGGTCAGACTGCTGCAATCACGAATAGCGCCAATTCCAATACTGGTAACGCCGGCGGGAATAGTTATGGAGCCCAGGTTGCTGCAGCCACGAAAGGCGCTGGCTCCAATGGTGGTAACTCCTTCGGGAATAATTATCGAAGTGAGGCTTATTAAATTTTCAAACACAGCTTCCCCAATGCCGGTTATACCCAGATTATCCGGAATGATCACATCACCGCCGGAACCCTGGTATGCTGACAGAATACCCTCGTTTACTACAAAATCGTCCGGGTCCGAAGATGCAACTGTTACGGTCTGGATTACTACGGCATCGGTATATCCCGTTGCCTGGACCGTAATTACGTAATCACCGGCAGCGGTGAATACGTCGGCAATAATATTGATGTTACCTTCGCCAAGTGTATACTGCTCGCCGTTTAAATCAGTATCATTGACTTTTATTCCGCCGACAGCCGCCCGCCAGGCCGCATCGTCGGTAAAGGTGATATCTATGGCCTGTCCGACTTTGTTATCGCTAGTATCGGGGGTCAAGACCGGTGCGAACGCTCCGCTGATAACTTCAAAGGGAATACTATTGTCGGAGGCATAGCTCTGCGCATAGGAACCGTCATAACCGTATACGGTTAAGCTACTGCATCCGCTGAACACATTACTTCCAATAGTGGTAACGCTTTCGGGAATATTTATGGATGTTAAATTACTGCATCCGGAAAAGGCATCTCTATCAATACTGGTGACGCTACCGGGAATAGTAACCAAACTAAAGCCGGTGCAACCTTGAAAGGCAGATCTCCCTATGCTGGTGACGTTATCGGGGATATTTATAAAAGTCAGACTGACGCAGTCTTTAAAGGCATCCCTGTCAATGATGGTAACGCTTTCGGGGATAGTTACGTAATTCAGGCTGCTGCAGCCGGAAAACGTAGCTCTTCCAATACCGGTGACACCTTCAGGGATAGTAAACGAACTCAGGTTACTGCAGCCATAAAACGCATAAGTATCAATGATGGTGACGCTGTTGGGGATAGTTACCGAATTCAGGCTGCTGCAGCCGGAAAATGCATTAGATTGAATGCTGATAACGCTGTTGGGGATAGTTACCGTGGTCAGGCTAGTGCAGCCATTGAAGGCACCACTCCCAATGCTGGTAACTCCTTCAGAAATAGTGACCGAAGTCAGGCTAGTGCAGTCTTGGAAGGCATCATCCTCAAAGCTGGTGATAGTGCCGGGAATAGTAACCGCAGTCAGGCCGCTACAGTCACGGAAGGCATACTCTCCAATGCTGGTGACTCCTTCGGAGATAGTAAGTGAAGTCAGGCCGCTGCAACCTCTAAAAGCATATCTTCCCATACTGGTAACGCTGCCGGGAATAGTAACCGCAGTCAGGCCGCTACAGTTACGGAAGGCATACTCTCCAATGCTGGTGACACTATCGGGAAAAACTAGCGAGCCCAGGTTGATGCAAGAAGAAAAAGCACTTTCGCCAATAGCTTCAACGCCGTCAGGCACAATATATTCCCCTGTTTTTCCAGCCGGATAGCATTCAAGTACTGTTAAAAGCTTATTGAACAATACCCCACCATCACCGGTATAATTGAGGTTACTTGGATTTACATTAATTGTTGTCAAACTGGTACACACATTAAAGACACTAGTTCCAATACTGGTGACACTACCGGGAATAGTAACTGAAGTCAGGCCGCTGCAACCGCTAAAAGCATCTTCTCCAATGCTAATAACACCTTCAGAGATAGTGACTGAAGTCAGGCCGCTGCAACCGCTAAAGGCACTTTCTCCAATGCCGGTAACACTGCCGGGGATAGCTATCGAAGTCAGACCGCTACAACCGTTAAAAGCATCCTCTCCAATGTCGGTAACACCTTCAGAGATAGTAACTGAGGTCAGGCTAGTGCAATCGCGAAAGGCATACCTTCCCATACTGGTAACGCTGCCGGGGATACTTAGCGAAGTCAGGCCGCTGCAACCTCTAAAGGCACCTTCGCCAATGTCGGTAACGCTGCCGGGGATAGTTAGCGAGGTCAAGCCGCTGCAGTCGAGAAAGGCATTTTCTCCAATACCGGTAACGCTATTGGGGATAGTTAGCGAGGCCAGACTGGTACAATTTCGAAACATTTGCTCTCCAATGCCGGTGACTCCTTCGAAGATAGTGACCGAAGTCAGGCTGCTGCAATCATAAAAAATACCGTTTCCAATGCTGGTAATGGTGCCGGGAATGACGGCTGAAACCAGGTTGCTGCAGTCACGAAAGGCACTATTGTCAATGCTGGTGACTCCTTCGGGGATGCTTATGGAGGTCAGGCTGGTTAAATTACTAAACGCACTCCCCCCAATGCCGGTTATATCTAAATTATCCGGAATGATCACATCACCACCGGAACCGTAGTATGCTACCAATATACCCTGGTATACATAAAAATCGTCCGGGTCCGAAGATGCAACTGTTACGGTCTGGGTTACTGCGGCATCGACATATCCCGTTGCCTGGACCGTAATTACGTAATCACCGGCAGCGGTGAATACGTCGGCAATAATATTGATGTTACCTTCGCCAAGTGTATACTGCTCGCCGTTTAAATCAGTATCATTGACTTTTATTCCGCCGACAGCCGCCCGCCAGGCCGCATCGTCGGTAAAGGTGATATCTATGGCCTGTCCGACTTTGTTATCGCTAGTATCGGCGGTCAAGGCCGGCGGTGCTGCGCCCGCTTCGTCTACCACCATGGTAAACTCATGGCTGCCTGTATTCGCAGGATTTGCACTGTCGGTTACGGTTACAGTGAAAACAGATGTCCCGCTTGCCGTCGGTGTTCCTTCCAATATCGCACCGTTCAGTTCCATACCTGCCGGCAGTGTTCCCTCAGTTACCGCAAAACTGTACGGTTCTACTCCGCCTGCCGCTATAAAGGTATGACCCGCATAGGCTTCGTTCTCGGTTGCATTGGCAGGATTACCGGTGTCAATGAGCAGAGGAACCTGGTAATTGAAAGTAAGGATATCGCTATCCTCCCTGCCAAAACCGATAGCCACCGCTTTAATTGTCATACTTTTGTCTACGTTAATGGGATGGTTTATAATCGGCAGGTCGTCAGGGCGATTAAACCACCACCGGTATTTAATCCAGTTATACATGGGACTCTCAAAAGTAGGATCACTGCCGTCCGTGGTATAATGGAAATTGGCCCCGTCCATGTCATTTATATTGACAGGGTCAAAAATTACCCCGGTCCCCGCGGGCACAATCCCGGACGGCGGATCTGCGATGGGATTTGCCCATTTTTCCGGGGCCTCAGTAGAGACTTCAATTGTCCCGGTATGTTTCACAAACGCGTTGTTGGTTTGTTCGGTAACCCACCTCTGCCCCATCAGCAAATGCAGAGCATCGGATGTATTCATATTTGCTAAGCTATTGCTTTGTGCGCTGCGCAGTGCTATGATGGTCTCCACCTGCTGCGCCCCCTCCGGAGAGCCCGGTATAGATCCGTCATATTCCGCATTTTCTCTCAAACCCGGATAATAATAGCGGGGGTCCTCCACCAGTTCTTGACGGGTAAACGTCATTCTATAACCATCAGTTGCTTTTACGGTAATCAGCGTGGCTTCATCCTTAATTCCGGCGGAGGCTAAAAGGTCCGTCAGCTTGACGCCCTCTCCGGCATACCATTTTTTGGTGGGCCAGGTGTTAATTGAACTGTACAAATGCTGGTACTGTTCCATTTCCTGTAGATCGGTCATGCTAAAGGTCATGGGAGTCTCTACACCGTCTCCGGTAACTGTAAGGGCAACGGCTTCTACGGTGGCGTCGGCCGTTAAGGCTTCGCTGTGATTGCCGGCGTCATCCACAGCCTGTACGCCGAAGGTGTAGACAGAAGGATCGAGTCCGGAGACAGTGCAGCTTCTCTGAGTGGCACCGGTCACCGTATCAATGAGACCGTCGTTTTTATAAACCTCGTAGCAGACAACCCCTACGTTATCGGTTGCCGCAGGCCAGCTCAAGGTCACACTGCTGCCGCAGACATCCGCGGTTAATTCGCTCTCTGCCGGCCAGGCAGGAGGTTCAATATCGTCCACAGCATAAACAGCCGCAGGTGCCGCCATGCCGAACGAACAGACGATCATCAGCACACTCAGGATGGATGGTACAAGCCTGTACCACCATCTTTTTTTTACTGTTTGCATTGAGCATACACTCCTTTAATACTTGATTTTCTTCTTCTTGAACGATACGTATCTCCGGGACTTATGTCACCTCCCGTCCAATAATTTTAAACTACTGAGCTCTCTGCCAGGCC
Organism: Dethiobacter alkaliphilus; assembly: GCA_016841605.1. Classification (GTDB taxonomy): domain Bacteria; phylum Bacillota; class Dethiobacteria; order DTU022; family UBA8154; genus DUNV01. The sequence continues at coordinate 223,222 of JAENYV010000001.1, read as the reverse complement.
GGGATCTTCCTAACAATAAATAGCCGATGCAAATACTACTGCAAACAACTACCGACATAATTTTCACGATGTCGTCAGTTTATCCGGAGGATTATCCTCATCAGAAGCTTTAAGCATTGCCTTATGCTCCCATCCCCCGTCCACGGAAAAACTACCTTCAACAGACTATCCATCAAGGCCTCAAGAGAACTCAATTCCACCATGGTCCCTGCGAACATCTCTCCTCGAAGGCGAATGTTTTCCGTTTAAGTGCCATCAATATGCCAATTCAGACATAATGTGCGTAAAAAAACCCCTTCATGCTTAATTGTGCCTGTTAAAATAACAATTGACCGGTTTGTATTTAATATTACTGCAAAAAGTTGGCTTTTTTACCAATCAACTAAATTATATAGGAAAAACAAGGGGTGTCAACAAAAAGTTGTCAACATAAAGCGTATGTTTCAGTCACCATGGATATTGCCCAAATACAGCCGTTTTCTAGGCCAGAGCCGTATTCACTACGTCAAACGGCTCTGGCAGTGTTAAGGCCTGATTGTAAGAAAGAACTATCTTGTGATGGTGATCTCTCCGGTCTCTGCTTTGTAGCCCACCTTCGCTCCAAGGGTCTCACTCACAAAGCGGAGGGGGATAAAAGTACGGCCGGGCGGGAGTGTAACCGGAACACAATCAACGGCCTGCGGTATACCGTTGATCTGAACATTGCCGGAACCGAGGGTCAGGAGAATTTCTTTTCCTTCATCGGTGACGGTTATCTGTCCTTTTTCCGGGTTCCAATTAACTCCGGCACCCAGGGCTTCGCTGACAAACCGTACCGGAACCAGGACACGACCGACCTCGGTGTTGAGATAAGGTGCTGCCTCCAGAGCGCAGGTATTGCCGTCAATATCCGCTTCCATCCGGTCAATGGCAAGCTTGATAATTTTTTGCGACGGTTTCCCGGGTACTTCGCCTTTCATTTCATCTGTCCCGTGTTCTTCTGTTGTCTCAGACTCTTCCGGACCGGGTGTGACTGTTGACGTTGATGTCCCGTTGTCCGGCTCAGCCCCGGAAACCTGATATTTGAAGGTAACGACATCGCTGTCCGCTTTACCGGGTCCGATGGTAACCGCCTTGATGATTGTATCTTTCTCAATGGGTCCGATAGGGTGATTGATGGTTCCCAGTACATCCGCCCGTGATGACCACCAGCGCTTGGCAATCCAGTTATACATGGGGCTGTTCCGGGTCGGCTCACTGCCGTCCGTGGTATAATAAATTTTGTCGTCATCATTGTGGAGATTGCTCAGTGTCACCATGGTTCCCGCGGGCACTGTGCTACTGTCCGGATTGGCCTGCGGTGCATCCCATTTTTCCGGCTCGTCCGTAAGTACTTCGATCTTGTTCAGATATTTAACGAAAAGGTTTCCTGTCTGCTCAGTTACAGCACGCTGCCCCAGCATCAACAGCAAAGTATTCAGATCGTTCATATACTGGGGATTATCGCTGCCTTCGACGCTGACCAGGCCGATAATCGTCACTACCTCCACCTGACCCGAAGGATCGCCCGGAGTATGCCCGTCACCATCGCCGCCACCGCTCTTGAAATTGGGAAAACGATAACGCTTATCTTTTAACAGTTCCTTGACCGTAAGCGTCACTGTGTAACCGTCGACAGCCGTAAATTTAAGCAGCCTGGCCTCATCGGTCATCCCCGCCCTGGCGAGCAGATCGCTCAATTTAACTCCTTTACCTACATACCATTTTTTGGTAGGCCACGTGTTAATACAACTGTATGTATACTGGTATTGCTCCATTTCCTCTAACTGGGTCAGGGTCAGGGTCAGCGGGTCCGTCACCCCGTCTCCGGTAATTTCCAGCGAGTCCGTCGCGGCATGGACAACCGCGGGCAACGGCATGTAAAACATACTTACCAGCATTAACATACCCAGGACAATCATCATGGACCTGTAAATCCATCTCTTTAACTGAGAAGATTCCGGCGGATATGCCGGGGGTGTCTCCCCTTTCCTTTTATCAGCTTGCATTGATCTAGTCCCCCCTTATCTTTATTATTCCTCGTCGGTCAGCATAAAAAGCTGCCCGGTTGCGGGGTCTTTATAGACGGTGCCCATTCTTTCGTAAAGCTTTCCCTGGTCTTGGGTTTCAATCAGGTCGTCACGTAACTCCGGGACTTCCGTCACCTCCCGTCCACGGTTTATATTGATTCGTTCTCCTATGGGGCCCAGGTCGATGTTCCAGTAAACAGCCAAAGCAAGCATAAGTCCGCAGGCAAATACCAGCATGGCATCTACAATGTTGATAACGCCCTCCAGAGGATTGATATCTTCTGATTCCCTATGCGTCCTGTACCTCCTGCTTCTCAATCCCCCGTTCATGAGCAAACACCTCCAATAGGCTCTCCATTAAGGCCTCCAGATTACTCAAGTAATCATCATACCACCGTTTCCGTAACCGGGAAATGGCAAAAGCAATACCCGCGGCTGCCAGGCCGGTTATTGTTGTGTCAAAGGCGATGAGCAGAGAATCTGCCAGTGTCTTGGTATCCCCCTGGCCGAGGGCGATCATACCCGGCCCTAGTGGAATGAGAGTGCCCATCAATCCGAACATGGGACCCAAACGCACCACCAGATCGGTCCTGTTTGTTATCTTGGTATAATGCAGTTCCTCACCGGCAAGCAAGCGGCGCGCCAGTGCCTGCAACGAGGCAGACGGCAAATTGCTGTGCCTGATTAGCTTGCCGAGAACCTTCTTCTGACGCCGTAACAAAAGGCTATGCTCGATCTTGTCCATAATCTTGCCGGCATCCTTCCCTTGAAAAGCGTCAACCAACTCCGACACGTCGACTTTCATCCTGCGTCTTTCCGTCAGGGTTTCCGCCAGAATACCGCCGAGTTCGACTACGGTCAAAGCCAAAAGTAGGAGCAGGATAATAATAGTAGGTATCAATAAATTTGACGAGATGACATGCATGGTATCTTTTAAGGATAATAAAATAGATTCCGTCACCTTGCTTCAAAGCTCCTTTGCATATTCTACGATTTTTTTGCTTATACCGGAAAGAAAAAGAAACAGGAAAATAGCAGCAGTATAAATATTCAGTTCGTTTTGCACCTCCTGTAATGGCAATGGTACAGTAACATCAAGCGACATTTCGAATATCTGCCGGGTAAGGCTACCCGGCTGTTCTGAGGAAACATCGCCAGCGGGTGAAGCGAGTGCTACTGCATCCTTTTCCGCCAAATACTGCCCTTTGACATCCGGTACAGGCAACTCATCCACTGGTGGTTCATCGGAAGAGTCCGGTGCTTTATCAGGGGTTTTTGAAGGTGCTGTCGCGGGATCAGCCGTAACCTTATCTTCCACGAACTGCTGATCATCTTCCGGTAATGGCGGCGGCTCCTCTACTGAAAGCTCCTCTTCTTGAATCTCTTCCACCAATGGTTCTTCCGCCGACGGCTCCAAAGGATCCTCCTGGGCTTCATTTTCCGGAGAAACGGGACCGGCAATTATAGCGCCCCCTTCATCATCATCCTGTTCAGGACCGTTCACGATGCAGGAGGATATATATTTGCCGACTAAAGTTTTTACGGTGATGGTAGCCGAGCCCGGGCCGACAACGGTTACCAGGCCATTGTTATCCACCGTGGCCGTCCTGGTATCACTGGAACTCCAGGTTACGCTCCGGTCCGTGGCATTGTACGGAGCTATCGTCGCCTGCAGCTGAAAAGTGGCGCCGACTTTGAGGTCAATTGCATTGCGGTCGAGGGTCACGCCGGTCGGCGGTCCGCCGGGGATCTTCGTCGGGTCCACAGCCGTGGGATCAGTAGTGAAGGTAAACGTGACCACATCGCTATCCTCCCTGCCGGGACCGATGGTGATGGCCTTGAGGACGGTGTCCTCCGTAAGCTCGATCGGCCTGTTGACACTCTCCAGGTCATTCGCTCGTAAAGGCCACCAGCGACTGGCGCTCCAGTTAAACATAGGGCTGTTCACCGTGGGAGTGCTGCCGTCCAGGGTATAATAAATTTTATCATCGTCATTGCCCTTATTGCTCAATTCCAGCATGATCCCCGGAGGCAGCACGGTGCCGTCCGGAATACTCGTCTTCGGACTATCCCATTTTTCCGGAGCAGTGGTAAGCACCTCGATTCTACTTGTATATTTTAAAAACAAATTATTCGTCTGCTCGGTTACGGCCCGCTGCCCCAGCATCAGCAGCAAGAAATCCCTGTCGTTCATATTAGCCGGATTGTCACTGCCCTCGGCACTGATAAGGGCAAGGATAGGCTCAACCTCCTGCGCCCCCTCCGGAGAACCTGGAATGCTTCCATCACTGGGATGATTCTCCTTTAAACCCGGAAAATAATACCGTTTGTCTTCCAGCAGTTCTTTAACCGTAAGGGTCACATCGTAGCCATCATTGGATATAAACTTAATCATTTCGGCTTCTTCTGTCATTCCTGCCAAAGCAAGCAGGTTCCTCAATTTAACCCCTCTTGCCGTGTACCATCTCTTGGTCGGATAAGTGTTGATCGTACTGTAGACTTGCTCGTATTGCTTCATCGCCTCAAGCTCGGCCAAGGTGAACGTCACAGGAGTCGTCACCCCGTCCCCGATAATTTCCAGCGAGTCCGACTGTATGGCCAAAGCAACCGCAGGCGCCGTCAGATAAAACGAAGCAGTAAGTAATAACAGAGCTGGAATGGTTATTAATTGCTTATACAACCATTTTTTTAATTGAAGATTATTTCCCTGCGCCATTATACTCTCCTCTCTCCCGTCTTATTCAGTATATTAAAAATAATTAACAGTCCCGGACCTGGTAGCGCTCTCTTGAGGCGCGATATGTTTCGGCATGCATATTGCTGGTAACCACAAAAGTTAGTCTTTTTTACCAATACATGAAAATTATATATGATAAAAATAAGAGGGTCAACAGAAAAACTACTTTGATTTGCAGCTTATTTTGCCCCTTAATATAATCATATTGAGACACATGGATATGCATATCTTTACATAAAGGAGGAAATTTGGTATACTTCCCCTAAATCAACAGTCCTTTCGTGTAATGTCCGGTCTGTTAAATGCTTGATGGTCTCTTAATTCTATACAGGAGGATTTAACATGGTTAATATCACCAATGATACTTTAGAAAAATGGCTTAAAGAAGATACTCCTTACATGGATCTCACTACCTTTATGTTGAATATCGGTAGCCGGGACGGAGAAATGCACTTCCTCAGCAGGGATGAAGCCGTTCTTTGCGGCACGGAGGAAATTGCACGTTTGTGTGAGCTAAAGGGAGGCCGGGTGCTCGAATATACCCCTTCAGGTTCGAAAGTCCTTCCCGGACAGATCTTTATGAAAATTAGCGGTAAAGCAGATGTTTTGCACCTGCTCTGGAAACCTTCCCAGAATATCCTGGAGTATGCCAGTGCAGTGGCTTCTCGCACCAACAAGCTGGTAGAAAAAGCGAAGAAAGTAAACCGGAACGTCTCTATACTATCAACAAGAAAGGTATTCCCGGGAACAAAAGAATTATCCATTAAGGCTGTTTTGAGCGGCGGAGGTTTTCCTCACCGGCTCGGCTTATCGGAAACAATACTTATTTTTAAGCATCACCGGGTTTTCCTGGAATCGGAGGACAAACTGGCTGCAAAAATACAGGAATTAAAAACAAAAACCTGTGAAAAAAAGATAATCGTAGAAATTGAACAACCGGAAGAAGCAGATTATTTATGCAACGCGGGTATTGACGGGTTACAGTTTGATAAATTGTCTCCCGAAAAAATAGCCGACCTGGTCCGGGAGATAAAAAAAGATTTCCCGCACATTCTGACCATTGCCGCCGGGGGAATAAACGAAACTAATGTTGAAAAATATGCGGCAACAGGAGTGGATGCCATCGTTACCACTTCCATGTATTTTGGCCGGCCTGTAAATATCGGTGTAACCATGATAGCCGTTTAACCGTTTTAGACAACAACATTAGCTGTCTTTAGCCAAAACAGTTATTCCAACATATAGGTCCAAACAGCTACATCGCTATCGGTTTTACCCGGTCCGATGGCGATAGCCTTAATTGTAGCAGTTTGGTTGATCGTAATAGGTACGTTCAACTGCGGCTGGTAGTAGGTAGCGCTTACATTGTACATGGTACTGTTCACATCCGGGGTGCTGCTGTCAGTTGTATAATAAATTCTCACCTCGTTGATACCGGTATGATTGAGCGTTACCTGTGTCCCGGCCGTTACCGTCCCCGATACATGCGATGAGGTCGGCTCATCCCATTGGTCCGGCTCTTCCTCAGTAATAAGATTTATTTATTCCACTATCATTCTGTTTACCAGTTTCACCCAGTATCCTCCTTCGTAATTTCCGGCTATAAGGCGAAGCATATCTTCTTCCCGGATCAGTACCATCAGGTCGTCATTTAACACTTCTTGCAGTTCAAATTCCACCATATAACCATCCGTTGCCATAACTTTAAGCTTTTTAGCCTCATCCAGGGGAGAGGCCTCCTGGAGAATTATACTTAAGGGGATGCCTGTATACTCCTGCGGAGGGATGTAGCTAACCTGCCCCTTTAATTCGGCGGTTATGGTTGTTTCATACCGGTCGAAACGGGAAAGCTGGAAAGAGAGGGGGTTTTCTACCGCTCCTTCTACCCGGCAGCTGGGGCCTACCCAGGGAGGTTCAAAGACAGCGGTAAAGTAATAAACCGCACCAATAAAAAACAGCACAACCAGTAGAACCGTTGCAGCAATCCTTAAACGGGGGAGGACTCTTTTTTTGCTCCCGGGGGTCGCGGCTGTTGCGGCTGTCTCTTCCCTTGAAGCATCGGCCAAACGAAAAGGCCTGGCCTGCAACACAATATCCAGCACACTGTGACCAAAGCTGCCTGCCAGAAGAACTCCGGAAACAAAGGCTAAAAGTCCTATAAAGAGAAGATAGGTGAAAGGGACACCGGAAAAGTAGAGGAGCTGAAAGACAAAAACATTTGAGGCGGCGGAAAGCCCGCCGGCCAGCATATAGCTTCCCAAATTCCGGCGCCTGGCAATCAGAAGGACAACATCGACGATAAGACCCTGTATCAGAGAAATCAAGACAATGACAACCCCGTGGGTACTGCCGGTGAGCAATTCAATTACTCCTTTGAGCAGACCCGCGACGGTAACAGCTCCCGGTCGCCTGATCAGCCCCGCCACCAGGATAAACCAGAAAATATGCAAACCGGAGACGAACTGTCCCGCACCGAAAGGAACACCGCAAATACGGTTCAGGAGATTGCCCAGATAGCCGATATAGGTACTCATCACTCCTCCGATACCGCTCAAAACAGCAACAATAAGCAGATCCCGATTGCTCAGGTAATAGTTCTTATGTTTTTTCATTTTTTCTTCCACGCTATAACCTCCAGTTTAGGAACCATTCTCACTCACCGGTTGTCGGCCTGCTTTCTTCAATCAATGCGGATGGTCTTTACATTGCGCACCCAGTATGGTTTGTTTTCATCACCCGGCTCCTTTTGACCGACGACCAGTTGAAAGGGATTGCCTTCATCCGGATCATACTCTTTTCCATTTTCTTCCCAGGCCAGGATCATCTTGTACTTTGTCGCAGGATTTTGCTCGTCAATATAATCTTCCCTCTTGACCTCTTCCAGCGTGTATTCCACTGTGTAACCGTCCTCTGCAATGAAAGTCACCTTGGAGGCATTATCCTTTAAGTCCGTTTTTTCTTGTAAAACATGCCAGATCCAGATGCCCTTGAAATGAAAATACTCCTTTGTCCCGTATGAATTAACGGAAAAATAATCGTCTTCAATCAGGCCGTCCTCCATGGACTTTAATTCATCCAGGGTAAGGCAAACTTCACCTTCCACAGCATCCCCCCGTATTACTAGAATACCTTCTCCGGCTGAAGTCGGCTGACCACCCTGACATCCGGCCAAAAACGTAAGGTAAAGCATTAGAAGAAAAAACAATAACGATAGCGTTGTTATAGTTGTTATAAAGGAAATTCTTTTCCGGTACATTTTACTCAATTTTCACTTTCACTCCGTTTCGGAAAATCTTGGTTTCTCAACAGGTTGTGCCGTTATATTTTCCTCTCTCCCGCCTTATGCAACGCATTCACAATAACTGTAACAGCTTCGGCCCTGGTGGCACTGTTCTGAGGCCGGACGGTGTTATCGGCATATTCCTCTATGAGCCCGTTCTCCATCGCTGTGACCAGGGCTTCCCCGGCCCACGCGGAGATACTGCCGCTGTCGTCAAAGAGGGGCTCTCCTGCTTCCGGAGATACTTTGGCCGCCTTGACGGTCATCACAGCCATCTGCTCGCGGGTGACCGGATTATCCGGTCCGAAGGTCGCGGTGTCATAGCCATTGACAATACCCTCCGCTACTGCCGCAGCTATGTAATTTTTGGCCCAGTGTGCCTCAGTGTCGATAAAGGTCTTTTCGCCCCTGTTTTCAAGCTGAAAGGACTTCGCCAGCACTGTGGTAAATTCAGCCCTGGTTATTATCTTGTCGGGCTTAAAGGTGCCGTCCGGATAACCGCTAATAGCCCCAAGGGTAAGCAGTTCTTTAATACTGTATTCCGCCCAGTGCCCGGCGATATCTGCCAATCCCTGCTCCATTGCTGCCATTACGGCAAATTTGGTGAAGTGGTCCACCTGTACAGTAACAGTGGTCCCGTTTATCTCCCCGCCCAGGTTTATCCAACGCCGCGAGAATTCGTCGTAGCAATAAATAACCGGGATCTCTTCCGCTTTTCTTACCTCAGGAGCGAAGCTGAGCTTGATGGTAACTTCCCCGGCAAAGCGATACCACTTCTTGCCGTCCACACTGAAATCAAACATATCGCTCAGCAGCTTGAAGCCCGCTGGTGGAGCAGGAGGTACAACCACCCGCTCTATTTTTACCTCCAGTGCTTCGCTTCCGGTCAGCGCTCCTTCAGGTATTGCAAGAACAGCTTCTTCTCCAAGGCTTACTGTGCCCCCTTCGCGGGGCTCAACTTTGGCAGTCACAGTACTGGGAAGCGCCGCAATAACAGCAAACTTAGTAAAGTGATCCACCTGCACAGTAATTATATTCCCGCTTACTTCCCCGCCCAGGTTTATCCACTCGCCGGCAGCTTCGTCATAATAGTGGATGGCCGGTGTCTCGTCCGCATTTACAGCCCCGGCATCAAAGCTGAGCTTAATGGTTACTTTCTTGGCAAAATTGTAGCTGTTTTTGCCTCCCACGCTGAACTCATATACACTACCCAGTAGCTTGAAGCCCTTCGGGGCCGAGAGAGTTGTTTCCACACGTTCTATTTTTACTTCCCTCGCTCCGCTTCCGGTCAGCGCTCCTCCCGGTATTGCAAGAACAGCTTCTTCTCCAAGGCTTACTGTACCCCCTTCGCGGGGCTCAACTTTGACAGTCACAGTACTGGGAAGGGCTGCAATAACAGCAAACTTAGTAAAGTGATCCACCTGCACAGTAATTATATTCCCGCTTACTTCCCCGCCCAGGTTTATCCACTCGCCGGCAGCTTCGTCATAATAGTGGATGGCCGGTGTCTCGTCCGCATTTACAGCCCCGGCATCAAAGCTGAGCTTAATGGTTACTTTCTTGGCAAAATTGTAGCTGTTTTTGCCTCCCACGCTGAACTCATATACACTACCCAGTAGCTTGAAGCCCTTCGGGGCCGAGAGAGTTGTTTCCACACGTTCTATTTTTACTTCCCTCGCTCCGCTTCCGGTCAGCGCTCCTCCCGGTATTTCAAGAACGGCTTCTTCTCCAAGGCTGATTGTACCGCCTTCTCCGGAGGTAATTTTGCTGTCCGCACTTGTTCTGACCTTGTAGGAAAAGGTGACAACATCACTGTTCATCTTACCGGAACCAATTGTGATTGCTTTGATTACCGTATCTTTTGTCAGCTCAAGCGGGTGATTAATCTCGGCTACTTTTTCTTCGCCCCGTGAAGACCACCATCGGCTGGCAATCCAGTTATACATGGGACTTTCTATGGTTGGAGTACTGCCGTCCATCGTGTAATGAACCTTATCCATGTCGTCAAAAAGGCTGTGCAGCTCCACCATGGTTCCAACAGGCACCTCTCCACCACTCGGAGTCACCTTTGGAGTATCCCATTTGCCGGGAGTAGTAGTAAGTACCTCAATTCTATTGACGTTTTTAACAAATAAGGGGCCGGTTTGCTCGATGACTGAGCGCTGTCCCAGCATCAGCAGCAGGGAATTTGTGTCGTTCATATAAGAGGGGTCGTCCGTGCCCTCGGCGCTGACCAGCCCAAGAATAGTTTCCACCTCTACTTTGCCCGACGGATCGCCGGGAATATGCCCGTCTCCATCGCCACCGGTCTTGAAATTAGGAAAACGATAACGCTTGTCCGTTAATATTTCCTGAACAGTAAGTGTCATGGCATAACCATCGCCGGCAGAAAATTTAATGAGCTTGGCGTTTCCCTTCATCCCCGCCTGTGTGAGCAGATCGCTCAATTTGACCCCTTTTCCCACATACCACTTTTTGCTGGGCCAGGTATTGATGCAACTGTACACATACTGGCGCTGCGACATTGCTTCGAGCTGGGACTGCGTAAACATCTTGGATTCAGTCACCCCGGCTCCTGTAATTACCAATCTATTAATCGTTTGGCTCACACTTGCATCGGGGTACCCGCCTGCTTTAACTACGATGGCGTATTCTTTCGATTCCTTGAAAACGCCGGAAACAATGGCAATCTTACCGGCACTAACCGTGTATTTCTCCGGCTGAAGCACCGCGCCGTCCACACTAACCTCTTGAATCGCCGAACGCCAGGAGCCATCATCCGTAAAGGTAATATCTATACCCTGCCCAAGCAGGTTATCGCTATTATCGGCGGTCAAAACCGGTGGTTCCTTAGTTTCCGGCGCTGACGACGTAGTGATAATCTGTGTCACGGCCGCATCTTCGTACCCTTCGGCTTCCACTACGATACTGTAATCTTTTGCTGACGTGAAGACTCCGGCAGCTATGTTAATCTTACCGGCGCTTACCGTGTATTCCTCCGGCTGAAGCACCACTTCGTCCACCAGCACACCGCTAATCGCCGAACGCCAGAGCCCATCATCCGTAAAAGTCAGCTCGATCGGCCGTCCCTTCAGGTTATCGCTACTATCGGCGGTCAGAACCGGTGGTTCCTTAGTCTCCGGCGTTGACGACGTAGTGATAATCTGCGTCACGGCCGCATCTTCGTACCCTTCGGCTTCCACTACGATACTGTAATCTTTTGCTGACGTGAAGACTCCGGCAGCTATGTTAATCTTACCGGCGCTTACCGTGTATTCCTCCGGCTGAAGCACCACTTCGTCCACAAACACACCGCTAATCGCCGAACGCCAGAGCCCATCATCCGTAAAGGTCAGCTCGATCGGCTGTCCAACTTTATTGTCCGTCGTATCGGCATTCAAGACCGGCGTGACTACTTCAGCCTCATCAACCGCCAGGGTAAACTCATGGCTGTCTGCATCCGCGGGATCTGCACTGTCCGTTAAGGTTACAGTGAAGAGAAATGTCCCACTCTCAGTCGGCGTTCCTTCCAATACGGCACCGTTTAAAACCATGCCTGCCGGCAGTGTCCCGGCAGTTACTGCAAAACTGTATGGCTCAGCTCCGCCTGTCGCTGTGAAGGTATGACCTGCGTATGCTTCGTTTTCGGTTGCATCGGCAAGATTATCTGTGTTCATAATAACAGGAACCTGGTACTCGAAGGTGACAATATCGCTGTCCTCTTTGCCTGGACCGATTACTATTGCCTTAATAGCGGTGTTCTTTGTAATTTCAATCGGGTGGTTTATTTCGTCCTTAACATCCTGTCGCGAGGACCACCACCGGCTGGCAATCCAGTTATACATGGGACTTTCTATGGTTGGAGTACTGCCGTCCGTCGTATAATGGACCTTATCCAAATCGTTGTACTTGCTATGCAGTTCCACCATGGTCCCCGCAGATACTATGCCACTATCCGGGCTCGCCGTCGGATTATCCCATTTAGCCGGTGCAGCAGTCAATACTTCAATTTTATTGACGTATTTAACAAATATGGGGCCTGTTTGCTCGGTAACTGACCGCTGCCCCAGCATCAGCAACAGGGCATTTGTATCGTTCATAGAGGAAGATTCGTCGGTGCCCTCGGCGCTGACCAGGCCTAGAATAGTCTCCACCTCGAATGCACCCGACGGGTCACCGGGAATATGCCCGTCTCCGTCGCCACCGGTTTTGAAATTGGGAAAACAATAACGCTTGTCCGTTAATAACTCCTTGACTGTAAGCGTCATATAGTAGCCATCAACGGAACTGAATTTAATCTGTTCGGCGGTTTCTTTCAGTCCCGCCTGGGTGAGCAGGTCTTCTAATTTGACCCCTTTTCCCACATACCATTTCTTGCTGGGCCAGGTATTAATGCAACTGTAAACAACATGCTGGGGCTCCATTTCCTCGAGCTGGGGCTGCATTGCCTCGAGTTGGGGCTGCGTAAAAATTTGGGGATCCGTCACCCCGTCTCCGGTAATTATCAATGTACCGATTATCTGGCTCACACTTGCATCGGTGTAACCATTGGCTGCAACTACAATGGCGTATTCTTTCGATTCCTGGAAAACGCTGCCGGAAATGCTGATTTTGCCGGCGCTTACCGTGTATTTGCCGGACTGCAGCGCTACCCCGTCCACAAGCACACCGCTAATCGCCGCCCGCCAGGAGGCATTATCCGTAAAGGTAATATCTATGGACTTCCCAAGCAGGTTATCGCTGGTATCGGCAGTCAAAGCCGGAGCTGGTATTCCGGCTTCATCCATTACCACGATAAATCCACGGCTGTCTGTATCCGCGGGGGTTGCGCCGTCGGTTCCGGATAAGGTATGCCCTGCATACACTTCTTTCCCGGTTACACCGTCAGGATTATTCATGTTCAAAAATACGGGAACCTGGTCCTTAAAAGTGACATTGTTGCCGGCCGAACCGCCTGGTCCGCTTGCTGTTTCCTTGCTAACGGTATTCTTGATATTCCCGGTGGGCTCTGTTATTGTAACAATGCCCCCTTCGGAATGAACAGCGGCCGGTACCGGCAGGCCGAAGAAACAGGGAAGCAGGAGCACAATCAAAATAGACGGCAGGAGCCTGTACCACCAATTTTTGTTAGTAATCAGCATTATTCAGACACCCCTTATCTTTATAACGTCAAAATCTGTCGCATTATGCCTGAACAGGCATAATGCTTGCAAAACATATTTTTCCCATATTACTTTCTTCATAATATAGAAAAAACGAACAACCGGACTTCTTGGATTTAAACTGCGCGGCAAAAAAAATAGTCTTTTTTACCACTACAGGAAAATTATATATGTATAAACAAGGGGTGTCAACAAAAATTTTCGCGGAAGTGTAAAAAACAGTACGTTCTGCGGGCTTCTCTTCTATCCCTTCTTTATTATTACTGTTATTCATTTTTTGTATCATTAATAACTGCCAGCGTTCCCATATTGGAAAGCTGTCTGGCATAACATTCAATACAAATATCCGCTCCACTTGCCACATGTGTTACCATTCCTCTTGTTCCGACCGCGCCGCTCTTAATATCCTTCCGTCTGCCGATGGTATCCTGTGGAAGTGTATAGTGGCTTCCTGAAAACGGATAACTTTTATTTTCATTGTCTTCTTCGAAAAATTTAAAAACAGGAGGAAAAGGATGATACTGAAAGTGTTTGCCCGTTGTCATGGCCAGGTACTGACTTTCAATATGTTCATATATATAGGAGTTTAATTTATTGGAACATAGCTTATATTCATACTCGAAGTCTCCGGCTCCTATTGCCTCAATAACTATCAGGGCTACTTTTTTCTCCGGCAGTACACTGTCAATTAATCCTCTGATATCAATAAGGGAATTTACTTCACCCAAAGTAGTATATATTGGTATTTCAATATTTTTAGCAGGTATTTTTTTTATTTTTCTGGAGGTACTTTCAAATCCTTTGAAGGTATAACCCTCTTCAGCAGTAAGCAGATAGTCGGGGAATCTTTTGATGAAGCTCTCACTCCCGCCATACTCCTTAACAAAATCTTCCTTACTAATTACCTTTTCAAGCTTTGGCATGGCCATTACTTTTTCTACATCCTCCGCCGTGGGATTGAAGAGGCCTGCATATTGTAAAGACCAGTTGGTAGCAATTGCCAAACAGTCAAGAATACTTAAATCAATTTTTCCCAGCAGATCGGTCATACGGCCCAGTCCGACCACAACAGGCCAAAAGTCCGTCCCCGCGAGAAACTTTTCTACATTGTCAAATATTCTTTTCATAACTGATTCCCATTCCCCGGGCGTACCCTGCCCATAGGCGGAAAAAAAATACGGCTGCGCATAGCTGAGGAACATAAAATCGGGATTGTATTTGTCCGCCAGCCTTAATCCCATATCAGTAACCCAGTCAATACTTCGCAGATCCATATCCCCGGGATATCTGTTGTTCCGGATAATCTCCCTGACCATACCGGTAAGTTCATTTTCCAGCTCAATTTTATTTCCTGTTTGGAAATCTACGGTTACCTGCCAGTCCCTGACATCAATTATTCCTGTACTCATACTCTCACCTTCCCGGAATTCCCTTTTCATAATCTTCCAAAACAGCTATTTTTTCACCGCAGCCGGGACACCTGTTCTCAAGTAAAAGATTATTCAGCAGCTTAGCTCCACAGGTGCCCAGACTGATACGATTAATGACGGTTTTACCGCATTCAGGACAGTTTGTGCTTACCCAGGGGGAACCGACAAAATTACTGAAATAGATGTAAGGAAGTATTTCTCCGGCTTTTTGCAAAGCCTCGCTTATTTTTTCAATGTCAGGATAGGCATAATCCTTCATTTTATACTCCGGAAGAAGTCTGAATACATGCCAGGGTATATTGGGATCAATGTCACGGATATATTTTGCTATTTCCTCTATCTCATGATCATTGACAGACTGAACTATCGGAGTTGTAATTTCCAGATGATTCTTTACGGCAAATTTTTCAATATTGCGCAGGACAGGCTTTATATCGGTTACTCCGGCATATTTTTGGTAAAATTCCGGAGAAAGAGATTTTAAACTGATATTTAAAAATGACATATGATCAGCAAGCAAACCTGCCGCTTCCTCTGTCATATATCCATTTGAGAGGCATCCCATGGGCAAGTTGTGCAATTTGGCCTCTTTGGCCAAATTTATGGCTGAGGGTAGCGATACTGTTACCTCATTTACTCCAAACACAATATTATGGCAGCCTGACAATTTTGCCGTTTTGACCAGCTTTTCCGGTGTCAGTTCAAACAAATCCAGGTTTTCGGGTTTTTCCTTAGCTACATAGGCATTCATACAATAGCTGCAGCTAAAATTACATCCTGCCGTTCCCACAAGAAGACTTCTGCTGCCCGGATAAGCATGGAAAAACGGTATCTGCTCAATATGTGTCGCATGATATGTCGACCACGTGTTGGGAAAACGCTCTCTGATCTCACCATCCACTACAGCATACATCCCGCACACACCTGCTTTTTTCCCTTCAAGCTCACACCTGCTTGCGCAATACCCGCACTGCATAATCTTCACTCACCCCTTTTTAACCTGTTCAAGTTATTAAAAATCAGGGATGCCCCTCTTTCATTCCCTAAAAGTTTCTTTATCGTGCATAGACGGCTTTTAAGGGCTCAACGCCCAGGAAATTTTTTACTTCTTGATCCCGGGGTCTTTCAAAGACCTCCCTGGGAACTCCTACTTGCTTTACCTTTCCCTTCAGTATAACCCCGATCCGGTCCGCCAGCATAGCCGCTTCGTTAAAATCATGGGTAACATGGACAACAGTACAGCGGTATTTTTCATGTACTCTTTTCAGTTCCCCGCATAACATCCTTTTTGTATTGGGATCAAGAGCACTGAGCGGTTCATCCATTAAAAGTATTTTTGGTTTCATGATAAGGGCTCTGGCCAGTGAAACACGCTGCTGCTCACCACCGCTCAAAGTACCGGGAAAACGGGCCAACAGGTGCGTAATTTCCAGCATATCCGCCAGGCCCTGGACATTTTCTTTAATCGCAGAAGGCGGCATTTTGCGAAGTCGTGGCCCAAAGGCAATGTTTTTATATACATTAAGATGGGGAAAAAGTGCATAATCCTGATAAACAAAACCGATTTCTCTTTTTTCGGGAGGAATGTTTTCAGAGTCTGCTCCGTTAATTAACACTTTACCGGCGTCCGGCCTGTACAACCCGGCAATCAGCTCCAGGATGACGGTTTTTCCGGTACCCGTCGGCCCCAGGATAGTAAAGAATTCTCCTTTTCTTATTTCCAGATGAACATTCTTCAGTGAAAAATCCCCCAGCGTTATTGACACATCTGCAAGTTTTATCATTTGCCGTCCTCCCCAACAAAAATGCTTGTTTTACTTAACCGCCTAAAATTTAAACACCGCGGGTCCCTCCGATAAAATCACCGCCTAATTTGTTAAAGATATAGAGAGAGATAATAGATATTATTATCAACAGGTTTGCTGCTGCCATCGCCTCTTCCAAATCTCCGGTCGACATGTTGAGAAAAAGGGAGATCGGCAAAGTCTCCGTGCGAAAGCGTGTTGCTCCGGCCAGCATCAACGCTGCTCCGAACTCCCCTAACGCTCTTGCCCAGGTAATGACAGTCCCGGCAATGATTCCGTTTCTTGAAAGAGGGAGGGTTATCTTCCAGAAAGCCTGAGTCGGAGTACAGCCCAGGGTCCGCGCGATAAATTCCAGACGCGGGCTCACCGAGAGAATTGTCGACTTCATGACCCGGATCATAAAAGGAAGGTTGACAAAAATTTGGGCAATGATGATTCCTTTTATCGTGAAGACAAAGGGGAGACCGATCTCTTCCAGCCAGGCTCCGAAAGCTGTCGTCCCAAAAAAGAGCAGGAGACAGACACCCGATACCACCGGCGGCAAGGCCAGGGGTAAATCCAACAGGGTATTGAAAAGAGATTTAAAAGGGATATCCACCCTGGCCAGAACAAATGCTACAGGAATGGCAATTACAATACAGAGAACCGTGGAAATCAGCGAAGTATAAAGACTTAGCTTGACGGCAAATTGAATCTCCGGGGTGGCAAGGGATTTACCGATATGCGGAAACCCCTTCATTATTACCGTTCCAATAGCAGCAATAATAAAAAGAAGAGTAAGATAAGCTATTGCAGCCATAAAGATGTTAAATTTGTCTTTCCACCAAAGTTTCTTCATTTACTACTCGGCCTCCGGTGCCGGTTTAAACCCGCATTTCTCCCAAACGCCCATCGCTTTTTCACTTGATACGAACTCAACAAACCGGTTGGCCGCTTCAGGGTTGGTCGAGCATTTCAAAGAGACAACAGGGATAGTTTTGATAAAGTTATCAAAATCCGAAGTCTGAATCAGTTCGATCTTTTCATTGCCGACCAGATTGTCTTCCCAAATGACGGCAACATCTGCCTGTCCCAGGGCAAGGTAAGCAAAGAGCTCATTGACCGTAGCTGCCCGGGCCACGACATTAGCCTGCACTTTTTCAAAAAGGCCAAGCTCTTGCAATGCCTTATCAGCCAGTTTACCGATCGGATTGGCCTCAGGGTCGCCCAAAACAACCTTAATTCCCGGTTCGGCAAGATCTTCTATTCCGGTTATCCCGGCGGGATTACCCGCAGGAACAGCGAGCACAGGGACATGCAGAACTACCGGTTTTTGCAGGTCAATCTTATCTTTTTCAATCAATTTATCTAATTCTACCACATCCCCCGGCAAAAAGGCATCCCCCTTATCGACGGTCAGAATCTGACCGACACACTGAGCTGAACCACCAAAGGAAAATTGAACCAAAATACCGGTTTCTTCCTGGAACATTCCCGCAATTTCTTCCATTGGTTTGCGTAATCCGGCACCACTGTAGACCAGGAGCTCTTCTCCCGTGCTGCCCGGCTGTATTTCTTGACCTGCACCGGAAGCGTCATCCGTATTCCCGGACCCGCAACCGCCTGTTACCCCCAACAAGACAATAAAGAAAACTGCAACACAAATCCCAAAAAACCTTTTCACTAAAAAACCTCCCAATAATATAAATATTTAAGTAAAGCAAAAAATAGCGCCGTACGAGCGTCCTATTTATGAAACCCGTTTATATGTGCTACTCTAAAATAAACTTTCCAGTTTCGCACCTTCCCTCAGTAGTTGCCGGGCTTCATTAATTTTTCTATCTATCATTTGAAGTTTCTCAAGAGCCTCAAGTTCTTTTTCCGATCTTTCCAGGACTTTGATCATTCCCCCGTTTTTCATTACTAGCCTTTTGTGGCCCATGAGAGCCAAAATGGGATCATGGGTGGCGATAAAGACGATCTTATCCCGGCTGACCAGCAGCTCCAGCGCTTTACTCCTGTTAATACCGGCATTCTCAATTTCGTCAATGAGAACGACCGGTGCTACGCTTAACGCGGCCGTATCGGCAATCATCAAAGCGCGTGACTGCCCGCCGCTCAATGATGTGACCGGCACATCCTTCCCAAAACTTTCCCCGGTAAGGAGATTGGCCTGTTCAACCACGATATCCACCAGTTCTTCTATATTTTTCATCAAGCGGCTTTCAGCGTGCATCTTAAGAAATTCATAAACAGTGACATCCATCACAAAATTCATATTCTGCGACAGCTGCGCGACCAATTTTCGTCCGGAGGAAAACCTCAACTCCTCACGGGGAACATTTCCGTCGATGGTTACTTTTCTGCGGGTGACGGTATCTTGCTGCGCCAGCCACTCAATATCCTCCAAAAGCCTGCTCTTGCCCGAACCGGTGGGACCCACAAGACAGACTATCTCCCCCCTTTGTATATGCAGATGCACCTCTTCCGGCTTTCCCGCTTTATCCTGACCGCCCCATAGGGTCAAGGAACCGATGCTTCCCTGATCCTCCTTGATCATTTGCAGGTGTTGGAGGTAAGACTGGAAAAGATCCTGCAACTCCACCCGCCCCAAACCTGTTTCTTCCAAAACAAAGCTATCCAGAGAGCGAAAATACTCTTCCGGGAGAAGCGTAATCTTGTCAAGAGGCAGGTTCATGTTCTCTAAAAAACCTCTCAGCGGCGGATACTCTTTTATGAGCTGTTCCATTTTCAGGAAAGAATTTTGTTGTAAACCCATCTCACTTTACCTCATCAAAAACCATTTTTTTTCCGCTTCCCATTTGAAATTCTTCTCCGATTTGTCTTTCCCCCAGGCAGTAGGAACAAAGGGCCGAAGGCATGGAATAGCGGAGCTCTTTGTCTTTAAGGGTCCGGATATCCCCGGCCTCCATAAACAACCCGGCCAATTGAAACGTTCCCTGCCCGGTAATTCCGTTTATATGCAGGATCTTGCCCCGGGGGTTTACCTGTTTAATCCTGAAGGCAAACACTTCTCTTTCGGCCTGAGAAACAATATCTCCTTTAGTAATAACGACGATATCGGCGAATCTCAGCATGGGGCCGGTTTTTTTCGGGGTATTGATTCCCATCAGGTTATCCATCACGCACACGGCCGGAACACCCTTAATATGAGGAGAACACCGGCTGCAGAGGCCTGCGCTTTCGGTGATGAGAAGATCGAAACCCTGATCGATGCCCCAGCGAAGACACCCCTCAATATTGCTCACCAGAAAATGATCGGGGCAAAGGCTGTCGGAGAGACCGACTTTATTTTTGATTCCTTTTTCTTCGTATAAAGCATCATCATGAGTTGTCAGGCAATCAAATTTAACCACTCCCGCGTTCAGCCCCTGCTGCCGCAGGATCTCTATGGTTTTCGTGATAACGGAAGTTTTCCCTGAAGAAGGTGGGCCACAGACCGTAAGCAACTTCACCGGGCGCCACAACCTTTCCTGATACTTTCCAGAAACGGGTCCCAGCCTTCCCAGGTGAAAGAAAAATTCCGACCGGGCAATTCCGCCGGCAAAGAAACTTCGGGAATTACCGGAATAAAGCCCTGGTGGGCAAACAGTTCCTGCAACTGCCGGCTGCGGAAAAATTCGCCAAGCTCCAGCAGTCTTTTATCGGCGTTGCGGGACCAGACCGCTACCTGGGGAATACACACGGCTCCTTCCCGGGGCCATAAAGGTATGACATGTTTCTGACGGAGCATTTTGGCAAAAGAAATATTGGCCACAGCCAGGGGGAAATTTCCCGCTCCCATAGACTGGAGAACCTCCGGAACAGAGCTCTGAAAGACAATGGAAGGGAAAAAATCTCTGAATTTATCCGGATACTTGTCGGCAAGGAAAGAGAGGACCGCCTGGGAGATGGGCGTTTCACCGGCAGGAAAAGTTACCATATTTTCCCATTCAGATTTAAGCAGGTCTTCCCATTTTTCCGGCCTCTTTGCCTCATCGACCATGTCGGTGTTGCAAGCAATGACAAGGGGAACGAGGAAAACAGGATTTAAAAGCCCTCCTTCTTCCCGGAACCTATCCAACTCCCTCCGCAAAGGAAACCGTTCCCCGACGGGCAGGAATATTTCTTTAAGCTGCTGCCGGTTTAAAGGAGCGAAATCAGTAGCATGGGCTATCACCATATCCGGAAATGAACCTTCTTCCATACACTTAACCAGCCAGTTTTCCGCATGGTTATGGCCGGGAGTTTCTACGCTTATCTCCATCCCGTGCTTATTCCTAAATTCCTTAAGATGCTGTTTTAAAGCGTCTACAAGGGCTTTCCGGATGTTGATGGGGGTGTGAATAAGTATGCGGTTCACAGGTTTCTCACTCCCCTTTCTTTCTTTAAATTTATTCCTCTACTCATTTTCGCTTACTTCTTGATCTCGACCCATCTTCCCACTCCCGGTTCTTCACTGATAACGAGATAATGGGGTAAATGGGCCTCTTCCACCATCAACTGAAACTCTGCCAAAGTAGGTCTTTTTTCTCCTCGCTCAGCCAGTCTTTTCTGATTCGCTTCCATCAAGCGTTTTCTCATTGTTTCAGGAACGTATCTGCCGAGCCCTCCTCCAATTAAGGCTGTCCCTCCGGGTTTAAGGACACGGTATATTTCCTTTAACGCTTCCCGGGGCTCCCGCCAAAACCAGATCGAACCCCTGCTGACAATAAAATCGCCAAAGTTATCTTCAAAGGCCAATTGGTGAACATCGGAATTAATAAAATGCGCTTTATTTTCGCTTCCGGATGCTAAAAAATTAGCCTGCGCCAGTTTCAGCTGTTCATCAACAGTGTCGACAAAATATATTTCCATATCGGTTATTTTGGCCAGTTCGATACCGATAAAGCCGGGACCGGCTCCTATATCAATACACCTGCCGCTTTGCAAACCGTAATCATCCACAAACTGCTGCGCAAGCAAAGGATAAATCGGCTGAAGAAGATTATAAAACGTCTTTTTCATCTTATCTCCCCCGCTGAAAGGTTTTTAAATTTTCGTGCTTAATCATCATCGACTCCCTCTCCCTTTGACGTCGGAACGAACTCCGGAGTACAGAAGTTGACAGTCTTGTGGTCGTCCTTGGCCTCGTAGACTTTAACCCTCACCCCGTAAGTTTCACTCAGGTTTTCTTCGGTCATAACCTCTTCCGCCGGTCCCAGAGCCACAAAGCCGTTATTGTCCATCATGGCCACCCTGCTGCTGAGCAGCCAGGCGTGATTGGGAAAATGACTTGTCATAATAATGGTGAGACCTTTCCGGGTCAGACGGCTAATCGTCCGGAGAACAAGTGCCTGGTTCTTAAAATCAAGATGAGAGGTCGGTTCATCAAACAAAATCATCTCCGGTTGCTGACAAAGCGTCCGCGCGATAAGCACAAGCTGACGTTCCCCGCCCGATATGTTGGTATAGCGTTTTGCCGCAAGGTAACCGATACCCATCTCCTCCATGATGCTTCTAGCCAGCTCCGTATCATCGCGGGAGGGAGCCTGGAAAAGACCCAGATGAGGAGCACGCCCCATTCTCACCACTTCAAGAGAACTGTACGGAAACGGCGCTCTGTGCTCCTGAAAGACGTAACCCACGCTGCGTGCAATCTCCGTAACCGCCATTGTTTTGATATTGCGCCCGTCAATATAGATATCTCCGCTTTTTAAGGCAAGGTCCCCGTGTATGCAGTTGAGAAGGGTGGTTTTACCACAGCCGTTTGGACCAAGCAGGCAGATGGTTTCCCCTTTTTCCACGTTCAGATTGATATCCCTCCATACTTCCTTCTCACCATAGCTGAAGCAGGCAGAGCTAACCGATACCTTTGCCGTCATTATCCCCAGCCTCCTCTCGTCTTCCTGAGCATAATCATAAAAAACGGGGCGCCCACCAGCGCGGTCAGAATACCCAGAGGCACCTCGGCCGGCGATATGATGCGGGCTATATTGTCAACAAAAATCAGATAGGCAGCTCCCACACAGAGAGTAGTGGGCATGAGCACGCGGTGATCGGGACCTACCAGCATACGGCATAAGTGGGGAATAACCAGCCCCACCCAGCCGATAATACCGCAAAAAGCAACTACTACGGAAGAGATAATGGTGGTACAGACGATAATAATACCCTTGAGCAATTCCGTATTCATCCCCATAGACCTGGCTTCCTGGTCCCCCATAGAGAGTACGTTGAAACGCCAGCGGATAAGAAGCAGACCAAGACAGCCCGCGGCAATTGAGGCAACAGCCGGGAGCAAATTCTCCAGGCTAACACTGCCCATACTCCCCATTAACCAGAAGACAATGGCAGGAAGCTTGTCTTCCGTATCTGCCGTATACTTGAGCAAAGAAAGCAGAGACTGAAAGAGCGCGGAGACAACAATACCGGAGAGGACGAGCATCAAAATGGGGGTTGTTTTGTAGATACGGCTTGTACAATAGGTGATGGTGACGGCGATTATACCGAATAAAAATGCCAACAGCTGAATCATCAGCATGGAGCCCTCCATAACTATAGCCAGTGCAGCGCCAAAGCCGGCTCCGGAAGAAACGCCTAGGACAAAGGGGCTCACCAAAGGATTATGGAACATCCCCTGAAACGCGGCGCCGGAAATGGAAAGACCGGCACCGACCGCACCCGCCATGATGGCACGGGGCATTCTGATGCGCAGGACAACCGTTTCCATGGTATCGGTCCATGTCGTCTCTAGAGGTAAGGAGAGCAACTTTTGCCCCAGGATCTTTAAAACGGTAAGCGGGTCTATGAAGTGACGACCCAAAAATAGAGAAATAAAGAAGAAAAGCAGGGGAAGGCCGATGAGCAATGCCATTTTAGTGCAGGAAAGTTTCTCCGTCTCCGTTTGTTCGTTCAGGTTCTTCTGTTTTTGGACCGGCGTTGGCTTTATCGTATTCGTTGTAGTGCGCATGACCTTCCCTCCGATTTTATCCGATTATTTTCTTGTTTCCGCCCAGCCCGCGAGCACTTTTTCGCCCTCCTCCGTGGTCAGCTCATAATCATAGAAAGTCTTGAAGTAGTACTTTAATTCCTTAATCAAGTCAACATCTTCGAACAGATCGGGATGCAGTTGTTTTGCCAGCCAGTAGTAATAGACAGTACGGCTGGTTCCTTTATCCAGGAAGAAGACGCCGGCAGGTATGCGATAGAGACGGTCATTCTTGACCGCGGGCAATGAAGCCCAGTCTGCGCTGCTCTTAAGCTCTTCAATAACTTGTTCCGGACTCCCTCCGTGATTATCAACAATAATTACTTCAGGCTCCCAGGCGAGCAACTGTTCTTTGGTTGTCTCCGGAAACTGGCCGCCCTTTTCTACGCTGACAAGCTTGCCGCCGCAAAGTTCCACTTCAAATTGTTTCGGCGTAAGAGGCCATGTGGAAAGGATATTGGGACCCCAACTATTGCCCCAGTAGACAACAGGGCGTTCATCTTCCGGAATTTGTGCCGTACGGGACCGGATAAATTCAACGGTCTCGTCAAGATAGCTTTCCCAATCTGCATAGCGCTCGGGCGCCTTGCCGCCCAGCACGTCCGCAAGGAATGAAATCTGTTTCTTGGAGTCCATAAGAGCTTCCTCAATATTAGTCGGCTGAAAAGTCGACCAGTTTATCACAAGCGCGGGGATGCCGGCATTATCAAACTTCGTGAGTTCCTGTTCAATGTTCCAGTAGATAACCAGGTCAACCCCTTTATTAATAAATTCTTCCACATTAACCGGGCTCTGGGGCCCGACACCGGCAATGGTCGGATAGTTCGCAAGGTCAGGATTGGTCAACAGGGCGAGAGGATAAGCAGTTGGATGGTCATCCCTGACAAGACCTATCCGGTCTTTGGCTCCCAGCATAAAAACCATCTCATACGTTGGGCCCTGCATTGTTGCTACTTTCTTTGGTTCCGCAGGAACGGTCACGGTTCTCTCCGCGAGGTCCACTACCTCCCGTGTCGCGGGTGTAGTCTCCTCAGGAGTTGCCGATATCTCCTCACCGGACGTCGCCGGGGCAGTTTCCTCCGGCTGGGCCGTACAACCCCAGGTTCCCATAAAGATTGATAAAATCATTACTGCAATAAGTAGTAATTGGATAAACTTTTTCAATGTCTCCTCCTCCTTTATTAAGCAGGCATTATGCCTATTTTGACATAACGACAGCATATACCGGTACAAAAAGATAGAATTTCAGCCTGCCCCTTAATTTTTCTTTTTTCTGTTTGTTTCATCTCCTTCAAGTAGTGTCCACCGCGATGAACCTTCCATGTGCTATTATATTTAAAAAAGAAATGGGTGTCAATATTATCAAGTCATCGGATATGCATTAAATTGCATAGCGGTTACAAAAAAATCCGCACGGCCTAATAAGGCGGATCAGGTAACTCTGGAAAAAAGAGGGGTTCCAAAAGTTTCACGGCCGAAAGAGGAAATAAGCTCCTGCCCTTCCCTTTCCAGCAGCCAGCGGGCAAAAAGCCGCGCATCAGCGAGTTTGACTCCGGGAACACGCTCCGGGTTGACTATGGTTAGGACAAAAATATTTTCCAGGGTCCAGGCCGGATCATTTGCTTTTTCTCCAGGAGGAAAAATAATCATTTTTTCCTCACGGGAAATAAGAAAGGTCGCCCGGTCAACAAGAGTATAGCCCTCTTTTTCCCTGGCCAGATGTAAGGCTCCCAGATTTCCCACCATTCCCGAAGATTTGGTATACCACTGTCCTTCGGGAATTATCCCCGCCTGTTTCCAAATTTCCTTTTCCCGCTGGTGGGTCCCCGAACTGTCGCCGCGGCTAATAAAGGGCACCTGGGAGGAAGCGATCTTTCTGAAAGCCTCTACCGCACCGGACAGTTCAGATACCCCCACCGGGTCGGATAGAGGGCCGGCAATAACAAAATCATTGGCCATGATGGGGATCATTTCTACTCCCCAGCCCTCGTCCATAAAGGACTTCTCCAGTTCCGGAGCATGAGAAAGCACCACATCGACGCGGCCTTCCCTGGCAATCTGCAAAGCTCGTCCGCTGCCGATGGAGATATGCCTGACCAGGATACTGCTGGTATGGAAAAAAGCCTCTTCCAAAAGATCCATCAGCCCGGTTTCCACTGCTTCCATAGTACTGGCCAGTAAGAGGTGCCGCACAGCAGTCCTCTCATCCGCTTTTTCGGGCTGTCCGGCTGAGACAAAAACATCTTGAGAGGGCGTACTACCGGTCCGGGCCAGGAAGTGTTTTAACTGACTGTCAACTTCCTGTTTAAAAGCCTTATACTGCTCAAGCAACTCTTTTCCCTGAGGTGTCAGTGAAGTTCCCCCACCGGCTACCCCGCCTACCTGCTTATCTACCAATGTAAGACCCAGAGTTTTTTCCGCCCCCTGGATCAGCCCCCAGCAATAGCGGTAAGAGGCACCCATCCGCGCCGCTGCACTGCTGATCGAACCGGAAAGCATGATATTTTCTAAGAGAGTAAAAAGGTCATTTCCGGAAAGAGACTTTTCCCCTTCCAGCTGGAGAGCTATTTTAAATTCATTGGAAAAATTTTTAACCATGTGTCATCCTCCCGACACCGCTCATTGTGGTACATTATAGCAAAAAAACCGCTCTTTTGAAAGCAAACCTCGGCTTCTAATGTTCTTCTATTTTCATCCGTCCGATGATGAAGACGAAGCTTCATGGGTCTCTACTAAAAGAAGGTAAACAGAAAGAAGGTCGTTTTTGATGATAACATCCACCAACTGGGGATCAAATTGCGTTCCCGAGCAGCGCAGCAACTCTTCCTTTACTTTTTCTACTGTTTTTGCACGGGAATATGGCCGTTGGGAAAGCATGGCATCCACTGCGTCGGCAATACAAATGACCCGGGCACTCAGGGGTATTTGGGATCCCTTAAGACCCCTGGGGTATCCTGTTCCATCAAACCTTTCATGATGAAAGAAAACCAGCGGAACCACTTCTTTTAAGAACTGCACGGGAGAAAGAATTTTTGCCCCGATCACAGGGTGTTTTTTTATGATCTCATATTCTTCGTCGGTTAAAGCGTCCTGTTTCATGAGAATTGCTTCCGGAACACCAATTTTGCCTATATCATGAAGGATAGCGGCCTGCTTGATTAACTCCGTTTCTTCTGCGGAGCAACCGATTTTTTGGCCGATAAGCTGTGCAAACCTGGCGATTCTTTCCTGATGTCCCTTGGTATAAGCATCCTTGGCATCTACTGCCGCCACCAGGGATGATACGGTTTCCGAATAATGGCCTTGAATGTTTTTATAAGCATACTCCACTTCTTTCTCAAGAGTTTTATTGGCGAGCTGAAGTTCTTTCAGTTTATCCCTCATGCCGCGCGTATTGCTGCGGCGCGACAGGCCTTTCTCCACAACATTCAGCACTGAAGCACGGTCAAAAGGTTTAATCAGGTAATCAAGGGCACCGTAGCGCAAGGCTTTTGTAGCCGTTTCCACGGAAGCATAAGCAGTTATCATTACAACCTCGGTCTCCGGTGCTTTCTTTTTTATCTCCGCCAGAAGATCAACGCCATTTATATCAGGCATTCTAATATCCAGGATAACCAGGTCGTATTCCTTTCCGGCAAAACAATCCAGTGCTTCTTTTCCGGAAGCCGCCACGGTAACCCGGTAATTGTCCCGTAAAATCATACGTAGCGCTTCACGCGGTCCAAGTTCATCGTCTACAATGAGTATGCATGAATCATTAGTCAAGAGATTTCACCTGCGCTTTGTTATCTGTGATAGGAAGCTCTACATCAATGATCAGATATCCATCCCGGCTTAAAGACGCTTTCATCCTTCCGCCATGGTCTTCTACAATCTTCCTGCTAACGGGCAGTCCCAACGAGATGCTCTGCTCCTGTGGAAATAAAAGGGGGTCAAAAATCTTCTCCACGTGTTCTTTTTCCAACTTTGCCTCAGGGGACCGGAAGGAAAGGCTGATGCCGCCTTCCGCAAAAAGAGAAGGGCGAAGCTCTACTTGAATAAATAAAACGTTGCCCCGTGACAGGGTGTGACCAAAAAGATGGATCAGATAGGCGAAAGCCCTGGAAAGAAGTGTCCGGTCGGCCCTTACAAGCAATTTCTTTTCATGACGGGTAAATTTAATAGTAACTTCAACCGTACTGTCCTGTTCCTGTACGAGGAGTAGACCCTGTTCAACAATTTCATGAATATCCTCCACACTGTATTTATAAGAAAGGGGGGTGGAAAAATCAATAAGTTGCTCCACAAGATCATTTAAACGTTTAACCTCTTTTTGCACGGTCCCGGCAAACTGTTCCCGGAAAGATTCATCACTGTATTTCTCCGGTAGCAACTCGGCAAAGGTTAAAATGGCAACCATGGGATTTTTAATTTCATGGGCAAGCTGGCCGACAAAGCGATTGAGAACATCAAGCTGGTCGGCTTTGCGTCTTTCCAGTTCCAACTGGCGCCGCTCGGAAATATTATCAAAAATCATCACGCTGCCCAGAATATTATCCCCCTCGTCAACCAGCTGATAGGTACTTATTTCCAGAGGAAGCCGATTTTTGACCAGCTCAAGTTTTTCCCGGTCGCAACCCTCTCCGCTGGAACGGGTCCGATAAAGCATATCGCCAAGAGGGCTGGGTAAACAGCGTAAGTCTTTCTGCATGACCTCGCTTGAGTTCATTTTCAAAATCTCTGCCGCTCGTTCGTTAAAAGTTGTAATTTTATCATGCATGTCGATTCCAATAACTCCGCTATTCATACGTAAAAGGATATTTTCGGTATAAAGTTTCTGATAGCGCAACTGATGGTGCAAATCTATGTCCAGCAGGGCTGTAGCTACGTTTCCCGACAGCATATAAAGGATCTCCAGTTCATCATCGCTATAAAGATAGCCGGTTACCTTGGGGCCGAGATTTAGTGCTCCCACCAGGCGTCCCCGCGCCAGCAGAGGAATAGAGATCAGAGAGTGGAGGAGGCTCATTTCCTGGAGTGCCTCCTGAACAAATAACCCTTGTGCGGGCCGTCCATCGGAATAGAGGATACGTCCCTCCCTTGACAACCAGGCAATTAACCCCCCATTGGCATGGAAGCGCAGTTTGGAAGCAATTTGCAAATCAAGCCCCCTTTGAGCGGCGATCTCATAAACTCCATCCTTGCTGCCGGCCAGTAAAAGCGATATCTTATTCACAGGCACCAATTCTTCCAGCATGCTGAGAAAAAGATCTATTAGATGCCGGCAGTTAAAGTCTGTTCCGAGAGCCCGCGAAAACTTACACAGAATATGCTCTTTGTGGCTGTAAGCGCTGCCGGCAGCATAGTTACGGCTTCTCCTCTCCACGCTGATACCATGCTCCATATTTTTTTGCATCAGTAAAACAGTCCTCTCCCAGGAGCGATTAAGCAGGTTTTGGACCTGTGCAGGATTAAAGGGAGGAGAAAGTATCTCATAAAAAAGGTGAAAGAGGTCGTTTGTTTTCCTTTCATCGCCGGTGATGCCGATGTATGTAAGGTCCGGTTTGAAGGGGTATACCTCTTTCATCCACGACAAGGCTCCGGCAACGTTTGTATCCACAAGGACAATACCTGAGGAAATATTTTTAAGCAACTCAGCTCCCCTGTTGTCCGCGCTGCCTTCCAGGAGGACAAAATCCTGAGGAACATACGACTTTAGGATCTGACCGGTGCTGTTTATGTCTGAAATTAAAATAATTAACTTCAAGCTGATCATCCTTTCATTCCGACAATACGGGAATGGATATTTCAAACATGGTTCCTGCACCATTACTGCTGAACTGTATGGCTCCTCCGTGAGCTGAGATAATTTTATGACTGAGGGCAAGACCCATCCCCATACCATCGGCCTTGGTGGTAAAGAAGGGATCAAAAATCCTCTGTGCTATCTCTCCGGGAATACCCGGCCCTGTATCCTTGATGATGATCTTTACTTCCTCTTTATCGTCCGGCCCGGTCTGATTAAGGTTTTCCTGCCAAACGGGCATAAGCCGAATATTTAAATTTCCGCCTTCCCCCATGGCCTGTACGCCGTTTAGGCAAATGTTGAAGAGAGCCTGCTTAATATGGCTGCGATCAACATTTACAGGAGGGATCCTGGAATAATATTCCTTCATCAGGGAGATCTTAAACGTCTCCAGGTATGGAGACAAGAGAAAAAGAACTTCATCCATGAGGTCTTGGAGCTTTGTTTTTTGAAAGATGAGAGACGGATCTGCCGTTAAATCCAGCAGCCGTAAAATAAGCGTATTGATCCGTTCGATCTCTTGAATGACAATGTGAGAAAAAGTATGACGAAACTCATGGTCATTGTATTTCTCGGGTAATAACTCGGCAAAAGTTTTAATGGAAACCAGGGGGTTTTTAATTTCGTGAGCCATGCCCGCAGCAACTTCACCCAGGGAAGCCAGCCTGAGTGCCTGAGCTTTTTCTTTTTCCAGCTCTTTAATTCGAGTTACATCGCTAAGTACCATAATTGCCCCTTTTTCCCGGGATTCAGCAGACCCAACCAGCGTAATGCTGCAGGAAAAGTGCATTTCCCTTTCGTTATCGGAAAAAACCTGCTCCACTTCTTTTAGATCCTGTTGTTCCGCAAGGGCCTGCATAAAAAGCTTGCTGAGGCCGCCGGGTAAAATGTCCTCTGCTTTTCTTCCTAAAATATTTTCCGCCTTGAAGCCGGTAAAATGCTCTGCAGCACTGTTAAACAGTGTTACCAGACCCTCACAATTAACAGCGATTAAAGCATTACCCATATTTTCCAAAACATTTTCCAGGTGCTGTTTAACAGCCAGAACCTCCTGATAGAGCTGAGCATTTCGCCATGCTACAGTTAGCTGCGCGGTCAGGGCTGTCAGGATATTCCCGTCCTTCATGGAATACGGTTCACCGGAAAGCTTGGGACCAAGCAGAAAGATACCTTCCAATTTATTATCCAGGATGATGGGAATAGCAACTTCACCACGCAAATCCTGCATGGCCCGGGATAGGGATTCTCTGTCTTCCGGCGGCGCAATGTCAGGGATATCCGTAATAAAAAAGAGTTCCGCCTTTTCATTTAAAAACTGTACAAGGGGGTTTTCCCGGGAAATAACCGCTTCCTGGGAAAAGACATTTCCTTCATTGGAACAATAAAAGGCAGATAAAACAAACTCCCCTTCTTTACTCTGTCTAAAAAAAGAACAGTTTTCCAGCATCATTTTTTCAAACAAGTTTTGGGAAATAACAGTAATAAGCTTCTCCAGTCTGAGCAAAGAAACCATATCTTTGCCGATTTTTAACAAAGAAGCATGGTAGTCATAGGCTCCCCGGAAGAAGTATTTATCAACGATCTTCTGCACTTTAATCCTTAGAGGTCCAAAGAAAAAGGCAACAATAAATACGACGACCACCAGGACAAAGTTTGTGGTCGCAAGCAGTTCCACCCACTGGAGCAAAGAAAAAACCAGCCCAAAAGCTACGCTAAAAATAAGGGCAGTCATGACGATGGCCAGGCCGTTACGGACAACAAGGCGGATGTCCATCAGCCGGTATTTAATAATAGCATAGCTGATAGCTCCAATCATGATGATGCTGAAAGTGGGACCGAAGGGTCGCAGGTCTACTGCTGTAATCCCCATTAAAGGCAACAACATATTGGATAAGCTGCCGAGCACCAGTGATATGGCAATTCCCCAGAAAAGGTAACGCAGCTGCAAACGCAACAGTCCCCTGGCAGAGCGAAGCTGCCGGAATAACTTCCCCAGAGCAGCCAGTATTACGCCCAGGAAAAAAAGCGAATAAAAAGGGTAAAGAAATCCCAATACTATATCTTTGTTTTCCAAAGGTAAATCCAGGCCGCGGATAATAGCCGGAGTAAAGGAGAGGAAAACGAGGAGAAAACAGCATAGACTGACAAACCCGGCCCATCTTTGCTGCCGGGGATTAATTCCGGCTACGGCAAAAGCTATAAGAAGGATATGCCAGGGGATAATAATAGCTGCCGCATGGGATGCCCGGACCCAAAACAGGACTATGGGATAATCATGATGTGACACGATGAACAAAACCGTCAGGCTCCAGAGAGCGGCGCTGATACTCAACCTGAATAAAAGGCGGTTCAACGTCCCCCGGCGGTTTTTTAGGAGAACCAGCAAACCCAGCGTTAAGTTCGCCAAAGCTATAATAGATAATAGCCAGATGTTTGGATTTGTCAAAAGATATAACCCGCTCCCAAAATTATATTGAAGGTTTGCTGATAACCAAAGCTGTAATCCCACCGCCAAACCCCTGTACATTGATTAAGGCCCTGGCAACCCTGGCAACCCGCCCCGTATTCGGGACATAATCGAGGTCGCAGCGGTGATCGGGATAACGGTAATTCACGGTCGGCGGAATAAACTGGTTTTGCAGTGCCAGGACCGTTGCGATCGTCTGCAACGGTCCTGATGCCGCCAGGGGGTTGCCGATCATGGATTTGACGGAACTTACCGGAATATTGTAGGCATATTTACCCCACACTTCCTTAATAACCCGGGTTTCCACCCGGTCCATGACAGGGTCCCCGGGGGAATGGGCACTGATATAATCAATTTGTTCCGGTTTAAGGCCCGCGCTATGCAAAGCCTGAATAATACACTCATTGGAGGAAGCGCGCAAACCGGTTGGAGAAAAGGTGTTGGTCGCTCCCCACCCGCTTATCCTGGCATAAAGGGGGGCGCCACGCCGCCGGGCACCCTCCTCCTCTTCCAAGACCAGGACCCCGGCACCCTCCGAGAGTACTCCCCCCTGTCGCTTTGCATCAAAAGGTCGGCTGGCTGTTTCCGGAGTATCATTAAAGCTGGTGGGGAGTAAACCTGTGGCACAAAAACCTGCCAGGAGCAGGGGTGTTAGGGGGGCATCCACCCCTCCGGCCAGCACAACTTCCGCTTCGCCGTGTATAATACTCTCGGCTGCCAGAATAAGGCTGTTCAGCCCGGAAGAACACCCTGTGGAAACGGTAAACACATTTCCCGCACAGTTAATTTCCTTCGCCAGTTGACTTGCCGGTGCATGGGGAAAAGACGCCGCGATTGCTCCGGCAGAAGTTGTTTTATTTTTTTGAAAAACCGCATATTCATCCTGTACAACTCCCATGTCGGTGCTGCTGATCCCCATGTAAACACCGGTGGAGCAGTCTTTTATCGCTTCAGAGCTGAGCATGGCATCCTTGAGGGCCAGCCTGGCTGCCTGGAGAGCATAAATTGTGCTCCAGGAATATTCTTCTCCCCCCGAGGCAAGTCCCTTTTCCGCGAACCATTCTGCCGGGA
This sequence comes from Dethiobacter alkaliphilus, assembly GCA_016841605.1. Lineage (GTDB taxonomy): Bacteria > Bacillota > Dethiobacteria > DTU022 > UBA8154 > DUNV01. The sequence goes on along the minus strand of JAENYV010000001.1, from coordinate 190,488 downwards.
TTTCTCCGGCAATGCGGCAGGGAAAGGGAGAAGGGTCAAATTTACTAATGGATCGTATCCCCGATTTACCGTTTGCCAGAGCATGCCAGTAGGCTTCTTTGCCCAGGCCGTTTGGTGCTACTACCCCAAGCCCCGTTATGACCACGCTTTTCATCTTATGCTCCTTTCCCTGCAATGCCGTCCTCAGCATTTGCCGGTTTTATGCAAACAAGAAACCAGGCCTGTCCTCCGTAAGCTTTTTCCAGCTTTTGAATTAAAAAACCGCATCGGGTTACCAGTGAGATAAGCTCCTTTTCGCCGAAAAAGGTAAACGAACTTTGACCCTGGATGATACGGTTGATGAACAAGAAAGGCACTAAGGATGGGCTCAATTGGAGCATCAGACAGCAGAGGGTAAAAAACCGAAAGAGGGGATACTTTTGCTTTTGCCCCAGCGCCTGAAGATGTTCCCAAAAAACAGGTCCCATCTTCGGTTGTTCCGGTGGCGTGACCAGGACCATTTTCCCTTTTGCCTTTAAAACCCTCCGGCATTCCTTCATAAAGTGGGAGGGGTCGGCTAAGGCATAGAGAACATTGACACAGGCAATACCGTCAAACTCCTCGTTCGCAAAGGGTAAAGGGTGATCCAAACTTCCTTTCCGAAGGGTAACTCGGCCGTTTACTCCAATTTTAGCCCTGGCTCGCTCCAGCATGGCTCTGTCAAAATCAATACCGACTATGGAAATACTTACAGACGATTTAATCATAGATTGTATTAAATTACCCGTCCCGCAGCCGGCATCAAGCACTCGCCGCCTATCCTTCACACCCAGGGCTTCCTTCACCCGGCCAAGCAATGTAAGGTATGGTAGGAAACGCAACAGGATACCGTCATAGACGGTGGCATATACTTTCCATAATGCTTTCTCCACTTCCATGTCAAGTTGCACTCCTGAGGTTTGTCTCCCCAATATTCTGCCGTTATTTAGCATAATTTACTTATTATTGAAATTAATTAATGTACCTCTCTTTTATTTCCCATTCTACATTAAAAATAGAAAAACCTCCATATTTTGATAAACTTAATGAATTTTTTGTAGAAAAGCTCGGATCAGGATTAGCTGCATATTTATTTTGCTTTTTAGAGCCATACATACCGCCCTGACCTGCTAAAATGACCCGTATCCGTTTAGCTTTGTTAAATTGCCCCTTGCTCTCCATTCGTTTTTATTCCATAATTTATATGGAATAAAATGTTTTTGCCAACTTGTCGGTTTGCAGTAAATAACGGCACCGTATATATTTAGTTAAACCGGTTGACTTAAGCCAAGGGGACGGTTCGAGCGTCACCGAAGCGAAGAAGAGGTCCGAAGGGAAGACAATGGAACCGTCTTCATGACTCTTCATTCCCATGGCTCTTAAGGGGACCGGAGAGAGGCTGGTTGATATTATGTTCTTAACAACAGAACAACAGAATGAACTGGCAGCCAGGGCTGCTTTTCTCAAAGAACGGCTTCAGGGAATGACAATTTCCAAAGGATCTGCCGCAGGATCTGTCCGGCAAATTGACAGGTGGATGCAAAAAGCCGGGGGAAACGGGGGCAAGGCGGCTTTTGCAAAAAGATTGTCAGCAGAGGATATTACCCTGGAACAAGCAGAAACACTGACAGGCGCTGTTATATGGAATACGAAATATCCCCTTCCTGCATGGGTGAGAGAAATTGAGACAATATTTCACTTTTTTCCGGCGTCAGAATCGGAAATACCGGCTGTGCAATGCTTTGAAGAAGAAGAAGAAGAAGAAGAAAAAGATAAAACATATACCCTCTCTCCCCTATCCTTTTCTCCCTGTTTTTCCCCTTTCATTGCCTATGCAGCACAGAAGCTCGCAGCAGGATTGGGAAGCAGGGCAGCCGCCTTCACCTGCAACGCCCTGCATCATCTCCATGACGGGCTGCTTAAAACCTTGAGTTCACTCTGTTTTAATACCCTTTTAAACAAATTCAGCACGTCTTTTCTGAAGAAAAACCCCCTCTACTGCTTTCTGGAAATGAAACCTACGGAAAAGGAATATAGAAAGCATCTGCACGCTTTTACAAATGAGATGCTGGGGGGAGAATGGAAGGAGCATTTTATGGAGTATCCCGTTCTCGCCAGACTGCTGGTAACAGCAGTGAACAATTGGGCCGAGGCGATCCGGGAATTGGTCAAATTTTTGGAAGAAGACAGGGTAAAACTGGAAAAAATATTTAATAATAGCCGGCCTTTAGGACAAATTAACCGCGTTGAAGACAACCTCTCCGATTTCCATCAACAAGGAAGATGTGTAAAGGCTTTGACGTTCTCTTCGGGGGTAAAAATAGTCTTTAAACCCAGAAGCCTGCAGATTGATCGGATCTGGGACGAACTGCTGGAGTGGCTCGGAGAAAAAGGCTTCCCATGTTATTTCAGGACTCCCTTGCTGTTGGATCGAGGAAGCCGCGGCTGGGTGGAGTACATCGAGCAAAAACCTGTTGAGGAAGAAAAAGAAGTGAGAGAATTTTATTACCGGGGAGGTGTTCTGCTGGGGTTGGTTTATGCCCTGGGAGGAAATGATTTTCACTGTGAAAACCTCATTGCCTGGGGTTCCCATCCTGTTTTGATCGACCTGGAAACGCTTTTGCTTCACCGGGTAAGGCCTTTTCAGCTAACTGAAGCTGAACAGGGTTTGGACGGTATACAGAAGGCCCTGAATATGCTTGGTGATTCCGTCCTCCGGATAGGGCTTTTACCTGTTTGGCGGATGGACGGAAATGGGAATACGCAAGATATCGGAGCATTGACCGCTAATAATGACAGAATGAAAAATCTTCCCCTGTATCAAGGAGAAAAGCAGCAAAGCAGCCGCTATCGGGAAGAGATTCTCCAGGGTTTTGCGACGATCTATGATTTCCTGCTTCAACATAGAGACACACTCCTCGAAGCTTCCCCTTTCCGCAAGTTTCAGGACTGCCGGTTTCGCTTTCTGATCAGATCCACACAGATCTATGCGGATCTATTGCATCATACGACACACCCGGCTTACCTCCGGACCGGGCTTGACTATTCCTTTGAACTGGAAAGGATGGGCAGTGCTTATCTATTATCTGCCCCTGCAGCCAAATTAAAAGAACTCTGGAAGATATATCTTTCTGAAAGAGATGCACTGGAACAAAGGGATATTCCGGTTTTCTTCGGTGATGCCGGCGACCTATCAGTACAGGATCATAGGGGTTATTTATACGGTCAATATTTTTGGCAAAGCGCCACAGACAGAGCGCAGAAATTGCTTAAAGGAATGAACCCCCAAGATAAAAAGCTGCAAATGAACTTAATCCTTTCATCCTTATCTATGCATGAAGTCACCTCCCATGGGGAAGAGGCAGCAGGTGGAGATCGTATACTATCCACAAAAGTAGAAGATATTCTCCCCATAGATAACGAAACTCTGTTGGAAGAAGCCCTAAACATTTATCGCCATATTATGGAGCGGAGGATTGAAGGGGCGGATGGAGATTTTACCTGGGTGGTCAGGCAACATGATATCCAAACGCAGAAGATGGCTTTAGACCTTATCGGTCCGCTGCTATATGATGGAATTTTGGGGATCGCCGTTTTTATGGCAGCCCTGTATCACTGTACCGGAAAAAAACAAATTAAACATGATACGCTCAAAGCATTAGAAAAATTCAGAAACCAATTGCATGATCCCTCTAACCCCCTTCCTCTCCATCGCTTGCCCCTGGGTCTGGGAAACGGCCTTGCCGGAATATTAAAGTCTCTCATTCTGATTGGCAACTTTTTAGGAGATTCTTCTTTTCAAAAAGATATCTCTACGATAATTAGCAGGTTGGAACAGGGACAAATTAGGGAAGACGCTCATCTGGATATATTGGGAGGATGTGCAGGCCTCCTTTCTGTCCTGACGCAACTATACACTCAGGAAAAATCACCAAAGGTATTATCTTTATCCGAAACATGCGGGGAACACCTTTTAAAACAGCGGGTCAGAGCTGCTTCGGGTCAGCAGGTCTGGGATACGGGCATGGGAACTGCGCCCTTGACAGGAATGGGGCACGGCTCCGCAGGAATTGCCAATTCTTTATTAAGGCTCTATCAAATCACGGGGGAGGACAGGTATTATCATGCAGCCGAAGAGGCGCTCCATCACGAAGATACCTTGTATGACCGGGAGAAAAACAACTGGCCGGATTTACGAAAAAACCCGAATTTAAAGAAAGGAGAAAAAGCTTTCATGGCAGGGTGGTGCAGCGGGGCACCGGGAATCGGCTTGGCAAGATTGGGCACTCTTTCCGTTCATCATACACAAAAAGTGCACGAGGATATTGCTAATGCCCTTACCTTTACCTTAAATTATCCTCCGTATTACAGCGACCATATCTGTTGCGGCAATGGAGGCCGGATTGAACTGCTGATCGAAGCCGGCCACAGGCTGAATCAACCGGAACTATTGACGGAAGCCGGAAAGAGGCTAAGCTGGATGCTGCAGCGTAAGAGGAAATTGGGACATTATGTCTTCCACGGGGAGGATAAAGAGGCGGGGGCTTTGTTTAATCCCTCCTTATTTCAGGGCCTGGCCGGAATAGGATATGAACTGTTGCGCCTTTTCAACAGAGAGGGTATACCAAGTATTCTAACGTAAAAATAGACCCTGTAATAGAATAGACGTTTTTTCGTATATACCTTTAGAAATTACACTATTTACAGTTTACAAGGAGATGATAACAGTATGGCAGTAGAGAATGTGAAGTTATTATTAGAAAAAGTGGCCGGGGATGAAAGTCTGCAAGAGCAACTAAAAAATTTGCACAGCGAAATGAACGAAGAAGTGATCAAAGAAATAATCAAAATAGGAGAAAAACAGGGCCTCCGGTTTACAGAAGAAGACTTCTATACGTACATCACGGAAGCAGTCCGGCAAGCCCAAAATGAAGGAGAATTAAGTGATGAGGAATTAGAAAATGTGGCGGGGGGAAGCACATGGGTAGTATATTCCATGGTTACTTTGGGTGTCCTCTGCGGAATAGCAGCTGTTACGTCAGCTATTTATAAGTCTAAATTTGGAAATAATTATAACTGTGTAATAGAAAGAGAATAGAAGAACAATTACTATTTTATTTAACTGCATCAAAGCGTCAAGCGAAATAGCTATCATTTACCAAGACTAAAAACGCTAAATCCGGGCACAATAAACTGTACCATAACATGAAAGGCGGATAAATAATGAAAATAAAAGATCCGCTGGTTCTTGGCGCTACCGTGGGTATAGTAGCAAATCTTGTAAAATTTGTGGGAAATGAATTCAACAGGAAAATCTTAAAAATTTCCAATGTAACTTATCCGGAAATTGCCGCAGGGCTTTTTATGGCCCAAAAAGAACGCAAAAAACCGGTCGGTTTATTTGTCGGCGCGCTGGCAGACTTTGCCATCGGAGCAATGATGGGGGTACCCATGGTTTACATATTACGTTATACGGGCAGAGACCATGCTACCCTCAAAGGTTTGGGCTTCGGTAATCTTGCCTGGGTTTCTTTATACGGGGCAGTAGGCCGCATGTTCGGCATCAAGGGCTTATTTCCTCTTAATGCTTCCACAAATTTATCAGCTTTTATAAATCACGGGCTGTATGGTATTACTGCCGCTTTGTTGACATCAAAACTCGGAGATCCGTCCCTTTTCCCCGAACCGGGGGAAACTTTGCAAGATAATAAGCGTTCATAATTTGATACAGGCAAACGGCAGTATTATTCTGCAAGCAAATGAAAGGCGTCCGGAATAATAGTAAATCGCACCTCTTCACCAAAACAATATTCCCGGATATTTCCATAGCGATTGAATATTTCAGCGATAAGAGAGATGCCTTGGCAATCAATGGCAACTCTGCCGGTCGCCCCGAGGTTCTCGTACCATCTGACAACGCCCCTGCATTCTCCGTTCTCTTTCAGCTCAACGTCTTCCGGTCTGAACATAATCTTTCCTTTTAGATTTCCTTTTTCCTGATAGTTGTTGGACGGTATGGCATAAGTATTTCCGAAGATTTTAAAAACAAGTTGATGATCGCGGTTTATTCTTATTTCTCCCGGTTCAATAATATTGGCAACACCCATAAAATCCGCCACAAACGTGTTGGCCGGATGAAAATAAATTTCACGGGGAGAGCCCATTTGCTGAAGCAGACCGTCTTTCATAATGACAATTCGGTCTGCGATAGACATGGCCTCTTCCTGGTCATGAGTTACATAAATGCTGGTTATCCCATATTCCTGTTGAATCTTTCTAATCTCCCGGCGCATGGAGACCCGCAGCTTTTCGTCCAGATTGCTTAAAGGTTCATCAAAGAGCAAAACACCGGGCTCAATAACCAGGGCTCTGGCCAGAGCCACTCTTTGTTGCTCTCCGCCGCTGAGTTCATATATTTTACGTTTATTGTATCCCTCCAGCCGGACCTTGCTCAGTATTTCCTCAACCTTTTGTCTTTGAACGTTTTTCTTTATTTTTTTCACTCTCAGACCATAAGCAATATTTTCTTCCACAGTCATATGGGGAAACAGGGCATAATTTTGAAAAACCATAGCCGTATTGCGTCTCTGCGCAGGCCAGACACTGATATTTACCCCATTCAGGTAAATTGCACCTTTAAATAGAGGTATCATGCCGGCAATGGTTCTCAGCAATGTCGTCTTGCCGCAACCGGAGGGACCTAGGAGAGCGACCAGCTCTCCATCATCAATAGAAAAGCTTACATTGTTAACGGCTATTTTGTCCCCATATTTTTGTGTAATGTCTCGCAATTCAATTTTCATAAAAAAACTCCTTCGCAGGCAATACGTCAAGTTGATACGTCAAGTTGTCTCCCGGTTTTTTTCTCCTGAAAAGTTGCTCCCAGTAAGCATTTTAACATTCCTGACACGCCTTACCCGGCCCCATTTGCTTTTAAACCAACCGATAAGCCCCTGGTAGTTAACAATTATCTGAAAGACAATGAGCAACAAAAGGGAGAGCAAAGAGAGCATCAAGGCCAATGTTGCGGCAAAACCGATTTCCGAACTGCCGGCAACTTGCAGAATTTGTTGCGTTGCAACTTTATTCCGGGGCAACAATAAAAAAATTATGGCGCCCAGGGTCGTCATGGTGGAAGTAAAGTTGCGCAAAAACGCGGCGGCAAAAGCAGGTTTGAGCTGTGGAAAGATAATATGGACAAATGTTTTCAGATCGCCGGCTCCGAGATTATTGGCAGCAGGTTCCAGGTTTGGATCAAGGTGTTCCAGGAGAGCATAACCGGTTTTCAGGCCTACATATAAATATCGGAACACACAAATTATGTAAATAATTATACCTGTTCCCAACAAAATAACAGGAGACATCTCCGGAAAAATAAACCTGCCCACACCGAACAGTGGATATTTAAAAGTAACCAGATAGCCGATACCAAAAAGAATCCCCGGTACTGCCGCCGGGACAGTAGCCAGGAAGTCCAGCTGTCGGACACAGAACAACTTCCTGGTTTTTAACAGATAAGCGATGACAACCCCCAATAAGGAAGAAACCACAGCCACACCCAACGCCAGCTTGACACTGTTGATAAAAGGAGCAAATTCCCTGCCAAGCAACTTATAAAAGTGCCGGAGCGTAAGAGAAAAGTCATAACCCCAGTGCTCGGTAAAGGCTCCCAAAGCAATAAAGCCGTATTTGATGATGACAAAAAAAATAAAGAGACCTGTCAAAGAAATTAAAATACCTTTTACTGCTGCAGGTATGCTCGTATATTCAATGTTTTCAGAGGCAACAGACTGACTATAGTATGCTTGGCGACCGGAAAAGTACTTTTGTATGAAAAAGGCAATGAGGCAGGGTATTAAAAGGAAGATGCCGGAAAGCGATGCTGTGCGCATATTGTACAAGCCCGTTATCTGTAAATATAAATCTGAAGCAAGGGTTTGATAATTTCCCCCAATAATGAGGGGCGTCCCAAAATCCGACATGGAGGAAAGAAAAACCAACATGGCAGCAACCGTTATTTCCGGAATCATCAACGGCAAAGTTACGGAAAAGAAGATGCGCCCTTCCGAAGCACCAAGATTGCGTGCCGCTTCTTCATAGTCAATATTTATTTCCTGGATAGCACTGGAGATAATCAGGTAAGCCAGCGTTGAAAGCCCGATACACTGCATGACGACAATACCATAATAGCCAAAGGGGCTGACCGTCAACCCGAGTAGATTATGGCTGATAAGACCCCTTTTCCCAAAAAGCATAATAAAGGCAATACTTCCCACAAAAGGAGGATTGATCAAAGGAAATAAAACCATCAGCCTCATCAAGGACCTGCCCCAAAACTTTACACGCCACAGGGTAAGCGCGGCCAATAATCCAAAAGCAGTGGCAATCAAGGTAACAGGCATTGAAACCTGCAAACTATTCTTTAAATACAAAAGGGCCCGGCCTGTTCCCTGGAAAACAACCCCCGGCTCGCCGGAGCTAATCCCGTAGTAAACCACACTGACAACGGGCACCAAAACAAAATAGACAACAGAAATTAATATTAAAATGTATAAGACTATAACCGGTTTACTGGCTTGTAAAGACATCGGTACACCTCGAAGAGCATAGTTGCAAAGAGAATACTTGCCATGTTAACGGCAAAGAGAAAGCCGGAAAGCGAAGCCCCGGCTTTCTCTTTGCCATAAATTTTATTTGAGCTCTCTCTACCTTGCGGCAGCGCTGACCCGTTTTTCCCATTCTGCTAAAATCTCATCTCGCCTTTCGGCATTAAGTTGAAAATCAGTAGCAAAAAGGTTTATCGTGCTGATATCAACAATTCCTTCCGGCCTTTCCACATCTTGTCTGGCAACAGCTGCATACCTTTCTCTCGCTATCGTCTCCATACCCCTCTTCGATAAAAGCCAGTCAACAAAAACTTTGGCTGCTTCTTCATTTTTGGTGCCATTAACGATAGCCACCGGCTGTGGCCACCATCCGGTTCCATCTTCGGGGTAAACAAGGGCTATATGGGGGTTGTTAATCTCCAACTCCCTGCCGCCGTCTGTGGGATTAATACCGACAATTGCCTCGCCGTTGACAACATGCTGGGCCGGGTCGCTGCCCCTGGGGCTAAAAAAGGAAACTTGCTCAATGAGTTTCTCCAGGTAAGCCCAGCCCGCTTCTTCACCTTTTACTTCGATAATCGCGCTGATAGTATTATAACCGGTTCCTGAAGAAGCCGGATTGGGCATGGCTACTTCGCCCTTTAAGCCTTCCTGCAAAAGATCCTCCCAGGTTTCCGGCATTTTAAGACCTTTCTGTTCAATAAGCTCCTTGTTGACAACCCAGTTGACAATGGTTAAGGATGTCCCATGCCAATACCCTTCGGTATCTTTCATAATATCGTCGAGTTCTGCGCCGGGCGGTGATTTGTAAGGAATTAGCAGTCCATTCTGCGCGGCATTAATAAAAGTATCCGCACCGCCTGTAAACCAAATATCCGCAATGGAGACCCCTACGTCAAACTCATTGCTTAATCTTTGCAGAATTTCCGCATTTTTCAAGGTCAGGTGTTCCACTTTGATACCCGTATCTTCTTCAAAAATATCAAGGATAGGTCTGACGACATCCGTTACACCATAAAGATTCAGAACAACACCTTTCATGGTTTCCGGATTGTAATACTCCGAGGACCAGCCCTCACCGACATAGATCTCCGGCTCTGTGCCTGTTTCTGTCCCTACTTCCGCTCCCGTTCCGTTCTCTGTCTCTGTTTCTTTTGGTGAACAGGAAGCCAAAGTAAAGACCAGCATCACAGCCAGCAACAAAATTAGAACCTTTTTCATTAACTTCGTTCCCCCTCGTTTTGCTTTTCCGTTTAATAAAACAAATTAAAGCTTATAAAAGCCGTTTACCTCATGAGCCACCGGGCAAACAAGTCCACCTTTGACAGCACTGATAAAAGCGGCAGTACTATTAATATCTGCAGAAAAATATGTAGCGTAGCACCCGACGCGCTCAACCGAGTGAGCATCGCTCCCGCCCAATAAGGGCAAAAACAGTGACTTCCCCAGAGCGTCTGCCCGGTAGTTATCGGCCAATGAAGTATTGCCGTTAAAACTCTCCACCCCTGACAAACCTTCCAGTTCCCTGATAGACTCGCCCAAAGCTCGCCCGTTGTCGCGAAAAGGGTGCGCAGCAATAGCGACACCGCTTTTCCTGTTGACCAGAGCAATTAAATCCCTGGCGTGCATTTTTTGTGCCGGAGCTTCGTCCAGCCCAAAGATAAGCAGATCCCCTTCGTAACTCAACACTTCCATTCCGACTAAAATCAAAAAGTTCGTTTCCCTGCTTAGCACTTCGGCCTCGGACCGAAAATGGCAGTTATCGTGGTCTGTTATGCATATCCCGTCTAGGCCCATCTCCCTGGCCTTCAAAACCGCCTCTTGCGGTTCAATGCGGCTGCATGGAGAATGTTTGCAGGTATGCACATGAATATCGATGAGCATCACCTCACCCCTTCACTTTTTTTAAGCAATATTATGTTTCGTTTAATCTTCAAAGTAGTCTATCAAAGGGCAACAAAGAAAACCAATAGATATTTTCTATAGCTGCAGGGATGTATATAATTTTTAACGTTCCAACACAAAATTAGGTCTTTGAAACAAGAAAACCCTGGAGTTACCAAGGTTTTCCTGTAAGGAAAGATTATTTAGTTGAGGTAGTCTACCGGTAGTAAATTAATTTACTTTTTCTTTTAATTTTTCCTCAATATCATCACGTAAATCTTTCTTGGAGATTTTTCCAATATTGGTCATGGGAAAACTGTCGACAACTTCAAGACGCTCAGGCAGTTTGAACTTGGCAATTTTTTTATCCACTAAGAAAGCGTTTAGCTCAGCCAGATCCAGACTTTCATTCTCTTTTAATATAACGTAAGCGCAGCATTTTTCTCCCATTAAAGCATCCGGCATGGCAATGGCAGCAGCATTCTTTACCTTGGGGTGTGCCAAAATCAGATTTTCGATCTCCTCCGCACTGATTTTTTCTCCACCCCTGTTAATTATATCCTTAACTCTACCCCCAATAGAGAAATACCCACTTTTCGGATCTATTACGACCATATCTCCCGATTTATAAAAACCATCTTCTGTAAAAGCTTTTTTATTATGCTCGGGTGCTTTATAATAACCCCTGATGGTGTAAGGCCCCCGGCATAACAGTTCTCCGACTTCACCGGCAGGTACTTCCAGGCCTTTATCATCTACAATCTTTACCTCATCAGCAGGAGACAGTGGACGACCGATCGTTTCAAAAGTTAGTCTGTCGCTATCACTGGTATCATCCGTCATCGTCAACAAACCTTCCCCCATGCCGAATTGCTGGATTAAATTACAGCCCAATTCGGGCTTAACCCTTTTTGCTACTTCGGGATTTAATTTGGAGCCGCCGGATACAATGGCAACCAGAAAAGAAAGATCGTAATCCTTTCTTTTCTCAAGATTTAATAAGCCGATTATTAACGCCGGCACCAGCCCCATATTTGTAACTTTTTCTTTCTCAACAACCTTACAAATATTTTCCGGAGCCGTTGAATCTGTTAAAACGACTTTTCCTCCCCGCTGAAAAACACCCATTATTCCGGGACAGGCCAAAGTCATATTATGAGCTAAAGGTGCTATAGCCAGGTACGTAGTATATTTGCTGACACCCATATGCATACCCGTTATTTGAGAAGTATATCTGTAATCATTGTGCGTTCTTGGAATTATCTTAGGTAAGCCTGTTGTACCCCCTGAGAGCAAAAAAACGGCAACTTCATAAGGGCTTGGTTTATTGTTCTCCAGCGTTTTAGATATTTGCTTTTCTTCAATGGCATCTTCAAGCAAACTTTCAATAGATATATACCCCTCCGGGCAATCTTGACCTGCTACAAAGACTTTCTCTAGAGAAGGTACTTCCCGGCACACTTCTACCGCCAGCTCCAGGAAGTTAAATTTACCGATTTTATCAGAAATTAAATATCCTTTAGCCTCACACTGGTTTGCAATATATTCTATCTCTGCAAGACGGTGCTGAGGCAGGCACATTACCGGAATTACACCTATCTTTAGAAATGCCAAATAACATGTAACAAATTCAGTAATGTTCGGCAATTGAACAATAACCCGGTCTAAGGGTTTCAAGCCGGACTTTAGAAAACCGGTAGCCAATTGATCGGACATTTTTTTTAGCCGGCTGTAGGTTATTCTCTCATCTTTAAAAACCAACGCCTCTTTATGGGGAAAAGAGCCGGCAATCCTGTCAAATGCGTCTCCAAGGGTGATATTCTCCCAATACCCCCCTTCTACATATTTTTCAACAAATTCATCCGGCCATGGAACACAACCTTGCAGCATATCTTTCCCTCCTTCTGCATAGCTGAACAGAATACAGTCCTTCCTTTATGCCATCCTGGCTTCTTTTCTGATTTTTTTCTCTGCTTCAATACATTCGACAGGCTCAAAGCGGCGGTCTCTATCCAGGCAGGTATTACAGTATGTGCACGTAACAAGTTCGTCTTCCTTATTTTCTTTAAGTTTTAATATCCAATCGGGATCAGCCAGCAACGGCCTGGCCACACCGATCAAATCAGCCTGTCCCCCGGCTAAAATTTCTTCAGCCTGTTTAAGGGTATTTATTTTTCCGGAAGCAATGACCGGTACTCCATATGGTGCCATTTCTTCCCGAAGAGCTTCCGCCAGGTATACATGGCATCCATCCGTCAGGTTGGCAGTTGGCATGCTTCTCGTTGAACTATATCCTGTGTACCAATCACCATCTTCATCTTTCCCTCCGGCCGATACGCTTAAATAGTCCAGGCCTTTCCCGGCCATTAACCTGGAGATTACTCTGGTTTGCTTCAAAGTGTTGCCACCTTTTACAAATTCTTCACCGCTGATTCTGGCACATACAGCATAGTCATCACCGACTTTTTCTCGAATCATTTCCATAATCTCCAGAACAATTTTACTTCTTCCCCATATATCACGGCCATATTCATCTTGCCGCTTGTTCAGAAGGGAAACGAAAGAGGCAAGGGTATAGCTGTGAGCCACATGTAATTCAATAGCATCAAACCCGACTTTTTTTGCCCTGATTGCCGCTTCTACATATTCTTTCTTGACCTGCCGGATATCTTCCGGACTTAAATCTTCAACCTTTTGTTTCCATCCTGTTTTTTTAGATTTCTTGGCGTAGTGAATCAGCTGAACGGATACTTTTGCTCCCGCATCGTGAATGGCTTGTACCAACTTTTCCAAACCCGGCATATATTTATCATCACAAATCTTTATCAGTTTCGGGCTTCTCCTGTCCAGGACTCCTGTCGCTTCAATAACAACCATCCCTACTCCACCTTCTGCCCTGCGGCTGTAACGTTCGATAACTGCATCGGTAACAAAACCGTCATCTTCTGCCAACCAGCTGACAATAGGCAGCCAGACGATCCTGTTTTTTAAACTCAAATTTCTAAAATTTACCGGAGAAAGCAACATTTTAAAGTACCCCTTTCTTTGTACTGATTTGGCTTAATGTGGTAAAATTAACTTTTTTATTTCCCCTGAAAGTTTGGTTTACGTTTTTCCAACATTGCCTTTATTCCTTCGACACGATCATCGCTGGAAAAGGCAACTATAAAGCTATCTATTTCCAGGTTAAGAGCCGAAGGTAAATCAATGTTTTGCCCTGCATTTACTGTTTTCTTAAGAACCTTCATTGTCACGGGCGGCTTGGAAGCAATTTTTCGGGCATATTTTTTAGCTTCGTTGAGTAACTGGTCTTTCGGAACAACCTTGTTTACCAGTCCATATTTCTCAGCAGTAACTGCATCGATTACCTCTCCCAAAAACAACATTTCTTTGGCACGGGTAAGCCCTATTAACCTGGGCAAACGCTGTGTACCTCCGCCCCCCGGGATAACACCGATGTTAATTTCGGGTTGCCCGAACTTGGCATTTTCCGCGGCGATACGAAAATCGCATGCTAACGTCAGTTCACATCCGCCTCCGAGCGCAAGACCATTTACAGCGGCAATGGTTGGCTTCTCCAGGTTTTCCAGCCTGTTGAAAACAGATAGTATTAATTTTAAGAAGTCATGCTGTGCAACTGAAGTATTGGCGGCCACTTCGTTAACATCAGCCCCGGCTGCAAAAGCTTTTTCACCTGATCCTGTAATAATTACCGACTTAAACGAAGAATCAGCTTCAATTTCCGCAAGGGCTTTATTTAAATCAGAAAAAACCCGGCTGCTGAGCGGATTAAAAGGAGGCCGATTTAAGGTAATGATGGCGATATCGTCTTCTCTTTCCAGCTTAACCACTTCGGAAACCATTTTTTTGTTCACCCCTTTTTAATCAATTGGTTGATTAATTAATAGTGAAACCAGCCTGAATTAGATTTTTTACCTAATTTTCCCGACCTGATTAAAGCCTTGAGAGATTGGGGAGGATTCCAGCGGGCCTCTTTAAATTCATCATTAAAATATCCCAGAATCGAACTCGTCACATCCAGTCCGATAAAATCTTGCATTTCAAATGGACCCATGGGCCAGTTAAGCCCTAACTTCATCGCGGTATCAATATCTTCAGGTGTTGCCACACCTTCTTCGACCAGACGGATTGCTTCAATAACCTGAGCCATATTAACCCTTGTAACAATAAACCCGGGGTAATCCTTTTTGACTTCAACCGTAATTTTACCCATTTTTTTTGCAACATCAAAAATCACTTTTATGGTTTCGTCGCTTGTATCATACCCTCGAACTACCTCTACCAATTTCATAATCGGAGTAGGATTAAAGAAATGCATGCCGGCCACACGATCAGGTCTCTTCGTAACACCGGCAAGCATATTTATGGACATGGAGGAAGTGTTTGTCGTAATAATTGTTTCCGGTTTACAAACATTATCCAGTTCGCCAAAGGCTTTTTTCTTTCGTTCAAGATTTTCAACTATGGCTTCAACTACCAGATCAGCTTCTTTAAAGTCTGATAATTCATTGGTAGGTTTAATACGCACAAGGGTTTCCTGCTTCTCTTCTTCAGTTAACTTACCTTTTTGAACGCTTTTCTCCAAAAAAGCTTCCAAACGTTTGATTGAATTCTTAACACGTGACAATTCAGTGCCCTTCAATAAAACCTTGAACCCTGTCTGTGCAGCGACAAGTGCAATACCACCTCCCATTGTTCCGGCTCCAAGAACACCTATAGTAGAAATTTCCAACTGTACATACCTCCTTTTTTAAAAATAGCCTTAGATCGTTTTGCCAAGGTGTTAGAGCTTAATTTTTTTTCTCGACACAGAGATATTGTGCAACTACCGTACCAAACATGCCCCGCCCTGAAAATGCAGAGGCCCGAAGGCAGGAGTGCCGGCAGGCCGGGAAAAATTATCCTAAGTATATTGTTCTTCTATTGTTCGGGATGATAACTGTAACATCTTAACGCACACTTTATGGACAGTGTAACATTAATGGACAATATAATGCTGCATTTTCAATTATGGATTGAAAGACTGCCTTTTTTATGCTAAGCTTTATATATTAAAAATGTAAATAATTCTTTAAACAATAATGTTTTTCTGTTTATTGTCAGAGGAGTTAATTTATGGATAATTTAAGCATGAGAAAAAGCCTGGAAAAGGCATGGGATATCTTTGTAACAACAGGAAAAATTACTTCCTCTGTAAGGCCGGTTATTGCTAAATCCTGGCAAAGATGTTCCGATAACCAGCTTTCACCTTTTACTAATAGAATACTGAGAACCAGTTTATCGGAAGATGAATTAGGAAAACAACATGCTTTATTGGAAACAGCAGTTCCAATAATGAAAAATTTATATAATATTGTTAAAGGTTCATTTTTCCTCATTTCCCTGACGAATAGCAAAGGAGTATATATTGCTATTGAAGGGGATCATAATATCATAAAAAATACAAAAGTACGTTTGGGTGACAATTGGACAGAGGAATCAGCAGGAACAAACTCCATCGGATTATGCCTTTTAACTCAGAAACCCAGCCAGGTATTTGCCGCTGAACATTTTTGTATAACCGGACATGATTGGGCTGCATCCTCAGCTCCAATTTTTGATGAAGATAATAATCTTCTCGGCGTTCTAACAATGGTTGGTGATTATGACAAAGTTCATCCTCATACGCTGGGTATGATTGTCGCCGCAGCAAGCGCGATAGAAAACAGCTGGCGAATACAAAAATCTTATATTGAAATTGCAATTGTCGATGCGTTTAAAACCTCCATGATGGAATCCATTAGTGATGGAATATTAGCTTTAAAAACAGATAGAACTATTATGCATATAAATAAGTGCGCAAAAAATCTACTTAAAATTACCAAACCGGAAGATAAAATATTATCTCAACCGATTAATACTCTTCTTGGAAAGAACCATCCACTTTATCAAGGTATTGAAAACTGTTTTGAACAAAAAAAAACCGGTTTCTCTCTGGATGCAAATGATTATACGGCAAATTACAAGCTGATTTACTCAACAAATAATGAGATTATCGGCCTTTTACTGGTATTAAGGGAAATGAAGAAAGTAAAAAAATTCGTTAACAGGTTTGTAGGAGCAATGGCCACATATACTTTTGAAGATTTAATTGGTCAAAACGACCTCTTTTTATCAACAGTAATGCTGGGTAAAACAGCTGCCAACAGTATTTCAAATGTATTGCTCGTAGGCGAAAGCGGAACCGGAAAAGAAATTTTTGCACAGGCAATTCATAATGCAAGCAACCGTAAAAACAATCCGTTCCTGGCGATAAATTGCGCTGCCCTTCCCAGAAATTTAATTGAAAGTGAATTATTCGGTTATGCAGATGGTGCATTTACCGGGGCAAAAAAAGGCGGGAATCCGGGAAAATTTGAATTGGCTGACGGCGGGACACTTTTTTTAGATGAGATAGGAGAAATGCCCCTTGAATTCCAAGCTGTCTTATTGCGAGTATTACAAGAAAATTCTATTACCAGAATAGGTGGAGGGAAATTAATTCCCATAGATGTCAGAATAATTGCTGCTACTAATAAAAAACTGGAAGAAGAAATTAAATTGGGGCACTTTAGAGAAGACCTTTTTTACAGGTTAAATGTATTGCGAATTAATATTCCATCACTCAGAGAAAGACCTGATGATATTGTTATTTTAGCTGAACATTTCTTAAACAAATTAAATCAGCGCTTAAATAAAGATGTTTCGCAAATCAGCAAGGATGCTTTAGATGTGCTAACCCGTTACCGTTGGCCGGGAAATGCGAGAGAACTGCAAAACGTTTTGGAAAGGACAATAAACATCGTAACCGGCAATATTATAACTACTTCGGATCTACCCGCTACTATTCGCAATACTGTTGAGGAAAAAGATGAACCGATGCTAGTACCTCTGGATAATTATGAAAAAGAACTAATTATTTCTCTTCTGAATAAGAATAAAGGAAATAAATCAAAGGTTGCAGAATTCATGGGAATTTCCAGGACAACTTTATACCGTAAAATATATGAGTATCGGATTGAGCATACTGAAGCATAAGGGCTACTCCCATTGAACAAAATGTTATTTAGTTATTTAGTTTTTCACCCCCTACCTCCCACGGCAGGGGGTGAGTTATTTTATTCTCAAAATCACATTGTATTGGGCACAAACATAACAATCTGAGGGAAAACTATCAATAAGAACATTATAACCAGGATAACAAGCAGAAACGGAAGTGATCCGGAGACAACTTCTTCAAAGGAACTATTTGTAATTCCCTTAACAACGTATAAATTTAGTCCAACGGGGGGGGTTATCATCCCGATACAAATAGCAAGCGTTGCAATAATACCTATCCAAATAGGCTCAAATCCTAATTCAACCAGAGGCGGATACAATATGGGCAATGTTACAACAAGCAAGCCCGTAGGGTCCAAAAAGCAACCCGCCAGTATCCAGAATATGAGGATAAAGGTAAAAATAACCCATTTGCTTGCGTCAATGCTTACCAGTGCACTTGAAACTTCTCGCGGTATTCCTAAGGAACTAACCAGGTAGGCAAAACCCATGCCGAATATAATTAAAAACATAAGCATTGCGGTGGTCTTTGCAGTTTCCTGCCTTTGTAGTTAACATTACATTTACCTTTCTCAATCCTCATTTTTGCAACATTCATGCCAATACTTAATTTTTGTAATATAATGCTAAAAAAGATTACTGAGATTTATTAAAATTAGGGATAGGGGGAACTTTGCTGTTGTAAGCATGAATAAATCATAAAATTATTTGATTTTTTCTCTTGATTTATATGGCTAATATTACAAATAAAAAAAAGCCTGTCCATAGTTGTAACAATCTTAATAGTTTAGA
This sequence comes from Dethiobacter alkaliphilus, assembly GCA_016841605.1. Taxonomy (GTDB): domain Bacteria; phylum Bacillota; class Dethiobacteria; order DTU022; family UBA8154; genus DUNV01. The sequence goes on along the minus strand of JAENYV010000001.1, from coordinate 172,090 downwards.
TTGGACTCGGCTTTCTTATATCGATTAAATGTGCTTTTATTCAAACCGTCCTGTTTTAAAACAGTGTAGTATTTGTTAACAATAAAAAAAAGGGGGGGGGCATTAGTAAAAAATTTAGTTAGCGGAAGATGATTACTGTTGATGAATTTTTTAATGAGGAGGAATTTAACTTTTTGGGATCAAATTTTGCCGGTTGGGCTTCAAGGTCCCGGGTTCGATCCCCGGCAGCCCCACCATCGTAAAATCGGGAGTTATCAAACTCCCGATTTTTACTTTTCCGGCCATGAGATAATTAATTGAGCATTTTCTTACTTTCAAACTCTTCTTTAAAAGCCTGCAATTTTTTACTGTCCTCGTACCTTTTTTGACGCATATCCTCTTGAATTTGCTTGGTTTCTTCAATGCCTTTAACAATTGTCTCCCACGACTGCTGTAGTGTTTCAATGCTGACAAAACTACCGGAAGCCAGTTTAGCGGTCATTTTGGACTGCAGAGCTGTATTTTGGGCATTTCTTAAAAGCAGTTCATTGGTTTTGTCATCCAATGCCTGCATGGCCTTGGCTTGAACCGCCTGCCTCTTTAGCATGATTGATTGGATCAGGCATTGCTTAAATATGGGCAGCGTAATAATGAAAGCCGAATTTATTTTACGGATTAAATTATAGTTGCCATTTTGAATGGACTTAATGCTGGGCATGGTTTGAATGGCGATATTCTCGGCTAATTTTAAATCATGAACCCGCTGTTCCATCATCTCCAACATTCTGTTGGCATTATTTACCGCCAACTGATCCAGCTGATTACCGCTGCTTTCAGCATTTACTTGCATTTGGGGAATTACGTTGCTTTTTATTTCATTAACGGCTAGCTCCCCGGCAAAAATGTATTCCCCTAACTGCTCGTAGTATTCCAGGTTCTTAACGAACATTTCTTCCAGATTATTATTGGTTATATTGATTTCAGACTCATACTGCTTTAGGGTAACATAAATCTTGTCCACCTCGTCACCCATGGTGTGGTATTTCTTGAATAATGCCTCAATGGAATCCTTAGCCTTATTAAACAATTTGGTTAAAATTCCCTGTTTTTTTTCTTCAAAATCCTTAATATCAAACTTGTCCATGATCTGGTTGAGTTGAATGAGCATATCCCCGGAATCTTCCACTTTGGTAGTTTCCATGCTATGGAGAATCTGATCGGAAAACTTAGCTATCTCCTCGGTAATGTTAGCTCCAAAGGTCATAATTGTATCTGCGTTATCCAGATCGATCTGTTCCAAAATATGGTCTACCTCCGGAGAGTTTTGAATTTTTGCCGCCACTTCTTTTTTTTGCTTCTCTAAATCAAAAGGAACTACTTCCACTGCCTGTTCAGGTTGTTTTTTTGATCGTTCAATTTTCAATTAAATTTCCTCCTAATTTTTTGTGAAAAGCTGTTTAAGAAAGAACTAATTTTGTTTTCTTCAGCCGGCTTAATAGTAATATCAGGTGCTTGTAAATCCAGGTGTACTGATGACAACTGATGGATATCCAGCAACCCTTTCTTCAATTTAAGTTCAATATTGTTATAATTAGTTGGTGTAAAAACGGCCATATCTATTCCGACCAGGTTAAGAAAGGCTATAATTATGGCGTCTTCATCGCTGAAAACATCTTTAGTCCCGTCAAAAATAACCAGTTTTGGTATATCACCGGGATAATCAAAGAATTCTATCAAGTTTAATACGTTTTCATCCATGGTCAGGATGGTCATCAGTATCTTTAAAGGCAACTCTTTATTGCTATTGATAAATAAATCTGCTTTAATTAACTCCTCCGTCTTATTAATGATAAATTCTTGCAACGATGTTCTTAAATAGCCGTACTTATAGAAATTACTACTAAATAGTTTCTCTCTATCTATTAAGCCGGAATCATTGATTAAAAAAGCTGATGCATATAAATCCCGCTTACTGTAATTTATTTTCGTGAAAGGAACAGAGGTTATTACGTGGGTATTCTTAGCAGCAGCCAGCTTTTTATAATCTTGCCAATACTGTGCTAAATTCTCATGGGTACCCTTAATTTTAGCAAAAAGATTCGGCACATAAACAGTGTTCTCCACAACTTTAAACTCGGGTCTAATTTTGGCTTCTTCATTCCACAAAATTTTAAGTTCATCATAAGTGGTTTTTAAAGTTACCGTTCTTGTCATACTATTCTCAAACTGCCAGGGTTTAAATAACCCTACATCCTCGTTGTAAATAACCTGCTGTATTTCCTGGGATGCATTATAGGCAACGGTAGCTTTCCTAACTTTTCTTTCATGTTCCGGAAACTTTTCCAACTCTTTACTAAACTCATTTTGTATCAGTTTTGTGTATTCTTGTTTTATATCGATTTGTTTAAAAATATCATCTTTTTCTATGTCGGAATTAACATATAGAACATCACACCCAATTTTTGAAAAATAGATTAACAGGCATATCTCATGGTTTTTAATGTCGCCGTAATACAAGATTCGAGGGTTTTCTTTAAAATCAAAGGATTTGTATAAATATTTGAAATAATTATTAATCCAGCAGAGCATTTTAAGTGCAAAACTCTCCATTTTGTAAATGCCACTGTTGGGCTCCAATTTGTCAAACAAGTTCATTATATCCATAAAAGCTTTTTTTATGGTGTTGTTTAATGGCTGGTTTATGGTGGAAGGTAAAATTTTCGCATTGATTATTCTGTTTATGAAAAGATCCTTTTCGCTGCCATAAAGTAGTGTTGTCCCGGCATGCTGTAATTTAGACTTGTAAGTGGAGATTTCCTTATTCTCAGGTGCAGCTAATTGGTCCGTTAATCTTATATAGCCATTTTGCCTGCTCCTTAAAGTTTTATCAAGTTGGTAAAGGTTATTGTAATACTCATCAACTGCCGGATCAATTTTCCCGTTTATACCAATGTACCTATAAAAATATACCGGCACAATTGGAGCTGGGTTACCAAGAAAACCGCTTCTTTTACTTAACGGCATCAGTAAGTCCTTAAATATGTCGTTGGAGCTTTTTAATTTAACAATAACCGAATGACCCGTTATCGGCACTACTTGATTTAGCTGTTCCATGTTAAGGGGCTGCTCAGGTCTACTAATTACTTTTATGGGCGGACTGCTAAGCTTACTTTTAATATTTTCTTCATGGAGCATAGAAAAACGGTTATTATTGTCTACTTTTATATATTCCTCATCAGAGTAAGGGTTGATATACAAAACATCACAACCGAGTTGTGATAACAAAATCAGGAAGTAAACAGAGTGTTTTTTAATATCACCGTAATATAGTATTTTGGGATTCCAGGGAGATTTAGAGGCATAAAACCCTGGAATATACTCGTGTATCCATAAGATTAACTTGGAAACAAAATTTTTTATCATCCCTATGTTTGCAGGTTTCTCTTTTTTTAGATATTCGCCTAGAACAGTTTTGAAAGAATTTTTTAATTCCACAGCAGGTAAAGGAAATAAATCCGCCGTTTCAATAGTATGGCATAAAGTTTCTGCTTGCAAAGTCTCAAAAGATATATTTAATGAAGTAAAGGTTTTATTTATTTGGCCGGTTAGTTGTTCATTAAAAGGAAGCGGGATTTCATTGATAAAATATAGATAGAGATTACCCAGATTGACTAATTTCTCATGAAGCATGGCTGTTTTCTTGACAAATTCCGTCTGGTTGTTAAAACCTATCATCCTATAAAAATAGACAGATCTTTTACCTTGCTCCTGAGAACGTTCTTCTAATGGCAGCAATATGTCATTATATATGTCGTTAGATTGCTTAAAAACAATGCTTTTATTTCTATTAATTTCCATCCAGAGCATACCCTTTCATTCTTATAGTCCGGACGTATAAATATATTATAATAGTTTATTATTGCTTTAAATGGAATAGTTCACCTTTCATATATCCTCTTTTTTGCACTTTTATGCTTTTTTTTGAGGGATAAATCTTTTTATCCAGTTTCCAAAGCCCCTGGGGTTACGGGTTTGAATAATAACCGGGCCAGGACCCCGGAAACGGCAGACAGCCATCTCGCCGGATGTAAAACTGGAAATCCAGCCCTTGGAGGCTTTTTCTATCGTATAGTTCATATAGTCGGGCCACGCTACCAGATGACTATTATCTACAACATACTCCTGGTCCGGTTCCAGATTAACGACATGAATACTGCCATAGCTACTTAAGAAAACAAATCCCTTGCCGGAGACTTTCACAACAAAGAAACCTTCCCCTGAAAACATGCCCTGCGCGAGATTTTGCAGCTTAGTAGATATTTGCAGATTTTCCGAGCCGGCCAAAAAGCCGTCCTTTTGAATAATCAGACTGTAAGAGCCATCAAGCTCCACGTCAATAATGTCTCCTGGTGTTGACGGGGCCAACAAAACATCCCCCGGCCCGCGGCCGGCCGTAAGCGTTTGCAGAAAAAAACTCTCACCTGCAACCATCCGGGCCAGGCCTCCCAGCAGCCCCCCATCCAGTTTCCCTTCTACATCTACAGATGAGGACATGGCAACCATAGCATCTGATTCAGCCTTTATGGTCTCCCCCCCTGTGAGAAATATTTGAACTAGCGGAGATGCACCTGGATAAAGTATTTTATATTCCACCTAATAGCCCCCTTGTTCTGTAGTGGTGTTTTTGTTAAGAACAGCTCTTAATAGCTCTTCCCCCGCTGCAATGCCGCAGGCCTTTGTAAAATCCCAGCCGGCATTGCCGGCATTCAGCTCTTTTTGCTGCAAGTATAGCTCGCCATGTGACGGGGAAATTGCATACTCCGCTCCCTTAACAAGCGGTAGATCCAGGAGGGAGTCGCCGGCAGCCACAACCCTATTATCGCCCGTTAATTCCATAACTCTTTTTAAGGCGGTCCACTTATTTACCAGTTGAGGAACTAAATACAGCTTCCTTTCCTGAACAGATACAGCCCAACCTTTCCTTTCGGCCCATTGGGCAAAAGCCTGCACCAAGCCGAGGGGGGCCTTCAGGCGGTCAATAATGCAGTAATAAAAGACACCGTCCGCTTGCCGCATGGGGGCGGCCCATTCTTCTGAAGCGATTTTGTTGAATTCAACAAACATATCCTCAGGTGCCAGGCAGTCTGTTGCCAGCATTCGGCTCATCTTTGTCCGGTAACTAATATCCGGCGTGCCGCGGATAAGAAGATTAGCCCCATTACTGACTACCGCGTACCGGGGAACAATTTCCGTCTGGAAAAGCTGAATGCGATGGTACTGCTCTATGGTTCTGGTAGTGCAGGGTACAAAAGTCATCTCCCCGGCAATCTGACGCAGCAATTCAACGGCCGGCCTGGTCATATATGATCTGTACTTGCCCCTCTCAACCAAACTGACCGCGCAGGAAGTGCCTTCAAGAAATTTTTCCGAGTAAATCAGGGTGCGGTCAAGGTCACTGGCAAAAATCATTCAGCTTCACCTACCGACTTAATTAGCCCGCAGCAGGAATAGCTCATCCGGGGATACTCCTGCACCTCTACCTTCCGATCCTCAGCCAGCAGTAAAACGTGCCTGACATCCGGGCCGGCAGCGTCCCTTACTAAGATCTTCCAGGGTACGCGCCGCAGGAGAACCCTTGTTGTTTCCCCTACCCCCGGTTTAACATGATTAACATTTTGAATACCAAATGCCAGCTGAATAGCTCTTACTTCTTTTAAACCAACCCAGGCGGGAGCATTATCCACACCCAGACGGGGTTTTGCCTCCAGAAGCATTAAGGACCGTTGATGAGCCTCGTTCAGGTGTCCTGCAACGGTATCAACAAAGTAGTTGGAGAGATCCTCGCCCCTAAGCTCCGCATAAAATTTAGCCCCGTGAAAATCAAGCCCCTTAATAAGGTCATCCCTGTAGACCGTCCGCGACATCAGCCCGGATACGGTTGAATTCAGGCAGGCGCTGGGGATTAAAAAGTCATCCCTGGTCCCAAAGATATTGGCGCAGTAACCCGGATCTGCCAGGACCGCCAGGTCCCGATTAATGCAGCCCGCGTTCAATTTAAATTCCTGCTCGAAGTTTGAGATGGAACGGCTCAGCTCCCGGGTAATAGAACCTTTTCCCGTCCACCCATCAATAAACTGAATCTCATAGCCAGGGTATCGCTGCAGCAGATAAATTAAGGCGTTTTTATCAATTCCTTTATCCCGGATAATAGAAATACTGTAGTGGGGCGCATCCACTCCGTGAAACTGCCGCAGGTATTTTTTTATCAGAACGCCGATCGGTGTGCCCGCCCTTGCCAGGGAGACTAAAATTACTCTTGGCCCCGACCTTTTAAGGATAGTCTCGGCTACGACGGCTGTTGCCAGGGCAAGCCTGCCTCCCGTTTCCTTTAAAGATTTATGGAACAGGTCAATATACTCCTTTGTCGGCCTGTACTCAATAGGAAGCATCTCAGAGTAATGCGTCCCTCTTTGGATGGCTCTCTCCCGCTCCTCATTGCCTTGTTCTTCTATGTGCAGGCCGATTTCCTTTAATAGAAAGACAACATCATGGGGAGAATAGCTTCCCATTGGTGCCGGGTCAGGAATAGTCCGGCAGTTTTTTAGAACTCCACAGGAATTAAGCATAGGGATGGCGCAAATAGTAAACACCTCGATTTAATAACGGTTATTCGCAGTGATAAATAAACGTCACATCTTTAAAACCCAACCGGCCAAAGGACTGTACTAACGGAGCAACCTGCGCCGGCTGAACCTTTCTCTCCCAGAAAACAAACACATCATCATAATGGAAGGGCGGAATGTTATAAACAAAGTTTTTAACTCCGGGCTTAAAGGGGTCCAGGAAAGAAATGGCGTATTTAACAGCATAATCAGCCCGGTTTAGAGGGCGAACAGGGCTGCGGGTGGTTGACTGGACCATAACCCCTTCTCCCATGCAACTGCCGATTAAGAAGGGTGTATACATAAACTCCCCGGTGCCGAGACATAGCGTTCGGGGGCCCTTTCGAAGCTGGGCAAGCCTTTTGCCGATTACACTTGCCTCCCTAGCTAATTGGGCCGAAGCTCTAACATTAACACCGAAGCGCCCTGTATAACCCAGGTAAGTATTGGAGTCGTCAGCCTGCACCTCATACCCCATTTTCTCGTGCAGCAGCTTGACCTGTGGAAGAGGCTCCTTATGGCCATGGCCCGCCAAAGCATTGTTATTGTTAATCACTGGTGAATAGGTGCCATCCCATTGAAAATGCCCACACATGAGGGAGATAACTTCTATTTTGGTGGCCAGCTCCTCTTCCATCCGGGCGTACTTAAGCCTGGCTTCCTTTGTCCGCCAGTCGAGAATAGTCAAAACTACATATTTCCTCTGGGGGTACTTCCTCTGAATACTCCTGATCATATTCAGACAGGTATCGCCCGAGGTTATTTCATCATCCACCAGAACAATCAGGTCATTATTTTTCATGAGAGGGGTGCTGTTGATAAGGCACCGCTGGTCCGGCGCGTGACAGTGGTCTTCGGAGAAATAAATGGTATCCGCAGTACCTTCAAGGTTTTCGCGGGTTGTGTGCAAATAGTCTATATCACCGGTAAAACAACTGCATACCGAATGCCCCAGGGCTGTTGCTGTTTCTGCAAAACCGATAAAAAGAGCCTTGCCCGGCAGATGATATGGTGCACGGGGTATCTCATGATTAAGACCCTGTGTTAAAGCACCGGCCGCTGCCGCAACCTCGGTTTTACTGACAGGAAGACCCATAGTTTCAGACAGCCGTGACGCTAAGAGAAAACCGGCAGTAAAAGGAACCCGGGGCTGAACAGGAATATGTTTGCCGATTAGCTTGCTGACAAATAGATAGCTCCTTTTGGGATTGTTCCTGGCAGCCATGGAAAAAATTGACTCAGGGGGTATAGAGTAGGGGTTATCATCTACCCCCAGGCTCACTGACAGGTTGTCCAAGACCTTGAATTTTTTCTCCGGCATAGATGATGCTTGTGTAATCATACTTTTCATTAAGTACCCCATAGATTTTTGATAAGACCATGATATTTTTAGCCCAGTTAGTATGCGGTTTGTACTCGTTCATTTTGTTGTTATAAATGCTTTTGGATACACCCCCGCGGCAACCATTGGACAAAATGTCCCTGGCGTCGCAATATTCCTCGTGAGTAACTGCATAAAGGGCTTGCACCGGCAGCAGGTGGCTGGGATGGATGACTGTTTTCCCAATCAGACCGTTTGCTTTATCCAGCATAACCTCCCGGATTAAGCCGTCCAGGTAACGGCAGAGCAACCGCTGCCGGACCTTTTTCCCCTCGCTGCCGAACTGCTCATTAAAAGGTGTCTGCCTTAGCATAGACTTAAATAGTCTTTCCCCGGTAGGAAAATATTCCCATACCGGCCCTGACAGCACATATTTGTCCTGGGGCCTGCCGAAAATGTTGACCAGGGCCGCGATAAATTCACGGATCACTGCAATATCATAGATCGTATGCTCAGGATTTCTTCGCAGGCCGTAAATGCCTGACAAATCCGTTGCCCCTATGCGGATATTCAATACCAATTCCCGGTAGTAATCCAACAACTTCTTTAGCTCCAGAAGCTGGCCGGCCCTGGTTTCCATGTTTATAAACGCAGGGCTTTCTATAATAGGCATACCGTAAAGTGTTACCCCAAACCGCCTTCTGGTTTCCCATAAATGTTCAAAAAATTTGCGGCCATTGAGCAGATCGAATTTGGGGAACACAAAGCCCGTTAAAACATGCAGGCTGGGACCAAGGACCCGGGTTAATCTCCTGAACTGACTCACATTGCGTACCCTGACAAAGATATAGGGAAGTGATACACCCCTCTCCTTAAGAGTAAGCAGGCTGCCTAGCTGCAGGACCAGGCTCTTCTCGGCACCCGCAACATCCCGGTCATCTATGGCATCCTCCAGGCACAGCACTGTTGAGATAAGGCCCGGGATCTTATTCTCAACAATTAGCTTGCATAGTTGCCGGTTTGTATTTCCCGGCAGATAGAGGGTGGCGCCAAGAGCGTGTGCCAGGATTTCTTTGTCAACTATTGGCCCTTCTTCCGGAGGAATAAAAAACATCATCCTCTTTTGCTCGCTGCTCAGGTAATTAAAATAACCCATGTACCTTTTACCACCTTCACGATAATGGTTCTGAGCAAGGCAACCCTTGCAAAGGCCCAACTTGACAAAAGGGGGTGCCGGCTAAGCACCCCTTTTGCAACAATGCCGCTAATTTAACCGGCGCTCAGGCCATAGTTACCGGCCAGGGCGGAAAGCCCCCCCTGGAAACCGCTACCAACGGCATTAAACTTCCACTCACTGCTATGGCGATAGACTTCAGCGGCAACAATGCCTGTTTCTATTGAGTAGTCCTCACTCAGATCGTAACGCATGAGCTCCTCGCCGGTTTCATCATTAACAACCCGCACATAGGCGTTGGATACCTGACCAAAATTTTGGGCCCGCGCCTGCGCTTCATGGATGTTAATGCAAACAGCAATTCTTTCCACCTCAGCAGGTACTGCCGGCAAGGTAATTTTTAAGCTCTCATCATCGCCTTCGCCCTCTCCGGTGCGGTTGTCGCCCGAAAGCAAAACGGCTCCGCTGGTATCTTGCTTGTTATTATAGAAAATAAAAGCGCTCTCCCCGACAGCTTTGCCATCTTTATTAAGAAGGAAAGCCACAACATCCAGGTCAAACTCATTGCCCCCGTCATACTTATTGGTATCCCAGCCGAGACCAACCAGGATTCTGGTGAGGCCGGGGTTGGTTTTAGTCAAATCAATTTTTTGTCCTTTTGCTAATGATATCATTAAAGTATCACCTGCTTCTCAAATATTGCCGTTAAACTTCTCTAAAGAAAGCGATTGGTCAAAGACTGCAGGCCGGAGTCAGTGGTGGACTCACCAAGCGCGGCAAACTTCCACTCGTTGTTATGCCTGTATACTTCCCCCGCAATTAGAGTTGTCTTTCCGGCATATCCCTCTGATAGGTTGAACCTGCATAATTCCTGGCCGTTCGCGTTGTTCGCTATCCTGATAAAAGCATTTTTAATCATGCCGAAATCCTGCTTGCGCTTAACGCAATCGTAGATATTAACCACAAATACTAACCTGTGAACATCTTGGGGAACCCTGCCCAAATCAACCTGGATTTGCTCGTCATCTCCTTCGCCCTCTCCCGTCAGGTTGTCACCTGAGTGGCGCACACTGCCGCAAGGGCTGGTCAAATTGCCAAAGTAAACAAGGTTTTTATTCTTTGCCAGCTTACCCTGGGCATTGAGCAGATAAACGGAGGCATCACAGTCTATGTTGGCTGTGTTTCCCCCGCCAAGTATGTTGCTCAGAAAACCGCCTCCACCTTTATTCCGGACAGGATCCCACCCTAAACCTACAAGAATCTTAGATAAGTTGGGGTTGCCTTTTGTCAGGTCAATTTTTTGGCCCTTTTGAAGGTTAATCAATTGACAAACTCCTTTCTTAACTAAACATTTAGCCCGTAAAGCCTGCAGAGTCCATACAGGCCGTCGTTGAAGCCCTGTCCCACGGCAGCGAATTTCCACTCGGCACCATTACGGTATAGTTCGCAGAAAACGAGAGCAGTTTCAATGCTATAATCTTCGCTCAGGTCATAGCGCAGCAATTCGCTGCCGTTTGCTTCGTCCAGCACACGAACAAAAGCATTTGATACGAGACCAAAGTTTTGATTGCGCTCTTTGGCCTCGTGAATGGTAACGGAGATAGAAATCTTCTGAACCTCCGCGGGAATCTTGCTCAGATCAATCTTGATCTGCTCGTCATCGCCCTCACCCTCACCCGTAAGGTTGTCCCCCAGGTGCTCAACAGAACCGGATAAATGCTTCAGATTATTATAGTACACAAAATCTTTTTCATCGCTGCACTTACCGCTATCTCCCAATAAGAATGCAGACGCGTCCAGGTCGAAATCAGGTCCGTCAAACCTATTGGTGTCCCAGCCGAGTCCTACGACAACCTTCGACAGTCCGGCTCTTCCCTTGGTTAGATCCACCTTCTGCCCTTTTTGCAAGTTTACCGCCATTTTATACTCCTCCTTAAATAATATTAGCCGATAATAATATTTTTCAACATATCTAGACTAACAAATTTACGGATAGTCTATACTCATCCCCACAAAATAATAGGGTTAATCCCTGGTAGGTACCTGTTCTATGGAGGCACGCCTTGGCTCACCCACCCGGTGGCCAATACCGGCCTTGACGTCCCTGATTGTCTTTCTGGCAAGGTCAATGGGGATAACCACGGATGCAAACAGCAGGACAAACAGCCATTCAGCGCCGGTTAAACCCACCGTACGTAAAATATCTCCGCCAAAATAAGTGAAAAGGATCTGAACGGTAAAGATTAGACCCACCACTCGTAAAAAGCCCTTGTTCTCCAGAATATGGGCAAACAAATTGATTTCTTCCGTTCTTGCGTTAAACTTATTGAAGTTGTTTAAGAACACAAAGAAAGCGAAGAAACCGGTCATGAATGCTGCCTCACTGTGGAAAAAGCCTTTTACAGGCTGGTATATTAAGAAGACAATGCTGAGCATAGCTATGGCTACGCCGTTAATGAGGATGGATGACCACATGTCCGGGTTAATGATGGATTCGTCCCTCCGCTTGGGTTTCTCCGCCATGTATCTGTTTAATGCCGGCTCTCCGCCAAAGGCCAACGCAGCTAAAGTATCCATGACCAGGTTCACCCAGAGCAATTGTATCATGGTTAAAGGAAGATCATAGCCCAGGAAAGGTCCGATAAAAGCAATTAATATGGCAGCTACGTTGACAGTTAACTGGAAAATTATAAACTTCCTAATGGAATTAAAAATAGTCCGGCCATACAGTACAGCCCGTGTAATAGATGAAAAGTTATCATCCAGGATGACGATATCCCCGGCTTCTTTTGCCACTTCGGTGCCGCTTCCCATAGCAAAGCCAACGTCGGCCTTCTTTAAAGCAGGTGCGTCGTTAACGCCATCACCGGTCATGCCCACCACCAGTCCCATCTCCTGGGCCACCCGGACCAGCCTGCTTTTGTCGGTTGGGAGAGCCCTCTCCACTACCCTGAGACGGGGCAGCATTTCTTTAAGTTTTTCATCGGAGAGACTGTTCATTTCTAACGAGGATAGAATCATCTCGTTCGGCCTTTTTAATAATCCGGCCTCCCGGGCAATGGCGACAGCGGTTTCCCTGCGGTCACCGGTGATCATAACTACCTGAATACCCGCCTGCTGCGCCTCTTTAATGGCAGACGCGGATTCGGTTCTGACGGTGTCCCGGATGCCCATAACGCCAACTAAGGTTAGTTGCTGCGGCATTCGGGTGCCGGAGATGGGCTCTTCCGACGTGGCCATGGCAACAACCCTGATGGCCCGGCCGGCAAGATTCTCTATTTCCTTCATTAGTCTTTTTTTCTCAGATAGCCCAACTTTTTCGCCATTTTCGTCATAGCAATACCGGCACTGCTCCAGGATAATTTCCGGTGCTCCCTTGATTAGAGTAATATTAACATCCCCCTCAAGCTGCGTTGCCGAGAATTTACGCTCGCTATTAAAGGGTATTTTGTTCACCACCCGGCAGTTGGTATCTTCCGCAGGATATAAATCAACAAACTTTAGGACAGCCCTCTCTGTGCTATTGCCTCCCACATATTGATTTTTGCCGCCCTCCTTGCCTATGACACAGCCATTATTCTTTATTATGCTAAGGGCCAGCAACTTCCTAAGGCTCCCGGGGATTTCCCGGAAGGAAGAATATGTCCGGCTGTTTCCGCTTAAGTATAGTACCGTTTCCAACTCACCTCTGGTGATGGTGCCGGTTTTGTCGGTGAACAAGATATTGAGACTGCCGGAAGTCTCAATGCCGATTAATTTACGCACCAGAACTTTATCGTTTAAAAGCTTTCTCATATTCAGAGAAAGCACCATAGCAATCATCATGGGCAGCCCTTCGGGGACAGCCACCACTACAATAATTATGGCTAAAATAATGGCGGTTATTAAATCGTGCAAAAAAACAGGCCAGCCAGTTATATAGTTTAGCATGTTGCTGCCTATAAAATTGTTATCGACAGCTATCTTTTTAAACATAAAGGACAAGGCAATAAAAGTGGCGCCCATATAGCCGAATTTACTTATTCCGAGGGCAAGTTTAGACAGCTTAACCTGCAGAGGTGATTCCCTGTCATCAGAAGCCAACTCCCTGGCTAACCTTCCTAAAAAAGTATTGTCACCTACAGTATCCACCCGGATCACGGCATCTCCGTCACTAACCACGGAACCCCTGAATACCGCATGGGGGCTTTGCAAATCATCTGCCGCAGCAGTATAGCCCTCTGCCTGGGCGGTTTTTTTAATCTCCTCAGCCTCTCCGGTTAAGGCAGCCTGGACTACTTCAATAGTACCGCTGACGATAATACCGTCGGCAGGCACTTTATCTCCGCTTTGCAGCAAAATATAATCCCCAACCACGATACTATCAATATTAATTTCAGTAATACTGCCGGACCTGAAAACTTTGCACTTTATTTGTGAAGCCTCTTCCTGCAGCTTTTGAAAGGTAGACTCGTTCTTATGTTCCGAAAAAGTTGCCACCATAGTGGCCAGGATAACTGCCAGAGCTATACCCACACCTTCATACCACTCGGCATGGCCCAGCAAGACAAGCGCGACATTAATTACCAGGGCACCCAACAAAATGATAATAATCGGGTCTTGGAAATTCCCCTTAAGCTTGTCCCAAAAACTTTCCGATTCCTGTGGAGTAAGTTGGTTAGTGCCGTACTTTTCCCTATTCTCTTGAACAGTCCGCTCATCCAAACCGGAAAACTCAGAATCCATTGATTTACCTCCTAATCAGCATCATAATCATAAAAAATAAATGTGTATTAAAGTAAAATTAAAGGCAGCTTCCGATGGCTATAGAAGCAAACCGGTTTGTTGTATCTTTTTCGTTGTAATCATTTGCCAAATATTTTTTTAGCCTTCCTATTTTTAGGTATATTTATATAACAATTCGTTAAATAGTTTTAGTTTCCTTCCAGTAATCCTTTCTTTATTTGACAAATAAGTACATCAGAATTGTCGCGGCCCGCGAATTTTGACGGTGTAACTCTCACCATCAATGGTTACCTTCTCTATTAGAAATGAAAAAGAGCCTATATGGCTCTTTGCTAAATTCTTGGGCAATGCTTTTTATTGATTCTGCAGTTACTTCATGCGTCCTCATAAATCGCCACATCATTACGAACATATTCACTCTCGTAGAACTTTGAACAGCACGCCATAGCTGCCTGTAGAGAGTCCCGGTTTGTTGATCAAGTGGAAATGGTGTTCTTTGACATTAACTACAGTATTAAAATAAGTTCCGTCCAGCATTAGAATATTGATCTCAAATAATCTATAGCTTCGGCAGCCGTCTTAAAACCGTTTTTTCGGCTTAATAGATTTTGCAGGAAATCTACGAATAACGCTGAGAGAGGGAGTACCTCCTGCCATGTTCTATTAAAAAGGGAATCATCTTCAACCCAGTTGATAAAAAGATCCACAGCCACAACCCCGGCCCCGAAAAGATCACTGCGCGGGGAAATCTCTTTGCGCAACAGCCGGTATGTTTCAGCTCCCGGTATCTTTTTGCGGTACTGTAGTTCATGCAACTGCTTATGCAATAACCCCCTGCCCGAAACAGTGCTGCAGCCGAATTTTTTTTCCAGTGGGTCAGGACACAAATTATTCTGAGACAGATCGAGGAATCTGGCAAATCCAAAATCAATTAAAAATAATTTATCATCCTTTAACAACAGATTTGAAAGACGCAGATCGCGGTGCACAACTGCGTCCTTTTTCCTTCGCGGACAGTGCAGATCACTTAGTACGGCAAGGAGCTGCGAGACGATTCTCTTGACTTCCGCCTCGCTAAAACGGCGGCCTGTATCAATCAGGCAACTTAACGGCAGGCCGTCGATAAACTCCTGAACAATGTAGTGGACATCATTTATTGTAAAAGCATCCACAAATCCCGGTATTTGCGGGTTGGCAATCTGTCTGAGAATCTTTGATTCCAGCTGAAAAGGCAATTCACTCGCATTTTGTTCTTCTCTGTCTATCAAAGCCTTAATAGCATAAACCCTTCCTTTACGCTTAGCCTTGATGACAACACCATAGCTTCCTTCACCGAGAAATTCTTCAATAGCATAATCCCTGATCCAGGGATGTTCCCTTCATGAAGAAAAAATCCGACCCAGAAAACCCTTCTTGCGCTGTTTGCGGGAACTACTGCTGTGGTAACGGCCATGCGCATAACGGGGGGGATAAGGTTCCTGCGGATAATGCTGTGGTGGCCGCTGCGGCGGCGGCGGTTGTCCCGGAATATGCTGATTCCCCCGGCCCTTTAACGATGTACCGCAATAGGGACAGGACAACCATGACGGCTCAACCTGCTTTCCGCATGAGAAACAATTTGTTGTTTTTATCGCCTGTGCACCACAATATGGACAAAACTTAAAATCTTCCTGCAGGGGTTTTTGACAACTTGGGCAAATCATTTAAAACCCTCCCATTTAGTATTAACACTATTATATCATATTTCCATAGTATATCCCCACCAATTACATCCAATGCTGTGCAGTGCGCGCATCCCCGGAGCATGCTACCGGGTGCCGAAAGCCGGCTTATTTCTTCGGCATAACCACAAAAAGAACCCCAAGTAAAAAGGGTTCTTTGTCTCTGATTTCCCAATAAAATTTACTTTTGTCAAATTACTCTTTCGCCGCTTCGGCGTGAGACAAAAACAGACTATGGTTACCCATTATCAACGATGGTTTGTGCGATAATATATAAGATCATTTACAGTCAAAACCGGGAAAGTTTGCTTTTCCGCAAAAGTTACGATTTCCGGCAAGCGGGCCATAGTTCCATCATAGTTGGTAAGTTCGCACAGGACTCCATACGGCTTAAGTCCGGCAAGCCTCATAAGATCCACGGTTGCTTCCGTATGCCCGGCCCTTTCCAGCACCCCTCCCGGTTTTGCACGAAGTGGGAAAACATGGCCGGGATAACGAAGATCCTCGGGACTCGCATTATCGTCTATAGCTGTTTTAATCGTGGTAACACGATCGGCTGCCGATACCCCCGTAGTAACACCCTGGGCTGCCTCAATAGAAACCGTAAATGCAGTATGAAATTGACTTGTGTTGTTTTCAACCATCATAGTCAGTCCCAATTCCTGCACCTTTTCCTCCGTCAGGCAAAGACAGACAATGCCGCTGCATTCTCGGATAAGCATAGCCATTTGGGTATTTGTCAACGACTCGGCGGCAAAAATTAGATCCCCTTCATTCTCCCGGTCTTCATCGTCAACCACCAGGACCCCTTGCCCCTGACGAATACTTTCCAGACCCCTTTCCACACGTTGTAAAGGTGTTCCAAAACGACTGAGTATAGTCTGCTCCATTTTTATTCCTCCCAATCGCCCTAATATTGACAATATTGTTGTTTCCAATTGCTCATTCACTCAATATCGGACAATATTATCATTAAGAGAATTGCCTTTAAATTATAAATTAAAAAGCTATAATTGAATTATAGCTTTATTATCAATATATTTCATGAATGATATTAACAAAAAGTAGCACAATATTGATGTGAGAGAAAATAATGGGTGATTCCCTACGACATGATATACCGATGAACTGATTATCGGGGTTCACATGATACCAAGCCGGCGACGGGATTCACATCCGGATACGGAGCTTCAGTCCCCTATTTATCGGGGTGCATGATACTCGGCATGGGGCGTTTTAATCCACGCCCCCGCATGGGGAGCGACAGACGAGCAAGACGTTATATTCGATTCTTATGTGGTTTCAATCCACGCCCCCGCATGGGGAGCGACAAAAATATTCTTTATGGTGGTTTACTTGGAATAAGTTTCAATCCACGCCCCCGCATGGGGAGCGACACCTTAAATATGAAGAAAAGGAGATAATGAAAATGTTTCAATCCACGCCCCCGCATGGGGAGCGACAAGAAGCCGCACGACCGCAGGACAGGCAAGCAGGTGTTTCAATCCACGCCCCCGCATGGGGAGCGACGTATTCTTGCAAGGCTGCGCTTGAGTCCTGCTTTGGTTTCAATCCACGCCCCCGCATGGGGAGCGACGCGATAACTTGATGCAAAAGTGGGCGCTTGAAATGGTTTCAATCCACGCCCCCGCATGGGGAGCGACACCTGTAACACCTCTCATAACTTTACCTGTTCTATTGTTTCAATCCACGCCCCCGCATGGGGAGCGACTCCGTGTCCAGCATAACGGCGAAGTTGAAATTGATGTTTCAATCCACGCCCCCGCATGGGGAGCGACATTATGATGGAATTAATTGGTAAAAGAGGTTTATGGTTTCAATCCACGCCCCCGCATGGGGAGCGACGAAACTATCTTAAATTTAGCTGAACTTCTCGAAGTTTCAATCCACGCCCCCGCATGGGGAGCGACGTATGTAATATCACAGTTATAAATTGCTAAACTTTGTTTCAATCCACGCCCCCGCATGGGGAGCGACGGTTGACGGGGCAGATGGCTATTTCCTCTACCTTGTTTCAATCCACGCCCCCGCATGGGGAGCGACATTTTCCGAAAAAACCGGAAAAACAGGTAACAAAGAGTTTCAATCCACGCCCCCGCATGGGGAGCGACTTGACACAGCTATTCGTATTTCTCTTGTATTAGAAAGTTTCAATCCACGCCCCCGCATGGGGAGCGACCTAAAAGCCCTAGCCGTGAACCCTGCGAAGACCTTGTTTCAATCCACGCCCCCGCATGGGGAGCGACTCAACTGGAATAATTTGTTTATGGTGACAATATGGTTTCAATCCACGCCCCCGCATGGGGAGCGACGATTAAAACCCTCTGAAGAGTCTTTGAAAATTAAGTTTCAATCCACGCCCCCGCATGGGGAGCGACTCGAAGTAAGACTTCCAAAAAATAAAAATGAATTTGTTTCAATCCACGCCCCCGCATGGGGAGCGACAGAATATTGTACAATTATTATTGTGATTTGAACTGTTTCAATCCACGCCCCCGCATGGGGAGCGACGTTAAAATGGAAAAAAAATATTGGATACAAGGTTGTTTCAATCCACGCCCCCGCATGGGGAGCGACGCTTTCTAATGCTGCTATTCTACGTATGACAAGGTTTCAATCCACGCCCCCGCATGGGGAGCGACTTTTTGCCACTAGCCAGAGAGCATTGGAAAATTATGTTTCAATCCACGCCCCCGCATGGGGAGCGACTTTTTGAAGGTTACCCAGTAGTTAAAGTTGTTGTTGTTTCAATCCACGCCCCCGCATGGGGAGCGACAGCAGGAAACGGCCATAAAAAACTTGGCGAAGTTGGTTTCAATCCACGCCCCCGCATGGGGAGCGACTCTACCGGGATACGCTCCCGGCTGGCGGTTATTTGTTTCAATCCACGCCCCCGCATGGGGAGCGACGCGGACAGGGTAGTCCATTGGCCCGCCGCATTGAGGTTTCAATCCACGCCCCCGCATGGGGAGCGACTCAGTCGTTATTGTATCTTCCTGGTTACTTCAAACGTTTCAATCCACGCCCCCGCATGGGGAGCGACCCGGATAGACGGCCTACCCGATATATCACCGGAAAGTTTCAATCCACGCCCCCGCATGGGGAGCGACTCTATTACCAAACTCTCTAAACTGCGATATAATCGTTTCAATCCACGCCCCCGCATGGGGAGCGACGTTTGTGATATTATTTTTAGTGTGTATATTATATAGTTTCAATCCACGCCCCCGCATGGGGAGCGACATCATAAGCGAATATCAGGGAACTATCGGAAAGAGTTTCAATCCACGCCCCCGCATGGGGAGCGACTTTAGACTTTTAGTAAAAATAGATAAAGGACATCAAGTTTCAATCCACGCCCCCGCATGGGGAGCGACATCATAAGCGAATATCAGGGAA
>JAENYV010000001.1:151053-153078 GCA_016841605.1 Dethiobacter alkaliphilus | reverse complement strand
AGTTTCAATCCACGCCCCCGCATGGGGAGCGACATCATAAGCGAATATCAGGGAACTATCGGAAAGAGTTTCAATCCACGCCCCCGCATGGGGAGCGACCCGACCCTTCCCATCGTATAGTCGGATCGAAAAAGGTTTCAATCCACGCCCCCGCATGGGGAGCGACTTAGCCAGGAGCGGGCAAAGTTGGCTAAATTCATCGTTTCAATCCACGCCCCCGCATGGGGAGCGACGACCTTGAGGGGGCCATAGATGTCCTGGAGCTACTGTTTCAATCCACGCCCCCGCATGGGGAGCGACGGAAAAGGGGGTGGGAGTGGTGGCTGAGTTGAATGTTTCAATCCACGCCCCCGCATGGGGAGCGACATGAATGGATTTGCCCTACAATAACCTGGATACCAGTTTCAATCCACGCCCCCGCATGGGGAGCGACTAACAATGGGAAGTGAAAAGAAGCCTGTATTCTTGTTTCAATCCACGCCCCCGCATGGGGAGCGACGAAGAATATTTTTCTTTTGGTATAACAGTGAAAGTTTCAATCCACGCCCCCGCATGGGGAGCGACGCTGCTTGATTTGGTGAAGTAAGTTGTATCGGCTGTTTCAATCCACGCCCCCGCATGGGGAGCGACGTTTACCCTTTTCCGACTTGCCTTACTTCCCTGGAGTTTCAATCCACGCCCCCGCATGGGGAGCGACGCACCAGGCCGTGGCTGCCTGGATTTGGCGCAGAAGTTTCAATCCACGCCCCCGCATGGGGAGCGACCCTTAACTCTCCTCTCCACATTTTAAAAAGGAGTGTTTCAATCCACGCCCCCGCATGGGGAGCGACGTTCAAAAATATACTTCTCCTTTTGGAGAAATATCGTTTCAATCCACGCCCCCGCATGGGGAGCGACCAAAAAGAGGCATCCCTCTCCACCCAGCAACAACGTTTCAATCCACGCCCCCGCATGGGGAGCGACAACTCACGCTGCTTGACTGGACATGAGATAGCGAGTTTCAATCCACGCCCCCGCATGGGGAGCGACACAAACCGCTGAAGCATGGGGGATGGATGAAGGAGTTTCAATCCACGCCCCCGCATGGGGAGCGACGATGACGTTTTTACCTGTACCGCTATGGCAACAGGTTTCAATCCACGCCCCCGCATGGGGAGCGACCATCAACTGCGATACAGGCGTAGACAAAGATGTTTGGTTTCAATCCACGCCCCCGCATGGGGAGCGACAGGAGTAGGCGATTCAAAAGGAGGTTGAGCTGATGTTTCAATCCACGCCCCCGCATGGGGAGCGACATAGCAGAGCACTACCAAGCAGGGCAGTCGGTAGAGTTTCAATCCACGCCCCCGCATGGGGAGCGACGCAAGGCAAAGGGCAAAACAAATGGAAGAAGGAGTGTTTCAATCCACGCCCCCGCATGGGGAGCGACTTAAATGCTCATAGAGCTTTAAATGATGCTATTTTGTCGTGTTTCAATCCACGCCCCCGCATGGGGAGCGACGGTCGTTATTGTATCTCCCTGGTTACTCCAAGCGTTTCAATCCACGCCCCCGCATGGGGAGCGACAACAAAAAGATAAAATAAATAATGAAAAAGTATTGTTTCAATCCACGCCCCCGCATGGGGAGCGACTTAAAAGCCCAAGCCGTGAACCCTGCGAAGACTTTGTTTCAATCCACGCCCCCGCATGGGGAGCGACATTCAAGACATGATCAAAGATGGAGAAGCAGACTTTGTTTCAATCCACGCCCCCGCATGGGGAGCGACTTAAAAGCCCAAGCCGTGAACCCTGCGAAGACTTTGGTTTCAATCCACGCCCCCGCATGGGGAGCGACTAAAAGCCCAAGCCGTGAACCCTGCGAAGACTTTGTTTCAATCCACGCCCCCGCATGGGGAGCGACATTCAAGACATGATCAAAGATGGAGAAGCAGACTTTGTTTCAATCCACGCCCCCGCATGGGGAGCGACTTAAAAGCCCAAGCCGTGAACCCTGCGAAGACTTTGTTTCAATCCACGCCCCCGCA
>JAENYV010000001.1:0-150953 GCA_016841605.1 Dethiobacter alkaliphilus | reverse complement strand
TAAAAGCCCAAGCCGTGAACCCTGCGAAGACTTTGTTTCAATCCACGCCCCCGCATGGGGAGCGACGTAGTATTAAAGGAATTGAATTTTTCCTTTAGTCTTTGTTTCAATCCACGCCCCCGCATGGGGAGCGACAACAAAAACTACATAATAGAGGAGTGTTTCAAATGTTTCAATCCACGCCCCCGCATGGGGAGCGACAAAAGTGCTGCAAGTTTAACTATTATATTATTAGAGTTTCAATCCACGCCCCCGCATGGGGAGCGACTACTAGTATAATATGTAATAGTAGGATATTTGGTGTTTCAATCCACGCCCCCGCATGGGGAGCGACCAGTCTCGACAAAATTAAACCTTCTTTACAACATCGTTTCAATCCACGCCCCCGCATGGGGAGCGACAAATTATGCAAAAGAAAAAGGATATCGCAGTCATGTTTCAATCCACGCCCCCGCATGGGGAGCGACTCTCGTTTTATGTTATTATTTTTCTTGTTGTGAATGTTTCAATCCACGCCCCCGCATGGGGAGCGACCTTCGCCCTCCCGCTTCACATGAAGGGCCAGAAGGGTTTCAATCCACGCCCCCGCATGGGGAGCGACATTACAGGAATTAATTCCTTATTAACATGGAAATCGTTTCAATCCACGCCCCCGCATGGGGAGCGACTGAGTCCACGGCAAACGGATATAACGAGTTTAAAGTTTCAATCCACGCCCCCGCATGGGGAGCGACATGAAGCCTTTCTTGCTACTGGCCGTTGTGTATTTGTTTCAATCCACGCCCCCGCATGGGGAGCGACTTTTGTATCTGGGTCATGCCATTTAAAATAAAAAGTTTCAATCCACGCCCCCGCATGGGGAGCGACACCAATATTTTATACCATTCATGATGAATTTAATGTTTCAATCCACGCCCCCGCATGGGGAGCGACGCCGCAAAAAGGCCTCATGGTTCATCGGTAGACCGGTTTCAATCCACGCCCCCGCATGGGGAGCGACTAAAAGCCCAAGCCGTGAACCCTGCGAAGACTTTGTTTCAATCCACGCCCCCGCATGGGGAGCGACATTCAAGACATGATCAAAGATGGAGAAGCAGACTTTGTTTCAATCCACGCCCCCGCATGGGGAGCGACTTAAAAGCCCAAGCCGTGAACCCTGGCAAGACTTTGTTTCAATCCACGCCCCCGCATGGGGAGCGACGAGATATAATAGCATCATCAAGCAAACCGAAAGGTTTCAATCCACGCCCCCGCATGGGGAGCGACACATACATATTCTGAGAAATCTCAATTCATTGAGGTTTCAATCCACGCCCCCGCATGGGGAGCGACAGGATTTGTTTTACATCCCCACGGGCCGGAGCAGTGTTTCAATCCACGCCCCCGCATGGGGAGCGACGAAGACTGTATCACGCATGAAAGCACGTACAAAGTTTCAATCCACGCCCCCGCATGGGGAGCGACATTTATTACCGGAGATTTTGTTTATAACTATGTTGTTTCAATCCACGCCCCCGCATGGGGAGCGACCGCACTTGATATAATTACAAGCATATCAGGTGTTTACAGGCATATTTCCGCGTACCTATCTTCATTAATTCTATACACCAACTTGTGCGATAACCATAATCTCAACAAACCCTCTATTCACAACACTAACAAGCAGTGCGAACCTCTTGGGGAAATAATGTTTGCTTCAGCTTCGCAGGAACTACATGATAATAGGTCCTTCTGGATCATATCCAGGATTTGCACCCGCATGCTCCACTCTTTTCTTCCAGTTTTTCCCTAGAAAGTAAAAGCGAAGACTGTCTTCTTCCAAGTTAATTTCGGCAATCAAGTTGTGCCTAAGGTTTGCCCATTGAGCCGGATCAACTAGACATTCAAATACTGATTTCTGAACGCGCTGGCCGAAATCCTCACATCTCTTGGCCACGCGACGTAATCGTTTCCGGCCTTCAGCCGACCCGGTATTCACATCATACGTAACCAGAACTAACATAATGACCTCATTTCCAGAAAAACGGAGGATAACCGTCAAGCTCACCACGAAGATAACGAGCAAGTAACATTGCCTGGATGAAAGGCAGTAATCCAACTTTTACTTTTTCATCCAAAAAAGGATGGCGAATCTCTTCCTGTTTTCTCTTTTGGTATGCTACCAATACTGCCTTACGGGTATCATCGTCCATAATAACCGCCCCAGATTCTGTTTTCCTGAATCCTTTCCCTCTTACTTGTTGGCGATTAATCAATGATACCGTCATTCTATCAGCTAGTAAAGGACGAAACTCTTCCATCAGGTCAAGCGCTAACCCCGGCCGCCCAGGTCTATCCCGATGGAGAAAACCAACTGCTGGATCTAAACCAATAGTTTGAAGTGCCGAAGCCACATCGTGAGCCAATAAGGTATATAAGAAAGACATTAACGCATTTAAATTGTCAAGCGGTGGACGACGGCTTCTTTTGTAAAAAAAGAAATCTTTTTTTTGGACAGTAATTAGATGATCAAAAACACTATAATAAGTTCGTGCCGCATCACCTTCTCGGCCACGTACAGTATCAAGAGGATCAGTTTTCCCTCGCAGACCTTCTGCAATTTGACCAAGACGTTTTACTACACTTCCTAGCTCCGGTACACCAATATTATCAGGATAGTCCCGCAGAGCGCGGAGAAGTACAGTTCGACTGTTAGCAATCTTTGAAATAACTACAGAACGTGCAATTTCTGACGATCTTCCCAGATCATCAGCACGACGATATTGTTCACGTCGCAGAAGAACATTACCGGAAACAGGCCCTTCCACTCTTGCCCAGAATCTACCATGCTCACTTAAAAAAGAAATAGATACTTGTCGCTCAGCGCACAACTGCATCAATGGAGGGGAACAAGAAACCTGCCCAAAACAGACAATACCTCCAAGTGTGTGAATTGGAACCCTAACTTTAGTCTCTTTTTCCACACGTACCAATACTGTTTCACGCTCACGACTTATATAAGATCCCTGAGTTGTGATATAGAGTGTATTTAAAAGCTGTCTCACATCATCCTCCAACCCTTATTCTTTTTGGCTAACCATATCAAGAAGTGCCCGTGACAGATAACTCCGAGCACTTCGACGTCCACCAGTAGTCTTTGGCAAGCAAAGATCAAATAGTGAACACTTTTCACACTTCTTCTCGTAATGAGCTACAGGTGTTATTCTCGTGTTAATAAGTTGATGCAGATGAGCAGCGGCAGCTTCGGTTTCTCGGCGTAAAACTTCGTCAAATACGATTTCCAACCGACGGCGAGGTAGTCCAAAGAAAATCGCTCCAGTAGAAACATTAACATTTAACATTTCTTCGAGGCACTGTGCTTGTGCGCACAGCTGAATCTTATACCCCTTTTCGCTCCGAAGTTTGCCTCGTTTGTATTCTACAGGAAAAGGTCGCCAATAACCCGAAGTACCAAACAAATGTATGCCAAAAGATTTGACCTGATGCGAAGAACTGGTTGTGATCAATGATTCATCCATACGGTGAAATTCAACTACATCAGCCTGCCCTGATAACCCAAGCCTAATGGATTGCAACCGTAATCCACGTACAACCCGGATATCTCCACGTGACTCCATTTCTGGCTTGTCTGCCCTTTCGTGTAAATGCTGGCCTTCAACGGTGAAAAGGTTTTCGGCCCACATCCCTTCAATATGCACCAGCGCCGCCCGCCGCTCACAAAAAAGTAAATGTTGCAAAGCAGAGAGAGGGAGAAAATCATCTTCACAGAATATGGCGTTTGTTGCAACTAAGTCACCACCCACGTCAAGCGTCACCTCCTTGCTCAGATGAAGATGCCGTCAATCGCAATACATCACCACTCACTATTACCTTTATCAGTTACTTTTACCCCGGACGGTAGCTTTGAACTAATCTCATTTATATCTGGCACAATGTAATCTTCGTATGACCTAGGAATTTCAATCTCTTTTCCGTCCACTGACCTTTTTTTTACTTGAATCAAATCAAAAAGTTTATGCGCAGGAGCCTCCCCTAAGGCTGAATCGTGCTCGAAGACAAACAGGTGCCGAGCAGCCATTAGTCCTCGTGAAGCAGACGCGTCAAAAGAGCCAAACATATTAATCATAGTTCTCCAGAGAATATTTAAATCACCATAGGTAAAACCGGTTTGTGCGGCAAAATGCGGGTTAATAAAACCATACGCACAGTATAGGCCATAGGCAACGGTATGTTTGTTGCCAAACGTACCAGCCCCTCCTTTTTCGATCTGATCTTTTTCTTTTGTTTGATTAACCCGCACAATACTATGTTGAGAAGACAATATCCGATCATACGAACGGCTAAAAGTGATTTGAACTGGTCCACGTACCTGCCCACATTTGTAATCAGTAGTATTCATCACCGCACCAAAAGCACGAACGTCAAAAAAATTCTCGCAAATCCAATTCCGTGCTGAACTTATTGTCTTAAAGTCATCTTTCTTGAAGGATGACTTTTTAGCTTTAGGTTTTTCTTCGTCGCTATCATCTTCATCTGCAGCAGCGTTGACGGGTATAAGTTTGAGATTATCATAGGGAAGTTGTTGCCGACTTTCCAATGAGTGGCCTTGTAAAACAAAAATGTCATATCCCTTTTCAAATTTTCCGTTTTCAGATTTTAATGCAAACACATAGTCACGTATTTTACGTTTCAGGCACACATCGGAAACCAATCCCTGAAATGTTTCGGGATCAAAACGTGGAGTGTTGGAAAAATCAGGATCTCCGTTTGGGTTCCCGTCCTTAACATCGAAAAGATATACGAAATCATACCGTTTTGAAACAACATTATCTATATGCATAATTTTCCTCCTTTTGATTGAATTATATCCGGTAACAATTAAATACCATTCTTCCGCTGCCTGTCCTCCCGAGCCCTGGCATCTTCAGCCCTTTGGTGATGGTAACCGATGGCAAACCGACCTTGATCTTCAATGTTTAGTTGTTCAGGATACTTTGCTCCATTAATAACCATTTTTTCTGTTAATTCATCAATCCTTCCTGCAACAGCATAAGCCGCAGCACCATTTTCCCTTTTTAGTTTCTTTAAATGATTTTTACTTAATATCTCCAATTTAGGGAAAGCCAGTTGGGGATAGGTAGAAGCCAGACCATAGTAATGATCGGTGATATTCACATTTAATTTTCCCTGAGCTTGATACTGCAAACTTTCATAAATTGCAAAAATACGACCACAAATATAAGCTGGATGTTCTTGGTTGGGATCCAAAGACTCTGCCATAAGCACTCCTCCTTCTTTTTTAATCATTAAAATATCGTTTACACATAATCGAATTAGACCGATGCGTGCTGGCACCAATCGGTTAACCCCAGACACCAGACGCAATCTGGCCAAAGCAGCAGCTAAAATAGAGTAACTCAAAGGTAATCCGTACAACGCCCTGCGTACTAAACGCATAGTTCGCTCCGCATTTACCTTATCATTGGGCTTTACACGTGGAGGTGAAATTACTTTCAACAGTTCATATACACCGACAGGTTGTGCTACTCTTCCTCCATTAAAAACATCTGCTATACTCATTCCGGCAAACCATCTATTTATATTTTCCCAGACATCATTTAGCGAATTGCAAAACCAGTCATGCACCACCAGCCGACCACCATTGCCAGAAACACTGAGAAGATAGAATTCATTAGCACGAAGGCCCGCTAAGCTTTCTATACCAGAAAAAGGTGAATTTAACAATTTTTTAATATGCTCCGGCTGAGGGTCCTCAAATAAAGACATTGGGTTTTCATCAGTCGGTTCCCGCGTCCAGTATAAAAGTGCCAATCCACCATAATCGAAATTGGAACGGGTACGGACAAGTTTTTCACGCGAAAGACCTTGGCGGTGTTCCCCATACCTTAGCAAATCATTTAAAGCAAGTACATAAGCCGCTGCACGCTCAGGGCTTATCGGACTGTTAGCATTTTGCTCCCAGCCATAAGATCGGAACGCTGGCTTATCAAAAGACATAAGAGAAACCTCGGCACGGCCTCCCAGATGTGCAACTCCTTTAATCTTATTGTGTGTAGTAGCTATCGGACCAAACTTGCCGGAAATAAGACACATTCCTTCTCCACCCGCAGCGTGACGTGCATTGAATCTTTCACGGAAATCTTTTCGCCAAAATTCACGGACAGCTTCACGCTCAATAACAAGTCCGCCAGGATCCTGTAAGCATATTTCTGACGGGCGGACAGATAACACCACCGAGTCTGTACCTTTAGCTTTTTTTCCAGCAAGAACCTGCCGCGCTTTTTCAACTTGAGCCTTGTCATTATAGAAATGCACGCAAGCCTCAAGGGCAAAATCTTTTGTTTCAGTTGCAGCTCTATTAATAAGCTTAATGAAACCGGAATGACAGTCACTATGTCTACCAAGTTGTTCACGTTTCGACCAGACATCTATTAAAGGACCTACAACATACTGAATGGCGTCACAGGTCAAAAGTGGATGTATACCACTATTGCGGTTTTCAGGGGTTCTGGGAACTAATAATAATTCCGTTAATCGAACTGTTTTCACTCTCTTCCCGTTACTCTGAGTCTTCTCAAATGTACGTTCTATTACACCGAGAAAATGCCCTGATTCATTAATTTCAATCACAAACTTCACCGGCTTTTCTTCAAAAGCCATTTCAGATAGCTCTTTTCCCAGGTATGTATCCGCGTAATTTGCTAAGGCTTGTACGAGCACGACAGCACCTCCTTTCGCAATTGTTCATCAGTAAAGGCCGCATGTATTTTGGTATTGACAATCCCCCCCTCCATCTTGGCATGAAAGAAAATTGGTCTATTGTTATCTCCTTCAGGGTCAAATATAATATCGTACAACATCATTCCCAAATCTCGGAAATCAGCTATAGGCTGATCGTCATCTTCAACAGGTTCAAACCGGGCCATGAATTCACGGCACCCTAAGCAAGGTACAGAGTGACACTGACCCTTCTTAACCCGCCTTTGAAACATCTCCACATATTTCCTGGGTGTATTATCGCCAGAGTAATCAAAAATAATTGGTTCTGCCTCAATAATATAAGATACATCCCTCAAAGCTAGCGTATTACGAGGCGTACCGTCCTTACTTCCTGCACCGGCAGACTGCGGTCTATATTTAGACGGCTCACTCATCCATGCCATAACACCATCTTTGCCGCCAACGCTAATCTTGCTTTGTATCTCGTTACGTTTCAGAGCTTGGAAACGAATTGGTCTCAACACTTCAATCTTTCTGATGTGCCAGCGCATCTCCGGTTTCCAAAGGATAGCGTCCAAAATGCCTCGTGCTGCAGATGGCGTGACGACCTCGTACGACACGCGCTCTACTTTCATTTCCGGCCGACTGAAGCAGGCAAAATCCCCACTGACCTTAACGCGGACAAAAGAATTGGACATATACAACCCCCCTTGAAATCGAAAGTAACCTGCCCACTATTGCAAGTAATTACGCCATATAATCCTCCGGTGACGGTGGTCTAATAACAAGCCCAACATCCCGTGAATAACATGACGGACAGCATTTCCATAGATCCGAATCAGGCCAAAGTTCAACGATAGTCCCCAATTTAAACGCCTTACTAAACTCATTTGGATATAGACCCACCTGGTAACGCTGTGCTTTTCGTAACAGGTCGCGATTAAATCCCCTGCTTCTTTCAATCTGCTCAATCAACTCCCAAGATTCATCGTTATACGGAACGAGTACTGCTTTAGTACGTTGATCAATCATACCAAATCGTTCGGCAACCTCAGGATAATTAAAGCTCCGTCGCAAACCTTCAATGTTTTCAGGATCCCGATCACCTTCATATACCTCGTTAAAATAAGCCTGCATGTGCAAGGGATTATGAATGGAAAGAGAACCCCTCTCAGCAAGACACTTGGTAATATCCGTTTCCCTTTTATATGGGGTACGGTCATCCTCAGGCAGAAAAACAATAAGTCTTCCAGCTGGCTTTCCAGCAGCAGCTGTCATTTTTCCTTCACGATCGCAACGCCCACCAGCCTGTGTGATAGCATCCAACGGTCCCATAGCCCGAAAAACAACGGGAAAATCCAAATCAACTCCAGCCTCAACGAGTTGTGTACTTACCACCCGGCAAAGCCTATTACTGTTAGTCATTAATTCACGAATTTCCTCAAGCTTATCTAGTCTATGTTGAGCGCACATACGCGTCGAAAGATGGAAAAGCTCAGATGAATTATTATCAGATTCTGATAGTTGATTAATCATTTCAGCATGCAAGTCAAGAGCTTGTTGTTTAGTGTTAACGATGCATAAAACGCTCTGTTCATTTACCATTTGACCTGCTATCTGCGCCCATGAAGACTTTTCATCGGTATTTGGCCAGTATGGGTCAATGACGCGCTTCAAATTTCTAAAAAGCTCATGTTGCATATCTTCAGGAATGATTGGTTTTACGGTACCTCTTTCCCAGCGCATATCGTCTTCTTTGGCAGATGAATGTTTTTCAAAAGCTGGCTGTGTCGCTGTGCAAAAAACAAATGTAGTCTGCCATTCGTCTGCCAATCCGCGTATCATGGATAAAAGTGTTCCCAAAAACCCTTTTGGTAACGTTTGCACTTCATCAAGGATTACCACTGACCGCGCTATGTTATGTAAGCGTCGCAAGTCAGACGGCCGATTGGAGAAAAGACTTTCAAAAAAACGAACAGACGTAGTTACAATAATCGGTGCATCCCAATTTTCCGTTGCCAGTTGGAACCTCCTTTCTATTGGATCATAAAAATCATCTTCAATCTCCGGTAATGGCCTAAATTCTCCATTAACTTTCTTAAGCCGGTTAAAATCTCCGGAATGATGCTCTAATATGGTGTTCGGGCCCAACGCCTTGGCATAAACCTGTGCATTCTGCTCAATAATTGACAAAAATGGGATTACGACAATGATCCGCCTCACTTCGTTCGGGCGGAGTATAGCTCGATTAAGGGCGAAGGCCATTGATGCCAATGTTTTTCCACCACCTGTAGGTACTGTAAGTGACAATAGTCGCTCATTTACATTGGCCGCAGCCAAACAGGTTTGAAGGACAGCATTGCGAGCAATATTTACCTTGTTAACTTGCGACTTCTTCGAACATTCGTTAATATAATCCAATAATTGACGTTGTAAGCCATCAGCATTCAATGGCTGAGATTCTGGGAGATAGCCTAATTCATGTTTCAGGCAATCTTGGCGATCAGCATCAATCAAACAGCTAAACAGCATTCGATTTCGAAGTTCAAATGCCAGTTCTGCACCCATAGTAATTTTACATTTAGGAAGATTACCGTGTAATGCCTCACGCAAATCTGCCGGCAAACATGCTCTGTCTCGTACATATTTCCGTGCTTTCTCAAATTCCTCTGATGTTATCTTACTTTTTAAATCTACAGCGGCGTGTAAACCACTATGATGTCCCAAAACGGCAAGAGCAATGTCATAGGCTTTTGCATTATTCGCTAATGCTGCCCCATAAACAGCATGTGGAGCACGAATTTTGGGCTTACCTTGAACTACATCAGTCAGCATCTGTTGGAATTTATCAGAACACTTCCCCAGATCATGCAGTAATCCAGACCATTTAGCAATATTGGCAAACTCTTTGTCACCTGGACTTGCTTGCTGAGCAAAGTGTGTTGCCAGTTCTGAAACGCCAACCAGATGTTCTTTCAAAGGTTGCCATCTAGCCCCTGGATCATTGGGTAGCTTTTTGGGATTATTAGGATCGCTATGCGCATAAAACTCATTAAACATTGAATATATCACATCCCAAAGAGATTAAATTACTCCATTACAAGGTCAAAATGCCAATGGATTGGTACAGGGATCTAAGCGAACATCCCCGTAGTGTTCATTGTGTCGTATTAAATAATGGAAAATTGTGTCCCCCTTTATTTTACATATCTTTCTAAGCACTTTTGCAGTTCTTTCTTTATCCCCTCCCTAAGTTCCACCGGTTCAACCACCTCCATCTGGCTTCCCCAGCGGAGGAGCCAGGTTCTGAATTCAGGAGTATCGGAAACCATAAAAGTACAGAAAAGCTTTCCATCTTCCAGATCCTCCAGCTTCTGCGTTTCATGATAGCGTGTTTCACGGAAAAGACGTGATGCCGGTGGATAGACCAAGATCTTAACAGTCATTTTTTCTTTTCCCCGGAAGACCCGCCAGCTCGGACCGAGGTATTCGTTTAAATCAAATTCAGGATTACGGGTAAAGTGCCCATTAACTTTTTTAACAGAGTTAAAGCGGTCAATACGAAAACTACGCATTTCATTATGTCTGTGGCAGTAGGCCGCCAAATAAAGGTTGCCTTTATTCCAGTAGAAATCGTAGGGATCTAGACGCCTTTCGGTTACTTCATCGCTGGAAAAAGAATCGTAGACAACGGTTATGGAACGGCAGTGATAGATACATTCCCTTATTTGTTGGATAAAGCCCTGCCAGGGCGTATAATCGCGACTTTTTTCACCAAGGTAGGTAAAACGGGGCTCCAGGCGGTAAAATGCACGTTTTTCCTCAATTGGACATATTGCCGATTTTACTTTAGCCAAAGCAGTCTCCAGGTCATTACTGAGAGGAAGCCCATCCTGAGATAATAAGGACTGTCCGGCTCCAATGATAGCCAGCGCCTCCGACGCAGTAAAGGTTAAAGGTGTCAGGTAATGCCTCCGCAAGCCTGATTCAGCGTCTTTAAAATTATGCAAGCAATAGCCCAGACGCTTAATAATACTCAAGTAACGGTAAATAGAGCGTTCGGAAATCTGCAACTGCTCGGCAAGCTCATGAGCCGAGGCTGCAGGATTTTGCGTTAAAGTTAGAATCACTTTAATAATGCGCTCCGTTTTGTTCATATGGTAAACCACCATTACTTTTGGTAATAAATACTATAACATGACAAAACATGATAGGCAAAAATTGTTTGTCAGTTTCTGTCAGAAAACAAATATTCGATATTTACTTAGACTAAATTATGCATTTTTACCATAGAAATTTGCCTAAGATACCCCAGAATACGACTGTGACTATCAGACTGCCCATCGTCAAGACCGGCAGCGGCCACTCTCTCAGGGCATTTGTGTCTTGCGGGGGAGCTGTTTCAAATATGTAAGCATAAGGGCACTGTTCCCGCAATTTGCAGCCATGACAATCCTGCTGACGGATTGCACATGTAATGCGTCGAAAAACAGACCCGAATCCTCCGCGGAACGTGGCTCCCTTGTATGGAGGGAGGAGCAATCCTTTAGGTCCTGCTTTGATACTAAAACGAAAGCATGCCATACGAAACTGTTCAAACATTGGTTGTCCCCCTCTTCCTTCCTGCTTTTTTCTTTTTCTTTTCTTTACATATTTCTATAAATACTTCCAAATTCCTCCTTATTAGAATATTTTATACGTTTTTTCAATAAATCAGTTTAAAGACACCCCTCCGCCGAAACTCAAGTACCTTAGCCGGATCTAATCGATGGCACGCTTCTTGCAAAATATAAGCGGTATAGCGCACTTTTTACTATAAAGATAAACTGCTGAAAGAGGGGTGACCATAAATTCGTCAGCTTGTACAGTGAAGCCGGGCAAGATTAGTATGCTCATCTGCGGTAATGCAAAAATAGTAAAAAATTTAATATTTTTTTTCATTTTTGCAATAAGTTTTCCGGTTTTTAAAAATGGACTGCTCATTTTATTATTAAGAACTTAACGTTAATAATAAGTATCAAGGAGGTCGGTTCGCTCATGTTCAAAGTTGTTACCAAAAGAGTTCTCTCCGCAGTAAATAAACTGATGGAAATTGAAGCGCCGCTGGTTGCACGGAAGGCCCGGCCCGGACAATTTATTATTCTTCGCGTCCGGGAAAACGGTGAACGGATTCCTCTCACCGTCGCGGACAGCAGCAAAGAACGGGGTACCATCACTATTATTTTCCAGGAGATAGGCAAAACGACAAAGGAACTGGGGTCTTTGCAGGAAGGAGATTATTTAAGCGATTTTGTGGGTCCGCTGGGCCGTCCCATGGAGCTGCCCTCCAGCGGACGCGTCGTTGCTGTTGGGGGCGGGGTGGGGATCGCACCCATTTATCCCAAGGTAAAAGCATTTTATGATGCAGGGCTGGAGGTTATCTCTATTATCGGAGCCAGAACAGCTGATCTTTTAATTCTGGAAGATGAGATGCGGGCTGTGAGCAGCGAGCTGCATATCTGCACTGATGACGGGACAAAGGGGCATCATGGTTTTGTTTCGGATCTTCTCCAGCCTCTGCTGGATGATACAAGCAAAAAGATTGATGAGATTATCGCCGTTGGTCCGCTGCCCATGATGCGCGTTGTTGCGGAGCAGACAAGGCCTTATGGGGTTAAAACGCTGGTAAGTTTAAACCCCATTATGGTGGACGGCACGGGAATGTGCGGATGCTGTCGTGTTACAGTGGGAGGAGAAACGAAGTTCAGTTGTGTTGACGGACCTGTTTTTGATGCGCATCAGGTTGATTTTGCCGAGCTGACCCGGCGTTCACGGACTTATCTTGATAAGGAAAAGATTGCTTTGGAGAAATTCGAGCATGAGTGCAGGTGCGGAGGTGAAAAATAATGCCGCTGGAGGCTGAACAAGTAAAGCTGTTGCGTAAGATGAAAGAGAAGCACCCCATGCCTGAGCAGGATCATGCTGAACGTATTAAAAACTTTAATGAGGTGCCCTTCGGGTATGATGCGGAAACTGCCGTTAAGGAAGCTATGAGGTGCCTGCAGTGCAAGGACCCCGCCTGTGTTGAGGGGTGTCCGGTTGAGGTGGATATACCTGCTTTTATTAAACTTATCCAGGAGGAGAGATTTGCTGAAGGTATTAAAAAACTGAAGGAAAAGAATAATCTTCCGGCTGTCTGCGGGCGTGTTTGTCCGCAGGAAAGTCAGTGCGAGTCTTTCTGCCTCAGGGGCAAGAAGGGTCAGCCTGTGGCTATCGGCCGTCTGGAGCGCTTTTTGGCGGATTATGAACTGGCCAAAGGGGTGGAAACTCCTGCCGGGCCGGATAGAACAGGCAGGCGTGTGGCTATCGTGGGTTCCGGTCCTGCCGGGCTTACCGCGGCCGGCGACCTGGCCAGGATGGGTCATGAAGTGGTGCTTTTTGAAGCTTTTCATTCGACCGGCGGCGTCCTGCGCTACGGAATTCCGGAGTTCCGTCTGCCCAAGGAGAAGATTCTGCAGCGCGAAGTGGATTATATTGCCGGGTTAGGTGTAGATTTCCGCAAGAATGTGGTTATCGGCAAGACGATTACGGTTGATGAGCTTTTTGATGAGGAAGGTTTTGATGCTGTTTTTATCGGAACGGGGGCAGGTCTTCCCCAGTTCCTCGGTATCCCGGGTGAGAATTTAAATGGGGTTTATTCGGCTAATGAGTTTTTGACCAGGGTTAACCTGATGAAGGCTTATTTATTCCCTGAGTGGGATACGCCCATTAAGCTGGCTAAAAAAGTGGCGGTCGTGGGGGCGGGTAATGTGGCGATGGATTCTGCCCGCACGGCTTTGAGGCTGGGTGCGGAAGAGGTTCATATTGTTTACCGCCGTTCCGATAAGGAGATGCCGGCCCGGGCGGAAGAGATTGAGCATGCTAAGGAAGAAGGAGTAATTTTTAATTTACTTACCAACCCTATTGAAATTATTTCCGATGAGAACGGCTGGGTTAAAGGGATGGAATGTATGAAGATGGAACTTGGTGAGCCCGACGATTCGGGTCGGGCACGTCCTGTGCCGATTAAAGGTTCGGAGTTTATTTTTGATGTGGGAACGGTGGTTATTGCCATCGGTAACAGCCCCAACCCGCTTATCCCGCAGACTACTTCCGGTCTGGAGCTCGGGCGCAAGGGAACAATTAAGGCTGATGACAATGGGGCCACTTCCCGCAGGGGGGTCTATGCAGGCGGGGATATTGTCACCGGTGCTGCAACGGTAATCCTGGCCATGGGCGCAGGTAAAACGGCCGCCAGGGCTATTGACCGTTATCTGAAATCGTAGCCGTATTTCTTTATCTCTCTCAAGAACGAGGCACATCTAAGTGCCTCGTTCTTGAGGATGCAGTATAAGTAGTATCTTAATTTATTATCATCTTATATTCTAAATCATCATTTTTGATCATCAGTTATATTTAAACCGCTCCAGATTAGCCGTCAGTTCCTGGGCAGCTGCTCTGAGCTTACCGGCTGTCTCGTTTATACCTTCCATAATGGATGATTGTTCTTCAGTAGAAGCGGCGATCTCCTCGCTTCCGGCGCTTAGCTGCTGGGCTGCGGCAGAGATATCTTCGATCTTGCTGTTAATCTGTTCTACGTTTTGCACTATCCTCCTAAAAGTTTTCCCACCGGCCATAACAAGGTTTGACCCGGAATGCACTTCTTCTACGGTTGTCTTCATGTTTTCGACGGCAACCCTGGTTTCCACCTGGATAGCCTTCACTAGGTTGGAAATCTCTTCAGCCGACTCAGCGGATTGTTCGGAAAGTTTTCTTACCTCTTCCGCCACCAGGGCAAATCCTCTGCCGTGTTCGCCGGCCCGGGCCGCTTCGATCGCGGCATTAAGGGCGAGTAAATTGGTCTGCTCGGCAACAGCGGTAATCATGTTGATAATTGCATCTACTTGCTCTGATCTTTTTCCCAGACCGGCAATATTTTCGCTCAGAAAATCGATTTTCTCATTGATCTTTTGCATCTGACCGACAGCTTCGTCGATGGAGTCGGCACCATGCAGAGCGGAGGCAGCAACCTCCTGAGAAAGACCGGCGGCTTCCTGGGAACTGTTGCTCAGCTCCTGGGTCCCCGCTGCCAGTTCACTGGTACTGGAAGCGACCTGCTCCAGTGTTTGTGTCGAGGTTTCTACGGAAGAAAACAAAAGTTCGCCGGACTTTTCCACTCCTTTGGAAATTTCTGCGGCCCTCGCCACGAGTTCCCGCACACTTCCGATCATTTTATTAACCGAGCCGCCCATCTCCCCCAGTTCATCCTGGGTGTTAACCTTTAGTTCCTGCGTAAGATCGCCGCCCTTTTCCGCCATTTCTTGAAGCTTTTCGACAACATTTTGAATAGGCCTTGTTATGCTTAAAGTAATGGAATAAGCCAGGATAATAATAATGAGGAAGGAAATCACTGTAATAATCGACATCAAATTGCGCAGGGCCGTCACACTTTGCAGAGCCTCAGAGACATCGATTTCCAGAATCAAACCCGCGGGAGCCGAACCCAGCCTGGTCATACGGATCTGTCCGAGGACAGGAATACCCCGGTAATCCACATATTCGTCCTGCTTATGGAGAACCTGGTTGCCCTCCTCTGTGCTTGAAGAATACAGGCCTTCATAAATCTCCACAGCCCGGGTTTTGATCTGCTCTTTCAGGGCAGCCCCCTCCGTATAATCTCCCAGTTTGGTATCAGTCTGCAGGATGCCTTCCGTGTCGATTAAATAGACATCTGCAGACTCTCCAAGTTGTTCTATCCCATCTGAAACAATCTGGTCAATACCTTTTTGATCCAGAAATATGTTGACTGTCCCCACAATTTTGCCCTGTTGCCCTTCACTGCGAACCGGTGCCGATAAGATCAGGGCATTTTCGCCAAGAAAGTCGGAGTAAAAAAGAGTAGCCCAGGTCATTTCCCCCTCCAGGGAACTCTCGATATAATCTCTTTCTGAAAGATCCGACCCGAGCATTTCTTCCCGGAGGCTAAAAACAACCTTGCTCCGGGGATTCGTGATAAAAATATCGGCATAGCCATATTCTTCCCGCATGGAACCGGCAAACTGCTCCAGAATTTTAACCCTTTCTTGCCAGACAGGGCTTTCGGTATCCCAGTTTTCAGCTTCTAAGAGAGTTAAGCTTTCGTAAATATCCCTGGTAATAGCCAGAATATTAATATTGCACTCTTTTTCAGAAAAATATTTTTGCATTTCACTGTCGACCCGCGCAGCATATATTTCCAGCTCACTGAGAATTTCCCCCCGGATATTTGCTGTGGCTGCCCTGTATGCCAACAGGCTAATTATTAAAGCCGGCAGCAGTCCCACAATTAAAAAATAGGCAATTAATTTTTTCTTGAGACTTATTGTTTTGAGCATTAGCTATCCCTCCTGATATTTCTTTTGCTATTTCTTGCCCTTAGAGCATTTTAACATAATTTACAAGATAAATGTTATTTTTTTTGTAAAAGATGAGGACTTTATGCAGTAATTTCTCAAATCTTGTCGGAAAATAATGGTGACGGTTTGCCAATGAAATAACCCTGGGCATAGTCAATACCAAATTCATGCAAAAGGGGAATAATCTCTTTTCTGTCCACAAATTCGGCAATGGTCTTAATATTCAAGCTGCGCGCCATATCGGCAATAGTTTTAACAAGAATCCTGTCTCTTTTACTCTCCGGCAGGCGGCGCACAAAGGAACCGTCGATTTTCAAGAAATCAACTTTCATTTCCACCAGGTGAACAAACGATGTAAAACCGACACCGAAGTCGTCCAGAGAAAATTTGCAGCCCATCTCTTTCAGTGCTTTAACAAATGCAACCGCGCTGCTCATATTTTGAATTGCCGCAGTTTCCGTAATTTCAAAAATTAAACAGTCCGGGTTCGCTCCCGATTCGCTGATGACCGTCTGAAGGAAACGCAACATCTTCGCATCACCCAGGTGTTTCCCGGAAAGGTTCATGCTAAAGGAGATAATTATGCCGGCTCTCAGCAATTCTGCCTGCTTTTTTATCGTTTTCTCGGTGATGATGCGGTCGATATCGGAGATGAGACCATAGCGTTCGGCCGTAGGGATAAAGGAACTCGGCGGCAACAACGTGCCGTCCGGAGTCATAAGACGGGCCAGGGCTTCATAATGGTGGATCTCCCGGGAAAGCAGATGCAGAATGGGCTGAAACCACGGTATAAAGAGATCCTTCTCCATAGCAACGATAATACGTTGTTTCTCCTCCAGGATAGCATGGGCTTGCTTAAGGTAGTTAATATCGGCACGGTAGAGGGAGTAACGATTTTTTCCCTGTTCCTTGGCATGAACAGTTGCAGCACTGCTTCGGGAGAGAAGTTCCGTACAAGTTGTCCCGTGTTCCGGGAAAAGGGCAATCCCGATGCTTACGGTAATCCGGATCATACCGTTAAGAAAACGGTGGCGCTCCACAGCCTGCCTGATGGTCTCGGCTGCATTCCTGCCTTCCCGCTCATTGCGGGCAAAAAGGAAAAGAGCAAATTCATCCTCCCCCAGGCGCCCGATAATGGTTTTCCGGGGTGGAGCATAGACGATATCAAGTTCCTTTACCTGGTCTTTTAAAAAATCGGCAAAATTTTTGAGAAATTGGTCGCCCACACTATAACCGTAAGAATCGTTAATCAGTTTAAAATCGTCTATGTTGATCTGCAGTAAAACCGCGCTGTCACCCAGCATCTTCAAATCGGAGAGGTTACTTTCCAATAATTCTACAAAATACGCCCGGTTAATAATGCCTGTTATTCGATCATACTCCTTCAGGTAGCGCAGGCGCTCTTCCGCAGCAATTTTTTCCGTAATGTCTTCCTGGATGGCCAGGAAATGTGTAATCCCGCTCTGCCCGTTCCGGATAGGTGTGATAAAACCGTTTGCATAGTAAATGCCGCCATTCTTTTTCCGGTTTTTAAAGAGACCCC
The DNA here is from genome assembly GCA_016841605.1 of Dethiobacter alkaliphilus. GTDB lineage: Bacteria > Bacillota > Dethiobacteria > DTU022 > UBA8154 > DUNV01. The sequence continues at coordinate 133,256 of JAENYV010000001.1, read as the reverse complement.
GCCATGTCTTTCCTGACTTGATACTATCCCACAAGACCTTATACTGAGCTGTTGTTGTCTCTCCGGAGGCAAGAATGCGCGGATTCTTGCCGACAGTTTCTTCCCGTCTATAACCGGTTATTTTTTCGAACATCCTGTTAACATATTCAATTTTACCGTCAAAGTCTGTTATGAAAACGATATTAATGCTTTCTTCAATAATGCGGGAAAAATGTTCCAAACGTTCTTCAGTAGCCCTGTGCTCTGTTATATCGTTACCGTAGAAAAAAACGGCACTTTCTCCGGAAACAGGAACAACTGTAAAGGTATATAGCCTCCCTCCGGTAGTAATCTCCACACTACCGTGCATATGGGGATCCCGGACAGCGGCAGCAACTTTACCTGGTACCGATTCTCCCTGCTCATAGCACCATTCCTTAAAAAGCACTTTGCTTACGTGGTTGCAATACAGTATAGCACCGTCAGGACTTACACAAAAAACAGGATTTGGATTCTGTTCGGGAAAAGCGGTAAAAATTTTTTCCATATTCAAGGATGAAATAATAATCCCTCCAATATCTGCAGCATATACCATTTATTCTACATTTTTCTCATAATCCTTCCTCTGAAATTACTTATATTTTTTTAACTTCTTTTTCAATTACCGGTTTCTTCACATACTTGGAAATTATTAAACATTAAGTCCCATTTTTTTTTATAAAGGGCTTTTTCAAGCCTGTGGAGAAATAAAATACTATTTAAGGAATGGGGAATGCAAAGGAGGTCGGTTCGCTCATGTTCAAAATTGTTACCAAAAGAGTTCTCTCCGCAGTAAATAAACTGATGGAAATTGAAGCGCCGCTGGTTGCACGGAAGGCCCGGCCCGGACAATTTATTATTCTTCGCGTCCGGGAAAACGGTGAACGGATTCCTCTCACCGTCGCGGACAGCAGCAAAGAACGGGGTACCATCACTATTATTTTCCAGGAGATAGGCAAAACGACAAAGGAACTGGGGTCTTTGCAGGAAGGAGATTATTTAAGCGATTTTGTGGGTCCGCTGGGCCGTCCCATGGAGCTGCCCTCCAGCGGACGCGTCGTTGCTGTTGGGGGCGGGGTGGGGATCGCACCCATTTATCCCAAGGTAAAAGCATTTTATGATGCAGGGCTGGAGGTTATCTCTATTATCGGAGCCAGAACAGCTGATCTTTTAATTCTGGAAGATGAGATGCGGGCTGTGAGCAGCGAGCTGCATATCTGCACTGATGACGGGACAAAGGGGCATCATGGTTTTGTTTCGGATCTTCTCCAGCCTCTGCTGGATGATACAAGCAAAAAGATTGATGAGATTATCGCCGTTGGTCCGCTGCCCATGATGCGCGTTGTTGCGGAGCAGACAAGGCCTTATGGGGTTAAAACGCTGGTAAGTTTAAACCCCATTATGGTGGACGGCACGGGAATGTGCGGATGCTGTCGTGTTACAGTGGGAGGAGAAACGAAGTTCAGTTGTGTTGACGGACCTGTTTTTGATGCGCATCAGGTTGATTTTGCCGAGCTGACCCGGCGTTCACGGACTTATCTTGATAAGGAAAAGATTGCTTTGGAGAAATTCGAGCATGAGTGCAGGTGCGGAGGTGAAAAATAATGCCGCTGGAGGCTGAACAAGTAAAGCTGTTGCGTAAGATGAAAGAGAAGCACCCCATGCCTGAGCAGGATCATGCTGAACGTATTAAAAACTTTAATGAGGTGCCCTTCGGGTATGATGCGGAAACTGCCGTTAAGGAAGCTATGAGGTGCCTGCAGTGCAAGGACCCCGCCTGTGTTGAGGGGTGTCCGGTTGAGGTGGATATACCTGCTTTTATTAAACTTATCCAGGAGGAGAGATTTGCTGAAGGTATTAAAAAACTGAAGGAAAAGAATAATCTTCCGGCTGTCTGCGGGCGTGTTTGTCCGCAGGAAAGTCAGTGCGAGTCTTTCTGCCTCAGGGGCAAGAAGGGTCAGCCTGTGGCTATCGGCCGTCTGGAGCGCTTTTTGGCGGATTATGAACTGGCCAAAGGGGTGGAAACTCCTGCCGGGCCGGATAGAACAGGCAGGCGTGTGGCTATCGTGGGTTCCGGTCCTGCCGGGCTTACCGCGGCCGGCGACCTGGCCAGGATGGGTCATGAAGTGGTGCTTTTTGAAGCTTTTCATTCGACCGGCGGCGTCCTGCGCTACGGAATTCCGGAGTTCCGTCTGCCCAAGGAGAAGATTCTGCAGCGCGAAGTGGATTATATTGCCGGGTTAGGTGTAGATTTCCGCAAGAATGTGGTTATCGGCAAGACGATTACGGTTGATGAGCTTTTTGATGAGGAAGGTTTTGATGCTGTTTTTATCGGAACGGGGGCAGGTCTTCCCCAGTTCCTCGGTATCCCGGGTGAGAATTTAAATGGGGTTTATTCGGCTAATGAGTTTTTGACCAGGGTTAACCTGATGAAGGCTTATTTATTCCCTGAGTGGGATACGCCCATTAAGCTGGCTAAAAAAGTGGCGGTCGTGGGGGCGGGTAATGTGGCGATGGATTCTGCCCGCACGGCTTTGAGGCTGGGTGCGGAAGAGGTTCATATTGTTTACCGCCGTTCCGATAAGGAGATGCCGGCCCGGGCGGAAGAGATTGAGCATGCTAAGGAAGAAGGAGTAATTTTTAATTTACTTACCAACCCTATTGAAATTATTTCCGATGAGAACGGCTGGGTTAAAGGGATGGAATGTATGAAGATGGAACTTGGTGAGCCCGACGATTCGGGTCGGGCACGTCCTGTGCCGATTAAAGGTTCGGAGTTTATTTTTGATGTGGGAACGGTGGTTATTGCCATCGGTAACAGCCCCAACCCGCTTATCCCGCAGACTACTTCCGGTCTGGAGCTCGGGCGCAAGGGAACAATTAAGGCTGATGACAATGGGGCCACTTCCCGCAGGGGGGTCTATGCAGGCGGGGATATTGTCACCGGTGCTGCAACGGTAATCCTGGCCATGGGCGCAGGTAAAACGGCCGCCAGGGCTATTGACCGTTATCTGAAATCTTTATAAATAGTTATAAGAGTAAATATCTATTTACTTAAAAGAACTCTCTACGGCTATTGGAATAGGCGGCCTTTATGTCTATAATCCCACAATAGCCGTATTTCTTCATCTCCTCTACTATCTTCTCAAGAACAAGTATAACTAATCTGCAATCTTACTCCAAATATTTTTTTAACGTATTGACAATCTCCATCTAAAAAGATAAAATTATATCGATAAATAAATATCGATATAATACTTTCTAGGAGAGAGTTCATATTATGAATAATTTGGAAAATGTATCTCGCTCAGTCTCCAGGCCAACATTAATGCGCTTACCCGGTTACTTAAACTATTTAAAATTAAGACAAAAGGATGAGTTAGTTAATATTTCCGCTACTAAAATTGCATCTGATCTGAAACTCAACCACGTTCAGGTAAGAAAGGATTTAGCTTCAATAAGCTCCGGCGGACGGCCTAAAACCGGATATGATATTAAGGAGCTTATATCTGACATCAGTACTTTTTTAGGTTATGACAATGTAAACGAAGCGATTTTAGTGGGTGCCGGCAAGTTGGGAAAAACCTTACTTTCATATGACGGATTTTCCGATTACGGGCTTAATATTTTAGCGGCTTTTGACACGGATAAGAACCTTATTGGTAATACAATTAATGGAAAACCGATCTTTTCATTAGAAAAACTTAAAGACGTATGCAAAAGATTGAATCTTCGTATAGGCATCATTACCGTACCGGCAGCTAAAGCACAAAAGATTTGTAATCTATTGATAGATAGCGGCATACTTGCCATCTGGAACTTTGCACCTGTGCATTTGCATATTCCGGACAACATTATTTTACAAAATGAAAATATGGCTGCATCTCTTGCCATTCTTGCTAATCAGTTGTCAGAAAGGATTCAACGTAAAATTTAAACATAAAAAACTTAATAAGTAAGGATGCGATAATATGAGCGATTTTTTGCAACGAAATGAATCCAACTGTAAAAATTGCTACAAATGCATCAGGCACTGCCCTGTAAAATCAATTCGTTTTTCAGATAATAAAGCACACATTGTTGAAGATGAATGTATTTTATGCGGCATTTGTTTTGTTGTTTGCCCGCAAAACGCCAAAAATATCCGCAATGATGTTGGTATCGTCAAAGAAATGATCGCCTCGAAACGTCCTGTTTATGCCAGTATCGCACCTTCCTTCGTGGCAAATTACGAAGATATAAATATTGAGACCATGGAAAAGGCATTGAAAAAACTCGGCTTTTTTGCTGCCGGTGAAACCGCTCTCGGTGCTACTATTGTCAAGCAGCGCTATGAGGAGATGATCAGGGAGAACAGTCAGGATGTCATCATCTCATCTTGTTGCCATTCGGTAAATACACTGATTCAGAAATATTTCCCCGACGCTTTGGCTTATCTTGCCCATGTCGTCTCCCCTATGCTGGCACATTGTCTGAAAATAAAAAAAGAGCATCCCGATGCTTATACTGTCTTTATCGGCCCTTGTATTTCCAAGAAAGAAGAAGCGGAACAATATGAAGGCATTGTTGATTGTGTCCTGACTTTTGACGATTTGTCAAAGTGGCTTACGGAGGAAGAAGTAACCTTTGAAAAGGTTAGCGGTACCGCAGAAAAAGGGCGTGCAAGACTATTCCCGACTGCTGGAGGTATCCTGCGTTCCATGAATTGCGACAAAGAGGATTACGCGTATATTAGCATAGACGGTATTGATAACTGTATTCAGACAATTCAGGATGTTATCGCGGGAAACATATCAAAGTGTTTTATTGAGATGTCTGCCTGTACAGGAAGCTGTATCGGCGGACCTGCTATGGATAAAAAACACAGAGCACCCATTCGGGATTTTCTTGCAGTAAACAATTATGCAGGCCCAAAAGACTTCTCTCTTTCCACCCTAAATAAAGCTGAGTTGAAAAAGAAAATTCCTTTTATCGGGCTCCACAGACAAATGCCGGGAAACAAAGACATCGAAGAAATTTTAAAAAAGATGGGGAAAATGACACCCGAACAGGAATTAAATTGCGGCACTTGCGGCTACAATACTTGCCGGGACAAAGCCATAGCCGTTTTTCTGGGCAAGGCTGATCTAACGATGTGTCTGCCTTACCTGAAAGAAAAAGCGGAATCTTTTTCCGACAATATAATTAACAATTCGCCCAATGGCATTATGGTATTAAATGAAGCACTTGAAGTTCAGCAAATCAATACATCCGCTTGCCGCATTTTAAATATTACGAAGGCTGATGATGTTCTCGGATTACCTGTTGTTCGTATCCTTAACCCCGCAGATTACGTTTCGGTTATCGACACAGAACAAAATATATATAATAAAAGAATTTTTCTTGCCGAATACCAAAAATATATAGACGAGATAGTCTTATTCGATAAAAATTATCGTATTGTTATAATCATTATGCGTGATATAACAGAGGAAGAAATACAACGCTCCAAAAAGGAAAGTATTACCAGGAACACTATAGAAACAACCGATAAGGTTCTCGAAAAGCAAATGAGAGTTGTTCAGGAAATTGCCTCTCTGCTTGGAGAAACAGCCGCTGAAACCCAAATTGCCTTAACCAAATTAAAGGGGACTATTATCAATGAATAATTTATTTACGGATATCGGTTTTTGTAGCCTGAATAAATATGGGGAACAGCTTTGCGGTGATCATGTAGAAATAGTCAAGCAAAACGAAGATTCTCTTATTATGGTCCTTGCCGATGGGCTTGGAAGCGGCGTAAAAGCCAGTATTCTTTCCATCCTCACATCAAAAATTATCTCCACTATGATGGCAAATTCAATGAGCATCAAGGAATGTGTTTCAACCATAGCGTCAACATTGCCTGTTTGTGAAAAAAGAGGAATTGCGTATTCAACATTTACTATTATTCGAGTTGTTGATAATAAAGAAGCCGAAATTATTCAATATGATAATCCCCATGTTATTCTGTTGCGGAACGGAAAAAATTACGATTACGCAAAAACCGGTATGAGGATCGGTGAAAAAGTTATTTTTCGATCAAATTTGAAATTGCAATTAAATGATCTTTTTATTTTGATGAGCGATGGAGCTGTTTATGCCGGAGCCGGCAGGGCATTAAATTATGACTGGCGACGTGAAAACATCATTTCATATATGGAACAGTTATATAAAAGCAGCTACGACGCTAAAACCATTTCCTCACTTTTACTTGAGAAATGTAACAGCTTATATGAAGGGATACCCGGCGATGACACTACCATAGGTGCTATCAAAATAAGGCAAAAACAGCAAATAAATTTGATAATAGGCCCACCTGCCGACCCAGGAGACGTAAGAAAAATGATGTCCATGTTTTTTTCGAATGAGGGTAAACGCATTGTTTGCGGAGGAACTACATCTCATCTTGCCGCGGAATACCTGGGCAAAGATCTTAATACACAGATTAAATATATTGATTCTGAAATTCCTCCAACCGCAGAAATTGAAGGAGTAGATCTTGTAACAGAAGGTGTTATCACCATGAACAGAGTACTTCAGTATGCACAAAGCTATTTACAAAATAATGAATATTATGCTGAATGGGGTTGGAAAAAAGATGGTGCTTCCTTAGTTTCAAAGCTTCTCTTTGAAGAAGCCACAGATATTAATTTTTATGTTGGAACAGCCCTTAATCCGGCCCACCAAAATCCGGATTTACCTAAAAACTTAAGCATAAAAGTTACTATCGTTAATGAACTTATCGAATACCTGAAAAAAATGGGAAAGAGGATAAAAGTCATATTTTTTTAACAATTAACCATAAAAAGCTGTTTACGTCGACGTTGCAGTAAAAAAATCAAGGAGGTATCGTATAATGGAAAAACAAAAAAAAGAAACACTGGAACAAATTCTTTTATCCTGTAATTATGAGAAAACCGCGTTGATTGCCATTATGCAGAAAGTCCAACATGAATACAGTTATTTACCGAGACAAGCCCTTGAATACATTGCCAAAAAACTGGATATCAGTCCGGCCAAAATTTACAGTGTAGCAACCTTTTATGAAAATTTTTCTTTGGAGCCGAAAGGAAAATATGTTATACGGGTTTGTGATGGTACCGCCTGTCATGTACGAAAATCCATCCCCATACTAAATGCACTGAGGGAAAATCTCGCACTGAGCGAAGATAAAAAAACGACCGACGATATGCTTTTCACGGTGGAAACCGTTTCCTGCCTCGGGGCCTGCGGGCTTGCCCCTGTGATTTCAATTAATGATGAAGTAAATGCAGCGATGACGCCCGAAAAAGTGCGCACATATTTGGAGGAAATCAAAACGGAGGCCAAAAAGGAGGCCAAAATTCGTGAATAGATTCACTTGCAAAGAAGATTTGATAGAAGCCAGACGCACCTTTGCCGAGCATTTATCCCGTCAAAAAAAGAAAGTGCTTGTTTGTGCAGAGACCGGCTGTGTTGCCGGAGGTTCCCTCGAAATATTCGACAGGTTGAAAGCCCTTTGTGCTGAACGCGGCGTTAATTGTTCATTTGAGCTGGGCCACGGGCTTGAGGGAGAAAGCATCGGGTTGAAAAAAAGCGGTTGTCATGGTTTTTGTGAAATGGGACCTCTCGTGCGCATCGAACCTGCCGGCTGGCTGTTTCTCAAAGTGAAGCTTGAGGATTGCGAAGAGATTCTGGAAACAAGCATTATCGGAGATAAACCGGTAAAAAGGTTACTTTTTCAACAAGACGGTGTTATCTATCCAACACAGGAGGAGATCCCCTTTTATAAAAAACAAACACGTCTTGTCCGTTCTCATTGCGGACATACTGATGCGGAATCCATTGAAGAGTATATTGCAAACGACGGTTATAAAGCTCTGGAAACAGCACTCTTTGATCTTTCTCCGGATGATATCTGCCGGGAAATTTCTGAGGCCGGATTACGTGGACGGGGAGGAGGAGGATACCCGGCCGGCCAAAAATGGGAGCAGGTAAAACGGCATAAGGAAACAATTAAGTATGTCATCTGCAACGGCGACGAAGGAGATCCGGGTGCTTTTATGGACAGAAGCATCATGGAAGGCGACCCTCACAGAATGCTCGAGGGTATGATAATCGCCGGCATCGCAACCGGCGCGCAAAACGGATATATTTATGTTCGCGCTGAATACCCGTTAGCGGTAAAAAGGCTAAAAATTGCCATTGAACAGGCTGAAAAATATGGATTGCTGGGGCATCACATTCTCGGCACGGATTTTTCCTTTACAATTAAAATTAATCAAGGTGCCGGCGCATTTGTTTGCGGCGAGGGCAGCGCCCTGACCGCTTCAATTGAGGGAAACAGGGGAATGCCGCGTGTAAAGCCGCCCCGGACAGTTGAACAGGGATTGTTTGCCAAACCGACTGTCCTGAATAATGTGGAAACATTTGCCAACGTTCCCATAATAATTAATATCTCCGCAGCTGAATATCGCAAAATCGGCACTGCTAACAGTCCCGGGACTAAAGTATTCTCTTTGACCGGTAATGTTAAAAGCACCGGACTGATTGAAGTCCCCATGGGCACCACCTTAAGAGAGATTGTTTTTGAGATCGGCGGCGGCGTAAAAGATGACAAAGCTTTTAAGGCTGTACAAATCGGCGGGCCTTCAGGGGGATGTTTGACTGACGAGTATTTAGATTTGCCCATTGATTTTGATTCAATAAAAAAAGTTGGAGCAATAATGGGTTCCGGAGGCCTTGTGGTCTTGGATGAAACCACCTGTATGGTGGAGGTTGCACGCTTCTTCATGAACTTTACCCAGAAAGAATCATGCGGAAAATGTGTTCCCTGCCGTGAGGGAACCAGGGCAATGCTTAATATTCTTGAGCGTATTGTATCGGGTAAAGGCGAACCGGAGGATATCGATATTCTGCTTGATCTGGAAGATACTATTTCCGCAACTTCCCTCTGCGGGCTCGGCAAAACAGCAGGATCCCCGGTTGTGAGTACGATCAAGTACTTCAGAGATGAATACATTGCTCATGTATACGACAAAAAATGCCCTGCCAAAATTTGTCAGGCCCTAAAAAGTATTTCTATCGATGCCTCGCTCTGCCGCGGTTGCGGAAAGTGTTCACAGATCTGTCCTGTTGGGGCCATCAGCGGAGAAATAAAAAAAGCTTTTACCATTGACGGTACAAAGTGTATTAAATGCGAAGCTTGTATTTCCACATGCAAATTTAACGCTATTTTGGAGGAATGATAAAATGAAAGCTGCAACCCAAAAAAAATACATGTGGGTGGATGGGCACAGGGTGGAGTTCACCGAAGAGAAAAATATCCTGGAAGTTGTTCGTAAAGCAGGTATTGAGCTTCCCACATTTTGTTACTATTCCGAGCTTTCCGTGTACGGTGCCTGTCGAATGTGTGTAGTGGAAAATGAGTGGGGAGACATTAAAGCATCCTGCCATACTCCTCCGCAGGATGGTATGAAGATAAAAACAAACACACCCAGGCTGCAAAAACACAGAAAAATGATCTTGGAATTGCTCTTGTCCTCCCATTCCCGTGACTGCACCACCTGCTCAAAAAGCGGCAAGTGCCGCTTGCAGGAACTTGCCTTGCGCTTTGGCATCACCACAATCCGTTTTAATGGAGGCGATTTCGTCAAACATAAAGATCCAATTGATAATTCCAGCTTATCCATTGTCCGCAACCCCAATAAGTGTATCCTATGCGGTGATTGCGTGCGCATGTGTTCAGAAGTTCAAAATGTCGGAGCCATAGATTTCAAAGGAAGAGGTTCTATGATGAAAGTCAGTACCGCTTTCGACGAACCGATCAGCGGAACATCGTGTGTCCACTGCGGTCAATGCGCTGCTGTCTGCCCCACTGGAGCCATTACAGTAAAAGACGACACCGCAGCTGTCTGGAGGGCAATTTATGACGAAACTAAACGGGTTGTGGTTCAAGTAGCGCCGGCCGTTCGCGTAGCGTTTGGCGAGGAATTTGGTGTTGTTTCCGGCGAAAACGTCATGGGAAAAATCGTGGCAGGGCTGCGGATACTTGGTTTTGACGAAATTTATGACACTTCTCTGGCAGCTGATTTAACAGTCTTGGAAGAATCTGCGGAGCTACAGCGCAGGATTTATAAAAAGGCGAATATCCCGATGTTTACCTCCTGCTGTCCGGCATGGATATGCTACATGGAGAAAAAATATCCGGAATTTAAAGATGCGGTTTCGTCATGCAAATCTCCCATGCAGATGCTCGGAGCCATACTTAAAGAGCACGCGGAAAGCATGAAAGCTGTGGAAAAGAGGACAATGGTAAGTATTGCGGTGATGCCCTGTACCGCCAAAAAATTTGAAGCCGCACGGGATGAGTTCCAACATGCCGGTATACCCGATGTTGATTATGTCATCACCACCCAGGAGCTTGTCAAAATGTTTAAGGAAGCAGGGATCGTCTTTGACGATTTAGAGCCGGAAGCACCTGATATGCCCTTTGGGATGCATAGTGGGGCGGGAGTTCTTTTCGGCGTGACGGGCGGTGTGACGGAAGCGGTTATACGCCGGGTATTAGAGGATAAAAGCAAAGAAGCGATGACGGAAATTGCCTATACGGGTATAAGAGGCCTTGAAGGAGCAAAGGAAGCCGAAATTAAAATTGGGGATGAAACAGTAAAAATTGCCATAGTGAACGGGCTAAAGAATGTGGACGAAATTATAAAACAGATAAAAGCCAACAAGGTCCATTATGATTTTATTGAAGCTATGGCCTGTCCCGGCGGCTGTATCGGCGGCGCAGGACAGCCGTTTGCTCCCAAACACGTTAAACAAAACCGCTCCACCGGATTGTATAAGGCGGATAAATTGTCCCAGGTCAAAAGATCTGAGGAAAACCCTATATTAGAAGCTCTCTACGCCGACCTTTTGAAGAAAAATAAGATAAAGTCACTGCTCCATGTCCATTACAATCCATTAATGGACGAAATGCCTAATCCCCCCAATACTACTCAAGTCTAATGATGATGCTTATTTCTGTAAAAATGATGTAAAAATAATAATTCGGAACCCCCAAGAGACTGATTACGTCTAAAAATCAAAAAAGAAACGGGAGACGAATAGATGAAAAAAACATTCTTATTTGCCCTTATTTTATCGCTAAGTGTTTTCCTCTTTGGTTGTATAAATAACGGAACCGAGGCTCAGGGGGAAGAAGGAGAACCGGAAGAAACTGCGCAACAAAACGCTGAAGAGGAGTTACTGCTCCTCGGCGATGATTTATCCTTTGGTTTAACATACCAGGACGTAAAAGAGCAGTTTCCCGGAATGGGGCCGCTCCATCCGGAAGGCGATCTTGAGAGCCTGGGGGAGAGCGGGCTTAGGGAAGCCGTAGTAGAAATAGAAGTACTGGGCCACCGCGCAGAATTGGAATTTAATTTTGACCAAAATATGCTTTATAGTTTTTATTTTGTTATATCTACTGAGGATGAAGATACGGCCGGGGAACTGTATAAATATTTGCAGGATTTTTATACAGAAAGGCTGGGAGCATTTGAGGAAGAGGAACAGGAGGAAGGAGGCTTTTCTTCCGTATCAAGCTATTGGCAAACCGAATTATTCCAATTATCACTCGGCCGCCAAAAGAATTGGGACGGAAAACATTTTATTGGCTGGGGTTGGTCTTCCCCTGCTGAAAAATAGCTACTGCTCCGACAATCTGATTATTTAAGATAATAAGAATTTTATTTGAAAACAAGTTTTCAATGTTTTTGCGTTAGCCGTGCAATTCAGTGGGGCACTCCCACTGAATTGCACGGCTTTACCTGATCAGTCCATTAACATTTTTTTAGTAACTTTCACACTCTGACGGTCATAATTTCCTATTTGCACTGTACCAAGTCCAAGATTATGGGCAGCTAAACAGAAATTCCGACAGGCAATACTTGTTAGCCGATAACATAATATGGCAATAATGTAGCTATCCACGGGAAAAGGATCAAGAGTATACAACAGATTATAGCTGCAATTAAAAAAGGGACAATACCACGAAATATTTTATCAATTGGTATCTCTCTGGCAATAGTACTCACAACATAAACATTAATCCCCACTGGAGGTGTAATGATGCCTAATGCTCCAACCATGACAATTATTACTCCGAACCAGATCGGATCATATCCTAAGACATTAACAACCAAAGGGAAGAAAATTGGCACACTTAACAGAATTAAGGGAATGGCTTCAATAAACATTCCCAATGCCACATATATTAAGAGCACAATGACCATTACAAAAAAGGGCGGCAAAGGGAGAGCCGAAATCCATTGGGCAATTGCCTCCGGAATACGGCTTATAGTCATAAAACGGCCGAAAATTGTTGCACCTGCCACTAAAAACATAATCATTGCCACCATGGATGTTGTATCTTTTAATGCGCTTACAAATTTTTTCCAGCTCATACTACCATCAATAACTGTGACAACAAGGACTCCTGCTGCCCCAACACCCCCGGCTTCCGTTGGGGTAAACCAGCCGGCAAAAAGACCTCCCAGGGAAAGACAAAATACGGCAAAAACTTGCAGCAAAACCCCCTTGAGGGGCCTAATCTTTTCTCTTAAGCTTAAACGAGGGCCTGTTGCCGTGGGACCTAAATTCGGATTTTTAGTACAAACGACCCATATGGCGATTATGTATAAACACATTAAGAGAATTCCCGGCAGTATCCCGGCTAAAAACAATTTTGCAATGGATTGTTCTGTCGCAACACCATAAAGAATAAAAATAATACTTGGTGGAATCATTACTCCTATCGCTCCACCGGCAGCAATACACCCCGCGGAGAGGGAAGAATCATAATCATACTTTTTCATTTCAGGGATCGCAACAGAACCGATAGTAGCTGCTGTAGCTGTAGCGGAACCGCATATTGCTCCAAAAATTGTACAGGCGACTTGACTTGCCATTGCCAGACCACCGGGTAAGCGGCCTATTATTTTATAAGCAAAAGAAAAAAGTTTGTTGCCGATTCCCGCATAATACGCTAAAAAACCCATTAAAACAAACATGGGGATAACACTCAAAGAATAAGAAGAAAAGGATGAAAATATTTCGGATGCCAGCAACCTTGAGGCAGCTCCTAATGAAACTATATAACCATAGCCCAAAAAACCTACCAAACTCATCGATAGGGCAATAGGTACTTTAAAAAACACCAGGAACAAAAACAATATTATGCCGATTATTCCAATGTACAATGGACTCATTTTTGAACCACCTTTTTCAAAGACTCCAGGACAGGACCCAGCGATACGAGAAAGTAGATGAGAAACCCGAGCACTACCGTAAATCCGACCGGATAATAAGGAATACCTGTTGTCAGGGAAACTTCTCCGCTTATGCGTAATTGATTGGCGTAAAGTGCGGTTCTATATAGAATCAACAGCAAAAATAGTGATATGAATATACTGACAATAATATCCATAACCTTCCGAAATCCCAAATGCAACCTGTTAAAGAAAAAATCAATAGCAATATGCCCTCCTTGAATCGCACAGTAGCCTAAAGCCAGACTTGTTACCATTGTTGCCAGGTATCCGACAAATTCATAAGACCCCATAATTGGTCTTCCTAAAAGCCTCATTAGCACATTACTCACCACCAGGACCATGATTAGTGCTAAAAAAAATTGGGAAATTGCATTAAGAAGGTTGCTTATCATAACATTAAATTTTCCCAATCTGCTCACCCTTTCCATTTTCTTTTTCAAGAAGTCCTTTCGTTAAGTCAGGGCAAGATAACGTTTAAAAATATTATTTGCCCTGACTTAACTATTAACTAGAGGTTACTGCTGCCGATTTCCTGACAAAAGAATAAAATAGGTTTAAACCTTATTGTTGAATATCGCCATACTTTTGATTATTATCTTCAACAATTTCAAGAATTGTCTTAACAATTTCTTCTCCCGGCAAATCCCTTTCATTTAAATAAGCAATGTGTTGATCCATAATTGGTTGCATTTTTTCTAACCATCTTTGAATTTCCTCATCCGGCAGCTCGATAATCTCAACATTTTTCAAATTACGCGTATATTCCAAGCCCTGATCTGCATACTCAAACCAGAAATCCGTAACACATTCATGGAAAAATTCATCTGTAACTTGCGTGATAATATCCTGAATATCTCCCGGCAATGAATTCCAGGTTTCCTGGTTCATGACGACAAAGAAGGTTTGATTAAACATAAAGGGAGCTATTGTGATATAATCACCTGTAACCTCACCAAGTTTAAAGGTCTTCATTGTATCCAGCCCTGCTATTCCCCCCGTCATAACTCCTCTTGAAAGTGCCTCGTACCATTCCGGCATAGCTAAGGTTACAGGCACTGCTCCAAGCAGTTTAAACGCTTCGGCACGCGGCCCGGCTGTAACGCCGATTTCAACACCCTGTAAATCTTCCAGCTTTCTGACCGGACTTTGCATCATCATACCGCCCGGGGCGTTCCCCCAGCTCCATAAATGCTTTGTATTTTGTATCTCCAAAGGATTCAAGGTATTGATGGCTTCCATGAGAGCATAACTTGCTGCTTTTGCATTAACAGAAGCTATCCCGGGAAGCAAAAATGTTTCTATGATGGGAAACTTTCCCCTCGTATATCCGTGACATGAAAGGCCGATATCAACGACACCCTCAACAACACTCTGATAGGTTTCGGCAGATGGGACAAGAACCTGTCCGGGATAGCTGGTTATTTTGAGCCGATTATCCGTAGCTTCCTCCACTTTACGAATCCAAAGCTGGACCATATCTGTCTCAATCATATCAGTTGCCGGAAAAAAATGGGCAAAGCTTAACTCAATGGTTTCCTGCGGTTCGCCGGTTTCCTCTGCGGGCGAGCCGGTTGTCCCGGCACACCCTCCGAAAAGAACTATTCCTCCCATTAACACTATTAATAACAAAATAGTAATCCACCGTGCTTGATAACCCAATATATTCATTTTTGTTTTACCTCCTCGTTATTTGTAATAAATTAATAAGTTTCTAATTATTTTTACAATTTTGCCGATAAGAAATCTTTACAGCAGCGGGCTTGTGGGCAACCCTTTGGTGTTGCCCACATACTCACAGAAGATGCGTGTCTAGCGAAGGCATCGATAGAGATTTCAGACAGGACTTTTGTCGTATATTCAGTTCCGGTTTTGTTTTATTCTCTCGTATGCCTCTAATCCGGCCCTTCGCACGAGAACAGGAAGAACTTCCCTTCTGTATGCGGCTGTCGTCCGCAAACTAGTTCTCGGTGAAGCTTCTTGAACAGCTATTTTTCCTGCCTTTGTTAAATTATCGGGAGATATAGGCTTTCCGACCAATTCTTGCGCGGCCTTTTTAGCCGGTAAAGGAACAGGGGCAGCAGTTGTTAAGGCGACTCTCGCATCAAGACATAAATCAAGATTTTTATCCATAACAAGGTAAACAGCGGCACCCACCAGAGGAAGCTCCATGGCCCCTCGTCTGCCAAGCTTATAATATTTACCGGCGGCATATGATTTTTTTGGGGGAATAATTATTTCCGTTAAAATATCTCCTTTATTTAAAATATTTTGCGCATGCCCCAGATAAAAATCTTCCAATGCGACCACTTTTTCTCCGTCTTGCCCCATAATTTTTAATTGAGCACCCAAAACCAACAATGGTGAAGCTGTATCAGCCGACGGCAATGAACTGCAAATATTGCCTCCGATGGTAGCCACATTTCTTATCTGAACCGAACCCACCTGTGAAACAGCGTCATGGAGAACCTGATACTCCCTTTGAATCAAAGCGGATTTTTCAAGGTCTCTGTGCGTAGTCAAGGCACCTATTTTTAAATACCTATCTTCTAATTTGATATAATTCAGTTGATCATTTACATAACGAAGTGTTATTATGAACTTAAGAGCTTTTTGCGGTTTATTCTTTAAATTTACTAAGACATCCGTCCCTCCGGCCATATATTGTGCCTCTGAACCATAAGTTACACCCAACTCAACTGCTTCCGTTATACTTTTAGGTCGTAAATACTCAAAAGGCTTAAACACTTTTATCTCCTTTCATGGCTTCTTATTTTTCTGTTATTTTATTTTTTCGGCTGCAGATGAAATCCCTTTCACAATTTTTATATACCCTGTGCATCGGCATAAATGACCGGCAATTCCTTTTCGTATTTCTTCTTCAGAAGGATGAGATTTTTCATCTAAAAGAGCTTTTGCGGACATTAAAACACCGGGCGTGCAAAAACCGCATTGCACTGCTCCTTCTTCGATAAAGGCTTCTTGAAGCGGGTGCAGTTTCTCTCCGTCAGCCAGCCCTTCTATTGTTAAAACTTCCTTACCGTCTATATCCACAGCTAAATACAAACATGAATTTACTGCCTTTCCGTTAACGATAACTGTACAGGCTCCACAATCTCCGCTGCCGCAACCTTCATTAGTACCGGTTAAACCTAATTTATTTCTTAACAAATGTAGTAAAGTCTCGTTATGATTTACTACTACATCGTAATCTACATTATTTATCTTACAGAAAATCCGCTCTCCCATTTGCATCTGCCCCCCAGAAAATGTATATTATTTACTTGAAGATTTTGCTTGAAGATTTTGCTCCCAGTTGAATAAATTCCCAAAAGTTGCATCATCCGGATCAACAAATTTGCTTTCAGGCACCCTTGGCTGATTGATTTTCTCTCGCCAGTTTTTCCGCAATGTCAACCCGCAAATCTTTTTTGGAGACCTTACCAACAGGTGTCAAGACAAATGAGTCAACTATCTCTACCCTCTCAGGCAGCTTAAACTTGGCAATTTGTTTACTAAGAAGAAAGTCCCTTAGTTCATCAAGTGTTATTTTTGTTCCAGGCTGCAAAATTACATATGCACAGATTCTCTCCCCTAAAATGGGGTCGGGCATGCTGACAACTGCAGTATTTATTACTTTCGGATGGCTCAGGATCAGGTTTTCGATCTCCTCGGCACTAATTTTCTCACCTCCCCTATTAACAACATCTTTCCTGCGCCCTTCCACAACCAGGTTACCATCAACCAGGCGAACCAGATCGCCGGATTTATAAAAACCGTCCGGCGTAAAAGCTTCCCGATTTTGTTCCTCCGCCTGATAATAACCACGAATGGTGTACGGTCCCCGAGTCCAAAGCTCGCCAATCTCTCCCGGGGGTACATCCTTTCCTTCCTCGTCGACTATCTTGATTTCGTCGTCCGGAAGCAATGGCCGCCCGACAGTTTCGAAAATAATTTTTCCGGAGTCATCCAATCGCGTATAAACGTTAAGCCCTTCGGCCATCCCCAACGTCTGCTGAAGCTTGCAATCCAATCTTTCCGGCACCAAATGGGCAATTTCCGGATTGAATTTCGAACCGCCGCTAATGATGACCTCAAGCGAGCTTATATCGTATTTCGAAAGCTTATCATAGTTCAACCAGCTAATAATTACAGCCGGCACCGCATTGGCGTAAGTCACCCGCTCTTTTTCGATTAAAGCAAAGACGGTATCCGGGTTGGGCGAAAGGGCCAGGACAGACTTCGCCCCGAAGAAGACCGCCGCGTGGATACCCGGTGAAGTTATAGTAAAGTTATGAGCAACGGGCGTCGTGGCGAGAAAAACAGTATAGGGCGTGAAACCGGCCAGCATGGCGCTATACTTGGAGCAACAAAGGTACCCGTTATGGGTCCGCGGAATCAGCTTGGGTATCCCTGTCGTCCCACCGGACAGTTGAAACACGGCTACTTCGTTCGGATCCGGCCGCCAGGCTGTAAGATAATCATCCGGATACCTCTCCTCGATTGGATCTTCAAGCAGTTCATTTAAAAGCACCATTCCCGGCAGTGCCTCTCTGCCTGCTACCAGCACATATTCTATCCCGCCTGTGTCTCTCATCTCTTTCGCTAGTTCAAGGTAGTTAAAACCCCTGAGCGTCGAAGGCACGCCGTAGCCGCGCGCTCCTACCTGGCTGCAAAGGTAGCTTACCTCCGCATACCTGTGGGCCGGCAAGCACATGACAGGAATAGCGCCTATCTTGTGCAAGGCGAAATAAAGATAAAAAAACTCGGGAATATTGGGGAACTGCATAATGACCCGATCCAGCGGCGTAACACCTATCCGCAACAGGTGAATGGCCAATCTGTTTACTTTCATCTGCAGCACGGCGTAAGTATCGCGCGTTTCCCCCCACACCGGCGACACACCAACAAGGGCCTCCCTTTCCGGAAAAGCCCAGGCACTACGATCAAGTATATCGCCAATAGTAAGGCCTTCCCAATAACCCCTGGACACATAGCGCTTTTCAAACTCCATCGGCCAGTCGGAACAACCAGGCAACATTGTCTCATCCTCCTTATAAACTATGAGCAGCGGCCGAATTGGAAGAGAACTTCCAATTCGGTTGGTGCTCATTTTGATTTTTTGCTGAACTTCCGTTCATTAAGTATTACCGGCTTCCTTCTTCCTTCTTCACCCGCAACGCTTCAACGACTTTCTCCGGGGCTATGGGCAAGTCCTTTATGCGGACACCCAAAGCATCGAACACTGCATTGGCAACAGCGGCAAGTGTTCCGGCTGTACTGGCTTCCCCGGCGCCCTTGGCACCAAACGGGCCTGAAGGTTCATCAGTAATGATATGGTGGATTTCTATCTCCGGCACATCCATCACAGTGGGCATCTTATAGTCTCTCAAGGAGGCATTGACCGGCCGGCCGGCCGCGTCGTATTTCACATCCTCATATAGCGCCTGCCCCATCGTGAACACTGCGGCACCCTCCACTTGCCCATCCAACGTGAGTTTATTTATGGGCTGGCCGGCGTCATCACAAGCGATGAACTTTAAAACCTTGACATGCCCGGTTTCCGGATCAACTTCCACCTCTGCGGCCTGAGCAATGAAAGAGAGGGCCGGTGATAAGTTTCCTTCGCCGGTCTTCATGTTTACCATTTCAACCCCCGGGGCAGACCATGTCCCCCGACCGTAAATGGTCTCCCCTTTCTCGTAGATTGCTTTGCGAACTACCTGGAGAAAAGGGACCGCGTTCTCGGGACGGCCATCCGGATAAATTTTATGATTGCGGAAAACAAGACTGTCCGGACCGGCACCAAGAATCTCTGCTGCAACCTCCGCCAGTTGTTGCCGCGCATCCCGGGCAGCCGCCAGGACAGCATTGCCGGTCCAAAGTGTACAGCGGTCCCCGAACATCCCCGAATCCAGAGCAGTAGAATCGCTATCCTCCGGTGCAACACGGACATCTTTGGTCTCCAGGCCAAGCGGTTCGGCAGCAATTTGCGCCATAACCGTGTCTACACCCTGCCCTATTTCTGTGGAACCGTGGATTAAAGTAACCGTTCCGTCTTCCATTATCTTAACTAATGCCGTAGAACCGAAATGCCCTCCCAAGCGCACACCGGAAGGGTGCGACCCGCAGCTGAAGCCAATGCCGCGGTAGGGTATCTTCTTTTTCTTACGCTCTTCCCAGTTAAGTGCGTCCGCCAGTTTGTCGAGACATTCTTCCAGCCCACAGGTAGTCAGGTACATCTTATTCGCTGTTGTCTCTCCCGCTCGCAGAGCATTCTTGCGTCTAACTTCCCATTTGTCCAGCCCAAGATCCTCGGCCACTATGTCAAGGAGAGAGTCAAACGCATACCGCGCTATGGGAATAGCCTGCCCCCGAACAGCCCCACACGGTTGCTTGGTAGTGTACGGCCGATAACCCGTAAACTTGACATTGGGCAAGCGATATGTGGTTGTCAAGAAAGCTGCGAATATATATGTGTTAAACGGGGATACACATGCATACGCACCGCCCTCGGATATTAGTGTGGTGTCACAGGCCAACAAGGTGCCGTCACGTTTTACGCCGATTTTCATCTTGACTATCTTGCTGTGACGCTGGCGGTACGCGGTCAATACTTCATCCTGAGAGAGGACGATCTTCACCGGACGCCCGGTTTTTTGCGCCATTCGCACGGCAGCAAAATCCAGATCAAACGGGTCATGCTTGCCTGAGAAGGCTCCGCCGACATAGTGGTCTTGAATTATGTGAATATCGTTAGGAGACACCCCTAACGCTCTTGCCATATGCCTCCACGTGACATAGGGACTTTGTTTTGAGGCCTTAAGGGTAATGCGCCCGTCACCGTCCACCGAGGCCAATACTGCATGCGGCTCGATGAACCCGATGTTCACCCTTTGGGTGGTAAAGGTTTCTTCACGAATGTAGTCAGCCTCCTTGAAAGCCGCATCCACGTCGCCAAAATGATAATTACAGCTAAAAGCTATGTTCCGGGGTGCGTGCTCGTGAACAAGCGGACTGCCTTCATTCATGGCCTCAACAGGATCAAGCACAGGAGGCAGTTCCTCGTATTCTACCCTGATAAGCGAGAGGGCCTCTTCCGCGATCTCGGGATCTACTGCAGCTACAGCCGCTACCCCTTCACCGTAATGCCGCACCTTGTCAATCGGGAAGGGTAATTGATCCCTTGTCTCCGGCATCAGTCCGTACTTGATGCCGGGAAAGTCCTTCCCTGTAACTACCGCCCGCACCCCCGGCAACTTTTCGGCCTGGCCGGTGTCTATATTAAGAATCTTGGCGTGGGAGTAAGGACTGCGCAATATCTTTCCGTAAAGCATACCCGGCATGGAAAGATCTGCGGCATAGAGCGCTCTCCCTGTTACTTTAGCAAGGGCATCAACCCGCGGTATTGCTTTGCCGATAACTGAAAACTCCCGGTTCATAGCCTCACTCCCATACAGTAGTTTTGTGTAACCTTCATTCAATAACACCTCCAAAAATGATCAGCCACCAAAATATTTTGATATTAACTATTAGTGCAATATATATGCCAACTCAGAATATACAAAGAAATAAGGCAATAACAACAAGATATAACATTGCTTTACCGGATAGGTAATCAAAGGGCTAAGGAGAACCGCAGGACTTGCAGGCAGGAAACGGAGAGCACCGATCGGGCTCTTTGTCTGAGCACTCCAAGCGTCCCGAGCACTCACCGGAAGGAAGGAAAGAATGAGTCAATCTTAGTAATAATAAAAAAAATTGGAATAAAAAGTTTCCAATTATAAATCAAATAATTAAAATAGGGGATGTATATACGAAGAGGTGACGTATATACTAAGATAGTTTGTACTTGCGCATTTTCTTAATAATTGCCGTATGAGATAAACCCAGTTCTTCGGCAATTTTTCTCATAGAGGTAAATTCATTCATTGCTTCTTTGAGAATAATTATTTCCAGTTCCTCTTTAAGTTCTTTTAGATATTGACCGCTTAAGCTATATGTTTTTTTCTTGATTTCATTTGATTCTATACTTTTTAAAATATTCTCAGGGATATCTTCTTTGAGAATAACATTCTGATTGCTAATAAGAACCAGTCTTTCGATGATATTCTTTAACTCCCGGACATTGCCCGGCCAATGATATTTCTGTAAGAAAGAAACTACTTCGGATTTAAAACTTTTTGAATATCTGTACTTTTGATTAAATCTATTAAGGAAAAAGGCCAACAAAATGGGAATATCATCCTGTCTTTCTCGAAGCGGAGGGACTACTATCGGAACAACATTTAACCGGTAAAATAAGTCTTCGCGAAATAATCCATTTTTAACTTTATCTTCAAGATCCTGGTTTGTCGCTGCAATAAAACGGGTATTAATTGTTTTGGGCTTTAGCCCTCCCAAACGTAAAAACTGTTTTGTTTCAAGAACACGTAAAAGTTTTGCCTGCATCTCTAAGGGAAGATCACCAATTTCATCAAGAAAAATACTACCTTCACTTGCTATCTCAAAAAGACCAGGTTTACCATCCTTTTTTGCTCCTGTGAAAGAACCTGATTCATAACCAAAAAACTCCGATTCTAATAATTCTTTAGGAATAGCGCTGCAGTTAACTTCAACTAGAGGACCTTTTTTGGCTCTGTCACTCCAATTGTGTATATTTTCAGCGATCAATTCTTTACCGACTCCGGATTCACCTAAAATAAGAACTGTTGTCTCCGTTTGTGCTATTCGATGAGACAACTCCAAAATATCCAACATTTTCGTATTGCGGGTAACTATTTTGTTATCTTTAATAAAACGTTTCTTTGAAAGTTGATTTATTTGAGCACGGTATAGCTCAGACAGTTTTTGCGATTGTTCAAGTTCTTGTTTTAATTTATTTAAATCTGTTATATCCCTTGCTGTTGTAACAACTTTATTTATTTTTCCATATTCATCAGTTACCGGAATGGCTGTTATGATTAACTCTTTTCCCGTACTGATAATCTGCAAATTGGTAATGACCTCTTTTTTTTCTAACGCAGCAGATGCTATGGGAGTATATAATAATAATCCTTTCTCGTATAAAGATTGCAAAGAACTGTTACTGTATTCTTGATGATTTAGTCCGGTTACCCTTTCGAATGATTTATTTACCCGGACTATTTTCCCCTTTTCATCAATGACGAGAACTCCATCATCAATAGAGTCAATAATCGTATTTAATTCCCGGTTCAAATATTGTAATGTTGATAATTCTAAAGATATCTTCTCAATATCTGTAATATCCTGAAAAACAGCTACTGCACCGACAATTTGATTATTTAAGATAATAGGTGTTCTATTTGATAAAAAAGTCTTGTTTCTGTAAATAAATTTTTCTGCATATTGGGGCTCTCCTGTTTTTAAAACATTTAAAAGCTGTGTATTGGAAATAATCGACTCAACGGGCTGCCCTTCAATACTTTTATCTATGCCCATCATCATTCTTGCCGCCTTATTGCAGACAGTGACAATTCCTTCTGTATTAATGGCAAGAATACCATTATGAACCGACTCTATTAAAACGTTTAAAATTTCAGGAAATTTCATATTTTATTTTCTTTCTCCTTTCTTTTTAATGCAAATCAACTGGAAACTTTTAAAATAATCTGGAAACTAAAGTTGCCTTTTTCTATTTCGCTTATAATTATATGAACGAATATTTATAAATTTCTCTATAGACGAACAAATACCTTCTTGTAAAAATTCAGTGGGAGAGCGAAAATCTCCCACTGAATTGCACGATTTTACCTGATCAGTCCATTAACATTTTTTCCCGTAACTTTCCAGAAAAACAAAATTCTCAATTTCCTTTCTTGAAGGAGCTATGCTCTCCTTGGCAGGATAACCGATAGGAATAATTGCAACTGATTCAACATCCCCGGCTAAGTTTAAAAATTTATCCACACTCTGATGGTCATAATTTCCGATTTGCACTGTACCAAGTCCAAGATCATGGGCAGCTAAGCAGAAATTCTGACAGGCAACACCCACATCAAACATAAACCAGTCACCCTTATTAGTCAAAGAAACTCCTTTTTTGTAACCCGACACTCCCTTTTTACCGCAAAAAACCAGGACAAGCGGTGCCTGTACAACTGCTTTGGTTCCGGGATTTCTTTCCGCCAGCAATTCAGCCAGTTTTTCTTTATTTGCTTGTTCCCTAACCACGATCAGTTCCCAACACTGTGTGTTGGCCCATGAGGGAGACCAGCGGACTGCCTCCAATAATTCCCGCAAAATTTCCTCAGAAATTTCTTGGTTGGTAAAATTTCTTATGCTTCTTCTGTTTTTTATACATTCCCTTGTTTCCATTTTTACTTACCCCCTCTATATTACTAACTTTTTTCAATACTTTGGTTATTATCCATTTTATTATCACTTTCCTGCAAAAAGCCGGCGAGATATATGCAAGAAAATAATTAAAAATTGCCTTCCTATTATCTATACTTGATCGTGTAACTATAGATATTTTCTATTTCCATTACACCTTTTGCTTTTACTATAATAGTAGAAGTATTGATCAAGTATGATATGATGGTAGGAGTGAGAAAAAGTAAGAAAAGTATACTGAAAGCTGAAGTCGAATTTTCCGAGGAAGAAGATTGCTACCTCCTCACCCTGACCGGATAACAGGAGGGTAAAGGAGAAAGGAATGAATAGTACATGGATTTCCACCAGCTCAAGGTTTTTGTAGAAGTAGCCAAACAAAAAAATTTTTCACGTGCGGCTGAAAATATCTTTCTAAGTCAGCCCACAGTTAGCGCTCATATTAAAGCCCTGGAGAACGAGATTGGAACGTCTCTTTTTGATCGAAGCCAGCGAGAACTAATGCTGACCGAAGGGGGCAAGATTCTCTTTAAGTTTGCCCAGGAAATCCTGGAAATTAAGGAAGAAGCTCTTTCCGCCATTCAGGAAAACTATCGTATTGTTAAGGGGCACCTGGAGATCGCCGCGAGCAGCGTTCCAGGTGCGTACCTTTTGCCGGGTCTACTTCACTCTTTCAGCCGTAAGTATCCCGGTGTTACTTTCTCCGTCCTGCTGCGGGATACGCGGCACGTTTTTGAAAGCATCCGAGACTATACCTATGACCTGGGCTTTGCCGGAAAGCCTGTTACCAGCGAAGGGTTGGGACAGGTAAAGCTGGTTGAAGACCAGCTCATCCTCATCGCTCCACCGGACACAAATCTTTCCAAAGAAGCCCCTACAAAATCCGGGCTACCTCCCGTCAAGCTGGAGGCCTGCCTTAGCTATCCCTTTGTCCTGCGAGAACCGGGATCTGCTACACGCCTTGTTTTTGAAAAAGCCCTGCAAAAAAGGTTCGGAAGTACTCCCGATCTTCGTGTGGTAGCTTATCTGGAAGGCCAGGAAGCTATTAAAGAAGCCGTTAAAGCCGGGATGGGGCTTACGGTAATATCCCGCAAAGCAGTAGAAGAAGAGCTCCGTATCGGTTCGATAGAAGGATACAGCCTGGAAGAACTGATGCTAAAGAGAAATTTTTACCTTATTTACCGGAAAAAGAGAGTTCTGCCACCCCTGAGCCATGCTTTCCTGGATTTTACTATGGAGTACTTCGAAATAAGATCTCGTATTATGCAAAAGTAATCCGCCTAACGCTTTTTAGGCTCTCTCATAAGTCGTCCGCCCCTTCCTTTATCAGTGTTCTAAATTTTAAACTCGCTCATGGTTTCCGGTGCGAAAAGCTCCTCAATGCTCATCATTTTGCTTGAAAGACCCTGATTATGATGATAGCGGAAAAAAGCATCCAGTGTTTTCCGATTTGGCCCGATTCCGTATGGCCAAAAGTCATTGCCAAGAGCCCCTCTGGTACGCTCCACCTCATCGGTCATCCAGGGAAGGGTGGTATAAAGGGCCGAAGTAATGTTAAAGTTTTCCATAATAATATTTTTAGCCTGACAAAATGCTTTATACAGGCTCATGGCAACCCAACGGTTTGCTTCGTAAAGATCTCGTCTGATAATGACGATGTGCATGATCGGAAAGATACCCGTACGCTGAAAATAGTCCCCTTCTACTTCACGGAAATTAGGGAAAAGGCGCGCCACGTTCGGTGACCCTTTCAGGAAGCAGGAAGGTGTACGAGCACTAAAAAGTGCATCTATCTCACCATTGTCAAGCATTTGGGATAGTGTTTTATCAGCCGGAATCTGCTCGAGGTGTACGTCTGACGGAAGATTCATAGCAACTTTGTCAACCCTACCGGGTTCTTCCTGTCCACCACTGCGCCAGCTCATATCCCGGGGATGCACTCCGTATTCATCAGCCATGATGCCCCTTTGCCATAGGGGCGCGGTCATCTGGTATTCGGGCACTCCAACAATTTTGCCTTTCAAGTCTTCCGGCCTCTTAATTTCTTTCCGGGTATTGATAAAAATACATGAATGACGAAAAAACCTCGACGGAAAGACAGGGATAGCGATAAAACGATTATCCCCTTTCGAGCGAAGCAGCGTATATGAGGATAAAGATGATTCCGAGACGTCAAACTCCCCATAATTTAACTGGCGCCAGAAAACTTCCTCCACTTCCATCGGCAGAATATTTAGATCAATGCCTTCCGGAGCCACTGTTCCGTTAATTAAAGCCTGTACCCGGTCATAAGGTGCGCAAGCAAGAGTAAGCGATAATTTGCTCATATATTTCATCCTCATTTCTATTGTTTTTTTTTAATGGGAAGAAGGTAAATTATAATTTAGGGAACTTTTGTTGGTGTAAAATTTTTTCCAATTTTATTTCTTGCTGTGGCTGAATTGTTTTTTATGATGTGGTTTTAATATGTAATCGCGGCTGGTGTGCAATGTAGATAGCCTAAATCCTTTACCACACTGCACACCAGCTTGTTTTAGTCTCTTTTCTTTTGACCTGTATTGGGATAGGATCGTCTATGCAACTGGAAATTAGTCCGGTTGTTTATTTTACGAAATCCACGGCAGTATCAGACTGTCTATTACTGAACCTTGGCGCAGTTTCACCCAGGAATAACACACCTACAGTTGCAAGCGAGAACGCAATTACCCCCAACCAAAGCGAACCGGTTTGGCCAAAATAGTCGTTACAACGGCCACCAAGGACTGACCCAATAATTCCAAAAAATTCGGCGACCAGCATTGTGATACCGGCAGACGTTCCCACTAAACGTTTCTTCACCACGTCCCCCGGCAATACTGCTTCCCCTAGAGCAATTGGGCCATATATTCCATACCCGGTAATTAGTAGTCCAATAATCACAATCGGCACCGAATTGCTCATAATGAGAATCAAAGTCCCAATTGCTCCGGACAAAGTGGCCACAAGATAAGCGGGTCTTCTTCCAATTCGATCTGAATACCAAGCTGAAAGAAACTGCCCAAAGAAACCGCCGGCGCCCACTATCCCTACAATACCTCCGGCTATAGCAATACTGAAACCCTTAACTTCAGTCAAGTAAATAACTATAAAAGTACTTACCGCCCAGAAGCCAACCAATGATAAAGCAATGATAATCAGGTTAATTAACCAATTTCTATTTGAAAATAGTTCTGTTGCATCTTTTAAACTTACCTTATGTTCGTCATGTGTCACTGAATCTTTTTCGTTTTTGGAGTCTAAATATAATTTAGACTCCCGTATCAGAAGACGAAACACAATGCTTAATACAATTCCAGCTATAGCCGCAATTGGAAAGACTGCACGCCATCCCCAATTTAAAGCTACATAACCGGCAAAGGCCCCCCCAATGAACATTCCGATGATGGGAAACCCTGTCTGATGAAATCCAAGAGCGAATCCCCTTTTCTCTTCCGGCCATACTTCACTTACATGAGCAACGCCAGACCCCCAATAGCTTCCCTGGCCGAGACCGACAAGCCCCAAAATCCCCGCCATCTGCCCAAAACTGCGCGCCAGGGCAGCGAAACCTGTTGTAATTGAAAACCATAAGATAGACGGAAATACCACCTTAGCCCTCCCGATGCGATCAGATAGGTGCCCGCCAAATGTACCCATCACTGCCCACGTTACCGTCAAAGTAGACATAATCATACCGAATTGAGCCTGAGTAAGGTGCAGATCATTGATTATATATGGAGCAACATAAGTCGGCAGCATCCGATCTAATGCAATAATCCCCCAAACTAACCAATGGATTATTAACACAGTCCACATATACCTGTTGTTATTCAAAACTATTTACCCCCCTAAAAATTTTTTGAAAAAAAAGATTAAACAATAAAGGCTTTGCCGCATGCTATACCGAATTAATATAATGAATCCGGATCTCATCCGGCATGCTTAAAGAGGTAGGCCCTCTAAGGGCCTACCTCAAGTTCGATAAACCCATTTTCTTACTATCGAGTAACCAAACTAAATTCTATTAAAAACTTTTGGTCAATCGTAATAACCAGGTGTAAGTTTCATGGTTTGGAAAAATCCAATGTCATGTGAGAACATTACTTGTGCATCATATTTCTTTTCTAATTTTCGGATTTTTTCTATAGTTTTAAAGAAATTAATGCTGTCGTAAAAAATTCCCGAAATACGAGGAGGAGGTCCATAGTTTTCTCTGCTATAAAGAGCATCACTAGGAAAGATTAGCGTTCCTGAATTTTTTAAGTGAACCATAAGTCCCAGAACTCCTGGAGAATGCCCTGGCAGGTTCAAAATTTGCACACCGGGCACTAGTTCAAATTCATCTTCAACCAACTTAAAGTTACAGGGAACTTCCAGATCCGCCCGAATATATCCTCCATAGGTGTTTGGATCGGGGCTTTTATGTGTCACGACAAGGCCATTAGCAAAATCTTCCTTGTGAACATAGACATCAGCGTGTTTAAACATATCTAGGTTGCCGGCATGATCCAGATGCATATGGGACATTACGACAATATCAATATCCTCGGGCTTAAAGCCTGCTTTCTGTAACTGGTTATCAAAGCGCTGATCTTCGGTAAAAGTATAGGTATTTTCAATAGTATGATATTCGGGCCATTTACCCTCCATAGAGTTGGATGCACAACCTGTATCGTAAAGGATCTTAGCTTGCGGATGATCGATAAGCACAGCATAAATAGGAATTTTAATCCATTTATGCACAGGTGTTTTGTTTACTGATGTAGCACGAGTGGTGAAATTCACCAAACAGTTGGCATCAAATTCTAAAATACCGTTATCCAGAATGTAAACCTTCATAAATAATTTCTCCTTAAAATTTTTTTAATTGAAGATTGTGTCTTACGCGTTTTTATACAAGTCTCCAACAACATCATTTAAACCTAATTTAAGCAGAGTATCCTGATATGGTTTACCGGTTTTGCGATCCCATCCCATTAGATTATAATAACGATCAAGTGTCTCATCCCAAATCAACATAACATCTTTTCCCTGAGTAGGACCATCCACCGGTACTGAACCATACCTTGAAGATGGACGTTCAATCTCCGTAGAAATACCATGCCGCACATTAAATGCCCTTAATAAATTAACTGTTCGTAAAGACTGATTATAACCCTCTTCATCGGTATAATCCCAACCAGTAGCGGCTCTAATTAATTCAACAAGTTGTTCAATATTCCTTGAAAGCATCGTTTGTGTGGGAAACATGCACATAACTAAAGAATCCACAAAACACCTGGTCTTTCCTTTAGCAAGTGTATCGGCAATCGTCTCCGATGAAAAAGCCTCATCTGGTGATAAACGAACGTGCGTACTTTCAATGGTACCGCAATTTGAAACAGCGGTATCAAACATCTCCGACCAGCGCGATCGGTGATCGTGGCCCCGCGGAGCATGACCTTTATTTTGATAAACAGCCATATTCAGCGCCTCTCCGCCAAAGTGCCGGGCCGCTCTCTTCACTCCCTCAGCCAATACGTTGCCTATCCCTTCCCTGTTAGCTATTTTATAGATCAAGGCACGTACTGCTTCCACGTTACCCCAACGGAGTTCCAGTCCATCCGTATCTTGTAAGTTCAGTAAACCTCGTTCGAACATTTCGATTACAAACGCTATCAACCAACTACCTTCATTCCCATCTACACCTACCCTATCCAACGTGTCGGCAAGAACAACCGCTGCCCCGGGGTCACTATTGCCGATTAACGGTCCCATACCAGCCATTAGTTCGTATTCCGGTTCTTCACCAACGAATCCGGTATACGGCCCTTCGGTTACTGTTACTATGTGGCAGTGTTTACTGGGACAGGCATAGCATGGTTCTCGTTTTAAATCAAACTTTTCGCGGTAGTAATCTCCCCCAAGTTTAAGGTACTCATCGGGGATTATATTTGAGTTAAGATTTTTATACGGCAGCACTCCTGTTCGGATGTAGATAGGGAGAAGAAAAGATGTTCCTTTTTCCATTTCAGGCATATTCTTTTTGGCATCCTCAATCATTTGCCTGGAAAGCTCTGTAACACGCTTCGGATCAAATAATGACGTCTTGAACTTCCCACGTTCTACAGCAATAGCTTTTACTTTTTTACTCCCCAGAACCGCCCCAACCCCGTTATGTGCTGCCACGTGTCCCTTATCACCAACCAGAGCGGCAAATTTCACTAATTTTTCTCCCGCCGGACCGATACCAAACACACTGGATTTATGACCCGTTTTTCCTATCAACTCTTTTACCCTTTTCTCCGTGTCAAGAGTATCTAACCCAAGCAAATCGCGGGCATCGCGAATTTCCATAACCCCGTCATGTATATATAAATAAACCCAATCTTCAGAAATACCCCCAATAATCAGACCGTCTATCCCTGAAGTTTTCAGGTAAGCTCCCAAAAAACCATTTGCTTGCACTGAGGTAGACCCGTTGGTAAGTGGACCTTTCGTGACAACGCAAAATGCTCCTGACCCAGCCGCACGAGTACCATTTAAAGGGCCACCCGCGATAACAATACAATTTTTAGGGCTATCCCATTCCACACCCGGTTTTACCCGATCATAAAGTACTCTCGCTCCGATACCTGTACCGCCCAAGTAATCCCTCAGTATTCTTTCGGAAAAATCAATATATTTGACAGTACGATTAGTAAGATCTATATCAGCCCATTTTCCTGCAAATCCAAACACTTTATTCACTCCTTACTGCATTACTTGTCCTCCATTAACACAAAGGGACTGGCCGGTGACAAAATCACTTTCTTCAGAAGAAAAGAAGAATAGAGGGCCAACCAGATCCTCAGGAACTTCCACGCGTTTAATGCAGCGCTGATCAAGCATGGCCTTCAGCTGCTCAGGGGTAACCGTTCCTCTAGGAATCTCAGTACTTACTGCTCCAGGCATAATTGTATTTACGGTAATGTTCCAATCACCGAGTTCCCTGGCCAGACCTCTAGTAATACCAAGCACTCCTGACTTTGACGAGATATAATGAGTGTAATTTGGACGTCCCTCTAAATAAGAACAAGAAGACATATTGATGATTTTCCCTTTTTTCTGGGCTTTCATAACTGGAATAACTGCTTTGCAACAAAGCCATGTTCCTTTTAAATTTACTGCCATAAGTTTATCCCACTCATCTACAGTTATTTCTTCCGTAGGCTTCATTTTAATTGTTGAAAATATAGCAGCACAGTTGACGAGAATATCGATTTTGCCTTTTACATTCATCACATTGTCCACCATAGACTGAACACTTTGTTCATCAGAGACGTCTACTGACACAGCAATAGCGTTCCCACCAAGATCTTTACACTCCGTCACCACCGCTTCAGCTTTTTCAACATTTAAATCCGCAACTACGGCTGTTGCTCCTTCCTTTGCAAAAACTTTTGCAAACACTCTGCCAATACCCTGACCAGCACCCGTAATAATAACTACTTTGTCTTCAAATCTCATCTGAATAAACCTCCTTTATTTTTTAAATACTACTTTCACTTGCGCTTAGCTCTTAACGCCTCACCTCCCATTAATTTTCAGAAAATTCCTATCATATTTTGCTTTAAAGCCTAAAGATCATACTTTTTTCCGATAATTAAAATTATAATGATTAATGCCTAAAAAACTTTATCTAACCATAATCCATAACCAAATCCCTCCTAAAAAAAATATAGAATGAGTTAATGTATCTACCCTTTACCCTTAAATTGTGCAAAATCTATGCCAATTTAATATTTTTACACAAAATTTATCTAAAATGCGATTCTACCGTATTTGAAAATGCTTTAAAATATTTATTATAGAAAGGATGCCAACGTTACCAGTGTAATGTGTACAATTTTTTTACATAGCTAATTTAGACTTCCCCTGATCTAATCTTTATAAGGTTTATATCAACGTGAATTTCCACCTTCGTGATTGTCGTCTTCCGGACTCCCGGTTCGTTTTACTTCCGTAACGTGGCCGCTGTCCTTATCAGCAACTTTGCTGTGTTAGTGCACAGCAGATGCCACCCCGCCGTACACAAAAAAAGCCCCTGGTTTATCCAGGAGCCAACTTAGTGACCGCATATTTTTATTTTAATATTATTCTACCATTATATTATATTTTTTAATTTTGTTATATAAAGATGCTCTAGTAATACCAAGCCCTTTTGCTGCTTTTGAGATATTAAAATCAAAACAATCCAGAGCTTTAATTATGGCATTTTTTTCTAAATCTTCCAAAGAGACGACTTTGATATTTTTTGTGCTATTTAATAGTTCATCTGGCAAATTATTAGTAGTAATGGTATCTGTTTTTAAGGAAAAAAGTATTTTAATAATTACATTTTCTAGTTCTCTAACATTTCCAGGCCAGTAATACGAAAGAAAAATGTTTTCGACTTCTGGTGCGATTGAAGGTACAGAACAATTGTTTCTCCGGCAATGTTTCTGTAACAAAAACCTGGTAAGCGGCAGAATATCTTCAGGTCTTTCTCTGAGAGGTGGCAAATTTATATGAATAATATTTAATCGGTAAAAGAGATCCTGGCGAAAATTACCTTTTTTAATCTCGTTTTGTAATTGCTTGTTAGTTGCTGCAATAACTCTTACATCAAGGCTAATACTTTGCTCCCCACCAATTCGCATGAATTCTTTTTCCTGTAAAACCCTTAATAAATTTGCTTGAACCTCTATAGGCATATCACCAATTTCATCTAAAAAAATTGTTCCCCCATTGGCTTGCTCAAATTTACCCTGTTTTCCACTTTTATAGGCACCTGTAAAAGAACCCCCTTCGTAACCAAATAGTTCACTGTGAATAAGGTCTTTTGGCAAAGCAGCACAATTTAATACAATAAAAGGTTTTGTTTTCCGAATACTATAATTGTGAATAGCCTGCACAAACAATTCTTTGCCTGTTCCACTTTCCCCTTCGATAAGCACTGTAGAATCATTTAAACAAACATTTTGGGCATATTCGACAAGATTCCTTATTTTCTTACTAACAAATACTATATCATCAAAAGTATATTTTGCATTCAATGCTCTATTCTTTACATTTATTTCATATTTATCAATTTTATTAAAAGTCCCGATATATGTTATTGTACCTTCATCATCTCTAACCACTTTGAAAGTTGTATCGACTTTAATTTTTCCATTTTGAGTTTGTAGTGTTAATTTATTGTTTCTTGTTTTTTCGAACATTTCAGAAAGAGTATTAATAAGATTCACGTCATTGAATAATCTGTTTATTGGAGCACCTACGCATTCATCAAGGGACAAACCCAACATATTTGCGCCAACTTGATTAATATGGTTAATTACTCCATCCTCATTGAATGATATTACTCCTTCTGATACGGAATTAATAATAGCATCAATATATAAATTAGTCTTTTTAAACTTGCTCTTTACCGCTTTCAAAGATAACTCCCTTTCAATTGCTTTTGCTGCTGCTACAACCAAACCCAGTGTATGAATGTGTGTTCTGTAATACTTTCCTGCTAGATTTAAAGTGCCGAATAAAGTTCCTTCCGTATCAAAAATTGGCGAGGCAGAACTGGTCCATTGATGGTAATTTATACAATAATGCTCCTTAAAATAAACCAGGGTGGGATTCCGTTCGATCAAGCAAATACCAGGTGCTGTGGTGCCTACTATGCTTTCTTTACATGTAGCTCCGTGAACAACATTCAGTGATTCAATATATCGCATCATATCAGGGTCACCAAATTGTTCTAGCAAAATCCCGTCTTTATCATGAAACATAACAACATACCCAGAGCCTTTGACCAAAGTATAAAGAGATTTCATAAAAGGCTTGGCTACATCAAGCATTTCCTTAACGTTGTCGTAACGATTTTTAACTTCATGCTCAGGTAAAATATTATTATTTAATCCTTTATATGGATCTAAATTATTTTTACGGCAGCGTAACCAGGAGCGAAAAATAGTACCACGAACAGATTCGCTTTCTATACCATTGTATATAAATTGTTCCCAATTATCTTTCATTAATTTAACAACTTTTTTATTTCTAATATTAAACAATAAATTATTTTCAACTGAAATTTTGAAATCCATCATTTAATAACTCCCCTTTTTCAGGAAAAGTATATTTTTTGTATTTAATTAATATATTTCGATAAATTGACTCAAATCCCTTTATTTCTAATTTAAAACCGGATGCGATAATTTGTTTCATCTATATTAATAGCAAAAATTCTATGAATGGAGATTAGTTATTTGCATGCAAAGTCCGCTTTTTGCGAATTTCTTTATTCTTATACATCAGGTCGTCCGCTTGTTTATAAATCTCCTTCAGCGGTTTCTTATCGCTTTTGGCTGTAGCTATCCCTATAGAGATACGAAGAGGCAGTTCAGAGTGTTTCCTGTTATAATTTTCTATAAGTATCTGTATCCGGTCCGCAATTTTTTGCCCAATGCTTGTGTCTGACCGGGGTAAAACAATAGCAAACTCATCGCCTCCCAGCCTGGCTGCCAAATCCGATGAACGAATAGACTTACGCAGGACTTCCCCGCAAGCTTTGAGCAGAGTATCACCCATGATATGCCCCAAATTATCATTGATCGGTTTTAACCCGTCCACGTCTATAGAAAGAATGGTAATGGGATATTCCCTGCTTTTGCTTAAGCGCAGCAGTTCCTCTTGAAAATAGGCACGATTATAAAGACCGGTCAACGCATCATGCATGCTAAAATACCGCAATTTTTCTTCATAGAGAAGTCTGGCAATTGCCTGTCCGACTTGACCGGCAATAGTCTCCAGGGCTGTCCGGGAGAAGGCGGGAGCTTCCTTGTGGGTATGGGAAGCAATAATCATGCAGGCAATAGTACTGTCATCATGCCTGATAGGGATAACAGCAACGGCTTCCAAGTTTTCGGGGCATTCTGCTCCTGCCTCATCCGGGAGGATGCCCAGATCCCGGTAACGAGTATAAACAGGCCGTTCGACCAAGTCGAGCCGGATACCGGCCCTTTCCGGTTCCTGGTGTGCTGTCGCCTCAACAAAAGAAGCCGAAAAACCTGTATGGCAGACCAGTCTGAAAACTTTTTCTGTTTCGTCAAGAAGGTACATTGCTCCGCTGTCCATAAGGGAAACTTTGATAGCAGCATCCAGACAAAGGTCCAGCGTTTCTTTGAACTTCACGGCATTTCCCAGAGACAGGGCCAGATCGCGCTGTATTTTGAGCAAGTTCTCCGCCTGCTTACTTTCGGTAATGTCCCTGATGATAATGATACATCCCTGGGATGCCTCATGCTGATCATACAACCGAGAGACCCGGATATCAACCCAGCGTATTCCGTCTCCGGAATTATAGGAGCAGGCAATGGAATTACGGGAATCTGCAGATTGCAGAAGAAAATCCCGGATATTTTTACTATCATGCTGTAACGGATCTTGTATCTGAAAGATATTAAAGAGGTTATCCGCCGGCCGACCGAAAAATGATTTATCTACTCCAAAAAGTACAGACGCGGCGTTGTTCATATCGGCTAGACGGTTTTGGGAATCCAAAACCAGGACACAGTCCTGAATGGTCTCAAAAAGATTGGCTCTGGCAACGGGAAGAAGATCAAACAGCTTATGGCGGTGTAAATTGTAAATGGTTATTATTCCGGCAAAGATTAAACCAAAGGGCCCCAGATCAAGATTCATCGGGGAACCTCCCAGAAGATAGATGATCATGCAGACCCAGGGCACCAGGGAGCCAATCCAGAGAAGGAAAAAACGCTTTCTATAATAGGCCCCGGACTGAAGGGAAGAATAAAGCAAAATGAAGCTCCCTACCAGAAAGGAGATGTTGGAATAAGAGATATGTACCCAGTACCACGGACCTTTCTCCAGCAAGACAATGGAAAGCGGATTTGTTGTGGGTAACGTTAAACAGCGGTAAAAAAGGTGATGAATATCGTTTGTTAAAATGAGAACAAACGTAATAGTGGGAATGATAAAAAGTGCAGCGGGAGCAAACTTTTTCAACTGCTTTGCCCGGTCGGTATACTGGAGTATAAAAAGCATCCACAGGACGGGAATAAAGGGGACGGAAATATATTCAAAGCGCAGCCAGTTAAATACATGATAAATATTCAAACTCTGGAGTTCAAAATAATATCCGATCGAGTATATGCTTCCTCCCAGCATCAGAGCGGTAAAACTCAATCCTCCTCTGGTATCCCGTTTTTGAGGACCTGTTAAAGCCATCAAAAAGTAGAGAATACCGGAAGCAAGTAAAGCATGGACAAAAAAATCAAGACTCTTTACTCCAACGCTGCCTATCTTCAAAACCCCCTTTTCATTACTTTAAGAAAAACGGGAGGTTATCTCTTGTAGGGATGCAAGGGCGTAATCGATCTCCTCTTCCCCGGTAAAGCAGCTCAAACTGAAGCGCACCGTCCCCTGAGGGAAAGTACCGATGGAGCGGTGGGCACAGGGGGCACAGTGAAGTCCCGTACGGCTGAGTATTCCAAAACCCTGTTCAAGAATATAGCCCAGTTCGCCGCTATCAATCCCCTCTACTGTAAAAGAAGTCACCGCAACGGACTTTCTGGGTTCTTTCGCCCCGAAAACCCGGACCTCTTTTATTTCACTTAAACCGTCAATAAGCCTGCGATTAAGCGCAATTTCATGCTCCCTAACGGTCTCAATTCCAACCTTTTGGAGATATTTTAGCCCTTCATTCAGCCCGGCTATACCGACAGTATTCATTGTCCCCGCCTCCAGGTAATCCGGCATTATTTCCGGTTGCAGCTCATCCTCTGAGCGACTTCCCGTGCCGCCCTCCCGCCAGGGTTTAATTTTCACACCGCTGCGCAGATAGAGCAGCCCTACTCCAGGAAGTCCCAGGAGGCTTTTATGGCCGGTAAAAGCAGCCAAATCCGCCCCAATCCGGGAAAGATCCAGAGGAAGAGCACCGGCAGTCTGTGCGCTGTCCAAAAGAAAGAGAATTTCCTTTTTTTTTGCCAGCAGTCCAATTTCTTCCACGGGGAGAATTCTGCCGATAATGTTGGAGGCATGAGTACAGATGATCAGCCTGGTTTCCGGCCGAATGGCTTTTTCAATATCCTGGGGATCCAGCCATCCTGATGAGTCGCAGGAAACCATTGTCGTCGTAATAACTCCTCTTTGACGCAGTGAGCCAAGCGGCCTGAGGACAGAGTTATGTTCAAGTGAGGTATAGATAACATGATCACCGGGTTCCAGTACTCCCTTGATAGCCATGTTCAGGGAATCAGTTGCATTAAAGGTAAAGATAATCTCTTCAGGCTGAGCAGCGCCTAAAAAGGAAGCGGCTCTCTCCCGGGTCTCAAAGAGCAGCCTGTCGGCATCCAGTGAGCGGGTATGTCCGGAACGGCCGGGATTAGCACCGCCTCGTCGCAGGAAGACCTCAGCAGCTTTGTAAACAGCCTCCGGCTTGGGCCAGGAGGTGGCGGCGTTATCAAGATAGCAACTTTTTAATGTTTTTTCCATTTAATTTTTATTCCCCTCTTTTTTAAAGAAAGACCAGGAACCGGAGGGAACATCCTCTTCCAACTCAAAGTAACCGTCTGTCTCCACCAGCGTCTCCCGGAGGAAAACACGGATAGCTCCGGCATCTTCCGGTTGACAACGCAGAGCCGTCCCACAACTGGAACTGATGCTCCGGGGGACGGGAACCATTTTAAAGGCCCAATCCCCCCCCGTAAGGGCTTTTTCCGCTTTAATAGCCTGAAAAGTTGTTGGAAAGGTAAAATATGCCTGTTTCATCGGAAGCCCCCTTTTCCTTCTTTCCCTACTGAAAACAAACTTTCCTTGTTATATTATAACAACCCGCTATTTTTGGCGACAATAGAATTCATGAATAGTTCCGCAGGGTACTATAGATAATTTAATAGGTAGTATCCATTGTTTCACTGAAGGAAAAAGGCTTCCTAAACAGGAAGCCGGGAAAAGCTTGACGGAACAGCAAATTTAAACATAACGCTGACCGGCAGTCTCAGATATAAATGTTTGATTAACGGCACCCGGCACAACTTGAGCTGCTGCAACCGCTACAACTGCTGCCGCCGGAAGAATAATCATCTCCGCCAAAACTGTCGGAGGACCGGCCGGTTCGAAATAAAGATACAACTTTCCGGGTTTCACCTCCGCATTTTGGACACAACTGAACCGAGGTATCGTTCATACGACAGAGTTTTTCAAACTGATGACCGCAGTTGCATCGATATTCATAAATGGGCATCGTAAACCCTCCTTCTCCTTGACACTATAATTCCACAAAACAAGTATTTATTATGTGTTCGCTTTTCTCAATCTCTTTTAAAATATCTTCTGAAATGGGTTGATCCACCTGGAGAACCATAAGAGCTTCTCCCTTGCTTTTGTGGCTTCCGACCTGCATGTTGCCGATATTAATATTGTTTTCACCCAGAATAGTGCCGACTCTTCCGATAATTCCGGGCTTGTCATAGTAGCGGCTTACCAACATGTAACGGGAGGGGACTACTTCAATACGGTATTCTCCGATCTGTACAATACGGATATCTTTTCCCTCAAAAAGGGTTCCGGCAATGGTTTGGCTGGTGCCGCCGGTAAAAACCTTAACTGAGATCAAGTTATGAAAAGAGGCCGCACTCTTGCTGGAGATCTCGTTTACCTTGATCCCGCGCTGCCTGGCCAGTAAAGGAGCATTGACAAAGTTTACATTGCTCTTGAGCATGAAACGTAAAAAACCAATAAGCAGGGCAGTAGTCAGGGATGTAAGCGGATAAGAAGCAATTTCACCGTTGTAAGTTACTTCAATCTTCTCCACTCTTCCGTTAAAAATCTGCATATAAAAGTTGCCCATCGTTTCCATAAGGGGAATGAAAGGCTCAACTTCAGCCATTAACTCCGGCGGTAACACGGGAACATTGACTGCCATGTGCACAGGCTCACCCTTGAAGACATGGGCAAACTGTTCAGCGACCTGAACTGCCACATTTACCTGTGCCTCCTGGGTTGATGCTCCAAGGTGCGGAGTGCCGATGACCTGATCAAGCGAGAAAAGAGGATTATCTTTGGGAGGTTCTTCTTCAAAAACATCCAGAGCCGCCCCGGCCACTTTGCCGTTAAGGATGGCATCGTACAGTGCTTTTTCATTTACCAGCCCCCCACGGGCACAGTTAATAATGCGTACCCCATCCTTCATCATGGCCAATTCGGGAGCTCCGATCATATGACGGGTTAAAGAAGTCTTGGGAACATGCAGAGTAATAAAATCAGCCTGCCGATAAATTTCCTCCGGAGTTGCCGAGGTAATTCCCAGCTTTTCCACCTGCTCGGTTGAGATATAGGGATCATAGGCGAGAATATGCATACCGAAAGCTCTTGCTCTTTTGGCAACTTCACCGCCGATTCTTCCCAGCCCGATAATTCCAAGATTCTTTTTATATAATTCAATTCCCAGAAACTTACTTCTTTCCCAGAGATTTTCTCTGATGGAAGCGGAAGCACGGGATATATTGCGAGCCAAAGCCAGCATTAAAGCCATAGTATGCTCGGCAGCTGAAATAGTATTTCCCTCGGGGGCATTAACAACAAGGATACCCCCTTCCGTGGCCTTATCCACGTCAATATTATCGACCCCGACGCCCGCCCGGCCGATGACTTTCAGCCTCTTCCCGGCAGCGATGATATCCGCCGTAACCTGCGTACCGCTACGTACCAGCAGTGCATCATATTCACCTATAATTTCAACAAGTTCCTGGGGAGATAAACCTGTCCGAATATCTACCTGAGCAACTTCTTGAATTAGCCGAACTCCTTCCTCTGAAACAGGATCGCTGACCAGAACTCTATACCGGCTTGTCTCAACCATCTGCACCTAACCTCCTGAAGCTACATCTAACAATCACTTATTTTTTTCATTAACTATATCATAAGTTCAGTCGTTAGGCAATAATTCCCGTCCCCGAATCCCTGGAGCTTATCTGTTCTTAATTAATACTGTGCGGCTGCTTGCAATAGTGCGTCAAAAAGTTCTTGCCCGCCGGGAATGTTTTTCCCGGCCATCGCTTCCGGATGCCACTGCACCCCCAGGGCAAAGGGATGCCTGGTAGACTCTACCGCTTCAACAACACCATCGGTGGCATAAGCTGATATGATCAATCCTTCCCCCAATTTTCCGACAGCCTGATGGTGGAAGCTATTGACCCTCAATTCAGTATGGCCGGGAAGAATCTCACTCAACCTGGTCCCACCGATAATCGTCAAGCGGTGAAAGGGGTGATATGTCGGTGCCTTTTGCATATGCTCCAGCAGCGGCCCTTTTTTCAGGCTGAGATCCTGAAAAATATCTCCTCCCAGGGCTATATTAAGCACCTGAGCGCCGCGGCAAATTCCCAGGATGGGCATTTTAGCCTCAAGCGCCAACTTTGTCAATTCCAGTTCCATCTTATCGCGGAGGGGGGAAATCTCACCGCAACCGGAAAGAGGCTCCTCCCCGAAAAAGTAAGGATCGACATCACCTCCCCCGGAAAGAATCAATCCCCGGATCATCCCCATAGCTGTGCGGGCACTTTCCTGCCTGAAGAACATCAGCGGGACGGGGAAGCCCCCCGCCCGTTCAACTGCGTTTATATAATCCCAGGAAAGCTTCAGGTAACGGGGTTTTTCTCTGCTTCCGCATGTGATCCCCACAGGCAGCATTATTTATTCCTCCTCCTGAAATTAAAAACGGGTACTCTACAGAACGGCTTTGCTTAAAATCCTGCAGCTTACCCTTTTAAAAGAGAAAGATATAAAGAGAAAGAAAATAAATTAAAAATCAATTAACCCCAGGCTGATCTTTAAAGCGTCGTCAACAAAATTCATAACTGTATCATCAAGTTCCGTAATTTTTTGCTGCAATCGCTGTTTATCAATGGTTCGAATCTGCTCCAGGAGAACAACCGAATCCTTTTCCAGCCCGTGTCTTCTCGCCTGCAGTTCCACATGGGTTGGGAGCTTGGCTTTCTGGATTTGTGATGTGATTGCAGCGACAATTACCGTAGGACTGAACTTATTACCTACGTTATTTTGGATAATCAGCACCGGCCTGAAGCCTCCCTGCTCCGAACCGACAACAGGACTCAGATCGGCATAAAAAACAAAACCTCGTTTAATCTCCACTATCGTCACTCTCCACTAACGATTTCCTCGGCAAGGCGATCTGCCTCATTCTCTGCAGAAATGGCTTCATTAGCCAGGGTCAGGTTTAAGCGGGCCATCTCCATGTACCCTTCCTGCATTTGTTCACGAATCTGCTTTTTCCTTCGTTCCTGGAGATAAAGTCTCATGGCTTCCCTGATAAATTCACTCCGTGTTCGCTTCTCCATCTCTACCACCCCATCCACTTCCTGCAAGAGATTATGGGGCAGGCTAATCATAATCCTTTTTGTTCTTGCCAAGGAAAGCACCCCCAAAAATAATATAAATAAGACCTTACATATCATTCCCGGAACTTGAAATATTACCCGTTATTGTATTCCTTTTTTGTATCATTTTTTATATGCTGCCGGTGTAGATCCGGGGAACCCGGTTGCTAATATTACAGAGAAGCTCATAACTAATCGTCCCCAACTGTTCTGCCACCCGGTCCACTGAAATCTCCCGGGAACCCTGCTTCCCATAGACTACTACTTCATCTCCCTCCTGAACACCTGGAACCGCTCCCACATCCAGCATGGTTAAATCCATACAAACACGACCGATTACCGGAACATCCCGGCCGCGAACAAGCATAACCCCTTTATTGGAAAGCTGCCGGCTATACCCGTCCCCGTAACCAAGGGGCACTACAGCTATCATTGTTTCCGCTGCCGCTGTAAATGTCCTCCCATAGCTGACAGGAGTTCCCGGAGAAATTTTTTTTAAAAGAACG
Source organism: Dethiobacter alkaliphilus (assembly GCA_016841605.1). Taxonomy (GTDB): domain Bacteria; phylum Bacillota; class Dethiobacteria; order DTU022; family UBA8154; genus DUNV01. Next base: position 91,631 of record JAENYV010000001.1, on the reverse strand, counting down.
ATGCGGCTCTTTAGGGAAAGAACGGGACGAAGCTCAATCTGCTCCCTGGAAACCTCACCTGAAGGATAACAACCATAGATACCGAGACCGATGCGGACCATATCCAGGCGGGATTCGGGAAAATCAATTGCTGCCGCGCTGTTGGCGGCATGCTTGAGGGGAATGTGAATCCCCTTCTTCTCCCCCTCCTCGATCACGGTATTAAACCTGTGCAGTTGTTCATGCAGAAAGCTCTTTTCCTTCTCGTCTGCCGTGGCAAAGTGCGTAAATAATCCTTCAATCCGGATCCCGGCAAGTCCTGAAAGTTTCTCCAGGAAAGAAAGTATATGGGCAGGTTCCTGTAAACCAAGCCGGCTCATTCCGGTATCCAGTTTTACGTGAACCGGTACCTGTTTCCCCAATGCCAAAGCCTGCTCCGAGAGAGAAAAGGCCGCTTCCCACTGAAAAACAGTCGGAGTCAGATCATTTTCTATTAAAAGACAATTTTGTCGGGGATCAGTATACCCCAAAATTAAAATAGGAGAACCGATCCCTTTCTGCCGCAGTTCCAGCCCTTCCTCCAGAGAGGCAACCCCCAACATCATGGCCCCTTCTTTCAGAGCGGCACGGGAAACCTCATATGCTCCATGACCGTATCCATCAGCCTTAATAACGGCCATGATCCGAACACCGGGAGGCAGTATGCGTCTGAACTCCCTCACATTGGAAGCCAGGCGGGATAGATTGACCTCTGCCCAGGTAGGCCTCCCCAGATTATAAATGGTAGCCATAATTTCTCACCAGCGGTATTTAAGATTCTCTTCAAAGAAAAAAGTTTAGCCTACCAGCCTGGAATAAAATGAATCAATACGATTAATATTTATAGTTATTCAACGTTGTAAGGTTTTATTCCTGCCGAGTATATTCTTTTACATATTTCCTATTTATGCCAATAATATGCTCAACTCTCTATAACCCTGAAGAGGCTGTTTATTTTTTCGATCGCGGGAAATTCCTTAATTTTTTCCAGGGCACGGTTAAAACTTCTCTCTTCAACAACATGCGTAACAAGAACTATTTCTGCCCGGCCCGCCTCGCTACGTTTCTGAATAATCCGGTCCAGGCTCACCGCCTCATCGGCAAAAGCATTGGCCAGACCGGCAAAGACTCCCGGCTGGTCGTGAGCCTGTAAACGCAGGTAAAAAGCGGAAGAAAGCATCTCCACCGGAACAATTTTCTTCTCACGAAAATCCATCTCCATAATCCCGTTTTCTACCTGGTGGTTTATGTTGCGTATTACGTCAATAAGATCGGCGACAACAGAACTTCCCGTCGGCATGGAGCCGGCTCCCGGTCCGTAAAACATCACCTCTCCCACCGCGTTTCCCACTAAGTAAAGGGCATTATTTTCGTCAAGTACTCCCGCCAAAGGATGCGTGGAAGGAATAAGTGTCGGATGCACCCGTAAAGCCAGACCTCCTTCCAGTTCATCCCCAATAGCCAGGAGTTTCAGTATAAAACCCAGCTCCTCGGCATAAAAAATATCTCTCTGCCCAATACCCCTGATCCCTTCAACGTGAATATCATTGTAGCGAATCGGGCTATTAAAAGCCAGGCCGGCCAGGATGCAAAGTTTGTAAGCAGCATCTTTACCATCCAGATCGCTGGAGGGATCCTGTTCGGCAAAACCTTTTTCCTGGGCTTCTTGAAGCGCAGTTTGAAAGTCCATCTTCTCCAGGGACATACGGGTAAGGATATAATTGGTAGTCCCATTGATGATTCCCATGAGGCTGATAATCTTATTGGCCCCAAGGCTGTGTTTAAGCGGTCTGATCAGAGGAATTCCTCCGCCGACGCTGGCTTCATAGTAAATATTCCGGCCTGCTTCTTTAGCCAGAGAAAGGAGCTCTCCCCCGGCAAGAGCCATCATGTCCTTGTTAGCGGTAATAACATACTTCTTTGCCCGAAGGGACTCTTCCACATAGCTGCGTGCCGCTACTGTTCCCCCGATCAGTTCAATAATAACTTCTATTTCCGGGTCCCGAATGACTTCCCAGGGATCTGTGGTCAGCAGTTTTGCATCAACAGGCACAGACCTTTTCTTTTCCAGGTCCCTGACCAGAATTTTTTTAATCTCCGCTTTTGCCCCGGCTCTACGGGTTACCTCTTCGCTGTTGATCTCCAGGATACGTAAAACTCCCGAACCAACTGTTCCCAGACCTAAAAGCCCGACCTTTATTATTCGTTCCATTGGCAGCGACCTCCGTAATAAGGGTAAATAGCCCATCTTTGGCCCGTTTCTCGCTCATTATACCATCTAGACCCCCACCTGTGCAATCAATTAAACAGTAATTTACCTCCCAAATGAAACTACTCCAGCGCTCCTGCCGGAGTAGAAGAATTAAGCTCTGCCTCAAACATCACTATCTCTTCATTATGAAAACGGTTAACATGACAATTCAGCTTTATACTTACGCACATACCACGCCACCGTTTGCTGCAGAGCCACTTCCAATACACTCCTGGGCTCCCAGCCAAGCTCTTTTTTAATTTTTTCAGCTTTAACGGCATATCTTCTATCGTGACCGGGACGATCGGGAACAAAATTTAAAAGAGAGGGAGATTTTCCCAAAATATGCAGAATAGAACCCGCCAGTTCCAGGTTGGTTCTCTCTTCCTCCGCACCTATATTATAGACCTCACCCGCCTTTCCATGAAAAAGAACCTGTTCCAGGGCACGGCAATGATCCCGGACAAAAATCCAATCTCTCACCTGCATTCCATCCCCATACACTGGAATAGGTTCATCGCACAGAGCATGATAAATGACACTGGGTATGAATTTTTCCCTCTGCTGATAGGGACCATAATTATTTACCGAACGTGTAATACATGTATCCAAATTGTATGTCCTATGGTAAGCCCGGGTCAGGCAATCAGCGGATGCTTTGCCGGCGGAATAGGGGTTATTGGGAGCCATAGGGGTTTCTTCCGTAAAAAAACCGTTTTTACCCAGTGAACCGTAAACCTCATTTGAGGAAACCTGCAGAAATTTTTTAATTTTGTTATTTCTTGCCGCTTCCAATAAATAATAACAGCCGCAAATATTCGAATCGATAAAGTTTCGAGGGGCAACGATGCTGTTATCTAGATGCGAATCAGCTGCAAAATTAACGATAGCTTCCACTCTTTCTTTCATGACATCATCAACGTCTTGTTGATTGCTAATATCACCACAGAAAAAGAAGTAGTTACTACAGGTGCTGATTTCTTTAAGATTACTGAGGTCGGATGCGTAAGTCAGTTTATCCATATTGATAAAAGAAACCCCTGGGTAACGAGGAACCATATATAATAAAAAATTGCTGCCGATAAAACCGGCTCCCCCAGTCACCAAGATTGAATGCAACACTTAATATCCACTCCTATCGCAGCCCCTTCCCGGGTTAAGTATATCTGCTTAAGTATTCGGAATACAGAACTGAAAAATCACGTATTACTATCTCTTGAGTTGTTAAGTATGTATCTGTTACTTGTTAATTTGCCTGATAGACCATCAAGCTGAACTTGATGTCCTCTGTTATTTCAGCCGAATCCGGCCAATTTTTTAATTTCTGCCAACCGTTTATTATATTCTTCCTCAGTTAAATTTTGCGGTACATCCTGCACACGAAAATACGAAACAGCCCGGTCTCCCGTAAGAACACTTCTTCGCCTTAACATACTTCTGGATAGATGATCAGCTTCTTTCTTTCCTCCTGGCATTGCTTAACCTCCTAACCGTTTTTTTTATTCTATGGTTCATACTATAAAATGGTTAATTAATAGCCCAAAATCTAAGTAACAAAATCTCTTCTTACTCATACTATAAAATTAAATAACAGGGACAAAAAACGAGAAAATTTTTCATCTTTAGTTGTATACGTCCCTGATTAGAAAGGAGTGAAAAAAATGGCAGGTCCAGCAATTGACCCTGTAAGCGGTGAATTCCTACAGCCTGGTCTTTGTCCCATCAACACCTATACAGGTCAGAGGGAATGCCCCCCGACTACTGAAATTGATTGTATGGTAGTTGAAAAAGTTTTCGATCAATGTTTCAAAGAAGATGTCATAATCAGAAGCTTTGCAATCCCAACCGGGCTAGGCTCACCCTGTGAAAATGTGGATTTAACACGGGTGGACCGGGTTGAATGTGCGGTTATTTCCGCTGAGTGTTTCGTGGTCGACGTTAGTCCACCAATTAGTGACAACATAAGGATTGTTACCGTCAGGCAAGAAATTCAAATAACGATCTCATTATATGATGACAGCTTTACTCCTCCAGTTCTTCTTTGCTCATTTACGGAAACTATTACCGACTTTTTTAACCAGGTTCAATTATACGTACCACCCTCCGGCGTTCTTTTTGGTCCTGGTGGAGGCCCGTTCGTTTTTTGCGAAGTCGTCAACTTTACCTGTTACTGTTCTCCGGAAACGGTTCCTCCCGGAGATCCGGTAACATCCGTGATTTGCACTGTTAAAGTCTGTAAAGTCATTGAAGTAACAGCCTTTGTCAAGCTCTTAGTTCCGGTTTACGGCTACTGCATCCCCAGACCTTGTGAAGCGGCACCGCAACAAATAGAAATTGAATGTCCACCTGTAGATACTCTCTTCCCTCCGCAGCCTGATACTGATCAGCTTTAACAGATGGATACTTAAGCTCGCTTTTTAAGATCGGCCCCAATAGTAGAAGGGATAGACGCTGGTGCGCTATCCCTTCTTTTTTAATTATCTTTTTAAAAAATCATCTAAAGCAGGATGATAATCTCTCAGAGGATGAAACCCCCTGTCCCGCCAGCAACGATTATCCAGAACGGTATAGCAGGGCCGCCTGGCCTTTAAATTAAGGTCATCCATTTTTAGCGGGAGAATCATCTTTTCAGAACAACCATTATACCGGGCAATTTCCCTGGCCAACTGATAGCGGCTGCAGAAACCGCTGTTAGTAAGATGATAAGTTCCGTATGCGGGTTCCTCCACCAATACTTTTACTGCCCCGGCCAGGTCGGAAACAAAAGTGGGAGAACCCACCTGATCCATGGCAGCCCGGACAAATTTTTCTTCTCTTAAACTCTGCAGAATATAGTTAATAAAATTTCCCTCTTTATACCCAAACAACCAGGATGTGCGAACAATATAATGTTCACTGCATATCTTTCTGACCAGCTTCTCCCCGGCGAGCTTGGAAGCCCCATAAACAGAAAGAGGATTCGGCAAATCCCCTTCCCTGTAGGGAACCTTCCGCTTCCCGTCAAAAATATAATCCGTACTGAAGTGCACAAGTCGCGCACCTATTTGCCGCGCTGCCGTAGCCATATGCCCTGCTCCCAGGGCATTGACCAGGAAAGACTTTTCCGGAAATAGTTCATTATCATCCACCCGGGTGAAAGCTGCCGGATTTAAAATAATATCCGGCTTAAAATCATGAACTGTCTTCAAGGTATCCTGCAAATTCGTTATATCCATTTCCTCTCTTGGTATGGCCAGCACAAAGTCGCGTTCAAAGCTCTGTTGCAAAGCCCGGGCTAACATACCGCCGCTACCGCTAATTAAAACCCGCGTCATTTTCTGCCGTTTCCTTCCGCATTTCGCTATTTGCCTGTTTTTTTTCTGTTAAGGAAGAAAGGATTATCTTTTCTATCAATTCCATGCTTCCCAAAACATCTGCCCCTGAAACTGCAGGAACGCTCCCCCGCACAAGATTCCTGTAAAAATCATCATACAACTTTTCATGCCCCCGGGAACTGTCTTCGGAAAGAGGGGCCGGCACACTCGCCTTCCAGTAAGACACTCGATCAAGCGCCATTCCATCAAGTATAACCGTACCCTTCTCTGCAAAAATACTTAACGTGCACCCCATGCTTTGTGGATAGATCGAAATGGAAGCCTCAACAATCCCTGCTGTACCTTCTTTATTGGCCAGCAAAGCTATAACAAGATCTTCAGTTTCCATATAGGGCTTTCTCGTTGTCATGTACGAAGTCAATACTTGAAACGGTCCCTGAAACCAGTGAATTAAATCAAGATAATGGATGGCCTGATTATAAAGTAAACCACCGTCTTTTGCTCTTTGACCGCGCCAGAGGGATTTGCGGAAATAATCAGCGTTTCGGTTTAAACGCAGAGATAAGAGAAAATGGTTTACAACACCCAGAGAGCCCCCCTCCAATATTTTTTTAACAGCTTTAATATGATGCAATAAGCGCAGTTGGTAGGCTACCCCCAGTTGGACTCTTTTTTGCCGGCTGAGTTCCATTAAATGACGGGCTTCCTGTACGCCTAGCGCCAGAGGTTTTTCCACCAGGACATGTTTTCCCGCCAGCATCGCTGCTTCCGCCATAGGTGCATGCAGCCAGTTTGGCGTACAAATTGCGATAAGATGGATTTTTTCATCCCTTAACAGTTCATTGTAATCATAACAATAACCAATTCCATACTCCACGGCAAAATCTTTTCCCTGAATCTGATTGATATCACAGACTGTGCGCAAATCCAGGCCGACAATATTTTTAACAGCCGCAGCATGTTTCCCGGCTATCGCACTGCTCCCGACGATACCTACCCCAAACATCACTGTCATCTCCAATTTTAAAAGTCAAATACGGCTTTTGATTATAAACTTAGACTCTAGACTATTAGTATACTGTGATCCGTGCATAAAGGTTCCTGGCATAAGTGTAACGGTTTATGGTATGAACAATATTATAATAATATGTACAGGAAAAGTCTGAAGGAAGTGGAAACTTTGTCCAGCAAAAAACAGGGAAATAATAACAGCAGCGTAGGATCGGGTGTCGTTATCGGTGAAGGAGTCTCCTTCGGCAACAATGTCGTTATCGGCAACAACGTAATTATTTATCCCTTTACGGAATTTGCTTCCGGTTGTATTGTCGGAGACAACTGCATTCTCGGCCGGCAACCCCACCTGGCGGCAAGCAGCACTTTATCCTATAAAAAACCGCTTCATCCTCTCAAGATAGGCGAGAATACTATTATCGGCAGTCTCTCCCTTCTTTTCGCAGGCAGTATTCTGGGAGCGGAATGCCTGGTTGGAGAACAGGCATTTATCAGAGAAAATTGTCATCTGGGAAATAATGTTCTGGTCGGTCGCGGTGTTTGCCTGGAAAACAATGTCTCAGTGGGAGATCACAGCAAGATACAAACAGGTTCTTACGTGACAGCTTATACCGTATTGGAAGAAAACGTCTTTTTAGGGCCAATGGTTACAACCACCAATGATAATTATATGGGCCGTGGTGAAAAAAGATTAAAAGAAAAAAGGGGTCCTTTAATCAAAAAAGGTGCCAGGGTTGGAGGCGGTGCTGTTCTCTTACCGGGAATTATTGTCGAAACCGGATCTTACATTGCAGCAGGTTCCGTTATTACGAGGGATACGCTGCCTCACAGGGCTTATAAAGGAGTACCGGCTCAATTATTCAAGTCCCAAAGATTACAGTTATAGGGAGGGGGTTACCATGAACATTCCCCTGGTTGATATTCAGGAACGCTATCGCCGGAATAAAACCTCCATTGATATGGTTGTGCAGGAGGTTATGGCAGGCGGTCAATATATTTTAGGAGCCAACGTGGAGGCGCTGGAAAGGGAAATAGCAGTTTATCTAGGCTGCAGGTACGCTATCGGCGTGGCCAGCGGCAGCGACGCTTTAACTCTATCACTCATGGCTTTGGGTATCGGTCAGGAAGATGAAGTCATCACAACACCATATACTTTTTTCGCCACGGCAGGATCAATTTTACGCGTCGGAGCAAAACCGGTTTTTGTTGATATCAGCCCTGATAGTTATAATCTAAATCCTGCTCTTCTGCAAAAGAACATTACATCAAGGACACGGGCAATTATACCTGTGCACCTTTTCGGCCAGGTTGCCGAAATGGATAGTATTTTGAAAATCGCAAGCAGTTGCAACTTAGCAGTCGTTGAGGACGCCTGTCAGGCCATCGGGGCGGAATACAAGGGTAAAAAGGCAGGGACACTTGGCGACACGGGTTGTTTTAGCTTCTTCCCAACTAAAAACCTGGGCTGCATGGGAGATGGAGGTCTGGTAACGACAAACGATGAGAAGCTGGCCCGAAAAATCAGGAGTTTGCGCACACACGGCAGCGAAAAAAAATATTTCCATGAAACAGCAGGTTTAAACAGTAGACTAGATGAAATTCAGGCAGCCATCTTGCGTATTTTCCTAAAACATCTCGACGAAGATAATAGCCGGAGGAAAAGAGCCGCCCGTTTATATGAATATTATCTACAAAACACACCTTGCCTTTTACCCCGCCGTAATCCGGAAAGCACACATGTTTATCATCTATTTGTTCTACTGCATCCTCGCAGGGATTTGCTGAAGGAACAACTATTAAACAAGCAAATCGGCTGCGGCATCTATTATCCATTGCCTCTGCATTTACAAAAGGTCTTCTCCTCACTGGGCTACAAAAAAGGGGATTTTCCTGTTGCGGAAAGTATCGCGGAGACTTCCCTGGCTCTTCCGATGTATCCTGGTCTGACAGAAGAGGATATTTCTCTCATAACACAAGTACTGCAAGAAATAGATTAAAAAATAGTGTATCATTCTCCTATAAAAAAGGGGCATCATATGATGCCCCTTTTTTTCACCAAAAAGACCATACGGGAATAGAATAAACGTATGAACAGTTCGATGAAAATATAAAGGATGGGTTCCATGGATCTAGCACAAAAAATTAACCAAAAGGAAATTACAGCAGCAGTACTTGGTCTGGGATATGTCGGTCTACCCCTGGCCGGTGCCTTGGTACAAAAGGGCTTCAAGACAATTGGGATCGATATTGATAGAGAAAAGATAGAACGCTTAAAAAATGGATACCTGGAGATCCCTTTCCTTGATCAAAACTCTCTCGACGGGATAGAGCTGACTACTGACTTCGGTCTCCTGCGAAAATGCGATGTTGCCATTATTTGCGTCCCCACCCCTGTAACAAATGATTTCACTCCGGATATTTCACTTGTGCAATCTGCTGCACAGGAGATTGCACGCCATATCCCCGAAAAAAAACTGGTTATCATCGAAAGCACGATTTCTCCCGGGGCTCTGCGAGAAAAAATATACCCTCTCTTTTTACAGTGCGGGCTTTTCCACGACAAAGATTTTTATCTTGTTTATGCCCCGGAAAGAATAGATCCCGGAAATAATAATTTTACCTTGAAAAACACCCCCCGTATTGTTGGAGGAATGAGTAGTACAGCCGGTAAGCTGGCTTCTCTCTTTTACAGCCATTTTGTCGATTCGGTTATAAAAGTTTCAAGCCCGGAAATTGCGGAAACCGTAAAACTTCTGGAAAACTCTTTTCGTAGTTTAAATATTGCGTTTATTAATGAAATTGATAATTACTGCCGCAGCAGCAAACTTGATGTTTACGAAGTCATTAATGCGGCAGGTACAAAGCCCTTTGGTTTCATGCCTTTTTTCCCCGGACCGGGCGTCGGAGGGCACTGCCTGACAACGGACCCGTATTTTTTAACCTGGCAGGCCCGTTTACAAGGAATGCCTTGCCGGCTTTTGGAACTGGCCACTTCTTTAAACAGGGAGAGACCATGGCAAGTTTTTATTAGAGTCAAAAAAGCTTTAAAAGAAAAAGGAAAAGAACTTAACAAAGCCAGGATCTTGCTTTTAGGGATAACATATAAAAAAAATGTTCCCGATATCAGGGAATCTCCTGCCATTAACCTGTTCAAAATCCTCAGGGAGCATCATTCCCTTGTATCCTTTTATGATCCTTTTGTCTCCTACATTGAAATAGCCGGGGAAAATTATAACAGTGAACCCTTGGATAAGGTTCCCCTTAAGGAAATTGATTGTACCGTTATTACGACCGACCATGACGGTATTGACTACCAGAGCATTCAAAAAAATGTTTCGCTCCTCATTGATACAAGAGGAGTCCTCTAAAAAAAAGAAGCTCCGTAACGGAGCTTCTTTTTCTAGTCTGTAAAAATCTCCACGAGGACAATTCCCGGAACATTTTTAAGACAAACAACTCCGATACCGACTTTGTTATAACCGGAATTAAGCATGATCTCTCTGTGTCCCTTTGTGCTGTATTCCAACTGCAGGTGAGCCTGTTTAATATTACCTGCCTTGGAGAGATTTTCTCCGGCTCTTTTATAGACAACACCGGCATTACGCAGCATCTGGCTGACGGACCCATAAGTGGGCGAAACATGGCTAAAGTAATTATTATCAGCCATGTCCTGGGCCTTCATCCTGGCGACTTCGACAAGTTTTGCGTCAATGGAGACAGAAGGCAGGTTATTTTGCAAACGCAGTTCATTTAACCAGACATAAGCCTGGGCTTCATCCGCAGTTAGCCAGGCAGGAGCCTGCGGGGCCTCCGGCAGGTTTGGCGATGAGTCGGGATCCTCGGGATCCTGGGGATCCTGTGACGGTGAAGGCTCAGGGTCCGTCTCGGATGGTTCAGAAGACGAAGAAGCGGGAGGCACATAAACCCCGGAACGGGATATCGTGCTGCGGCTGCCTGTCATCTGGTTAACAGACTGCTGAGTCTGGTTACCGGATTGCTGCGAATTATCCACCGGTTGCTCCGCAGGGGTTGAAGGCGTCGTTGGTATTGGACTGCTGCCCTGGGCAGAAGTATTTACCGTCACGCCTCCCCTGTCCAGGGTAGTACGAAAAGCAGCAACCTGGCAGGGAAAAGAGATTAAAGAACACAGCACGACAATCAGGAAAACCTTAAACAGGATAAAATTCCTTTTCATTTTTAAATCCTCCATTCATTTACTGTCTAGTATTATATTAAAAGTCCGTTTTATTAACAAAATGGAAGAACTTGTCTAATCCTGTAAAAACAATAATTACCTGGCAATTGCCAGGTAATTATTGTTTTTATTGGAATAAATAATATACATAGTAATTTTTGGAACTATTTTTCGCTGCAGTGATAGTGTCAACTCATAATCATACGAAGAACTGAGTAATAATAAAAAAGGAAACAATAAGGAAGATACAGATGGATGTGCCAAACAGGAATTTTTTTAAAGCGGATATTATTCCCCTCCTGGCAGAATTTGAGGGAGAACAATGCTATTTTGTAACCGATGCCTTCGGACATGTTTCTTTGTTTCTGCAAGCTCAAAATCACTGGGAATTAAAATCACAAAATCTTTTCGCAAGGCAGATTGGCGGTTTTGAAGCTGCTTTTGACCGTAAAGGCAATCTGAAAATTATGAGCTATGATAATGAGGGGAGAATATTTTATCTGAATCCGCTTGATCCTGCTGCAGATGTTAAAATTTTATATGAAGACCCCACAAAAACAATAACTTTTCTTTCCTGTAGTTTTGATGCAGACAACCGCTTGCATGTCCTCCATCGGGCTGTGGACCAGGAAAAACTTATGTGGTGGTTATTTTACCATCGTTATGAACAAGGGAAAAAACCGGAACGATCTGTTCTGGATTATGGTTACTATCCAACAGCAAATTATGGATCGATTTTTAGTGATCCGCAAAATAACATCAACACCGTTTATTGCCGTCAAGAGGGTGACAATTTCCGATTAACATGGGATAAAATAGATGGAATAAGCGGTCGCCTGGATAAAAAGACAGGCTTTCCCGGAACAGGTCTCCATCCGGAGCCTTATACTCCAACTTTCCTCCTCGACCGGGATAATATCTGGCATACAACCTGGATTAGTCAAGAACAGGAAACATTTTTTTTAAATTATGCCGGTAGAAATACAAAAGGAGAATGGAAAAACTTTCAGCACCGGCAAGTTTCTGAAAATTTACTATATCTTGTTCCTCTTTACTTCACTAACAAGCAACTATACATGGTTTTAGCCAATGAAAAGGGTTTAACCAGTATTTGTTCCCATAATGGAGGCAGTTCCTGGGATGAAAGCCGGGAACTGCTTTACACAAGACCTTCCAAAGTAACTCGCTTACGCTCGCACCGGTTTCCCGCTCATCTTCAATATACAGGCATAACCTACGTTTACACCATCAATATCCCTCCGAAAGTAACACTTTATCCAGGTTTATTACAGAGTAGTAACAAAGGAGAAAAAAAAGAAAACCTAAATGATCACTTGCGCAGCCTTGATTTACTTTCATCATATTTCCTGAACCACTCCAAAGAACTGTATAAATCCCAAACTAGTCTGCAAGAAAAGCTGGAAAAGACAAAAAAAGAGCTGACGAAAGTTCGCGAGCGGGAAATGACCAAAGTTCAAGAACTGGAGAAAATTCTCGCTGATAAAAATATCGCCTTGGACCAAGCAGAGGAGCTTTTTAAAAAAAAATTACTCGAGCTGCAGAGTTGTATTGAGGATGAAAAGGAAAAACTAACGATCCGGAATCAAGAACTGCTGAACAGGATAGCCAAGAATGAAAGAGAGAAAGAACGATTAAGAGAAGAAAATGCCCAACAAATGAACATTATCAAGCAGCTCGAGGAACAGCTCATGGACCTACGCCGGGAAAAGAACATGACGTTGTCAACAAAAAATAAGGGCTTTTTCTCCCGACTCTTTAAAAAAGATTAAATCTACATCTTTTTTTCATTTATTTTTTTCACTTTCCCATTGACGCAAAACAATATCATAAAATAAATAGCGTTTTTTTCTTTTTGGAGGACAGATATGAGAATTGAGCAACTTCTGCGAAGTTTTTTTGCTCCGGCCATCCAAAGCAATTAAATCTGCCAGATCCTCTCTAACTTCCGGCAGGTCCTTTTCTTTTTCCTTATCCTCCTCTTCTTCAACATCAAGAACTTCAACAATTTCAATATCCTGTGCATCATCTTCCCCGAATATTGTCAAGTCCGGTCGATTCTTTTCTTCCTCCTGAGCTTTATGAGCTTCCGCCAGAGTAAAACCTGCAAAAAGTTCTTCTTCAAAAAACTCGATTATATGCTTGTGCTCGTTTTGCTCATTATTTTCCTCGTTTTCAGGTAAAAAGGTGCTGCAAAACTTCTCCTTCTGAGATTCTCTGAACAGTAATTGGACCTTTACAGCAATTTTCCAGGGAATAAAGAATGTTTTGCCTGAAAACGGCAGTTTCCAGAGACGGTTCACTTGTATTTCATGTTTAGTTTCACATTGCAATTCTTTAATCTCCGGATATCCTTTACCATAACCGGTTGAAGGATTGATAAGAAAAAGAAAATTACGAGTAAATACTCTTAGTTGATAATTATCATTTTTACGTTCTTTTTTTTGAAGACCTATCCATATTTCGTAACGACCCCATATGTACGGTAATTCCCCATCGGAAGTTTTTTGGCATTCAGCCTGCACATTTTCAACTTTTACAAAAACTACTTGCGGTAAATAAAATAAAAAAAAGAAAAATCGGTCTGTAAATATGGGCAAATATCCATTTTTTTCTTCTTTTTTTAATCCCTTCATTTTCATCCCTCACTTGGGGGTGTGATCAACATTAAAACAGGCCTTAAAGTTTCAGCCTGTTTTAATCATTCAATTCATGTATCTGGTCTCAACTCGGACGATAACTAATTATCCTGGGCTATCTGACGACCCGGTCAGTTCTATCTTTTTCAACAATGTCTTATTGAGCCGGTATCTTTTAAACTGGTCTTGAGTGAACCTCGTTTGTTGATAAGCGAAACATCTCCTCTCCTGTTTTCCAACAATTCTTTACAATCTTCAAGGCTGTAACCCCGGCGACCAAGTCTAATTTTCAGAACCTGTTCGGGTTTATTCATAATATTAACCAAGATAATTCCCCCTTTCATAAGTTTTCTATAGTTTATGCGCAGTTAAAAAAATTGTTACCTGGTGTTTTTAATGCTTTTTGTCTTGTACAGGCTCCATTTCTGGTTTAACAAATATTTGTTATAATGGTATATTTCCTGGAGGTCAATGTTGTTGGCAATAAAAGTTTGATGGGAAAAATGATGGATGAAAACATCACCGGCACAGAAAAGCTTAAAGCCGGCGTTTCTTGCCCGCAGACAATAATCAACATCTTCGTGGGTTCCGGCGCCAAAAGCTTCATCAAAATACCCTATTTTTTCTACTACTTCTTTTCGAATAAGAAAACAAAAACCACTTAGCCTGGAAACGGGAAACCACTTGCTGCTGTCCGGCCGGTTGAATTCTTCCGTAAAAGCGTAAAATTCATCCATGTTCTTAAATTCCTTATCCACCCGTTGCCGGGTGGGAACACGATTGCTCAGTGGTCCCACGATACCGATATCCCGTTCACTTAAAGCACAGGAAAGCATATTGTCCAACCAATTATGGCTGACCAAACAATCATTATTTATGAGAAGCAAGTATTTTGTTGAAGCGGCTCGCATACCCTGATTATATCCCCCGGGAAAACCCAGGTTTTTCGTGTTGTGAATGACATGTGCTCCTGGAATACGATCAAAAAAATCTTTGGTATCATCTGTTGAACCGTTATTAACCAGGATCAGCTGATAGCCTTCCGGGGTGTACTTCCGGATGGTTTGCAGACAGGCTTTGGAGTAATTAAGCGCGTTATAAGCGGCAAGAATAATAGAAACATCCTCAAGTTTAGGGAATGGCATTTGCATTTCCTCGCTTTCCAATGCTCTAGAAGAAATATCGTTACTATTATTTTATGGCTAAAGAGTTATTTTGTGCCTGTGCAAACCGTAATTTTCCCAGGTTTTTATGTCTTTTTTGTATAACACCCTGTAGAATCGTTTAAAATGTAATAAAAAGAAAGCAGGAATAAATATGATGCAAAGTCACCTGATACAGTGGCTGCTTATAATTCGCCTTGTTGGAAAGGTTCTGCCTGCGGTGGAAAAGGAACTGCAGGGTTGGAAGCAATCTCTACAAGCCTGCCCCTCCCCTTTTCTGCGGAAACAGGCTCTGCAAAGCATCAACTCGAAGCGGTTCCATTGTCAGGGAGGAGCCGTTTTTTCCCTGCTCCAACCAACGGCAGTTGAAAAGCTCATCCCCTTAATCGTCTCTTATCAGACTATCAGTGATTACCTGGACAATCTTTGTGACAGGATTTCATTGCAGCAGGACAGACCATATTTGACGGAAATGGAAAAAGATACCTTCAGAGAGAGGGGCTTTCGCTATCTGCATTTGTCCATGTTGAGAGCTCTACAATCTGAGAATGAAAATAACGAAGACTATTACCGCTTTTATTTCATCAATGAGGACGGAGGATATCTGGAAAATTTGGTCAAAAAAAGCAGGGAGATGCTCCGTAAACTCCCCGGCTATAAAAAAGTCAAAGATAAACTTTTTTTCCTGGCTGCTCTTTATAGTGACCTTCAGGCCCTCAAACACCTTTCAGTAGAGAACCGCTCCCGTTACCTGGTTAAATGGTTTCAAAGATATCAAAAAAAATTTCCATACCTCTACTGGAATGAGTTTGCCGCAGCGTCAGGTTCCACTTTGGGAATATTTGTTCTCCTGGCATTAGCTTCCCGCCAAGAAATTAACCCGGATGAAGTTGAAACGCTCTTTAACGGTTACTTTCCCTGGATTTGTGGATTACATATTTTATTGGACTATTTTATCGATCAGGAAGAGGATCAACGTGAAAAAGACTTAAATTTTGTTTCGTTTTATTCCGGTAAAGAGCAATGTCTCTACCGAATGGAGGTATTTGTTGAAAAAGCACTTCGCCGGGCAGAAGAAATGCCGGAACCCGCTTTCCACCGTACCGTGGTCAAGGGTCTCCTGGCTCTCTACCTATCGGATCCGAAAATTAAAAGTCAGGGGCTGGAAAAAAGCGCCCGCCGTCTTCTGTCGGCAACAGGAGAAAAAGACACCTTTGTCATGTTTTATGCCTGCCGCTTGCTGCGGGAAAGAGGTCTAATTTAAAGGTCTCAACCGATTTCTATGAATTTCTATTGGGTATAGAATTGGCCAGTTCTTTCATGACCGTTTTAGCAGGGCAGTCTTTAAACCCGGAGAGATGTTCGAGGGCTTTCTCAATGAAATGGAGAGCTTTTAAACGAGCCGATTCAAGAGGAACCCGGCTGCAAGATGGATCTTTCAGGAATTCCAAAGAAGCGGGAGAAAAATCTCTTTTGTTAATTATTTCTCTCAGGCATGGCCCCCAATAAGGATCCTTAAGGATATAGATGAGGGGAAGCGTAATATTTCCCTCCTTGAGATCATTTCCCACCGGTTTGCCGGTAATAGAGGGCTCTCCAACAATATCAAGGATATCGTCGGTAATCTGAAAAGCAAGACCCAGGTTTCGGCCAAAAGATTCCAGCTTCTGTATATTCTGCTCATCCAGGGCAGCCAGGCGTCCTCCTGCCCCGCAGGAAGCTTCAAGCAAAACAGCGGTCTTACGATAAATATTGGCAAAATAATCCTCTTCTGAAATCATCGGGTTAAATGCCAGTCTGGCCTGCTCTATCTCGCCTTCGCACATTGCTCCGATCGCCTGCGTAAGAAGCATATTTAGTTCGAAATCACCACAACAAGCAATAAGTTCAAAAGCCCGGGCAAAAAAGAAATCCCCTACTAAAACTGCCGACCGGTTGCCGCAGATATTATTCAGTGAAAGTTTCCCTCTTCTCTTGAGGGATGCATCGATCACATCATCATGGATCAAAGAGGCTGTATGAATAAGTTCAACTGCCGCCGCCGCCCTGACCATAGAGTAATCTTCGACAACCGCTCCAAGATTTCCGCACAACATCAATAAAATCGGACGCATCCGCTTCCCCCGGCAGGTTAAGATATAATCCGCCAGTTCACGCAATAACCCTTTTCCGGAAGTCGGATAATCTTGAAGAATTTCTTCAACTTTATCCAGGTTTGTTCCCAGAAGCGATCTTATTTTCCTCTGTAATATTTCTGCATCCGTAGCTGCCTCATTTTCCTGTTTTATTAAAAACGGTTCGTATACTTTGGTCACTGGCTTACTGCGCCGCCTTTTTCATCAATTTTAAATAATTCTTCAGGGTTATCGGCATTAAGAACAGTTTTGTGAAATAAAACTCGCTGCTGCACTTGTTCTTGTTGGTCATAGCTAATGATCTGCACAGGAAGAAGAGTCCTTTTTTCCAACCAAATTTCCTCATAGGCATGCTCTTTCCCGGAAACCGGAGGGATAACCCGTAGCAGATAATATGCATTTTTTTCCTTTTTCTCTATTCCTAAAAATTCACTTTCCCGCGACTTGGCAAGTCCTTCTACAAATGTATTCAATAAAAAAGGGGTGGGGGTAAGTTCCTGCAAGCTGGGACTTAGTGCAAAATAATCGCCCATTTCCGGGCTGAAAAGCCATATTTTCACCCCGTCGGATATGATGACCTGATCAGGTTGCCCGTTTTTTTCCGGATAACTGGGGAAAAATTCGACCCGGAAAAAATGCGGAGATGTATACCAGACCTGCACGAAATGTTCCCGGATCTTGTTTCCCTGATTAAATTCCATTTCCAGCATTAGATAATAACTGGTAATATTTTTTTCTTTTTTCAGCGTTCTATGGATAATATTTTCCGCATTTAAGCTTTGGCGAGGATAAAAATATAAAAAGCCTGCACATAACAGCAAGATCAGCAGCACTATTACTATCCTGCCAGGTTTTAATACCATCTTTACCATCTCCAAAATCAAAAAACCTATTCATATTTAATGTATATCCCTATTATTATTTTTATAACTTATAGTTCCCGGAAAAAAGAAACTTTATTTTTTACTGCAATCATTTCAAAGTAATTAAACTGTTCAAATAAAAAAAACTCTTGTCCTGTTAAACAAGAGTTTTAGGTATTAAAATACTATTTTTATCTTTGGAAGAAAAAATAAAAAGCTGCGAACAAAACAGGAATTGCCGGAAGGAGAAATCGGTCTTTTGGGGAAAGCACTTGCGTCTCCATATAGCTCCTGGTTGGGTATAGCCCAAAAGCCCTGCTCTCCATAGATATGGCCAGCAAATCAACCTTGCTCAGAGCAGAAATAACCAGTGGTACCAGTAGATATCTTACGTATTTGATCATTTTGCGCGGAGAAACCCCTTCAAGCTCTATTCCCTTAGCCATCTGTGCATTACGGACTTGTGCCAGTTCCATATGGAAAAGAGGAATGAAACGTAGAGCGGTAATTAACATAAAACCAAGCCTGTACGGCAAGCCCACTTGCATCAGGGCATAAGCAAGGCGGTTCGGATCTGTTGTTGCCACAAAAAGATAACTGGAACCAATAACATTAACAAAGCGCATCATCATACTAAGCCCTCCCCAGAAACCCTCCGACCAAACATCCAGGTGGATCTTTCCCAGGGAAACCGTCCAGAACAGGAAACCTTCCCTTACCGATAAAATCTGGACTATAAAAATTATAAATCCAAAAATAAAAATAAAGCGCAGTTTGCGTGAGAAAAAAGTCAACCCCAGTCCTGCCAGTCCATAACCGGTCATAAGCAACACAAAGAGTATGACGGACGGCAAAAAAGGGGAAAGAGCAAAAACCGTTAAGCTGAATGAAAGCAGCAATGCTAATTTGACTAAAGGATGAGCCCGGTGCAATACCGTGGAACCATCTACGTAACTTAGACCTGGGAAAAATGCTTTTATTGTCCGGGAAGCCGTTTTTCTGCGGGCATTATAACTGTCAATGTTCATCATCCGGGCATCCTTTCCCCATAGGTTAAACCGGTATATCCATAAGGAGGAAGATATTCATCCCGACCTAACTCAGACAATTTTTCCAAAGCTACTTCTGTTGGGGCATTGATTCGCAGCCTGCCTTTTTCCAGGAATAGAATACGCCGGCACCAGGAAGCCACAATAGCTGGTTCGTGACAGATCATTATTGTCAGGCCGCCCTTTCGGCTATGGTCCAGCAGTGCGTCAAGAAGGAGCTTTAAACGATCTCTATCCTGTCCTACCAGGGGTTCATCAAGAATCAGAAGCTTCGGTGAGTAAGCCAGAACAGAGACAAGGGTGAGACGCTTTTTCTCCCCCAGGCTTAAGGCAAAGGGAATTTTATCCTTGTATTGCAGCAGGTCAAACTTTTCCAAGAAATGCATTATTTCCTGTTCGTCTTCGCTGCAGGAGCTATCTTTCAAAAAAAATGAAGGGAGCCGGGCTTCCTTCAAGACGGTATTCTCAAAAATCTGGTGATTGGGATTCTGAAAAGTAAGGCCCATGCTACGAGCCCGCCGGTTAACCTTCATCATGGAAATCTGTTCTCCCCCGAAAAAAATTTTCCCTTTCAGCAGGGGTAGAACTCCCAGCAAAGCCAGCAGCAGCGTCGTTTTCCCGCAGCCATTATCACCCATAAGAGCGATAATTTCTCCGGGATAAGCGGAAAAGCTGATGTCTTCAAGAATTTTTTTCCCTTCGTAACCTGCGCTTAGATTTTCAACAACGAGGAGAGGATTATTCGAAATTCTGTCGGTCTGCAAAAGGGAAACACCGGGTCGAATTTCATCAGAAGATACGGGCGGCAATCTTACTGCACTTGTCGTAAGAGCATCCGGTTTTCCGTTTACTGCCGGGATAGTCTCAGCAACTATTCTGCCTCTTTTCATTACCACCAGTCGGTCGGAAAGAGGAAGTAGCCGGTCCAGACGATGTTCAATAACAATAATGGAGGTTTTGCGCTTTTTTTTCAAATTCTCCAGCACTCGCAGGACCTCTTCCGTACAGTGAGGGTCCAGGTTAGCTGTCGGTTCATCCAGGATCAGCAGGGAAGGATTCATGGCCAAAACGGAAGCTATGGCAACCCTCTGCTTTTCTCCTCCGGAGAGGGTGTGTACTTTTCTATCCAACAACGCTTCCGCCCCAACTGCAGCCAGAGCAAACTGTACATTTTCTCTTATCTTTTCCGAAGCAAAACAGAGGTTCTCCAGACCAAAAGCAACCTCGTCTTTAACACTCAGTGTACAGAGTTGTGCTTCCGGGTCCTGCTGAACGAGTCCTACAATCCCGGAAAGTCCTCCGTGAAGGTATTCCCCTGTCTCCTTTCCCTGTATGCAAACCGTACCGCGCATCTTGCCGGGAAAAGCACTGGGGATAAAACCGGCCAAGCATAGTGCCAGAGTAGATTTACCACAGCCGCTGTCCCCGGTAATGGTTACAAACTCACCAGGTAACACCTTAAAATTTATATCGATCAGTGCCGGAATGGAATTTTCGCTATATGTAAAAGTAAGATCCCGGATATCAACAACCGGTTCTACCACGCCCTGTTTTCCCCGCTTTTTCCTTAATATATACAAGATAAGAATAACATGAACACCATATTTTAGCAACGATTTAAGTAAATTATCTTCGTACTCAAACGGCTGCTTCGAAAATTTAGCCAAGCGGCTTACCTTGCAAAAATCTTTTAACTGATAATTTTTACGGGGTAAAGGCTTCCCGGCTCAGAAAAAGAAAGTTCTGCCGTCCGGTTCAGCGCCATGGGAATAAAGGATAGCAGGTCGCCTGCCATATGCCCTCTCTCACCGGTCTGGGCTGCCAGCAAGTCTCCGGCCAGACCGTGGAGATAAGCCCCACAAACAGCTCCCCACTGCAGAGGGAGCCCCTGGGCCACCAGTGCCGTCACTATCCCCGTAAGAATATCTCCGGACCCCGCAGTGGAAAGAACAGGATTTCCCGTTGGATTGATAAAAATTTCTCCGTCCGGTAGAGCAGTAACAGTATGTGCTCCTTTCAGCACGACAATACTGTCCCACTCCTGCGCTTTTTCTGCGGCAAATTTCCATCTCTCCCGCTGAATAACGGAGGTCTCTGTTCCGCTTAGACGGGCCATCTCTCCCGGGTGGGGAGTAACAATCAGGGGTGCCTTCTTATTTTTGAAGAGATTCGTGTCCAAAGCCAGTGCCCCCAGCCCACCGGCATCTACCACCATGGGCAGCGTTGTTTTATCGAGCAACTCTCTTAACAGCGCCAGAGTCCCGGAACCAGGATCCAATCCGGGGCCAAACGCCACAACCCGGCACTTCCCGGCAAAATCCACAATTTCCTGGGCCCCGGCGGGTATCAGGTTTCCCTTCCCGTCTCCGGGAAAACCCAGGACAATTATTTCTTGGAGCTTGGCCTCCAAAACTGCTCTTAATTCCGCGGCGGTCCCTGCATAAACCAGACCGGCACCGCCGCGCAGTGCGGCTTCGCCGGCCAGGGACGCCGCACCGGTCATACCGGCAGAACCCGCCAGGATAAGAGCTCGTCCGTATGTTCCTTTATGGCTATCCGTCTTCCTGAGAGGAAGCCGGGACTTAACAGCATCTCCTGTAACCAGGTTCTCCCTGATTTCGGAAGAAGCCGTCAATCCCCGGGGAATTCCAATATCCGCAATCAAGACTTTCCCTGCATACTCCGCTCCCGGGAAAAGTAAAAGACCCCGCTTGGGCAGCGCAAAAGTCACCGTATAATCTGCCTTCACTGCCATTCCGAGGACCTCCCCCGTTCCTGCGGAAATGCCGGAAGGGATATCTACCGCCAAAACCTCAGCCCTACTTTTATTGATGGATCTGATAACTTCTGCAAATGGTTCCGCAACCGGGTTTCGAATCCCGGTACCCAGAAGAGCGTCAATAATCAGGTCTGAAACCTGTAGTTCTTCAGTAATTTTAGATGGATCGTTTTCCGCCGCCAGGAAGACGTATCCACCCCCCTTGAGAAAGATGTCATAATTGACGGCAGCATCCCCTTTATAGGAGGAAAGAGGTCCCAGAGCCCAGGTTTCCACACGGTAACCCAGCCTCTGCAGGTGCCTGGAGATGACAAAACCGTCCCCTCCATTGTTACCGCGACCACAAAAAACTATAATCCTTCCTTTATTTCTTTGAGGACGTAGCTTACAAACCATAGAGACCACCTGCAGCCCGGCATTTTCCATTAAAACCAGCCCGGGTATCCCATAAACTTCCATGGCTTTCCTGTCAATTTCGCCCATTTTTTCACCGGAGACAATTTTCACTTTAGGTTCACTCCCCACCGTTTACTTCTATTCTATTTCCTGAACCCAGTTAAATCATATTTTACCACAAATAAACAGAAAGCGAAGTAAAAGTTCTGAGTTATTCTCTCCCTTTCATTTCCCGGGTAATATAATAAAATTAAGATCCATAGAAGGTTTCAGCAAGAAATGAGCGAATTTCTCAAGAAAGAAGAGGAGGTAAAGTAATATGTCTTTTTTCCCTTTACTTATCACCGGTATCCTGTTCTGCGTGGGCATTATCGGGACTGTCCTCCCCCTGCTCCCGGGAGTAACCGTAATCTGGGCCGGTATGCTGATATATGGAATTCTGACAGGATTCCCACCCGGGCTGTCTCTCGATTTCTACCTTTATCAGGGAATTGCTGCCTTGTTGGTAATGAGTGTAGACTATCTAGCCACTGCTATGGGAGTAAAACACTCCGGAGGTTCCGGAGCAGCAACATGGGGAGCCGCCCTGGGACTTCTCCCAGGCATTTTTTTATTCGGTCCGGCCGGTATCATTTTGGGACCTTTCCTGGGTGCTCTGACGGTAGAACTTTTCAAGGGGCTTCCCCTGGACAGAGCTCTGCGCTCCGGCTTTGGCTCCCTGATTGGCATACTTGGGGGGATTATTTTGAAATTGGGGATTGAAGTAGCGATGATCTACTGGTTCATTAAGCGGATAATTCCCCTGTGGTAAAGGATTATTTCCCGGATCGCCCTGTGGCAGGTGACTGCTTCCCTGTAAATTGGTCAAATTAATAGTTTCCGTAAAACGCTTTTCTTCCTCCCGGGCAATCTGCGGATGAAAAGCTGCATCAAGGCCAGCGGCGATAACCAAAGAAATATCCTCGATCAAGGTATCGATCTCTTTGGGTGTAACGATCAGATCTCCGGCAAAAGGTTCCAGAACTTCTTTTATAATATTTCTTTTTTCTTCCCATTTCATTTTCCGGACAATTCCGGCAAAAACATTTCCCTGTGGAGATTCCGTTTTCATTGCCTCGGCCATTTTATCCATGCTGTCTCCGGCGATAGTCACGGCATCAACAACAGTCGGCACTCCAATGGCATAAACTGGAACCCCCATCGTTTGCCGATTGATCCCCAGACGCCGGTTTCCCACACCCGAACCGGGAACAATCCCCGTATCAGACACCTGAATAGTGGTATGGAGGCGGCTCATACGGTGAGCTGCCAGTGCATCTACTGCAATAATAATATCCGGCTTGACGTGTTCCGCGATACCGCGAATAATTTCTCCTGTTTCAATACCCGTAATTCCCAGGACACCCGGTGATATAGCACAGACGGAACGATATCCGTCCCCGAGAATCTCCGGTTTCAGCTTGAAAATATGGCGAGTGACAAAAAGTTCCTGAACTACCCGGGGGCCCAGAGCATCAGGTGTAACATTCCAGTTACCCAATCCGATTACCATCACGCTTTTCTGACCGTTTAAGTTCAGCATACGCTGCAGTTCTTTATAAAAAACCTGCACTACCTTATCCTGAAGCGCTGTATTCTTTTTTCTCAGTCCGGGAATCTCCAGGGTAATATAATTCCCCATGGGTTTACCCATCTTCGCCGCTCCCTGTTCTGTCGTAACGGCAACCCGGTGAATCGTAATATCTTCGTCCCCTTCTTTTTCCGTACGGACTCCCGGTATTTCTCCCTGTGCACTGATTACCTCGTGGGCCTCCACGGCCAAGTCGGTCCGGATATTAAACCCGGGGATAAAACCATCGCGTTTTTCCGATTCTGTTTCTGATAAACTAAAGACCATTATGCAAGCCCGCTAATATCAATACGGCTTTTACTTGGGAATAAACCATCTTGCACAGCCGTATAATCTTCAAAACGGGCTATACCCCCTTTCGGTTTTTTTTTTAGCTTAACCAAAAGAGGAGAGCTATACTCTTTCCTTTAGATTCAGATTAGTTTTTCCGACTGGCCGGCACTCCTGAAAACAATAAAACATTCGAAATTCCCGTAAATTAAACCGACAAAATCTCTTCCATTTCCAGGGAAGAGGCCACTCTGAAAAGAGGATACAAAGCGTTGCGCCGATAAATCTTAAGTATCTCGTCATGAATAGTCTCGGAAGGAGCTGCTGTGCAATCTTCGAGCAATATTGCCTTGAAATCATGACACAAAGCATCCATAATGGTGGTCAAAATACAAAAATTTGTAGAAATACCGGCTACCGCACAAAGGGTAACTCCCTGTTCATGCAGCGTTTTTTCAAGCCCGGTTTGAAAAAACGCTGAAAATTTGGGTTTGGGAAGCCACATGTCCGTTTCAGGCCGATAATCAAGACCATCGGCTATCTCGGCTCCTCGGGTGCCTGCCAGTGAGTGGGGTTTCATGCGGCCACCGAAAATAAAATCCTGCTCATGAAAAGCATCCGTGGGAAATATCACAGGCCAGCCTTGTTTTCTGAACATACCGATCAACTTATTAATTGCGGGAATAATCCGAATTGCAAGCGGTGTTATAGGAAAAGGATGATCGGGAGACAAATTGTCTTTTACCATGTCAATAATTAACAAGGCCGGTTTATCTTTGGTTGGACGTTCCATTTGACCATATCCTTTACAAGTAAATTGACAGTCCTACTAAAGTCGTTTATCAAAAAAACTTTAACCGGTAAAATTATAACAATATTTTATTTACCATGCAAGTCAACAACTACCTATGTTCCCCCTTCCATGGCTTTAAGGTATGTTTTTTTTTTTAAGGAATAACATTTAAGTAAGCATGTTTTATTTAAAGAGGTAATTTATGAAAAAGTGTGCCAAAAACATATATTATCCTGTTTTACTATTAGTGATGGGCATCCTATTAATAGTATATATATACCATATTTTTTTCTCTAGTTATATAAATGTAAATAATGTAAATGTCCACAGAGATACTTTAAAGGACTTATTAGCTCAGATTGAAAATAAAAGCGTACCTCATCCTTATGGTAAACAGGTAAATAGGTTTTTAAGCTGGGAAGATGATAGTTCTTTTTTAGAGTTGTGCGGGCAGTACGGAGCGATATTGCGTCTAGCCGCCTTTCAAACAACTTTACCGGACCCTTTGCCCGGAGAAAAAGATAATGTGGCTCTCGCGGCAGATCTGCTGGCAGGAGCAATTGTTCTGCCCGGTGACTATTTTTCCCTTAATCAGACGATTGGACCTTACAACAGGGAACGGGGATTTAAGGACGGACCTGCCTATAGCGGCAACAATGTGGTGAGCGCAGTTGGTGGAGGGGTTTGTAAAATAGCAACAACTTTATATAATGTAGCTGTATTAGCAAATTTAAATATTTTGGAAAGACACGTTCATGGCATGCTTGTCCCCTATGTTCCCCCTGGTCAAGATGCCACCATCGTTTACGGGATCAAAGATTTTTCTTTTAAGAATAATAGCGAATATCCCCTTGTTATCTGGGCCGATACCGAAGGAGATGATTTAACAATAGCAATATATGGAGGTGCATATCCTCCGAAGGTTATCTGGCACCATGAGCTCCTTGGCTGGCAGAAAAGGCAGACAATTTATCGTAACAACATTAATTTGCTCCCGGGAGAAGAAAAAATAGTTATACCCGGGGCTGACAGCGTTACTGTAAAATCATGGATAACAATTGAAAATTTTGATGGAGCACCGCTCACAAAAGATTTGGGAGTCAATTACTATAAGCCTATGCCCCAGGTAATTGAGAAGATCTTTTTAGAGTAAAGAATAGGAAGGAGAAAGAAATTTTGCTCAGCTTTATTTACGCTTTGTTTGGAGCTATCTGCTGGGGTATTGCCCCGGCATTTGGTAAATTAGGTTTAAAAGATGTTCATCCCCTTGATGGTTTGGCCGTTCGTACGTTGTTAACAGTGATTCTAGTAGGAATTTTTATTGGTATATGGTTTATCTCCAGTGGCGGCATTGGACGTATTACAGCTGTTCCGGGAAAAACCTGGTGTTTTATTGGGATTGAAGCATTTTTTGCCACTTTTGCAGGAGATTTGGCTTATTATGCAGCTATTAAGCGTGGTGATATTGGGCAAACATCTCTGGTGCTGGCTGCATCTCCCCTGCTAACCTTTTGGGTTGGCTGGTATTTTATGGGAGAAACTGTATCGGCTTTAAAATTGACAGGAGCGATGTTGATCGTTATCGGTCTTATTTGTATGAGTTTAAACCCTTCATAACTAGGACTAAATTGTTCTCTAGTACCAGAGAACAACTCCCGCAAACGCACTCCCGCAGCAGATTACTTTATGTTCCACAGCGCAGACTTTTATTTCTTTTAAAGGAAGGTCTCTCATTTTGAATGCTTCGACGACCATATTTCTAATACGTTTTTCTATTTCTTCTTGTGAAAATTTTCCCGAGTACTCCATTATTACCCCATATGTATCAATTTCGGGAATTCCTACGGCAACGGCAACGGAAATAATTTCCCCGGGATTTTTGCTGGTAATAGAACCATAAGCAGTAGGTACTAATGATCCCGGGGATATTTCTATTTTTTCATAAAAGTGTGTTTTCGGTGGCAATATACTGGATACTCTAACTAGATTAAGATTTCCAACACCGGCATCAAACAGAGCCGCATCAAAGGCAGTTAAACTTGTTTTCCCCTCCCCAGTACCAGCTGTTAACATAAATTTTTGTGGTGTAGGTAACATTTCTCTTCATCCCCCAATAAAGCTTTATTTGACATTAATTATATTATTAGTCCGAAAATCATTTCCTTTTTAATATATTCCGTACTATCGATAATGTGCTCTTCAATACCAAATATCCCATGAAGAACTATTCATGGGATGTTTAGTATTAAGTAATAGTTTTAAATTGTTTCAAAGAGAGTCAAAAGCTGCTTTGCCACTCTCTCCCAGTTGTATCTTTCCACTGCCGTCTTTCGTCCGATTATCCCCATATTTAGAGCTTCCTCTTCATGCTCTAAAAGATAGTTAATTTTTTCGGCCATTACGTCGGGATTATTGTATTCTTCAATGATTATTCCGTTAACCATTTGCTGCATAACTTCAGCATTTCCTCCTCTTGCCGTTGAAATAATGGGAAGCCCTGCCGCCATAGCTTCATAATGGACCCTGGCCAAAGGTTCTTTCCATTGAGAGGCACAGACAAATATATCTCCCATATGATAATATTTATGGATTTCCTGAGGAGTTAAAAAACCTGTAAAAATCACAGGTCCTTTCAGCTTTTTCCCCAACTCTTGTAATTTTTCAATATAATTGTCTGTTAAATTACTTCCATACCATTTACTTCCAACAAACAGCAGGGCAGCTTCAGGATGAGCCTCCATCACTTGCTCCATAGCTTTTAATAAAATATGGGCTCCTTTTTTACTGCTTAGTCTTCCGACAAAAAGAATTACCTTATAATTATCCAGCCCATATTGTCTTCGCATGGCCTCCCTCTCTTCCCTGACATCTTCCGACAAGACAGGCTTAAACAAATGAGCATCTGCCGCGGAATAAATTACATTTAATTTGTGTGCGGCAAATGGATATCTTTCTTGTATATAATTGGCGATAAAATGACTCACAGTAGAGATAAAACTTACTTTTTCCAGACAATACAGCGCCCTTTCCTCATCAATTTTTTTAGGTGTAAACATTTCATTGTGCAGGCTCAAACTGAAAGCACTTTGGGGAGCTGCATCACTTAAGCGAATTATCCAAAGGGGTCTATTAAAGACATGTAGCAAATCGTATTTAAGAGAGTCCTCTGTCATTGCTTTTTTAATATTGTTTATATATTCGTCGGCAGTTTTTCCCCTGACACGAATATGTCTTATATTCCCCGATGTATATTTAACCGGCAACTTATTATTATATAAACTAAATAAAGTCACTTCATGATGCTTTGCCAAAATAGGCAGGATAGCATCAATATAAATTTGAATCGCGCCTCCTAAAACGGGAGGAACAGGAAGTTTCTCAGTAGAAATTAATGCAACCTTCACGATAATCCTCCTTAAAACAAATCTTTGATAACAGACATTTTACTCTGTTCAAATTCTCCAATTCCGACGATTTCACTGGCTTTAAGCAATTTATTTTTTTTAAATAAATTTTTAACAGTCCCAAAAAACCAGTGCGGGAAAAGTAAATCTATTTGTAATAATGCCTTTTCTTCTGATGAAAGCTTATTGTTTTTTCCATACCATAAGACAATTTTTTGAATCAATTCTTTATCCCATTTTCCAAGTTTTTCCATACGTTTACCGATTATTTTTCGTAAGTCTCTCATTGGCAGATCATAAGTTATTCCATCCAGGTCAAGAACATAGACGATATCCCCTTTAAGAAGCGCATTTCCTACCCCGTAATCCTGATGGCATAAAGTCGATTTCTCTAAAGCAATATCCGTTAAAGTATGATAAGAAGATTTCTGTAAAGCATCAATTGCCATATCACCAATTTTTTTCATACTGTCAATATATTGAAGATAAGCGGCATATACCGGATTTTGCGACTTGTCTTTAGCCTCCTTTTTCCATTTCAACATTCTACTAATCATGGATTCGTACTGGTGAGGCCACCTGCCAAGTTTTGAAGAGACTTTGGCCTCCTCCGGTGCCGTATATCCTTTTGATCGCACATGAAATTCCGCTAAACCTTCCATAGCCATACGCAAATCGGAAGGTCTGCCAAAATTAAAGTCTCTTCCTTCAATCCATTCATACAGGACAAATAATTGCCCATTATATTCGGTAATAGGTTTTCCTTCAAGATTTAAGTAAACTTTTGGGACAGATCCCCCCATCCGGTAGATATAAATTTGAGCATTTACCGTAAACAAAGCCTTATCCCAGGTATGTTTTAACCGTTTTAAGCATTTATTTTCATTATTGCATGTAAACTTCCATAATGTTTTTAAACCATTGTTCTGAATGATACTTAGAGATTCCGGAGTAATATCATAATGTAATAAAACCTTTTGAGCCGTTGTATTTAAGCTCTTCGTATCGTTTTCCAATTGCAATTAAATACCTCCTTAACTACGACAGCGGAAAAAACAGAGCTTCATTATTTATGATGGGCTCTTTTGATTTTTCAATGTTGATCATTTCATTTAATCTTTGCAAATATTTTCCTTCTGTCCAGGTTTCCTCTCTTTTTTCATAATATTTACTCATAATTCCAACAAATAAGTGCGGATATGATAATGTCGGCCTTAACAGCTGCCACTGCCAATCTTGCAAAGGATTTTGTCGCTGATACCATATTAAAATATCTCTAACCGGCATCAGATCCCACTGTCCTTTTCTTTTAACAATTTTATTCAACAATTTTCTAATATCCCTGAGCGGTATATCAAACGTAATAGAATCCGTATCCAGAACGTAGATTCTATTTCTTTTATCCAAAATAAGATTGCCTGCCGTAAAATCCTGATGACATAAGCCTCCTGTTTGCCTTATTGCTTCCACCCAATTATGATATATAGGCTGATCTGATTCCATAATCGTTCTCTCCATTCTTTCATAAAAAAATGGAAATTCTTTGATAATAACCTCTCCAAACTTTGTATGACTGCTCTTGGAACATTCAAGTTCAAAATAACCTTTTAGTTTTTTTGCTTGCTCTTGATATTTATCAATCCATCCGCCCAAATGTGTCCGAATTTTAGCATTGGCTGGTGGTTCAAATCCCTGAGAAGCTTTATGAAATTTAGCCAGTTCCTGAACAACTCTTTGCATATTTTCGGAGCTTCCATAATCAAGATTTTTACCTTCGATCGCTTCACTTAATACATAACAGGTTTTATTGAAGAGAACATATTTCTCTCCTTGCTTTGTTTTGTATATTTCCGGTATATGAATGCCGTTGCTAATTAAATACTCCACAGCGGCAATGATAAATTCTAAAGTCTTTGAAGAATAAGCTTGTTGCTTAAGGATTTTATTTCCTTTTGGTGTTTTAATCCACCATACTCCTTTTTTTCCTTTGTAAGATTCTGTTTTAATGTTTAAGACCTCAATATCATATTCTTTTAAGACTTCTTTGATATCTTCCATAAGGCTATTGGCCATTTTGTTTCCTCCCTTAAAAAAAAAGAGGGAACTACTCCCCCTGTTCCAATTAGAAGTTTAGTTAAAAATTTTCCTCTCACTTTATTTCCTTTACATTACATTGTATTCTTTCGCCATTAAAGATGTTACGTTCTCGTGTTTCAGGTATTATTTTAAAATTATTACTTATATAGCACTTCTTATCTTCATAGAATATTATAATAAGAAAAAGATTTATTTCTTAATGAATAGGAGGTGTATGTAATGAAGAATATGAATAATAAAATTCAGTATACAAATGCTATGAGAACTATTGTAACTAAAGCGGTTTGTGGAAGAGCCGTGCAAACATGTCAAACCACAGTATATATTAATCCTAAAGAAAATGTCGAACCAAATCGTGTTTTAGGCTGTACTATTAAAAAGGCGAAAATTAAAGAAAAGAATTTTGAGGGCTCTCCCAAAAAAAGTATACAAATCAGGATCGATGGGGAATTTGAACTGCATGTTTGGTATGAAGTCGACGGAGATACCACTGTAGCTAAAAGCAATTTAAAATTTTCAGAAATCGTACCCGTAGAAACTTTAGAAAGCGAAAATTATGCTGAAGACGAGTTTTTCAATAAACATATTACAGCCTGGATCAGCAAAGAGCCTGTTTTCCTGGGAAGCATGATTGTAAATAAAGCCGGCGCACCTAAAATTGCCATACAAGTCGAATATGAACTGGGTGTAGAAATTATGGGGGAAGTCAAAATAAATGTTTTATCATATACATTAGATAAGAAAAATAAACAAGACGGAAATTCTACTTCCGAAAACGGAGATAATGTAGATTATGATGACGTTGATTAAAAAATAATAATAAAGAAAAGTAATATTAAAGTAAGAGCATATATTCTATGCTCTTACTTAATTACGAAAAAAAAGAGGGGTTTAATCCCTCTTTTTTTCATATATTAAAACTATGTTATTCTTCCCCTTCCTCTTCTTCCTCTTCCTCTTCTATTCCGGAAGACCAGGTGATTTTGAGTACTAATTGGCCTCCTTCAATATCTTCCTCATATTTTACTTTAAACCCCAGTTCCGTATCAGGAACCTCAACTTTCTGATTTTCGACTTCCAGTGTTTCTTCAGCTAATTTAGAGACGATAATTTTCATGTTTTCAAGACATTCATCTTTATAACCGAAATATTTCTCTTGATATTTCATCAATCTTCCTCCTTTTTTATATAAAGCTGATGGACTACATTTCATTACATTATATTCATGCACCATTAAATGGTGTTACCTTTCTTTCCCGGTAAATTATCCTTGACCTATTTATTTTTTTTCCAAAATAGAAAATTTCCAACCGCGAAAATCTTTTTCCGACTCAACCATTACAATCGGCTTTTCAATATTTCTGGCAAAAATTATCTTACCAATTTTTCCGTCTTCTGTCGTAAAACAGCGTGTACTGATATCGGTGATTGATTTGGAAAAAAGCTGTATGATTTCCGGTTCAAACTTATTAAACCAGTAAGGCCTCTCTTCAAAGGTTTCTTCCTGAATGCTTTGATAGACGAACTGGTTGTACTCGTCACAAATTCCCAAAACTTGAGCCCAGAGATGAACCTCACCTGCCCCTTCAGGAAAACCTGAGCCATCCAGGCGTTCATGATGTTGAGCAACCGCCTCCAGGACATCCTCCGTTACTCCGTGGTCCAGTGATTTTAACAATTTAAGTCCGTATTTAATATGCTCATCATCTTCATCATTAAATTTCTTTAAACCGATATAAGCAAATAATGTCGCCTGACAAACCCGATAGATATCTTCAAATCCGGTTTTTACCTGCTTTAAAAGGATGGAAGCCTGGATCATTGAGTTAATAATGCGGGCCGTTAAAATTGTTATGGCAGGAACACAGTGTACGACGTAAAGAAAATCGTTAATCCTATCATAATTTAAATTTAAAAACTTTTTTATGTTAATTCGGCATAAATCCCAATTATAATTGTTTTCAGCCTGAACAAAAGATTGCACCGCCTTGTAAAGATTGTGATACATATTTTTCTGCACAGGAGACATGAACAGCTCAGGTATCTCCTCGACAATTTGCTTAATATTAATTACTATTTGCTTTTTTTCCTCTTCTTCGGCAATTTCCAGTTGTTCATACTCACCACGCCCGTTTATAATGGCGATGCTTAAGCCTGTTAGCTTATGCCCTTTGCTGAGTAGCCGTCTGTTTGTCTTTGAGCAAAAGATATCCTGGGCCAATTTCATGCCAACCTTTAATTCTTTAACCGGCACGAGCATAAGAACATCCCTTTCAATAAAATAAGATAAAAACATTTTCTTCTTTTGTTTTTTCTTCTTTATTGTACAGGAATTTACATTTCCGTTCAAGATATAAAAAAACAGTCCCTTCTATCAAAAGGGGCTGTTTTTTAAAAAAAATGCTTTTTTAATTGTTGGT
Organism: Dethiobacter alkaliphilus; assembly: GCA_016841605.1. Classification (GTDB taxonomy): domain Bacteria; phylum Bacillota; class Dethiobacteria; order DTU022; family UBA8154; genus DUNV01. Next base: position 59,186 of record JAENYV010000001.1, on the reverse strand, counting down.
TTTGCCTTAATAGGTAACTAATGGATTAACGCAATTCTGTGGGAACAAAGAGGTCAACTACCCCGATAATAATTGCCGCCAGCAAGGCCCCAAGGATGGTAATACTCATTCCGGGAACAATAAACTGAGAAATGTAGATAACCACAGCAGCTGTTAAAAATCCGACAATGCCACGATTTTGAGGAGAAACTCTTTTACCGAAAAGGCTTTCCACAATAAAGCCCAACACCGCGATAACAACCGCTGCAATCAAAGCCTGGCCAAAAGAAAGCAGCGCAAAACCCGGGAGAAGGAAACTTACCAGCATTAAAACCAGTGCAGAAACGATAAAACGAACAATCAAACCGACCCAACTTGATGAACGCAAGCCTCGCACCTCCTTACTTGAACCCTCAGGGGTTATTTCTTTTAAATAGCATATCCAATCAGTACAGTAATATGCTTTAATAAAGAAAAAAATACCGCGGACATGTAATTCTGATAATTTTTATACAGTTACAGCTGATTTTTATTTGCTTTTTACATGTAAACATGATAAAATGAAGGCTGCATGAAAACGGAGGTGACACGATGGCCAATACAAGATCAGCCCTTAAGCGCATCAGACAGTCTGAAGTAAGAAGACAGCGCAACAAGCAGGTAAAATCTAAGATTAAAAACACCGTACGGAATTTTATGAATTCTCTGGGAGAAGAAGATAAAGAAACTGCCCGTCAAAACTTGATTTCTGTCGGCAGGGTAATCGATAAAGCTGCTTCTAAGGGAGTTATACACAAAAAGACCGCAGCCAGGAAGAAATCCCGTCTGGCCAAAAAGTTAAACCAAAGCCAACAGGCTATTTAATTAGCTTAAAAGAATGAAAGAGTCTACCATCTGCCAGGTAGACCCTTTTTATTTTTCTCCTGGAATTACTTTTCTTCTTTCTTGCATTCCTCTCTTTTTCCCCATAAAACCGGACCGCAGCCCGAACAGTCCGCACATTTTTCAGCAATACTTGTATTGCAACGCGGACAGCGAAGCATATCTTTTTGGGGCAGAAGGTAACCACAACGCGGACACTTGCCGGGTTTTGCTTTTACCATAATCAGACATCCTTTTCCTAATATTTTACTTAAAAATTAGACTAGAAAGGCAGCCAGAATACCACCTACCAAAAAGGCTGTAAAAAAGGAACCTACCCAGATTAAAAGACCGTCTTTAATCCCCCGCTCCTTAAAAATAACTAGAACAGAGGCGATGCAAGGCACAAACAGGGTAATAGCTACCAAGGACACCAGGGTCTGCCCCGAATCCATATTGAGAGAATAAAGACCGGCAGCCCCAAAATCTCTGCGGACAATACCCATAATAAAAGCAGTTGATGCTTCACGGGGCAACTTCATCCACCCGCTTACCAGAGGACTTAATAAATTCTGAATAGAAATAAGAATTCCTGAAATATTTAAAAGACTGATAATAAGCGCACCGAGAGCAAAAAGAGGGGTAGCCTCCTTTAAAAAATGTCCAGTACGGTGATACGTTTTATTCAAAACGTTCTTCAACTGGGGAAGGCGCAACGGAGGCAAATCAATGAGCAAATCCGTTGAACGACCCGGCAGAACCCTGGCCATAACCAACCCCAGAAGAATAAAAACCCCGATAATCACCGCCAGGTAAAGGAAAAGATAGCCTATACCCAGGGGAGAGACCATACCTAAAATAACACCTAATTGTGCCGAACAGGGGATAGCGATCCCCAGCAGGGCTGTGGCGATGATCCGCTCCCTTTGAGACCCTAAAAGCCGGGTAGTGATCGCCGCCATAGTTACACATCCGAGACCAAGAATAATGGGAATAATTGCCCGGCCGTTCAATCCCATTTTGACCAGAACGCGATCTGTCAGTGTAGCAACCCTGGGCAAATATCCGGAATCTTCCATAATGGAAAGGCTAAAATAAAAACCTGCGACAAGCGGCATAAGCAATCCCAAGAGATAAACAACAGTTAAAGTTAGAATTCCATATTCTCCTGCCAGTATATAACCGGGAAGAGAGTGCAGAGAAAAAACCTTTGCTACCAGGTTCTCCATAAAGGGGCTATAGTACTCCTCCATAACCACCCCTTCAGTAAAGCCAACCACTACCTGAGCGATAAAAACCCCAACAAAATAATAAACGGCAAGCAAACTTATTAATAGAAACGGTATGCCGGGGATAACCTGGAGCGTAAGCTGCCCCAGGCGTGCAGAAAACGAGGCTCCTTCCATTGTTTCCCGAACAGCCTTCGATGTAATCTCATTAACCCTGAGACGTCTTTGCATGTAGATCTCTTCCTGCTTTTTTGACTGCCGGGGTAGTGCTGCGGGAACTTCGACCAGAGGATCTTCTTCCAGATATAAAAGCGCTTCTCCGGGGGTTTTAAAAAAAGATCGGACAGGCTCAAGCAACGCGGCAATCTGCGGCACTTTTTTCCCCATAGACGCCAGGGATAAAGCATTCTTGATCTCCTGAATCCCCTTCCCCTCAACGGCAACCGTCGGAATAACAGGCACACCAAGTTCCCTTTCCAAAATCCGGATATCAATATCCAAACCATTCTTTCCGGCTTCATCCATCATATTTAAGGAGACAACCATAGGTATACCCAAATCAATAATCTGCTGGGTGAGAAATAAATCCCTTTCCAGATGCAGAGCGTCAACAATATTAATAACGACATCGGCCTGTATGAGCACATCTCTGGCAACTCTTTCTTCGTCATTAAATGAAGAAACACCATAAATACCGGGTGTATCTATTAATATGTCGTTACCCAAAGGGCTGTAACTGATGTCCACTGTCGTTCCCGGAAAATTAGAAACATCCACATAACGGTTGGTCAAAGCGTTAAAAAAAACTGATTTACCAACATTGGGGTTACCGGCGAGCACTATTTTTTTTGCACCAGGTGAAATTTTTATTGATTTGCTGATTTCAAGAAACCCCATCCTCTTCACCGTCCCTTACTACGCCTAAAAACCTGAGTTATTATAACGACAAATTAAAAAAATTCTCCGTGTAAACGACCATGTCTTCTCCGGTGTTGTGCACCGGCAATCCGCTCAACAGTGATATTTTGGGCAAGGCCGCGGCCCACAGCCAGTTCCTGGCGGCCTTTGCGGATTACAACCGGTCCGGAAGGCAATGTCTCGGCACAGATCACTTCCGCGCCTTCCATGACACCAAAACGGATCGCCTTCATCCTCATTTCGGAATCGTCAATACTGCGAATAATAAGTTTTTCACCTTTTTCAGCCTGTGCCAGTGTCATTTAAACCCCTCCAGACAAAAATAATTACTTATAGTAGTAATAATCATTCTCATTCTATTTTGACAACCTGAGACCCATTTTCATCTTACATGGCAATCAGTATTTTGTCAACTTATTTTTAATGACTTTTGAAATTGCTTAGCTTAATTTAACCTAGACCGAGCGGGCTGTAAGCTTTAAGACCATTTGCTCCAGCGCGTCCCCTGCCTCCAACCGGCCGCTTTTGATTGCGCTGTCCGTTTCCTTTAAATAGCAAATAATCTTCGCTAAAGAATCCGAAGTATATTCTTTGGCTTGATTTTGAAACTTGTCCAGAAGAAAGGGTTGAATTTTTACAGCGGCGAGAATTTCTCGACGCGTTAAATTTTTCTTCTGTAATAAACAAAGTTGAAAAAGCAGTCGAAATTGCCGGGCGATCATAGCAAGAATGACCAGGGGATGTTCGTTATTTTGCATTATGCGGGAAAGGTGCAGAACAGCTTCGTCCATGTTTTTACGACCCACGGCATCGGTCAGTTGAAAAATGTTTCCCAGACTGCTTCCAGGAACCAGGTGCCGGACCAATTCCGTTGATACCGTCTTTTTCCCGCAAAGGTATGTGCTAATTTTTACAATTTCATTGTTCAAAAGAGTTAAATTTTCCCCGGCCCGATCCACCAACTCAAGGACAGCTCCATCTTCGGGCTCCAAATTTTCAGCGGCCAGACGGTCAGTCAACCATTTCAGCAAGGCAGATCCTTTTAAAGCCGGAAAGTCAATAAACTTTCCGGCCCTTTCAAACATCTTCACTATTTTTTTCCTCTTGTCCACCTGAGGAACGGAAAAAATAAGTATCACATCGGAAAAACCCTGCTCTATCAGCGTCAGAATTTCTTTTTCACCTTCAGCCGATTTGTCCTTCTTTTTGGCAGTATCCTTCTTGGTCGGAGAAAAAAGAGAGGAATTATAAACCCAAATAATTCTACCTTCGGAGAGGAGAGATGTCTGAATGGTCGCCTGCCGTAACTCTCGAATAAGCTCCGGAATACCTTTTTCCAGAGTATTAGCATTAATTCTCTCTAAAGAGAAATTAGTACCTTTATTTTGCAGAATTAATAGAATGTCTTGTAAAAGCTCCTCTTTGAGATATTCCTCCGGCCCGCTAAAGAGATAGAGGGAATGAATCTCCCCCCTGCGAATCCTGTCTCCGGCCTGACGGTAATCCATTCTTTTACCTCCGTTTGCCTTTGGATTATATAGTACCACGTAACTCTACCACGGTCAACAGCCGTTTATTAAACGTTTTAATAACTGTTGGAAGTGCCCGGCACCATACTGACCGGGCCGGCCAAGGGAGACTCTTGCCGGGCCTGTTCTCCCCAATCAGGTTTAAGTACAGGCTGAGACAAGTAATGAGGCGGTTCCTGCTTGAAAACTTCATAAGCCCTTATCAGGTGCTTACGGAAAAGCGCTTCAAAGGGAGCAGCCAGGTAGTAGGGTGTACTATCAACCCACCAGGGAAAATCACTTCCTTCAGCAATATAAATATTGCGCAAGGCCTTTTGAACATTTTCAACTTCAATATTCCTTTCCTGAAATCCTTTGATCATCGCCCTGGCCTCTAGAAGATAATTCCAGAGAATATTCTTATTTTCCGTTCCAATCCAGCGGGTGAGGTTATGATCCACCCAGGAACCTGTTGCAAGATGAGTAATTTGCCTTCGCGGAGGATTTTCTTGCAGAAATTCACTTACAGTAACAGTTTGCAGATAGGGTTCAAAGGAAAGCTGACGGTACAGCAAGTGCAGAAATTCTGTTTTATCACCTTTATACCATTCCCAGGCATTTTCCCCGTCCAGCGCCAGTGTAACAAGATAACTTCCCGAACTCTGAAAAAGGTTCTCTCTGATCTTATGCAGGCGATGGATAAGGTCGCCGACAGCATCCTGCGGGGACATATGCTGGTAAACAAAACCAATACGATCTGAAAGGTGATGGTCACGAAAAACAATTGATATCTCCGCCCCTTCGCCGCAGGCCAAATAAGGGCTGTACAGAACTTCAGGATTGAGGACGTGTCCGTAGCCGTCCCGGTAGATTTCTGCGTTTACAGAACGGGACAGGATCTGCTCATCGGAAATAGTCCATTTAAAACCCTGGTCAGCCAGAAGGGGTATAGTTTCCGGGCTGATCGCCTGTTCCGGCGGCCAGAATCCCCGCGGCTTTTCTCCAAACAAAGAGCAGTACTGCTGTACAGCCATTTCGATTTGTCGGACTGCATCCTCTTTATACTGAAAACGCCGCGGCAGGGAAAGCCCCGGTGTAGCTCGCAGCGCTGAATGGTTATCCAGCAATAAAGGTATAATGGGATGATAATAAGCTGTCGTCATTATTTCAATCTGTCCGTTTTGCTGGAGCTTTTTGTGATAAGGAATTACTTTACTCATAATGTTATACTGCCGGCGAATAACTTCTTCTTTCTCCTTTTCCGTAAAATTACGTCCTTTTTCCATTAATCCTTTGCAAAAAGGATCGCTTTGGCGAATTTCCGGATCAATCCAGACCAGATTAAACCAGACTTGCAGGTCCAGATAATCTTGAGTGGTAAACCTTTTCATGCCTTCCGTAATTTTTCCGGGTTCTGTTACTCTTCCCTGGCGATCCAGCAGTTGGCAGTAAAAAGGGTACGCTCCGATGACCTTATCCCACTGGATGTCGAAGTAATGCAATAACAGAAACCTCTGTTGAGCTTCATTAAGATCTTTCGCCCGTATTTTGGTTACCTTAAGATATTCATCTTGTAAATCGTACTGTAAATAACCCTGAATTTGCTCTAAAAGAGAAGGGCTGAGGCTGAAAGTCTGTCTGATCTCCGGGTAGCTTTCCAATATCGCCGCCATCTGCAAATAATCCTTTGAAGCATGCAGCCTTGCCCAGGGCATAATAAATTCATTACGTCCGGTATCCAGATAATAGGGCTGGTGCTGATTCCAGACAAAAGCAATAAAAAGAATTTTTTGGGACATAAAAAAGCCTCCTCATCAGTTTATTAAGAATCCAGCGTCTTAACCGACAGTTCCATGGAAAAGGACTGCTGCTCTCCACTGCGGAGATTAAGGTCCCAAAAGGGGAAAAGAACAGATTGCTGATATACTTTTTCTATTCCCCTCTCAGACCTGGAAAGCGTCTCCACAGGAAAGCGCCATAATCCGGCCCGGGGGGTAAAGAGCAGTGTTACCCGCAATTGCCGCCACTCATCGATAATATGAACTTCTCCCACATTAGCTTCTTCTCCCTTGCCGGCCAGGTGGGGGAGTTCCAATTCCCTCCCGGGCAAGTAAAAATAGCGATCCGGGGCATAACCTGCCAGTAAAGAAAAATTTAACTCCACACCAAATTTGAACGGACCTATCTTGCAACCTCCACTGGACAAATTGTACTGTATGCCTATCGAATGACTCGATCCCTCCAGTGAAACGGTTTTTTTCAAACAGATATAATTGCCCCGATTACCGGCACTCCCTCTCCGAGTAAAAATAACCTGTGCTTTTCCTTTTTCATATTTCAGTCTGTACCGGTAGGGCTTTAAGAGAAAATCTCCTACTTCTGTAAATTCTCCCCTGGAAAATAACTCCAAATCCGCTTCCGGGAATAAAAAATGGTCCAGTAGTCCACCCCGGGGATATGGATCGTATAATAACTTCTCTTCCCCTTCCCCATCTTTATCTCCCGGAAGCATACCTCTTTGGTAAAGTTCCGGAGAACTCCTGGTCAGGGTATCAAGGAGATTTACCGCTGCCGGACGGTAAGAAAGCTCCCAGAGGCTCCCTCCCAGAGAGGGAGACAATAACAGGGAAAAACATTCGTTGTTTAGAATGAGTTCCCTTTGCCCGTCGAAGTCTCGATCCTCTACCCTAAACTCCAACCAATTGTTATGATGATGATGTTCCCGCACAATAATGTTTTCTGCCCGAATCAGGTTGCTATAGACGGCAGAACGCAAAAAATTAAGGGACACCCCTCCGAATTCAGAGTGCCGGTATGCACAATTGCATTGAGCTGCCCAGATGTAATCTCTGGCTTTCTCTCTTCTTTTTCTATTTGTAACGGTATGCAGCCTGCGCCGGACAGCCAGCATTTTCTTATGCATCCGATTGCTTTCCGGATAACGAATTAAAAGATTGCGCTGGAACCCCCCTTCCCTCCGGTCCATCTCACGGCAGGTTGAAGAGGGCAGATAGACTCTTCCCCTGGGGGGATACTGTGAAAGATATTGAGAAAAAGTCGTCGTCTTGATCCAGTCCCGGTTTTCATGGAGGAGATGGAAGAATTGTTCCAGCCATCCTTGATCGTGAACATGGAGCTTTGTTCCCGGCCAGCTTCCATATTTTTCCCCATTATCTATTAGGACCGCCAGATTTCCGGTTTTTTCTGACAGAGTTTCAAAATATTCAATAGTTTTTTCTGCTTCTTGAAAAGGAATCAGGTCACGAAGCTTCCCATTAATGGGGAAAAGATTTAATGGAAAACCCTGTTCCTCGGTTAAAAAATAGCCTTTTAACTCTTCTTTGTTTATCCCCAGTTCAAAATGGTTGTAATTTACCACAGCATAGCGCATTCCGGCCTGGGAAAGAGGCAAAACCAGGTGCGGCTCGTAAACGCGTTCAGTAAGCCATAAACCTTCCGCCACGGCACCTATTTTTTGCCGTAAGTAGCGGCTTAGTTTAAGAATCTGACCTCTTTTATCGCTATCAGGAATAAGTGGAAAAATGGGTTCATAATAGCCTCCACCCAACATCTCTATTTGCCCTCTTTGCACCATTTTCCGCAGCGCCGCTAAAAACGAAGGATGATTTTTTTCAATCCACTCCAGGAGCACCCCGGAGTAATGCAAGACGGCTTTTATGGACGGATAGCTATAAAGCAGGTCAACAAAGGGAGCATATGCGTCACGAAACGAACTCTCAAAGACATCCTGAAGATTGCCGACAGGCTGATGATTATGCAGAGCCAGCACAAAAAAAACGGGGTGCTTATTACTTTTGAGACAGGCCGCCGGATGCTCTGTATGGGGGGAAGAAATCCGGTTAGAGTACATAACTTTCCTTCCCTTTTTATTATTGTTTTAAGATGCCGGCTTTTTCCCTCTCGGGCATTTTTAAAAAATTGGCGGCTTCTTCCGGGTTCGATACATTGATAAAGGTACCCGTTGCCATTTCCCATCCTGCAACAATTGTTAATTTAGGAATGATCTCCAGGTGCCAGTGGTAATACGGAAGCATAGAAGTCCGTAGTGGTGCCGTATGCAAGAAAAAATTATAGGGAGGATCTTCCAGCTTATCAGAAAGTCTTCTTAAAAATTCTTTGAGGAGAGGAGCCAGTTTCTTTTCCCATCCCTTTGGACTGACCTCCAGGGAAGAATAATGTTCGCGGGGGACAACCCATGTGGTAAAAGGCAGTGAGGCAGCAAAAGGAATATAGGCTATAAAACTGTCATTTTGCAGGATAATTCGCTCGCCTGATTCTTCCTCCTTTTCAATCAGAGAGCAGAGCAGGCAACGCCCCTCCTCCAGATAAAAATCATGAGAGCGCGTGTATTCCTTCTCCAGCAGAGGTGGGATATAAGGCAGCGCCAGAAGCTGGCAGTGGGGATGTTCAATGGAAGCACCTGCTTCACGCCTGTGATTGCGAAATATCTGAACATAACGGAGCTGCTCATCTTGAGCAAGAGAAACCGTTCTTTCCTGGAAGGATCTTAAAACCATTTCCAATTCATTCTCATCCAGATCCGCCATATGCCGGTTGTGCCGGGGTGTTTCAATAATTACCTCGTGTACCCCGTATCCCGGATGGCTTTGAAACAGCTCACACCTGGAAGACGGCATAGCAACAGAAGCCCCCTGCTCTCTTTCCAGGGCTGGAAATTTATTTGGTATAACTCTCAGGCTCCAGTCGAAGTTGTCCTGTGGAAACTCCTTTTCTGCCTTTCCGGCGTTTCTTTGGCGATAAATCAGCACTTCCGGAGGTGTTAAATGCTCATTTCCCGGACAAAATGGACAGTTATCGACCCTGGGGGGCAGGGTTTTTCTTTCTTCTTTTTTATGCGCAAATGTTTCCGGACGCCGGGCCCTTTCCGTAGCAATAATTACCCATTCACCTGTTAGAGGATCCTGCCTCAACATGGGCATATTTTTCACCAGCCTTTTATGTACGATAAAATTTCGATTTAGTTTGCTAATATGGTTCGGAATAGCTGACAAAGGGAAGTTTAATAGAAGACATATTGTTATAAACCGTCATATAGCGGTCGGCAGCTTTATCCCAGTTAAAATTTTGGATAACATGCTCCCGACCTCTGGCCCGCATCTTATTTAAAACCTCGTCTCCCTGTCCTGAAAGGGAAAACTGGGCCATTTCGACTATAGCCCGGGCCAAAGCAGTGGAGTTTCGGGGCGGAACAAGACGGCCGGTACTTTCTTCCGGATAATCGTGAAAATCCAAAACAGTATCGTTAATTCCTCCAACCCTGGAACCGATGGGAATACACCCCATGCACATGGCTTCAAGCTGAACGAGTCCAAAAGGTTCAAAATTGGAAGGAATAAGGCAAAAATCTGCGGCACCATAGTACTCCCTGGTGGTCTCTCTTCCGAGGTAGGCAATAATTGCTTTCATATTTTTGGGGAAAAGATTTTCCAGGCGACGGGCTTCGTTTTCCAGGTGATGATCTCCCGAGCCCAAAAGAACAAGACGAATTTTATCCTGGACCTTCTCCGAACCCGGAACTTCCCCGCGCATAATTATTTCAAACGCGCCCAGGAGAATATCAACCCCTTTTTGCGCTACGTCAAGACGGCCAACATTAAAGAAAAAGACACCGTCTTCCATGTTGTTTTCCTTCAACAGCATTTTTTTCCTCTCTGCTCTGGACAGATGAGCATTTTTAAGATCATTTGTATTCCAAAAAGTGTAATCCGTTCCATTCCAGACATAGGTGGTTTTGCCGTCAAAGGTGCTAAAAAAAGTGCGCCACTCTTCATTTAAGTAGGTATAGCTGACTGTGGTTAGACGATCACAATGATGAGCGCCAAACTTTTCGATATTGAACATATCTCCTTCCAGGAAACGATGGTCTATTAATTCACCCAGGTTTACTTCGGCAAGTTCGTGGGAGGAAATCTTCTCATGACAAAGCCGGTGAATGGTAAAGATAAAAGGTACTTGAAAGTATTTTTTTACTAAAACCCCGGCAAAAACGCAGTGCCAATCATTAATATGGATAATATCGGGCTTTTGCTGCTCAATTTTTAGCATCATATTGATTAGACCCGGGACTGCTTTGGTAAAGTGAACCATTTTTTGAATAAATATATGCCTGGGTTCGTAAACTTTATCATGGTCCAGCACTTCATTGCTGAAAAAGAACATTCGCACACCTTTTCTTGCGGCAGAGTAAACAGTAACGGGGAAAATATTGTCCCCCACAAAAATCCGGTAATCGCAATATTTTTCCGGCTTTAAAGTTTTCTTGACTTCTTCATCTTGCAGCAATCCGTGGGAAGGCATCAAGATCATCACATCGGCTTGTTTTTGCAGAGCTTCCCCCAGAGAGGTTACCGCTTCGGCCAACCCTCCGACGCGAATGGGCAGATGCTCGAAAGTCGCCAGGCTTATCAACATAAAACAAAACTCCTCTCGTTTTTATCGCCGGGACAAATTTATGTTGCCCGTTCACTTTCTTTTTATACAATATCTCCATTGTTGCTCTTTATGTTGCTATAAAAATTTACAGTAGGGATATAATAGCTTTAAAAGAAAGGGGTGATAGAGCATTGCATCCTGATGTTTTTAGTTGGGAAGATCTAGATGGAGGAGAAATACTGCCTCTTTTTTACGGGGAAGATTGCATGGTCCTGCTTCCCAGGGATCCGTACTGGCTGTTTGCCTATTGGGAATTTAGCCGGGAAACAAAAAACAGGGTTGAATCCACCGTTCATAAAACCTGGGATGAACTGGAGTTTGCTTTGAGGGTACACCGTTTTAACGGAGAAAACCGGGAAGAAAGTTATTACGACATTAAGATCGAACCTGCTGCCTTAAACTGGTATATTCAGGTTGGTGTTCCCGACAGGCAGTACCGGGTAGATCTGGGATATTACCCTCCGGGAAAAGGATTCGTTACCGTTTTGACATCTAACCTGGTATCAACACCAAGGGATAGTCTAAGCGATGTAATCGATGATAAGTGGCGCTTGCCCGACTGGCAGGCCAGACGCCTTTACTGGCGAATCGCCCGCAGCAGTTTAAGTTCTTTGGAGATGATGCTGCATCGGGAAAAACGCTACCGGGAAGTAAAAAAGAAAGGAGGATTACTCTTTGACTAAAGGCTACCTGGCATTAATTTTACATGCTCATTTACCTTACGTCCGACACCCGGAATATGCCCACTCCCTTGAAGAAAAGTGGTTTTTTGAAGCGATTACGGAGTGCTACATACCGCTGATCCGAGTATTTCAGGAGCTTGAACGAGACGGGGTTCCTTTTTGTCTGACTTTTTCGCTCTCACCGACCCTGCTGGCTATGATGGAGGACCCTTTTCTGCAAGAGCGATACGGCGGCTATCTCTCCAAGATGCAGGAGCTTGCTTCACGAGAAGAAGAGAGAACAGCGGGAGATCCTGTTTTTGCTCCTTTAGCACAAATGTATCGGGAAAACCTTGCGCAGGTCTCTCATATATATAATGAAAAATATGAAAGACAACTGGTTAAACCTTTTAAAGAACTGCAGCAAAGCGGCTGCCTGGAACTAATCACATCCTCGGCAACCCACGGTTTTCTTCCTCTTCTTTACACGCAGAAAGAAGCTGTATATGCTCAGCTTGCTGCCGGAATGGATTACTTTGAACAGGTTTTCGGCGCCCCCCCCAGAGGGATCTGGCTTCCTGAATGTGGGTATACCCCTCAGATTGAAGAAATCCTGGGAGAACTTGGACTGCATTATTTTATTGCCGCCACTCACGGGATCCTTTATGCTTCGCCCAGACCCAAGTACGGCGTTTACAGCCCCATCCTTACCCCCAGCGGTACCGCGGCTTTCGGCCGGGACCCTGAGACCTCTCACCAGGTCTGGAGTGCCAAGGAAGGATACCCCGGAGATTATGATTACCGGGAGTTTTACAGGGATATCGGGTTTGATTTGGATCCGGACTATGTGGGGAAATACCTGCATCCCCCGGGGCTGCGAAGCAATACGGGCTTTAAATACTACCGCATTACAGGTCCGGACAATTACAAGGAGCCTTATGACCCCCGGCGGGCGGCTGATAAAACGCGGGAACACGCGGCCAATTTTATTTTTAACCGGGAAAAACAGGTGGAGTACTATGGCGGACTTATGGATCGCCCGCCAATTGTCGTCGCCCCTTACGATACCGAACTTTTCGGTCACTGGTGGTTTGAAGGACCCCAGTGGTTAAAAAATCTCTGTCGACTCATAGTAAATAATCAGCATATCGAGATGATCACCCCCGGACGGTATCTGGAGAAAAATTATCCCCTGCAGCTTTCCACGCCCAACGCCTCCAGTTGGGGAGACAAGGGGTATTACGAAGTATGGCTCAACGGGGAAAATGATTGGATTTACCGCCATCTGCATCAGGGAGCCAGAAGAATGATTGCCCTCGCTTCAGATTATCCCGAAGCTGAAGGGATCCTCAGAGATGCTCTTACTCAGGCAGCCAGAGAACTGCTGCTGGCGCAGAGCAGCGACTGGCCTTTCATTATGACAGCCGGCACGATGGATATGTATGCGCGGGCCAGGCAAACGAGCCATATAACTCGCTTACTCAAACTGGAAAGGCAAATTCGCAAAAACAATATTGACACGACCTGGTTGAAAAAACTGGAAAACGCCGACAACCTCTTTCCACAACTGGATTACCGCCTGTTTCAGCATATGGCCGGAACTGTGCCGGTCGAAAGAGAGAAACTGCCGATTACCTAAACTTTATTCTCGCCGGGTACACCATAGCAAATAGCTCCTGCATTTATGCAGGAGCTATTTGCTTAGCCAAACGATAAAATCGGACAAACTGCCGGAGCCGTCTGCCCGGGTATCATTGGTTCCACTATCAGTCAGGCAATCGGCGACCAGGAAAGTACGCATACACGCGGCGGCGGCAGGTATAATGTCATTTTCCACTTCATTGCCCACCATAAGACACTTTTTCGGTTCAACCTTTATTCGCGAGGCAATCTCCAGGTAGTATTCGGGGTAAGGTTTACAATGATGCATATTTTCGTAACTGGTAACCAGCTCCCAGGGAAGATCTCCAACACCCGCCCAATTCATCCGATCAAGGATAGCCGATTCCGGAAACACCGGATTAGTAGCCAGCACAATTCGCATGCCCATTTCCAGAGCTTTCTGTACCGCCTGATAGGCTTTCTTATCCTGCCTGGTCATTCTTGAAAGGTTATTAAACTGAGTGGCATAATAGTCTTCCAGTAAAGGTTTTAATTCTTCAATATCGTCACCGAGTCGCCGGGAAAAATCCTCCCAGAATACTTCAGCGTTTATTCGCCTTTGTTTACGTTTCTGTTGCATCACCTTTGTGCTGGCCAGCAGCGTCCGGACAAAATACTCCGGTTCCACCACAGCTGCCGTAGCTGCAGAAATTTCTTTTAGATATTCCCAAACAAATTCTTCGGCATTTACCTTCAATAAAGTACCGTCCAAGTCAAATAAAACTGCTTGCAGCACCAGATATCACTCCCTAATATGCTAAGATAAAGTGTTTTTAGTATAGCATTATTGGAAGTATATTGTAAATAAGCTAAGTTTAGAGCCACTAGACAGGGGAACCCCTGAAGGGATATTTTTTTATAATTCTTTCTGAGAATATCTCCCCCTAAAATGCTCCCGGGGATATTTAAGTACATTTTTTTTGATTTTTTTCTTAATTGCTTCGGAAAGATCAATTTTCGCTGCATTGGCGGCAGCCAGGCAGTAAATCACCACATCTGCCAGTTCCTCCTGGAAAAGCTCCATTTTTTGCCCTTCGAGCGGCTCCCGCCTGTCACACCACTGGAATATTTCCATCAATTCGGCAGCTTCAATAGCAATGGACATGGCCAGGTCCTTTGGAGTATGAAAGACCTCCCATTCCCGTTCGGAAACAAAAATACGGACAAGCTCGCGAAGTTCTTCCAGGGAAGTATTATTATCACTCAAGTGTCTCTTCCTTTCCAATTAAAGTTAAATATTGAAATATCCAATTATTTATTAAAAAAAGAACTTATAAAGCCTAAAAAAAGTTTCTTCCACACTCTGGAAGAAACTTTGCCTTTGTCCGTATCTTTCCAGGAGACAGTTACAGCAGGCTTGACGCTCCTTGATCTCACCATAAAATTGCCGGCAGATAGATTTTTATTTCGCTGTCGGTTTTCGTCTCCATGCCGGTAAAGCAATAGGCCGGAAGGGTAACATTTTGCTGCACCCCGCTCTCCTCAAGGAAAAATTCACTAAACGTAAGATCAACTTCTCTGAAAACCAGGGAAGGCTTTGAAGAAGAATATACTTCCATCTGCTGCGCTGCCTTCAAAGCTTGTGCCGGAGAAATCAGGGAATAATAGCCGGCCTCCAAAAATGCACCCTTCTCTTGATAAAAATAACCTAAAATTTTTCCCCCTTCTCCATCATAATGAAGAATTAGGGCCGGGTGGCCGCTTTCCTTTCCGCCAGGCCGGTAAAAAATCTCGGCAAAAGCCCCTTGCTGCGTTTCCTGGGTTACAACCTCCAGGCTGTCTTTATCCTGGACGATGAAACCCTGGGTTTTAAGCAGCTCAGTAGCCCAAGCACTTGATCCGAATATCGTTACATCTTCTCCCTCCTGTGCTATGTCAACCTTTTCCGGCAGTAAGACGGCAGATACGTTCTCATACCGGGCACTCTCTTCCGCTGTACTACCCACATAGAGGGGTGAAAGTATAACCGCCCCGGCGAGACGAAGATCGCGCGTTTCTCCTTGAATTTGAAACTCCGGTTGTTCCGGGAGAAGGGGTTCATTTATTTCAGAACTTGATGGGTCTTCCGCGTCCTCGGTAGCATTGAGAACAGCATCCTTTCCCGGATCTCCGGGATCTCCCGCTTCCGGCTTTTCTCCTGCATTGGCCGGCTTCTCAGGAACGCTTGAAGGAGAATCCTGGGAGTTTTTCTCGGGAAGTACTTCCGTCTCGGCTTTTGGAGATGAAGGCACTTCTTCAATTGCTTCGGACCCGGGTTGGTCTTCCGCTTCGGAGGCGTGCTGTTCACTTGAAGACGGCTCTTCTTCCTCCAGGCCGGTCGTTTCATCCGCCTCATTCGCCATAGAAATATAAAGATCCTGGGAAGATTTTTGAGAATCCGCGACTTCAGAACGGGGAATATTCCCCGTTTGGGTGGAAAATAACGTTAAAACGCCGATTATCAGCGCAGCTGTAACAGCGGCGAAAGCGGGACGGAACCGTTTCGCCGGAGAAAAAATGCTCTTATAAACCCGGTTCAACCAGGTAGCGGAAGCTTCTTCCTGCAGTCTCGCCTTTTGCAACAAGCGTTCTCTCAATTCATCACGAAAAGAAGAAGAGAACTCCGCCTTTTCCATACTGACCAGACCGGAAGCAATTTCCCGCAGCCTACGGGTCTCTTCGCCTGGGGATGCAAGCTCTTCCAGGGGAGAAAAAAGCTCTTCCAGCATTTTATCCCTCTCCGTCTTCATTGTGGGGATTCTCTCCTTCCATTTTTTTACGCATATTTTTCAGTCCTCGAAATAAGAGTGCTTTGACAGCCCCTTCATTTTTATTCATAACCTGGGCTATCTCTTTAATTTTTAAGCCTTCCTGAAACCTCAGCAGAAGTGCATCCTGCTGATCCCGGCTGAGAGTACGGATGGTCAGCAACAATTCATCTTTGACGGTATCCCGTATAACCTTTTCCTCAGGATCGTTCCCCGGAGAGGCGATACTTTCAGCCCAGCTTTCGTCCAGGAGTACAGGCTTTGTTTTTCGGAAAGTATCCACAACCTGATTGCGTGCAATCGTATACAACCAGCAGGCAAAGGAACGTTCCCTCCACCTGAATTTTTCAATATTAGCCAGGGCTTTATAAAAAGTTTCAGAGACGAGATCTTCAGCCAACTGGGTATTATGTACTTTATGATAAATAAAATTATAAATTTTTGGGAAGTAGTGATCGTAGAGCAATGCAAAAGATTCAGGGGTTTGCTGAGCTCTGGAGACGATCTCCTGTTCCTTATCCTCATTCAGCAACTGGACCTCTCCTTAACCTGAAGCCCGTCAATCCCCTGCTGACTTTAAATTAACATATCAACTCAAACAAGCCTTGAAAGGATCCGTATATTTAAGCAGAGTCGGCAGGAGGGCGGGTCGGTTTTCTTTTTTGATAAATATCTTTCCGCCAATATAATTCTCTTTCCGCCGGCAGTTCTCCTGCCTGCTTACAAAGGACCACATTTTCCCATCATTTTTTAACATTCTTAAACATTCTTTAATATGTATAACGTTCTTAAGTTAAAAAGGTTGCTCTGCTGATTTAATTTTCTTGCCAAAAAAATGATTCGTTAAGAAGTGCCAGAATTCCCCTCACGCCTGCCTCTTCCCCCATTTCGGCAGCAACAAGGGTAACCTCTTCCGATAAAGGGCTGATAATCATTTTTGAAAAATAATGTCGAAGTGGGTCGAAAAGTATCTCGCCTTCACCGGCCATCCCTCCACCCACAATGACAATTTCCGGATTGAAAAGGTTAACAGCGATAGCCAGCCCCTGCCCCAAATACCACGCAGCTAAATCAATAATTTCCAAAGCACACCGGTCTCCTTGTCGAGCTGCTTCAAAAACATCACCAGCCTGAAGTGTAGCTCCCTTCATCACATCCCGCACAGCAGTCTTTTTACCTGTTTGAAGCAGGGCTCGGCCTTCCCGGGCAATGGCCGTCCCGGATGCCAAAGTCTCGAGGCAACCACGTTTTCCACAGCTACAAAAAGGGCCCTCCCGTGGAAGAAGCGGAATGTGACCGATCTCTCCGGCAAGCCCCCGGGCACCGCGGGCTAAGTTTCCTTCTATAATTAAAGCACCACCGATCCCTGTTCCAAGTGTCACCAACAAAATATTTTTCTTCCCCTTTCCCGCTCCATAGACGAATTCTCCCCAGGCCGCAGCATTGGCATCATTTTCTATGACAACGGGAATATCCGCCAAACTGCTTATTTGCTGCTGAACAGGATAATTCTCCCAGCCAGGAAGGTTAGGAGAATCAATAATTATTCCCCTTTGTCGGTCGTAATAACCTGCCATACAGAACCCTAAACCTTCAATTTCTTTCGGTGAAACCCGAAAAAGCTCAGTCATTCCGGTTACCAGATCTTTAAAAATTCTTTCAGGCCCTTTCTCGGCTCTGGTTGGTAACTTTCTGCTTTGCAGTATTTCTCCGCCTTCTCCTGCCAGAGCGATCAGCATTTTTGTCCCTCCCAAGTCCACTCCAATACTATAACCCATCTTTTCTTTCATCTCCCATCATCTCTTTAGACTAGAATAAGCATTTACAGGTATAATTATTTCTCGCAGATATTTTATAAAATATATAAAATATTTTTTAAAAAAGGGGTTGACAGAATATTCATGCTATGAGATAATATAGCTAACACAGATTCCGAGAGGCAAAAAGGATACTTTTCCGGCTCCAGACGCAAAGAATGGTTGCCCTGACGGAAGAAATCACTGGTGGTTTTTAAACGCAGGGATGTAAAGTGCGGTCAAGGAGTTCGGGCAGCGAAAAACCGGTGCCGTGGAAAGGATTTTAAGGAAGGTTCCCCTGAAATACCGTCGGAAAAGGCACTGGAAAGCTGTATCACAGAAGTGATGGAGGTTACCCGGAAAGGTCTGTTGGGGTCTGTGTTTTTCTATGTACCAGACCGATTTTTTTTCAGGGCAGCCACTACTTCCAGGTTGCGGTAGCGCTCCTGAAAATCCAACCCGTATCCTACTACAAAAAGGTCAGGTATTTCGAACCCTCGATAGTCCACAGGAACTTCAACGATTCGCCTTCCGGGAAGATCAAGAAAAGAACAGACCCGGAGGCTCTTGGGATTCCGGGTTTTTAAATTTTTAATCAGGTAATTGAGAGTTAAACCTGTATCAACAATGTCCTCTACCAATAACACATGTTTTTGGACGATATTAATATCCAAATCCTTGGTAATACGAACAATTCCCAGAGGGTAAGAAGTAGCCCCGTAGCTGGAAATACCGATAAAATCCAGGCTAAAAGGGATACTTAACCGACGGCTAAGGTCCACTGCAAAATAAACGCTTCCCCTCAACACAGCAACAACAATTAATTCCTCAATTCCGGAATAATCCTTTGAGATCTTTTCCCCCAGTTCTGCAACCCTCTGGTAAATTTGCTCTCTGGTCAATAATATTTCCAGTTGGTTCGCCTCTTCATCCGGCATTCTTTACCGTTACTCCCCTTTCTCTTCAATACCGTATTTCTGCAAGAGCCCCCTGTAATCACGACCATAAATAATCTTAATCTTGACATGGGGGTAAATCTCCCTTAAGCGTCGTATTTTCTTATTTTTTCTCCAGACCAGCTTCTGCTTCTGGGTGGTCAGTTCCACATATATGTCCTGTTCCGGAAGATAAAAATCCGGTGAAAAAGCAACAGTTATATTACCTTCGCTATCCCACTCCAGAGGAAATGTTTTCGGCTCATAAAGCCATTTAATTTGATAAAAATCCAGCATCCTGGCAAATTCTTCCTCGCTGGGATGAGCAAAAGATGGAGCATTTCCCGTAGCATCATGGACCTGACTAATTAAAAGCCCCTGTTCCTGTCTAGAATCCTCCGGCAAGGAAAGTGGAAAGTCACCCATTTCTTCTTTAACCCTGGCCGCGTTGACTACAAGTGCAACGGCTTCTTCCAAACCGAAAAGTTCTGTATTTAATACCAGGTGATAAAGGTCCAAATCCAGCCAATTGTAGCCAAAAATCTGTCGCAGGTACTCCCGGCGATCCTGATCCTGTTCTTCGATAAGACGTGCCGCGACAGCTTCATCCAGTTCGTAAGATTTGCAAACCAACTCAAGCCTACCCTTTAAAGGAGCAATAATTTTAACATGCAGTGCCGGTGGAAAGTCTTTAAATAAGACCTGGCCTCCCCTCCCCAGAATAACCAGATTTTCCCGAATAGCCAGGTCATAAATAAAATTATGTAATGTTTCCAGATAATGCCGTCGCTTCTCCTCTATTTCTCTGTATCCTGCTTGTTCGATCAGGCTAAAATTTTTCTCGTCGAATTGGTCGAAATCATCTTCTACCCCATACGATCGCAAATTTTCGACAATCATTGCTTTATTTACCAGCAGATAACCCATTTTCTCAGCAACCAACCTGGCTACCGCTTCTCCACCGCTACCAAATTGCCGGGATATGGTAATAACCGCCATATTTCCTCCTAAGCAGGTATTTTCTTTCCTTTTAGCAATTATAACATAAAAGATAAAACAACAATATTTTCATTTAAAAATTTTAAATGTAATAATTGAAATTTTTTTGAAAATACCTTGACAAACTCTTTCTCATAAGTTAGAATATATTTGCACGCAGGTTCCGAGAAGTCCTAAGGTTAATCCTTAAGCTTTCTTTTCCCGGCTTGAAGGCACCGGCAAAGTTGAAGCGGGTTGGAGACAGCTCCGAGTGGAAACTTGTGCTCGTGCTCATAAGGTTTTCGGTTTCGAAAATAAGGGACAATAATTGGCGTAGAGTGTAAATGCCTCACCATGATGTGTCCGTGAAAGTAGAACCGGATGCGGGGAAGAAAGGGGAAAAGCCGATGAAGATTTGTTGGGGCCTGCTTTTTTAATAAATTCGGTAAAAAGATAAAAAACGAGTGGGTTTACTTTAAAGAAATCGGCCAGATGGGAATCATTTTTTTCTTAACATGTTGAAAAAAGGACTCAATATCCTGCAGAACAATTTTTTCCCCTTCCTCGATAATATCCCTGGACCGGCTAATATTGATCGATTCAATTTTATACCGAAGATAAATCTGCTTCTGAAAACGCAGAGCCAGAGTCCGGGCATCTACTGGTTCATCCTGGGCAAACTGCTTAAATCTTGCAAAACTCTCCTCCAGAAGAGCTTTTTCGATTTTAAGAATAGAAGAAAGTTCATACGATAAAATGCTAATCAGGGCGATATTGGAAAAAGCCCTGCGCAGATTAGAGATTAGCTCAGGCCTACGCCTGTTAATATATAATTCAACACCCATTTCAATAAAATTATGAGCTTTCCACCACCCATCGCTCGATGAGAGGCTGCAGGCTTCAATAACAGCGTCCACCAGAGGCCTGGCTTTTTCAAAGCAGTAACCTCTTTCAAAAGTTCCGTATTTTTCATCGCTGTAATAATCTAGCCCCCGTGGTTCGATCCCATGACTGAAAACACCCAGAGAGAACAGAATTTTTTCTTCCCCGCCGTTTTGAAAATGGTGCCAGATCTTTTCTCCAAGGGAATGGCTAGTTTTCCAGTCTAATCCGCTTAATATGACCAAATCGGGGAAAATACTACCCAGAATAGCTGCATCATCCAGCCTTTTTAAAACTAATTCCATAAAATACAAATGTGCAAGTGGGTACATTTTTAAACACCCTCATATAAATTTCTTATAAATATTTATTAAAAAAAATATTTTTGTTTGGTGAATATTTCTTAGGCAAGGGGGCCATAATACTAACAACAGCCGAGGACATTAAATCTCCTGCGCAATGCAGGGAATAGCCTTTAAAGGTTAGATTTAGTAAATTCCTCGGCTGTTCTTATAATATTTAACACTTAACACCTCATATAACACTTCATATAGAACCAGGATAGTTTTCCGGCCTGCCGGCACTCCTTACTTCCGACCCCTGTATTTCCGTATCAGGCTTTACTCCGCATTTCTGTAGCCAGGGCTTCAAAAGCAGGTAAAGAACCTTCAATAGTCTTTAGACTGACACAGTAAGCAAGTCTAAAATATCCCGGCCAGCCAAAACCCTTCCCAGGAACCAAGAGCAGGTTATATTTTTGGGCGATACCGGCAAATTCCACATCATCGGGAATTAATGCCTTGGGGAAAAGATAAAAAGCGCCTTCCGGTTTAATACAGGAGAAACCCAGATCGATCAGGTGATTATAAAGAATATCCCGTTTTTCCCGGTAATGATTTACGGCCGCAGCTTCACCCAAAGACCCGGCAATAACTTTTTGGATCATTGCCGGCGCATTAACAAAGCCCAGAGTGCGGTTACAAAAAATTAGGCCGTCCATAATCCGGTTACAGTATTCCAGACCTGGGCTTACAGCAATAAAACCGATTCTTTCGCCGGGGAGGGAAAGAGATTTACTGAAAGAGTTGATCACAAAAGAATTTTTAAATATTTGTAAAACCTGGGGAAGGGCAATCCCCTCGTAGACAAGCTTATTATAGGGTTCATCGGAAAGAACATAGATCGTATTGCCAAACTCTTTTTCTTTGGCCTCCAGGACATCGGCCATGCGGCGCAGGGATTGTTCGCTGTACACAACACCTGTTGGATTATTAGGCGAATTGATGATCACCGCCTTCGTTCGAGGTGTAATATGCGCTTCCAGTTCTTGCGGATCCGGTTGGAAATCTGCAGGAGATGTATTGACAATGACCGGTACGCCTCCGTGGTTATCGATATAAAATAGATATTCAACGAAATAAGGGGCCAGAACAATTACTTCATCTTCCGGATTGAGAATAGTCTTCAGCACAACATTAAGGCCGCCTGCCGCTCCGCAAGTCATAACAATATGTTCCGATGTAAGGGGAACACCCGACTCCTTTTGAAGTTGCGCAGCTATCGCCTCCCTGACATCTATAAAACCGGCATTGTTCATATAGCGGTGTATTCCCGGCATGTCGCCCATAGCGAGTTTTTTTAAGGCATTTTTAACAGACTCAGGAGGCTCTGTATCGGGGTTTCCCAGAGTAAAGTCAAACACTTTATCGTCCCCGTGGATAGCTCTTAGCTTTTCACCTTCTTCAAACATAGCCCTGATCCAAGAAGAACGGTTAAGGTTAGCGGCAATCTTTTCTGATAACATACTTTGTCTCCTCCTTTACGTTAAAAAAATACGGCCGGATAAGGCCGTAAATTTACTCCCTTGGCTTCATAGTTGGGAAAAGGATTACGTCACGAATAGAAGGCGAGTCGGTTAGAATCATAACCAGTCTGTCCACTCCGATCCCCAGCCCCCCCGTAGGAGGCATCCCGTACTCCAGAGCCGTAACAAAATCTTCATCCATCATATGTGCTTCATCGTCACCCGACGCGCGCCGTGATACCTGTTGTTCAAAACGTTCACGCTGGTCCAGCGGGTCGATAAGCTCAGTAAAAGCATTGGCAATTTCTTTTCCGGCCATGAAAGCCTCGAAGCGATATGTAAAACGGAGATCGTGACTGCAGCGCCGGGCCAGAGGTGAGACTTCTACAGGATAATCGTAAATAAAAATCGGCCCCTGGAGCCTGTCCTCGCAAAATTCTTCAAAAAAAGCAAAAAGGATTTCACCGCGACTTAATCCCGGTTTCAGCTCAAGATTCTTTTCCCGGGCAATTTTGCGGGCGGCATCATCGTTTTCAAT
Source organism: Dethiobacter alkaliphilus (assembly GCA_016841605.1). Classification (GTDB taxonomy): domain Bacteria; phylum Bacillota; class Dethiobacteria; order DTU022; family UBA8154; genus DUNV01. The sequence continues at coordinate 36,213 of JAENYV010000001.1, read as the reverse complement.
GGAGTTAAAATCAACCCCTGTCATCTCCAGAACAACATCCTGCAGATTGCGCCGCGGCCAGGGCGGAGTTAGATCGAGGGCTTTTCCCTGGTATTCGATGGTTAAGGAGCCCAGCACATCCCGGGCTACAGAGGCAATCATTTCCTCTGTAAGGATCATCATATCCTCATAATCTGCATTGGCCTGGTAAACCTCCACAGTGGTAAACTCGGGATTGTGATTCGTAGAGATCCCCTCGTTGCGAAATATACGACCCAATTCAAAAACCTTATCCATCCCACCGACAATCAGCCGCTTTAGATGGAGTTCGGTGGCAATGCGCAGATACAGGTCGATATCCAGAGTATTATGATGCGTAATAAACGGACGGGCATTGGCCCCACCGGCCAAAGTATGCATAACCGGCGTCTCAACCTCCAGAAAATCCCGACCTGTCAAATAAGAACGCATACCCTGAATAATTTTACTCCGGGCAATAAAAACATTTCTAACCTCCGGATTAACCATTAAGTCAAGATACCGCTGGCGATAACGCAGCTCAATATCCTTTAAACCATGCCATTTCTCCGGTAAGGGACGCAAGGATTTGGACAAAAGGGAAAATGAAGAAACATTAACTGTAATCTCTCCCTTTTTTGTTGTAAAAACTTCCCCGGTAACTCCGATAATATCACCGACATCCAGTTCCCGGTAGAGTCCATAAGCCTTCTCTCCCAGAATGTCCTCCCTGAGGTAAATTTGAATCTGTCCCTCACTGTCCTGAATGTGGGCGAAACCTGCTTTTCCGTGTCCCCTCTTAGTCATGAGCCTGCCCGTCAGGCTGACGGTTTCCCCTGCAAAACGATCCGGCTCCTTTAGAATTTCCCGGGAATATTGAGCAACGTTGTACTTATCCCCGTAAGGTTCCAGACCCTGCTGACGAAAAGCAACGATTTTATTGCGCCGAATTAGTTCCTGATCGCTTAGATGACTTGTCATCATATAAAAAATAAACCCCCGTCTGGTTTAATATTAGCTTTTCCCGTTCTACAGCAATTATAAGTAATTATTCAATCCCAAGTATCTGATAACGCATAACCCCCGCCGGAACTTTTACTTCGATAACGGCCCCAACCGGAGAGCCAAAGATGGCTCTTCCCACTGGAGATTCATTGGAAATTTTATTATCTGAAGGATCTGATTCTGCTGATCCGACAATAGTAAATTGAAGCTCTTCATCGCTTTCAAGGTCTTTTAACTTAACCGTTGTGCCGAAATCAACCACTTCCTTACTCGTTTCGTTATCGATAAGACGGGCATTTCTAAGCATTTTTTCCAACGTGAGAATCCGCCCTTCGACAAATGCTTGTTCGTTTTTGGCATCCTCATATTCGGAGTTTTCACTGAGGTCTCCAAATGAAATAGCTGTTTTTATCCGTGCAGCTACTTCCCGTCTTTTTACTGATTTTAGATATAACAATTCCTCCTCCAGTTTTTTTAGTCCATTTTGAGTAAGGACCACCTCTTTGGACGACATGCATCTCTCTCCTTTAATTGTATAGTAAGGATATTTCATTCATATAGGTGACATTATATGTTTTAAGTCGATCAAATATTCCCGTGTGATAACGCTTTGCCGACAGATTAAGAATAAGTGCCAAGCCTTAACTTGACACTTTATTAACAGCTTATTGAAAAAGTTTAATCCTGCCGATGCAGGAGTCGACAGGATAAGGCCGCATGTTTTAACCCATTATAGACAAACAGCCCACATTTGTCAAACAAAAATTTGCTTAACTGTAGCGCAAAAAAGAAAAATCTAAAAAAAACCCGTCTCTAATTAAGTAGCAACGAGTTTTTAAGAACGAACTTTTCGTTTATCTCAAAGCAGTCAAATCAAGCAGACATATCGTAAAACAAAAACTATCTCGCCGCGACAAATGCCGGAAGATTGGCCCTGGCCCTCTTTTTTATTATCTCTATATCCTCCATACTAAGTGCTTTCTCAAAACTCCGAAAACCGGCCAGTTTAAACCCATGCTTTGTTGCTAACGACTTGATCTCGTCGATCTGCTCCACTGTCATCTCCTTACCCAGGGAGAAGCTTTCGTAGCGCCGTTCCAAAGCCAGAATCATTGTTTCAGCCATACAGGCATAGGCCATCCCCGTGGGAAAGCCAAAATTAAAATTAAAATTAACATCTCCCGGGACTTCGACAACTCCACCCTCAATAATCAGGACATCGTCCCTTTTTTCGCTCACTTTTACGGAAACATCCCGTGGCCTGGCCACATCACAGACAATGGCCCCGGGTTTGAGGTCCTCCGGTTCAATCAGGCTCTCAGCCGAACTTGAAACAGCGACAACGATATCCGCCTTTCGGATCGCTTCTTTTACTCCGGAAGTAACCTTAACAGCCAGTCCCGTTTCATCAAGGATATTGTCCGCCAGTTTCTCCAAGCGCTGAGTATTGCGGGCAATCAATGTCAGGAAGTTAACCTTTCTTGCCAGAATACGAGCGCAGGTGCTGCCGATAGAACCGGTTGCCCCCAAAATAGCCACCTCAGCCCGGTCCAAATCTATATCCATCAATGCGGCAGCTTTTTCCGTCCCCTCCAGTGCTGTCGCGACAGTATAACTGTTTCCGGTTGTCACAGCAATATCCAGGTTGCGGTCAATTGTTAAGCCGGAGTCTCCCACGACAGCGGTCATCGCACCAAGACCGACAATTTTTGCACCGGCCCGGGCAGCTTTTTTTCCTGCAATAATAATTTTACGCATAACCACTTCAGGAGGAAGTTGAAGCATCTGTTTGGTGGTTAGGAAAACACCCATAAAACATCCCTCTACGCTGTTGTGGGGTGAGGCAACTCCGGTAATTCGGGATGTCCACACGGGAGGAAGCATGCGGATGGTCCTTTCCACCAGGGAAGAAGGCCAATTACGCATAAACCTAAGTTTACGGAAAATATCCTCATTACTGAGGGGATGGAGGATAAAAGAAAAATCAACAGGTCCCATATGTTCCGGTCTCTTTTGACCGGCAACCTCCTTTCAGGAAGTAAATTTATATAGTCGTTAGAACTGCACAATCCGTGGTTTAAAGTCCAACTCTTTTAAGAGAAGTAAATATTCATCGTCCTTTAATTCTCTTTTACTTCCCGTATAGGCTACCAGCAATGCTTCCATAACGTTCGTTCCAAAAGAACGTCCTTCGATCTCCGGGGTAGTCGTAATCAATGTTTTAATACCCTTTTCCCGGAGCAGGGAAAGATCATCCTTCGTAACAGTATTGGTGATAATAATCTTTCCCGGTAACCTTTCGGGCATATAGCGGCGGATAAAATGGAAATCCCCTGCAATAAGATCGGCATCCAGAAAAAAACTGGGAAACTTGGGCTTACTGATTTCCTGCTTTTTCCCCGTTGGATATATCATCGTAAAAGGAAGGCGACGAATGATGGGAACCAGCATACGGGCAATAAAAGCAAGGGTCTTCAGTGATTTAAGCCGGATAGGTATATTGAGAATAAAGGCCACATCTCCATAAACCATCTCACAGCCCGCTTCTCCCAGGCTCTGCGCCAGGCCGCAACGATCCATTGCACTAACAATGAGGGCCTTTTTTTTCTTCATCAGAATATCGGTTTCCTGGAGCAAGTACTGGACCACACGGCGCTCCAGGGTATTTTTTAGGCCTGACCCGTCCACAATAGGAGTAATTTGAGCTGCTGCTGCAACCTTCTCTGCGTCCCGAATCGAGTACCGCCGATCCACGGCCTGAATATAGAGATCCATTCCCCCCAATCCGAAAGCATCCACTTTCCCGTCATTTTCCCGGATGAATTTAATCATTTTGTCCAGATTCCCGTCAGTACCAATGCGACTGACCAGAAAATCCTGCCCCATAAGATTTATTTCTGCTGAATGATCCCGCTTTGACGAACCCAGGCTAATACTGATAACCTTTTTCACCTGCTCTATTCACATCCTTCTTACACCAGCTTATGGATTAACCAGTACCTGTTCAAGAGTCGTTTTTAAATAATCCGGACTTAAAAAGAAGTCTTCCTTAATGGGAGATTTTCCAATCTCCAAAAAAATAACCTGGCAGTCCAGTAAAGCCTCGGCAATTTTATACCATTTCCGGGACCCGACCAGAATAACCGTATCATAAGCCTTTAGCGTTGCTATCACTTCAATTACCTGATTAAAAAAATCCATAGCTGTCTGTTTGCTAACCAGTTCCCACCGCTCTTCTTCATTCATCACCCAGACAAAATCCACCCCTTTTTCCCGGGCAAGTCGAATGATCTCCTCCTTATTTTGCAAGGGAAAGCCGATTAAAGCAACTTTCTTACCCTTGCGCACTTCACCTATACTCTCCAGGCGGGAGATAAAAGAGCGATCCAGGTGTAAGGAATTGGCTACATCTTGTTGGGAAAGGCCTTCAGAACGCAATTTGAGAATTGACTGTACCGCTGTCTCAATCTTGCGCATACTGATCATCTTTTCACCAACCCGAAACAGCTCATCCCGCAAAAGAAATCACCTCTTCAAAAGCTTGTGCACATTTTTGTAAACACAGTTATTGTAGCAGATTAAAAGCGGTAATTCAAGTATATGTTAAAAAAATACCAAAAATAAAAAGCCGGGGTTGATTGACGCTCAGATCATTGCCCGGCCTTGTAACAATTTTAAATTTTCACATTAGCATTACTTATAAAGGGAATGATTCCTGTTTAAAGGAAGAATAAAAAACTCTTCCTTGGGAACATTAAGAGTAGCAGCCATCTTTTCCAATAATTCCGCCTTGGGCTTTTTTACTCCCCGCTCAATATTGCTAAGAAGGCTGGGGGAAAGGTCCAACTGCTCAGCCAGCTTCTGCTGAGTCATCCTTTTTAACCTTCTTAATGCTTTAATACGCTTTCCGAGCGCAATTGTCTCCAATGGACTTTCACCACCTTCTAACATAAATAAAACATAAATAATATGTTCTTCGACATTAATCTTCGACATAAAAAATATTATTCCTGCAAAAGTTGCCATAAATGACCATTTATTTTTAAAATTTGAGAACAAAAGACACTAAAAGATCTTTTCTTAATATTCTTTGTAACAATTTCTGCCGCTGCTTTTGGCCAGATAAAGGGCTTTATCGCTGTTGTTAATAAGTTCTTCCTTGGCCAGGTTGTTTTGGGGCAATGTGGCGGCCACTCCCAAAGATACCGTTACTTTTTTTTGCAAGGGGGAGGCAGCATGCTCAATATCCAACCCATTTACAAGAAATAATACATCCTGCGCCACACTGACGGCACCTTCAAGGCCTGTTTCAGGTAAGAGCACTACAAATTCTTCACCGCCAAAACGTGCTAGAAGGTCTCTGGGCCTTTTTACAGCTTTTTTTATAACATCTGCCACTGCTTTTAAACATTCATCGCCCTGTAGATGACCGTAAGTATCATTATATTTTTTAAAATAATCAATATCGATCATAATAATGGCAAGTTCTTTTTGTGAACGCACGGCACTGTTCCATTCCTTCACATAGGCTTCATTAAAATATCTCCGGTTGTAAAGGCCCGTCAAGACATCAATGTGCGACAAACGGTTCAGCTTCTCTGAAACAATCTTTAAATCAAGTTGTGTTTTATCGGCCATCTTTACTATTTTCATCATTTGGCGCAGCAATATTTTATACTCATCCAGCAAAACTCGATAATTGGAGGCATCCTTTGCCGATTGAAACGAATTTGTACCTAGCAGCGCTTCAGCCCTGGATATTATCTGTTCTTCTCTGGAGAAAATATTATCCATTATACGATATACCTCAACTTAAAACAGGATGATATTAAAAGGCAAATACCTCAAGTCTTCTTCAAATTCTTCCCCACACTCAATTGCTGTTTCATTTTCCCCATCGCATCGCCAGTTTACCACTATTTTTTTACCGTTTTTAACCTCTTCATCAAGAACATCAAAAATAGTCATGAATATTTTGGAGGTGCTGCTGTTAAAATAAACAATCTCAAAGTCGAGTGTGGTCTGTTCCGATGTACAGTCCAGATACTCTCGAAGCCATTCCATAACCGGATTGTAAAATTTGGCAGCATTTTCCGGGAAAGATTCCCCTTTAATTTGCAGAACACCTGACACTGCATTAAAATTGATATAAGGGGTCGAATTTGTTTTTTCAATAAGCAGATTTTGCATATTAATTCTACCTCCTCACCACAACTTTAATGCTGAAAAAAGAAAACTCTTCGTTAATCGTAACGAAGGAATACTCCAGTGGCTTCCCTGATTTTCTCGCCATCTCGATCAAACCAAGTCCGGCACCCTTGCGACCTGTTTCAGGAGCCATTTTACGCCGTTCTTTATATAAAGACTTTAGTTCATCCTTGTTTAACCTTCTTACCTCTTCAATTTTAGATATGAGAACCGGTATATCCGTATTATAAATCCGGTTACCACAATAAACATAATAATCTCCGTTTTCTTCACGACCGATGACAATGATGCCGAAACGCAACCCTTCATCAATGTCTTCTCCATAACCAAGCTTTTCTGCCGAATAGTTTAAAATGTTATGGACCTGCTCGACAAAAATGGAAAAAACCGATAATGTAGCCTTATTCCCCGCTTCTTCATATTCAAGATTGCGACGCAGGGTGTTTCCCACCCCCTCAAGGCTTGTCTGAGAAATAGGTCCGCTGTAGCAAAAAAGAATTTTTTTCTTCTTCAACTCTTGATAAAGAGCGTAAAGTGAATCGTCCAAAAACATTCAACTCCTTTACTTACAAATGGAAAACCCTAGTATTGTGAAATCATCACGGATTATTTCATTTCCTGTATAATTTTTGAAAGTTTGGAGTATCGCTGTTTCCTGATGTTTCATGGCAAGGTTGCCGATCGCCTGAAGCTCTGAAAAAAGCCTTTTTTTACCATAAGGTAAACCTCTTTCGCCTCCCGGCTGATCCGTAAAACCATCAGTAAACAGGTAGAACGAAGCCCTCTGCCTATCATACTCTATTTCATAATTGCTTAGACCGGGTTTTTGCCTGCCGACCAATCCGTCCAGTGTAACCTTGTTTCCTTTAATTTCTTTTATGCTGTGTTCTTCTAAAACAATCAGAGACAATTTGGCCCCTGAAAACAAGATTTTTTTATCTTTAGCAACAAACAAAACAGCAGCATCCAAACCGGGACGTATGTTTTCTATGCTTTCGCTTCCGGTAAAAGATTGGCTGAGGAGCCGATTAAGTTCTTCTAAAATAGCTGCAGGGTCCCTATGGCCGACATCTTCAACAATATGGTTCAACATGGAGTGGACAGCCATGGTCATGAGGGCCCCCGGCACTCCATGTCCTGTGCAGTCGCCGATGACCAGCAGGAAGCCGTCAGCAAATTTTTTGAGCCAGTAAAAGTCGCCACCCACAATGTCCCGTGGTTTCCAGATGACGAAGAAATCTTGCAGGACGGTGCCAAGCTCAGCCCGGGAAGGAAGTATCGTCTCCTGAATAAGCTTGGCATATTCAATGCTGTCCTGTATTTTAATGTTCTTTTCATTAAGTTCCCTGGTCCGCTCTCTTACTTTTTCTTCTAATTCCTGATTGAGTTGAAGCGTACGTTTATAAGGATTTGCCACTCTCTTGGTAATGAAATTAAACATACCAACCATAAAAATAACTATACTTAATCCGGCTACAACTGTATTAATGATAATGGAATTAAGAAAACCCAGGCTTTCCGAACGGGGTATTTGCACAATCAACTTCCAATCGGTATCTTTGATAGTTTTATACACAACGTCGAAAAGCTCTCCCTCTTTATTATAATATTCCGCTACGGCAAATTCATTGACCAAACTGCCGGGCTCCATAATTGTTTCAGTCAGATCCTGGGGAAGGTAGTCTCGCAAGGCCTGCTCCAGGTGATCTTTATTTTTTGACAGATAGATAAAACCTCCCCCGTCTACCAGCCAAATATCATTCTTTAGTTCATATTTAGCTTCTTCCCGGACCAGTTCATTAATAAGCTCACTCAAGTTCAAGCCCACACCCGTTACGGCAACCGGATCGGATAGATCCCCCACCAAAACATTAATCCAAACGAATGTTTCCTGTAGCACCTCGTTTGGATCTATATTAATAATATACTTCTTTTGCATGTCAAGAGTCTTAAAAAACCAGCTATCAGCCGGATTTTCCGGTGAAACGACATTAAGGAGCCTAAACTCCTCTCCTTTATACGACCAGTAATTATGTGTTAACGCACTAGTTAAAAAGGCAGTATCATAGCCGAATTGTTCGACCAGTTCTCCCAGTTTGTTTTTGGCAAATTGTCCGGATTCTTTATCCGTGTCGTTGCTTAGAACCCAGCGTAAAAGCATGGGATCATACGAGAGGAGCAGTGAAGCATCCACAGCCTTTTCAATCTTTGCATCTATCGTGGCTGCTATGGCGCCGGCCATATTTTTTAAATCAATTGTTTTTAGCCTATTAACAACTGCGTTTCTAGTTATAGCTATACCTGTAATGCTCATAACAAGCAGCGCTACTAAGATCGCAATACAGCCGGCAATGACGATTTTGATGGTATCATGCTCAAGAGCGGATATGGAATCTTTTCCAATATAGGATTTAAAAAAGTTCTTTAATTTGAGCATTTCTCCTCCCCTATTTAATTAAACAACGATTATCTATTAGTTTAATCCATTTAGTATACAATTCGACATATTTATCCCAATTCCTTGTAAAATTGCCCTATTACAACAATATCAATTAATAATTTAGAAACGAACATGGTGTTCGAATCGAAAACAAAGCAACATAGCATTTTAAACAACTAAAAACATGCTTATTTGTTGGGAAATTGGCTCCAGGAAGGGGTTAAAATCGATTAAGTAGGGGTAAAAAAAGAGAGGTTAAAAATGGGGTAAAGAAAAACCTGCTATTTAAGCAGGTCTAATAATATTGGTCGGAGTGACTGGATTCGAACCAGCGACCTCTGCGTCCCGAACGCAGCGCTCTACCAAACTGAGCCACACCCCGTTGACTCCTATTATTTTAACATTTAATATTAAGTTATGCAACTTTAAATTTTAATGTACCCCGCAATTTCTTTTACAATTTACCTCTAAAAAGTATCGTCTTGCTTTCCGGCCAAATTTATTCTATAATCCCTATAGAGTTACTGTACTATCACTAACATAATGCTCAATAAGAAAAGGTTGCTGTTGCACTTAAATAAATGATAGCTTACAGTTCATAATTTGTTTTATTTTTATACAGACGGCAAAATGCTGCATTTAGTCGTCTTAAGGAGGATTATTATGAAGTTGTCTACCAAAGGCAGATATGGACTCCGCGCCATGTTAGATATGGCCGCCAATATGAATGAAGAACCTATCACGACAGGTACCATTGCCAAACGACAAGGAATATCGGAGAGATATCTGGAGCAACTTCTGATTCCTTTAAAACAGAATGGCCTGGTAAAAAGTATGCGGGGATCTCAGGGAGGATACCTTCTAGGCCGCAGACCGAGCGACATTACCTTAGGTGATATTATTAGAGTGTTGGAGGGTCCCATTACTCCCGTGGAATGCGTAAGTGAAGTAAATCCCGACGGCTGTAAACGAGCTGCGCTGTGCGTTACCCGGATAATTTGGCGTAAAGTGAGAGACGCTGTTTCTAACATCTTAGATTCGTATACCCTGCAAGATCTGGTTGAGGAAGAAAAAAATATCCTCAAAAGCGGAATAATTGAGGATATTTAATTTTATACGATGGCTGTACCAAAACCGCGTATAAAAAAGGGGCGCCATAGGATTGTTGTTATTGCGAGCGCAGAGCGGCAATATATCTAGTTATCTATTATAAATTTATACTACAGGAGGTGGCTGTTGTGAAACAGATCTACATGGATCACAGTGCTACTACTCCGGTTGATCCGGAGGTTTTTAACGCCATGATACCCTACTATACCGATAGTTATGGTAATGCTTCCAGTATTCATGCTTTGGGAAGAATCGCCCGTCGTGCGGTGGATGAGGCTCGCGAGGCAGTAGCTAATTTAATTGGGGCCGGCTTTAAAGAGATAGTATTTACCAGCGGAGGTACTGAAGCTAACAACCAAGCTATAATATCGTATCTTAACAGCAATCTTAAAGCGGGTAGGCATATTATAACCTCGGCAGTTGAACATCATGCGGTTTTGGATACCTGCCACTTTATGCAAAAGCAAGGCTATGAATTAACTATATTGCCGGTTACTCCCGAAGGGTTAGTTACTCCTGAAGCACTGCAAAGTGCCTTAAGACCTGACACTGCTCTAGTTAGCATTATGCATGCCAACAATGAAGTGGGTACTATTCAGCCAATAAAAGAACTGGCCGCCATTGCCCATGCCGGTAACGCTGTTTTTCATACCGATGCTGTCCAGACAGTAGGTAAATTAGCGATAGATGTCAAGGAACTTGGGGTTGATATGCTGTCTGCCTCAGCTCACAAACTTTATGGTCCCAAAGGGATCGGATGCCTGTACATTAGAAAAGGCATCCGAGTAGGCAACTACCTCCACGGTGGAGAACAAGAACGGGGGCTACGTTCCGGAACTGAGAATGTGCCGGGTATCGTAGGTTTTGGCAAAGCTTGTGAATTGGCGAAATACGATTTACAAAAAAACCAGGCTAAATTAATTAAATTAGCCCAGCGTTTACAGGAGGGCATCCTTAATTCTATTTCCAACACCTGCTTGACTGGGCACCCGGTAAACCGGCTACCCGGTAGTGTAAGCGTATGTTTCGAATATGTAGAAGGGGAGTCCATTCTGCTGATGCTCGATCGTTACGGCATATTGGCTTCCAGCGGCTCGGCTTGTACCTCCGGTTCACTCGATCCGTCTCATGTATTGTTGGCACTGGGTTTGCAGCATAAAATAGCTCATGGGTCATTGCGCCTGACCTTGGGCAAAGAAAATACCGACGAAGATGTTAATATGGTCCTGGAGGTTCTTCCGGGAATTATCCAAAACTTACGGCGCATGTCGCCATTGTGTAATTAAAAAAGAAGGATCATATAATATTAATCATAACCGGGAGGGGTCAAAGTTTGTTTTCCTCCGGGTAAACTTAAGGTACATTAAAAATGAAGGTGATATAATGAGTAAACTTAGTACCGAGCAGACCGGCAACTTGGTAACAGATATTGTAGCCGGTTATCGTGAGAATCCACCTGAGAACGTTCTTGATTCTGCGTCCATACCTAACCGGGAAACGATAATTCAAATTATCTTTATATTAAGAGAGCTGCTTTTTCCTGAATATTTTGGTCAGCGGCAACTTATTTATACAACTATTGAATATCATGTTGGTAATTTGTTAATTGAGATTCATGAAAAGCTTTATGAACAAATAGCTTATGCGCTTCACAATAGAGCGCATAAGACCACCGTTTCAATAGACGGAATTATATATACGTTTTTGAGTAAAATCGCATATTTAAGAAAAATGATAGAAATGGATGTTCAGGCGGCATTTGACGGGGACCCGGCCGCTGCCGACAAAGATGAAATCATTTTCTCCTATCCCGGTGTTTTCGCAATTTTCGTTTATCGGGTGGCACATGAGCTGCAGTTGCTTTCAGTGCCGCTCATTCCCAGAATTATGACCGAATATGCACATAGTGTAACAGGTATTGACATCCACCCAGGAGCAACGATCGGCAAGTACTTTTTTATCGACCATGGAACCGGTGTGGTTATCGGTGAAACAACCACGATCGGTAATAATGTTAAAATATATCAGGGAGTTACCCTGGGCGCCCTCTCCACACGGGCCGTTCAAAATCTGCGCGGAGTAAAACGCCACCCTACCATTGAAGATGATGTTACCATATATTCAGGTACTTCTATCCTCGGCGGGGAAACAGTTATCGGTAAGAGTGTAGTCATCGGCAGTAATGTTTTCTTAACCAAATCTGTTCCCGCCGGAACCAAAGTAAGTATTAAAACTCCCGATTTGGTATTCAAAGGGGAAGACAATCAATACATGGATTTGGATATATAGCTGTTAAGAAAGGATGGGATGAAGGGAAGTGCTCTCCTTTCAAATTTACAAATTACTGTAAGTCCTGAAATAGAGGGGTAGACAAATATCTTTCGCCTGTATCCGGTAACAAGACAATAATTTTCTTGCCTTTATTCTCCGGACGTTTCGCCAGTTGGGTAGCTGCAAAAGCTGCAGCTCCCGAAGATATTCCTACTAGTAGGCCTTCAGTGGAGGCGAGCCGGCGGGCAGTGAAAAAGGCTTCTTTGTTTTTAACTTTATAGACTTCGTCAATGATAGATTTATTTAAGATATCCGGCATGAAACCGGCTCCTATGCCCTGGATTTTGTGAAGGCCGGGATTACCGCCGGAAATAATTGGTGAATCAAAAGGCTCTACAGCTACAATTTGTATGCCGGGATTTTTCTGTTTTAATACTTCACCTACACCGGTAATAGTACCGCCGGTGCCGACTCCTCCGACAAAGATATCAATACATCCATCGGTATCCCGCCAGATTTCTTCCGCCGTTGTTTGCCGATGTATTTCCGGGTTAGCCGGATTTTTAAACTGTTGGGGAATGAAAGAATTGTCAATCTCCGCTGCCAGTTCTTCGGCTTTTTTAATAGCTCCTTTTATTCCTTCACCTCCGGGAGTCAAGACTAATTCTGCTCCTAAGGCTTTTAACAAACTTCTACGTTCAATACTCATGGTATCAGGCATAGTAAGAATCAATCGGTATCCCTTGGCAGCTGCTACAAAGGCCAGACCTATACCGGTATTGCCACTGGTGGGCTCAATAATAACAGTACCATTTTTAATTAAACCCTTTCCCTCAGCATCCTTAATCATAGCAAAACCAATTCTGTCCTTAACACTACCAGCCGGATTAAAATACTCCAGCTTGGCAATCACGGTTGCCTTAAGCTTATTAGATTGGTTGTAATTGCTAAGCTCGAGCAGTGGAGTATTACCAATCAAATCCGTTAAATTTTTTGCAATTTTTGACATATTATCGCGCCTCCATTAAGAAATAAAAAGCAAAGAGAGCCGCTCCTTAAGGGAGCGGCTCCTTCCTTAAACGCTATTCAAGCTTTTGTTTTTTACATTTACTCCAACGTGGTATAAATTCATTCTTTACAAGCTTCTCATAGCGTTCGTCCAACCGAGATATTATTTTATCGCCCTTTTCTTTTGAGATGACTCCATACTCTACATATTTGGATACCACTTCTTTTTGTTTTTCCAAAATATCTTTGTGAAGTGTAGCTAACTCTTTCTTTTGTGCTTCATTTAACTGCACTTTCTCGTTTGCCGAATTAACGGGCAAAGTTTTTGCATTAACCGGCAATGCTCCAAGTGCTAATACTAAACATAAAACACAAACCAAAGCTAATCCAAGTTTGCGCATGAAAATCACCTCCTTTTTCCCGGTTGTAAACTTAATTTCTCCTTATTTACTTTCTATATTCTTGCAAATATAAAAGGATAGTTTACCAAGTCTCTAATTAGTAAATAAAGGAAAAAAACTTTATTTATCAATAATCTCTGCATACACCAGGGTTTGATTCAATAATTGGTATGCAATTTCTCCAAATGTTACTGGTCCGGCAAACGGAGGTGTTGCTTTACCATCCAATTCACCATAAAGGTAATTAAGAACACAATTACACGAAAAAACCGGTTTGATATCCTTAAAATCTTTTAAGTGTGCAGTAAAACTTGCTGCATAATCACTAACATGACTTGCAAAGTAATACTCCTTTCCTGAAAATACAGGAGCATAGAAATCTACTGTTTTATTTTCTTCAGAAATTGCTTTGATAGACACATTTATCAATACGCTGTTATAATCTGCCACTAATGGTAAACGTGTATCAATTTTATTTTCTGCTATATAATCTGCAAAAAACACTTCTTTACCATTGACCAAACATTGTTTTACAGATAGAGCATCTTCCACGAACTCAATTTTTGCGTCATTAGGATTAGTGCTAAAGATATTCACAATTCCAAGAGACGCCAACTTATCATCGGGTAAGCAAACATGTAATGCAACTGCTTTGTTAGTATGAGATAAACCGGTAGTGCCATCATAAACCTTTGCACATCCGTCAGTAGAAAGATCAAAACCGGAAATCCAACCGACTATTGGTGTTAATAATAAATGATCTTCGTTTGGTGCTTCCTTTGCATAAAACATTGCAACATCACTTGCAAAGGGCATAACTAAAAGCGACAATCCGTTAGAGTATGCATCTTTTGTAATATCAAATATATTTTCCTTGTCGTAAAATACGGTTTTACATTCAACTGCATCGATGATTTCATTTATAAATAATTTATCCTTACAAGTAGTCCCACCATTTTCCGTAATAAAATAAGGAGTAGTTCCTGCAATCCAATTGCCTTTTGGTAATTGTTCCAACAAGCATTCATCTGCTGCAATATGCAAAATACTGCCTTTTTCAATTAATTTCTTTGCTTCCTCCAATGTAACAAACATTTTTCCTACCTCCTATAATTTTTTCAATGCCTCAACATCATTTGCCGTGATAGAACTATATTTTTTAAGAAACGCTTTTATTTCCTCCAAACAACTTATTAACTCTGACGGTTTCCGACTAGCTGCATATTTTCTCTGCACGCGTGAAATTAATAGATTTAAACCCAGGTTATCCGATTGATATTTAGCCTGTCCTTTAATCAATTTTTCCAACTTTAAAGTTAAATCCTCTGCCATGCTTTTTACCTCCTAGCTCTTTTTTAAAAAAATATACTGCATGAAATTTTTTAGCACGAAATAGCTAAAAAGTCTAAAATCACTTTATCCTGTTAGGACAAGGAACTAAGTTGGGATATAGACAAAAATTACAGTGTTTACCGGCCAAATTTCTTTCTTATTTTTTATTGGTTAGATAGAAATTCTAAACTATGTTAAAATATTCCTGCAGAAAAATTTACCAATTAATAAATTTTATTTTGTTGGCAAGTTACTACGCTGATAAAATGGAATTTCTTTTTTTATAGCCTTTTTTGTCAGAAAAGAAGCTCATTAGTTGATCTTTAAATATCCATCTTCTGAGCAATATCTTTATATTACGACAATATTCCGACACTAAAGGTATTCCTAAAAGCCTCCCGACATGGTATAATAATCCTAAATATTTTGTTATTATTTACGACTTCTTCAGAAGGCGGTTGATAACATGAAAAGATGGTCACAAAGCATCAGGCTTAAATTTTTAAGCATCATTGTTCTCACTTTGCTGCTTGTCCTGGTCATAACAACGTTTCTTAATTATTATCAAAGTCAACAGGATGCGGAAAATCTGCCCTTAAGAATATTTCTTACTACTTTGGCAGTTTTTTTTATTGCAGCAGTTATATTGGATCGCTTCTTAATCAGGATAATTTCCGATTCTTTACAAGCAATTCAGACAATGATTATCCAGGCTGCCCAGGGTAACTTATCGACCAGAGGGACAGTTATTTCCGAAGATGAGATTGGCCGGTTGACAAATGATTTCAACAGGTTCATAGATAAAATTCAACAGGTAACCGGAAAAATTAATGAGAATAAAACCGCTTTTAATAAATCTCTAGATAATATGTTCACCGTAACATCCAGTATGGGAATAATAAATGAAGAGATGGACAATAAAACTAACGCCGTTAATCAAGCCGTTACGCAAATTTCCGGGAACATCAATGAAACGGCTTCTGCATCTTCCGAAGCAAACGATAGCATAATTTTAATTGTGTCGGCCGTAGAAGAAATGAACAGCACCATTCAACATCAGGCTTCTGCTACCGAGCAAAGCTCGGCCAGTATTGAACATGTTTCATTGGGTGTTAATCAAATTTCATCCAGTATCAACAGCATTTCCTTTTCGGCTCAAGATATGTCCAATTCTGTCAACAGCGTTGCTACAGCTGTTAAAGAAATAAATATTTCCCTCAATGAAGTAAGTGAAAGCTGCGAACGCTCAACAAAGATTACTGATGATGCTGAAACCAAAGCCCGGGAAACCAAAACTATTATTGAAAACTTGAACGAATCCTCCCGACAAATCGGCAAGATTGTTAATGTTATCAACGACATCGCAGACCAGACCAACATGCTGGCCTTAAATGCAGCCATAGAAGCAGCGGGTGCCGGAGAAGCAGGCCGGGGGTTTGCAGTCGTAGCCAATGAAGTAAAAGAACTGGCCAAGCAAACAGCAGAAGCTACTGATGAAATAGGCCAGCAAATAGAAACTATGCAAGCCAGCATGGAAAATGCCGTCAAAGCCATGGAGACTATCACCCTGGTTATTGAAGAAAGCAATAATATTACAGGAACTATTGCCTCAGCGGTAGCGGAACAGTCGGCTACTACCGGAGAAATTTCCAAATCTGTTATTTCTGCAGCGGAAAAAGTTAACCACATTACAAATGAAATAGGAGAAGTGGCGGCCAGTTCCCAACAAGCTGCCGATAATATTTCGGAAGTATCAAAAGCCGTTCACGATATCGCCAGATCGACCAATGAACTGGTTCAGGGGGCCAATGAGGTAGCTGAAAATGCCGTTAAAGTTGCGGCAAAAGTAGCTATGGTAGCCGAGAAAGCAGCAGATATTTCCAATGATGCCGGAGATATTACCACAAGTATTCTGCAAATCAGGTCTGTTGTAGAAGAAACCGGCAAATCAAATGCCGAACTGGCTGAGTTAATGAAAGAACTGGAAAACCTCAGTTGGCAAATTCAGTTCTGATAATAATTCAAAAAAAAAAACGGCATCTGTACAGAAGTCGTTTTTTTTATTAAAAAAATTTTACTGCCTTATATTTGTATACTACTTTTGTATTGTATAATTAGTCTTTTAAGAATTCTTTAATCTTTGTCATAACCTCTTTAATGGGAGGCGTGTTTTTAAACCACTCTTTTTTTGTGATTTCATTTGTACAGGCGCAGTAAATCTGCGAAACCAGTTGTTTTAGCCGGGAGGGCAACGGTTCCGGACCTAACGGACATATTTCCTTCCAGCGCTGCCTGTTCCTGGCCTTGGCCTCTTCCGTTGCCCGGTGCCACGGAGTATTCCGGTAGTAAATCCGTAAAATCTCCTTACTTACCGGAAGTCCTTCATAAGTGAACCGGCACTCATCCAGGGTTCCCAGTACATCGACCACCATCAAGCGGCGCCGGTGGTCGAATCCCACCTCTATTTTTCCATCTTCATTAACAAGGCCTATCCGGGAGAATTCCCTGGTGATAAGTTCGTTTACGGTATTAACCAGTTTTTTCAGGTCCCCGATTTCCTCCCGGCATAAGCCGGATAGGTTTCCGGCTTCGTCCCAGGTAATGTACCGGTCCGTTACCTCTAATTTTGTGGAAACATCCAGGAGGGGCGGAACC
This sequence comes from Dethiobacter alkaliphilus, assembly GCA_016841605.1. Classification (GTDB taxonomy): domain Bacteria; phylum Bacillota; class Dethiobacteria; order DTU022; family UBA8154; genus DUNV01. The sequence continues at coordinate 18,786 of JAENYV010000001.1, read as the reverse complement.
ATCTTTTGGTTCTGAACAGGCATACCCTGAAGTCCAAGATCCTCCGGCTTGACCTCTCCTTTTTCCAGGCGCTTAAAAACACTGGACCCCGGCGGCAAAGAATTCCTGTAAATTACCTCCAGAGGAATCAAAAAACCGCCTTTTTCTTCCTGATACCGGGAATAATCATACTGGTCGCGCTTCATTTCCGGCTTGATGACCTGCAGTATTTTAACCTCCATCATATCTACAGGCCTTTTAATATGGGATAGTTTATTTACCTGATCACCTTCCACCAAACCAAGGTAGTGAGTAGAAATTCCTATCTGTTCCAGCTTTTCAAAGAAAAAAGCCCCTAAAAGAGCAATGGCCGCTCCCTTATGATCAATCTGATCCGGCATTTCTCCCCAGTCGAAAACCGAATAACGGTCGGAAAAAATAAATCGGCCCCTTCCGGTTTGTTCTTTTGTGGCTTCCCTGAAAATCTTTAAGTCCTTAACACTGCCCATAATTCCGCCTCCTTGTTCTATTCCTTGCTATTTTCTTGGAATTGAATCATTATTTTTTATGTAATTATTTTCTCTTAAGCCTGCTCTCCTTACCCATTAAAATATTTTACTTTTTGCTCTGTAACCCTTCTTATATTTAAATATTTATAAATTTTTATTTTTCTCTTCCTTTTTATTATGCAGCATCCTTCAAGGTAAAGAAGCTTAGTACATGGTTCAGTCACAACAATTGCGCATAAAACATAAAGTAAATGTAGCATTTATTAATCCGGATTAAGAGGAGAAACTTTCCTACGTCAGAAGGAGTATTATGTGCAAACCTATAAAATATTTTTTCTGGAACACAGGTCTCAATATCTGAACAGCCTGGGGGATTCATTGGCTCAGCTAGGTCATAAAATTTTTTACCAGTCATCCTTACTGCCTGATGAAGTGGAAGCGGGGATTGCCTATTTTAAGCCGGATATTTTCATTACTGTCGGCTGGTGTCCTATCCCCCTCCGTTCACGATACCCGGATAGAATACATGAATTATGTAAGAAGTACCGCCTGTTCCATATCTACTGGGCAACAGAAGACAAAATTCACCATACAACCTGGTCAGTCCCTTTTCTTCAGCGTTTCAGACCCGATTTGGTCTGGACAATTCATCCCGATTGTATTGAAAAATATGAGAAACTCGGTACTCCGGCAAGCTATTTAAATTTCTCTTTTAATCCAAGGATGTTTCCGACAAAAAAAAAGGAAGATAAGGAAATATTCGATATTTCCTTGATCGGCACAACTCATCTACATGTAAAAACCTACCGTTATGAAAGCCTCAGACACCTGCTCTTTCCACTTATACAAGACGGGAAAAAAACACATATCTGGGGCTATGGATGGCATGAATCCCAAGCAACTATAAAAAAACATTTCGGCAGGCAGGTGCCCGGTGACTGGATCCGGGGATACCTTCCATATAAGGAGACTGCTTCAGTCTATCGTTCATCAAAAATTGTCTTGGGTGTCCAAAATGCTCTGGATCAGGTTTCACAGCGTACATTTGAAATATTGGGAACAGGTTCTTTTATGATTACCAGCAAAACTCAGGCAATTATGGAAATGTTCGAAGATAGGAGAGAGGTTGTTGTTAGCAGTTCACCGGAAAAAACGATCGAATTGGTAAACTTTTATCTTAACAGGCCGGAATTAAGGTTTGAAATCGGTGAAAATGCCCGGCGGAAAATAATGGAACAATATACCTTCCAACATCAATTGGAAAAAATCTGGCCAATGGTAGATATTTTACTGAAACAAAAGCAAAGTATGGGGACGCTTCGATTATCCCCTGTAGCACAGGAAAAATAAAAGGAGCGAGAGAATGTGATATCAGGCAATGTTTTAGTTACCGGAGGTGCCGGTTTTATAGGGTCTCAGCTTATTCGAAAGATCCTTCCCCTGAGCAGCCATATCTATGTAATCGACGATTTGTCTACAGGACAGCGTGAAGCAATACCATCTTCTCAGAAAATTACATTTATCGAAGAAAGTATCACCAATAAAAAAGTTTTGCGAAGTATTTTACCCCGGGTTGAATATATCTTTCATTTAGCCTGCAGTAATTTATTGAAATCTGTTGAAGACCTTGATGGAGACTTTAAGACCAATCTTTACGGCGGATATCTACTGCTGCAAAGTGCACACACTTATTGTTGGGATTTGAAAAGGTTTGTCTATGCCTCTACTTGCTCCATTTACGGCAATGCTTCTGTCTTTCCCACACCGGAAAACTATTATAAAATCCGGCTTCCCTACGCAGCAAGTAAATTTTCCGTTGAGCATTACTGCCATGTTTATTACCGGTTGTACCAACTACCGGTTACAGTGTTACGCTTGTCAAATATATTCGGTCCTGGTCAATCGCCCACAAATCCTTATTGTGGCGTTGTTGCCAAGTTTTTTGAAGCTGTAAAGGGAAAAGAGCCCCTCATCATTTACGGTAATGGGCAGCAAACACGTGATTTTACTTTTATCGAAGACGCGCTGCAGGCATTTTTACTCGCCGCCGGAAGAGAGGAATCAATAGGGCAGGTATACAACGTTGGAACCGGAAGAGAAACAACCGTGAGCGAGCTGGCAAAAGAAATTAAACGAATTACAGGCGTTACTGAAGAAGCGATACGATATAAACCTAAAAGGCTTGTGGATATAGTAGAGAGACGAACTATAGATGCGAAAAAAATCCAAAAAGAGCTGCAGTGGAAAGTCAATCATTCCCTTTCCGAAGGGCTGAAAAAAACTTTTCAATGGTTTAAGGGGGAAAGGATCAATGAGAGTTTTTCATGGGATAGTTGAGATTGCAGGACAAATGGGTATTTTGTGCGGGGCTTTAAAAAAAAGGGGTCATATTGCGGTTGGATATAACACCTATCATTCGTATTTAGGCTATAAGGAACATATCATTAATACCGATATCTTTGAAGTGCAAAAGGTATTCCAGCATATTCTTAATTTTTACGATTTATTCCATTATCATTATGGAGTCACATTATCACCGCAATTTGATGACTTAAAACAAATTAAGGACAAGGGTAAAAAAATAATTATGCATCACTGGGGAAATGATGTTCGCTCTTATGATATAGCAAGATTAAATAACCCTTATGTTTATACAGGAGACTCCCCGCCTGATATAGAAATTCATGAAAAGCTATCGAAAATCTCACAATATATTCCGGAAGCGATTGTCCAGGATTACGAAGTTCTGCCTTATGTGAAGTCATATTACAAAAAGGTCCATATTTTACCCATAGCTATTGATCTGCAAAATTTCCAGCCGGTTTATCCGGATATAACAAAAAAACGCCCGCTTATTTTGCACGCGCCGACTAATCCTGATTTTAAAGGCACACCCCATATTGAGAATGCCATTGCACAATTAAAATTAACTCATGACTTTGATTATCAACGGATAGAAAAAATGAATCATGAACAAGTTATTAGTTTATATAAAGCGGCGGATCTAATTGTGGATCAAATTCTTTGTGGTTCATACGGTCTTCTCAGTGTTGAATCCATGGCTTTGGGAAAGCCGGTCATTGCCTTTATCCGTCCGGATTTAAAAGATACTTTTCCCCCTGATTTACCGATCGTCAGCGGTAATCCGGATACTGTTAAAGAAAGCATAAAAATGCTGCTTGAAGATCCCGAAATGAGGGTGAGTTTAGGGATCAAGGGAAGACAGTATGCTGAAAAAAATCATGCGAAAGATGTAGTCGCGGATAAATTGCTGTCTATTTATGCAGGACTTTAAAAAAAGAGGGTGACATGTTGAGTTCGCTGGAGAAAAAGATGTTTTTTCTTCCCAATAGACTGTTTGTACAAGGATATAGGTTGTTTGTTTCCTTTAATATAGCAGTTATCCCTGTTGATATGAACGTACTCTTTATAGCCTTTCATGCATTATTACCGAAAATTTCCCGGTCTGCGGTGATGTATGTTAAAGAGATCACCGCAGATTGGAATGAAAAGTCCATAAAAAACGGCATCTTTCCTCCCTGCACCAACACTCGCTACTTACCGTGCTACCCCGGTCAAGATGAGCTAATCATAGATATTACGGCTTTTAATTTAAAATGGCGTTTCAAAAACAAAGAAAACTACGGTATATATTTAAAATTAAAAACCGGGGAAGCAGTACATTTCCCGGAAGATAATCCTCCTTATCTCATTGTAGATACAATTTAATAAGGAATTCCCGGATAAAAAACCTTAGTATATATTTTTTTCATAAAACTGTATATTCTGATATAATCAACCACATTCTTTTCGGCTACTTCTTTTAAAGTTTGATTGGGAAACTGGTATACCAGTAAACAGTTTTCCACGTAATTATTGTGCTCCGGCAGCCCCAGATTTAAATATTCCAACAGGTGAGTATCATTAAAAAGCAATCCTTTTCCATAATAAATTTGTATACCGTTTTGGTAATATTTAGCAAACAGCGCAGCATTATTAATCCATTGATAATCGTGATTTGTATTTCCGTAATAATTGGGATTAACGCATACCGCGTCAAAGGCAAAACCCTTCCAGTCTATTAAGCCTGCGGCCCCGTAATTAGGTAACCACAGGCTTAATAAATGATGCAGGTGAATATAGCTGTTTATTTTTTTTACAAGCGGAATATCTTCTCCATCAATTGATTCTCTTTGCCAAACAAATCCTCTAAAAATAAGCGGAGACAGGAAACTGCTTTTCTTTTTCCAAAGTTCCAGAAAAGTGTTTATCCACCACTGTAAGGCTGCCAATCGATCTTCTTCAATTGTAAAATTTAAAATCTTTCCATTTATCTCTCCAAAACTCTTCTGTACGGGATGTGGATAAGGCAGCGAAACCCAAATATCAATATTTAGTTTTGTTTTGGCAGCAACATCAAAGTTAAAATTCGGTTTAAACAGATTGTCAATTGCCATCTGCCAATCTACCTTTTCAGGCGGTTCTCCGAAAGGAGTATACATCGGGTAGATATAGTGATTTTCTCTTGCTCTAATAATATTGAAAACTAATCCTCCAAACATAGTGTCAAAATTTTGTCCATTTATTGTATAAAAAAGATATGGTCTTAATTGTTCATCTGTCCAATTTAATAGATTATTGTCCGAAAAATCTCCGCACGGCAGCACGGCCAGATGATTTTGTATTTGAAGCTGTTGGCTTGAGATATAGCTCTCTGTCAATGAAAATCCCCCTCAGACATATCCTTCAAATATTTAAATTCTTATAGATGTTCTACTACGGAAAAATAGCTTATTTTATACTATTCTAATGAGTACAAAATGGATAATAGTAGGCTAAAATTTTTCTGCCTTTTATTGCTTGATGTAACATAATATCTAGTTTATCCATAGTTTATATAAAAAGGGTAATAAAGGAGATGGATAGTTTGCCTGTACCGCTGGTCAGTATCGGAATACTTAATTATAACTGTATAAGATATTTATTAAATTGTGTCAGGTCCTATCTTAATCAGTCCTATGGAAATATAGAAATTATTGTTGTTGATGATTGTTCAACTGATGGCTCTATTGAGATACTGCAGCAGTTGGAACGAAATTATGAAAATATAAAATGCATTTATCACGTGAAAAATAGCGGTGGCCCTTCACAGGGCATTCAAGAATTAATTAAAGAAGCACAGGGTAAATATTTTCAATGGATTGCCTCAGATGATTATGTGAAAAAAAATGCTATAGAAAAATTTGTTAATTATTTGGAAACGACTAATAACGATTATGTTTTTTGTAATTTCAACATTATAAATGAAAAAAATATGGTTACAGCACATTGGAACTATATAATTCCTACACTTGATGAAATAGTGTCTAGAATTTTTGCAAACTGTTCAGGGGTTATACCCATGAATGGTTTATACAGGTCGGATTTTTTTCATAAAAACAATCTTACCTGGATCAACTATAAAAACAATGAATATTCCGGTGACACCATCAATTCACTCTACCTTATTAAAAACGGCATGAAATACGGCATGATAAACAAAAGCTTAATATATTATCGGGTGCACAAAAATAACCGTTCACATAATGTTGAAGAAAGAATCAGGACATCATTAACAGTGCATGATTATATCATCAAAAATTTTAATGAAGAGATATATTTACCAAATATAAAGTGGAGTAAATATACCAACAGAGAACAACTAAAAAATTATGCCATTGCTTCGTTTTTATATAACAAAATAATGGGTTATATTCGCCTTGAAAGTTTACCCTGTCATATAAAAGTTACTATAACAAAAGAAAAGATAAAGGAATGTTTAAGCCCTTTTATTGAAGAAGGTCTGCACTATATTCAAGCAGGATTAACACAAGGTGACACGCTTAAAAATAAATTAGTAGATCTGGAAAAACAGTACAAAAATATTTTCTGAAAACTTGTAAGTTATTATCTGAATAGTCCGTGAAAGGAAGAGTTTAATGTTTTCCGGAAAAACTTTACTTATTACCGGAGGAACAGGTTCGTTCGGCAATGCAGTTCTCAATAGATTTCTTCAGACTGATATAAAAGAAATCCGTATATTCAGCAGGGATGAAAAAAAACAAGAAGACATGCGCCATGAATTGAATAATAACAAAGTTAAATTTTATATTGGAGATGTCAGAGATTACAATTCGATATCCAGAAACATGCAAGGAGTGGATTATGTTTTTCATGCTGCGGCTTTAAAACAGGTACCTTCATGTGAGTTTTATCCCATGGAGGCGGTTAAAACCAATATTATCGGAACAGAAAATTTGCTGAATGCAGCAATTGAAAATAAAGTGAAAAAAGTTATTGTCTTAAGCACGGATAAAGCCGTCTATCCGATTAATGCCATGGGAATGTCAAAAGCTTTATTGGAAAAGGTAATGGTTGCTACTTCAAAAAATGTGAGTGAAGATTACACTGTTTTATGTGGAACCAGATATGGGAATGTAATGGCGTCAAGAGGATCCGTTATCCCCTTATTCGTCAAGCAAATAAAGTCCGGATTGCCGATTACAGTAACAGATCCGGATATGACCAGGTTTATGATGACCCTGGATAATGCGATAGATCTAGTCCTTTTTACGTTTTGCCATGCCAGACAGGGAGATATATTTGTCCAAAAGGCACCTGCCACAACCATATGGGAGTTGGCCAATGCTTTAAAGGATATTTTTAATGCCGGTAATGCTATTACAATTATGGGAACCCGTCATGGAGAAAAATTACACGAGACATTATTAACAAGAGAAGAAATGGCCATTGCTGAGGATTTAAAAGATTACTTTAGGATACCCGCCGATAATAGGGACCTTAATTATGACAAGTATACGCGGTACGGCAAAAAAATGTTCTCCAATTTGACTGATTATAATTCTAATAATACAAAAAGGCTATCGTATGAAGAATTAAAAGAAATGCTGCTGAGTCTTAATTATATAAAGAAAAAATTGTTGGAAAGTTAAGGAAACCAAACAAATGATAAAAATTATGACGGTAGTGGGAACCCGGCCTGAAGTCATTAAATTATGCAGGGTTATCGATAAACTTGATCAATATACAGAACACATTCTTGTGCATACCGGACAAAATTTTGATTATGAACTTAATGAAATTTTTTTTGAAGAAATGAGGATAAGAAAGCCCCAGTATTTTTTAAATTCTTCCGGAAAGACCCCGATTGAAACCATTGCAAATTTACTGGTTAAAGCAGATGAGATTATGAAAATAGAGAAACCTGATGCAATCTTAATTTATGGTGATACAAACAGCTGTTTATCTGTTCTAGCCGCTAAACGAAAAAAAATTCCTGTTTTTCACATGGAAGCAGGCAATCGCTGTTTTGATCAAAGAGTACCTGAGGAGATAAACCGGAAGGTAGTGGATCATTTAAGTGATATCAATATGCCCATATCGGAGCATGCAAGGAGGTACTTAATTCAGGAAGGTATCAGAGGGGAGACGATCATAAAAATCGGTTCAACAATGAAGGAAGTACTTAATTATTATAAAAACGACATCAATAAATCGGAAATATTGCTTAAGTTGAATTTACTAGCAAATGACTATTTTGCGGTTAGTGCCCATAGAGAAGAAAATATCGATTCAGAAAAAAATTTTAAGGACTTTCTTCACACTTTAAACGTGCTAGCCCAAAAATTCAATAAAAGAATTATTGTATCTACCCATCCAAGAACGATGAAAAAAGTGCTTGAGTTCAATAAGTCTGATCTCAATTCTAAAATTGAATGGATAAAGCCATTGGGATTTTTTGATTATATAAAATTTCAAATGAATGCATTTTGCGTAATCTCTGATAGTGGAACAATTATGGAAGAGGCATCATTACTTTCTTTCCCTGCGATCACGATTAGAAATGCCCATGAGAGGCCTGAAGGAATGGATGAAGGTGTGCTTATTTTATCGGGACTTAAGGCAGATAGAGTATTACAGTCTATTGATATGGTAACAAGTAATAAAGCTTCCGGTAACAGGATTGTACCGGATTACAATGTTCTGAACGTATCTGATAAAGTTGTAAGAATTATTATGAGCTATACAGACTATGTTATGCGAACAGTCTGGAGGGAAGGGGATTTATAGTTGGACAAGAAAAAAATATTGGTCTTAGGTTCAACGGGAATGGCAGGACATGTCATTACTACTTCTTTTGAGGAAAAAAATACTTTTGAAGTTTTTAATCTAGCACATAGAAAAAAATTAAATAAAAAAACTTTTTTGGCTGACGTAACTGATTTTCCCATGTTTGATGCATTATTAAATAAAGAAAATTTCGATATTATTATCAATTGTATAGGTATTTTAAACCAAGATGCCGATACTTTTAAAGATCAGGCTATACTGTTAAATAGTTATTTGCCTCATTTTTTGGAAGGGAAATATAAGGCATCATCGACTAAAATTGTTCATTTGAGTACAGATTGTGTATTTTCAGGCAAAACAGGTCCTTATCTGGAAACTTCTTTTAAAGACGGTGATACGATTTATGCGCGAACAAAGGCATTGGGAGAAATATGCAATAACAATCTAACTATTAGAACATCCATAATCGGTCCTGATCTTAATTATGAAGGAATTGGTCTTTTTAATTGGTTCATGAAAGCAAAAGGAGAAATAGACGGCTATGTAAATGCCATCTGGACCGGTATTACAACAATTGAGCTGGCAAAAGCACTGGAAAAGGCTATAACAGAAGATTTATCCGGTATATATCATCTGGTTCCTCCCAAAAGAATCAATAAGTATGAGTTACTCATGCTCTTTAAAGAAACTTTAAAGAGAAATGACCTTCAAATAAACAAATATTTTAATGAAAAATCAGACAAAACTTTAATTAATATGCGTTGTGATTTTAATTATAAAGTTCCTGATTATAAATTTATGATTTCTGAGATGAAAGAATGGATCATAAACCATCACTCTTTTTATTCACACTATAATATTTAAGAGGAAGCATAGCAGTAAAACTTTGATCTTTCGGAAGGGTGAAGGCACTTATCAAGGGAAGTGACCTCGCCCTTCCTGTTTTATTGTCCCTGGATTGATTGCCTTTTAATGGTGACAATTTATGATGGGTTCAACTAATTAGCTTCAGGATGAGTTTTAATAGCCCAAAATGCCCCTTTAGGTTCTTTAAGCCTATTACCCATGTTGTCCATTTTGTGGTAATCTTTGCAGGCATATATATCCCATGTTTCATCAAAATCTTCCGGGCACCAGCCTGATCTATGGGTTTGCCAGCTTCCCCCATCAAATCCCCAAGCGTCTTTGCCATCAGGGTGTTCCTGTGGGAAAAATCCCAGGGGAGAAAAAATAATAATCTGGTGACGAGCAATTTTTTCCGTAGGTTTTAACAAGTTAAGGCCATCCTTTTTATTTAAATGTTCAATGACATCAAGTAAAAATACTGTATCAACCGATTTAGGTGGAAGAATATTTATTACATCTTCCCATTTTGTTTTTAATATAATACAGTCATAGTTAGCTTTTGGTATTACTTCCTTTTGTAAATAGGAAACATATTGTTCAAAGGGTTCACAACAGATATGAATTGCTGGTTGAACCAGTTTCTGGGGGCGAATTCCGCAGCCAATATCAAGAATGGTCTTTGCGGGCTCAAGTTTTTTTGTTACTTCTAATAATAATTTATTTGCTACCAGCCAGGTTATGTTCATTTTCTATCTTCCTTTCTTCATTTTAAGTATCATTTAGGAAACAAACTGATCAAGAAGACTTACCATCTTGCGGGCTGCGGTTCCATCACCAAAAAAATTTACCTTCAGCAGAGAACCTTTCCAAGGATGCTCTACTTCTTTTTTTAAAAGTATTCCTAAGTCCGAATTGGGAGGCAAAAGCCGTGACCATCCACATTGTACTGTTTCGGGCCATTCGGTCTCCATGCGCAGCGTTACACAAGGTACTCTATGAAATAAGGCTTCTCTCTGGACTCCTCCTGAATCAGTAATAATCAGGCGAGCACTTTTCTCCAATTTATACATATCTAAATACCCGAGAGGTTTAATGGGTATAATATTTTGCCCTAGTTCCAGCGCATTCACTTTAAGGGCTGCACGGGTACGCGGATGCAAAGCCGCGATAACCGGGTATTTCGAAGTAAGCATATTCAGCGCTTCGACAATGTGGCGAAGACGCCGGCTGTTATCCGTATTTTCAGCCCGGTGAATTGTCAATAGCAAATATTTTTTTTCCTTGATGCCCAACTGTTCTAAAACAGTGCTTCGCTTAGCAAAAGAGCTATAATAAAGAAATAGATCGTACAGAATATCACCGGTATTAGAAACACGGTCTGCGGGTATCCCTTCTTGATAAAGGTTAAGCGCTGACCTGGCTGTTGGTGCAAAAAGAAAACAGGAAAGATGGTCTGTGATAATGCGATTAATCTCCTCCGGCATCTTCCTGTTAAAAGAACGGGGACCGGCTTCTATATGAACAAGGGGAATATGAAACTTTGCTGTTGCCAGTGCCCCTGCCAGAGTAGAATTTGTATCCCCATAGACCAGGACCAGAGTGGGCTTTTCCTTCAATATTATTTTCTCAATCATAATCAACATCGTTCCGGTTTGTTCGGCGTGGCTACCGGAGCCCACATTTAAATTGTAATCGGGAGCCGGCAACTCCATTTCCTTAAAAAAAACTGCTGAAAGGTTATCATCATAGTGCTGTCCTGTATGAACAAGCACTTCTGTCTTTGTTCTACTTTTCCGTAAAAGTTTGGAAATAAGAGCAGCTTTGATAAACTGGGGTCTGGTCCCCACTATTGTTAAGATTTTTTTTTTCATTTTTTTCTTCCTTTACTCGATACAATGAGATCATAAAAATCAATAAGGCGCATTATTTCTTCCTGATAAGATCGGGCAAACCGCCTCACATTTGCCGTATTTCTAATTGTAGTTAATTCATCAAGACGTGCGGGGATCTCCGCAGGATGGTCATATATAATACCTGCATTGGTTGAACATATAAATTTTTCCAGGCTATAAAGCCGGGGGGCGATAACAGGCAAACCGGCAGCCAGATATTCAAATAATTTGTTGGGCATACTCTGGTTTAAAAACACTCTGTTTTGGGGAGTAATATTAAAAGGAATTATGCCGAAATCATATTGTGCGATCTCCTCAATAATCCTTAAGGGAGAAACAGGTTTATGAAGATGTAAATATGAAGATTTTTGTAATAAATTTGCAAATTTAACCCGATTAGGAGTAGGATAAACATGCAAATGAATACCGGCAGCATTAAGGCTGGAAAATATTGAGCTATAATCCCTGTGCGTTCCTCTTATACTCAAACTACCTTGATAAATAATATGGGTTCCCTCTTCTGCTGTATGAGGCGGTAAAGAAGCCGGAATATCATTATCATCTACATAATTTTCAAAAACGATGCTTTTTTGTGGATCTACATTATAGCGCTCCACAGCTACCTTTAACATATAATCGCTGACGTACACCCTGCCCGCTGCCCCGCGATGCGCGGCATCTTCAAGGAGCTCCACTTTTTTCTGCGCTTTTTTATCAGGATTCGGTCGCAGAGAAATCATGTCGTGGGAGTCGTGGATTACCGGAACCCCTACCGGAAGCAAAGCCACCGTTAAATTGTCCGGCTCATTATGGCTGTGCACAAGATCATAATTGCAGGCCAGCTCTTTTAGTTCTTCTTCAGATCCGACTTTTATGCAGCGAGCATAAACATCATCGCTTAAACCGCTGTAAATCCGACTTGCCGTTGAAATAGTATAGGCCAAATCAACATTGAACCCTTTTGCCTTTAGGGCACGAGCCATTTTCCAGTTTCTTATACAAGGATATTTCTGCACAAAAAGAATTTTCATTCCCTTTCATCCAACCCTTCGAGTTTCCGCTTCTTAAACATACTTTATAGTGCTCGCTGCAACCCCGGACACTCCGAAGTTTGTTTGTTACATTATTATATTCGGGTTTGCAACGAATGTTATTGATTTGTTCATATCTTTTCATCTGTAACATAATATATGGTTTATCCATAACCTATATTAAAAAGTGTAATTAGGATGAATAATAGGATGGCTCCAAAATTAAAACTAAAAATATTAATTCTTATCAAAAATTTTGGTAAAGTTTTTTTAAAACACAAAATGAAATATAAGATGATCAAGGCATTGGAACAATTTGCCGAGGTTTACTACTGGGATCAGAATGGGAACATTTTTGATATTATTAAGAAAATAGGCGTAACACCGGATTTTATTCTGCATTATGATCTGGCCTGGGGAGGCTTTTTCGCTCCAACGATTACGGGTCTTGCGGAAATAAATATTCCTAAGGGATGTTATGTCATAGATGTTCACTGGAAAAAGAACACAAGGGTTCAATATTTTATAAACAATAAAATTGACCTGATATTCTCCGTGACAAAAAATCCTTTTTTAAAGGAGTATTCAACATTTTCAGAAAAGCTCAGGTGGGTACCGTTTTCTATTGATCCCGATACTTTTAAAGATTGGAATCTGGAAAAAAACATTAAATTTCTACTTATGGGATTAGTTCATTATGATAAAGTCAGCCATCCGCCAAAAGGACGATACAAATTCAGAGAAGAAGTCTTAAAGCAATTGGGGCAGGCGGAAGGTTTTAAATTTAATAAACACCCGGGACATCGTACCCGTAGTGCTCATATGGTTAATGAAAACTTTGCGCAAGAACTAAACCGATCCGAAATTTTTTTTACCTGTGGAGGAATTGTTCAATATCCTGTTAACAAATTTTTTGAAGCACCGGGGTGTAGAACTTTGCTTTTAGCAGAGCCGAATCCCGATATTTTGGAGTTAGGGTTTAAAGATGGAGAAAACTTTGTAGCCTGTGATACCGACAATCTTTATAAAAAAGCAATGTACTACAGCAAAAACAAAAAAGAAAGAAATAGAATTACGGATAACGGCTACGCTTTTATGCATAAATATCATACTAATGAAGCGCGGGCAAAACAATTTATTTGTTTTATTGAAGAATATTTAAAGGAAAAGGAGAGCATAGAGTAAACAAATGGAAAAAGATGAACATTTTTATAACAAAGCCTATCTCCAGGGCGGCTATAAAAATTTATATCATAAAAGCTATAAGGAGAGCCTATATTTGCCACTCTGGGAAAAGGCTCTCGAACTGGTTAAAGAGGTAAAAGAGCCTAAAATAATAGAAATTGGGTGCGGGGCCGGTCAGTTTGCCAACCTGTTGTTTGATCACGGAATCTTTGAATATAAAGGTATTGATTATAGTCAAGAAGCGATCAGTTTGGCAAAAAGAACCAACGAGCGTTTTGCTGAGTTTTTTTTTGTTGAAAATGCCTATCAATCTCAGATTTATCAGGACCAATATAATATTGTTATTTTACTTGAAGTGTTGGAACATCTCACTGAAGATCTTTTTCTTTTAAATAAAATTAGAAAAGCCAGCATAGTTTTATTTTCCGTTCCAAATTTTAATTCCGAGAGTCACGTCAGATTTTTTAAGAAAAAAACCGATATTACAAGAAGATACGGAAAAATCCTGCGAATGAATGATATTTACTCTTTCAATGTAAGCAAACAGAATACTCTTTATTTAGTTAAAAGCATAAAGTAGCAATTTCCTTTTCTATGGCAGTAATATTTGCTTTATAGATTTCATTACAAGTCAAGCTCTCTTGAAAGTATTCGTTCACCTTATTGAGCAATGGTTTGACACATTTTTTCTTTGCTTCGTGATCGAGATGTTTTGTATAAATATTGTTTAGATAGCTTTTAACCATCTTCCAGTAGAATTGACCAATAGTATACTTTTTTAAAGCGAGATATTCATTGCCGGCAAGTTGATCCCATTTAATATGCGGCAGGTATACTTCCTCACTAAATTCGCGTATAATATACTCCATTAAATAAATCATGGACTTAATTCGTTTATCCACATCATAAGAACCGCTGTATGACAGGTTCCGATCATGCTTGCGATAGCATAAGGCCGGTTTATTCAAATGATAATGTTTCCATCCTCGTTTTATATTTATCAGACAATTTAAGGTATCACCGGCTATAGGTTTTGCCGGATCAACGATCCATGAATAATTATTATCCCGGTAAAACGAAAGTTTAAACAACCCTACCATGGGAATGACTCCGGACCCGCCCCTTTGAAAAATATGTTTCACCACACCATTATTATTGTAGGATTTATAGTTCCATTCGCTTAAGGTTTTTCCGTTTTTATCTACCAGCAATAAGTTACCATACACATAGTCCAAATCCTGTTGTTCAACTAAACACTGAAAATAATCCTCCAGGACCTTGTCATGTAACAGAAAATCATCCGCGCTTAACAATAATACATATTCGCCTTTTGCTTCTTGAAAAATTTCTTGCATAGCAATATCGGGCATCTCCAGGTTTTCTTCGTGAAAGATAGCCCTTATGTTTCCATATTTTTCTTCATAGCCGCTTATTTTCTCCAGCGAACCGTCGGTAGAACAATCATCAACAAAAATAATTTCGAGATTTGGATAGGTTTGCTTTAAAACCGATTCAAGGCATTGCTCCAGATAATCGCTGTAATTATAATTTATTATTCCTACTGTTATTTTGGGGATGTTTTCTTCAGGCAAGTCAAAAAGGGACGTTTTCTGTATATCAATTTTTTGCATCATTTCTTTAATTTTACCCATCTGGTTTTCCAGCGTATAACGTTTTTCAATAAACAAACGGTAAGTTTTCGGGAAATAATGCTCTGATGTAACCATATCAACTAATTCATTGATTGTACTCCAAACATAAGATGCGTCATAGATTTCTTTAGCGCCGTAAAAATTATGCACAAGAGGCTTGAGTCCTTTAGCCATTCCCTCCATTACAGACATGTGCTGGGTTTCAAAAAGACTTGTCGAAATAATATAGTCTTTGTCCTCCAGGTATTGATTAACATCGCTTTGCCATCCATCAAATTTTATACTGTCTGTTAAATGCAAATCCTCGATCATTTGGTTGAAATACAAGGCATACCGTCTATCCTGATAGGTTCCGGCAATATGAAGGGTATATCTTGGATCCTTCTCATGTACGGCTTTAAAAGCGTGAAGCAAAAGCATGGGGCCTTTTTTATAATTGATGTAGCCAACATAAGCGATTTTAAATCCTTTTTTCCGGGTCCTGAAAGTGAACTTATTTAAATCTACCCCGTTTTCTATGATAATTGTTTTATTTCCTTTAAGCTGGGCAACTTGCTTTAATACATAGTCTTTAATCGGTTTTCCCACAAAAATTACACGGTCTATCGTTTCCCAGTAAACCATCCTGAGATTGTTAGTGAAAGCTTCATAGCTGTGCAGTCTGCAAATCACTTTTTTATTATTCGCTTGAGACAACCTACTTCCATAGATAACTAAATCATCGCACCATTCAAACCAGCAGATATCCGCCCACTTCATCCCCTCATCTATTTGTTTCATATCCTTAACCACAACTTTTAGCGTGCAGTAGGTCCGGGAAAGCTGTTCAACCACAGGATTTAAAAACGCATCCAACCCGGGTTTAACAAAAAAAACTATTTTTAATCGATTAAGCTTTTTTTCACATTCTGATGGAAGCTCCAACGAATTTGTCAAAAATAACACTCCTTATCTCTATTCAATAAACGGAAGACGGGGCAAGACCGAGCAGAAGATACGCTACCGAACGTGGACTGTGTAATTTATCGCCGTATTGGTACGAAAACCGTTGCTTTGAAAATTCATATTCAGGTAAAAACGTCAATATTTTTTCTCGCATTTTCTCGTTTTCAAGAAGTGTGGAGATAAATAGAAGCATACCTAATCCCCAACTCCGGGCGCGTCGCCCCTTAATTCCCCGCAGTACATGATGGGGGTGAAACTCTAAAACACCGCTATCCGTAACAAAACCATCCAGATATCTGCCGGCTTGTTCCAGTAAATTATAACTCCTTTTCATAGAACTAACATACTTCCATAATCCGTAAACAATATAAGAAACGTGAACAAGACAGTTAGGGCTTACCCTTTTGATACCTTCAGCATAATGCCAAAAACAATAATTTTGCTCCTCTTTTACGTTTGTTTTTAAATTATTCAGAGCACCTTCGGCAATTCTTATAAAATCGTTGTTCCCGGTTAAACAGCCCACGTCTGCATATTGTCCCATGAGCATAGATGTTACATTATGCGCATCATACAATTTATCCTGGAGCTGATCGCTATACCAGAACGTTAGAGAAGTACCTCGCAAATTTATATAGTTCGCATAATATTCCAAAGCTTTAACAGCAACTGTTAAAAAACGTTTATCACCTACAAGTTTATATGTTCGAATTAGTCCATCCACTGCTAATGCTGTTGTTATACCGTAGACAGTATCAGCAGGATTAATCGATCCATCCCGGAATGCATCATAGGCCCATCCGAGCCCCCAACCCGGTTTGCATTCAGATGCAGGGTTATCGACCAACCAGTTCGCAGCCAATATCGCGGTTTGAACATCTTTTCGCATAGCACTTGCAGAAGCAATCAGACCATAAGCCATGGGTAAATCCATAGGACCTTTACCGTTAGTTTCAAGACCAAAGCCCGGACGCAGTTTATTCAATGAATTGAGCACATAATCATAATCTATAATTCGCTTTTGCATCTTGCTAAATCTCCCTTTACTTCTCCTGTTTTCCCAGTATCCCCTCAAGTAATTTTTTATTGTGCAGTACTCTCTTGTCTTCAGGCCGATACTTTCCGGCCTGTTCATTATGTTCATAAGCCTTTTGAAAGTCTTTTAAATTATAGTAGCAAACGCACAGTTGCAGATGGGGGTACCAGGTATAATAGGTGAGATAGATAAAACTCCATCGTTCATGATCCGGAACCTGTTGTACAGCCGATTCATACCAGTAAGCAGCCGTTTTATACTCCCTCCTCCGTTGAAAATTATAGCCTATACGGCTGCATGCTTCCGCCCTGGGTGCTGAAAATTGAAAAGAACGAAACAATGACGACAGCTCATTTTGCATATCTCCAAGATAACGATAACAGTCTGCTTGAAAGATACAGGCAAATATCTTATCTTCGACCCATCCTTCTTTGAAGGATATGTTTTTTTCATAGCTTTCTATGGCCTTTTCATAGTGCCCGTTTTCCCTTAATTCGTTTCCATAATAAAAGTAGTCTCTTGCTGTAAATATATCTCCTCGTGCTATCTTTTGGTCATAAATGGAAATGGTCCGGCCAACCGCATGACGAATTTTTTTATGGGTTACAGCAATGTCCGAATTGATAATTTTCCCGTGCACATCTAAATACTGGTGACAATCCCCCCGCCATTGATAATTTTTTTCCCGCTTAACAAGACGATTACGTCGAAATTTTAATGTAACATTACCAAATTCGTCCGTACCTGCATTGTAATACATAGAAACTGAATCGACAGACGGATCAAGGGTTTCTTTCAACTCCTTTAATTTGACTCGATCTTCTTCCAGAATTACATCATCCGCATCCAGGTATAAAATATAATCTTTTGTCGCATATTTGAAGGATTCAGTTCGGGCTGCAGCAAAATCATTTATCCAGGTAAAATCAAAAACACGATCCGTATATTGTCCGGCAATTTCTTTTGTTCGATCCGATGAACCCGTATCCACGATATTAATTTCATCAACAATATCATTAATGGTATCCAAACAGCGAGCAAGTGTCTCTTCTTCATTTTTAACAATCATACATAGACTAATGGTAATCATTTCGCCATTCCTTTCTTTCTCTTGTTGAAAACATTTAAGGCCGTATGTATCCAGAAAAGACATATCTTTCACCTTTAATGATCAAATAGTTTTAACATACAGCCGTAACCATACAAAGTAAACTTCATAAATATCATATGCAGGTGCCCATAATGTTGTTAAAGATCAATATCTTTACCGATTATAAGCTATTTGTATTTAATGTTATAAAAAAATATTGGGATGCCTTCAATATGGAAGGCATCCCTGTTTAGTTGCGTTTTAATACTACTTATTATAATATACCGGTAGGTCCTGTTGGGCCGGTCGGGCCTGTTGGGCCAGTTATTCCTTGGACTCCAGTCGCTCCTGTCGGGCCGGTGGGGCCGGTAGGTCCGGTTATTCCTTGGACTCCGGTCGCTCCTGTCGGGCCGGTAGGGCCGGTCACTCCCTGGATTCCAGTCGCTCCTGTAGGTCCAGTTACTCCCTGGATTCCAGTCGCTCCCGTAGGT
>JAENYV010000028.1 GCA_016841605.1 Dethiobacter alkaliphilus | reverse complement strand
AAATACTGCGATTAACAGAGTTATTAAAAGAAAATCAAAGAATATAGAGGGAGGATGGGATAAATGTATTTTGCTGCATCTCAAATTATGACAAAGGATGTTATTAGCGTTCAATTAGATACCACCCTTGAGGAAGTAGTTAAAATTTTGGCAGAAAAAAAAATTAGCGGCCTGCCGGTAGTAGATAATGAAAATAAACTGGTAGGAGTAATAACAGAAACAGATATAGTGGAGCATGCTAATAGTCTTCATGTTATACCTTTAATAGCATCTTCCAGTTGGATTTCGCCACATACTGAGATTTCACAAATTGCTACTTATAAAAGAGGTTTTGAGTTACTTTCAAATACAAAGGTAGAAGGTGTCATGTCGAAAAAAGTGTTTACTGCAAAAGCAAATACTTCGGGATTGGAAATTGCCACTTTAATGAAAAAGAAAAGAGTTAACCATATTCCGATAGTGGATGACGAGGGGAAACTTATTGGTATTGTTGCAAGATCCGATATTGTAAATTATTTGGCAGAAAAGCATAGCTAAATCTACCCCCGATCTCCTTTTTTGTAAATATTTTAGATAAAGGAGGAATGGAGAATGGATTGTAGCGCATCTAAAATTATGACCATTGATGTTAAAAGCATACGATTTGACGCTACTCTTGATGAAGCAGTAAAAATCTTAGCTGAAAATAAAATCAGCGGTTTGCCGGTTGTAGATAGATATAATAAATTAATAGGAATAATTACAGAAACAGATATAGTAAATCAATTAAACAAACTTCATGTTGGTTCTTTACAGTTGTTATCGATACTTAGGACTTTAAGCAGGTTTTTTCCCCTTTCTGATATCTCAAAAAACACTTTCTTTAAAAGAGGTTTTGAGTTGCTTTCAAATACCAGGGTAGAAAGTGTGATGTTAAAAAAAGTATGCACTGCAAAAGCAGAAACATCCGGCCTGGAGATTGCCGGCATAATGAAAAGGGAAAGTATTAACCGCATCCCCATAGTGGATGACGAGGGAAAATTGATCGGTATTGTTACAAGATCTGATCTTATAAATCATTTGGTAGAAAATCAAAGTTAGTTTTTCCGGAAGACGATTAATAAGCAGCGACAGCTAAAATACTTAAATATTTTCAACATTTACTCTTGACAAAAACATCAAATAAATAGAATTTGCAGGTTCCGAGAGACAGGAAGAAATCCGCCAATCCAAAGCCTAGAGAGAACCGGGTTTGCCGAGTGGTTAACGGCAACGCATAAGTTTTTAGTTAGATGTGAAAAGAGGGTTCGGGTTCTCAGAATGGTGGGCCGGAACAGCGTAGAAGATAAGGATTTTGAATCGTCTGTTGGAACCTGCATTATTATTTGTATTGTATCTGGGAAGTGACGTTGTTCAAGTTTACTTTCTGAGCCTTTAAAGTCCGGATGCCCACTGAGCGTTTCTACAGGGCGTTGTTTTTCCTCCGACTTCTTCCGTCTTGTCCCCTAATTCACTCATACTTTCACTGTCTTCGAGGTCGGTTACAATCCGGTCAACTTCCTGCAACATCCCCAAAAGCCATTCTTCTATGGTTAATTTAGGGAAAGTTATGCCTTTTTTCGGGTCCTCTTCATCATTTTTAATACCTATTTGAATAATGCTGTCAGAAGGATCAATGGATGGTACTCTACTCTTAAGCGAATTTATCACCAAATTTATCCAAGAATTCGGACATTGCTTATAAAATTTCTGTTCTTCAGGATGTATAAGAGTAAAGAGCCTTGCGAAATTCGTCCTGGCCAGGAGTATATACGCAATAATTTTAGGATAATCCAGAGCCCGAGAATGTCTGATGCCCGGTTTCAGACTCATTATTTACGGAAATATCATTCAATAACAGCCGACAAACCGTTTCATTTTCATTTGTGCGCTGTAATTGAATAATTTCATAATCCGATAATGAAGAGGGATTAATCTGCGCCCTTTGTATGATATCACCCGGATTGATTGAATAAGCAGCAGCACTTTTGTCTATATCCGAACTTTTTTGCGAATCCTGGACTTGGGTATTTTTTAATTTATTTTGTGATGCATTTAGTTGAACTTCAGAATGCATCAGAGCAATCCGGTGCATGGGTTTTATTATTTTAAAAATGTATCATATCGGTTCCACTTCCAAATTGATTACCTGGACTGCAGTGATGCAGCGTGTTGAAGCCGGCAAGCTAGATCTAAACACGGATATTAATACCTATTTGGATTTTGAAATGCCGCTGGGGCTTGAAAAGTCCCTCGGAAAAACTGCAACAGAACCAATAACAATGACCCATCTGATGACCCATACTCCGGGCTTTGAAGATTACCCCGGTATGCTTTTCAGGCTTTCAGAGGACGAACTTCTTCCTCTGAATGAATATATAAAGAAATACCTGCCTGCAAGGATATTTCCGGCTGGGGAAGTTGCCGCCTATTCAAATTATGGTACCGCGTTGGCGGGCTATGTTGTGGAAAGAGTATCCGGTTTGCCCTTTTCAGAATATATTGAAAAAAATATTTTTACTCCCCTAAATATGAAAAGCAGTACCTACCGGCAGCTTACAACTTCAGATTTTTCTGCCCGTATTGCTAAGCCCTACAGGTTTATTAATGGCTCATATGTTGAAGGAAGCTTTGAGTATATCTTGCCCGAACCGGCAGGGAGTATGAGCACTACCGCCTCAGACATGGCCAATTTCATGATAGCCCATTTATCCGGCGGCGCTTATGACGGAGAACAAATCCTTAAGGAAGAAACATTAAACGAGATGCATAAGCAGCGCTTTACCTACGACCCGGATTTGGGAGGTATGACCCTCGGATTTATGGAGGGGGTATTTAATGATAAGAATGTTCTTTTTCATAGTGGAGGAACTATGCTTTATAACACTTGCCTCTACTTGATACCCGAAGTCAATACAGGGATATTTATCTCCTACAGCGGTGGTAATCACCTCCTTCATTCCGAAGTTTTTCAGGAGTTTATGGATTTTTACTATCCAATTAACACCGAAATAAAAGGAGTACCTGGAGAAGGCAGCAGGGAAAGGGCTAAAAAGTTTATAGGTGAATACCAGATGAACCGGAGAAGTATTACCACCGATGAGAAAATTAACAGCATATTAGGCGGGGGCATAATTACTATTGATGTGAATGAAGATGGATATCTTCTGGTAACTAATGTCGGAGAAACAAATGAATTTGTTGAAATTGAGCCCGGTGTATATCAGAATCTCAGAGAAGGAAGAACCCAGGATTACTTCGGCAACTTTCATAAGATAGTATTTAAAACAGACCACCTTGGCAGAATAATGCTGACCACCGATGGACCCATGACGTATTCGAAAGCTCCGTTTATTCAACTATGGGTTTTGCAACATTAGCTGCAATAATCATAATATTGAGCACGATAAGTTCGCTTATTTACTGGATAATCATAAAGGTATTAAGATTGTTCAAACAGAGCAAAAATAAAAATTCCGGTTTGCCTGTCGTTGTTTCTTGGGTTGGAATTTGTACCAGTATCGCCATCCTGATTTTTTTCACCAGTCTGTTCTCTTCAGGCATTAACCCTGTATACCAATTACCACAAGAAGCATACATGCCTGTAGAAGGAATTTCATTGCTTGATTTCATTCCAACAGTTATGTGGATTTTTAGTTGTTTGCTGGCGTTTTCTACGGTATTGTTTGGCAAAAAGGAATTGGGAGGCGGATTGCCCGCGTTCATTATAGTATATTTATTTTAGCAGTTCTGGGATTGATGTGGCTGATC
This sequence comes from Dethiobacter alkaliphilus, assembly GCA_016841605.1. Taxonomy (GTDB): domain Bacteria; phylum Bacillota; class Dethiobacteria; order DTU022; family UBA8154; genus DUNV01. The sequence continues at coordinate 18,720 of JAENYV010000028.1, read as the reverse complement.
AGTTATTGGAATATCTTCAATTAGTGTTGTGAATAGGCTGCACTTGAGAATCTGCCGATACTATTTGGGGAACACCAAAACTATTTATCGAAATAGTAAACAAGGGTTAAATTCCCTTAAAGAAAATTTGTATTTTTCTCTCAATGGTTCAATAAAAGATGGAAAATCGTTTAATTATCAGGTAAAGCTAATAGTGAAAGAATTAATATTTTGATATAATTTATTAAGGTTTTACGTAGGAATTCAAGGAGCATCAATATTATACCACCCGGGTAGAGGACCCGTTCAAGAAGAAACAATCCCTGATTTTGTTATGTTGTAAGCTTATACGAAATATATAATAAATGTAATAAAAGGAGAATAGAATCATGGATATAAAAAAAGTTTTTGATGAAGAAAGTATTCAAGATATTGGCCCATCGAGAATCAAAGTGGTTTACCAGCGTTTTGGTGATCCTACTTTACCGCCTGTCTTGATGATAATGGGTGGTGGCGCACAGATGATTGCCTGGCCTGAAGGTTTCTGTACGGAATTGGCTAGCCATGGCCTACATCCCATACGGTTTGACAACAGGGATACCGGACTTTCTACACACTTCACTGACGCACCGACGCCAAACTTTTCAGCGGTACAATCCGGTGATTTTTCTACAGTGACCTATACGCTTTCTGACATGGCAGCAGATGCAGTCGGTCTTATGGACGCCCTTGGATTCGATAGTGTACACCTTGTTGGTGCATCAATGGGCGGAATGATTGCCCAGACAATGGCTATAGAGTATCCGGAAAGGGTTCGGTCGCTGACTTCTATGATGTCTACTACCGGAGATCGCTCTGTGGGGCAGCCTGAGATTTGTTGTTGAAGCCTACTTTTGTATATTGTAAAGGAGGAAAAAATGAAAATCGAAAAGATTGATCATCTTTGTATTGCAGTTAAAGATATAGATAAAGCGCAAAAAATTTTTTATAAGCTTTTTGGATTGGAACCGGATGACTTCTATATTGAGGAAAAGGAAAAAATTAATGTTGCTCGTTATTATATTGGAGAGGTAGCATTCGAACTGATGAGTTCCACCGATGGTACTGGGGAAGTAGCAAAATTTATTGCAAAATATGGAGAGGGGTTCTATCTATTATCCTTGAAAGTTAACAATGTAGAAGAAACGCTTCGGGAGCTAAAGGAAAATGGTATTTCCCTTATTGATGATATTCCACGTCGATGGAGGGACAGTAATTACATTTTTCTAAAACCACAGTCAATGTTTGGAGTGCTAACGGAGCTTATTGATTAATACTGCCGTTTAAGACCCAGAAATAAGACGATAGGCCGCTTCTTAACGTCATATAAAGATATATATCCCATTGCTTGCTTGGATTATCCCATGACCTGGAGGAATTTAGCGAAGTGGTGAAAAGGCATGGTGTTTGCATATGGATGCAACAATTTTTGAAATGTTGAATAAGCCAACCGGGAAATCAGGAGTTGACGGAGACGAACTGGATAAAATGCTGGGAAATTTTGAGGATGGATTTATTGCTGCCGCAGAATTGGCAAAGGACCTTTCGTTGTTTAATAAATCACTTGCTGACTTCGGGTTAGAAGAGGATTTTGACATGCAAGATCTGAATAAATTAAAAGAACTGTTTGTGAGACCTAAATCATGAACCCTATTAACAAGATCAAAACGGCTTTGAACTAAGGGACAACAAGGCCATACCTGCCCAAGAATTTCTCTCCCATGAGGATTGGCGGATTGAGCTTCTTTTAGCAGATGACAATGTAAATATTCGGCGCTTTAAAAGTTCCAATCTTGAAAAAGTGAAGCTAAAGGATGTGGCCGAGGTTTTCCGGGGAAAGTCCATCCTGAAAAAGGACACTTCCCTTGGCAATGTTTCCATCCTTAATATCTCCAATATCGAAGACGGTAAGATCAATTATGATGAGATGGATACCATCGCCGAAGAGGACCGCAAAGTCAAGCGATATGAACTCTCCGACGGCGATGTGCTCTTATCATGCCGGGGGACGGCCATAAAGTCTGCCGTCTTTGCAGCTCAGGATAAAACGATCATCGCCTCGGCAAACCTCATCATCATCCGTCCCGGGGAAAAGGTCAAAGGTGAGTATATCAAGATATTTTTCGAGAGTCCCATCGGCATGGCCATCATTAAAAGCTTTCAAAGGGGTACCACCGTCATGAATATCAATCATGCCGATATTATGGAGATGGAGATCCCCTTAGTACCCCTCAGTAAACAGCAGAAAATGATTGATGAATACCGTCAAGAGTTGAAAATATACAATGATACTGTCAAAGAGGCGGGAAGAAGATGGTCGCAGGTAAAAGCCCGTCTTTATAACGATCTGGTCTAGGAGGAACAGAAACAATGGCCGTGAATTTGGAATTTGAAAACAAATTGTGGGAAATGGCGGACAAATTAAGGAGTAACATTCAGCCTTCCGATTATAAGGACGTCGTCCTGGGGCTCATTTTCCTGAAATATATCTCCGACAGTTTTGAAGAAAAATACAATGAGCTGGTGGCAGAGGGGGAAGGGTTTGAAGAAGACAGGGACGCCTATGCGGCAGAAAATGTTTTTTTTGTCCCGCCCGGCGCCAGATGGGACTCCATTAAAAAAAACGCCAAGCAAAGCACCATCGGCCAGATTATCGATGAAGCCATGATGGCCATTGAACGGGAAAATAAAAGCCTAAAAGGGGTCCTGCCCAAAAACTACGCCAGGCCGGAACTTGATAAAACCAAGCTTGGAGAACTTATCGATTTGTTTTCCTAAGTTAGAGGAGGAAATCAAGGAGCGCTTGGGGGCGATTGGGTATGAATTTTAATGAACGTCAATCGGAAATTTTGATGTATCAGACTGAAGACGGCACAACCAAAATTGAAGTTGCATTGGAAGGTGAAACCGTCTGGCTCAGTTTAAATCAGATGGCTGAACTATTCCAAAGAGACAAATCGGTTATTTCCAGGCATATAAAGAATGTTTTTCAGGAAGGCGAGTTGGATCAGCATGCAGTTGTTGCATTTTTTGCAACAACTGCAGCAGATGGCAAGTCCTATGATGTTGCTTACTATAACTTGGATGTAATCATATCGGTAGGCTATCGGGTCAAATCCCATCGCGGCACCCAGTTTCGCATCTGGGCAACACAAAAGCTAAAAGAATATATCATCAAAGGCTTTACCATGAATGATGACCTGCTCAAACGTTCAGGCGGCGGAAACTATTTTCAGGAACTGCTGGAACGTATCAGGGATATCCGCTCAAGTGAAAAGGTTTTCTACCGGCAGGTACTGGATATTTATGCCACAAGCATCGATTATGATCCTGAGACTGAAATAACCAGGCAGTTTTTCAAAACGGTGCAGAATAAAATGCATTATGCAGCCCACGGTCATACAGCGGCAGAAATAATTTTTCGACGAGCGAATGCAGAAGAGAAGTTTATGGGGATGACTGCCTTTACAGGGGAGAAGCTCAAAAAATCAGATGCTGCTGTGGCCAAAAACTATCTTAAGGAAGATGAAATCAAGATTCTCAACAGGCTTGTGGCCGCCTATTTAGAATTTGCCGAGCTGCAGGCCATCAGGCAAAACCCCATGTATATGCGGGACTGGGCAGAGAAGTTGGATGACTTCATCAAATTGAGCGGTAGCGAATTGCTGCAACATGCGGGAAGAATAAGCCATGAACAGGCCAAAACTAAAGCTGAGCTGGAATATGAGAAATATAAAGAGAGAACAAAGGACGAGCTAACAAAAGTGGAAAAAGATTTTTTAAACAACATTAAAGAAACACAAAAGAAGCTGGAAGAAAAGAGAGAAAGAAGATAATCGAAAGTCTAATGTTGGAAAAGAAAAAATTTGGAAATGCGGGGACTTGCGTCGGGACGGTTGCCCAGAGCCGACAGCAATTATACTGCGGTTATTATCCAGCAAGAGGGCACTAACCAAAAGACAAAGAGAAAAACAGAAATTTTGTGAGCCTTACAAGTTGGAGGAGAAAATCAAGCAATGATTGGGGGCGATCGGATATTAGTTCTAATGAATGGAGAAGCACTACATTAGGAGAAATATTTGAGTTTTCATCTGGGTTATCAAAGAATACCAAAGAGTTTGGGTTTGGGGATCCTTTTTTATCATTTAAAACTATTTTCTACAACTATTTTATTCCAAATAAAATTGAGGATTTAGCAAACAGCAATAAAAAGGAACAAGAAAAATATTCTATTAAGAAAGGAGACGTTTTTTTAACAAGAACCAGCGAAACGCTTGATGATCTTGGAATGAGTTGTGTTGCTTTAGATGATTACCCAAAAGCAACATTTAACGGATTTACAAAAAGACTTAGGCCTAAAAATGTAAAAGAAATCGATCCGAAATATGTGGGTTATTACTTTAGATCACGTAGATTTAGGGATACAGTAACTAGTATGGCATCTATAAGTACACGAGCAAGTTTGAATAATGAAATATTATCACGTTTGCAAATTACTATACCACCGATGGTAGTACAGAAAGAGATTGGGAATATTTTGTATTCATTAGATGACAAAATTGAACTCAACAACCGCATCAACAAAACCCTTGAGAATATGGCACAGGCGATTTTTAAAAGCTGGTTTGTGGATTTTGAGCCGTTTCAGGACGGGGAGTTTGACGACAGCGAGTTAGGCAGGATACCGAGGGGATGGCGAGTCGGGATAATAGATGAAGTATGCACAAATATTTTTAGTGGTGGGACGCCATCAACTAAAAAATCTAATTTTTGGAATGGCAACTTAAATTGGCTTTCATCAGGAGAAACCAAAAACCCATTGATAATTGACACTGAGAAAACTATATCAGAAGAAGCTGTTTTGAATTCTTCTACAAGATTAGCAAATAAACATGATGTGGTTATCGCTTCTGCAGGTCAAGGAAACACAAGAGGTCAAACTTCTCTCTGCTTAGTAGATACTTATATAAATCAGTCAGTGATTAGTTTAAGAGCTAATGGATATGATGTTTCATATCCGTATCTATATTATAACTTAAGGAACAGATATGAAGAACTCAGAAAAATCTCTGATAGCAGCAGTATTAGAGGTAGCTTGACTACAAAAATGTTAAAAGCATTAAGAATTGTTATTCCGAGCTCTGAATGTATACAAAATTATTCTGCAATCTGTTCAGAGATGATTGAAATGTCGTATCTGAGCGCCCTTCAAAACAAAAAACTAACGTTAATCCGCGACACCCTGCTCCCCAAGCTAATGTCCGGAGAAATCCGCATTCCCATTGAGGATGTGCAATAATGTCCCAAGATAAGCCATTAAAAGCTACAATCAAAGCTAAGGGTACAGAAATTGCTATTTTTTCAACCGGCAATGACGATGATTTTATTAGCTTAACAGATATTGCAAAATTCAAAAATCAGGATGCACCCGCAGATGTTGTTAAAAACTGGCTTAGGAGCAAAGATACTATCGAGTTCCTAGGCTTGTGGGAACAGATTAACAACCCAGATTTTAAACTGGTCGAATTCGACGGGTTTAAAAGTGAAGCAGGCAGAAACTCTTTTGTTTTATCTCCTCAAAAATGGATTACATCAACAAATGCTATTGGACTAATTTCTAAATCTGGACGCTATGGGGGCACTTATGCTCACAAAGACATTGCCTTTGAATTTGCATCTTGGGTATCTCCGGAGTTCAAGTTATATATTATTAAAGATTACCAAAGGTTAAAGAATGATGAGAACAGCAGACTATCTCTTGAATGGAATATTAATCGGGTTTTGGCAAAGTTAAACTATAGAATACATACAGATTCTATCAAAGAAAACTTGATTTCAAATGATTTGTCAGCGAAACGAATAGGTATTACATATGCAAATGAAGCCGATCTTTTGAATGTAGCTTTATTTGGAAAAACAGCGAAAGAATGGCGTGATCAAAACCCGGATCTCAAAGGAAATATAAGGGATTATGCAACCATTGAACAACTTATTGTTATGGTAAACTTGGAAAACTTGAATGCTAATTTTATCCAGGAAGGATTGTCGCAACCTGAAAGGCTAACTGCTCTCAATAAGATAGCGAGAGCTCAGCTCAAATCATTGTTAAGTAATAAAACTGTTAAAAAATTAGAACAAATTGAAGATTAAGCAAAAGGAGGTGCAGCAGTTGCCGAGGAATAATTTCTATGAGTCCCACCTGGAAGAAGCGACCCTGGAGTGGTTTGAAGAGTTGGGCTATGAGGTGGTTTTTGCTCCCGATATAGCGCCGGAGGGGGAGTACCCGGAACGGGAGGATTATGGCGACGTGATTCTGACGGAGAGATTAAAAGAAGCCCTGCCCCGCATCAACCCCAGGCTTCCGAATGAAGCTGTGGAAGAAGCGTTGCGACAGATTCTCTTTCCCCAGAGTCCCAGCCTTATCATGAACAACAAGGCCTTCCAAAAGATGATTACCGATGGGATTGATGTGCAGGTCAAGCGGGCCGATGGCGCTTATGGTACAGAAAAGGCCTACGTCTTTGACTTTGCAAAACCGCTGATCAATGACTTTATGGCTGCCAACCAGTTTACCGTTATGGAGCATGGGGCCGAGAAGCGTCCCGATGTGGTGGTCTGGGCTTCCGTTGGTAGTCATTGAACTTAAAAGCGCCAGTGACGAAAATGTTGACATCACCGATGCCTATAACCAGCTCCAAACCTACAAAATGACCATCCCTTCCCTCTTTACCTATAACTCCTTTCTGGTCACCAGTGACGGAGTCAATGCCAGAGCCGGCACCCTAACCGCGGATGAAGATCGCTTTATGGCCTGGCGCACCATTGAAGGTGATGGCGTAGCCCCCCTCTCTATCCCCCAGCTTGAAGTACTCATCAAGGGGATGTTTCAGCGTGATCGTTTTTTAGATATCATCAAGCACTTTATCTTGTTCCAGAGCGACGGTGCCGAAACGATAAAAATCCTGGCCGGATACCATCAATACCATGCCGTCAATAAAGCGGTGGATTCCACCTGCCGGGCTACCCATGAAACCGGCGACAGGCGCATCGGTGTAATTTGGCATACCCAGGGCAGCGGAAAAAGTTTATCCATGGTCTTCTATGCGGGAAAACTGGTCATCAGCGAGGAGCTGGAAAACCCAACCATTATCGTCATTACGGACAGAAACGACCTGGATGAGCAATTGTTCAGTACTTTTCTTAAAAGCAAGGATTTGCTCAGGAGCACCCCGGTGCAGGCAGAAGACCGAGCCCATCTAAGGGAGCTATTAAATAATCGTACCAGCGGCGGCATTATCTTTACCACCATTCATAAGTTTGTCCCAATTTCCCATGAACTTAAAGAAAGCGAACAACCCTATGCAGCTTTAGAAAAGGTTGCCGAAACTTCCGTCGATTATGGGAAAAACATGGTCCTCACGTCAAGAAAAAATGTCATTGTCATCGCTGACGAAGTCCACCGCAGCCAGTATGGATTCGGCGCGGAAGTCATCAAGGGTAAAACCGCAGCAGATGTGAAATACGGCTATGCCAGGTACATGCGCGACAGCCTCCCCAACGCCTCTTTTATCGGCTTTACCGGAACACCGGTGGAGCTCACCGACAAAAACACCAGAGTGGTCTTTGGAGGCTATATCGATGTTTATGACATGACCAGAGCGGTAGAAGACGGCACAACCGTCAAGATTTTTTATGAAAGCCGCATCGCCAAACTTGAGCTGCCTGAAGAAATGAAACCAAAGGTTGATTCTGAATACGAAGAGATAACCGAGCACCAGGAATACAGCCAAAAAGAAAAGCTCAAAAGCAAATGGGCCAGGCTTGAGGCCATCGTCGGCGCCCATGAAAGAGTAAAGCAGATCGCCAAAGATATCGTCGAGCATTTTGAAAAGCGTGAAGAGGCTCAGGAAAACGAAGGCGGCAAAGCCATGATCGTTGCCATGAGCAGGAGGATTGCCGTTGACCTGTATAACGAAATCGTCGCCCTCCGCCCGGACTGGCACAGTGAAGATCTGATGGCCGGAAAGATTAAAGTGGTTATGACAGGTAGCTCCTCCGATCCGCAAGAATGGCAGCCGTTTATCGGCACGAAAGCCGGCCGGGAAACTCTGGCCAAACGGATGAAAGACAGGAATGACGAACTGAAGCTGGTTATTGTCCGGGATATGTGGCTGACGGGATTTGACGTGCCCAGCATGCATACCATGTATGTGGACAAACCCATGAGTGGTCATAACCTCATGCAGGCTATCGCCAGAGTCAACCGGGTCTTCAAGGATAAACAGGGCGGGCTGGTCGTTGATTATATCGGGATCGCTGAAAAGTTAAAAGAAGCCCTGGCCCAATATACCGAAAGCGACAAAAAGACGACCGGTGTGGATACGGAGGTGGCGGCGCAGATTCTTTTAGAGAAGTATGATCTGATTAAAGAACTGCTCCATGGCCATGATTACAGTAAATTTTTTACAGGCAAACCCAGCGAGAAGCTGCAGGCCATCGTGGAAACTATGGACTATATTATCGAACTTCGCGAAGAAAGAAAAAATGATTATTTAAAACTGGTCACCGAGATGGCCCGGGCCTATTCTCTGTGTGCCACCACGGGTGTTGCCGAAAGCCTTAATCTTGAAGTGGGCTTTCATAAAGCGGTCAAGGCAGGCCTTATTAAAATGATCGGCGCTGACAGCAAAAAGAAAACCCCCTCGCAGCTCGACAGCGAACTTAATCAGCTGATTTCCAAGGCTATCTCTTCCAATGAAGTAATCGATATCCTCAGTTCCGTAGGTCTCTCCAAACCGAATATTGCTATTCTTTCCGATGAGTTCCTGGAAGAAGTAAGAAATATGAAGCAGAGAAACCTGGCCGTGGAACTGTTAAACCGGCTGCTCAAAGGCAATATCAAGACCTTCTCCAGACGCAACCTCGTCCAGTCCAAGAAGTTTTCCGAACTGCTAGAGGCCTCCATCAGGAAGTATCAGAACAGAGCCATTGAAACCACCCAGGTCATTATGGAGCTCATTGAGTTGGCCAAAAAGATCAATGAGGCAGAAAAGCGCGGTGAAAAAACAGGTCTCACCCCGGACGAATTAGCTTTCTATGATGCCCTGGCCGAAAATGAATCCGCCCGGGAGGTGATGGGTGATGAGATCCTGATGCAGATTGCCAGAGACCTGACAACCTCCATCAAAAACAATATCAGTGTAGATTGGGCTATCCGTGAGAGTGTCCAGGCAAAAATGAAAATGACCATCAAACGCCTCTTAAAGAAATACGGTTACCCGCCTGACAAGACCGCTAAAGCAGTGGATATTGTTATGGAACAGACAAAGCTGATGTGCCAAAACGAAAGTATATAAGAGAGTGCGAAAGCTATGCCGGAAATAGAATCACCGGTTCATAGGTCAGATCATCTAAACGTTCTCTTTTGCCTGCCATCACCTGCTTTAACTTTTCTGGAAATATTTGCTCATGCCTAAGCTTTCGTTGTCCCTTGGAGTAATGCTTTGTTTTCCGTGAAAGTTTCCGTAATAATTCAGTCAAAGGTTCAGGCAGGTTAAAAGAATTCTTGTAAGATTCAACAACGTCCCCGGTAACCTGTTTTCAGCTTTGTCAGTTTCAGGAGGCAGTAGCTGATCAATGCGATATACAACTGCATTTCCACCGCATGCAGGATATACATTGGGAGCAGATTCTCGTTGAAGTTTCTATGTGTTTTTAGTTTTAAACAGGTATTTAGGAGATAATTGCAAATAAATAGAATAAGTATGTCTTTTATGTAGAGCTCTTCGTGATATACGCACACTACTCTTCTTGTAAGAAGATCTTTGTGATACAACAAAAACGTAATGGGAAATAATTGGAACGGAAACCGCTCCCTCCACCCCCCCCAGGGGGTAGAGGGATGAAAACTGCCGTTACAGTTCCTTTATACCACTTGATCGATCACTTTATCTCAGGACAAACCCAGCGTCGCTTCGCTCCGATTCCTGATCGGATAATCCCGGAACCACTGATCGGATAAATACGGATTCAGTGATCGGAAACCAGCGGAATGACTGATCGATTCCAGCAGAATACGCACCCCAGAGTTCCAATAATGTTACTTCCATCTATCGGAAACGCATAAACAGGAAGCTGGTTGTTCAAAGCCATAAAAGCGTGCTGTACTACTGTAATCACAGCAAAAGCGGCCGTGAACACGGTTATGTATTTTATTTCCTTTTTCTTATTGCCGAGTTGAAAATAGAAGTCAAGAGTCAGAAGTTTGCTTAACACCAGAATAAGTGCTAATGCAATCAATAATTGAACCGCATGATGTATAGAAATTCAGCAAAACTGTCGAAGGGAGCTATTTGCTGATAAGGATTTAAACCGCAATTAAATGACCTGCTTTCCCCAGTAAGATCTGCATAATAAGCAATGATATAAAAGCAACTATACCGAATACTGCACGGTTGCATTTTAATGTTTTCAACTTAAAATACCCCCTTAAATAATTCTATGTTTCCCTTAAATTTTTTCCTTATGAATCTGACGCTGGGGATAATCGTTAAATACGAAGAAATCATTACTAGGGTTGTATCGATTATGATCCGCAGAAAGACATCGGCGATATAATCAGAAAATAGTAAGGGCATAAAAACAAGGAATACTGCCCAATTCAAACCGAAAATCAGTAATCCAAATTTCATTACTCTGTATTTCAAAGACCGCTCATTTCTGTTGTTGCCAAGAAGTACAAAAGATGCCCCAATAGAGATTCCCATAAGAAGTGTCCATATAAATGTTTGTAAAGGTCTAGTCTGATTTCCGGATTGGATCACTGCCGAAAGATAAGCGATATATCTACCTGTCAAGAATATCCCAGCAAAAATAGATACTGTCTTAATTTTTTGTTTGAGAATAAATGTTACTGAGTGATCGCCCTCAACTTTTTCAGTTTGCAGCAAGCTTAATAAAACACTCAACACAAAAACAGGTATCGCATCACTAAGACCAACAACAAATTCGTTAATGATCGGATTACCAAACAGAGATACTCCCTCAAGCATTGCAAACAGCCAAAGAAGTGCTATTGCTGTCCCGTAACGCAAGCCTTTCTTCATGCCTTCTCCGGGTATCTCATTTCTGATGTTCAAATATACAAACGAAACACCCGAAAATGCGAATAAGGCCCAAAGAGAAGCGGTGATTTCTGTCCCAAGAATATTTGCTACTAAGCTAAAGTTTGCATTCTCAGGCATAGTGCTGTATGAGGTCGTAACAATATGTAGAACAATATCTAATAACACGCAGGCCAATACTATCGCGACAATTTTTATTTTTTGACCTTTTTTCATATATCTCACTCCTATCTCTTTTCTTGAAGATTATCTCTCAATATCTCCGTTATTCTTAGAATTACGGAGAAATTTAAATCCTTGGTCTTTAATCTTTAATAATAAAAAATCTTTTGTAGCAGTAGCGGCATATCCACGGCCTTGTATACCAGGATAATCTTGTTAATGCAGCCGTTGTTATCCCCAAACTCACCCTATCATGTCTCGCTGGGTCTATGCCCTTACATTCCTTCGTTCTGTCTTAGGGATAAAAGCGGAGATAGTTTAAAGCTTTGATGCTGCCTCAGTGGGCTAATGGAGCGAATCTCCTTATCTCCGCTTTATCGGCATGTTTGGCTGTTTATGCAGCTTGTTGCATCTGATCCCTTCTGAATCCGCCCAAAACTAATCCTGTTTTGTATTCCGTTTGCTTTTTCACCAGGTTGTAGATGGCAGTTAATATCTAGTCAAAAAGTTTATTCGAAACCGTCCGTCATGGTAGTATTTCTGCATGATTTTTTGGACACTGCAATTGTGTTTACCGGCGAGTGTTTTTAATAGGCTGTATTTCATAATGTAATAGTAGTCGTTTAGCACCGATACATTATCAGCAATCTTGTAGTACTGGTAGAGGCTTTGGATTTCCCAGTTGTATATCCTGACAATTTCATGGTCGGGGAAATACAGAAGGTCAGGCCTTGCACAAGGCTTCCATATTTCGGGCATTCCTTTTTGGTTGACGATTTTTAGCGCCTTATACAGTTTCAGTTTTTTCATCCAGGCATCCTGTGGAAGATAGAGTTTCACCCTTCCGTTATGCCCTGTCAGAGAGCTTACCGAGCTTGTCTTTGGAAGGTGTACCTTTTCTACCTATGGTAATCTCGTAGGCAAAGCCCGTTGTGGCAACAGATTATTCCTCCGTATTTCGAGCACCTCATTTTATTTCTTCCCTGGCAAGGAATGTTGTCAGCGCAAAATCTTTAGTAAAACTTAAATTCTCGATCATGCTCATGATATTTTGTCCTATAGCGCTTATCTAGAGCTTTTAGCCGCTTGCAGGGGTAACTTTCACATTCAAAACAGAATCGAAGCTTACCTTCGCCAAGCAACATACATCTATCTCCCATGTAAGTACAATTTTTCCCTCTGGGTATACATCCGGAACAATATGATTTGTGAAAACCATGTTTATTTATATCGTTTTCTTTAAATTGATATGCAACACATAAGCTGCAGTTCATCCCACAGGGGCAATATTAGGTCTCCTTCACGATCTAATCAACCTTTCTTTTCCGAATTAAATGTCGCTTATGAATGAATGTTTTCAAAAATATATAGTATTCTCGGGCAAGTAGCGTTCAACTTAGGCGTTTCTTTTGTTGTTAATTCTTTTTATCATCGCCAATGCATACCGAACTTTCGGGTGAAGAGGTAATCCGCATTTACGGGAAGCGTTGGAACATCGGCGTGTCCAGCTAAGGACACAACGTCTAGTACAACGTTCTCAAATTAGTTACACAAATTATATTTGAATTTCATCCATTTTGTATTTCCAATGGTAAACTACAGGGACCTCATTTACTTCATCCATATATCGGTAGATCCTTTCGATGAGTTCTTCCTTTGATTTTACCCTGATGCCTTTTAGGCATACACGTGCAAACTTTCCAAAGAAGCTTTCTATTAGGTTGAGCCACGAACCATGTTTAGGTGTAAATACAAATTCAAACCTTCCCGGTCGGCTAGCTAAATATTTCATGGTTTCTTTAGAAGTATGCGCACTATGATTGTCAAGCACAATTCTTATTTTTAAATCCTTATTATATTTTTCATCTAATATCTTAAGGAAACGTATAAAATCAGCACTTTTATGCGTATCACTTACTAACGGAATAATTTCTCCCGTATTTAAATCCATTCCAGCTAAAAGTGATACTGTTCCAAGCCGTTTGTATTCGCTGTCCCTTCCTACAAATCCATGCTCCCTATTTGGAAGCAGATCTTCAGCAGTATTTGCAATAGCTTGGATGCCAGGTTTTTCATCATAGGAAAGAGTGACAATTCCGTTGTTTTCATTTGTTTCAAACTGTAATTCAATTTGTTTGTAGACAATAAGTACTTCATTCATTTTTTCTTTAAATTCAGGATCTCGTTTTTCCAGATAGTATCGTATTTTTTGTGGCTTGATTTCAGCGTCATTAAGAATTGTCCATATTTTTGAAATCGCTATTTTGTTAAGACCGGGATAACCGACAGCCTCGCACGTTGCTCGTACATGTTGTTGTAGTTTAGACATTGTCCATAACTCCTGTGGATACCCGAATGTAATAGGCTTCTGACAGGCAATGTCTACAATCCATACTTTTTCCTCGTCAGTAATAGTTCCGGGACGTCCTGTCCTTGCTGAATCTTCAAGGGCGGCTTCCAGCCCTGCGGCAATATATTTTGCAATGCAGCTATAGACAGAGCGACGATTAATGTCAAGCTTTTCAGCAATGGAAACATCGCTCATTCCGTCGGCGCTATATAAAAGTATTTTTGCACGCTGGACAGTCCGTGCTTCAGCAGTATGGGTTCTTACTATTTTTTGTAATGCAGATATTTCGTCTCCGGTTAATGCAACAATATTTCGTTTAGGCCTTGCCATCTATTCACACCTCGTTTCCCAGATATGAATAGTATATCAGATTTTTATTATTTAGTGTAGTTATTTAAAGAATGTTGTACTGGAAATATACAAGGCCAGAGATCAACGAATTTAATAGGAAAATTGCGCATGCAATTAACGATTTAATAACGTTTGACGTTATTAACGTTTTGCGTTATAATAAAGCTATGATCAAATCATTTGCAGATATAGATACCGAAAACATATGGAAACAGCACAGGGTTAGCTCTTTCCCGTTGGAGATCCAAAAAATAGGACTTCGAAAGCTGTTTATGCTTAATAGTGCTGTTTCGCTCCAAGACCTTAGAGTACCACCAGGGAACCGCCTGGGAAAGCTTTCTGCCAACAGAAGAAATCAGTGGAGTATTCGCATAAACGATCAATATCGAATTTGTTTTCGGTGGATAATGGCCATGCTTAAAATGTTGAGATCGCCGATTATCATTAAGAAGAAAGGAAGATAATGATGAATCAAAAATTTATCCCTAATATTCACCCAGGCGAAATACTTCGGGAAGAATTTTTAAAGCCTATGAAAATTACACCCTACCTGCTGGCTAAATCAACACATATCCCTGCTACCAGGATCTCAGAAATAATAAAGGAAAAACGGAGGATTAGTGCCGATACAGCTCTTCGGCTCGGGAAATTTTTTGGTACTTCTGCTGAGTTCTGGCTCGGTTTACAAATGGAGTATGATCTTAGGGAGGAGAGGTTACTCAAAGATAAGGAAATACAAAAAATAGAAACTTATCAGCCAGCCCATTAGACTTTGTTATCCGAACAAAAGGTAACTTCATGCAAAGTTATTTTCCCATAAAGTTGTCTTGCCGGCAATATTTTGCTTGAAGCCCCCAGAGCTTTGGAAAAGACAGAACGCCACCGTTTAATTCGGGAGAGGTCCGAGCGCTATCAACATAGGTAATTATCTCATAAAGATGTTGCTTCTTAATACAGGTATCCGGTTAAGTGAGTTCGTTCACTGGAACGTGCGCTGCTCCCCAGCGAAAAATGCATCTTTGAGCCGACAGGGTATACGGGAGCTGCCGCGGCGCGGGTTCTCCTTTAAATTTTATTACGATCAGTAACGGTATTGTTCATATTTTATTTCTTCTTATCTTTTAATTATTTAAGGCAAACTATTGGGGGGATTTTCTGTAGCAAGTATATCAGTAGAAGAATTCCTGGAAAAAGGTTTGAGGGTTAAATCTCCTGCGACAATAAAAACCTACCACCATGCTTTGCTGCAATTTGAAAATTGGCTGGAGAAAGCGGGAACAGATTTATTCCATTTACACTAAAGAATGTTCACTCCCGAAAAAGAACAAAGATTAAGATTGCCTATCCTTCAATCACTCCAATAATAGTATTTGAAGATATCGTCTTACCCCCATTTTTTGTCTTTAAAGTAATGGCCTTTTTATTAGTATTTATCAGCTCAACAATGCCGGTTATTGTATTTCGTCGGTCATGTGCAATATAAGAAACCCGGATAGGAGATTTACTATCAAAAGAATTCCTAAGCAGCCATTCCCATTCTTCAAGTTGCTGCTGATCAACTTCCGGAACGTATAACGCTTCAGTCTTCTTCTTTTCCTGGTGATGTTCACTTATAGCTTCTACATGTTCTGGGAGCATCATAGTGCTGCATTGAAACTGATTGAAGAGTTTGCTGAGCATAAAAGAGCCTCCTACGGAATATATGTTTGCTATTATGATAATATTTAATTGGATGTTTGGCAAGGGGGCAGAGTGTAGGAAATTATGTAAAATAATTGTCCTGCTTTTGCTGGACACGAAACGGCAACACTTAAGTAAATAAAACCTATCTTTAATTTCTGAAATGAATCAAATAATAAAGGATACTTTAAGATTGAAAGCACAAATAGGGAGTTGGAGCGATACAGGTCGGAGGAAATTATCAAACAGACTATGGCGGGGACATAATACAGGATTAATAAAACTTTGGAGGTGTTTTGTCATTAGTAACGAGGTAAATAACAGGGACCAGGACCCCCTTCGTGAAACGGTTGTAAATGTACTGATGGCAGAATATACTAATATCCATACACGAGTCTTTCGTGAAATGGATATATATGAGTCGACTACTGTAAAAATATTCATGCTTATGGGGGTGCTTTTTTATTTTGGCATTATAAACTTCACCCATTTAGAAAAAAAGATTATAGATTCATGTGTCACTTTTATCGTGAATCTGATCTTTATCGGCTTGATCCCGTTTATCACAATTGCCTCCGTTGCTGTCACCGCCGCTCATACTGTAAAAATAATGATAATGGGAGATTATTTAAAGCTGATAGAAAATAAAGTAAACAAAGTGCTGGCGTCCGAAGCTGAAATTTTTGAATTTCCCAAAAAACATGTGCTCGGGTGGGAATACTGGAGAGTAGAGTATGGAAACGCAAATAAAAGTAATATTTGGTCCGAAATCACCCTGTCTGGGTTTCTTATAATTGCTTTCAATATTGCGATGCTTTTATCCTTATATATAAGATTGCAATATTTAGAGATACACCATGCGGGTGAAAATTTAGGTTGGTGGCTACTTTCGGTCATTTTGTTTTTGTTTCTTATAGCTGTGTGGTTCTACTTCTTACGTAAAGTGTCTAAATGGCGGCAAAAGAATATAAAATATGCCAATAAAGATGGGGTGGAGTATTTTCATTAAGGGTGGAACGCCAGAAAGGTGAGGATTAAATTACTGACTAGACAAGTTTCCAAAAAGCAGAAAAGGATGGTTTTTTGGATTGTCATCGGATTTGTTATTTTATTTTGTGTAATTTTTGGTTTGAAGCGTTACAATTATTGTTCGCCTGCGGAGACCGGTTGGATTACGCAGATTCCCATAGCACACCGGGGATTATTTTCTAATGTTATTGAAGAAAATTCAATAGGAGCTTTCAAAAATGCTATATTAAAAGGATATGCTATTGAGCTCGATTTGCGGCATACACAAGATAACATTCCTATGGTTATCCATGATAATAATCTGAAACGCCTTACAGGACATGACGTCAGGCTTTCAGATTTATCAATGGCCGAAGCTAAACAACTGACGCTGCAAAAAACCGGCGAAAAGATACCGACACTGGATGAAGTATTGGAGATTGTGGACGGACAAGTTCCGCTACTGATAGAAATCAAAGCTTTTCATCTTGTCGGGGCGTTTGAAGAAGCTGTTGTTGATGTTTTAAAGGATTATCATGGTGAATATGCAATTCAATCTTTTAATCCTTTCGTTTGCAGGCTATTCAAAAAAAGAATACCGGAATTAACCGTAGGTTTGCTGCTTGATGATATTTCCGGTTTTCATATCAGATTTTTCCGTAACATTAAAGACAATTTATTTACTATGGTCAGTTCGCCTAATTTTATCTCCTATAATTACCACTTGCTTGAGGACAACATGCTGGACTTATACCGTGATGCGGGTATACCTGTAATAGGGTATACTTTGGATGGCTCATATATCGGCAGTAATAAGTATCAGTCAAAAGTGGACAATATCATATTTGAGGATATGTAAACAGTACAGGGAGTGGTCCTATAAAGGAATTGGTCCATTTACAGTGTTTCATACCTTAGGGGGACTTCTATAACGTCCAAAACTTTATAAATAAAGTACTTTTATGGAGATTATAATTTGTTTTTCATAATTTCTAAAATATAAAGTGGTAATGTATGTGCTAAAATGGAATGCAAGATTGATATGGTAAGTACTGTTAAAGGTATTATGCAATCCTTTAATAGGTTCCTATTCTTTTTTATAAATTTATTTTCGAATGTATTAATAATTGCAATATATTTTTCATGTATTTCAAGTAATGCTTCGTAATAGAAAAGAATAAAAACACCAATTAAAATAACTAATTCATTATTAATTCCATTGGCTGGTAAAAGAATGGTAAGAAAAAATGTTAATACTACGCCAAATAATAAACGAAAGTATATTTTCGTAAGAAGTTTAATAATTACAACTATTGGTTTTTGTGGAGCTAATTCTAGGATAACATAAAAAAGAATAATTGAAAAATATAATTTTTGTATTATTTCAATAATTTGGTAAATAGCTTCATATTTAGCCGCCCATATTCCCATTGAGTAAATAAAAGTAAAAACAGCTAAACAAATTATCAGTATTTGAAATAGTTTTGTTCGCTTAATCATTTTTGTTCCTCACTTTTTTTGCAGAAATTTTTTCTCCTGTTCTTCCAGATTCGATATTTTCTCTATATAAAAAAGTGCCTGATTCTGCTTTTTTTATTTCTCGGTTCAAGCTTTTACTTTACGGGCCATGTTCCATTTTAATCTGTGCTTTCATTTAGCTATTTTATAGGCAAGCTGCCTTAATTCTTTTTAAAGTCCGCCCACGTCTTCAGTCGGTTCAATCATTGGCTTTCTCCTTGCCCTTCTTCTTTAACTTTTTCAACAACCCCCGTATTTTTTCTTCTTGATTTTTCGTCCTCTCCGGATCCAACTCAAAACTCACCTTCATCCAGCTACCTTCCCTTGCCCCTGGGGGAGGAACTGCCGGGGGATGTCTACTTTTATTTCTTTATCGCCTAGAAGGATTAAGGCAGTGTCTCCTTCTAAGCGGTCGATTACGGCTTTCATTAATTGATTAATTCCTTTCTATGTAACGTGCATTCAACAACATAAATATTTCCAAATTAAATAATTTACCCTAGAAAATTG
>JAENYV010000010.1 GCA_016841605.1 Dethiobacter alkaliphilus | reverse complement strand
TTACCCGATTCTATTGTTTGACATATGAAAATCTGCTTTATGCAACTATAGTGATGTTGAATATGAAATAATGTTAGATTTTTTCTCTTATTTCTTTGACTGCCTCCACCATGTTTTTCAAGCTCGCCACAGTTTCCTGCATTCCTCTGGTTTTCAGCCCACAATCAGGATTGACCCAGACTTTTTCCCTCTCCAGCTTATTAATCATTTTGACAATAATTTCTTTTATCTCCTCTTTACCCGGAATTCTGGGGGAATGGATATCGTAGACGCCCGGACCGACCTCCGTACGAAAATTGTGTGCTACCAATACGTCCAGAATAGACAGGTCGGTTTTTGCCGCTTCAAAAGTTATTACGTCGGCATCCATAGCATCTATTTCTTTGATAATATCCTCAAATTCACTGTAACACATATGCGTATGAATTTGCGTAAGAGATTGAACAGAGGAATGGACAAGCCGGAAAGCATTGATAGCCCAGCTTAAGTATTCATGATGCCAATCTTTTTTGCGAAGAGGCAATTTCTCCCTTAAGGCTGCTTCATCTATCTGTATTATTTTGATTCCCCTTGCTTCAAGATCTTGTACTTCAGCCTTTATGGCGAGAGCAATCTGATAGGCTATATCACTCAAGGGTAAGTCTTCCCTTGGAAATGACCAGTTCAATATTGTCACTGGTCCGGTCAGCATTCCTTTCACAGGTTTATCAGTAAGACTCTGTGCGTACGCCAGATAATCAACAGTAATCGGCTTTTTCCTTGTTATATCCCCAAAAATAATCGGGGGCTTTACGCATCTTGTCCCGTAAGACTGAACCCAGCCATTTTGAGTGAACAAAAAGCCCGACAAGTTCTCCCCAAAATACTCCACCATATCATTTCTTTCAAATTCCCCGTGGACAAGGACATCAAGGCCCATATCCTCCTGCAATCTAATTATTTCAGCTATTTTTTCCTTAATTTTTTCATTATACTTGTCGGACGATATCTCTCCGTTTTTAAATTTCTTTCGCAAAATCCTTACTTCATCAGTTTGAGGAAAGGAACCAATCGTCGTTGTCGGCAACGCAGGTAATTGCAGTCTTTCCTTTTGTTCTTTGATCCTTGATTCAAAAGACGGCTGCCTTACAATATCCGCATCAAGAAAGCCGGCCACATCTTTACGCAAATTTTCAGCAAAAATTACATTATTTTCAAGTTTTTCCTTGACGGAAAGAATGTTTTCCTCATATTTTTTATTTAAGGCATAGTTATCTGTCTGCAACAGTACCGCAATATCATTAAGCTCCTTTAGTTTTTCTTCAGCAAAAGCAAGGTGTTTTTTGTATTTCTTCTCCATTTGTTTTTCACTTGCTGTGGTATAGGGGACATGCAGGAGCGAGCAAGAGGTATTTAAAACGATTCTATCCCTGTCAACATGCCTTTCCAGTAAACCCAGCAACTCCAAACTGCTTTGATAATTATTAATCCAGATATTCTTTCCATTAACAATACCTGCAAAGAGAATTTTATCTCTTGGAAAGCCGAATTTCTCAATTAATTTAATATTTTTGCCGCCCTCAAGAAAGTCCAGTCCAAGAGCATCAAAATCCAGGGTTGCAGCTTTTTCATATACATCGCGGATGTCTCCAAAATATGTCTGCAAGAGCACTTTCAAATTTTTTTTATCTTGTAACAATGTTTTATAGAGAGTAACGAAAAATTCAACATCCTCTTTTCCCAAATCTGTGACAAGAATCGGTTCGTCTATCTGAATATACTCGGCATTTAACTTGTTAAGCCTGGCAAAAAGATCGGAATAAACTTTAGTTATCTCTTCACCATAATTGAAATAAGTTTTATCCTTTGTGTCGATTTTGGAAAGCTTTAAGAAGGTAAAGGGTCCGATAATAACCGGCTTGGTTTTGATCCCCAGGGCAACCGCCTCGTTATATTCATCAAAAAGCTTGATATCGTTCAGTTTAAATCTCGTTTGCCCGTCAATTAACGGAACAATATAATGGTAATTCGTGTTAAACCATTTTTTCATGGGAAGCGCTCTTGCATCGTGGTTACCCTTCTGATAACCTTTCGCCATGGCAAAATATGTATCAAGCTTATTCAGGTTTAAATTCCGGTGCACTTCCGGAATTACATTTAACAAAAAAGCCATATCCAGAAATGTATCGTAAAAAGAAAAATCATTTGAGGGGATAAAAGCAATGTTATTTTGCTGTTGCAGCAACCAATGCTGTTTTCTTAGCTCAGCCGCATTCTGCTGTAATTCATCCATTGACAGCTTTTCTTTAAAGTAAGCTTCCACCCATTTTTTTAGCTGCCGCTGTGCTCCTATTCTTGGAAAGCCCACAGTTGATAATTGATTCATTTTGATTCCTCCTGAATTTTTTGGAGGAAATAGACACAATCTTCGCCAATCGTCCCTATCTCCATTCCCAAAGATTGAGATTTTTGCTTGTAAGGCAGGTTTCCTGGCTTCCACTCATTCTACTTTCCTCGCCCTTCCCATCAGTTTACTGACAGTGGAATCGTCGGAGTTCGTCATGGACACAGTAGTGGGTGCTGCCCGGGCTTTTCACCCGATTCCCTATTATCCTTGTGGAAAAAGGCACCTTACAGCACTATATATTCTATTTAAGAATTAACATGATGTCAAATGTGCAATTAATTTTGCCTTTAAACAAGAAAGAAATAACTAAAAACGCCCGTACCCTGCAATTTACTGCAGGGTACGGGCGTTGATCCTTTGCCGAAAGACACGGCAAGCTCTACTTCAAAAACGTTCTAGCGGATGTATTTTTTATCCAAATTTATCATAAACTTTTAATTTTTCTTTTCAATTTTCAATTCTTGGACAATCGCCTGGATGTGCCCGAAAATATCCTCGAAAGAATCCAGAAATGAAAGATAGAGAGTGGATGAATAAGCCTGGCAAATTCCTTCGATCAGGCGTCCTTCATGTTCCTGAGCAAATTTGCCGGAAAGCTGCCCGTATCTCTCCCTTTCATTAAAGATATAGTCGCCCAGAACTTCATTTCCCGTTATAATGACATCATAGAGGTTGGTAATAAGCTTTTTAACTCCTTCGAAAAGAACATCCAGTTCCATCACGGCCTTTTCCGTAAAAAGAACTCCTTCCATGTTTTTGTTCATGGTCAGAAAGCTTAACCTGCTCATGCTAAAGACAATTTTCTGGTAATGGTTTAAAAGTGCCACAAACAATGATGAATCCTCATTGCCGAAAGAATCTGCAGAAGTTTGATACTGCTCCAATATAACTCGTATTTCCTTTGCTTTCTGCTCCGTTTGCTTGTGAAATCGCATCTGTCCTGTAGAAAAGCCATTATAAATTATTAGAAGGGAATCTTTAATCATTTCATTTATCATTTTTACTTTTTGTGACAAATTTACATCTTTATCGATATATTGTAGTTCCATTTTCTCACCTCATCCTCATTATTTTTAGTTCTAATTATTATTATACTATAGAAAACTTTAATTGTAAATAATTTTTTCATAATTCAATATTCTTTTCCATTTTTAAGACGAAATAATCCGTAATCTCAATTTATTAAATTAACGAGATCTGTTCCGGTTCAAGATATTTAATGACATCATCATCCTCTTCCACCCGCACATCCTTAACAACCACCCTCATGCGGCCGTCCTGCAGGATATCCTGGTTTAAGAGATAACTGACGCCGAATCTTGAGGTAATCTCCCGGGGTATTCTATGCCCGGGTGCAATGAGCTGAATATCATTCTGCTTCAATATTTTAAACATAGGGTCCCACAAATAAACGGCAGATGTGGAGCCAAAGGGATTATCCGCAATAATAACCTTTTTTGTCTTCACGGAAGTATTGGTGATGGAAAGCATCCTGATGAAGGAGATTAGACATGCGGCAAAAATAAAGTACAGGGAATTGTTTTGCCCCTCTGAACCGATGGCATTCTCCCAGCGGTAGAATCTTGAGTTTTCCGGGATGCTCTCTATTTTATAAAGTCTGACTGCCGCCTTATCCATATCGATAATTTGGGCAAGCAGCTCTTTGGTGGAAAGTTTGGCCGCGATGCGTTTTCTATCCACAAGACCTTCCTCGCTAATCTCCCTGACAATTCCGTTAATATGTGCCTTCATGCGCAGATGCTTCTCATTTTCCTCAAAATCGCGCAGTTTCAATTCAATAATATTGATCCGCCTGCCGTAAACTTCTATCCTGGAAAGCATCTCCAGCTTTCTCAGATGCCCCAGCACCAGCTCGGCTCTCTGCACACACCGGCGTGTAAAATCCTGCTGGTAGTTTTCCAGTTGCACAATATCATGGCTGATCTTTTGCATTTGTTCGTCAATACTGGCCAGATATTCCGCAAAAGCCTCCTTTCTGGCCCGGCATTGGCCGGCACTTGTGGGGCGGCTTATTTTGCCCAGCTCATCCAGGGGTTCGCGGATGATAAAAGATGCTGTCTCCACATTGATTGTTTTTATCCTCTCATCCCAGGCGGTGCACTGCTGCCCGATAATATCCTGCAACTTGCGGAACTCTTTTTCAAACTGCCTGAAAGCTTTTATTTCAGGTGCGAGAGATCCATCATTCGTCACATCTTCCCTGGCCATGAAGGCAGCGTAATCCTCGGCCTGGTTATGCAGCATAACGTTTTCTTCTTTGATTTTTTCCAGTTCATCATTTGCCTTTTTTATTCCTTCATCATAGCTTTGCATAAGTTGTTCGAGAGATTTAATCTCCTGCTTAAAACGTATTTCACTCTCATAATGCGGCAAATCGGTTTTGCTCTCCTCGGGAAGATCTTTTAAAATTTCTTCCAGCTTTCCCGCGGCTTTTTCAATTTTTAAAGTTATTTTTGTAACCTTTTCGCCGACAGCTGTCAGCTTTTCAGCGTTCTCCCCTCTCTTCAGCTTGACCTTTTCGATCATATCCTGCGAAGGAATAATAATCAGAGTGCCGCTCTCTTCGCTTTTTTCCAGCTCCGGCAAATCCCCTCCGTAATCCCTGAGGATCCTTGCCTTAAGGTGGTCAAGCCTGGTCTCATTTTCATCCAGGCGGCTTCTCAATTCGCTTTCCTCGGCCGTTCTCCCGCTTACCGCCTCATCCAGGGCCTTGTACTCGGCGCGCATTGCAGCCAGGGGCAGAGCGCTTTCTATTTCTGCGAAACTGGCCAGTTGCTCCTTCTCTTTTGTTATATCATGAAGTTCAAACCCCAGCTGTTTTATCCGCTCTTCAGCGGAGCTGTATTGCTGTTCCAATTTGTCGGCAGTATCCTTGATGCCTGCAATGTTCTTGAAGGCCGCTTCAAGCTCTCCCTTCTTCTCGTGCAACTGTTCTCTGAGCTCCGCCAGCTCCTTGCCCGTTTGCATGCTTTCGGATAGTTTTGCTATTTTTTCCCTGTACTGGGCTGCCAGCCCGGATAGCTCCGCAACTTTCCGGCTCAAGGAATCCTTTTCCTCCAAAAGACGGCCTTTCTCTTCAGTAATTTCCTGCTGCCGCTTTTGCCACGAATATATTTCTTTTTTAACAGCTTCCAGACTTAGTTTATGCTTCTCAACCTGCTCTTCCGGATAATTGGCAAAAAAAGCAACCAGCTTGAACAGGCCGGCATTTAATTCAGTTATTCTATTTTCTGCCGCGGAAACTTCCTTTTCAATGGTTTTCAGCTCTGCCGCGATACTTTCCAGATATTGTTCATAGCGGACGCTATCAAGCAATAAACCCGCAAAGCTGCAGAAATACCATATCTCTTCCCCCGCGCTGTTTTTGCGTAAGCGCACTGTCTCCAGATTGACGACCGGAACAGGATAGTCCGCAGAAAAATCCGGCTTCAGCCTGCCGCTTTGCAACTTTTCGAAGGATATTCTGTCCACAATGACGGCAAAGGGCAGATAGGGCATCGCCTGTAAAAGCTGTTCCTTTTCTTCGGGTTCCGACTCCGCGATCCACTCTATTCCCGTTTTAACAAATTCACATTTGGAGCTTAACAGTTCTGCCAGGGTCAGGAGCTTTTCATGGGGGACATAATAGCCCCTCTCTTCGGAAAGCTGCTTTTTCTGCCTCATTCTCCCCGCTTCTATCTCTTTCCCCAGCTTGTTCAGGTTTTCTTTGTGAATGAATTCTTCCAATGCTTCTTTATACTCCCGGAGGGTGCCTTTGCCAAAGCCGACAGCTCGCTGTTCCAGGAGGGAGAATTCATCTTGATATGCTTTCAGCCGGTTTTCATACTGTTTTTTTCTTTCAAGGCTTCTTTTGATATCCCCTTCTATTGCCGCATTTTCGAGATCCAGGACCGGAATGCGTGAACCCAGGGTTTGTATTTGCCCGGCAACAGAGTCTGTTTCCGACAAATTGCGTTTTAATTCCTCTTCCGCCCGTTCCAAATACTGCTCGGGCGAAAGGACGGCCTCCATTTCTCCGCGGACAAGAAAAAAATTGTGCAGATCACTCTGCATTTTTCCTAAAACCGTCTCTTTTTCCGTAAGGTCTTTGATCGCCTCTTCCAGGACAGAGGTCTTTCTCTCTTCCCTGATCAGCGCTTGCTGGTTTTTCTTCTTTTCATTGTCCAGCTCACCCCTGGTCTGTGCAGCTTCTTTGAGCGAAAGATCAAGTTCCGCCAAGAGTCTCTCCGTTAGGAAACGGAGCTTACCGCCAGCTGCCCGGTAATCTTCCTTGAGCAGATCTCCGTCTTTTGCCATGGCCTGCAAACGCTTCCCTATTTTTTGAAGATTCTCCTTCACAGCACGGTACTCTCCGTAACCCTCAAGAGTCATAAGACGGTTGAGTTCCATTGCCAGGCGGTCTTGAAAGGCAGCCAGGCGGTTCTTTTCAGCCGCTAATTCTTCTTTTATTGCCAGCAGCTTTTCTTTTTCATGGTTAATCAGCCCTGCTTCCAGCAGTTTTTTCCGCTGAGAGCCCTCTCTGCTCCTGGCTAGATGGTAATCCCTCTTTTCAATAGCTTCCGTTTTTTCCTTTTCCAGTATTTCCGACCTGTTTTTGATCAGGTTTCTGATGGATGCGGCCTGCCGTTTACAGGCTTCGTACTCCTCAAAGGCCTGAAAAAGATCGTCATTTCTTCTTCCGAACTCGCTGTAATATTCCTTTATCTTTGCAAATTCGGACAAATGCCCCTTAAGCCGCAGATACTCGTTCAGCCTGCTCCTGATCTCAATCAGGGTATCAGCCAGCAGCAGACTTTCATCGCTGCCTTTTCCTCCCTTGTTGAGGGCCTCAATATCCTCCACAATTTTTACAAACTGGTTTTCGATCAGCTTTCTGGAGGTATTGTTTTGCCTGAAATACGATTCAATATTGTTCTCTCCGCTATTAATCCCCCTGATAATAGTCCATTCCGCCGCGATGAGACTATGTGCGGCAATAAAGCTCTGATATTTATCGATGCGATCATACACTTCCGCGGGCAGGCCTCTTTGCCTCATCTGCTGGATATACTTCCGTATATCCTCAAAACCCGCGTACGTTTTCTTCCCGTCCTCTTCCGCAACCAGGGGGACGGCTTTGATCCCTGTTATACGGTTGTCGTTATAAAAAACACACCAGTTCAGGTGCTCAATATCCCCTGCTTGCAGGTTCTTCTCTTCCTCGGAGATTTCTGTTTCCGCAGGTTCGCCTTCACCGGTCCCGGAACCCTTTCTTTTTCTGGCGGAAAATCCGGTCAGCAAATATTTATACCCGCCCCCTTCTTCCAGAATCCATTCCACAGCCGCATGGGAGGTCCGGTCCTTTCCGCCCTGGAATAAAAGGCTGACGGGTTTCTCCTTGCGCAGGTGGGACTTGGGCAGCACTGTCTGCAGAACCATGAGCAGCAGAAGAGATTTCCCTCCTCCATTGTCCAGATCGTAAGTTATATTCTTGCCTCCCAGCTCCATCTTAAAATCATCATAGAACTGGGTTGCGTTATTAAAGTGCACATTGACAAGCCTGATACTTTTGAGATGGGGCATCAGCTGCTTACCTCCAGGCTATTCACAAATGACAGCAGGTCTTTCCTGTTCTCCCGCTCTTCATAATAATGCCAGATTATCGTCTTAAACCGTTCCGTGGGATAGATGATGCGCTGGTTCGGATCCAGGACGATCAGTTTCTCATTGTTTAAAAATTTACAAATGTTTTCCACAAAGGCGACCTTGTCATTTTTGCCTCCTGAAACCCATTCCCTGGCATCGGGCAACCTCTGCCAGACCCTGCAAATATCCGCAAAGTCAAACTGGTTTTCCCGGCTGACCTCTTCCAAATCTTCCATCTGCAGCAAAGTTTCAAACCTCTTGGAGACGCTTTCCACGAGGTCGTTTAATTTAAGATAGGCGACCGGCGTATCAGGGTAGGCCTCCCGGTAGAACATGGTAATAAGCGTCATGATGATAAAATAGCCGGTAAACAACTCGCTGTTCGTAGAGATATAACTGATCTTATCCCGCAGTTCCTCGTTTGTCCATCCGAAAAGCCTGCTCCCGGCCTGCGGACAGATAAAGAGCCTGTCGTTTCCGGAGTAAACCCGAAGCTCCAGCTTAGCGGCAATATGAAAAAGCATCTCCTCCACGTCGGTACTGTACCTGTATTTTTCAAATAAAAGGGCGTTTTTGCTTCTGCTCACTTCTTCACCCTGTAAAAGGGCTTTCAATATTTCCAGGGCATCATCCAGCACTTCGTTTGTTCCGGAAATCATAGCGTACGTTCTCCTGTAAAAAGCATATTTGTAATCTTTAATCCCGGCAAGAGCTCGATTTCCTCTTCAGGAAAGCTTTGCACTGTTACCCGGTTTATTTTCCCTTCAAGTTGGGCCGCCAGTGCTGCTTTGAGAAAAACCTCTTCGATTGTTTTCAGCTCAAAGTCCAGTTCCGTTTTCCCGTCGGCAAAGTTAATAATCCTGCGATACTCGCCGACTTCCTTATCCCGGTTCATTTCAAGAAGAAAGCTGATAAAATCTCCATTATAAACGCTGTCATCCGAGTACTTGTCGATCAAAGCGCTACAAAATTCTTGCAAAGATATCTGTCCCTTTGGGGTCTCCGGAGTCTCCAAAGTATCCGTAGAATCCATAGAATCCGGAGAATCCATGGCCTCCAACAGCTTGGCGGCATAGAACACAAAGTTCTCTCGAACACGGTTGCAGGTTAGAGTATCCATTGTCACCCTCTCGATACTCAGATCGTTTTCCCGGCTCTCCTTGACCTCCCGGCTGCCTTTTGCCAGGCGCTGTGGCTCAAAAGCCCGCAAAGGATTAAAACTTTTCCCCACATTGGGATTCATCAAAGGCTCAAATAAATATTTAAGAAGCTCAGGTTTGGCATTTTGTCTGATAAGTTTTTCAAACTCACCCTGAAAATTGAACCTTTCGGTAAAAATGGCTTTTCTCCTGATCCCCAGCACCCTGTCATATTCCTTCGTAAAGCCCACTGCTTCCTTGAGCAGCTCCGTATGCAGCGTCTGGGCCCGGCTGATTTCCTTCTCAATAATCTTTATCAAGGTAAAAGTCCGGACCTCTTTTTCCGTGGCTTCATTGTTATTAATTCTCTCCACAAATTCGCCAAAGGCAGTCCTGACGTTTTTCACTGCCGTATTGAACAACTCTGCTTCTTCTTCAAACTGCATGACAATACTTTTATGATAATTGTTGTACGCCTCTCCAAAATCAAAACGTCCATACATGAGGGCCTCCAGAAGAGAATTTTTTCGGTCCTTTTTCTTCTGCACCTCCATGTTCAGCCTTCTGACCGTTTCATAGGCAAAGCCGAAGGCGCCCTTTTCCATCTGCTTTTGAAAGAGGAGCAGGTTGATGGTGATTTTCGTTTCCTCGGGAAACTCTTTTGTTTTGAGATAAAACTCCACTCCCTGCTCAGTGATATGATAGTTTAGCACACCATCCTCAGATTGCTTGATGTCAAGAAATTTTACATATTTTTCCCTAAAACTTCCGCTCATAAAATTATAAGTATTTAATATGAAATTCCGGCCACCGTTTTGGATCCCATCCAGTATTTCCGCGGTCAGTTCCCTGATAGCCTCCGGCGCCAAATCCTTGGCCGAAATTCCTTGAATACGTTGCAAAGTCTTACCCAGAAACGCTTCCAGATTCTGAAATGTAATGCCTCTATGTTTGAGCTTCCCTTCATAAATCAAATAGGCAAGCGTTAAAAAACAAAGCTCAGGAACCAGCCTGGAAAATTTCTCCGCCTTCCGTCTCCTGAGCATCTCCATGACAGGATAATATACTTTAACTTGTTCCAGCCTCATCTCAAGTTCTTCCAGAAAGTCATCCGCAAGGGCAAGCTCCGGGTCCTTTTCCCCCATGTTTTCCTTTATTATTTCACGGGCCAGGTCGTCCTGCTCGTTGATTGGGACATGATGCTTTGTTTCAATCATCTTTTTTATCCTTCCAAAACCTTTCTTTTATTGCCGTAGCGGAAAGGGCCTCCTGAGGTATATAAAGGCCTCCCTGAAGAAGTTCTTTTACTTTTACTGCTATAGGGTAAACAAATAACTGCCCAAATCTGTCGATATTCTCGCTGCTGATCATCTGCTCCCGCGGAGTCTTGACAGTTCCCTTTTGCAAGCCGATCTCCAAAACAGCCTCATACCCTTCACGAAAAGGAAGGAGCCTGTACTCCGGATATGCGTCCGTAAGCTCACAGTAAATGTTGATCCCCTCCGGGTCAAGGTCCCCGAAATAAAAAAATACGTCGGTTTGCGGGTCCAGATCATATTCATCCATAAACTTGAAGCTGCTGATAATTTTTTTCCCTTCACCGTAAACAAGCATATCAATTTTAAAGCTCGATGAACAATCCATAATATTCCGTTTAAAAGACCAGAAGGTATCCTTATTTTCCACAATATAAACATTTCTTGCAAGGAGTTCGTGAAAGTCCTTGCGCTGGAAACTGAAAAAAGGTTCGACAGTCTCTTCACAACCCATACTTGAAAAAGTAAGGCCGAGCCTTTTTAGAACGGTTTCTCCACGGCTTCTATTTTTACCCGCTCCTTTAAAAAATTTTTCATCGCCAAAAAGCTCATAGGCCCTCTCATTCACTGTCATTGGATCTTTATTTTCCCGGCGAAGAAAAGCGGAAATAATGGCAATAATTTCGCGGTCATGTAAAAAATCCCGTGTATTTTTCAGATAATAATCAACCGCTGCCGGCGGCTCTATACTTCTTATAATTTGCGCCGCCAGCTCATTATCCTTCTTTTCTCTTCTTTTATTTATCCGATATTTTAAATGCAGACCTTGAGCAGTATGGGGTTTGCTGCCGACTGGCGAGATGAACTCTTCAGCAATTAGCTTCGTCATTGCCTCATGAAAGGCAGCCCGGCCCTCCGGGCTTTGCAGATAAGCAGGCATAGCGGAATTTAGGCGTTCGACAGCGGCAAGCAACCTCTCCAGTAGAATATATCTATTTTGAAAACCGCCGATTTCCTCTTTTAGTTTTAGATAAATTTCATCCCTGCTTCTCTCGTTGTGATTCATTTTAAACCGGTCTGTTTAATGCTGTTAAGTTTACTGAGGTTAAAACTTCAAACTGAAGTGGCAGAGTTGCTTTGTTCAAAACTACCAAGTTAATATCCTCTTCACCTGTGATATTGGTTAAATCAGCCAAAATCGATAATTCGATTTCAAAATTAACAGTAGCATTTGGTACAAACAAAACAGCCGTATCAACATCACTTAAGATAGTTTGATATTGAGTTCCATACGAACCCAACAGAAAGGCTGCGGCTACATTCTTTCTGTTGGCAAAATATATGCAAATGTCTTCAAGATGCAAGTCAATATTAATCATTTCAGGTGCTTTATTTAAACGAACCATAAAAATATCCTCCATCTGAGTACATTGTAACTGATTTCTTATCTATAAGTCAACTTTTACCAAATTAAATATGTATATAGGATGCTTGTATCGCTTTAATAACCCTCCTTGATTTTTGCATAAAAAAATAGGCGCTCATTTCTGAACGCCTACCTTGCATGATACTAAATCTGGCTTTAATGCTTTTTTTGCCTTCGCCTCTATTACTCCTTTTCACAAGTCGGCCCGAAGCTGTTGTTATTTAAATGGAGACCAGGGGGAGACCAGGGGGACGGTTCTTGCGGTTTAACATGTTTGAACATGTTTGTGCATTCAAATTGCTGCATAATTTAAAATATCATCTGTTCTCTTACGTAATTTTAATAAATATTCACCTATCCCTATTTATATCCCTAAATTACATTTTGCTTCTTTATTATCGGTATCTGTTTGCATAAAGGAGAACAAAACAAATAATAAATACACCTATTAAAACATATCCAACTACATTTTTTAATAAAACGTATTCCGTATTTCTTAAAAAAAATAAAATACCCATGGAAATAACTGCAAATACCGTCAATAACCTCTTAAATTTTCAAACCTCATCGTATAGCCTCTTTTCTTAAAATTAACTATCATGGGAATCAACATCAGTAGCCCACTTTTCGGCTCTTTCAGTAATTATCTTGGGATACCCGAGGTATTCTAAAAGCTTAATAGCATTACTTGTAGTAGAAACTCCTTTCTGTAAGTGGTAATTAAATTCCAATCCTTCCCGATCAACTTTATCTGTAAAATGATAGCATAAGTAGTTATCCTTCAAATAAGAGGCTAAATCCAGATCATGCGTCGCCACGATAGTCAGAGCATTTTTTCGGGAGAGAAATTCCAGAATTGCCCTGGATGCGGCTAAACGCTCCAGGTAGTTGGTTCCCGACAGTACTTCATCGATAAGGCATAATGAAGAAACCTCGAAGTCAGAAGCCAAAATCAGCTTTAGCAGCCTTTCCGCTTCCCTAAAGTAGAAACTTTTTCCTTCATGGATGTCATCTGCTTTACTGATGGAGGAAATAATTCGGAAAAAACTGCCCACGTATTTTTTTGCCGGGCATGTGCAGATTGTTTGAGCAAAAAGAGCGTTTATTGCCACGGTCCTTAAAAAAGTTGATTTGCCTGACATATTGGAGCCGGTTATGAGCAGTCCATTTTTTTCTCCCATTGTGATAGAATTGGGAACTGCTTTTTTTATTAGGGGGTGGATTGCCCCCTGTACTTCCATATAAATATTTTCCTTTATAAACTGGGGCTCTACGTAATATTCAAGGCTTTGTCTATAAGAGGCAATAGACTGCAGGGCATCTATTTCCCCTATAATTAAATAGATTTCTCTTAGCTCATTTTTATTTTTTTTAATCTCCCGCAATGCTGAATAAAAACTTCTTACTTCCAAAAGAAAAAAGATTTTCAAGTATTCATAAAATATATCTTCAGTAGAGGTTCCGGCCTCACCGAGAAGAAACTGTGTTTTATTAAGAATTTTTTTGGTTGCGGCAGAAGCTTTTTTTAACCTGGACTGATAATGTTCCATACCGCTTTGTTTTAATTTGGTTAGACTTCCGGCTGTCCGAAGCAAACTGGACAAGTAAGATATGGCAGGCAACTCCGGATGAATTTCCCTGCTTAAGCGATAATGAATATAAGTGTTTAAGCTGAACAATCCCATAATCAAAAGTAAAGCATTTAACCCTATGATTATAGGAGCTGCTAAAGAAAGTAAAGCAATCAAAGATAGAAAGGAATAAATAAATAAAAAGTGACTTTGAGGGGGGAGTTCGCCCCATAGAAGTTCCGTAATATTATTTGTTTCTTGCCTGCCAAGCTTGGAAAGTAAGAGTAGGATTCCTTCCCTTAAATCGCTGTTTTTCTGGAGTAAACTAATTATTTTGGTCCTTTTATTAAGCTCCTTCTCTTTATAAAATAGGGTTCTTAAGATAGCATAAAGAACGGATTCGCCAGGCGTACTATAAGTCCGGTCAAGTTGGCAAAATATAGCATTGAGGTTTAAATCATCCCAGGTTTGATCATCAACAATATAATGCTCATTATCTTTACCTGAAATATAATGAAATAATTTTGCTATTTTGTGGAACTCCCTGTCCCGCGTGTTTTCTTTTCCCCATTTTTCCCTCAGTTTAAGTATAGAACGTAAAGTCCTTATCTTCTTATGGAAGAAAAATAAAACGAATACCAGAAATATTAATGGTGTACATCCAATATAATAAAAAGTATTAATGAAATAACCTAAAATAAGCGCACTCGCTAGCAGTAAGATAGAAAAAAATAATATAATAATAATTTTTATTTTATAATTTCTAATAATAAAAGATATTTCATTATTCATTAGCAATAATGCTCCATTAAATAAAAATTTCACTTCTGAAAAAAATTATAATATTTATGTTCGGGTGCGAAAGAGAATCGTAAAATGGGCTCCAAAATACTATAAAAGTTGAAAAATCGCTATTAACAACAGATATGCCACAAAAATAACACCGACAACAAGTAAAATTTTAAATAATAACGACCAAAGACGCGTTTATTTCCCCTCCATAAAAAAACGTTTTACTCAATAGTTCGCCCCCAATACAGGATGTAATTAAGAGTATCGTTTGGCATAAATTGTCCCGTCATGCGTTTCTGAAGAACATCTCCATCTTTTACTGCCGGCCTTGACCTTCCCTGCCAGGAATAGGGGGTTACATAATTGTAGCCGGTATCATAGACCAAATAAGTTTGGATATCTTCTTCGCCTTCTGCCAAATCATGCCCGGAAATATTTCTCGAATCTGTAATAAGCTCAACTTCAGTATTTTGACCGGCCTGTCGGGAAACTTCCAAACTGGCTGAAATCGGAATAAATACATCAGGATTGGATATCTGAGCCCTTGTTGTGTCCTCCATGTAGAGGATTGTCTGGGTTTTCATTATTCTGTCGTCCCCAAGGTGGACATAACCGTATTGGCTGTTCCATTCGCTCTTAATATCAAAAGCATTTAGCAGCGCTCGAAGGGGAATGAAAACATGCTCGTTATCTAAAACCGGAACTGTGTCAAGCTTCATGGGTTGGCCGTCTATTTTAATTATCTGGGATCCGATGGTGAGTTCCAGAATTTTTTCTGAAAAATTGACAGTAATTAATTTGGTTTGTTGGTCATATTCCACGTTCGCACCGAACAGGCGACGACAGAACAAACCTAGGGGAACCATCAGGCGATTTTGGTTGTCAAGGTAAGGTGCTTTGGGATGGGTGTATAAGACAAAATACTGGTTTATCTTAAGGGTAACAGGAAGGTCTGTTGCAGCCCAGAGTTGCGACGCTGAACATAAAGTGATTATCAAAATAAAAAGCCCCGATAAAAATAATCTTTGAAATAGTTTCATTTGATATCCCCCTACCTCTATATTTTAAGATTAACTTTTAATATCTCTGTCATTTTTAGAATTACGAAGGATTTAAAATCTTTACTTTTAAATTTAAGCATAAAATCTTTTGTGTCCATTTTTGCTATTCCAAAATTTTAGGGCTTTGCCTAACTCCAGGCCACGGTAATCTGTGAATCTTGCCCATTGAACCTTTTTTGCAATATCTACTCAAGCTATTAGTGTGCTTGTTGTAATGCCTTCCAGTTTCTGAGAGTTAAACATTTGCTTATAATCTCCGGTTTATGGTTTTTGTGCGTTGTCGTAGCGCACATTAATCATAACTG
Source organism: Dethiobacter alkaliphilus (assembly GCA_016841605.1). GTDB lineage: Bacteria > Bacillota > Dethiobacteria > DTU022 > UBA8154 > DUNV01. Next base: position 145,079 of record JAENYV010000010.1, on the reverse strand, counting down.
GAGGTTATTTATTATGCCCAAAAACCAGTGGGTCCAATACTTACCACTGAATCATTTACCCGTTCGGGCTGAGAAAAAACTTTTTTTATAGCGAAGTATTCAGTGGAATTGCACGTTACTCCATCTACAGTTGCACCATTTAAAAATTTTTGACGTTCTTCCGGGTTTTTTACTAACCAATGTATTAATTCGGCAAGATTTTGGTCGTACATTTCTGCCTTTCCTCCTTCCTTTTCTGTTAACTCTTACCTTAGATAACATTTTACTACAAATTTAATAACTTTTACACCTGGTAATTCCTACAGGTAGATGATCGAAAGCTTTACTTTTTATCCCAACGCAAGGGCATGCCCGACAGAAATCCCGGTAATGTACACCGGGTAGTTTGTTTATTTTCTCCGTGGACAGAACCAATAACTTATGAGGAACGTCTAACCGTACAAGGAAGGTGATTACATGAAAAAAATTAAGATACTATCCCTTATAGCGGCTCTCCTAGTTGTTTTTACAACGCTGACGGGATGCATAGCTGATAATACGAATGATAAGGACAATTTTGCCATAAACATTGTGTCTGTAGACGCAAAAGAACTTCAGAAGCCGACGTATGGGGAACAGGATCCCACAATGGTTACAGTTGCCGATGGTGCAAACGACTTTGCTTTCCGGTTGAGCGCTGCGCTCGCAAGTCAAGCCGGCGATAAAAATTTTGTTTGTTCGCCGTATTCCGTATGGATTCCGCTGGCGGCTCTGGTCAATGCAACCGATACCCAAAACAAAGCTGATCTCTTAACGGCGCTTAACGCCTCCGGTATCAGCGAGGCGGACATAAATAATGCGGCTTCACGAATGCTGTATGATTTAACGAAACAACGCGATAAAAAAAACGCAGAAAAATACAACGAGTCATACCATGACCCGCTTAAAATCGCTAACGCAATCTTTGTCGCAAACAATGCAACGCTTAAAATGGATTTTGCTCAAATCTTTATGGATTTCTACCGGGGCAGTACAATGAATGTGGACTTCGGCTCCGGGGAGGCTGTAAACGCCATAAACCAATGGGCAAGTGAAAACACGGACGGGTTGATTTCGGATATAGTAGAAGAGTTTGACCCCAACACCGTTGCCGCTATCGCCAACGCCATATATTTTTCCAACAGATGGGAATGGGAATTTGACCCCGATCAAACCAAAGAAGATATATTTTATTCGCCCGCAGGGGAAACGAAAGCGTTTTATATGCTGCGCGAAGGCGATAATCAAGTATATTATGAGGATGATAGGGTGCAGGCTATGCCTTTAAGATTTAAGACACGCGGGGGCATGTATATCATTCTTCCCAAAGACGGCAACGCGGCAGGAATGCTGTCCTCCATGACAAGCGGGTATTTTGATGAAATTCAGAGAGATTCGATTAAGGCAACAGGCAAGTTACTGTTGCCGCGTTTTGCCATCGAAAGCGACGTAATGCAGTTGAAGGACACGCTTGTGGCACTTGGCGTTCCCCTGTTTGATGAAACAACCGCCCCGCTGACAGGAGGATTAATTGAGGAAGAAATACCCGTATGGCTTTCAGACGCGGTACATAAGGCAGTTATAGAGGTTGATGAAAAAGGTACGACCGCTGCTGCCGTAACAGTGATGGCGGCGGCTGGTTCGGCTATGCCCGAACCTACCGAGCCGTTTGCAATGAACTGCAATAAGCCGTTTGTGTTCGTGCTGTACGATCACACATATGATGGAGGAAATCAAATATTGTTTACAGGTATTGTAAACCAGCCATAACCGCTTATTTTATTGGTGCGCTTTTTTCAGGAAAAACACAGCACTAATCTAGTGGAAGCTAAAAAGAGTCACGGAATTGATTACCGTGACTCTTTTCTTTTACCTTTTTGTTCATATCCCACAGTAATCCTTTAATACTGACTGAGATAAGCTTCTATATAGCTTTGCACCTGGGATGCCGGTCTGTAAATACCGAAATGTCCTTCACACAAAATATCGGCTTTCAAGTCAAGAAGCTTCTTCATTGATATTTTCCATTGACCGATATCAGAGCCCCAGGACGGGTTAAAAGGACCGTGAATATCCTGGCCGAATAAAACCCTGGTCCCCTCTATATCCAGGTATGGGCTGATCCCGCCGGGCGTATGACCGGGTGTTAGGGGACAGGACAGTGTCACATCCCCTACAGACAGGTTCGGCATTTCTCCGCTAAGCGTTATATCAACGGACACAGGCTGATACTTTATACCGTAGTACCATTCCGCTGTTAGCTCAGGCCTGCCCTCGGATACAGCCCTGTTTTCCAGTTCATGAGATACAATTTTGACTCCCTTTGACTGAAAATAAGAGAGCCCGCCAATATGGTCAATATGCCCGTGAGTGGCTACCACATATTTTAATAATGACGGTTCCATACCAAGGGTCCGGATGTTCTCCATAATCTTCCGGCATGACAAACCCAGCCCCGCGTCCACCAGGGCAAGCTCATTTCCTCCGTCCACCAGATAGACGCAACAATCTCTTCCGTCGGTAATCTCCGGACCACCCACCAGGAAGACACGTTCAAAGATCTTTTGCGGCTTCTGCATTTTTCACCATTCTTTCGTTATTTTTTGATATCCGGGTACTATTTTACCGGAGGTATTCAGGTCTTTCAAGAATATTTTTATCAAAATTTTCACTCAATCGGAAATACTTGATAAATTTAAAAACTACCATCCCCGGGAGCGCATTATAAGTCAACTTGCCGTCTAACCTGAATATCCTCTCTTGCATACCGATTATCCGACGGATTAAAGATGTAAGTCTGTTGAGGATAGATATTGTAGAAGTATAATGGTATAATAAGGAAACACTAAATTAAAATTAAAAAGAACGATTTGAAGTAAGGGTGGGTTCCGGAACATGAAAATGGATGTACAAGATGTACAAAAAGTTATGCTCTCTGTGCAAAAGCTTGTGGGAGATATACAAGAGCCTGATCTAAAAAACGTCGATTATTTTGTTTCCAAAAATTTTGGCATATTTATCCCCAGTGTCGGTTATTGCCAATACGCGATCAGACCACAACACACCCACCCCGCGTACTCTTTTTTCTTGTTCTTTGCGAAAGAGCAAAATATTATTCCTGTAAACATTAATATACTTCCCGGTCATTATCTGGCGGCAGCTATGGCCCCTGACCTACCCCATGATGAAAAAGAAACGGATACTTTTACAAGGTATGTTGCCATTTTTATTGCAAAAAATTTTTATGAAACCATTTATGACTCGTATAGCAAGGAATTACCTAAACCGTACTTCTGGGAGCAGTTTCTTGTTGAACATGAAATTATGATCTATATTAAAAAATTTATGTCAGAAACCGAAAATGCGCTTCCCGGCCGCCAAGATGTAATGGATGCTCTTGCTACCGTGCTAACGCATCTATTGATCCGAGGGCTTCTTGCCATAAATAAATCTGTTGATTTTATTACCGATAAATTTGAAATAGAAAAAGCCATCGCTTTTATGCATCAGCACTTTGGGAAAAAGCTGACCATAGCTGAGCTGGCGCGAATTGCCAATATGTCGGAATCTCATTTTATGAGGATTTTCAAAAAAGAAACAGGCCTTACACCAATGGAGTTTTTAATACGAACACGCCTGGAAAAAGCAAAAAAATTACTGAGAATGGGAGGAAAAAAAGTAACTGAAACAGCATTGGAATGCGGTTTTAACAGTACGTCTCATTTTTCATCATGCTTTACAAAATATCTGGGCATGACTCCTTCCGAATTCAAGAAATCTTATCTTGAAAAGTAAAATAAGCAGGATATTTCAACGACTTGAGCTTATTTTGCAAGTTTTTTACGGCCGCTTTTTTTATGATAATACCATGCTTTAAATAAATTGCGAGGGGTGTAAAAGAAATGACCGGACAGGAGATATTTGCTTTAATGAACAGCAACCCCGCCTTTTTTCTGGCGACTGTGGAGGGCGATCAGCCGAGAGGCAGGGGGATGCTCCTTTACAAAGCGGATGAAGAAGGAATAGTGTTTCATACAGGGACCATGAAGGATGTCTATAAGCAGATCATGAACAATCCAAAAGTTGAAGTCTGTTTTAATGACTTTGGAAAAGGCATTCAGGTTCGTGTGCACGGCTCTCTGGAACTGGTGGATGATAATGCGTTGAAAGACGAGATCTCGAAACATCCGACTCGTCAGTTTGTTAAGGACTGGAAGGAAAGCGGTGCTCTGGAGGATTTCTATCGGACATTTGTGGTTTTCCGCTTAAAAAACGGCCTGGCAACGATCTGGACCATGGAAACCAACTTTGCACCAAAAGAAGAAGTCAGCTTGTAAAAAGCGCTTCCGATCCTCCTTCAATAGAACATACAATTGTAACATATAACAATAATAAAGAGCCAAAATTATAGCAAATATTAATCGTACCACGCATCCGCCAGAGGGCCGATACGGATCTCCGCAACATGGCCGTGCCCTTCAAGCCATGCAGCAATTGCACTCCGATCATTTTCGGTTGCCGACTGCCGATGGTGCCGAGAAACGAAAATATTCCATTCGCGCCCGCCTCGACCACCGCATATAAGACCGTTCCCCTCAATCGCTTCGGCAATAAAGGAATCAAAAAACGCATCCAGGTCAGCCTCGGTACAATCATCCGGCAGTCGAAACCGGACCTCGAATCCCAACTCCTGAAATTCCCCAAGCCGAAGCTTCTTGCGCAGTCGCTTCTTCATATGGTACAGCTCCTTTATTTTTGTTTGCCTTAGCTAATACCAATGCCCTCATCTGCTTTTGTTAAGTGGTTAAGTGACGACTTTCTATCAATTCACAGAAAAAATTTCTCTTAACGGTATCTCCAAACCCTCAAAAACAGTTGATTTAATTGTATCTTCTTCCTGGAATGTATTTAAACTTCCTATATCTCTTTCTGGAGAAAAGGAGTATTGATTGATACGATTGTTTTCCAAATCTACGATCCAGTACTCTAAAACACCGCTTTTCATGTATAAATGCAATTTTATGGCCATATCCTTTCCTTTAGTCGATGGAGACAATACTTCTACAATCAGTGTGGGTATGCCCTCATACTTGTTATCTTTATTGACTTTGTCTTCATCACAGATCACAACGATATCCGGCTGAACAACATTCGGATCTTCTTCGAACTTGGTCGCAAAACCGAAAAGCCTCACATCTAATGGTGCTGTTAATGATCTGCAGGGCTTTTTTCTAAAATAGTTATTAAAATGCCATGATAGTTCGTTGACCACGATCTGGTGCCTAAAGCTGGGTGAAGCCAACAGGTAAATCTCACCGTCGATAAGTTCATACCTTTGGTCTGAGGAATTAACCAGGGCCATATATTCTTCATAGCTGACTTTTTTCGTTGATTGATAATTTTTTGCTTCCTCATGAACCAGAAAATAATCAGGGTCTGTATAGCGGATGAGCTTAGCGACAGATTTCCCGTTTTTAATAATAATAATATCTTCCTTTTCGACCAGGGAAAGATATTTTCCAAAAGCATTTTGTAAATCCGTGGTATTAACACGCATGATATCGTCACCTATCCTTCTATTAGTTAATATTATAATAAATGTTAGCTATTTTGTCAATTATTATTAGCTAAGAATGGAGAATAATTATCGCCAACATTCTCCCGATTCCACCTTGAGTCTAAATACCAAACAAATTAATAATAAGTTGTTAAAGAAAAATCATATGCGGCTGTGAATTGATTTATATTTTCTATACCGTGTGGTATAATATCAATGTAAAAAAATTTGGGAGCATACAATGGAAAACCGCGAGCTTATTCTTGAATGTGCCCTTGAGTTGTTTTCACACCGGGGCTATGATGCTGTTGGTGTACAGGAAATTGCAGAGAAAGCCGGCATTACTAAACCGACACTGTATCATTATTTTGGAAATAAAAGGGGGTTGCTTGAATCCGTCCTGAAAGAAAACTACCTGAAGCTGGAGACTGCCCTGCTTAAAGCGGCTGATTACCGGAGAGATTTGCCGCTCACCCTTCACAGAGTTGTATCTGCCTATTTCTCCCATGCGGCTAATCATCCGGTATTTTACCGTATGTACATATCCATGATTTACTCGCCTCCGGAGAGCGAATCTTTTAAAGCGGCGATGCCTGTTCTGCAAAGGCAGCTGGAGATGCTGGAACAGCTATTCATTAAGGCAGCCGGGGACCACGGTAATATGAGAGGAAGGCACAAACCCTATGCTGTAAGCCTGCTCGCCATGGTTAACACCTATATCCAAATGTGTTATTCCAATCATATTCAGTTAAACAATGAAACAACATTTAAAGCGATTCATCAATTTATGCACGGTATTTTTTCGTAAAAATTTTTTTTGGCTATACTATACCAATCGGTATAGTATAGCCGGCCATTCTAAGTGAGGAGGATACGCACCAATAATATGAGCAAATGGGTACAAAAAGCTTTTTTTTACCATATTTATCCCCTTGGATTCTGCGACGCCCCCAGATATAACGATTTTATTGCAGAGCCCCGGCCAAGACTTGAAACGGTTATCGATTGGATAGGACATATTGAGGAACTTGGAGCAAATGCCGTTTATTTTGGACCATTGTTTGAATCAGGTTCTCATGGCTATGACACTGCAGATTATTTTAAAGTAGATCGCCGGCTAGGGGATTGTTCAACCCTTGCAGGAGTAGTCGGGGAATTGCATTGCCGGGGCATTCGTGTGGTGGCGGACGGGGTTTTTAATCATGTGGGCAGGGATTTTTGGGCATTCAGGGATGTGCTGAATAAGGGAAAGGCTTCAAAGTATTGCCGTTGGTTTTCCAACCTGGATTTAAACAGGAAAAGCTCATACAATGATCCCTTCTCCTATGAAGGATGGAACGGCTGCTATAACCTTGTAAAGCTGAATGTCAGCAACCCGGAGGTAGAAGAACACATTTTTAAGGCTGTGGAAATGTGGATTGACAAGTACGACCTGGACGGTATACGTCTCGACTGTGCCGATTGTATTGATCTTTCATTTCTGCGCCGGCTGGCACGGTTCTGCAAGAGTATCCGTCCTGATTTCTGGCTGCTGGGAGAGGTTGTACGCGGCGACTATAACCGGTGGGTAAACGAGCAGACACTTGATTCGGCAACCAATTATGAGTGCTATAAAGGGCTATACTCAAGCCATAACGATAAAAACTATTTTGAAATAGCATATTCCCTTAACCGCCAGTTTGGGAAGGAAGAAGGCATATACAGAGACCTTCTGCTTTATTCATTTGCGGACAATCACGATGTGAACCGTATAGCCGGCACACTTAAAAAGCCGGCTTATCTTTACCCCCTGCATGTGCTTTTATTTACTATGCCGGGGATACCTTCAATATACTATGGAAGCGAGTGGGGTATTGAGGGTAAAAAAAGCTGCGGGTCGGATGAAAACCTTCGGCCTGCACTTAACAGGGAATACTGTTCCAAAAACAGTCCGAACCGTGATCTCGCTGCTGCCATCTCACACCTGGCAAAGATACGCAAAGCCTCAAAGGCATTATTGAGCGGAGACTACAGGACGGTGCTGGTGAAGCACGAGCAATATGCTTTTGCCAGACAGTATGATAATGAATGCATAATTGTCATTGTCAATTCTGCGGACAGGAAAGTGCCTGTGGAAATAAATATTCCGGTTGGCAGGGGCAAGGCGATAGATTTGCTTAATCCCGGAGAGGATTTTGAGATAAAAAACGGTAAATGCAGCATACCGTGCCTTTATCCTTGCTGGGGTCGTATTCTGCAGGTAAAACAATTCTAGTGCCGAGATTTCATTTTTAGGGTATTATGTGGAGAGGAGATAAAAAAGTTGAATAGTATGACGCCGTTCTGAGCAAAAGGATACCGTTAGGGACATGGGGAGGCTTTGGCTTAGTGGATAAGGACGAATCCCAAAGATGGGAAGAAGGACAGCCGGCAAGACAGGATGTTGCTCCGGAAGCAACTGCGGCGGAAGCAACTGCGGCGGAAGCAACTGCTAAAATCGATCCGCAGGAGCAGACAGCCGGCATGGGCCGGGACAGTATCAACCGCCTGATGCTGCGCTTTTCTTTGCCGGCCACCTTCGCCATGATCGTGACGAATTCCTACAATATTATTGATACCATCTTCCTGGGCCGGTTGGGAAGCGAAGCCATCGCCGCTCTCTCCGTGTCCTTCCCTATTCAGGTGATTATTGCCGCCCTGGCCAACAGTACCGGGGTAGGGGCTGCCTCCCTCATCTCCCGTTCCCTGGGAGCAAAACGTTATGAAGACGCCTCCATAGCCGCGGGGCAAATCTTTATTCTATCTCTCTTCCTGGGATTGGCGGTCACCATCCTGGGAATAATATTTCTGCGCCGCTTGCTTTTATTATTCGGGGCTACCCCGGCCATCATGGATCTAACCGTCCAGTATATGACGATAGTTCTTGCCGGTACGGTCTTTTTAATGCTCATGTCTATGCTGACCAATACGGCGCGCTCCGAAGGAAACGCCCTGATATCCATGCGGACGCTGGTTATCTCTGCTGTGGCCAATATAATTCTGGACCCCATTTTTATCTTCGCCCTGGGAATGGGAGTGCGGGGAGCCGCCGTGGCTACTGTTCTGGCCAAGGTCTTGGGGGCGGGGCTGGTGCTGCACTTTTATTTCAGCCGCCAAAGCGCTCTTTCTTTACGCTGGAACCATTTAAAACCCCGTCTTCAGGTAATCCTGGAGATCTACCGGGTGGGGGCTCCAACCATGTTTTCGCTGATCGCGGGCAACTTCTCCGTGGTCCTGGTCAACCGTTACCTGGGAAGTTTCGGTCATATCCCTCTGGCTGTCATGGGGCTTATCATACGACTGCAAACATTTGCTTTCATACCGGTGGGAGGCATCTCCCAGGGATTGCTTCCTATTATCGGTTTCAACTTTGGAGCCAAAAAGCTGCTGCGCATCCGTGAAGCCCTCTTAAAGGGCATTCTAGCGGGCACTGTTTTTACCACCGCAGCAGGAGCGATCTTTTTTACCTTCCCCCATTTTTTTCTGCGACTTTTTAATTCGGAACCGGAACTGTTAGCCATCGGTATCCGGGCTTTGCGCATCATGGTAGTGATGTATCCCCTGTCGGCTCCGGCAGTCATTGCCGTTTCTTTCTTTCAAGCGGTTGGGAAAGGAATTCCGACCATGATCCTCTCCCTGCTGCGCCAATTTCTCATTTACCTTCCCTGTATTATTATCCTGCCCCGTTTCTTCGGCTTAACCGGAATCTGGCTCTCCACTCCGCTGTCCGACGTCCTTTCGGTTATTATCGTCACGATCTTTTTTGCCGCGGAAATGCGGCGCCAGAATATACCCCTATTCCGTATCCATATTTAGCTTTTATATTTTCGAATATCCAGCCCTTCGTTTATCTAACAGATCAACATTAACTAGACGGCATAGATATATTTTTATCATAGTATATTGACTGACATAGTAATATGTGATAGAGTATATTTCGGGAGGCGAATAGCTATGAATGCCAAAATTTCTACAGACCTCATCCGTGGTCATACCGACACAATAATTTTAAATGTGCTGCGGCAGGGTGACAGTTACGGATACGGGATCTATAAAAAAATTTTCCAGCTAAGCGGCAATCGGTATGAATTAAAGGAAGCGACCTTATATACCGCATTCCGGCGGCTGGAGCAAGAGGGTTACATCCTCTCCTACTGGGGGGACGAAACGCAGGGCGGTAGACGCAAGTACTACCGCATCACCGCAAAGGGCGAAGAGCTTTATTCTCAAAACAAAAAAGATTGGAACTTTGCCAGAGTTGTTTTAGACCAATTAATTCAGGGAGGTCTCGATGATGTCAAAGCATAAGAATCACCTCAACAATAAGATAACGACATATATCGACAATCTGTTTTCGGGGGTCGGCTCAACACACCAACTATTTGACCTGAAGGAAGAGTTGGCCATAAATATCAAAGAAAAAACATTGGATTTTAAATCCCGCGGCATGGATGATGACCAGGCTTTCAAAGAGGCTGTCATCTCCATGGGTGATTTGGGCGGGTTGGTAGAGGATATGCGCAAACTTGGACAGGATACGGCCAAGCAATCCGTTTATTCCACAATGACGGCCCGTATTTCCACGGCCGGGATAATTATCGGAGTATTGCTTATTCTGTTCGGGTTATTTGTGATTGCAATGTTGCACTTCATGGGCTTATCCGGTACGGAGGTTACAGGAAGCGGAATATTCATCGTTGCGGGGGGAATGTTGTTCACTTACAGTGTGTTGACCAGAGAAACAACTAAAAAGTATGCCATGAACAAAATTCGCGCCGCGTTCTACGCTTTGTCTGTCGGGCTGTTGCTTTTCGGCTTTTTTACCTCGGCTGTCGCACGTTACGCAACCGGTGAAATTTATATTTCTATCGGTTCATTAATGGTGTTCTTCCTGGCAGGCATTGGCTTATTACTTTTTCTTATCCTAACGGGAACTGATCGCGGAAAGCGATGAGAAAAACGAACCAAAACGCAAGTTATTAAAAAAAGGTGGGGGAAGGACCGGATGACCTGCCCCCCCTTTCCTCTATCCTTCCCTCAAAACGATTAATTATTGTTATGCAAGGTGTTTGCGGGCACAAAGTCTTGGCGATTGATTATTTGACAAGAATGGGTATACCCTGGTAAAATTATGATAAAAGACTGACCATAACGCCAAAAAAATCGGGAATTATATTTTCTGCGGATCCGGCAGCATTTTTTAAAATTTAAAATATCCGGTAAAAAAGTGGGGCGATAGGTATGATTATAACAAAAGAAGACATTTGTTTACGTTTGAAGCGATTTGTTGTTTGTTGTTGTCTGATAATTTTAACGTTTACTCAGTCAACTGTTGTAGCTTCCGGTTATATCATTCCTGACAATTTTAAAGAATTAAGTTTAATTGAACTAAATAATGTGGACTATAAAATTGAAACTGATCTAACGGATTCGAATGTTCTCGTCATGGCAATACATGGAGGAAAGATTGAAAAGGGCACTACTAAATTAGCCTACGCTTTATCTTCCCATAATAATTACAACTATTATTCGTTTCTCGGTTTAAAAAGCAAAGGGAATTCAGTCTTACATATTCCTTCAGAAAAATTCGATGAACCGACTGCCTTGGAAATGGTTTCGAAATCCGAAACGACAATATCAATCCACGGGTGCTCCGGTTCAAAAGAATTCACCTATATGGGAGGCCTGGACACTGATTTAGCAAACAGAATAAAAAAATCTCTGATTAAGTATGGTTTTACTGTGTTGGATACTCCGAAAAATCTGGCCGGCATATCGCCGGACAACATTGTAAATAAGAATATGGACGGTCGCGGAGTACAGTTAGAAATATCAAAGGGCTTAAGGACACGGTTTTTATCAAGTAATAATGACAGCTTGGAAAACTACGTTTTCGCCATAAGTGAGGCAGTCAAAAATAGTCAATAATCAATAATAGTTTAGTAGAAGTGAAAAATTTGGGAATGAGTTTAAATATGATCTGCACAAAAGGGCCGGCAAGCTACCTTTTAGGGTAGCTTGCCGGGTAGGTAAGCGAAGGTCAAGAAGAGCCGCAGGACTTGCAGGCAGGAAACCGGAGCGCCGGTCCGGCGGGTTGCCGAGCGCCGAGCGCCCGACAACCCTAAAGCCCCGACCAACCCGGGGACCCCAAGTTCCCGCTCAAACCGTCCCCATGGCACCACCGCCGCTAATTACTATTTTTCGCTGTAGTGTTAACATTATTAATTAAATCCTTGGGCGTTTTTGCCCCTTTGTCTAATATTTGCTTTACTTTCTTATCAAAGTTGCGCTTTTTGGGGTCAAGCTTGCTGAAAAACCCGTTATTTATCACAGATTTGGCTGCCTTAATTTTCTGTAAATTGGATACTATTACCGGCCAGCTTTCGCTTAACGCTTTATCAATGCAATCTGAATAACTATTTAAGGTACTTGAATCGGTTACGAACTTATCTCTTAACCCTTTGGAAACAGCTATCTGAACACCGCCAATCTGATAGCTGTCCATAAACAATTTATTCTTATTCACTATATTGCTGTCCATGATACCGGCAATGCGATCGGGAATGCTTAAAGTTCTGACATTATATCCCTGGGAAATAAGATGTAATCTGATCAATTCCGCCAGGATCTTGTTTTGACCGCCAATATAGGTAATTTCCTCATCACCTGCCGCTCCGATAACAGAAACAGTGTAATCCGACTTTTGAACTAAACTGACCGCTGTCGGTTCGTCAAAATTAATAGCCCTTAAAAAAAGACTCCCATTATCAGTCGCTTTAAGCCCCTCAAATAAATAAGTGTTATATTTACCGTTACCGTCCAATGTTTCAACTAATTCTGATGTCCCTCTTTCAATACCGCCTCCATGTAGAGCTAAAATTGTTGTGTCGCTTCCCATATCATTAGTTTTAACGGTATAGTCTGCAGGTTCTTCAGAGGCGGATAATTCGGCAAAACTACCGTAACCTCTTGTAAATGCATACGCGCTAAGGCCAAGACCAAATGTAAACAATACAACTAAAGCCAACATTTTACTTACTACTTTTTTCATACTAATCTTGCTCCCTTCTTAAATTAGAGAAAACAGATAATCCACAGCAATAAACACTAGAGTTAATACCATTAGCACAAATGTTTGGTGCCCGGTATTCCTCTTGCTGATCTTAATTAGATACAGGCATTTTTCTTTCAATGTAAGAGCTTTAAAAACCGAAAGGGTTTCATTCAGGCTGTCTTTTACGATTGTTTTCGATGTATATTGTTTATTCTGTATTAACCCGTGTAAAGTGTTCATTTTACACCTCCTTTGCTGTATTTTTCCATTCATGTAAGCTGCCCCCTCCATTACACCTCCTTTGCTATATTCTCACTTGCAACAGCACTGCACACCCATAAGTCAGTGCAATCAGCAAGGCAGTGCTTAAAAATGTTGTTACTAAACCCTGACGCTGAATTGTATTTGCCAATAGTCCGGGAACAACGATGCCAACTGCCGCCAAGCCGGAAATAGCACTATAATCAAGAGGCATTAGTGCATAGAGAACAAACTGCAAGACAATTGATAATGTTATCATGGCTACAAATTTCCTTTTGCCGTATAAAATTGTAACTTTACTCACTCCGAAATTAACTATTAAATAAGTTAAAATACTGATCAAGAATGTTAAGAAGATAGCCTGGGGCAATTTTATTAGTAATAGCAAAGCTAAATATCCCGGTACAACTAATCCGGCAGGTAAAACTCCTGTAATTTCTGTAAATAACAAGCTGAAAATTACGCCAAAAATTATAACTGTTGAAATTTCGGTAATTATCAACTGATACATCATCCTTTAAGTAGTATTTAATGGAGATCGTTTCATCCAAATTTAGGAATTCAATTTTCGTTAATTATAAGTTCAACCAATTCATCCCCACCGCCGTGTATGTTTCCAATGCCGAAAATCATTCTGTTTATCAAATAATTCTTTACCATTTTATAAACCTCATGGGGAGATAAACCTTCCGCATTTATGTATTTCTGTGGAGATATCTTTTTAGTATTGACTCCTTCGGTAATTGGTTTTACTGTCTCACCCATGGCAACGAGAATATCGATCTTCATATTCGGCAAAACATCTTCTGCAAACTGCAAAGTTCGGTCAACCCTATCAGGCCGGCAATTTACAATTACCAAGGGATTTTTTGTCGGGTAACCGACAGCTGTTATGTGCTCCCAAATCATTCGTGTAGAATTCGGATCATTGGCGGCAAAGCCATTGACAAAATATGTTGGGCTTTTCTTGTTCAACGGATATATCATTAAGGCTCCCGGGTCAGGATTAGCGTTTAACATCCCCCTCAAGGCGGTATCATTGTCAATGTTTAGTGCTTTAGCTACAGCCAGCGCAATAGCAATATTTTCCGGGAAAGCTACATACGGAAACTTTTCCGGATAACCCCCCGGAATTTCTTTTTCATTGGCAATAAGTATCCGGCTGTTTCTTTTCTTTGCCTCTTGGGTAAAAAAGTTATTATAACTACTGTCACCAACAATAAGGGTTCCGTTTTTTGGTATTGTGGCTGTAAAGGACTCTGCAATAAAGTCCAGAGTAGGACCGCACAAATCCATATGGTCTTCACGAACATTCACAATAACGCCTATATTTGCTTTAACAAGCTTTTCCTGAAAAGTAATCTGGTAATCGGGATTTACGGCCATGCACTCTGTGACAAATGCTGATGTCCCCAGCTTGGCTACTTTTTTAATGACAGTTTTTTGTTCAATAATATTTGGACCCAGACGGCCTCGTTTAATTGGTTCTTCTTCTTCTTTGTTCCAATAAATAATTCTCGCACTGGTTCCCGTCGTTTTCCCGACAACATTAACTCCAGCTTCCTTTAAGATACCGGTAATTAGTCTTGTTGCAGTTGATTTACCCCTTGTGCCGTTGACATTAATTCTCAGCTTGATAAGGTTTAATTTTTTATTATGTTTTACTTGTTCATAAACACCCAAGATAAAAACAAAAATAATCAGCGCAATAGCAAACTGCAAATTATCCTATCCTTTCTTTAAAATAGTCCGTTGCATAAGTTACCACAGTTACCACGTTCTAGCCTTAACCTTCAACAGTTCAACAGTTGCCGAATTAAATTCAAAATATAAAATTTCAGAAGGAATAGCTTGTCCAATTTTTCTATAAAATTGTTTCTAAGCTAAGCACCCCCTTTGTCACAAATTATATAAAAAGACTATGAACCGGCCTTTGCCGAAAAATGAACATGTTTTACAAAATTATAAATAATTGTTACAAAGCGGGATTTTTGCCGGCAACCTGAGAGCATAAAAAAAGGGCCACCGATGCTTTAAAGTTAATAAAGTGTCGGCGAACCCATATATTCTTTGATATTCGTTATATGTTTTATGTTTTTTGTTTTATTTCTGTTGATACCGATAGAGAGCCGGCTTCAACAACTCGCCGAAAATCAGGGGTGAAATAGCCAGGGCGGCAATAATAAGCCACTCAACTGCTGCCAGGGCAGTTACTCTGAAGATGGACATGAAGAAGGGTGTCAGCAGGACAGCCAACTGCAATAACGCTGAAACTGCTACTCCCGCCAAAAGCGGCCGGTTGCCGGTCAACCCCCTCCGGAAAAGGGACTTCTGCAGAGAACGGAAGTTAAATACGTGCACGAGTTGGCTGAGAGCCAGGGTAGCAAAAGCCATGGTTCGCCCCTTGCCGACCGATTCCTGCCATCCCAGGTAAAAAGCGCTCAGGGCAATAGCGGCAATGAAGACGCCGTAAACCAGTATTGTCGTCTTGCTTTTCCGCTCGAAAATACCTTCGCGTGGATGGCGCGGCGGACGCTGCATGGTGTCCCGCTCCGGGGAGTCAACACCCAGAGCCAGGGCCGGCAGGCTGTCGGTAACAAGATTTATCCACAGAATCTGGATGGGCAGCAGGGGAAGCGGCCATCCCAGAAGTATCGCACCCAAAATAGTGAAAATTTCCCCCACATTGGTAGAAAGAAGAAAGTAGACCGCCTTTTTAATGTTGTCGAAAATAATGCGGCCTTCCTGTACTGCTTGCACAATGGTGGCAAAATTATCATCGGCCAGGACCATTTCCGCAGCTTCTCTGGCTACATCGGTACCCGTTTGGCCCATGGCTGCCCCGATGTCGGCTTTTTTCAGGGCAGGGGCGTCATTAACGCCGTCGCCGGTCATGGCTACGATTTCCTCTTCGGCCTGCAGGGCTTCCACGATGCGCACTTTGTGTTCCGGGGAAACACGGGCGAAAACGGACACCTTGCCGACTCTTCCCCGCAGTTCTTCCGGACTGAGGCGGTCCAGCTCCGCCCCGCTGAGCGCTTCTTCATTTTCCCAGACCAAGCCCATTTCCCGGGCGATAGCCAGAGCTGTCTCTTTGTGGTCTCCGGTAATCATCTTTACCCGTATTCCTGCCTGCCGACAGATTTCCAGGGCCTTTCCGGCTTCCGGCCGCGGCGGATCGATCATACCGGCCATTCCCACGAAGATCAGGTCCTGTTCGGCCTCGCCAGGCTCTTCAGGAGGATCGGATTCCAGAGGACGCAGGGCAAAGGCCAGAACGCGCAAAGCCCTTGCGGCCATCGTCCGGTTTTTACCACGAAAATGCTCCCGCGTGGAGGAGTCCAGTTCCCGGATTCCGTCAGAGCTCAGCCGGCGGCTGCATCTTTCCAACACCTGGCCGGGAGCGCCTTTAGTCAGCAACAGCATACCCTTGAGACTGTCCTTGTTACCGTCGCTGCCGGGCCATTCATCCAGGGTTCCCCGGTGGACAGTACTCATCATCTTGCGCTCCGAATCGAAGGGATATTCTTTAAGGCGCGGCAGCCTCTGCACCAGTTCATCCCTGATGAGGCCGGCCTTGCCCGCCACCGCCACCAGTGCTCCCTCGGTAGGATCCCCCACTACCCTGATGATTCCGTCATCCTCCGTCAGGAGAGCATCGCTGTTCAGCAGGCCTATCTTGAGGAGGATGGACAGGAGAGGGTCGGCTGAAGGTTCGATCACCGCCTCACCCCGGAAGAAATTACCCTCTTTCTCGTATCCCACTCCTGAAACCCCCAGTTCACCGCTTCCGGTAACCAGGTGCCGAACGGTCATGGCATTGTGAGTAAGGGTTCCTGTTTTGTCGGAACAGATTACTGTGGCGGCACCCAGGGTCTCTACGGCGGGAAGTTTGCGGATAACGGCATTATACCGGGCCATACGCTGGACACCCAGAGCCAAAACGATGGTCACAATAGCCGGCAGCCCTTCGGGGATGGCGGCCACAGCCAGGCTGACGGCGATGAAAAACATCTCATAAAAATCGTTGCCCCGCAGCATACCCAGGAAAAAAATCAGGAGGCACAGAAAAATAGCCAGAAAGCCCAGTTGACGCCCGAACTGCCCCAGCTTTTCTTGCAAGGGGGTCTTCTTCTCGCCGGCCTTTTCAATCAAACCGGCGATACGGCCGATCTCGGTATCCATACCTGTACCGGTAATTATTGCCCTGCCTCGACCAAAGGTGAGGGCGGTGCCCATGTGGACCATGTTTTCTTTTTCCGCCAGGGGAACATCTCCCTTAGCCGTAAAAGCAACATTTTTTTCCACCGGTTCCGATTCGCCCGTTAGAGCTGACTGGTCAACCTTCAGGTTGGCCGCTTCCAGCAGCCGGCCGTCGGCCGGGACAAAATCTCCCGCTTCCAGCAGCACCACATCCCCCGGGACCAGCTCCCGGGCCGCTACCTCCACAGCCCGGCCTTCCCGGACCACCTTGGCCGTAGGAGCGGAAAGGTTTTTCAGAGCATCCAGGGCTTTTTCAGCCCGGTATTCCTGGATAACTCCCAGAACGGCATTGACAGTGACGACCACCAGGATGACCAGGGCATCAGTACCTTCTCCCAAAATAAGGGAAATAATTGCCGCGGCCAGCAAAATCAGCACCAGAAATTCGGAGAAGTGGGCCAGAAAACGACGCCACAGGGGTAAGGGCTGCTGTACCTGCAATTGGTTCAAACCATACTTTTGTTGCCTGCGGGTTACTTCCGCCGGGGAGAGTCCCCGTAACTCATCCGTTTGCAGGATTTCCAGAGCTTCCGCCGGGGTATAACCAGACCAGTCAAGCATAGATAATTCATCCTCCCTTTCAATTTTTAGTTTTCCCCTAAAAAAAGAGAAAAGACCTTCGACATGTTTTCATGTCAAAGGTCTTGCTACTTGTCATCACAAGTGGCGGGCCAGGTACGAGTACCGTAGTTGTTGGCCCGGATCGGCAGTCGACCTGCCAGCTACTCCCCTTTTCACCAGTATTATATAACAGGACATGATACGAGTCAATATGGAGGATTCACAGCTTGATTGATTTCCCAACTTTTTTACCGCCCGCGGGCGGGGATTTCTCGGCTTACGGTTCGGAGGGCCTGAAAAAACACATTGTAAGCTTTTATACTGTTTTACTGTTAACCTTTCAACTTTCGCAATTTGCGGCTGATTTCCAGGAACTCCCGGTTAGCCTCTTCCCGTTCCTCCCCGGCAGCAGGTTTGTTGTTGCCGGACAATTCATTCAGGCGGCCTGACAGGTAAGAGAGCCTGTTCTCCAAAATAAGTATTTCGTCCCGAGAGTTTACATCCGAAAATACTTGGTTCTCCAGGTATTCTCCGTACGAACCGGGATAATGGGAAACAAGTCCGTTTTCCAAAATCAAAACGCGATCCGACAAACGATAAAGGAAATACCGATCGTGGCTGACGGCAAGGATTGTTCCGTCAAAGCTGTCCAGCGCCGCCTCGATTGCCTCCCGCGATTCGATATCCAGGTGATTGGTCGGTTCGTCAAGAATTAACAGATTTACCCGGCTGGCCAGCAAAACAGCCAAAACCAGCCGGCTCTTCTCTCCGCCGGACAGGGTGGACACAGGCTGGTAGACCCGTTCACCGCCGAAGAGAAGCGCTCCGAGTAAATGCCGCGCCCCTGTTTCGTCCGCCTCTCCGGCAGCCAGCATTGTCTCCAGAGGAGTCAGCTCCGGGTTCAGTTGATCATGCTGCTGGCCCAGGTATCCGACGCGGGCGGCCGGGGAGAGGGAGATTCGCCCCTGGTCAGGTATCAGCTCACCGAGAATTAACCTCAGCAGCGTTGTTTTACCCGCACCGTTGCCTCCAATCAACACAGCTGAGTCACCGGAAAAAATTGTAAAAGAGACATCTTTAAAGATAACCTTATCGTCAAAAGCATGGCTGACCTCTGCCACCTCGATCAGCTTGGCTCCGGTCTTCCCCTCCGCGTCAAGATCCAACCTCAGGCGACGATACTCCCAGGGCTTTCGGGGAGCCTCACGGTCCAACCGTTCCAACCGGCGCTCGAAGGATTTGACTGCCCGATCAACCTTCTTGGCCCGCGCGGCCAGGTATGGGGTACGAGGCGAAGAAGCCTCGGCTGCCTGCCGGGCCCATTGTCTTTTACGGTTAAAGGCAACAGTAAGTTTCTTGCGTTGACGGCGATAATCCTGATAGGCCTCCCATTGACTCCGGCTTTCCTCTTCCTTGATACGGGCATATTGGGAAAAATTACCGGGGTAAGAGCGGATCTTTCCTTGATCAATTTCCAATATCCGTACGGTAGTTTCATCCAGAAAACAACGATCGTGTGAGGCAATGAGTGCAGCACCTCGAAAGTTTTTGAGATAGTTCTCGAGCCATTCCAGACCTCCCATATCCAAATGAGTGGTAGGCTCGTCTAGGAGCAAAAGCCCGCAGTCTTGCTGTAGCAGGCGGACCAGGCAGAGTCTGGTTTTTTCGCCTCCGCTTAATACGTCTGTCGGCTTTTCGAAATCATCCCGGTTAAATCCCAGTTTACCCAGAAACTTGAGGGCTATGGCTTTTTCCCCATCCGGCATGCTGCCCGGTTTATGAAGCGCCGCGGCATACGATTTAATTGTGTGTCCTCCGGGCAGTACCGGTTCCTGGGGGAGATAACCGATACGGTCTGGTGGCAGGTAATGGCGAACCTGACCGCCGGTCGCCTCTTCCCGGCCGGCAAGGATCTTCAGCAAAGTACTTTTCCCGGTCCCGTTTCGGCCGATCAGGCCGACTCGTTCACCGTCCGACAGATGGAAGGAAAAATCCTGGAAAACAGTATGAACATCGTATTCTTGCTTCAAGCTATTCACCAGTAGTATGGTCGACATTATGATCACCTCTTTAGAAATAGAAAAACATGGGTACGCGTACCCATGCCGAAACTAAAAAGCTTCTCGTTGAGGGGTAAGGTATCCTGAAAAAACTATTCAACTATCCCTCTAAAGAGATGAACATGAATGTCTCCTCTCTGCCGTCGGCTTGAAGTGCTTTTATTATACTGCAAACGCTGTTTATTGGCAAGGAGCCGCCCCAAAGTCACCTGATATCTGCCAATGTCCAGGCTTCTTTTTTTGCATATTACTTAATTGTATTATTTTCTTGGCGGCTTATTATATCCTCTGTCTCCATAGGGCTGTAATTTTTCCAGCCACATTTTTTCCATTTTTTTAAGCTCCCAGCACCTGTCGGCAACTTCGCGGGTTTCCTTTTCCTCCAGCACCTCGTAGGTAAAGGCTTCGGGCCCCATCTCCTTCCAGTCCCTTTGCAGCCCGGCATTTGCATGCCTGCCCATATTCAGCTGTAATTGTATAGTCAACCACCGGTTTTTCAAGTTGGTACAGGAAGCTACGTAAATTTTTCCGCCGGCATTATTTTTTATTTGAAATACACCCATATAGGTCTTCAGTTGCTTGTATTCCTCCAGCAGCTCCTTGCGTCTTTTTTTATCCATACTAATACCCCATTTCTTTTAATATCCTCGACAGCGTACGCAAGCGCTCACTAATAAGCTCATCATCGTTACTGAGCGCCTGGCTAAAAAGCTTAATATCTTCATCGATCTTTTCATTGCCAGTACAGACAGCCACTGTCATAGCGTCACCCTGTAAGCCCACTCTGTCGATTGCCGGATTCTCTGTATCATACAATTTTTCATATCGATAAGCTTCTTGAAAATAAAACTTTGTTCTGCAAACCAGGATCGCCAGGTCGAGGACACGGTGCAACGGCAATTCCTCAGACTGTCTGGACCATTTTTCTCCGGTGTGTCTCCACACTTTGGCGGAAATGTCAACCTTGCCCCGATCATTCCATTGTGCCAAACCTAAAGAAAGTCCTTTCGCATCCGAATTATAGGCATATCTGCCATCAACATTTTCATAGTTTTCAGAAACAATTACCGGTTTATGTTTTAAACTGGTTGGTATTTTCATAACCTTTCCTCCCATGTAATTTTCAGAGAATCATCTCTCGTTTTTATTTACTAATTTAGTTATTTAGTAATTTACTAAAACTATATTACTACTGCTTTGCCATTTTGTCAATACATGAGTTTTTTACTATTTAGTTTTGCCTATTTCAGGGAACTTTTTGTCCTCTTGAAAGGTCTTATTACCATAAAGACTTTTAAAATAATATTTTGGAGAGCGAGGAACTGTAAATGAACAGATACGTAAAAAAAGGGACAACCCTACTCCTTTTGGTAATGTTTTGTGCGCTCCTGGCCGGCACCGCGGGTTGCCGGTCAGGAGAAAAATCAGCGTATGCCGAACCCGCGGAGTATGTAGACACGCGTCTGGTCACGGCCAATACGGCCTTTGCCTTTGACCTGTTTCATGCTCTCAGGGAAAAAACACCCGCTGAAAACATCTTCATTTCGCCGGCAAGCGTTTCTCTGGCCCTGGCAATGACATATAACGGGGCTGACGGGGAAACCGCCGCGGCTATGGAAGATGTGCTGCAGTTTCAGGGTTTGAGTGTGGAGGAGGTCAACGAGGCCTTTGCCGATCTGCGCACCATCCTGGAGAACCCGGATCCTAAGGTGGAATTGGCTATTGCGAACTCCCTCTGGGCGCGCTCAGGGGTTGATTTCTATGAGGATTTCCTGCAACGGAACAGAAAATATTACGGGGCGGAAGTTGCAGCACTGGATTTCGATTTTCCTGACGCCGCCGTGACGATGAACAAATGGGTTGAGGAGCAAACGAAGGGGAAAATTCAAAAGCTGATTGAGCCGCCGATCCATCCACTGACAGTGCTTTTTTTACTTAATGCCGTCTACTTCCAGGCCGACTGGTCCGAACCTTTCGATCCGCAGCAAACCCGGGAGGTACCTTTTCACCTGCCGAACGGGGATTCCAAACAGCATCCCGTTATGTTCCGGGAAGGAGAATTTCCCTACCTGGAAGGTGACGGATTTCAGGCGGTCGGCATACCTTACGGGAAGAACGGGCGGCTAAGTATGTACATATTTCTGCCCGGCCCTGAGCAGACCCTGCAAAGCTTATATGAAAAACTGGATCCCGCGGAATGGAACACATGGTTGGCATCATTCCAGGAAACAGAAGGCTCGGTGGGGCTTCCCCGCTGCAAATTCGGATACGAGGCATCCTTCAACGATGTCCTCAAAGAGCTGGGTATGGAGATCGCCTTCGACGACACCGCAGCCGATTTCTCCGGCATGCGGCCCGTTCCGCCCCGGCTTTTTATCGCTGAAGTCAAGCATAAAACCTTTGTGGAAGTAGACGAGAAAGGCACCGAAGCTGCCGGGGCAACTTCAGTGGAAATAAGATTGGAATCGGCTCCCTTGAACCGGTTTTCCATGACCGTGGACCGGCCTTTCTTCTTCAGTATAGTTGATAATAAAACCGGCTCGATACTGTTTCTGGGCTCGGTCACCGACCCGCTGCCGGAAATATAAGCGATTATCGTTCCAATCCACAAACGCCAAACGCCGGTAGAGCAGGGGTTCTCTCCCCCTGCTCTACCGGCGTTTGCTTTATTCCTTCATCCAGTATTATTATTTAAAAGTATCCAAGATATCCGTCAAAACTTTATCAATATCTTGATCGCCGTTAATGGGCTTTAAAACACCTTTTTCATTGTAGTAGTCAATTAGCGGCTGGGTTTTATCCATGTACGCATTAAGACGGGTGCCCACCGATTTTTCATTATCATCATCCCGTTGATACAGTTCGCCTTGGCAGCTGTTGCACTTGCCCTCTTCAGCGGGAGGGTTGAATATTACGTGGTAAGAAGCGCCACAGCCTCTGCAGACACGGCGGCCTGTCAGACGGGCCATCAACTTATCCAGCGGAACTTCAACGTTAACTACTCCATCCAGTTTAATACCCAGATCTTTCAATGTTTCATCTAATGCTACAGCCTGTTCGACAGTACGGGGAAAACCGTCCAGTAAAAAACCTTTTTTGCAGTCATCCTGCTGTAAACGGTCTTTGACCAAACCGATTACTACTTCATCCGGCACCAATGCACCTTTGTCCATATACTCTTTTGCCTTCATGCCCATTTCTGTGCCTTCGGCAATGGCGGCACGAAACATATCTCCGGTGGAAATATGGGTGATGGCCATTTCCTTGACCATTCCTTCTGCCTGTGTCCCTTTGCCTGCTCCCGGCGGTCCCATGATAAGTAAGTTCACAAAAATCCCTCCTCAATGGAATAGATAGTACTTGTCCATACCAATGCATATTGTATCATATTACAGCTGTTTTTGAATATCTGTTATTTTTTAAATGTATCTTTCCTCCGGATAATTAATTGCAGCTCTGCGAAAACAATGATATGCTAAAATAGTTATGCCAATAGAATATATCTTTGGAAGGTGCACTATTAATGGCTATGATCTTCTTATCTGCCCTTGCAGTAGCTTTCTCGGGCGCCATGATGCCCGGTCCTTTGCTTACATACACTATTCGGCAAGCATTAAATACCGGCCCCTATTCAGGATTCATCATTATATTTGGACATGCTGTCCTGGAACTTATTCTGATTGCCCTCATATTTCTCGGATTCGACATCATTCTGCAATCCGACTCTGCACAGATCGGCATTGGTTTTATTGGTGGACTATTGTTAATTTATATGGGCTCTGATATGATTTTCAGTTCTTTGAAGAAGAAAATCAACATTGAAGTGGACGAAAAAAAATCAAGCGCCGGAAATATCTTGTTTATTTCCGGCATGGCGGTCAGTGCGGCCAACCCTTATTTTCTTTTATGGTGGGCTATTATTGGCCTCGGCTTTCTCATACAAGCTTACAAATCATTTGGTATCGTAGGAGTATTTATGTTCTATATTGGGCATATTTTGGCCGATTTCATTTGGTATGGGTTAATTTCCATAATCGTCGGTAAAACGCGTAAATTCATTAAACAAAGACTGTATCGTTCTGTCATTGTTGTGCTCGGCAGTATACTGATTTTTTTTGGCGGAAGTTTTTTTTACAATGCGATTGCCGTCCTTGTTTAAGAAATTAAATGATCGTATTCTTATTAATAGTATCAATAGAAAAACCGTCCCGGTAATTCTTTTAGCTCTAAATTATAACCTCCGTTTTATAATAAACCCCTAATTTTCCTACAAAAACCTCGCTCACCTATTTATTAATTCAGCATTTATTTGGTCTCCACCTAAGAAAAAAACAATTTTCGCTCTATTGCTAATAAGAAATGTTTTGCTTCCAAAAAAAGGACAAGAGATCCGGGCAAAAAAATAGAAAATGCTTTATTATTAGCGGTATAATAAAGTACAACAAAAAGCCCATTGGATATACGGCAAAAAACTGTTTCTAATATAGCGACTTCGTTGGAAGTGCAGCTGTATTCCATTGATAAAAATTCATTTAATAGAGGAAAATTATATGAGTGATTTTTTAGAAAACGTGAAACAGCTTTTTGAAATGTATTTGACTAAAGCAGCAGATATTTCCGGAAGTATTGGAAGCTTCGTTTTACATTTCGGAGTGATAGCGGAGCTGTATACTTTGCTGGTAAGATGGGTGTTTCCAATATTGGCAGTTACCATATTTTTACGCTGCATTCTGCCGCTTTTGCAGGATAGGAAGAGAAACGCGGCATGGGGATATCTAAATATAACGGACGGTACCCGTATCCCCCTTAGACACTGGGAAAATTCCATCGGACGGAGCAATTTTTGCGATATTGTCATTAAAGTGCATTTTGTATCCAGAAATCACGCTGTGCTTACATTTCGACATGGGGCCTGGTCTATTGCGGAGATTAACTCAAAAAATGGCGTGCAAGTTAACGGGGTAAAGATAGAAAAGCCGGAAACTGTACAGTACGGGGATATCATCTCCCTGGGGGGAGTGGAAATGGAGCTGGTCCAGGCCGACAAAGAACCCATGGAAGTAGCGCAACAAAATGATACTGCAAGATATGTTTCGTCCCGCGGAGATATTAAGCCCGGCACAACCTTCTTGCTGATTTTGCTTATGCAAATTTTGGGAGGCCTGCAGATTTGTTTTTCTAAAGGTGCTGAACTAAATCCGGCAGTGCCGGTGACATTTCTTTTCTTTATCCTTACAGAATGTTTTCATTATATCATCATGCGGTGGTGCAGCAGGAAACGCTTTGAGCCGGAATTGCTCTGCTATTTGCTTTGTGGTTTGAGTTTGCTGATTGTGGCCTCGGCAGCTCCTGATTCTATTTTTAAACAATTCGCGGCCATTCTTCTGGGCCTGGCGGTGTATACTGCCCTTGATCTGATTATCCGGGATCTTGGACGGGCGGGCAAGCTAAAATATCTGCTTGCGGCATCTGCCCTACTGCTCCTGATCCTGAATCTGACCATAGGGGAAACCCGTTTTGGTGCAAAACGCTGGATTGACCTTGGCCTGATATCATTTCAACCATCGGAGTTCGTAAAAATTGCTTTTGTGATGGCCGGTGCCGCAACCCTGGACAGGCTGCTCACAACACGCAATATGACTGCCTTTATCGGGTTTTCAGCAGCATGCATCGGCGCGCTCATCCTCATGAGGGATTTTGGCAATGTACTGGTTTTCTTCGCCACCTTTATTGTCATAGCATTTATGCGCTCCGGAGATGTGCGAACCATTGCCCTGACATCGGCCGGAGCCGTATTGGGAGGCATAGCGGTTGTCTCTTTTATGCCATACATTGCTTCCCGCTTTGCGGCATGGGGAAATGTCTGGGAGTATGCCGATACCTCCGGCTACCAGCAGACGCGCACAATGATTGCAGCGGCCAGCGGCGGCCTTTTGGGAGTAGGAGGCGGGAACGGATATCTGGCGAATATTGCTGCAGCCCATACTGATCTGGTTTTCGGCATGCTCTGTGAGGAATGGGGACTTCTTGTTGCACTTACAGCAGTTTTGATCGTGGTATTTTTTGCAAGCTATGCCGTATTTCTGACAAAAGACTGCCGCTCGTCTTTTTATGCCATTGTTGCCTGTGGAGCGGCTTCCATATTTTTGCTCCAGACGACCTTAAATGTTTTGGGCTCGGTAGATATTCTTCCGCTAACGGGGATAACCTTTCCTTTTGTATCCCACGGAGGCTCTTCCATGATCGCCTCATGGGGTCTTTTGGCACTTATTAAATCTGCCGACGAGCGCATCACGCCCGGGAAAAGAACTATTTCCGGCGAGGGGGATTGATATGAAACTGTTGTTAAAACGCTCTGCTGTGTTGCTGATTTTTTCCTTGCTGCTTTCATTAGGCCTTGCGGTTTTTCTTATGAAGTATTTTCATAGTGCTTCCGCCTGGGTACAGTATCCTACCAACAAACATTTGTATGCAAGCGGGAAACTGGTCTCATCGGGAACAATATATGACCGTTCAGGCACTATTCTTCTGCAGATGATCGATGGAACGATAGAATTTCATGAAGATAAGACGGTGCGCACGGC
The DNA here is from genome assembly GCA_016841605.1 of Dethiobacter alkaliphilus. Lineage (GTDB taxonomy): Bacteria > Bacillota > Dethiobacteria > DTU022 > UBA8154 > DUNV01. The sequence goes on along the minus strand of JAENYV010000010.1, from coordinate 118,703 downwards.
TGTTATGCATGCAACGGGGGACTTGTCCGGCAATGTGGAGACCGGCGCACAAGTAGCCTTTGGAGACCGTCTCAGCGGCTGGGATTTAGTCAATGGAACATATCGCTTTAATGACAGGCTAAGCTCCGGCAGTAACCTCACCCTTACACTTGATGCCCATTTGTGTGCCGCGGCATATAAGGAACTTAATGGGCGCAAGGGAACGGTGGGCGTATATAACTATAAGACCGGAGAGATTCTTTGCATGGTAAGTTCTCCATCTTTTGATCCGGAAAACCATCCTGACGTAAAAGCTAACCCCAAAAAGTACGAAGGGGTTTACCTTAACCGGTTACTTTCAGCCGCATATACCCCCGGCTCTGTCTTTAAGCTGGTAACGGCTGCAGCGGCCATTGATAATATTGACAGTATTGATGAGAAGCTTTATCACTGTGACGGAAAGTTGCAGATAGGCGAAGATATGGTGAATTGCCTCGCCGCGCATGGCGAAGTTACTCTGGAAGAAGCCCTTGCTGATTCGTGCAATGTGGCCTTTGCCCGGATCGCTCTTGAACTTGGAGCAGATACATTGCAGAAATACGCTGATTTGGCCGGATTCAATTCAAGCTTGACTATCAATGGCATAAAAACAGCCATGGGGAAGGCTGAACTGTCGGATGCAGAAGGAGGAGACCTGGCTTGGGCCGGCATCGGACAATATACCAATACGGCAAATCCATTAAATTTTATGGCTTTCATGGGCGCGATTGCCAATGATGGTGTCCGCGTTACACCGAAAATACTTAGCGACAGGGGGATAATTTCCTTGCCCGCTACCACTGAAACGCGGATACTCTCATCAAAAACAGCTGAGAAACTTGGTAAAATGATGAGGAACAATACAATAAGCGCCTACGGTGAGGAAAATTTCAAAGGCCTTGAGCTCTGTGCCAAATCGGGCACAGCGGAAGTTGGCGGAGTAGAAAAGCCCCATGCGTGGTTTGCCGGATTTTTAGCCAGAGAGGACTCTCCCCTGGCATTTGTTGTTGTAATTGAAAACGGCGGTTCCGGAAGTAAAGTTGCGGGTTCTGTAGCGGTAAACGTACTGCAGGCCGCGGTAAAAATATAATGCAAAGGTTTCCCCAAAAAGCTGCCCCTTTAACCATAACATTTGCCGAATTTTTTATTGACGTGCTGCCGAAAGCCGTGCTATAATAGTTGGTAATTAGTCAAGCAAAATAGTTAAGCAAAAAGCGATGAAAGAGAAAAGTAAGCGAGCCGGCTTGCCTCAGAGAGGCGGGGCCTTTGGCTGTAAGCCCTGTCGGTAAAGTGGTTGGCTGAAGTTCCCTCTGAAGCCGCAGGCTGAAACCGTTTCCTGCAGAGAGGAAAGGAAAAGTAGGCTGTGCCGGGTTTTTCACCCGTTAGCAAAGAAACAGGAATCGGACCGTCAAAACGGCGATCCCGCTCCTGCAAAAGATGGGCCTGCAAAGGCCAATCAGGGTGGTACCGCGGAAGCAACTTCCTGTCCCTGGCAGGAAGTTTTTTATTTTGGGAGGTTTGTACTTTCGTCCTTGAAATGTGCAGCCTCCTTTTATTTTATAGAAATTATATTTGGAGGGAAAAACATGGTTATCGTAATGAAACTGGATGCCACCGAAAAAGATATTGCCAAAGTGGAGGAAAAGCTGGCGGAACACGGCTTCCGGGCTCACCTGATCCGGGGGGTTGAACGGATCGTGATCGGGGCTGTCGGAGAAAAGAAACGGGAGGTCGTAATTGATTCCCTGGAGATGCTTCCCCAGGTGGAAAAAGTGGTTCCCATTATGTCTCCATATAAACTGGTAAGCCATACGGTAAAGCGAGAGAAAACTCTTATCGACCTGGGAGACGGGGTTGTTGTCGGCGGCAAGGAAATTGTCGTCATGGCCGGACCCTGCGCGGTGGAAAATGAGGAAAACCTTTGTGAAGTGGCGGAAAAGGTAGCCACGGCAGGGGCCAAGGTGCTGCGCGGGGGGGCCTTCAAACCCCGCACATCCCCTTACAGTTTTCAGGGTCTGGAAGAAAAAGGCCTGGAGATGATGGCCCGTGCCCGCGAGCGGACAGGTCTGAAGATCGTCACCGAAATAATCAATGCCCAGGATGTTCCCCTGGTTTCGGCTTACGCGGATATACTGCAGGTCGGGGCGCGCAACATGCAGAACTTCACCTTGCTCAAGGAACTGGGAAAACAAAACCGGCCCGTGCTCCTCAAGCGCGGCCTCTCGGCCACCATTGAAGAGTGGCTTATGGCCGCAGAGTATATCTTAAGCGAAGGCAATTACAATGTAATCCTCTGCGAACGGGGAATCCGTACATTTGAGCAGTACACGCGCAACACCCTGGATGTCAGCGCCATCCCTCTGGTAAACATTTACAGCCACCTTCCGGTGATCGCCGATCCAAGCCACAGCAGCGGGGAGCGCAGGCTCGTTCCCGCTCTATCCCGGGCTGCCGTCGCCGCGGGAGCGGACGGACTGCTCGTGGAGGTCCATCCCTATCCGGAAAAGGCCCTCTGTGACGGTCCCCAATCTTTGACTCCACAGGACTTTTCCCTCCTCATGGCGGACCTGCGGAAAGTTGCGCTTGCCTGCGGACGCACCCTGACAACCGCAGACGAATCTGCAGAGGGGGTATAAACATGGGGACAAAAATCGCCTACCTGGGACCACCGGGTACGTTTAGCGAAGAGGCAGCCCTTCTCTATGCCGCGGGCAAATCGCTCCGCCTGGAACCTTATCCGGGGATCGATCTGGTGACAACTGCGGTGGAAAAAAAAGAAGTGGAACTGGGCATTGTTCCGGTGGAAAACTCCCTGGAGGGTTCCGTTAACCTTACCCTTGATCTTTTACGGGAAAGCAGCGTACAAATCCAGGGTGAGGTCATTCTCCCGGTGCGCCATTTTTTGCTGGCACAAAAGGGAGAGAAGTTGACCGGCATTAAAGAAGTCTGCTCCCATCCCCAGCCTCTGGCCCAGTGTCGCCGCAATCTGGCCGCGCTGCTTCCGGGAGTTCCCACCCGGGAGGCAATCAGCACGGCAGAGGCGGCCCGCCTGGCCGGGCAACGCCCCGGGCTCGGGGTCCTGGCCTCCAGCCATGCGGCCGCACGCCACGGGCTGGAGGTGCTCCGGGCAGACCTGCAGGACGAAAGGGGCAATGTAACCCGCTTTCTTTTACTGTCCCTGCAGGATGCCCTGCCCACGGGAGATGACAAAACATCCTTGCTCCTGGGCCTGCCGGACAGACCGGGGAGTCTGTATGACCTTCTCGGCGTGCTCGCACATTGCGGACTCAACCTTACCAAGATTGAATCAAGACCTGTACGCGGCGATCTGGGTAAGTATATCTTTTTCCTGGATATCCAGGGACACCGCCGGGATGAAAAGGTAGATATCGCCATCCGCCTGGTCAGGGAAAAAGCTCTTTTTCTCAAAATACTGGGCAGCTACCCCGCTGTCCGCTGTCAGCTACCCCCGCGCAGCTGACAGCGGATAGCGGATAGCGGATAGCGGATAATGGTAGTAACCAATACAGTTAAGTATAGATAGTGGCGGATGATTTCACCCGGCCGGTTAGAGTATTTCCACATACCCTTCCGTCCCGTTAACCCGGATCAGCTGCCCGTCTTTGATCAGCTTTGTCGCGTTTTCCACGCCCACTACACCCGGGATACCGTATTCGCGTGTAATTACTGCGCCATGGGTCATCAGCCCGCCGACTTCCGTTACTAAACCTTTGGCGGAGACAAACAGCGGCGTCCAACTGGGGTCAGTGAATGTGGTAACCAAAATATCGCCCTCTTCCAGACGGGCCTCCTCCATTTTTAAAGCCACCCGGGCCTTCCCCTCAATAATACCCGACGAAACCGGTAAACCCGGCAAAGCACCCCGGGGGATCTTACCGGTGTTATATTCACCAAAAATGACCTCGCCCTCGGAGGTCATTACCCGCGGCGGCGTCAGCTTCTCATAGACCGCATACTCATCCTTTCTCTCGGTTATAATGCTGTAATCCACCCGGTTCGTGCGGACAACATCCCGGAGTTCCTCAAAGGAAAGATAGTAAATATCCTCCTTCTCCCGGATGAGCCCCTTTTGTACAAGCCTGACGGCCTCTTTCAGCAGGGCCTGCTTATAAAGGTAATACCGGCTGATAAGGGCATACTTGGGATATTCCCGGTACCCGATAAAATTGCGCAAAACGCTGATCATCTTCCCGGTTTTTTTGGCCTTTTGTTTGCCGCGGGGCAGCCGCTCCAGGCGCTTGAGGAGTTCCTTTTCCTTCTGCTCCGCTTCTCTCCGTCCCCGCTCAAAGATAACGGGACGGGCATGGGGCTTAAAATTTTTGATGTTGCCGAGGATGATGGGAATGAGAGCGGTTGGCTGTTCGCTCCAACGGGTCCTGGTGATATCGATCTCGCCGGTACAACGCATACCGTATTTTTCCAGGTACGCCCGGATTGAGCGGCTGACAGCCTCGCCGCCTTCCAGTTTGGCGAGATCCCCAAAAAAAGTCTCATCACCGGGATTATGAAAATATTCCATAACAGCCGGATATTGCCGGACGACATCCGCTACATCCAGCAGGGCATGCCCCATTTCGGATGTAATGTTGTCGGATACGGATTGGGAAAGCGTGTCGGCCGCGCCCTTTTCGCCCAGCCATTTTTCCATTTTCTTATTAATCCAATTGGCGGCAAACATTCCGACAATGATCACTCCCATGTTTTGCGGATTATACATAATTTTTTTTAATTGCTCATGATCCTGCAAAATAAAGGAAAACACTTCATCGCCGGATACGTTTGCAATCCTTTGTTGCAGCTCTCCGATAGATGCCTCGTTGGAGGAAATGAGATCTTGAATGATCGCGTCGTCGTTGGCGCGGTAAATCTTGTAAGCCTGGGAAAAGATTGCCCAGGAGAGTCCCTCGGTCCGCATGCTGAAAATTTTCTTTCCGCGCGGCAATGATTTTATAAAATGCTTCCGCTGTATTAAACTTTTGAGCGCGCTTTTCATCAGGGGATCGTTCTTGCCCAGCGAAACGAGCACTATTTTTCTTCCAATGTTCGAGGCCAGGTCATGCGTTAAATCAATGAACAGCCTTCCACCGGCTGTAAGTAACGGATAATTGTTAGATAAATGCTGAAAAAAGGATATCCCCAATGGTTTGATGGCATCCGTCATCATCTGCCCATGGCCCACTGATATATAGACCCGTTTCTGCCCGCCGGCCCCCTCCGGGATAGGGAATAAAGTAGTGATCGGACGGCTCTGAACCGCATAGAATGTATCTTCACAGAGACACCATTCGATGTCCTGGGGAGAGTCAAAATATCCTTCGATTTTTCTGCCCATACCTTCAAGCTGCAAAATCTGCTCGTCACTCAGCGTCTGCATATTTTGCCGATGTGCTTCGATCCCGCGTTCTTCCGTACCCCCCTCTTTTAAGGCATAGACAGCCAATTTTTTGGCCGATATCTTTTTATCAACAATTTTACCCTCCAGTACCTTATAGATATCAGCATTCACCAGACCGGAAACAAGGGCTTCGCCGAGCCCAAAGCCCGCATCAATGGAGAGCACTTTCCTGTTGGAGGTGACGGGATCGGCTGTAAACATGATCCCCGAAACTTCCGGGAAAACCATCCGCTGAATGATAACGGAAAGGAAGACCTTGCCGTGTTCGAAGCCGTTTTGTATGCGGTAGGTCACGGCACGTTCGGTAAACAGCGAGGCCCAACATTTGCTGATATGCTTTAGGATCGAATCCTTTCCTTTGATGTTCAAATACGTATCCTGCTGTCCGGCAAAGGAGGCTGACGGCAGATCCTCCGCGGTGGCGCTGGAACGGACGGCATAGGCATGCTCCTCACCAAGCTTTAAGAGAAAGCGGGTCACTTCTTCCTCAATATCCCCGGCAATCACTATCCCTTTAATGACTTCGCGAATCTTTGCACTGATTTCACCAATTCTTTCCCGGTCAACAGCCTTGAGCAGCGATAACTGCTCAAGCAAACTCTTAAACTCCTCGTTCTGCCCGACCATTCTTCTGTAAGCCTCAGTGGTAACGCAGAATCCCTCCGGCACCCGTAATCCCTCAATCCTTGACAGTTCTCCCAAGTTTAAACCTTTACCTCCGACGACCATGAGCTTCTGTTTGTCAATCTCCCGGAAACCAAGCACATATGAATATGAATACGAATTCAGACGGGTTTCCCCCTTAACGTTGCGTAGTTGTGATTTGCTTTTGCTTTTTATGTTTTGGCCGCCTTTATTTGTCCCTCGGCTTTTCCGGCGATCCTTCCTTAATTATGTTTAGTTATTTTCCCAATTATTCAAGATTGTAAATATATACTTTTTGAACCCTGGAGTCGCTTTCCACGTCTAAAGAGCAAAGGGGAAAAAAAAACGCGGGAGCGCCGAAGAGGGAGGTCTGCATTGTGAAAAGTAAAATCACCGTTATCCTGGTTATTATCGCTTTTTTTGTTGCAGGATGCAGCGGAGAAAACACCAATAAAAATGCTGGTAATACCGAGCAGGAAGGGGCAAATAATGAGCTCAATGAGCAGCAGTTGGATGAGCAGGAAATAATCGATGGGCAAGAAATAATGGCTGAGTTGGACAGCGACAATATTTTTAATTTAAGTAATTTGCCTGAAGGTGAAAGCCTGGAGGGCATATTTACTGCTGAAGGAGCAGTAAGCCGAACTGAGCAAATAAGTGAAGCATTAAACAGCTTTCGCCTGCTCACGGAAAAAGCTGAAGGTAAGATTTCCGAGGAGATTGCTGAGGTAGGCAATACCGGTTGGGAAATACAATATTTAGGTTTTTATAATTGGACGAATACCGTCCAGGGAACTTTATTATTACAGAATTATGAAATAAAAAGATTGGAACTTAAATTAGCCGGGGCTGAGTTGAAAGCCGGTGAAATAGACAAAAAGGATTTTGAACTGAAGGAGGCCGAATATAAAGCGGCAAAATATAAATTCCAGCAATTCTTAAATTCGTATACTATCGCAGATTAAAAATGGACGGAAGCGGACGGACGGGACCGCAACTTTACCGCCCGGTCCATCCGAATCTCCGCCTGCATTATTTTTCCCAGAGGGGAAGCCCTGTTTGCGGGTCATAACCTCGAATCAGTTCAGGGCCAATGAGTTCCTCAATAACTGCTTCCCCGGCAAAAAGAATGGTTCCGGGCATAAGATGCCCTCCCAGAGCCGAACCTTGTTTACTGCCCAGGATAATATGCATATGCGCCTTAGGAGCTCCGTCTTTTAGACTTAAGTTGCCGGTACAGTGCAAAATTTCCAAAGGCTCGTCAAAAACTAGTGAGCCATATTCCTTTTTCTGCTGGTCATAATAGGCCACCACCGCTTTTTTTACTGCCCCGATGACTCCCACATGACCGACCCTGATGCTTTTTTCGGCAGCAAATTTCTCCAATACCTCCAGCAAATCCCCTTCATAAGGCAGCCTGGCCAACCACTTCCTGCCCGTACTATACTGGTGTTGCAAATACATTGACAGATGCACCCTTTCTCTTTTTACTCTTTAAGTCAGTATATCAAAGCGTTCATCGCCATCATAACCTATCATCACTATAAAACGCTATAAAACTTTTAGTAAGCCTTTCTAGTTTATTACTCTCTCAGGACGAGTACCCTTCCCCTTTGATGTTAACGATAAGATCAACAATTTCGCAGGAGCTTCCAATCCTGAGAGGGGGACCCCATGTAGCCGCGCCGCTTGTCACAATTACTTGCAGGCTTTCCGTCTGCAGGTAACCGTAATCCACCGCAAAAATTTTGCGTGTAATAAGATTGATTGGGAAAAACTGTCCTTTATGAGTATGTCCCGATAACTGCAGATCTACTCCGGCGCTCTTTGCTTCCTCCAGGTCAATGGGCTGATGATCCAGCAGGATCACAGGTAGTGAGAGATCCATTCCCTGCATCAATTTCCCTAACTCTGCCCGTTTCTTCCCGCTGCTCATTGCAGAAGACTTATCTTCTCGTCCGATGATATAAAAACTATCCGCCACCTTTACGCTGCTGTCTCTCAACAGCTCAATTCCGGCTTTGTTCAGACCGTCAATATTCAAGCGCAAATCTTTACTTAAAGAATCATGATTTCCCAGAGAAGCATAAATCCCATATTTACTTTTTATTTTCTGCAAATCATCGGCAATTCCGTATTTCTCAAAAAAGAGAATATCATCAATAATATCCCCCGGGAACAAAACAAGATCAGGGTTTAAACTGTTGGCAGTATCAATAATCTTTTTCTGTCGTTGATCATTGATTGCTCCAAGATGGGTGTCGGAGATGAGGGCAATATGAAGACGGCTTAAAGGACCTGCCTGTTTTGGAATATTAATTTCGTACGATGTTACTTTGAGATTTTGCGCATTCCACGTCCCGTAAAGCAGCAAAACTGCCGTAAAAAGTACAACAAACGACCACATAATAAAAGTAAAGGAGGAATTGCTCTGCATTACCTTTGGTAAAAAGCCCGTCCATCTGTCCAGCAGCCGTACAAGGTCGAAAAAAACAAGAAAAAGAAGAAAATAAGCCATGGCAGCAAGCCAGTAGGAAGCGAGAAGATATAAACCGCTCCGCAAAAAATCCGGCAAAAAATTTTTGAAGGCAATGCCGAGAACACTGAACAGGACAATAACAGCAAAGACGGCCCAATAAACCCTTATATCCAAAAAAGACACCCTCTGGCCCCAAAACTGCCAACCCCGCAGACCGATATAGTAGTTTAACCCTCCGTATAAGGCCAGGAAAATGCTGACGATAAAAAAATACAAAGTCCTCTTTCTCCTCTTCTTCTGCTGAAATTATGGGACGATACGCGCCCCGACTTTTAATCCATCCAGACGTGTATTACGAATAACCAGGTCTCCCTTCGCAAGACCGGATTCCACAGCTACTTCATCGTCCGTCTCCAGTCCCTTTTCCACACGCTGAATTTCCGCTTTTCCACGGCGCACCACCCAGACCGCGCTCCCATCTTCATAATTAAAAAGCGCTGTTTTGGGAACAACAAGTTTATCCTCTTCGTGCCGGGTAACAAAGGTTACATCCATCTCATAACCAGGACGCAGGTTGCCAAGGTCTCCCGACATCCCGACGGTAACTTTTACCCTTTGTTCCACCAACCCCAGCGAGGATATGCGCTCCACTGCCGACTGGGCAATTTTATCAACTTTACCGCCAAACTCCTCATCACCGCTTAGGCCCCGGTAAGCGACTCGCACATCCATCCCGGGCTGCACATGAACTACATCCTCTGCCAACAGGAAGACCTCTACCTCATATTCTCCGGGACGGAAAAGGGAAATAAGGGGGCCTCCCGGAGCAACGATTTCCCCTTCTTTAGCATGCACAGCAGCAACAGTGGCATGCGCGGGCGCAGTTATTTCGGCATTTTCCCGCTGGTATTCGAGCAAGGCGATCTGCGCGCTCGCTGCAGCCTGCAGACCGGAAAACTGTTCCTCAGCTCCGAGTAAGAGCTGCTTCTGTTGGGAGAGGAGAATCTCCAGTTGTCTTACCGCCCTTTCGGCTTCATCGAGCGCGGACCGGCTCACCGCGTCGGCCCGGTAAAGGGCTTCCAACCGTTCATATTCCTCTTGTGCTGTTTGCAACTGGATTTCCAGTTGTTCGATAGCAGGCTGTTGCCGGTCTTCCGCGGGGCCGGGGCCGCTAAGGGCCTGCCTTTCCTGTCCCTTAAGACTCGCCAGCTGTCCTTCCAGCTGAGCGATCTGGTAATCGATATCCCGAGTATCCAGCGCCAGCAGCAGTTCTTCCGTTGTAACCGTATCGCCTTCATGAACATTGACCGTCATTACCTTCCCACCTGCGACACTAAAAAAGTCCTTTTGCCAGGTTGCCGAGACTGTCCCCGACTCGGTAAACTTCTTCTCAATGGTCCGGGGCTTTATTTCCAGCATTTCCGCCTGAAGCGGGCGTGTGGCCGAATAGACGGAGGCGCCCGCAAGTGCGGCGATCAAAACTCCCCATAGTATCCATTTAAGACGCTTTTTCATCATTAACACTCCAATCTCTCAGTCTTAGTCCCTTTCTTTCAGGGCTTCCACCATGGAAAGCCGGCGGATTTTCCTGAAAATAACCCTCAGTGTCAGCCAGATTGAGGCCACGGTCCCCACGGTCCCAAGAATAAACGGCTGCAGTTCAAACATAACTGGAAATGTAAACAGATCATTGTCCATCGCACTGGCCATGCCCTGTAAAAAAAGCATGGTCATCGGCACACCGGCCAATATACCGAACAAACTGATAAACCATTGCTCAAAGGACAATACCTGGAGCACTTCAGGAGGCGTCATCCCCATAACCCGCAGAGACGCCAGCTCCCTCCTTCTCTCGGAAAGGGATACTATCCCGGAGTTATAGATAACCGCAAAACCCGTGAACATGCCAAACAAGGCCAAAATCCAATAAGTAAAGCTGTAAGACTCCATTAATTCAGTAAATTTATTCAGCATGGAGCCCTTCTCTTCCACGGAAAAAACGCCTTGCGCTTCCCTGTAGCGGTCTTTTAAAGCAGGGAAGGCCCCCTCTTCCACGGAAAGGAGCGCGGCCGTGCTGATCCGGCCCTGGCCGAGCAGGCGCCCGAGAGCATCAATATCCATATAAGCGTTTGATCCCAAATACTGCGGGACAATGTCCACAACTTCGCTATAAACAGGGGAATCTTCCGCATAAGGGCTCTCTATCTCCAGCCGGGACCCTATCTTGGCCTGAAGGCGCTCGGCAAGGTTTTGGGAGAGGACCATGCCCTCAGGCGGCAAAGGCACTTTTACTCCGTTGCGGGTCAGGAGACTATACATTTCAGAATCCGCCTCCAGACCCAAAATCATCGTGTCCTTTTCATACCAGCTCTGACTTATGGTAGCAGGCACTTCCAGGTACGCCTCAAACCTGTTTACACCAGGCAGATGCGACAATTCCAGCCGGGCAGCCTCGCTGTCGGTCGGCGCGGCAAAAACAACTTTCACATCGTGCGTCTGAACCTTGGTAAACTGGTCCATAATAAGCACATCTGTGATTGACAAAAAATATCCTGTGGTTGCAATGAGGCTGAAAGCAAACATGACACCGATCAGGGTAAAAAAACTGCGGCCGAGGTTACGAAACGCGTTGCGTGTGGCCATTTTGCCCTGAACCGTTAAGTTATCCCAATAAAGACGCAAGCCCTCCAGCAGCGTCTGTTTGGCCGGAGGCGGCGCCGGCGGCCTCATCGCTTCCGACGGCTGTAATTTCAGGACCTCTTTACTGCCAAAATAGCCTGCCAGGACCCCAAAGCCGGTGGAAAAGAGAACACCCAAAACCAAATAACTGAAAGAAAAACAGCCTGTCAGTCCGGGCAGATTAAAAAACGTTTTATACATGGTCATGAGGGGGTAAGAGAGCCAAAAGCCGAGCAGAGAGCCCAAAATTCCGCCAAGGGCACCGATGATCAAAGCGTAAGAAATATAATGGAAGAGAATTTCCCGGCTGGAATAACCTAAAGCTTTCAGTATGCCGATCTGCCCTCGCTGCTGTTCCACCATTCTCTTAAGAAGTATATAGAGAATAGTCGCCGCCACAATCAAAAAAAGCAGTGGGACTGATGTAACCATTGACTGCACCGAATTGAGTTCCTGGTCAAGCATCGCTTCGCTGAACTGGTCTTCCCTGGCATAAATACTTTCCAGACCGAAAGATTCGAGCCTGGGTTTTAAGCGGCCTTCCACATCTTCATAGGTATCTCCTGCCGCCAGCGTAAAGATAATGTCGTTTAAAGAGTCATCCCCAAATAAAGTTTGCATCACGTCCAGCGGCGAATAGGCCACCCCGAAAGTGGCCGGGTCGGGGTAGATATCCATAGGGTTACGCAGAATATAAACAAATTCCGGACTGAGCCCCACGCCGGTGACGGTAAATTCCACCTGTTTTCCGGCGATAATCACGGGGATTATGTCACCTGTTTGCAGACCGTTTGCCTCCAGAAAGGCAGGGTCCACAAGGATATTCCGCGTGCCCGCGGCCGGCATGGCTCCTGCGAGAAGCATCACATCATTAAGCCGGACGGTCTGCTCCGGCCGGATGGAGACCAGGCGCAGGTAAACATTCTCCTCCCGCTCCGGGGCAAAAACACGGACATCTTCGACCTTGCGGCCCTCCAGGCTCCCAACTCCTTCCACAGAAGCAAGTCTCTCCACCTGGGTTTGGGAAAGGCCGCTAACATCGGCAAAACCGTCAGCAAACCGGTAATCGCCGTAAAAATTATTTTTGGCGTCACTAAGTCCTTCAAAAACGACGGACATGGAGACAAAAAGCATCAGTCCGATGGCAATAACAGTAATGCAGGCGAGATAGGCGGCTTTGTTCTCCCTGAGTTCCCGCCACATTTTTTTCCACAACATTACCAGCTCACCTCTTCCGGTGCTTTGGGATTGTCAATAACCCGGACGGAAGCCAGTTCACCGTCTTTTAGGTTGAAGACCCGATCAGCCATATCCGCAATACCGGCATTATGTGTAATGACCATAACTGTTTTCTTGTATCTTAAATTGAAATCGCGCAGCAGTTTTAATATTTGAATACCTGTTTTAAGGTCCAGAGCGCCGGTCGGTTCGTCGCACAACAGCAACTCCGGATTTTTGGCTACTGCCCGCGCCACGGCCACCCGCTGCTGTTCACCGCCGGACAACTGCGTCGGGAAATGACCCGCTCGATCCTTCAGGCCCACCTCAGCCAATATATCCGCCGCGGACAGGGGATCTGTCGCTATTTCCGTAGCTAACTGGACATTTTCATAGGCCGTAAGATTTGGCATCAAGTTATAAAATTGAAAAATAAAACCGACTGCATTACGGCGATAGAGGGTCATCGCACTTTCTTCCGCTCCTTGCAGCGGCTTTCCCTGATAGAACAGCTCTCCTGCACTTACCTGGTCCATACCGCCGATAATATTCAACAGAGTACTCTTACCAGAACCGCTGGGGCCAAGCACAACCACAAACTCACCCTGATAGAGCTCAAAGTTGACCCCCTTTAAGGCGTCGACGCGTATCTCCCCCATTTGATACCATTTGCTTACCTTCTTCCCTTCCAGGATCACATTCACGTTTTCACCACCTTTACCACATATGGACACATATGGACGACACAACAGGGTTTCTCACCGCCTGTGGACGGCAACGGCGACACAGAGACAGCACCGCCCGCCGGCGGTGCTGTCTCTGTCCGGAAAGCCATCTTTTTCCAGAAATCGGCAATATAAATCGTTAATAACAATAATTTTTATTTTTATTTATTACAGCTTCTCATTTCAGAATATAACCTCGTCATTTCTTTGTCAATACATTTTTGAACTTTTTAATTGATATTGTTCATAACTTTTGCTATTATTTACTTAATAAACCGATCAAAAAAACTTAGAAGAGACGATGTTAGATGGATGATACGGAATGAACGGCTTTGAAAGACGCAGAGAAGAAAAAAGAAGCGCCATTCTCCGCGCTGCCTTTGAGCTATTTAATCAAGATGGTGTGGAAGCCGTCAGAATGACGGATATCGCTCAAAAAGCCCATGTCTCCAAGGTCAGTGTCTATAATTATTTCGGCGGTAAGGAAGAGCTGGCCCGGCAAGTATTGTATGCTTTAATGGACAAAAATCTCTTAGCATTCATCAAAATTGTAGACGGTAATTTATCTTTCCAAGAAAAATTTAAACTTCTTTATAAGTTAAAAATAGATACTGCCGAAAAATTGCACGAAAGTCTTTTGAGCCATAAAATCTTGTTATCTCCCAAGATGCAGGAGTTCCTAAGCATCTATTACGAAACCAATACCAAACCTCTCTTTCTAAAATTCATTGAGCAGGGAAAACATGAGGGCGATATTGATCCTGATCTGTCAAATGAAGCGTTGCTGTTTTATCTTGAATCCTTCAAAGACACAGCATCATTGTCACTGGGGAAGAAACAGCTCATTGATTTAGCCAAGCTCATTTTTTACGGCCTCAGGGGGAAGAGTCAGGGGACGGTTCGCTGACTCTTCCCCCTGACCTAAGGAGAGTCAAGGGGGAGATTCAAGGGACGGTTCGTTGTCTCATCCGCTCACTTAACTCTTTGGATGACGTTTCGATCCAACTCAAGAATACACGCTAACTGTCGAACTGATAGGTTGGACTTCACTTTTAAAAGTTTTATAAGTTCATTTCTTATTGCTGTGTTTTGCTTTTCTTGTAACTTATCCAGTGTCTGGCCTTTACTGCTTAAATGTTTGGCAATAAAGATCCTGGCGTCCTTCTCCCCTTCAATTTCATTGTCCTTCTTTTCTTCTTCGTTATACTCAATAAATTCATCATTTGATTCCTGCTTTGTATATTCAATTAAAGATCTTACTGCAGTGTTCAAATTCTGTGAAAAAATACCAAGAATTGGTCCGGTTTCGATAATACTCTCAAAGTGTTGGTTTCCTTTGTTTCCTTTTATATACGTATTATAACTGCTCCACTTGAAAAGTCCCGGGTCCTCTACTATATTTGCTTTTACAGGATTTTTATGTATATATCTTACAACCGCCAGCAGGTATCGGTCTGATTCAATTGCTTCACTCTTAAACCTATCTTGAAAAAGGTGCCCGATTCTTTGATATTTTTTATTAAAGTAATATGCATAGCTTACATTGATTCTTTTCATGATCCGGGCGATTTTTTCACTACCTTCATTAATCAGGATGTGGACATGATTGTTCATCAAGCAGTAGGCATAAACAGAAAACTTCCTATCTTTGTTTTTTTCGTATAAAATATGAAGAAATCGCATCCTATCATTGTCGTCTCTAAAAATATTTTTTCTCTCATTTCCTCTAATCATAATATGATAGGTTTTGCTTTCACTCAGCCTCCTGCTTTGTCTTGGCATAATTCTCCTCCTTATAGGAAAATTATAACATCTTACTTCATTACTTCATTACTTCAATGAGTCAACGAACCGTCCCCTGTCTCTTCCCCTTCTAGTCGAAAAGGGTGGTTTGTTTGTATTGGGGCGCTTTTTTTTGTTTGAAAGCAGTTTCCCTGATAAGCTGCTCAGGAGCTATGTCGGTAAGAAAAGGAGACGGCGTCCGGGAGGTGAGGAGTATAAGCTCATCCTGTGCCCTTGTCATTCCCACATAGAAAAGCCGCCTCTCCTCGTCAAGATCAAAGTCGGGGTTAGTGTTCTTTAAAGGAATCAAGCCATCGTTTACGCCGCAGATGAAGACAATGGGAAATTCAAGACCCTTTGCCGCATGCATGGTCATTAACATAACCGCATCCGGAGAATAGACTTTGCTGCCGCTGCGAACAATATCGCTTTCCAGGCCCAGAACAAGGTTCTGTAAAAAAGAAGCCATTTCGTTATGCAAAATAGTCGTATTTAAAAGCAGTTCCATGGACCTCACATCTGAGAGGTCGTTGTCTTTAATCCATGAATCGATAATCTTCCCCGGCTTTTTTTTCTTGATGATGGCTTCATATTTCCTTAGCATCTCCGGGAAATTGCGTGTGCTGCCCGGTTTCAGCCGCGCCTGCTGCTGCGCTTCTTCCATGATCCCGGCCAGGGATGATACGCTTTTCTCACCGGCAAGGTATTTTACCAGGACTTTTTGGTGCAGATCTGCCGAAAAAATGTTTTCTGCTTGAAGGCAGACCAACAGTGAGGCCATATCCCCGGGGTTAAGCAAAAACCTGAAAAACGCCAGCGCCTCACGAACATGTTTATCTGCAAGGAACTTGTCACGCCCGGCGACCACATACTGGATACCCTCTTTTAAAAAGCAGTACTCCAGAATTTCCGCCTGGCGATTGGTACGGTATAATACGGCAATATCGGCAAAGCCTCTGGGGTATTTTTCCGCAGGTTTTTTTTTGTTGGTTCCAGGCAGCGTCTCTGTATCAAGCATATCAATCCCGCCAACCATACGGTTTATTTCCTTGGTAACAAACAGTGCCTCCGAAAATTCATCGCTGGTTTCTAAAAGACGTACTTTGGCGCCGCTTCCCCTTTTGGCATTAAGTAAAGAAGGAGCCCTCTTTGCGGCCTTTCCACTGATTACCCCTTGAGCGGAAGCGATAATCTCGGACGTGGAGCGGTAATTCCGAGTTAACCGGACGTGCCGGATATCGGGGAAATCCTCTTTAAACCTGGTAAAATAGCGCAAATCCGAACCTCGGAAACCATAGATCGCCTGGTCGGGATCACCGATAATAAAAATACTCTCGCTTTTCCGGCCCCATTCTTTTATCAAGCGGTATTGCATCTCATTTATATCCTGGAACTCGTCCACCAGCAAATATGAAAAAGGCTTTTCCAGGCTCCTCTCCGCTGCATCTTTTGTGTTCCCGCACTCAAAGTGCTGCAGGACTTGGAGGAGAATGTCGTCATAATCCATTACACCGTAATCCTGAAGCCGCGAGCAATATGCATCGTATAAAACGTCCGGAACAGCAATTTTTTTCTGCTCTCCCTTCCGGGAGGCACTTGCACCGTTTTTAATCAGCGATATTCCTCTTATGGCATTTCGAGGAGAAATTTTCAATTTTATCTCCTGCAAAAGTTCCTCCATGATGGAAACGGCATGTTCTTCATCAATAATAGTTATCTTATCTTTGCCACGCCCTTTCGATAGAAGATGCAGGCAAATGGAGTGGAACGTTCCTATTGTCATGGTTGCTGCCGTATGTTTCTCCCCAAAATGTTTTTCCAGGCGGGTCCGCATCTCATAGGCAGCCTTATTGGTAAAGGTTACCGCAGTTACCTGGGATGGATGTACCCCGCATTTTTCCACAAGATAGGCGATCCGGGTCACCAGTGTTTTTGTTTTTCCGGTCCCGGGTCCGGCAATTACGGTAATAACCGGGCTGGTGGAGGAAACGGCTTCCCACTGTTCTTCGTTTAATCCGTACGGAATGTTTGACGGAGGCTTGTCCGCTAAAAGCGGCGCGTGTTCCGGTGTTTCCGGCTCCGGTTTTGGTTCCGTTGTTTTACGGGCGGGAATCTTGCTCTCCTTACCGGTTTTGGATGTCGTTGACAAGCTTTTTTTAAGGTATTTACCTACATCGTTAATAAAGGATAACTGGCCTGAAAGTTTCTCTGTCTCGCTTTTATCCATTATTTTAATCTTGCCGTATTCACCGTCGAATCCCGGTTGTCTTTCGACACGGCCGCATCTCAGCCGACGGATGCCTTCGGCTATGTACGGTCCCGCCGCGGCTTCAATATCTTTCAGCGGCGCCTCACGGAGGATAAACAATTCCGCGCCGAGGTCCTGCAGCAGGGCTTCGTACTGTCCCTGCACCTTCTTACTGTTGACAGTAAAACCGATGGAGGCAGCTATCACCTCATTGAGGGGAACAAGACTTTCAAAATGCTTTGCCGCAGGGGGAACAAATCCTTCTTCCCTGTCGGCAAGGGCTTCAATCCGGTGAAGGACCCCTACCGTAATCCTGCCGCCGCAGACAGGGCAGACACCTCCCGCAGCTTTTGTCTCCGCAGGCTTACAGCAGACCTTGCAGGCCCGGTGGCCGTCGTAATGGTATTTGCCTTCCTCCGGAAAAAACTCTATTGTCCCGTGGAATTCCTCTGTGCTGCGGTTTTTTAAAGCATTCAATATGCATGGGTAAGAAAGTTCGGTTTTAAAGATGTTTGCTTCTCTTCCCAGCTTGGAGGGAGAATGGGCATCAGAGTTGGAAACCAGCGTGAAATTATCCAACGCGGAAAGACGCCAGTTCATGGGAGGGTCGGAGGAGAGACCCGTTTCAAGGGCATAAATATAGTCTGTGAGGTCCCCAAAACACTCTGTAATATCGTCAAAACCGGAATATGCACCGTACAGGGAGAAGTGAGGCGTCCAGATATGAGCAGGTATAAAGATCGCTTGCGGGCAGATATCAAGGACAATCTCCAACAAATCCCTGCTGTCAAGTCCCAGTATGGGCCTGCCGTCGGAATGCAAATTGCCGACAGCCTCGAGGCGGGAGGATATTGATTCGGCTTCCTCCAGGCCGGGCAGGATAATAAGGTTGTGAATCTTTCTTACCTTTCCGTTCTTTTTGTAAATGGAACTGATCTCACCGCTAACGATGAATTGAGGCTGCAGAACTGCTCCGGCAACCTTGTCCTCCTGGCGGAGATTCTTTTTAAGGGTATAAATGCCTTCCCCTTCTTTTGAAGGAACCAGCTTCTCCTTTAATTCCTCACGCCAGGCCCGGTGCGTAAAATCACCCGTGCCGATAACGTCTATCCCCTTGCGCCGCGCCCAAAAATCGAGCATTTCCGGGACACAATCCCTGCTTGTAGCTCTGGAGTATTTTGAATGTATATGAAAATCAGCGATAAACAATATATGACACCTGTTTTCTGTTCCTGTAATTCTCTTTCCTATTATAGCATATTAAAACAAATTATTCCTACCCTCCCATTTTTCCTGTCAAAAATTAAAAACGACAGGTCCTGTTTCCATAGATATTCTCTTATGATATTCTTATAATATAGTAAAAGGAATAAAGAAAGGAGCAAAAAAGAAAATGAAAAGGGCTGCAGTTCTTTTTTGGTCTCATTCCGGTAATACAGAAAAAGTCGCAGTGAGTATCCAAAAAGGGTTGGAAGAAGGCGGGTTCCATGTCTCTCTCTTGAAAACACAGGAAGCCGAAAATCTTGATTTTTATAATTTCGACCTTATCTGTATTGGGGCACCGTCCCACAACTGGCATCTTCCCAAACCTGTTGATGATTACTTAAAAAGAAAATTCAACAGTTACAAAAAGGAAGGACGAATTAAGGTAAATGCCCCCAAAATATTGGGGAAATATACCCTGATATTTTGCACTTATTCCGGACCCCATACGGGGATAAACGAGGCCATACCTGTGGGAAAATGCATGGGGCAATACTTTGAACATTTCGGCTTTACGCTGGTGGATGAATGGTATGTCCTTAGCGAATTTCATGGTAACGAAGAAAACAATACCCTGGGAAGAATGGGCAACATTAAAGGATTACCCAGTGAAGAAGACTTAAAGAGAATTCAGGAAAGTGCCAAAAACCTGGCTTGCCGTCTTTAATTTAATTTAACATCCCCGGCGGCTCCGCTCGTTAAAGTAAGGAACCGCCGGGAAGCAAACAGATTGGAAAAAGAAGAAAAATGATGAACCAAGCATAATTTTATATAACCCTGCTTTTATTTATTGACCAGCCTTATAACCTTCCAAGCAAAGTAAATCGTATCACCTAGTAGCAAGATTACAATAATGGGCACACTGGGACCAAGTGTTGTCAGGCTCCCAAGCGCTACCGAAACTTGCTTAACTGAGATGACCATAATTAATACCGCCACAAGCAGCATTATGATGAGAAGATGAAAAACCGTAGTCTGACGAACTTCTTCTGCTCTTTCCGGACTCATTTTTTGTATTTTTTCCCGGGGACCGTTAATTATTTTACGAGGATCATCTATTGTGGCGATCCACCAGATAATCGGCAGCATAATCAAGAGTGTAGGCAAGGTGATAAATGGCCCCAGCAATAATGTACCTACGCTCTTATTGCTCCATGCATCAGGTTCGCCGGATATGCCAAAATGTGTAGGTATCTGATCCGGTAATAACTCATATTTACTTAGCGGATAATAGATAGACAAACCAATAAATAAAAAAATTAAAATAATCATGCTCCAGTGATATTTATTGAATCGCATATTGTAACCTCACCATTTTTTATGCCCCTTTAGCTACCTTGGCAGGATACCAATGAGCAAACCAGGTTGTAAACAAACCCATGAAGATGGGTGCTATTGAGTTTATCAGGCCTATGTAGGGAAAGGCCGGGCTCAGGGCGAGGAAATAAGTCCATATTGCTGTAAAAACATATAACAGTCCCCATAAAAATGTTAATATCCGGTTTGTTTTTATGAAGAGAGGATTGTCCAGCATATTTTCTCCGTAGCTATATCGTGAGTACCAAGAAGTAAAAGGTATTTTTAAAAAGGATGATATTAACCAAATCAAAGCAAACAATAAATAGGAGCCCACTATTACAATCTGCGATGTCGCCGAATCCAGAGTAATTATAATAAGTAGACCGGATAAAAATAATGGATTAAGGCGTTCATAAACGGTTAATTCCCATTTTAACTCTCCTGCGGCTACCGCTAGACAGGCCGATAACACTGCAGATAATGAGCCGTATAGGGCATTCAGAGGGGATATCACCCAAAAAAGAATCCAGGGAAGCAAAAACAACACCATTTGAGATTTTTTTTGACCTTTCCTTTCATTCTGTCCGGCCGATGACGGAGCAGAAGTCCTTTTACCACCGAACAAATCGTCGAGAACCAGCATCAGATTAAAATCTCCGGAGACTTGATATTTTCCCTCCATCATGGCCTGTGGCCCATTTAGACTTCCTTTGGCTATCTTCTTCCAGGTATCTATCGCTGTCTTAATTGTTGTAGTTGGAACAAGTTCTGCTCCCACAACCAATTGACATTCATTATTCTTCATAACTAATTGGTAGGTTTCGTTTATATCCGTATAATTAATCTCTAAGACGGCATCGAGATTTCTTTTCGCTTCCGGATTAAACGCTGCACTCATTTGACGCATAAAACGATACGCCTTCAAGGCTTCAAACGATTTATTTCCAGGTTCGCTGTTTCTCTTATCCTCAATACCCCAACTGGCATTTGCCATTTCAATGAACGTTTTTTCTTCAACAAAAGGAATACTTAAGATTTGTCGGGTATCATCCGATATGTGCCCTAAACTTGCATACTCGATACCGGCCTGCTTAACCGCTTCTAAATAGGGTTGTATAGCTCGTTTGAGCATTGGCTGTCCTAACAGTTCTCCTTCGACACAATAGATCTTCTCATAGCGTTTATTCATCAATATATCGAGATGCTTCGTCAAAGCCTCATAATTATTCTTTATAGAACAAAAGCCACAACTGCTTATGACTACATGTTTTTTGTCCTTGTATCTTTCATCACGTACCGGATGAGTGCAAGATCCGTCTTCAAACCGGTCAATAAAAGGAAGAACCATCGGCAAAGTCCTTTCGTGAAAGGCCTTAACAATAGCCGGCATGCCATAATGATAAAGGGGAAAACTCCAAATAATAAGATCGCTCCTCAGGTACTTTTCCATTATATCATTCATATCATCCTTAATAATACATTCCCCTCTATCGTTTCGCCAACACGCAAAACATCCGCGGCAGGTTTGAATATTTTGCTCCTTAAGATTAATCGTCTCTATGTTCAGCTCTTGATAAGTCTGTTTCAAACCATCGACAAAACTGTCGGTAATCATCATTGTATGGCTCTTTTCACTTCGCGGGCTGCCGTTTATTATTAAAATATTATTGATCATTATAACCTTCTTCCTCCTTCTTTTTTAGAATATCAATGCAGTTTTGAGCCCATTGGATAAAACATTTATGACTCATTAAGCCATACATTGCCGTCATTTTCCAAAAAAGTGATTCATCCTTGTTCTCTACGAGTGCTTCATAACTACTGAGGTCGGAGGTATGTTCGGCTACTTCTTTCACTTCCAGCTCGCATTTTTTTTTAAATCTCTCCAGCATTTTTATTACATTTTCATGTGGTAAACTCGCACTAAAAAAGAGCTTTAAGAGGACAACATTTCTGTTTTTGAAAAAACCGTCTATTCCTTTCTCATCATCAAGCCATTTTTGAAATTGCTCCCTCCCATACTCATTGATGCCATACAATTTTTTATTCGGTTTAACAGTCTGATATATTAATTCCGATTCCACCATCGCCTCCTTTTCTAAAGCCGCAAGCTCCCGATAAATCTGACTTTGCTGGGCATTCCAAAAATAGCCGATAGATTCTTTAAAGTATTTGTTTATTTCATAACCCGTCATTTTGCCATATCTCAATAAACCTAATATGCCAAATCTTAAGGACATGTGCTTCCACCTCTTACATAGAACTCCTTATTAATTATTAATTCCACTTATATTATATTATACATGTATAATATAATATAAGTGGAATATTGTCAAATACTATTACATAAAAAAAAGGCTGTTGACACAGCCTCGTTCTATAAATATTCACAACTTTGCCGGCAGGATACTTTGTGCTACTCATCAAGATGGAAGATCTCCTCAACCGATACCCCCAAATATTTTGCTAGTTTCAATGCCAATTTGAGAGAAGGATTGTATTTATTCTGTTCCAATGCAATGATTGTTTGTCTCGTACATCCCACCGCATCTGCCAGATCTTGCTGTGTAATGTCTACTTTGCTTCGCCGAACGGCTCTTAGATTATTGACCAATTCCATATTAATAACCGTGCTTTGTATATAGAAGTAAACTCGCAAGACGTGTGGAAACATTCGCTACGACTATCATCAGCTTTGAAAACTTAACGCAAAAGTCCGGATATTTTACTACTTGACATTATAAAGTAGTAGAGTATAATGTAAGTATACTACTGTATAATATAAAGTAGCGAGGTTAAAAGGTGTATGGTTGATCGCTCTCAAATCTTGAAAGGCCTCCTGGACGGCTGCATCCTTAAGATTATTGCACAAGGTGAAACATACGGTTATCGTATAACAAGCGATTTAAACGATTACGGATTCAAGGAACTGAACGAAGGCAGTGTTTATCCTTCATTAATGCGCCTTGAACGAAGAGGATTGGTTTCTGCTAAAACGAAGAAATCATCCATTGGACCAAGTCGAAAATATTTCAGACTGACATCAAAAGGAGAAGTGTATCTCCGCGATTTTTCCAGACTGTGGTCGGAAATCGCTGCAGTAGTTGATAAGATTATGAAAGGTGGTATGGATAGTGAACTATCAAGGTAAGAACAAATTGTTTCTGAGTATTGGGACGACATTATTAATTATTGTGGCGTTACTGGTGATCTTTGCTGCAACTCCCGCTGCCCGACCGGTTCTCTTGACGCTGTCGGGAGCCGTCGTCTTAATGGCTCTCCTGAGTGTGGTTTGTGCATATGAAAAATATAAGCGCATCAAGGAGAGGGTTTCAAGACTTCCCGGAGATTATCAGACGACCTATCTTAATATACATGAGTTATTAGGCACCTATAGAATGTCGGAATATGACAGACAGAATATTCTATCAATGGTTCTGGAGATTTTTGAGCACGCAAATCTGGATCAACGCCCTGTGGATGATGTCGTCGGCGGAAATCTGGCATCTTTTGTGGATAGCTTCGCAAATGAAACCGGAAAAAGCCAATCACCAGGATATCTTTTCGGCTACAGCACATCACTTTTTCTGGGGTTTCTCTTATTCATCAAGGCCTACAAAGTAATCCGCACCGGAAGTATCACCCCGGCAGTGCTGAACAGCGAGACGCTTGATATAGGAATCGTGGCTACATACTTCATCATCGCATATGTCTTCGTACCATGGTTGATTCTCAGTATTCGTAAATCGACCCGTCAACAATGGGATGGTATGCAAAAGTTGAAACTTATGATTCCCATGCTTATACCTGTAGGCTTAATGATGGCACTCATCATGATCAATGATCCGGCATGGAGAAGTATCATTGATCGACCGCTGCCGATTTTCGCATCGCTCTCAACCCTTGCGCTAGGGGTGCTCATACTTGTTGGAACAATTCTCCTAACAAGGCTTCATCGATGCAGATAGGATAGGAAGGACCCTGCAGAACAAAAATAGTAAAGGTATAAATTTTCTTAAGTGAATTGTCCAAATCACTTCAGGAAATACTTGAAAGGAGACAAACAAAGAGAATCTGAACATCTCGGGAAGGAGAATATGGGCAGAGTCAAATAGTCAAATAAAGTCACAAAATATAATAATAAAGACGTAAAAATCAAAGATGAAAGACTGCCCGTTTATATGCATAAATCAGATGTGGGACTGGTCGGTCTTGCCGTAATGGGCCGCAACCTTGCCCTGAATATGCTCACCAAAGGTTACAGGGTGTCTGTTTACAATCGAACTCCCGGCAGGGTTGATGATTTTCTCAGGGCACAAGGGAATAATGTGACCGGGACTTACTCATTGCCGGAACTGGTTAATTCTCTGAAGACGCCGAAGATAATCCTGCTCATGATCAGGGCGGGAGAAGCGGTGGACAACATCATCGACAGGTTAGTCCCACTCCTGAATAAAGGCGATCTTCTGATCGACGGCGGCAATTCCTTTTTTCGAGATACAATCAGGAGAACCCAGGCGTTGGGAAAAGCAGGCATACTATTTTTAGGCGCAGGCATCTCCGGCGGTGAAGAGGGTGCTTTAAAGGGCCCGAGTATTATGCTGGGAGGCTCATCATGTGGATGGGAGCAGGCTGCCCCTCTGCTAAGAGCGATTTCGGCCAGGGCACCGGATGGAACGGCATGCTGTGCTTACTTCGGTTCCGACGGAGCCGGCCATTATGTCAAGATGGTTCATAACGGCATTGAATATGCTTTTATGCAGGCAATTGCCGAATGTTACTTTATCATGAAAAGATTGTTAAAGATGCCTGCAGAAAAAATCGGCCATACTTTTACACAATGGAACAGGGGAAAACTTAGCTCGTATCTGATAGAAATTACGGGGCACATTTTTTCGAGGATTGACGGGGAGTCAGGGAAACCTCTGGTCGAACTTATTCTGGATCTAGCTGAACAAAATGATACGGGGAAATGGGCTGCGGCAGAAGCTCTGAACCTGGGAGTACCGCTTTCCAATATTGCTGAAGCTGTCTTTATTCG
The DNA here is from genome assembly GCA_016841605.1 of Dethiobacter alkaliphilus. Classification (GTDB taxonomy): domain Bacteria; phylum Bacillota; class Dethiobacteria; order DTU022; family UBA8154; genus DUNV01. The sequence continues at coordinate 93,890 of JAENYV010000010.1, read as the reverse complement.
TTATCTATCCGCTTTAAAAGAGGAAAGGACGGCTGCCGCACGATTATTTAACTCTCCGCTTAGAGAAGGGTTTCCGAAAAAAGAAGACGAAGAGAAAAATAAAGATATTAAAGATGAAGATGAAGAGACCAACATAAGCGATCTTGAGAATGCTTTGTATGCCACGATGATCATTTCATACGCACAGGGATTTGCCCTGCTTGGCAAGGCGGCACTTCAATATGGCTGGTACCTTAATGCGTCCGAAATTGCTTCCGTGTGGAGAGCCGGCTGTATTATCAGGGCGCGGCTCCTTGATACTATTATTGATGCGTATCAGATAAAGCCGAAGGCGAAGAATATGCTGCTTATGCCTGCTTTTAAGGAAATTTTACCCGGTCTGACCACCGGTTGGCGCAAGGTTATTTGTCTTTCCGTACAGGAAGGAGTCGCCGCTCCGGTCATGGCCTCTGCCCTGGGATATTTTGACATGTACTTGACGGACTACCTGCCCACTAATTTGGTTCAAGCGCAAAGGGACTATTTTGGTTCGCACGGTTATAAAAGAATTGATCAGGAAGGTTTGTTCCATACGCGATGGTTATAATAGACCTGATAGACAACATCCAGAACACCGGAGAAACGGGAACAAATAAGAAAAACAATGCTTTAACAGGTGAATCATGCGTGCTGGTTATTTTCGGTGCCACCGGCAATCTGGCTGAAAGGAAACTGTTTCCGGCCATCTACAACCTGTACCGGGATAAGTTGCTGCCGGAGCGTTTCGCGGTTGTCGGTCTCGGGCGCAGAGTTAACTGCCGTGAAGAATTTCAAAAAGAAGTGTGTGAATCCGTCAGTAAATTTTCGCGAAAAGTTAATATGCAGATCTGTCATAATATGCTGCAATTCTTTTACTACCAACGTCTGGATTTAAATAATCCGGGCGACTTTGTCAGGTTGGAGACGCTTTTATCCCGGCTCGATTTTACCCATGGCATCTATGGTAATAGAATCTTTTTTTTGGCGGTAGCTCCAGATTGTTTTATTCCCATTGTAGAACAACTTCGTTCCTGCATGATAACTAAAAACAACAATAACAGCAAATTACGATTAATCGTGGAAAAACCGTTTGGCCGGGATCTTCACACCGCCAGGAATTTAAATGATACTATTACGAAAGTATTCAATACAAACGATGTCTACCGTATCGACCATTTTCTGGGCAAAGAGATGCTGCAAAATATTATGATCATCCGTTTTGCCAATTCATTATTTGAGCCCCTTTGGAACAATAAATATATTGACAATGTGCAAATCAGCGTCAGCGATACTGCCGGAATCGGGACAAGGGGTAAATACTACGAGGATGCCGGTGCGCTGCGCGATATGGTCCAAAATCATTTACTGCAACTGCTGACATTGATCACCATGGAACCACCGGTAAGCTTGGAGGTAGGAGATATTAAAAACGAAAAAATAAAGATTTTGCAGTTACTCCAGAATAAGTCAATTAATTTTTGCTCAGAAAATATAGTAAGAGGGCAGTACGGGAAAGGTATTATTAACGGAGAAAATGTCGCCATGTATCGCTGTGAAGCGCATATTGCTCCCGACTCAGCTACCGAAACATTTATTGCCATGAAGTTAAGTATTAATAATTTCCGTTGGGCCGGGGTCCCCTTTTATCTCAGAACCGGCAAAAGGCTGCCCCGAAGATCCGCGGAAATCGTGATCGAATTCAAATCCCTGCCGGGTGTTCTTTTTTTTGAGAAATATGATCTTCTGTTGCCCAATATCCTGGTAATAAAAATACAACCTCAGGAAGGCGTTTTTTTGCAGTTTAATGCTAAAAAGTTAGCCACAAAAGGGGAAGTAGTTCCTGTGCAGATGGATTACTGCCAAAACTGCGCATACCCCGAGGATTCGCCGGAAGCTTATGAAAGGCTTTTACATGATATCATCTGCGGTGAAACTGCGTTGTTTACCGGCTGGGACGAAATAGAACATGCCTGGTCTTTTACTGATAAAATAGCCGCTGTTTGGAAAACACAGGAAGTTCTTTTTCCCAACTATGCGGCGGGAACCTGGGGCCCCCTGCAAGCGCAGGAACTACTGCAAAGAGACGGGAGAAAATGGTGGATGATTTGAAGGGAAAATTACTAGATGTCTCCATGCCCATTACCCGGGATATGACCGTCTATAAAAACAGGGAAGAAAAAAGACCGCAACTCGAGGTGTTAAGCAATCCACGGACAGGGGTAACGGAGTCTGTCCTGCACCTGTACCTGCATACCGGTACTCATGTGGATGTCCCCTTACACATGATTCCCGGCGGAGATGATATTGCCGGCTATAATTTAAACGATATGGTTACACCCTGCAAAGTTTTGGATTTTACCGGGATTCAAGAAATGGTAACCATTACTGAGCTTAAAGAAAAGGAAATCGAAAAAGACGATTTTATTCTGTTAAAAACCGGAAATTCCTTCAGAAGTATCCATAATAATATCTTTAATTATGACTTTGTTTACCTGGAAAAATCGGGAGCAGAATATCTGGTCAGACAGGGAATTAAGGGAGTGGGTATTGACAGCCTGGGTATTGAACGAAATCAGCCGGGTCACCCTACTCACAAGATATTGTTCAATAATAAAGTAATAATTATGGAGGGCTTGCTTCTGAAAGACGTAAAAGAAGGCCTTTATACCATGTTTGCGGCACCTTTAAAAATTCCGGGTGCTGAGGCCTCTCCGGTAAGGGTCTTATTAAGTCCACGCATAATTTAGCAATGCATCTGATGTAAAAAGTTCTTTACATAAGCCCGACATCGGGTTATACTATGTAAAGAACTTTTTACATTATTAAAAAGGAGGTTATTTGGTGGCCTTTTTAAAAAAGCCGGGTTTTGCGAGAGGCGATGAGCGGTCAATTTATATCGGATTCTACGCCGGGAGGATCGCCTGGGTGTTTACGACAATTATCCTGATGGTTTGGTCATTCCAGGACTTCCTGCGCACAGGGGATCTACCGATTCAATTTGCAGTTTTTTCTGTTTCACAAATTGTTTTCTGGGTTTCGTACATTTACTATAGAAAGAAGCTGGGTGGCTGATGGAAAACAGGATAAAAGAACTGCGGCTGGGGCGTGGCCTAACCCAGGAAGAACTGGCCCGTGCTCTTAATGTAACCAGACAAACAATTATTGCCATAGAAAACAAAAAATATGACCCTACTTTAAGGCTTGCAATGAAGGTCGCCCAATTTTTTGAAACACGCGTTGAGGATATATTTATATCAAGCTAATAATGAAAGCGGAAAAGCCGCCCCTTTTAATTACTTTCTATTCTCTACAAACTGGATTTTTAAACCGTTTGGATCCGATACAAAGAAAAACTTAACATATGGGTTTGGCTGAAATGGTCCGCTATGTATAGCCAAACCTTTTCCTTTAACAAATGCCATCATTTCATCAACTGAGTTTACTTCAAATCCCAGGGAAATATCCGGCCCAATATTAACTTTGCTATTTGCTGCCTTGTATACCAACTCTACCTTTGTTTCCCCAGCCCCTAAAAATGCGATTTCAACTCCCGGACTGCCTTCATACCTTTGATTCATAGTAAGCCCAACTACTTCTTGATAAAACTTTAGAGATTCCTCCATATTGTTAACTTCTATTGTACTCCAACAAAATTTCATGGTTTATCCTCCTTTAAATAAATTGTATTGTATAACTTATTATATCATTTTTATTTATTATAGGCTTCTATTAGTTGCAAAAAACACGGCATTTCCATCGCTGTCATTATGAACCGCTAAATACTATTTTTCACTACAGTGATAGATAAAAAAGCAGAAACCTCCAGCCGCGGCAATGCAACTGCAGGTTTTTCTGCTCTCACACATGTTGATTCAAAATAGTTTTTACTGTAATAGTGTTTTTTTAAGGTTTGGCTGCCTCCAAAAAATGACTTATCTTTTCCGTAAGGTTAATAAGCGTGTGACCGGCCCCGGGGAGAATATTCACTTTGGCTTGCGGCAGCAGGTCCCCAAAGCGTTCAGCAGTCTTTGCAGAATGAATCATAATATCTTTTTCGCCCACAAACAGGAGCACAGGCATAGATAATCTCTTTAATTCACTGTCAGAAAATAACGGAATAACCTCACGGCGATAATTAAAATTTTTTCCGATTAGTTTTTGATATTTTAACACTACGTCAGGTATGGGCTGATTTCCGTTGACTTTCTTGTATAAGCGATCCATTCCCTTTTCTCCGAAAATGATATAAGCCATCGCTTTAAAAAGGAAAGAGGTCCTTTGCGGTCCGATACCAGCCGGGCAAAGCAGCACAAGTTTATCTACTTTTTCCGGATAATTCACAGAAAACTTGATTGACAGCCACGCGCCCAAAGAAATACCAATAAGGCTTGCTTTTTCTAGGGAGAGGGAATTATAGACATCATAAAGCCATTCTGCAAAAGGAGTGCCCTTAAACGGCAGCTGATTTTCCTCGCTTCGTCCCGGCTCCCCCGGCAGGTCTACAGCATAGACGCGATAATTACGGGAATACTCTCGTGCATCTCCCATCCACATGATAGAATTCATAGCACTGCCGTGAAGTAATATCAGCGGTGGAGCATTTTTTTCACCGCAGGCAACAACAAATGTTTTTCCGTAACGTGTATTAACATATATTTTTTCATTCGGCAAAGTCCAATGTTCAAGCAATGAATCATAGGATTTTAAAACAGCAGCTTTCCCTTCCGGCGACTTAAAAGCGAGTTTTGTTTTCACTGTACTATTCGCCACCTCATTTTTATTTTACTAACCAATCTTCAGCTTCGGAAGTGTTGTTAAATACTCTGAAATCATTGCTTTTCTTTGATTCAGCAAGCAGTTCTTTAAATTTACCGGTAATTTTCAACTTTTCATGTAACACAACTGCAGTCTTGACGTGATAGTTGACGAACTTTTGCATGATCATACCGGCTAAGCTTGTTTTGAGTTTAAAGAAGTCGTCAGTTAAGGCTGCCGCATGGAGCAGCAAGAGGTTGGTATCGTTTTCACCGCAAGCAGCAATCAGGTCCAACGCATCCTGCTCCATACGAATCGGGGATTCTGCCGAAGAACACTCGATATACTTTTTATTGTTTTTTTCAACGACTCGATAATTCATCTTGTTTTTCTCCTCCCTGCTCTCACTACAAAGTGTCTCGCGTATTTTCTCTATCCAGGTTAATTCATTTTCGTAGCATGAAATAATATTTTCTTGAATCATCTCCCATAAAGAGTTTTCCCGGGCGGTCCTGGCCGGGGAAAAGGTGCCCCTGCGTTGTTTTTCCTTTTGTAATAAAATTTGCATCCTGATTTGGTTTTCATATGCGGATAGCATGGTGTTTAGTTCTTCCGGCTGGAGCTGATCCGCCCAAGCAAGCTGAATAAGAAAGGTGTTCTTCAATTCGGGGGGTTCCGGAGGAGAAAGGACCCACTCTTTCAACTCAGCTAATCCTTCTTCGGTAATTGTATAAATCTTTTTGGAAGGAGAGCTTTCCTGATGCTGAACCTCATTCGTAACGAAACCCTCATGAATAAGTTCTAGCAATGATTTATATATTTGATTATTGTTTCCGGACCAATACATAAAAGATGACTCTTGAATAATTTTTTTCAGGTCATATCCGGTTAAAGGTCTACAGCTGAGAATTCCTAAAATTGCATGAGTAATGGACATAAGAATTGCTCCCTTCAACATAATAACATATGTTATTAATAACATATGTTATTATGTTTGTCAATTCTTTTTATTACCAACTTGCCCCAAACATTATTATTTCGTTTTATTTTGTGTTATCGCCTATTCGTATAAATTTTTTTTGTTCTTTTTGGAAGACGCCCAAAATTCAGTAATTGTTGAAGTCCAAGAGGCAGCGGATTATAATGTACTTAATGTACGCACAGATGAGGACTTCGCTTCTTTATCCGGCACATCCGGTTCTCTGAAAGAACAGAATAAAGCGCACCTTTACTTGAATATTGAATATTGAAAATTGAATAATGAAAGATAAAAGATGAAAGATGAACGAGGGGATAGACAGGTGAAGCTGATTTTAAAATATTTAAAACCTTTTCTTGCCATGTTGGCAGTTAGCTTGATTCTGCTGTTTGGTCAAGCATTCAGCGATTTAAGTTTGCCGAGTCTGATGAGTGACATTGTAAATATAGGCATCCAGCAGAAGGGAGTTGAAGCCGGCGCGCCAACGGCCATCAGCAAAAACGGGTTTTCCTTGATTAAATTATTTGGAAACGATACCGACAGACAACTTTTTGAGAACAGTTATAAACTTATCGAGCCGGATTCCAGTGCAGCGGAAAAGTACATTGAAGATTATCCGGTACTCCGAAATACTTCTATTTTTATTTTGACCGAAACTGATAAAAGGACCCTTGCAGAGCTAAAAACGGTATACGGCAAAACAGCGTATGCGATGATGACTTATTTTCAATCTATGCAGACAGGCGTAAACGGTAAAGAAGTGCCTGACGGTACGGAAAATGCTCCCGCAGACATTAACATTACCGTGTTTTATGAATACCTTCCCCTGCTTCAGTCTACGCCCCGGGAAAATATTGAGGAAGCAATCCGGGTCGCAGGAGCGTCGGATTCGCTGCTTCAAAGCCAGGTCGGCACTACATTAACCACCATGTTTTACACCGAACTGGGCGTAGATCTGACTGCCATACAGCAAGGTTATATCATAAAGAAAGGTCTCCTTATGCTGCTAATTGCTCTGTTTGGCGGTCTGTGTATGATCTTTGTCGGGTTTATTGCCGCAAAGGTAGCCTCAGGGGTAACACAAAAAATGCGCCGCGACGTATTTTACAAAGTAGAAAATTTTTCCAACAAAGAATTCGATACATTCTCAACAGCCTCTCTGATTACCAGAACCACAAATGATGTTCAGCAGGTGCAGCAGTTCATTGTTATAGGAATTCGTATGTTGTGTTATGCACCCATTATGGGAATCGGAGGCACCGTCTTTGCTATCGGCAAAAGCCCGTCACTTAGCTGGACAATAGGAGCGGCAGTTGTTTTCATAATTGGACTGGTATCTATTCTGTTTGCGATCGCATTGCCCAAATTTAATGTTCTGCAAAAATTGATTGATAAACTTAATCTTGTCAGTAGAGAGAATTTATCAGGTTTAATGGTTGTGCGCTCCTTTGCCAATGAACGGCATGAGGAAAGGCGCTTTGATTCCGCCAACAAAGAACTGGCCGACACCAATATGTTTACTCAACGAATTATGGCCTTTATGATGCAGGCAATGACATTAATTATGAATGGTGTCACTCTGCTTATCATCTGGGTGGGAGCAAATGCCATTGCCCGTTCTACACTGCAAGTAGGCGATATGATGGCGTTTATGCAGTATGCCATGCAAATTATTATGGCGTTTTTGATGCTGGCCATCATGTTTGTCATGCTTCCTCGCGCCATGGTTTCGGCAAATCGTATTAATGAAGTACTGAACACGGAGCCTTCTCTTACGGACAAACCGGATACGAAACGATTTATTAATATGAGAGGGCAAATTACCTTTAATAATGTTTCTTTCCGCTACTCCAATGCGGAAAAAAACGTTTTAAGTAATATTAATTTTACAGCACAGCCGGGGCAAACCACCGCCATTATCGGTTCAACCGGTTCCGGCAAATCAACCCTTATAAACCTGATTCCCCGCTTTTATGATGTGACAGATGGTGCGATTGAAATAGATGGTATTGACATACGGGACGTTTCGCAAAATGAGCTTCGCGAATATATTGGCTACGTACCGCAAAAAGGTGTCCTGTTTTCGGGCGATATTCGATCTAATATCCAATACGGCAAAGAAGAAGCGACAATTTCGGAAATAAATGAGGCAATTGAGGTGGCTCAGGCTAAAGATTTCGTGGATCAGACAGAAAAAAGTCTTACAACTCCAATTGCACAGGGCGGAAGCAATATCAGCGGCGGACAAAAACAACGCCTTTCCATTGCTCGGGCCCTAGCCAAAAATCCACCGATTTATCTATTTGACGACAGCTTTTCCTCTCTGGACTTCAAAACCGACGCGGCACTCCGCAAAGCATTGAAAGGATATACAGGCAATGCTGCCGTTCTGATTGTGGCACAGCGTGTTAACACAATTATGCATGCGGAACAAATTATTGTCCTTGACCATGGTAGAATTGTCGGATCAGGCACACATAAGGAATTGCTGAGAACCTGCGAAGTCTACAGGGAAATTGCCGAAAGTCAACTTTCCAAGGAGGAATTAGCATGAACGAGCAAAAATCCGGTGGCAACAGACCTAGGCATGGGCCTCCAATGGGCGACAGAACTATTGTTAAAGCAAAAGATTTTAAAGGCAGCACAATAAAGCTGATAAAGTATCTGCAACCCTTCAGGTGGATGATACTGGTTGTTGCCCTCTTCGCGGCCGTATCATCCGTATTTGCCATCGTCGGCCCTAAGATTTTGGCCAAGGCCACAGATGAAATAGTACGCGGCATGTCGAGTATGATTACAGGCGGCAGTATTGGTATCAATTTTGACTATATCGGAAATATCATCTTCATAATAACTTGTTTGTATTTGAGCAGTGCGGCTTTTGCCTATTTCCAGGGGCATGTAATGGCAGGAGTATCCACAAAGGTATCCTACAACTTGCGTAATGCCATTATGGTCAAAATAAACCGCCTGCCCCTTTCCTATTTTCATAAAACAAGTCACGGTCAAGTGCTTTCCCGCATCACAAATGATGTTGACACCCTTACCCAGAGTTTAAATCAGAGTATTACGCAAATCATCACTTCAGTCACAACCGTTATCGGCGTATTGACTATGATGCTGACCATTTCGTGGCAATTGACCATGGTAGCTCTCTTCATTATCCCCGTTTCCTTAATATTGATGATCAGTGTCATGAAAAAATCCCAAAAACATTTCAAAAATCAACAAAAGCAACTGGGAGAAGTCAATGGTCATGTTGAGGAAATGTACAGCGGGCATACGGTCATGAAAGCATTCAACGGTGAAAAAAGATCCATTCAAAAGTTTGATGAAAGCAATGATAAGATTTACGAATCCGCGTGGAAAGCCCAGTTTTTATCGGGACTTATCATGCCTATCATGAGCTTTGTCGGAAATATCAGCTATGTTGTCATTTGTATCCTCGGAGCTGCGATGGCGGCGGCCGGAACGATGACCATCGGCGGTATCCAGGCCTTTATTCAGTATGTCCGCTCCTTTACACAGCCCATTATCCAACTTGCCAACATTTCAAACCAGCTTCAACAAATGGCAGCCTCAGCCGAGCGTGTGTTTGAGTTCTTGGGCGAACCGGAAGAGGTTGAGAATGAAGCAAAAATTACCATGAAGGAGAACGATATAGAAGGAAATATTCTTTTCAACCACGTAAAATTTGGTTATGAAGACAGCGATAAAATTATCATTAAAGATTTTACAGCCCATGTAAAAGCAGGGCAGAAAATTGCTATTGTCGGTCCGACTGGCGCCGGTAAAACAACAATGGTTAAATTGCTCATGCGGTTCCATGAATTAAAAGGCGGAGCAATTTATTTAGATGGGCGTAATATAACAGATTTTACCCGCTCCGATTTACGGACGGAATTTAGCATGGTCTTACAAGACACATGGTTATATAACGAAACAATTATGGAAAATATTCGTTACGGCAAATTGGAGGCCAGGGACGATGAAGTTATTGAAGCGGCAAAAAAAGCACAGGCGGATCATTTCATCCGCACACTGCCCGGCGGTTATCATATGATCATTAACGAAGAAGCGACAAACATTTCGCAAGGACAGAAACAGTTGCTGACGATAGCCAGAGCCGTCCTAGCCGATGCAAAAGTCCTCATTCTTGACGAAGCGACAAGTTCGGTGGATACTCGCACGGAAATTCTTATTCAAAAAGCTATGGATAATCTCATGCGGGGACGTACCACCTTTATCATCGCCCACAGGCTGTCTACAATCAGAAATGCTGATTTGATACTTTGCATGAATGACGGAGATATAGTCGAACAGGGTACGCATGGTCAATTGATCAAAAGAGATGGTTTCTATGCAAACCTTTACAATAGCCAATTTGAAAAGGCGTCATAGACTGTCCCTTTAAACCTTCCCTTAATCAGGACCACCCGCTCAGCGGGTAGTTTGCTTCAGCCCTATAAGGGCTTAATACTAATTAGAAGATAAGGAGTATGACAATGAAAGAAATAACAATCCATGAATTTGATTTTGGCCTCATCAATGAATTTTTCACAGAGCTTGAACGGCAGGGACCCGGCAGCCCCGAAGAAACCATCAGGGCATTAGGTTTTATCGGCAATCTTTCAAACAAAACAAAAATCGCCGATTTAGGCTGCGGAACAGGCGCTCAAACAATGGTTCTGGCACAAAATACAGAAGCAACCATCACCGCCCTCGACCTTTACGCCGGCTCGATTGATAAACTTAACGCAACAGCCGCAAAACTTGGTTTACAGAACAGGGTAAAAGGTATCGTCGGTTCAATGGATAATTTGCCGTTTCAGAATGACGAATTTGATCTTATATGGTCTGAGGGCGCCATTGCCAATATAGGTTTTGAAAAAGGTTTGAATCACTGGAAGGGCTTCCTCAAAAAAGATGGTTATATTGCCGTAACATATGAGTCATGGTTTACCGAAGAGCGCCCCGCTGAAATTGAGAAGTGGTGGGTGGACGCAGTTCCTGAAATTGACACAATAGGGCATAATATTTCTATCATGCAAAGAATAGGTTATATTCCTGTTGCCGCATTTACGCTGCCTGAAAATTGTTGGATAGACAATTATTTTATTCCGCAAAAAGCAAGGCAAGAGGTATTCTTGAAAAAACATGCGGGAAATAAAACCGTTGAGGATATGATTGCATTTATGAGGCGTGAGGCAGACTTGTATTCAAAATACAAACAGTATTATGGATATGTATTTTATATTGGGAAAAAAATGTAAAAATAATAATGATTTACGCCGCTGCTTCATATACCGGACCAGGAACTGCTTCGCCGCCATTTCCGTTGGAACGCATTAAAGAAATGACCCGGCTTATGAACGGTGATGGAAGCGCGACGCATAATTAGGGGGCTTGGTTCGTTACGCCCTTTTCATAGAAAACGGCGGCATTAAGGAGAAATGTCGCTGTGTTCTATGAAAACCACCTGCATATCAGGTGGTTTTCGTAATACAGAACTAAAAACGGGGGGGTTTGCTTACCCCCCCCCGTTACAGCAACCATCCCTATAGCTTAATCAAACAACTAAACGAACCTGATTCGGGATTACCTGGTCTTGTTACCATAAAGATTCTTAACACACTTTCTAACTGTCAATTACTTACGGATCCACTTACGAATCGGACTAACAAAACAAACATTTTTTTGAAACATGTCGGATCAATTGTAAAAAAAACACTATCCTCAGACTGATTAACTACCTTGCAAAAAACCGGAAATTAAATGGTCTTGCAAAAGCATTTGAACCGAAGTCACTATAGGGATGGTGCTTGATTTTATTATAACAGATAACCTTAAGTTTTGCAAGTAATCCAAAAAATTTTTGCTAAAATATTTTTTCGTACGATATTTATGTTGTTGCTTTTTTTCGTTCAATATGATACAATCGTCGTACGAGGTGATAACGAGCATGAGCGATACCACAAAAGTTATTTCAGCTACGGAGTTTAAGTCAAATTTGGGCAAGTATCTTGACTACGTGATTGATGACCACGAGGTTATAATTACGAAAAACGGCCAAAAAGCCGTACGAATTACGCCTTATATTACGGAGATCGAACGATATTTTACGGTTAAGGAACATGCGCTGGATTATCAGTATGGCGGCAAGAAAGTATCGTACGAGGAATTTATGGAGATTTACGAAAAAAGCGAGCTGAGGATGGAGTATATCAATGGGGAAATAGTTCTTTTAGCTTCCCCTAATACCTTTCATCAGGATATTTCCGGGAATCTGTTTATTCAGCTGCGGACATACCTGAAAGACAGGAAATGTAAAGTTTTTTATGCTCCTTTTGATGTTCATTTCCATAAAAAAGATTTCAAAACACCTGATGTTATGCAGCCCGATTTACTTATTGCCTGTGATTTAGAGAATACTGTCAACGAAAAAGGCAGATATATGGGGACACCCACACTCTGCATCGAAATTTTATCAAAAAGCACCCGCTCCAAGGATATGGTGGATAAGCTCAATACGTTTATGTTGTCCGGTGTACGGGAATTCTGGATCGTTGATCCTAAAAAGCAGTTAGTTCTGGTCTATGGCTTTAAGGATTTTGAAGTCGATGAATATACCGTATATAAGCTTGGGGATACAATAATTTCCTATTTCTTTGATGGTTTGGAAATCGCGGTCAAGGAAATATTTGAGGTCTAAGCGGCACTAAAACTATCGAAAATTCTGCCCCCTGCTATAATCAATAATTAATTCATTATTATCCCACGTGCCAATAACAATATTTGTTTATGATAAAATCTGTTTATCGTTCTAGTTTCGCCGCAGTCTATTACATATCGACAGCGGAGCAAGGGGACGGCCCTTCTCCGGCCGCGGCAGGTTCTCTTCTGATAATTTTCAGGAGCTTCCACAGCAAGAGAGCAGACAGCATTGCTGTTATACTCATGGAAGCAGGCTGGCTCCAGTAGATCCCCCGGATGCCCCAGCAGTAAGCAAAGAGAAGAGCCAGGGGGTAGCGGAGGAAAAGGAGACGCATTCCGGAAGTTATCAGGGGGTACCAGGGTTTCTTTAACCCCTGGGAAGTTCCATATAATGCCAGATCCACGGGCATAAAAATATGTGCCAGAGCAGCAGTGCGGATGGCATAGGCCCCAAGCTCCCTGACTGTGCTGTCCGCCTGGAAAGGAAACATCAGCAGGTGGGGCAGGAAGATAAAAATGGCCATAATAGGCAGCACGATGACGGATGAAGACAGCAGGCAGAAACGTACTCCCTCCCGGATACGGTGGTGCTTGCCCTGCCCGAAGTTAAAGGCCATGAAGGGAATCAGCGCCCCGGCCATCCCATAGAGAGGAAGAAGGGCCATCATTTCCAGGCGTGACATGATGTTCCATGCGCCCACGGCCGCTGGCCCGAAAGTAGCCAGTACCCCGTTGACCAGCGAAATGCCCAGAGGGCTGACGATATAAGTAACGGCCACGAAAAATCCCAGCCCGCCAATCTGCTTCCAGCGGGAGATGAATTTCTTTCTCCATTTTACCGAGGGGGTTGTCAGGCCCGCTTGTTTAAGCCTGGAACGTATGAAAAAGGCTGCTACCAACTGGCCCGCCAGGGTGGCAATGGAAGCGCCGGCAATACCCCACCCCAGCGTAAACATAAACAGGGGGTCCAGGATAATATTGGCTCCGTTTCCCAGGAGCATGGCTTTCATGGGATTAACGGTATCTCCGTGACTCATCAGAATTGCTTCGCAGATCATGACATAAGCCATAACCGGAAAACTCAGTATCATCCAGAATGTGTAACTGTACAGATGAAGTGAGACCTCTCCCGTTGCTCCCAGCAGAGAGAAAAAGGCGTTACATATTTCCGGGATAAGCAGGAGAAGGAGAGGCAGAATACACAGGTGTAAAAGCGGCAGCGCTGCTCCGGCCAGAAGACGGGCTTCCCCCTCTTCCTCCCGGCCGCGGGCCTGGCTCATAAGGGTTACCGTCCCCACCTGAATCCCCTTTCCCAGGGAAAGGGCCAGATAAAAGAGCGGAACCGCCAGGGACTGGGCTGCCAGCGGAACGGTGCCCAGCCAGGAGATGAACATGGTATCCACCAGAGCATAAAGGTTTTGAAAGAACATGGAGATCATGGAGGGAACGGCCAGGGTCAGGATAACCCGTGAAATAGGACCGTTTCCCAGATCAAGCCGCTGGGGCAGGTTACTCATCTCTTTTTGTCACTCCCTCTTGCGCTAAAGCTGCCGAAAGGCGCAGGGGCAGGTTGGCCACCAGTATCCGGCGATAGTTCGCATGTCCCCGGATGTCTGAAATGGGTGCTACACGGGCGGCAGCAGCTTTTCCCAGCTCGTTTAATAAGTCCGGGGAAAAAGTCCGGCCCGTTAGTGTTTTCTCCAGTTCCGGGAAACGCATGACAGTGGGACCGACGCTTCCCCAGGCAAAGCGCGCCTCCATCACCGAGCGGTCCGGTGCAAGCTGCAGCAGGGCAGCCATACTGGCGATGGATATGGCCAGGGCTTTGCGCTGTCCCACCTTGAAGTAATAACTCCGGGTCCCCGGGGCAGGAATTCTGATTCTAACCCGGGAAAGTATTTCCCTCTGATGCAGGGCAGTCCGGCCCGGTCCGAGGATGAATTCATGGAGAGGGACAACCCGGCTTCCTGCCGGATTCAGCAGCTCGAGCCGGGCCCCCAGGGTATATAAGGGGGGCAATGTGTCTCCGGCAGGCGACGCGGAGCAGATATTTCCTCCTATGGTCCCCATATGGCGCACGGCAGGAGAACCCACCACAGCAGCAGCCCCATGTAACCCGGGGAGATGGGCGGCAACTGCAGGGGTGTCTAGAAGCTGTTGGTGGGTGACCATGGCTCCGATAAGGATCTCTCCGTCTTGTAAAGATACCTGACACAGCTCCCGGATTTTTTCCAGACCGATAATGGTCCGGGCCTTTCTTTTATTCTCCCGTAGGCCAACCAGCAGGTCCGTCCCCCCGGCCATGGGAACAGCTTCAGGAAAGGTTTCCCATGTTTTCCACAATTCTTCTCTGTTGTTCGGCAGAATGACGTTTTTCATGCTTTATTCCTCATTGTTTCAGCGGCGCTCTCTACCGCATCGATGATTTTCTGGTAACCGGTGCAGCGGCAGAGATTGCCGCTCAGGGCTGTCCGGATATCCTTCCTATCCGGAGCCGGGTTGCGCTGCAATAAATCCGCCGCGGCCATGATCATGCCCGGAGTGCAAAATCCGCACTGAATTGCGCCCTTTTCCACAAAAGCCTTCTGCAGCGGATGAAGTTCCTCCCCCGACGCCAGGCCCTCAATGGTCAGGATGCGCCTGTTTTCCAATTGTGCCGCGAGCATCAGACAGGAGAGTTTACTGACTCCGTCCGCCAAAATGGTGCAGGCTCCGCACTCTCCTGAGCCGCAGCCTTCCTTTGTTCCCGTCAGCCCCAGGTCCTCGCGCAAGATGTCCACCACCCGGCGGTCAGGTTGGGTCTCGATTTCCTGTTTGACGTTATTAAGGTAAAAGGTTATTTTCATTGCGGGGCCTCCTTTTCACTCCCTTGCAGAGCCTCCTGAAGATGTTCGAGGTTCAGGGGACCTTGGAAGATGCGTCTCCCCAGTCCCATCGCCACAGCATTGGCTATGGCGGGAAAGGGGAGGTTGATAACGATTTCACCGATCCCTTTCATGCCGAAAGGACCTGTTTCTTCTTCCGTTTCCACGGGCAGGCTGATGATATTCGGCACGTCCGCGGCTGTGGGGAGTATGTAGGTAGCCAGATTTCGGGTCAAGGTCTCTCCTCCCTCCGCAACCTTGAAATCCTCCCACAGAGCATAGCCCATGCCCTGGACAACCCCTCCCTGAATCTGCTGTTCATAGGCCTGGGGGTTCAGCACCCTGCCTCCATCCGTACAGGCCAGGTAGTCACAGACAGCAATTTCACCGGTCAGTTCGTCAATCTCTAAACGGACCAGGTGACAGGCAAAGGAAAAGACCCGGTGGGGAAATCCGGCAGCCCGTATCTCCGGGTTTACGGAATCCGGATACCGTGCCACAGGCGCTGTCCAGGTCGAAACACAAACCCGCTCGTCTTCAGCCATGGCGGAAGCGATAAGGGCCAGGGGGATTTCCCGGCCGGTGGGAAGGTGAAGCACCTTTCCGGGGATAAGAAGCAAATCTTCCTTATAGACACCCAGAGCTAAGTTGCAGGCCCTCGCCAGAATCCGCTCTTTTAATAGTATACAGGCCTCCTTGAGAGCATTCCCAAAGGTGAAAGTGGTCCGGCTGGCCGAGGATGAGCCGGAGGGAAGTGTGCGAAATGTATCCGGCTGAAGCAGTTCAAAGGCATCCGGCTCCTGACAGAGCACTTCTCCGGCGATATGTACGTTAGTAGAATTATTGCCCTGGCCCATGTCCGAAACACCGGAATAGATGCGGAACCTGCCCTCAGGCAACAATTTTATCTTGGCATTGGCTATATCCGGAACAACAGGGCCGTAGCCTGTGCCCTGCATCCCGGCCGCGATCCCCACACCTCTCCGCTTGAAAGCAGGGGCTTCGCTGACCCATTTATCGCGGTTTACCCAGAAAGGATGCTGTTGAACGGTTTTCAGACAGGGTATTATGCCGGTGGAGTTGCTCATATGCACCCCGCAGCCGGTTGTATCTCCCCGGTTTACCGCATTTTTCAGACGGAACTCCAGCGCGTCCAGGCCCCCTTTGACAGCCAGCATATCGACCGTCTGTTCCAGGCCGGCCAGAACCTGGCAGGCGCCAAATCCCCGAAAGGCACCGGATACGGGATTGTTGGTATAAACCGAGTACCCCTCCACCAGAACATGGGGAATCCGGTATACGCCCGCGGCATGTTCCATGGCCATGGCCAGCACCGGTCCGCCCAGGGAGGCGTAGGCTCCGGTATCCATGATAATGCGGCAGGTCATGGCATGCAGGGTTCCGTTTTTACAGCCCAGGCGATAGCGGATGCGGGCCGGGTGTCTTTTGGGGGAGCAGATAAAGCTTTCTTCGCGGGTAGTCCACATTTTGACCGGTCTACCTCCGGAATGCAGAGCCGCCAGGCCAAGGAGACCCTGGACCGTAATCCCGTCTTTGCCTCCGAAACCGCCGCCCAGGTAAGGGGCAATGACCCTTATTTTATCCGCGGGGAGTCCCAGGGCATGAGCCAGCTCGGTACGGTCCCGGTAAGGGGTTTGGGTGGAAACGGTGATTTCCAGTATATTGTCCCCGGTCAGACGGGCCACGCCCGCTTCGGTTTCCAGATAGGCGTGTTCCTGGCGGGGCAAATGAAATTCCCCTTCCACCAGGGCATCACACTGCTCAAGGGCTTCCGTTATGTTCCCCCGTTTTAACGTGCCGCTGATGAGAATATTTTTCCCCTTGTCAGCCCCGCGGTTTTCATGCAGCACCGGCGCATCCTGTTCCATGGCCTGTTCGGGGTCAAAAACCGCGTTGAGCACCTGATATTCAACGCTTATCTGCTCCAAAGCAAGGGCCAGGGCGCTCTTATCCTCGGCCAGCACCAGTGCCACCGGGTCCCCCCGAAAGCGTACCTTGTCATCCGCCAGGATGGGCTGGTCCATTTCCGGGAGGCCCACCCGGTTGCTTCCCTTGATGTTTTTGGATGTCAACACCGCGGCAACCCCCGGGACAGTCCCGGCAGAAAAAATATCAATCTTCTTGATCATGGCATGGGCATGGTCGGAACGTTTCACCCCCGCCCAGAGCAGGCCGGGCGGGTAGTGGTCCGCGGCATACTTTTCCAGCCCGCGCGCCTTGGCCGGGCCGTCGACCCGCGTTAATGGTGCACCTATAGATGTCAGGCCGTTCATAATATCCCTCCGCCAACAGACTTATTTATGGCAGACCGACTTCCGGTCTGCTAAAATCATCTCCAGCATCCGGGCAGCCCGGTCCGAATGGAGCTGAATATTTTGCGCATCAGGCTCGTGCAGAAGTTTTTGCATCAGCAATCCGTCTTCATCGAACCAGCGGGGAAGAATTCCCCCCAGGAAATAACCGTGTTTTCTCAGGACATCCACAGCAGCTCCCATTGATGATGAGGCAAGGCTCATATAGACTTGAAAAATAGAACAGTTTTTATCCAAAGCTGCTCTTTCCTGCCGGACAAGGTAGTCGTGCAGGTCCGCACCGGGCGCCGGCAGGGTAAAGCGGGCCACCCCTGCACCCTCAAATATTTCTTCCTTGCCCAGGGTTGCCGAAGGGGGAAGCGGGTCCCGGGCGGGCAGGAAATTGTGGCCGAAATTACAGACGGTATAGAGGTAGCGCAGGGAATCCTCATAATGCTCCGGCAGGTAGACTGTCCGGGCACGGGCTTTGTAGGTTTTAAACACAAGCAGGGTAGAGACCCTCCCCTTGCTGCTCTGCTCTTTAGCGTATGATGAGGCCGGCATTAAATCGAGCTCCAGGCCTGTTTCGCAATAATCCAGATGCGCGCATACTTTTTGCATGAAGGTGTGGTTGCAGACAGCTTCCCCCCATATCTGTTCAATCTGCAGCCGCGGATAAACTTCCAGGTGACCGCAGTTCATGCACTGCTGAATAATTCCCCGCTTCCTGTAATCCGCCAGAACAATGCCCTGTCCCTCTTCATAGAGCATCCGGTTGGGTGAGGATGAGCGGTAAAGAGCCACCTGTCCCACGACCTTAGGGCCGGAGAGGGCCAGGATGCGCAGCATATCTCCATTTTGCTGCTGCCGGATAATGCTCTCCGGGTCATAGACGGTTTTTACCGGATATTCGTCGCCATAAACCGCTCTGTACAGTTCAACGACTCCGGGGGCGTCCTGCTCCTCCATTAAGCGTATGACCAGGGAGGCTTCGTTTTGCTGCCTGTAATCGTCACTGTTCATTTTAATCTAATACCTCCTGCCATTTCAAAGAATGGTTTTCAAACCGTCGACCAGCGCCTCCATAGCTTCATGGCGGGCGATGGTTATGCGAATATAGTTGGGAAATCGGAAGCCGGTCATGGTGCGCACCATCACTCCGCGGCCCATGAGCTTACGGTAGGCCAGCGTGTCGCTCATGGGCAGCTTTACCATGACGAAATTGCCCTCATTGATGACAAAGGGCAGCTTCAAAGCGGTCAAATGCCGGCGCAGATAGTCCTTTTCTTCGCGCAGGAGATTTCTGGTGCGCCGGATATGGTCCTCCCTGTCATCCAGGGCGCGCAGGGCCGCTTCCTGGGCCAGGGTGTTGACGGAGTAAACCACGCAGGCCCGGCGAATTATCTCGACCACGTCCTTATTGCCCGCCAGATAGCCGATACGCAGCCCCGCCAGCCCGTACATCTTGGAAAAGGTGCGAAAAACCACCAGGTTGGGATAGCGGTCAAGCAGTGAGATGCCGTCCGGAAAATCTTCCTTTTCCACAAATTCAAAATAGGCCTCGTCCACCACCACAATCTGTTTTCCGTCGATGCTGTCCAGAAAACGGCAGAGTTTTTCCCTGTTCCAATAGGTGCCTGTGGGATTATTGGGGTTGCAGATAAAAATTATTTTTGTCCTGCCATCAATCCTTTCCAGCATGCCCTCATCGTCAAAGACCAAATCTTTTAACGGAACGAGGCGTGCTTCATAACCGGAGAAGATGGCTACCCACTCATAGACGGCAAAGGTTTTATCAGCGGTTATAATATTGTCGCCCGCTTCGCAGAAAGCTTTAATGACAAAGGTTATGACTTCATTGGCTCCGTTGCCGACCAGGATCTGTTCCGGGTGTAAACCGTGCATCTCAGCCAGTTTTTCCCTGAGATAATACGAATCTCCGCTGGGATAAACTGCCGCCAGGGGCGGATGGAACCTGCACAGAACTTCTTGGGCTGCAGGTGGAGGTCCCAGGGGGTTTTCATTATTGTTGAGACGGTAAAGTCTTGTACAGCCAAAAAGTTTTTTCAGTTCCGGGTCCGGTTTGCTGGGGATATAGGCGTCAAAGCCTTTTATGTATGAAGGAACCAGTTCGTTCAGAGTAGGTACTATCATCTTTTTTCACCTGCCCGGTGCTGAAAGAGTAGGATATCCCCTTTTCCGGCATAGGGCAAAATTAGGCATGGGTAAAATTTGTTTTCCAGCAGTGCGGGGACCAGCCGGCCTGGCCATTCTTCTCCCAGATCGAGTTCAAAAAAGATATTTTTAATATCCTCTTGGGCAAAAAGTTGCAGGTGCTGCTCCAGGTTGAGAGCCGCGTCTGCGCCTCCTAAAAGGGGGCGCAGGGTCACCTCTTTTGGGGCAAATTCGCAGGAGAACACGGAATGGGCAAGGTCATGGGCATGATTCTGCTCCCCCATTTCCTTAAGTTCACGAATATCCCGGGGCAGATAAAGACGCCGGTACTCTTCCGTCAAAAATTCCGTCAGCATGGGATGAACCCAGACCCTGTCTCCCAGATCTTCGCCCAGCTGCCGGTAAAAAGCCGTTTTTTCCCTGGTGCGGCCCTCCGGTTGATGAAAGACGGTTGCTCCCAGCTTTTCAAAATAGCCTTCCGCCAGAGAACCGGGCCTGATGCAGCGATTTAGCAGGCCAGGGGCGCGGGAACGGCCGACCTGTTCCAGACAATGCTCCAGAAGTTTTGCCGTCATTTCCGGGTTAACGGTGAAAGCATAGGGGCCGAAACATTCCACGGTTTTCTCCTGCTGTTCACTCCAGATTATCCCTCCCATAACCTGTTTCTTCTTATTATAGGCCAGTGCGGCATGGTATTCACCACTGCTCACCATATCCACCAGTTTTCCCGGCAGAAGTATAAAAGGAGGATAGAAGTAACTTTCATAATTTGCGATGATTCCCCGGCAGAATTGTTTAATATCTTCTGCGCCGGGTACGGAAATGAAGAAATCCTGTAAATCTTCCTGGAGAACAGGTCTTTCTCCCCCTGCTTTCGGGTAAGACTTATCTTTAGAGAGGGAGAGACACATGTTGCGGTTGTTTACCGGAAAAAGCTGAAGACGGTCTACCTGGCGTGATGCCAGCAACAGCCCCATTTCCTCCCATTGCGCTTCATCTTCCGGCGAGACGGTGGAAGTAAGGTTGAATGCCCTTAAATTCAAGTCTTTCAGGGGGAAGATAAATTTAATTTCAATATAGTACCTGCCGTCAAGGCAGTGCAGGGAGATCATTTCATTATGACGGCTCTTTTGCGCGAGGTAACTGAAAACTTCTTCCACCGCCAGTGTCAGCCGCAGGGCGTCACGTTTCTCCATACCGAAAGCCAGGGACGCTTTTTCCGTCAGGGAAGTCACCACCGGCAGTAATGTGGAGTGCAGGGTGAGTTCAAGGGATAATTTGCGGGTATTATCGTTGGACATTTCATCTTTTCCCTTTCTCGATTTTTCATTGATTCAACAGCGCAACAGCATCAGCGCAGGTGGAGCAGATGGTAAAGATAGCAGTAAAACCGGCAATGTCAAAGACCTCTTTAACGTGCTCCTTGAGAGATGAAAGGGCTATTTTACCGCCGGTGCCCTTCGTTTTCTTCGCTGCCAGGAGCAGTATCCTCAGTCCTGCGCTGCTGATGTAATCCAACTGCTCGAAGTCAAAAACAAAATATTTCTCTCCTTTGTTCAGCAACTCCAGAAAATATTTCTCCAGCGTTCCTGAGGTGCTTCCATCAAGCCTTCCGTGCAGCTCAAGAATAACCAGAGACCCGCTTTTACTTTCACGAATTTCCATCTTCTTCCTCCTCAGTAAAAATATTCTCTATTTTGGGTCCCTGCCTCCGGATAAAATTTTGCCTCAAATTTTTCCTTCTTCTTTTCTTTTATTAAAGTGTTTTCTACATTTTGCTTTTAATTACCTTCATAAAATAATGAAAATCTGCCATTTTTTTGTTATAGAAAACTATCGAAAACTCTGACCCTTAATATAATCAATTACCTCATTATTGGGGACGGCTTTGCTGTAAAGATAGCCTTGATATTGGTCACAACCAAGCTCGTGTAGAATGATCCTTTGCTCCTCATTTTCCACATATTCTGCTATAATCGAAAAGTTTAATGATTTACTCAAATAGACGATGGATGAAATAATATTAGAGCAGTTATTATTGGAAGAGAGCTCCCGAATGAGAGAACCATCGATTTTAATGGTGTCAAAAGAATATTCTTTGAGGTACTTAAGAGAACTGTGCCCCATGCCGAAATCATCCATGGCCAGTTTGACTCCCATTTCTTTAATTGAGTTAATCCGCTCGATAATTTTACTGCTGCTAGCCAGGGCTAGCTGCTCTGTTATTTCAATTTTCAGGTTCCTTGGCCTGATCTTATGTTTTTCAATACTTGCTTTAAGATTTTTGATAAAGCTGTCGTTCTCCAATTGAACCGCGGAAACATTTACTGATACAGTTATATCTTGAAGGTTTAGTTCAGATATTTTTTTCAGATCATTGCAGGCAGTATCCAATATCCAGGAACCAAGCTTATCTGTAAGCCGTGATTCCTCAGCAAGGGCAATAACCAAGGGAGGATAGATATATCCATAACTGTCATGCTTCCACCTCAACAATGCTTCCACGCCAAAAACATTGCCGTCAAAATCCACCTGCGGCTGATAATATAAAGCTACTTTGTTATTTTGCAGGTCATGCTGCAAATCTGCCGCCAGAAATCTCGCTATATTGCCAATGTCGTCCTGTCTGGTCAAGAGCGTGGAAGCCGTCCCCCGTTCCTCACTTTGCCTGAACATGGCATACACCTTGTTCAGATTATTCCTTCCCTGGGCATCCGAAACACCTTGGGCAAGTTTAATAAAGGGTAAATAGCAGAGAGTTCCCAAAACCAAATTGAACAGTTGCAAAAGACTGCCGTTAATTGAATTGGTTGAGTAATAGCCGCTTAAAAAAATTGGGGTTGTCCATTCCACAAGATTGCTTGTATGGGGCACCAGACCGTAATGAATAGAGAAAAAGGAACTCACCGTCAAGATTATCGGGACAAAGAGAAAAGGTATAAGATAAACCGGGTTGAAAACAATGGGGATACCAAAAACGATCAGCTCATTTATATTAAAAAAAACAGGGATAAATGATAATTTTGCCAGCTGCAATTGGTTTTTATGTCTACCCTTGATGAAAAGAGCCAATATAAGACAGAGAATTGTCCCGCAACCTCCCATCAGAATAAAAGTATCGAAGAAGGTTTTGGTGAAGACTTCTGTCGGTGCCTGACCGGACTCAACCAACAATTTATTGACTGTGAGAGCCGGTACAAATATGCTCTGGGCCACCGGTTCAAGGATATTACTGCCATGCATACCCAGAAACCAGAAAATATGTACCAGAGCTATAAACAAAATAGCACTCCAAAATGGAGATTCCATTCTGGAAAATATATTATTCAAAAAGTCCGCCAGAAAACTTTGCAAATCCGCTATGCCCCAAAGGAACATCAGGGCCTGATTGATACCGGCAAAGGCAGTTACAGTAATAGCAGCAGGATAAATGGACGTTAAAGCATCATTGAAGACCAGGTTAGCCCCGTCGGTAAAAGCCCTTATTCTCAGAGCCCCGATGGAACAGAGCTTCAGAAAAAGCATGGAAGAAATAACAGCTACCATTATGGCCATAAAAATACCTATTACTCCAAAATTCGCTATAGTAAATCCCTCTTTGCTGATTCCGGAAATTGCCACAAATGAAGATAAAGCCACTAAAGCCGTAATAATCGGGCTTACATTGTGTCCATATCGTCCGCGTCCGTCGGAACCGGCAGAATATGAATAGCTGATGGAAAGAACCATAAGAAGCGACAGGATATTGAAAGTACCGTCACGGACATAAAGAAAAATATTTTTCCACTGACTGCCGAAGACTTCTTCCATTAATTGTTGGTACGCCGGAACAGGCAAACTCACAAAAACCAAAGCCAGGGAACCAATCATCACCAGAGGAATTAGATATGTAAGTCCCCGCCTTATGGAAATTAGCAGCGTGTTTTCTCCAATTTTCTCATTTAAGTAGAAAAATGCTTTTGCCATACTACTAAAATTTGGCACTTACCTCTTCATCCCTTCCTTCTGCTACCATTTTATGACATTATTCTTTCCTTTCCCTTAAATTATAGACATTATACCAGTAAACAAGGAAAAATTTAACGTCAAATTGTGCTATTATGCTTATAAAATAAAAATAAGACTCTCATCATAAACCTATTCCTACTCAAGATTCAACAAACTTTTACTAACCGCCTTTGCATATTTTTTTTGCCCATTCGTCAGATTTAGCGTATAATTTAAATATTACGCTGAATGTTTCTATGAACATTAATCCGGTGGGAGAGATTTTATGAGTTATATTGTGATCAAGGAAGCAGGCTGCAAGGGGTGTTCGTACTGTGTCCTCGCCTGCCCGCGGAAACTAATCGGCATTGACCAAAGCAGAATCAACAACCTGGGATATAACCCGGCCGTCTTTACGAACAATGACGCAGCGCCCTGTACAGGCTGTGCTCTCTGTGCGGAAATATGTCCCGAAGTTCTTATCGAAGTTTATCGAAAAAGAAAGAAGGCGGGTGGTCGCAAGTGAAGGAGCGTAAGATGATGCGGGGGAGCATCGCCCTGGCCGAAGGAGCGATTACCGCGGGGTGCCGGTATTATTTCGGTTACCCTATTACCCCTCAGAACGAGATCTCCGAACATTTGTCGGCGCTGCTGCCTGAGGTCGGAGGCGTTTTTATGCAGGCGGAGAGTGAGATCGCCTCCATCAACATGCTTTTGGGCGCAGCGGCAGTCGGAGCACGGGCCATGACCTCTTCCTCCGGACCGGGTATTTCACTCATGCAGGAAGGGCTTTCCTACATGGCCGGTTCGGAGCTGCCGGCGCTAATCGTCAATATTACACGTCTCGGTCCCGGACTGGGCGGGATTGCCGCCTGCCAGGGAGATTACTGGCAGGCCACCCGGGGAGGCGGGCATGGTGATTACCGTATAATTGTGCTGGCGCCCAATTCGGTGCAGGAGATGTACAGTCTGACAATCAAGGCTTTCCACCTGGCAGACAAGTTCCGCAATCCGGCCATGATCCTGGCTGATGCCATCCTGGGGCAGATGAAGGAACCGGTGACACTCTCGCCGCCGGAGGTGGAGATCCCCGCCAAACCATGGGCCCTTACCGGTGCCAAGGGGCGCAATCCCCAACTGATTAAATCCCTTTTCCTGGCCGATGGGGAAATGGAGAAACATATCCGGCACATGCACGAAAAATACCGGCGTCTGGAGGAGACGGAAGTGCTGGTAGAGACGGACCTGGAGGAGCAGATGGATCTTCTGCTCGTCTCCTTTGGTTCCTGCTCGCGCATGGTTGCATCAGCGGTCGCGCTGGCCCGTTCCCGGGGTTTCAGGGTCGGCCTTGTACGCCCCATTACCCTCTTTCCTTTCCCCGCTGACACCGTCCGCCAGGTTTCCCGCCTCGCGGGCAAGGTCCTGACGGTGGAGATGAACACGGGGCAAATGTGGGATGACGTTCGTCTCTCCGTTTATCCCGGCTGCCAGTGCCGTCTGCTGGCCCGTCCGGGCGGCAGTATTCCCACTCCGTATCAAATACTGGAAGAAATAGAAAAATTCATAAAGGCAGGCGATTCTCTTGCAAAAAGTGTTCGCTAGACCGGCCACGCTACGGGAGACCGGCTTTCATTTCTGTCCCGGCTGCCATCACGGCATCGCTCACCGCCTTCTCTGCGAAACGCTGGACCATTTTGATCTGCAGGAGAAGGCCATCGGCGTTCCGGGGGTGGGGTGCGGGGTTTTCCTCTATGATTACGTAGCAATTGATACCTGCGAAGCTCCCCACGGACGGGCCACGGCCGTGGCCACCGGAATTAAACGGGTGCTGCCGGAGCATTTCGTCTTTACTTACCAGGGCGACGGCGACCTGGCGGCCATCGGCATTGCCGAGGTTATTCACACGGCCAACCGGGGAGAAAATGTCACGGTTCTTTTTATTAATAACAGCGTCTATGGGATGACAGGAGGGCAGATGGCTCCCACTACCCTGCTGGGCCAGCGCACCACCACTTCGCCCTCCGGACGGGACCATCACAATGACGGTTATCCGCTGCGAATGACAGAAATGCTGGCCCCCCTGGAGGGTGTGGCCTTTGCCGCCAGAGTATGCCTGCATACCCCGGCCCATGTGAAAAAAGCACGCCGCGCATTGCAGCGGGCCTTTGAAGCACAACTGGATAAACGGGGCTTCTCCTTTGTGGAATTCCTTTCCGCCTGCCCCACCAACTGGGGACTTGCTCCGCAACAGTGCATTAAACATATTGATGAAAAAGTCCTTCCCGCCTTTCCGCCGGGAATTTACAAGGATACCGGGGCAGGAGCGGGACAGGATACAGGGACGGAAGGAGAGTGAACCAGTCAATGGATTATTATGATGTCGTCTTTTCCGGGTTCGGCGGACAGGGGATTCTCCTGGCCGGGGATGTCCTGGCCCATGCCGCCATGCTGGAGTCTAAACACGTCACCTGGATGCCATCCTACGGGGTGGAGATGAGAGGAGGCGCGGCAAGCTGTACTGTGGTTATCTCCTCCGAGCGTATCGGTTCTCCCTTTGCTGAGGCTCCCTGCTGTCTCTTTTGCATGAGCAAACCATCCCTCTTCAAATACCAGGACAAGGTGAAAGAAGGCGGACTGTTAATCGTCAATACTTCCTTTGTAGAAGCATCCCTTGTTACCAGAAAAGACGTAACAAAAATATGCCTCCCTGCCAGCGAGATTGCGCATCAGCAGGTGGGTGAGCACAAAATGGCCAATATGGTCATGCTTGGTATGCTTATCAACGCCTGCAAAGTTGTCGGCATGGAGAAGACTGAAGCAGCCATGGAAGAAATTTTCAGCGGCAGCAAAAAGAAAACCCTCCCCCGGATGATCCGGGCTGTCCGCTGCGGTTACGAATGGCAGCCGACAGCGGACAACGGGCCGATAGAAGGCACTCTCCCCTAACCGCTTTTTTCAGACGTTTCCTGATCTTGAATTACATAGTACTACAGCGAAAAATTGCTTTCCTCTTTGCTTTCGTATACGCCAGCTACTCGGGTGAAACGCCGGGCAAGGTGCGACTTAATTAGAAAAGATATTGAAGGATTGCCCTTCTAAAAAATCTAATGTTTTTAAATGTCCTAAGCCCGCCTCCTGCATTACCCGGCGAATTTCCCCCTCCGGGGTGCAGTGTCCGGCGCGGCTTATATAGTTGCGCCGCATATCCGGGCTCCATTCAATAATTGCCAGCCTTCCGCCGGATTTCAGGCTTTCTTTCACATTCCGTAAATATAATACAGGGTTGGCAATGTGGTGAAACACATTCCGCATAAAAATCAAGTCACAGCTTGACTTTGGCAGAGGACAGCCGTCTTCATTGCCGAGGAGCGTTTCTACATTCTCAATCTGCTGTTTTTGCAGCATCTTTTCCAGCCGCGACAGCAGGGCTTTGTTTGTATCCACAGCAAATACCTTTCCGCCGGAGCCTATTCTTTCGGCAAACTCAAAGACAAAAAGCCCGCCGCCGGAGCCGATATCCGCAATTACCTCCCCTGTTCCGATCTCAAGGCTATCAAGCACATGCCTGGAATCCTTTTTTGCTCTTTTGTTTAGCATAACCGCCCAAATTCCTGTTAAGCCCATTAATACACCCTCCCGCCTCACCCGTAAAAGTGTGGAGCTGATTCTTGATATTTAAAAGGCAAATTCGTCAACAATAAGTATATAGCACCTATACTCTTTTTTGTCAACTATCATTTTTTAGTGTTAGAAGTAAAGCAGATATTAATTATTTGAAAATCTACAGGAAATTTCTTATCAATTGTTGAATATTGTTATAAATAATAATTATTGTTTTCAACCTAACGACTAGTACATATATTTTACTGGGAGGTTGTATATGGCTATATATGAAACGGAAGTATTAATTATCGGCGGTGGTATTGCCGGAGCGGCAATAGCAAGAGGACTATCCAAGTATAAGGCTGATGTAACGCTGGTAGAAAAAGGGATGGATTTCGGCCAGGGTATTACCAAAAGCAGCTCTACTATCGTAAACCAGGGCTCGAATGTTATTAAATTCAGGCCGGAATATCACAACAGTCGTCTGGTTTGGGCCGGTAGGCCTTTAATGGAGCCTTTATGCCGAGAACTTCAGGTGCCGTATCAAAAAATCGGCTCCTTAACGTTGTTTAAGAATCAAGCGGGAATGCGCCATCCCAAAAAAATGCTGCAAAAATTTGAGGAATGGAGCGGCAAGTACATGCCGCAAGCAGAGCCGCTGCAGCTTATCGATAGAGAAACACTCCACAGTTGGGAGCCCAACATTAATAAGGAATTTATCGGTGCAGTATATGACCCCAATATCGCCGTTATAGACCCTGTGAGACTAACCATCGCCCTGGCTGAAAATGCAAGGCAAAATGGTATTTTGACGATGCTGGAAACCGAAGTGCTGGATATATGGCATCAAGCGGATAGATTTGCCGTAGAGACAAATAAAGGAACAATAAACTGCCGGTACATTATTAATGCGGCAGGAGAATACGTCGTTAAAATTGCGCAAAAGGTTAATGCAGACGATTTTGCGTTGTATCCTGTAAAATCGTACATGGCTGTCCTGGATCAAAAGGTGGGAAACCTGGTTAACCATATGGTAACCATGGAGGAACACGGGACAATAAACCCCACAGTTTATGGGAATTTATTTTTTGGAACCTCTCCGGGCTCGCAGCGACTGGGGAAGATACACGACCACGCGACAGACAAAAAGATAGCCGATGCAGCTTTCGAACATGCCCGACAATTGGTGCCGGCAATATCGGAGAGAGATATTATCAATTCGTGGGTCGGCTTTATTATGTATAGGAACTTTGAAGTGGGCTGGCATGAATGTTCTGTGGGAGTATCGAGGTGGTTGCCACGCTTTATTAACGCCAGTATTGGTTTTCCCGGTATTTGTGCCGCGCCCGCGGCAGCCCGGGAAATGATCGGCCTGTTGGCCCGGGAAGGGCTGAAGCTGGAACAAAATCCCGACTTCCAACCGTTTCGAAAAGCTCCTCCTGTCTTTAACGAGCTTTCGGATGACGAAAAGAGAGAGCTTATGGCGAAAGATCAAAGGTACGGACATATAGTCTGCCGCTGCGAAACGGTTACCGAAGGGGAAATAGTTGCCGCAATAAAAAACGGGGCGAGAAGCCTGGATGGGGTTAAGTTTAGATGCAGACCGGGCATGGGGCGCTGTCATGGCGGTTTCTGCGGCCCCAAGATAATTAAAATTTTAGCGCGGGAGTTGGGTATTTCCGAGGAAGAAGTAACCAAGAAGGGCGGCCAATCCAGGTACTTGCTGCATAAAAGCAAAGAATTACTGGAGGTAGAATAAATGAAGTTAGAAGATATAGATGTAGCCGTTATCGGCGCGGGGCCGGCAGGAATGGCTGCAGCCATCAGGGCAAAGGAAACCGGAGCTGAAAATGTGGTGATCATAGAGAGGGACGCACTGCTGGGAGGGTTGCTGCATCAATGCATTCATAACGGCTTCGGCTTACTCTATTTTGGAGAAAACCTTACCGGTCCCGAATACAGTTACCGCTTTGCCGAAAAGCTGATGGATACAGGCGTGAAACCATTGCCGGACACGATGGTGCTTAAAGTTTCCGGGGAGCGGGAAATTACGGCTGTTAACAGCCGGGACGGCCTTTTTACCTTGAAACCGAAGTCCATAGTTCTGGCCATGGGTTGCCGGGAACGAAGCAGAGGGGGTATAAATATACCCGGAACCAGACCGGCAGGAGTGCTGACCGCCGGAACAGCCCAGAGACTTGTTAATATTGAAGGCTTTGTGCCGGGCAATAAGATCGTCATACTGGGTACCGGTGACATTGGGATGATAATGGCCCGCCGTCTTACTTTGGAAGGGGCTCAGGTTAAAGGTGTGGTGGAAATACTGCCATATGTCGGCGGGTTAATCAGAAATGAGGTACAATGCCTGCATGATTTTCAGATACCGGTGCTCCTTCAGCATACCATTACGCAGATACATGGCGAGGACAGAATAGAAGCGGTGACTATTGCAGCCTTGGATGCCCGGCAAAGACCCATCGCCGGAACAGAAAGAAAAATAGAATGCGATACTCTTCTCCTATCCGTCGGCCTTATTCCGGAAAACGAACTTTCAACAATGGCCGGAGTTAAATTGGACCCGCTAACCGGAGGCGCGGTGGTGAATGAGATGAGGCAGACCAATATTTCAGGTATCTTTGCCGGAGGAAATGTACTTCACGTTCACGACCTGGTCGATAACGTTTCCTGGGAAAGCGAACTAGCCGGAGAAAACGCAGCAAAGTTTGCTCAAGGGAGAAAGATCCCGGAGGAACAGATAACGTTAAAACCGGGCAGAAACATAAAATATGTTTTACCGCAAGTCATCAGCGGAGAAAACGATGCAACCCTCTATATGCGGGTAAAAGAACCTGAAAAAAACGTTAAAATAAAAGTAGGAGATATTATGTCGAGCTTGACCATAATGGGAGTTAAACCCAGCACCATGGTAAAGGTGGAAGTTTCCGCCGCTGAATTGCAAAAGTACGAAGGTAAGGAAATAGTTGTTGACTGCCAGGTTAAAGGAGGCTGAAAATAATGCCCGAAGAAAAAATGATAATTTGCGTGGGCTGTCCCCTGGGGTGCGAGATAACGTTGACCCTCAACGATAATGGAGAAGTAAGCAAAGTTCAGGGAAATTCTTGCCGGGAGGGCAAAGCATATGCCCTTGAGGAATATCTGAATCCCGTCAGAATACTCACAGCTACTGTTCGCACAGGAAACAGCAGCCGGCCCCTGCTGCCGGTTAAAACCGATAAACCTATTTTAAAAACTCAGCTCAAACAGGGCATGTTTGCTCTGGCTAAAATAAAGGTTAATCATACTTTAAAGATCGGTGAAGTAATTATAAAAAATTTCTTAGACACCGGAGTAGACGTGGTTGCCGCCGACAATCTTCCTTTAATAAATGACTAAAAGCCATGGGAGAGCCATGGGGACGGTTCCATCGTTTTCCCTTCGGACCTCCTCTTCGCTTCGGTGACGCTCGAACTGTCCTCATGGCTTAAGCAACCGGTTTCACTGGATATATACCAATAATCGTGAGGAGGCTTATAATGAAAGAAGTAACCTTAGAAATAGCCGAAAAAATTCTTGAAGCTGCCGAAAGATGGGCCGGCCTTGCCGGCTTTCCCTGTAGCATTGCCGTTGTTGACGGGTCAGGATCGGTTATCGCCTTTCACAGGATGGACGGTGCCAGCCCCATGACTACCGATATTGCCATCAATAAAGCCTTTTCCGCGGCATATACGGGCGGACCGACCTTAAGGCTGGCCAGAATGCTCGATTCCCGTACCATAGGGCCAATAATCGGAAGCGGTGGGATGGGACTGTTAACCCAGGCCAAACTGCGTCTCGTTTTCATTCCAGGCGGCATCCCCATAAGAGACGATGATATGAAGGTAATCGGAGGAATCGGTTGCAGCGGCGTTCCGGACGGCGTAGGAGAAGTTAGCGATACTACAGTTGTTCAAGCTGGTTATGCCGCTGTGTACGAGGAAATTGACTAGTTCTTTTCTAGGAAAGGGGAAAAAAATCATGGTTATGAATCTAGACATTGCTAAGAAGATGATAAAAGCTGCAATTAAGCAAGCCCGGGGAATGAACATACTGTGCAGCGTTGCAGTGGTTGATAATAAAGGATTTTTAGTTGCCCTCTATCGAATGGATGAGTCCCTGATTCCAACCGTGGATATAGCTCGTGACAAGGCATGGACCGCAGCAGTTTTTAGAATGCCAAGTTCGGATATCGATAAATTCGGAGATCCGTCAAAACCGGGTGCAGGCTTTAGCAGACAAAACTGGAACGACAGGCTCACTACTATTCCCGGCGGCCTGCCGATCAGGGGAGATGCCGGCAAGGTGATCGGGGGAATTGGAGTATGCGGCGGAACCCCTGAAGAAGATGTTTCCATATGTGAAGCAGCAATAAGATCGCGTTAATTTGAAAGTAAATACAGACCGACGATCATCTGAAAATGAAGGTCGGTCTTTTATTTTCTTATTTTTCGCTTAAATTTCAGTGAATCTATTACCCCGAAATTACCTGCGCTATGATTGTGCTTCAATGATTTGAGTTACTTATTTTGGATAGTTGTTCTTTAAACCAGAACTGATGTTCCTCTTCATCTATCATATAATGCCAAAGGTAGTCGTTCAACTCATTTAGTTGAGGATCCTTTGCAGACATTTCAATAAAGCTTTGATACATTTCAACAGCCTTGTTTTCGAAAGAAATTCCCAGCTTATATCTATCTTTTAAACTTAAGAGATCCAAAGCTTTTCCTGTTATAAAACCTGCTGCGGCAAAGGCAGGAGAAATTACCTTCGAAGGTGAGCTATCCAATTCTTTTAGCTTCTGAGCAAAAAAATCAGCATGTTCCTTTTCTCTTATAACAAATCGCTCAAAAGCTTTTTTAATTCGAGGTTCTTCCAGCGATTTTATCTGGGAATTATAAAAATCTACTTGATATATCTCAAGAACATGAAATTCCTTTAACTTGTATATAAGTTTGCCCTTTTCCATTCTGTATCCGTCCTTTTAAACAATTATTATAGTCTAACAGTACCTTTTAACAATTGACCTTCCTGAGTAGTTGTCAATAGCTTTCCGTTAAAACAAATAAATAAACATTTTGTTCCGGGAGTTTTGGAGTAGTAATATTCTCCTGTGAAATCGCCCATGGAATCGCATGATTTTAATAATAATTCGGAAGTAACTCCAGGGCTCAAGACTCAAGGGGCAAAGTCATCCCATCCAGAACAGCATCGGTTCCATCTGTTACGATTTCTTCTTCGGTTGTTAATCCCTGATCGATAGCGACAAATTTATCCCCTTGCAGCCCGACAATAACCCAGGTCTGGACTGCCTTTTTATCCTTAACGACAAAAACACAAGTCTGCCCATCACGACGGATAATGGCCGTTTTCGGAACTGTAACAGAACCCGTCTGCATAACATGGATTACGGCGCTGGCTGTCATTCCCGGCTTGAGCAGGCTATCAGGATTCTGCAGCGTTATCTTCACCGGGAAAAATTGACCTGTCGGAATGGATACCGGGCTGATATAGCTTATTTCTCCGCTAACATTAACTCCCACCAGATTATCAATCTGCACATCCACCTTTTGCCCGACTTGAAGAATATTAATAAATTTTTCATTAACATTACCGGCCAAAGTTACTATATCATCCATAACCAGCGTGATTACTGCACCACTAGTATTAGCATTAATAAAATCACCGGGGTTAATACTGCATGTTGCCACAGATGCATCGACCGGACTAACCAGATCAGTCTTATTCATAGCCAGTTGAGCCAGCTTTAAACTCTCCCCGGCTGCTGGGATTCCTATATTCAAGGCAGCCTCATATTGGAATTTGCATAAATCTCTTTTCTGTGTTATTTGTTCTAAATCGCTATTGGAAAGGACCTCTGATTGATATAACTGTTGGCTACGTTCGTAATCGGTTTCTGCCTGTTCATAGGCAATTTTGGCCTGGTCGGCAGCATTCTGGGCCTTTTGAACGTTAATTTGGGCTTGACTGAGCTGTATCTGAAGATCTCTTTGGTCTAATGAGAGCAGGACATCGCCCTTTTTAACTTTATCGCCTACTTTCACCATTACTTGAGAGACTACCCCTGAAATTTGCGAAGAAATATTTGATGTTCCGTTTGAATCAAGGACTCCCGTCATTTCCACTTCTCCGGCTAAGTCTTGCCGGATTGGACAGCCAATTTTTATAGTGCCGCCCTCGGCCACCAATGCAGGTTTACTGCTCATTACACTATATATCAAAATTCCCAGCCCCAGCACAATGATCAGCCCGAAAAGCGGAAGAAGCTTCCGACGTGGATTCTCTACCCTTGAAATAGTACTATTTTCCGACATTATTTCGCCCCTCTCCTATTTCTCAAATAAATGAATTTTAACTTCCACACTCATGCCGGGAAGCAAATCAAGCTTATTAATTCCCGGAAAACGAATTTTTACCGGGATCAACTGTACAACTTTCGTAAAGCTGCCGTTTGAGCTTTGCGTTGAAATGATGGAAAAGGTGGAGATAGTTGCTTTGCCGATCTCCTCAACTTTACCCAATACTTTTTTATTTTGTAAGGCATCAATCGAGATTTCCACATCCTGACCGGGTTTTACCCTTTGAATCGATGTTTCCTCAATATTGGCCGTAACATAAAGATCTTCCGTATCCGCGATTATCGCTAAAGACTGTCCCGGGCCAACCATCTGGCCGGGCTCCGCCATCAATTTTATTATCTGTCCGGAAATTGGAGCAGTAATCTCGGCTTTGCCGACAGCCACACTGCCAACCGGATTGAGACTATTAATGCTGACTCCGGCTGAAGTGGCCATGGTACTGGTCTCCTGCCAACCCAGAGTACTTCCGGCACCGACAAAATCTCCTTCACGCACTTTCAAAGAAGTAATCCGTCCGGAGATGAGCGGAGAGACGGTTACGGTATTCGCTGTTATCCTGGCATCCTCCGTTTTTACATAATTGCGCCCCTCTTCCCAATAATATAAAATGATGGCTCCCGCCACAACAAGTATTATCACAAACATTCCAATTAATATTTTTTTCTTATTTTTCATTTCTGCTCCTCCATAAAATTATCTGTTACAAATTTAATCCACAGTTATGGCGCTTATTCCATAACCGAACTGACAGTCCCTGAACGGATAGGGGCTTTCTTTAAGAAGAGACTGGGAAATATCAATATTAAACTCAAAACTGTTGAAATTAAAAACATCTCATTAATTGCTTTGACAAAAGAAATTTGATAAATTGCTGCTCCCAGAAGATTGGTGATTGTTTGTTGTCCCGCCACTCCATGGGCTACTAAATCATTAATGGCCTGACCGGAAACATTCCAGCCTATATAAGTGGAGTGCAGGACCGTACGGTTAGTGACAAAAAGGGTCAGGATCGCCAGGCCGAAGGAACTGGCTACCCGGTTGAGAATATTATTGATCGCGGACCCCCGGCTGACTGATTCAGGGGGAAGGACCGTCATAAAGGCACTCTGTATCGGCATCATTGATAAACTCATCCCGGTTTGACGAAGGCAATTCCAAAATATTATTGTTCGAAGTGGAGTATTTATATCGATATGAGAAAACAAATAAATAGAGAGTGCCGTCACAATTGCACCAATAGTAACCGGTAATTTTGGTCCGATTTTATCGAAAAGTAATCCGGAAATCGGCATCATCACAAAAGAAAGAAGCGCCGGAGGCAGCATTAAAACACCAACGTCCAATGCTCCCATGCCGCGAATGGATTGAAGAAAAAAAGGGACGTAAAACAAATTGCTGAACAGAACAATATTAAATAAAGCAGTCATCACATTACCAAGACTAAAAACAGGAATTTTAAATATTCTCAAATCTAATAAAGGATTGGAGGTTGTTAGTTCGTGGAAAACAAAGATTCCCAGAAAACCGCAGCTGATCCACAACAACAACACAATAGGCATTGATGTCCATCCCCAATCCTGCCCTTGAGATAAAGCCAGAAGCAGGCAAAACAACCCTGCTGAAGATGTGATAAAACCAAGAATATCAAATTTGCCTGCCTCGCGGTATGTAGGTATTTCACGTAAAAATAGGAACGATAAAATGACGGCCAATATCCCAATGGGCAAATTGAGAGTAAATATCCACCTCCAGCTGATATATTCCACTAAATATCCGCCAAGTGTCGGCCCAATAGCCGGCGCAACCATCATAGTCACTCCCACTAAGGCCGAGGCCTGACCAAACCTGTCTTTAGGGACAAGTGAGAAAACCATCGTCATCATCGTCGGCATAATCATTCCGCCGCCAATAGCCTGGATAATTCTGGAAACTATCAGAAGGTTTTCTGAAGTAGCTGCCGCACAAAGCGTTGATCCGGCAGTAAACACCATCAGGGAGTAAATATAGAGTTTTTTGTATCCGAGCTTGTCACCCAACCAACCGCTGGTGGGGACAATAACTCCCAGCGTCAGCATATAAATAGTCGATACCCATTGAATATGCGATAATGTTGTTTGAAAATCATTCATCATTGTCGGAATAGCCACATTAACGATACTGGCATCCAAAATTGCCATAAATCCGCCGATAACCGTTATTAAGGTCGGAATAATCCAGTCCGTATTTTTTTCCTGCTCTAAGACACTCTTCTCAGCAAACATCCGTCGACCCCTTCTCTCTAATGATACATTTGCTTAAAATAATTTAATCATACTGTGAAATAACTTTGGTGAAAATTCGGATTAGTTCGTCGATCTCTTCTTGAGAAAGGACGCCAAAACTCTCGTCCATAATCTCTTTCAGGATTAAAATATTTTTGTGCAGCGCCTCTTTTCCGCGTCCGGTCAGCCTTAAAATCGAAACGCGCTTATCGTCTTCAGAACGAAACCTGCTTATTAAATCAGCTTCAACCATGCAATCGACCGTTTTGGAGGCAGCTGCGGGAGTAATACGCAGTTTCTCTGAAAGGTCACAGACTTTATTGCAACCGGCATCTATTTTTTTAAGAAATACTAACTGCCCCAAGGTTATACCTTCTGTGAACCTTTTCCCGACGTCTCTGGACAAATAACGGAACATATCAAGAATAAGCCTTGCAAGTTGAATCAAAGAAGCCGGGCTAATTTCCAACCCGGAACTTATATTGGTTTTCATAATCAGAAAACACCTTCCTGTCTTTTTGGGAGCAAGAAAAATATATTACAAAAAATAGTTAACCTAGTTAATATTATCTATACTAAGTTTTTTTGTCAATATCTAAAAATAGTAAGCACTTTTTCGCTGTAGTGCTGTTTAATCAACACAAAAAACCGTGAAACATTCGCCTCACGGAAATAAATAGCAGCCATGGCACCGCCAGTTATTACTATAGGGTTAAGCGGATATGATTTAAGCTTTTTTCATACACACGATATCATTAATGGCGCATTGTATATCCTCAGCTTCAATCAGCAGATTTTCCAAGCAATAATCGCCTTTGGCCAAATATTTTTCGATAGCTCTCATAGCTGCCCGTTCACATACTCCATAAATATCGGAACCAACAAAACCGTCAGTTTGACCGGCCAGTTCCTTCGGGTCCACTCCTTCGGCAAGCGGTCTTCCTTGCAGATGAATTTTAAATATTTCACATCTATCCTGTTCATCAGGCTCCGGGATTTGAAATATCCGATCAAACCTTCCTTGCCGCAAAAGAGCGGGATCGACCAGATCCAACCTGTTTGTGGCAGCAAGAACAATAACCCCTTTCAGTTCTTCTACTCCATCCATTTCCGTCAGCAACTGGCTCATAACTCTTTGAGACACACCGGAATCTGCCCCTTCCGCATTCCGTTCCCCTGATAGAGCATCGATCTCATCAAAGAAGATAATGCAGGGGGAAGCTTGTTTAGCCTTTTTAAAGACCTCTCTCAACATCTTTTCCGACTCGCCGACCCATTTGGAGAAAATAGCCGGGCCTTTAAT
Source organism: Dethiobacter alkaliphilus (assembly GCA_016841605.1). GTDB lineage: Bacteria > Bacillota > Dethiobacteria > DTU022 > UBA8154 > DUNV01. The sequence goes on along the minus strand of JAENYV010000010.1, from coordinate 56,506 downwards.
TGAGATGAAGTTTGCATTCCCGGTCGATGCCGCGGCTTTGGCAATCAGTGTTTTACCGGTACCGGGCGGTCCTGTCAGTATAATACCTTTGGGTGGATGGGCTTTGACATGATCAAAAATTTCCCTATATTTAAGCGGCCATTCGATTGCCTCCCGAAGTGCCGCCTTAATTTCGCCCAGGCCGCCTATCTCATCCCATTTTACATTCGGAATCTCAACGCAGACCTCACGTATGGCCGAGGGCTCCACCTCTTCCATAGCGCATGTAAAATGCTCCATCCCGACCTCCGGCGCGGACAATTTCTCAGATGGAATGGAATTGTGCAAATTTTTTGCGGAGATTATCTCCCTGATAGCAGCCATACCGGCTTCCCGGCATAAAGCTTCCAGATCTGCTCCCACAAAGCCGTGTGTTATCTCGGCAATCTTTACCAGATCAACATCCTTTCCTAACGGCATGTTTTGGGTATGAATCTGAAGGATTTCCGCTCTACCCTCTTTATTGGGGACACTTATAGAAATTTCCCTGTCGAATCTACCCGGTCGCCGAAGCGCGGGATCTATTGCATCAGGAATATTGGTTGCACCAATAACCACAACATGTTTCCTTTTTTTAAGTCCGTCCATCAGCACTAAAAGCTGCCCTACCACCCTCTTCTCAACCTCGCCCGATACTTCGGTCCGTTTGGGGGCAATGGCATCTATCTCATCAATAAATATTATGGCAGGCGCCCTGTCGGCAGCCTCGTCGAATACACTTCTCAATTTTGCTTCGCTTTCGCCATAAAACTTATGAATTATTTCAGGACCATTGACTGCGATGAAATGTGCATCGGTCTCTGCAGCTACAGCCCTGGCAATCAATGTTTTACCCGTCCCCGGGGGACCGTAAAGCAATACCCCGTTAGGTGGATATATTCCCATGCTTGCAAATAGTTCCGGATAAAAAAGGGGAAGTTCGATCATCTCTCTTATTCTCTGTATCTCAGGGCCAAGCCCTCCTATATCCGCATAAGCTACCTTGCCGATGCCCTCCTGTGTCTCACTTAACTTTTCAATTTTAATGGTTGTACCAGGATGCAAAAGGACAATTTCCTTTGGCGATGTTCCGGTTACAGTAAAAGTAACCGCTTTTGCTCCTAAAAAAATGACTTGAACCAGGTTGCCCTCCGTCACCGGCAAGCCTTGCAGTGATCTGCCGATATAGCCCGTATCCCACCCCATTTCCCCATTGCCGGCTTCAACGATTGGAGATATGGTTACGGAACGAGCGTAAGAATATGAACATTTCTTTACCGTTACCTTACCGTCAATATGGATACCGGCATTTTCTCTGCCGGTTCCATCAATCTGTATTATGGATTTTCCCCGGTATTTCATGTGGCTTGGCAGTGCTTTGGCAGCCGCAGACTTTTTACCGGATATGGAAACGATATCTCCCACATCCGCACCCAGCCTTTTTAAATCATCCGGATCTATTCTTGCGATGCCGCGCCCCACATCCGTAGGTTCAGCTTCCAGGACTCTCAGAGATAAGGACCTTTGCCGGTCAACGGACACATCCCACATCCCGATTAGTTCCCCCCTCCCCTTTTATCCTGTAACTCACCCAACCGCACCGTGAACACCCATTTTCAAGCAAGTTCTCTTTTGGTGCTTTTCTGCCGCATCTGGGGCAAGTTTCGGTATTTTTACCGTCTCCATGTCCCTTAATCAATTCACGAATAACTTTCTCCCATTCACGCAGAGAAGTTTCATCATCATGGAAGCAGACTACTTTATTCTCCATTTCCTCTTTGTACATTACTATTAAAGATTTTCCCTGCACTAAAACACTTCCAAACGGCACATCATGGACAGTAACATGCAAAATTTCAGCTGTAGGTACGGTAAAAATGAGCTTTTTCTCAAAATCATACCACCAGCACAACCTTTTATCTGTAAGATATAAATGTCCGGGCTTCCAGACATAGCGCACACTACCTTCAGAGGTAAAAGGCATCTGGTACCAGATTTTCCCCGAATTAAAGACCTCTTCCTCAGGATAAAGGAAATCCCCCTGCACTTCCTTCTTTTCAGGGAAAGACTGATTATCTTCCAGGCTGAATTTCTTGTTCTTCAAAATATCTTCAAGAGCCTGTTTCAACAAAAAAGTATCATTGGTATGCAGTTTGATTATCTCTTCATCCTTCGATAAGATATGGAGTTCCTGTCGCTTTTTGCCGGTAAAATGCTCCCTTTCTCGGATGGTCATAGCCTTGATCTTTTCATAAGATATTTCCAGCAGAATCTCAGCCGGCATTTTCCTGAACATGATCAATCTTTTGTCTGTAATATATACTGTCCCTGCCCTCCAGCTATTGTAGATGCCTTTGCTGTACCAGTGGGTCCCGAACATTGAAAAAATAGTATTTTCATTTTCTCCCAGGGAAGGCCCTTTCATTTCTGCTTCTTGAGAGGCCACCGCACGCTGCGCTTCATCCCAATCTTTCATGATACCGTATTCCAACATTTTTTCCATCCCGGCGAGAGCCAGCTTAAGGTTAACACCAAGTAAAGGAATCCCGGCCACAGATATAATCAGGTCTGTATTTAACAGGATACCTTTATCAAAAATTCGATCAATCAAATCATTAAGCGTTGCCTGGCGACTCCTGTTCGGCTCCATTGCTCCCCCACCTTCCCGCCAGCATAAGTGCCATATTCTCTTTAATCACATCAACCCATTTATCAGGCCCGGCAAAGGCCAGATAAACATTTTTAATCCTGCTCCGGCTAGTGAGTTCGATACAGAGTTGATTTATTTTAATCCCCAGCAACCAGCTTCTTCTCCTGACACTTAAATCTATTATTTTGTCCAGTCTGCATTCCCACAATATTGTAGCAACCTGGATGAAAATCAGCCGCCTGTCGGTAAGAAATAAATGTCCAAGCTGCCACGTTAATCTAAACTGTATGCTGCCCTGGGTTTCTAAGATAATTTTTTCTCCATCAGCCAGAATCGGTTCAATCATTTTCCGTAGCCACCTTTTCAGGAGTGACAAAGCTATAGGGTGCCCACGGGCCGCTAAACCGTACAGTTATGCCCTTGATATTTTCAATTTTTTCAAGCTCTTTACCCACTTCCTCCACCATATCCTTCCTGACCAAACAGGATAAGTTCATCAGCATTTGCTTATTTCCCCCGGCTTTTTTAACTTTCCCGATCACAATATCATCCGTCCATTTTCTTATCATACTGTAAAACTCTCTGAAATACTGATCCGCTGTCGCCTCAATCTTTTCCTTCAGCGAATCCTTCAGCAGCTCTCTTTCCATATAAGCTATCCCTTCCGGTTTAGCGTCAATCTCTTTCTTTCTTTCCCTCAGTTCTTCATCCTTTTCCAGAAGTTCGGCACTTAAGAGTTCCGTATCAAGAAATACCTGAACTCCGAATTCTTGCTTGCCTTTCAGTCCGGATATTTTTTCCATAAAAGTGTCATAATTTTTCTCCAGCCACTCTTTTACCACTTGTTCGGAATCTTGTCCGTTCTTTCCCTCAATAATCATATCAAAGCTCATGGGAAGCACCACGCCGAATTTCTCTGCGACGGCATCCAGCACTTCCTGCTGGGTAAAAAGCCACTCTTTTACCACTGTCTCATCATCTGATTTGTACGGCTCGGCTAAACAATCATGAACAACGATACACATCTCTTTATATGGAATAGTGTATACTTCTGCACCATCAAGGCCTTTTACATCCAGCTTGATTCCGACTCCTTGATCAGCCAGGCCATAGACGTATCTGGCCGGTAGATTATGAATATTCTCATCATGTGTAGGAACTTCCGTGCACGTATCCGGCTGCTCCGGTTCAAGTTTTGTCATTCGCTCATCATTTGTTAGTGGCTCATCAATGGTTGCCGAAGAACTTTTAAACTCCTCAAACTGTTTTTGCACGGGGCCTAATTGTTGAGAAAACGAAGTTTCATCCGAACTCTTTGCTATTTTTTTCTTTTTCCCGGCTGCCAGAATAAATAAGGCAGGAAGAAAAAATTGAACTTTTGCGTTATCGACTTCCATATCCAGAGCAGCAAAAATTTTACGTATATTTTCCTCGTTGATCTCCTTTCCAACCTCCTGTAAAAACATAGACATGTATAAATATTCCATCAACATCCCTGCCTTTACAAAGCATTTTAACCCATGGGCCAACTGAGCCTGCTGCTGCGCCGGGTGAATATATATAAACCACAGTTTAACCTCATGCCCCCACAAAACGGGGCACATCAGATGGAGGAAAATACAAGAATGGTATTTTCAGGGTAGTTTTCCGGCCCGCCGGCTTTCCTGAAGCCTGTTACTCAGCTTCTTCTTCCCATCTCTCAGGGTTAATAATTCTATCGATAACACTGTCGACAATTTCATCCAATCCGTCTCTTACTCCTTTTACGGATTCGGTAATTCCCTGCTCTTCCTTGATGTTCTCAATGGCCTTATCAAGCTCCATCAAGGCGCGTCCTAACCTTTCTATCTCTGCTTCCGACAAAATCTTGCTTTTAATTCTTTCCCGGGCCTGATGTTTCAGGGAGTCTCTGATTATTTCCACCAAAGCCATAACCAACCCCAGCAAGCCGTGTTTCAAATTATCCTCATTAATATCAAGTGCCATACGCGATTAATCCCCTTATTGATCCCTCTTCCCGAAACTTCTTCCAGAGACTTTAAGCCGTTTAAACGGCAGGTATTTCCCGGTGGATTCCCTTATCCGGAGCATATATGTATCAATAAATATAATTGAAAATTTATTGTATTTTCTCGAGTGTGATACTCAAAATACCTTGCCGCTGCTCTACTTTTACCTTATCACTCAACCTAAGCACGGGAGATACCTCATAAAGAATGATAATCCGGTCTATTTCATCAAAAACGTCAATTAAAGGCTTCTCTCTTTCATCCGACATCAGCCGGCCTTCCACTAGAAAGTCGGAGAGCCACCAACTAAAAAGGACCCTCTTTCCGGTTTTCCGGTCAATCCGGGACTCACAGAATTCTAATAAAGGTCTTCCCAGGATTCTTGCTGCGGCAGGATTAATTACTTTTTTCAGCCTGTATAAGGTCTCCATATGGGCAGAAGCACCAATAAGCTCCGTCAGTTCGTCAAGCCTGGCGTGCTTATGATAACGGAAGTACCAGATAATTTTTCTGCTCTTTTTGTCCAGGGCATTCATGAATAGACGCAAATCGCTTGCTGGAAACTTCTCCATGCTGTTCATCCTCTGCTCATTTTTCTCATAACAATACTCTATAGAAACATCCGGTAAGGCAGGTCTTTATCATTTTTGTGGAATAGGAGCCGCTATTTTTTGTGCTGCCTGCATTTCGTTCTCTTTCAGCTTCATTTCAGCTTTTGCGCTGATCCAGCCACACCAGGGGCAGCACTCATTCAACAATTCTTCTTTACTTACTTCTTTACCGCACTGGGGACATAATTCTACGCCTGCTTGTGCTTCCTGCCAGGCAGCGGTTTGATAATTAGTGCCGGAGGGAAATTCAAGACCATACTTTGCTGCAGTGGCAAAAGAGGCCAGGGCGGCTCTTACCTTTATACCCAACAACTCAACGCCGGCTACGGATACCGTTATATCTGCATTAATAACCAGGCCCTTATCCAGAAGCCTGTCTATAACATCCACCAGTGATGATTTATCATTTTTGTCCCGAACTGCCTCAATCATCTCTCAAATCATCCCTTCTTTACCGACTCAAAACAGAGCAAAATGCACCGTTTCAAATTATTTCCATGGCATGAACAGCCCGGCTAAAGACTGCTCCACGTACTCTTTTTTCTCATCTTTTACAAACGTGTATGGAGGCCAGGGTCCGGTTATTTTAAAAGTAACACCTTCCGGTTCCAGTTCATCCGACAACTCATTCAGCCGATCATCGAAATTTTGCAGCAGACCTTTTTCAACCAGATAAAAAGCTTTAAAAACAATCGGCGTTTCGGTCTGCTGATCTTTCGGAGATTCCGGATTAGCGAATGATTCATCATCACAGACAGCCCTGAGTGCCTTTCCAATATATAGAACAATATCCTTAAAGCGTTTCGCGGCTCGTTCATCAGTCATTCTTTCAATTTTGCGCATAATTAGATAAGTACCCGAAGTTGACATGAAGGGAAGCATTTCTACCCTCTCCCGTATTTCCGGAGTATTATCCATAATAAACTGTTTAAGCTTTTCCAAACTTATATATGCTTTAACATCCCATTCCTGACGTCCTTTCAATCTTTGCAATGCTTGCACATACTCATTGTAGTTCTCTGTCAGAAAAGCTTTTAATCCTTCGTCGCCGTTCACAATAGTACAAAATTTGGCCGGGAGGATATCATTCTCCATCATTAATTCTTCGACAATTCTTTCATGGGCTCTCGCCTTTTCTTCCAGCCAATCCATATCAATTTCTTTGCCTTCAGTTGTAGTATGTGATTTAAAGTTATCAAGTTCTATCTCACTGACAACAGCAACAAGATCGCGGTATTGTATGCCCAAAAGGGGGCTCAGACTGTCAATCCCCTTTTGATTTATGTTAATTACTGCACCCCCTTGCATAAGACAGTACAGATATAGTCCTTTCTTATCTGCAACAGGCTCATCCGGGTTTTTACTTTCCTTCAGGGATGCCATTATTATCTACCTCCACATAAGCTTTGTCTTTTTCCTATTCCTGCATCATATGTAAGATACAAACTCTTCCAAAATACAGTACTGAGAGTTATACACATTTTTCGTGGAATTCCGTTAATGAAAGGCCCGGGAAAAATATATCTCAAACTTTAGCTTCACCTCTTTTTATCATTTTTCCAATTATTCTATTTTCAAAATAAGCCCCTAAAAATAATATATTAAAAAACACAGATAAATGTTCATAGAATTTAATCCAGTTGCAGAAAGCTTTTACAGCATTCTGAACCAATTCCCGGTTTATCTATCTATAGTACGCGTAGAAACGAAAGCCCGGACCATTTTTTAGGACCGGGCTTTTTTCACGCCTCTATTTTTTAGTCGGAATTTATACTCTTTATTACCCTTTCTCCGCAGTATCTGTAAGGGAAGCCGGGACGGGAGGGGTTTTCGGGCTTAGCCGGTTCTATCCGCATCACGGTTTCAATTTCAACCTTTCCACCTGGCCCAGGCCTTCTCTATTTTGCTAATATATTATAAAGAAGCTGCGTCATCTGAGCCCTGCTTGATGTAGCCTCCGGGAAAAGCATGCCGCGGCTGCCGCTTATTACCCCGGTTATGACAAACAGTTCCACAGCTTCCTTTGCCCAGGGGGCTATCCGGCCGGCATCCTTAAAGTCTGTTAGGGATTTTCCGGCTGTGCCTTCAGGCAGTTCACCAATTGCCTGCAGTTGCACAGGTCATTGCCCTGTATATGCAACCGTACCGGTTGCTGCATTGTATCTGCCCCTCACTGTCGGTACTTTTGATGTAATCACCTCCGAAAACTCTTTTATGGTCAAGGCCGCAATAAAAAATGTTTCTGTGGAGTAGAATATTATTATTTTCTTAATCATACCAAATTTTTCATCTGCCTTTCGTACAATTCGAGAAAAGCTTTGCTTGACATATCGTGCTGTACTGTTTATATTGAAAATATGAAAGGTGGTGTCTGTTTGCAGGCTGTTCTGTAAAGGTAGCGTAATTATATTGAGAAGCGTCAAACGGATAAGGTTTCTTATCTGTTACTTTGTGTTGCCGACTGCCTTACAGATTTCCTCGAACAGATTTTTATAACTTAAAGCAATTTAAAGCAATGATTTTGCTTTTGCTTATATGTTTATAAATTTGTGAGTGCAGTGTTTACTGCACTTTTTTCTTACCATTTTTGTTTGTCGTTTTCTGTATAGGCAGAAAACATTAAACTAAAGAAGGAGAACGATAATGAAATTTGTAAAAAGTGAACAATATGATAAAAAATTTTTAATGGAAAATATGATGGGACCCAATTGTTTAAAACTGCTTGAGGAATTAATCAATACAATAAAGTTGGAAAAAAGTATGCGGGTTTTGGATTTAGGCTGCGGAAAAGGCTTAACCTCGATCTTTTTAGCAAAAGAGTTCGGCGTACAGGTATTTGCAACTGATTTATGGATTACTGCAACAGAAAACTTTGACAGGTTTCAATCGGTAAACCTGAACAATCAGATTATACCAGTCCATGCAGATGCATTGAAAATGCCGTTTGCCGACGGATTCTTTGATGCAGTCATAAGTATTGATTCTTATCATTACTTCGGCAGAGATGTTCGGTATATGGATACCAAGTTAGCGCCCCTTCTCAAAAAAGGTGGAATAATCGCTTTGGCATTTCCCGGACTAAAAGAAGAGATTCATGATTCAATTCCCGAAGAAATGGCGCTCTCTTGGTCTGCCGAGGATATTGATACTTTTCATTCATGTCAATGGTGGAGAGAGCTTCTGGAGAAATCGCAAGAAATTGAAATTAATTCTGTTCAGGAAATGCAAGGCTTCGAGGAATCTTGGAGTGATTGGCTTTTATGCGAAAATGAATATGCAGTAAATGACCGTGCTGCAATGGAAGCAGGAGCAGGTAAATATATGAATTTTATCTCCATAATAGCAAGGAGAAAATAGGAAGCCTTTGGGTTAGTTAGTAGATTGAAAAAAGCAGCGAGTTAATTTCAGCTCGCTGCTTTTTTCAAGACTAAATCAGAAAAATACAATTGCGCATTCTTTGTTTCTTTGATATTATTAGAGTAAATATTCTTTGCATACTGCTGTTACTTAACATATAATACCAAAGAAGGATACTAAAGCCGCAGGTACGTAAAAGAAGGAGAAAGTCCTATGCATAAAAAACGTATCTCCGTATCTAAAAAACGCCAGATAACCATTCCAATTGAATTTTATAACAGCGTGGGCATCGAAAAAGAAGTAGAGTGCTTCGTCCAAAACAATGCCATCGTAATTCGTCCGGTACGGGAAAACAGTGGAGAATTTGATGAACAAATCCTTGCTGATTTAATTTCTCAGGGATTTACAGGTCAAGAACTTCTTGATAAATTTAAGGAAATTCGTCAGCAAATCAGGCCTGCCGTGGAACGCTTACTTGATGAAGCACGTCTTGCCACTAAAGGGAAAGCATCCAGCAATACCTATGAAGATGTTTTTGGCCCGGAGTGAGACTAATGACCAAGCTCATTATTTTACCTCCCGCCGCTCGATATCTTAAAAAGCTTAAAGAGAAACAATTGAAAGCTAAATTCCAAGCAGCTATTGATCAGATTCTAGTAAATCCTTATTTTGGCGAACAAAAAACCGGCGATCTTACCGACATATATTGCTGCGATATTTTTTACAATAAGAATAACTACGAGCTTGCCTACACCATTATTGATGAAAATGGCGAGACTGTTGTTATTATACTCGCCGGTACCCGCGAAAACTTCTATGTTGAACTAAAACGCTATATGCAACATCTCAAAAGATAGTCTGGTACAGACTGTTTTTATCGCCACCTTCTCTTACTGTGCTGTAATCTCCCGGGTTCCCTTTCTAACGAAATCCGAAATATCGCATGCGTATATTCGGATAAAGGCGTAAGCCGTTTCCAAAGCATAAGCGCTCCGTGCGTCGAAGTTATAGACTTTATATATTGCAACGCTTGCGTTCCTGTTGCTTCGATATACTCCGATATACGACTCCTCAATATAGTACACGTTCCCCTGAAAGGTTTAGCCTGACAACGAGATAGTTGTGAGCAGTGGATACTATGTCCTATACGGAAGGAATTCATAATATGAGAAGACGCTTAAATTCTAATTTCGGAGCTAAATATGAAACATATTTGCAGACTTATACGTCAAAGTATTAAATATATCGCAGCAAGTTCATGGAGGAATCATGAAAATTCAGAAAAGTCTTGTTATGCTAGTATTGCTTACAATACTGATAGGGCTTCCCTCGGGAAGCTGAGGAGGGAAAGAAATGACGGAACTAATCATCACCTCGTCCGTTCTCATACTCATTGCGATCACGCTGCGGCACTTTTTGTGCTGCGCCACCACCATGACCGACGGCAAAAAGGGCATCCGGGAACGCATCGTGCTTATTGCAAAAAAGCCGAGAATGCTCGTACCGACGCTGATCGCGGTGCTTCTGATTGCGACTGTCGCTGTAGGCTGTACCTTTACGAGGGCAAAATTAAATGACGGCGCGACCGGCACAAATGATGCGGCGTCTGCCGACGACCCGTACTTCAACGTATCCGCCGCGGACCCTGCAGAAACTGTACGGGATTTCCTTGAAGCACAGAAGAATCAGGACTACACGATCAGTCTTGATATCTATCAGGTTGCTGTTTCGGATAGTGATACGGCAAGGATTATAGAGCGCTTCAAAGGAAGCGACTATGCCAAGTCCAAGAACTGGACGGACGAATACGTCGAAAACAATATCGCGGCTGTTGCCGCATTTTACTCCGTGCGGTATGACCACGACAAAATCTTTTATGACGACGGCGAAATTGTACGCAGGTTCTATCTGAAATATGACGACGAAACTGGTCTCTGGAGCATTTGGGACAACGACGGCGGAACTGAACTGAGAGCGTTTTCAAATGGGAGCAACGAATGGCCGGACTGCCTGACGAAACCGAAAGTAATAGGGCTCGGCATCGTCATGGACGGCATCGACGTCCCCGACGCGGTTTTAGACGAGACAGAAGTGCAGGTGGCAAGACGCTTTAAGATGGACCACGAGGACTTCCCACAATATGAGTACACCAACTGGCGTATTGAATCTTTGCAGTGGGTATATTCCTATGATGATCCGGACGGCGTGGCACTTGACATTTACCGCATGAATTACGAATTTCTGTCCGACGCGCCGGAGAAGGTGATTTTGGCCGGAGGAATGTACATCACGGAGGACAATTGGGTGTGCCCCACGTACCCGAACTGCACTTATCTTGTGTTCAACGCTGATGCAGACGAATTTCTTTTTGTCATGATGGAAAACGACTGCAATCCTGGCGATGAGACTTTCACTGCCGATCTGAACCATAGACTCTTGAGATTGGAATACGAAGCTTCCGGCACCGGAACCGTCGCCGCCTTTGCGGATATCAGCCGGAACGGCGAGGAAGAAACTTTTTATCTTGACAAGACTCAAATAAACAGCGGAGGCCTCTACATCACCCTTCGTGTCTATAACGGCGACGGCAATGAAATATGGAGCGAGGAGGCCGGAACAGCGCACGCGGGCTGGAACTCGCTGTTTCTGTGCATGCTGGATGGAAAATATTATCTCCTGCGATATAATCCCTATATGGGGCAGGGCAGTTGCGCCTATACTTATACGCTTTTTACATTAGAAGGCGGAGCAGAGAAGGTGTACCAAACAAAAACGTTGAGGTTTGACATCAACGGAACAAAAGCGCTGGACGCACCTGAAATGGTCGCCTTTGCGGACGATGTAAACGCACTGCTCCAAAAAAGCACCTTGCTTTTAAGCACTGAAGGCGGTGCTTATGCCCTCGGTCCCTCGTCCGCATCCGATTTTCAGGAACGGTACTCGTGGCTGGACGGCACGCCTGATCTTTATGCCGACGGCGATGATCTGCAAACCCGGCTTGAAAAGTTCAGTAAGTATGCTGTTTTGAATCGCAGATAATAAATCCGGTGGTAAAATGGTGGAATTATCTGATAAAGAAATTATATTTCAATTGATTCAAGGGCACGTATGCCGCTTCTCAAGATGCAATAATCGCTTATGCAAATTGCTCTATTATGATCTTACTGACTCTCTTGGCCAAAGCCATTATTGTAAGAATAAGCGGATTTCCCGAAGACGCGGGAAGCAGCGTTGCATCGGCAACATACAGGTTTTCAGGAAGCTTGGGATTGTGAAGGGTTTCCGCCTCTTGTCTCGTAAGGGGCAGCATACCGCCGGGATGTCCGGCATTTATCGTTCCGAGAAAAATATTGTCCTTTCTTATACCATACCTGTTAAATATCTCTTTGCAGATCTCTATTCCCTCCTGCAGTCTTTCTTTATCAATCCTGGTAAGTATTTTTTTGATATTTTTGTTATCAACACTTCCGGCACTTGAATCTGCCAGCTTTATCATCAGTGTCAGTATATCCGAAGCGGGGTAACGCCAGCTTTTATTAAAGAAAAAGCTTAGATAATCAAAATAGGGGGATAAAATGTAATGCTCCCTTTGAACGGCAAAAGGCATGGAAAGCTCTTTGTTCTGAAGACTCCCCTTCTGTTCGGCAGCGACGCAAAGAACAGGATCAACAAACAGCCTGCTTTTACATTCAATACCCGAATTCCGGAGGATTACAGGGGTTGAAAAGCCGCCTGCCGCCAGTACGACAATATCCGCCGGATAGAATACGGAATTCAAACCTTTTTGCGCCTGCACTCCCTTGACTTCCCCATTTTTAATAACTGCCCTTAAAACCTTACACCCTGTGACCAGCTTTGCTCCCAAATTCTGCGCAGCCTTCAAAAATTGACGGCTGTCCCATTTCGCACCATACCGACAGCCCAGTACACACCTTCCACAGTTGGTACAGCGCTTATAATCTCCAAGCTTCGGAATAGGTTGAGGATTCATGTTCATTGCCTTGCAAATTTCAAACAATCTCTTCGTGCTATCCCGCCATTTATTCTGATGGTCATTTGTAGCGGGAATTTCCTGAAAAAGCTCCTCGAATTCTTCGTTCAGATCAATTCCCAGCTCCTTTAGCCATCTGTCCATACGAAGCGCATTTCCTGCAGAAAGCGTGGTAGTCCCACCCAAACCGCTCCCCCGGACCATAACCATTCTATCTGCGGTTTTCTGCACCCTCATTGATGGAAAGAGCAGTTGTATCGCTCTTTCATCAAAAAAAAGTCCGGTTTTTTTCAGCTTTTCCAGGGCGGACAAACTAAAGGTAAAAGGCTTGAACTCTCTGCCTGCCTCCAGGACGGTTACCTGAAATTTACCCTGCAGCTTCTCGGCCGCGGCTGCTCCGCCCGCACCACTGCCGACCACTATCGCTCTCTTCATTTTAAAGTCCCCCGCTAAAATATCCTTTACAGCAGCTGTCGCCTTCAGTGATCCTTTGCTTAAAGCACAGCCTGCCGCCACCTGATAATCCTGCTGCCAGCCCTTCATCCAGTGAAGAAATAAGCTTGCAAACTTCTCCGGAATAATATTTGCTGAAAAAGCACTGTTGGATTATAATTTCACCCTGCCTGTCATATTGAAAATCTATCCCGATAAGTTTATAAATAACCTTAAGCGCCGCAGCAGCCTCTTCCCAGGTTTTGATATGAAGGCATTTTCTCAGGTTTCGTCCTAAAAGATAAGAATTTTGATACAACCGGAGTTTTATTTCTTCTTGGAGAGATCCGCTCTTTAAACAGCCCTCAGCCTGTTCCTTTGTAAATAAGGCATATTCAGATAAGCACTCGGCAAAAGAAAATCCCCGGAGCTCCGGCAACTCGCTTTGGAAGGCATCAGCCGTCAAGCGGAACAATTCCTTCAGCTTTTTCTTCTTAATAAATGCAGGGATGTAGAGCTGCATTATTTTCTGAAGCATAATCAAACCTCTGTTTCTTTCATTTTCATAAGGTATAACGCTGCAATACCAAGAAAACCATCAATAACAAAGTTAACAAAATAAATCAGATAAGGCTGGTGCTTCAAGAATAGATATATGGAAACAAGGGAAGATGCCAGTTTGCCGTGGGCCAATAAAATCGGATAAATCTTCTGCTCCGGATATCGGTACATCATGTAGGCAAGCAAAGTTACAAGATACATATAAGCTGAAGCCAGGATTAGATAAAAGCCGGCACCTTGTACCGGAGATTGGGGTAATTTGAAATAAGCTGAAATGCTGTTGAAAAAAATCAGGACCGAAGTAGGGAAAAATAAAAAAAACAAGCCCACAACTGCGAATATTGCTGCAGCGGTAAGGCTGAATATTTTATACAATCTCATACATATACCTCCACAATTTTTATCGCTTCTTATTCAATCGTGAAAACCGGGACATCGGACTAAACCGAACTTCCTTCATCATCTCCAGGGTATTTTCTTTACTGATCGGAGCTTCTCCCCTAGAATATTTTTTCAGTAATGCATAGTTTCTGTTAATAAAGCAACAGCTTTCCGATGGAAAATGCTTTTTCATCTCCCCAAAAACGGCTTGTACCGACTTATCCCGCACATTTCCAAAGGTCATGGGTGTAAATACACAGGGGCTTACCTCTCCGAATGCGTCTAGATAAACCATTTTATTGCCTGCATTACAGCCGAAATGCTCTCTTCCCTCAAAATGTCCAAGATAATTTACCGTTATTTTACCCTCTTTATTATATTTATCCTGCAATCTTACCAGGCTGAGCCTTTCCTCTTCGGTAATGACTGAAGCTTCGTTCCAGAAAGCCTCTACCGTCGGTTTGGTTTCACTCAGCCAGGCTTCATGGACACCAAGGTCTATCAGAAATTTTAGAAATTCCTGTACCTGATTTCCTTGAAGCATCTTTCTGGATATGACTGCTGATACACTTACATGAACTCCAATGCTTTTAAATAAGTCTATAGCCCTGAGTGCCGTCCGAAAGGCCCCTATGTAACCCCTGATCCGGTCATGTTCTTTCTCTGCCCAATGGTCCAGGCTGATTGAGACGTACAAAAGGCCTGCTTTCTTAAGATCTACCGCCAATTGTTCCGTAAGGTTGATGCCTGTGGTAAACAGCTTTATTGCGCAATCATCTCCGACACTTTTTACTATCTCAACAATATCTTTGTTCAGAAGCGGTTCCCCGCCCGTAAAGCCAAGCCAGAAAACGCCCATTTTTTTCAGTTCCTGTATGGCCTGCTTGATTTCAGACGTATTGAGAAGCTCCCCTTTTCTTTTTTTGTTGTAACAATATAGGCAATTCTGGGGACAGGCATTGGTCAAACCGATTTGAGCGTGGGAGGGTCCCTCTGTCCTTGCCAGCAGATGCTCATTTATAAAGCGGGTAAAGGCTTTGCTGTTTATTGAAGGCAGATGCGAATGAATTATCAACTGCCCGTCTATATTCAACAAATTGAACTTTCCCATATATTTAATCAGGAACCAATTGAGCGAAGGTTTTACCTTTATGATCTGCATGTTTGACCATAGTGCTTTAGCTAAGGCAATTTTATTCTTAAATTCAGCCATGTGTAAAATACCTCATAATTAGAATTTCCAAGAAAGCCCGGACCGTTTTTGGTGCCGGGCTTTCTTCGTGTCGCTACAGGTTTTATAGCTGGAGAAATATAGCCGACGTTATCGTCCCCCTGCTATATTGACCCTAAGAATTTATTAAACCGGCTACTTGAAGAAATTTTCTAATCATAGTGGCAGCCTGAGCCCGGCTCAACTTTTCATCCGGCCATATATTTCCATCCTCATAACCATTAATAATATTGCTTTTTACACAGGCAGCAGTTGCCTGGCGTGCCCAGTCGGCAATGTTGTTATTATCCACAAACCGGCTGAGGAGTACGTCAATTTCCTGCTGAGAGACGGAGATATCCAGACCCTCCATGAGCATAGCCCGTCCAATTACCGCCATTGCTTCCTGTCTGCTGATAGTATTATGAGGCTTAAATGTCTCATCTTCATAACCTGCAATTAATTTGTATACAGCAGCAGTGTTTACAGAAGAGGAATACCATTCGCCGTCATCCACATCCTGAAATGTCTCTTCTTCATTAGAACCGGATAAACCCAGTGCTTGCACCATCATGGCTGCAAATTCGGCCCTGTTTATACTGCGTTCCGGTTCGAAAAGCTGTTCACCGGTTCCTTTAATTACCAGTCTGGAAGCCATATCCATCAGGTGCTCACTGGCCCAGTGATTATCCACATCTAAAAACTGAACTTCATTCTTTATTAAAGCATAGGTTCCAGTCCCCGGACTATTTACCAGTGCGCACGGCCTTTCGTTTCTGGTCGTAAATAAAGTGGGAACATGCCGGATGTTTCCGTCAGATAATATTTTAACCGCACTGGTTACGTCTTCTTCTTTTATGTCGTCCGGAAAATCCAGGACCTTAAGGCAATTTTGCTGAAAGTTATTGTAGGACAGAGGTTCAACTCCCTCTTGAGGCAAAATGGTAAATGTTACAGGTTCCCCTAACAAAGTTGCGCCCTGATTGGATAAGTTTACAGCAATTTCTTGGTTAGAATCTTCATTATATTGTTGGATTGCAATTTGCACCGACCAGTCTTTAAGATTACTTTCACTTGTCGTATTATCGAGACTGGTAAATATCGACAATGGAAGATATAGAGAAGCCAAACCTCCATTAATTTCAAATATATCTTTTCCCTCGGATATTAGTTTATTCAGGGTACTCCCGTTCAAATTTGCTATTGTGTTATTTTCTTCTTTCTCACAGGGCAAATCATAAATTACTTGCCCATTATTACTTAATAATGCTCCCAAAGAAGATGAATTCTTTTTCGAAGATGAACCGCCTCCCGAAGTTGGGTCGCTTCCCGAAGTTGGGTCGCTTTCAGTTAAAGAATTGGCATCTCCTGTTGGCGTTTGTGTTGTGGGACCTGACTCGATTTCTTCAGGGCTTTCTGTAGGCTTTTCTTCATCTGCTTGTGAGGTTGAATTCCACACGGCAGAAATCGCTTCAGCACTGGTATTACTAAGTATACCTTGCTCCAAGCGTAGCGTGGTAATTTGTGCCACAGTGATACTGGTATCAATAATTTTAAATGACAATTTCGCCATGGTTCCAGAGCCGCTTACACCGGTAATGCCTGGTAGATCTTGAACTAACCGAACCCTTCCGGACACTATTTCTCTCCACATGGAAACAGGTATATTATGTCCATTTATTTCTCCGGCGCTTACCTCGAAAATTTCGAGTTTGGATGAATCAAATATCAAATCATAGTTAGCAGCGCATAAATCCTCAACATCATCAATAGTTACGGTAACAAGCAATGTTCCTGTTTCGCTTCCTGCCGATACATTACAATTAACCGCCGACTCACCATTAGCCCTGGCAGTTACCGGCATAAAGCCACCTAATACCGGAACTGCTACTAAAATTATCAATAATAACTGCGCCGGAAAGCCTTTTTTCATGATAGTATCTTTTCTCCTTTCCTGCTTCTTAATATCACTAGAGCCAATACTAGCATCAATAACATAATAAATGCCTGATAGTGCAATAATAGATAAGCAAAACCAGCCACAGGCAGCAACATCAATCTAACTGCAGTTTTTATGGCTGGTTTTTTAGCGATATATTCTGCCAGGGGAGGAGAATGACGATAATAGAATTCTACTATACTTTTTCCGAGCAAACTGTTCATCAGATATTGGTCTCTAAAGTCGCGCAACACTGTAACTTCCGGAGTAAACTTGGAACCATAAGCCGCAGTCGCAATAAAACACTCGTCCTTAACCTGACCCGCCTCGAAATCCTCTACTGCCTGGTTGAGAACAGCTAGAGCATCGTCCAGCTCCTGTTGTGTTGCAGTATCATTTTCAGCTGTGGACCGGGCAGCGGATATGGCATTGTACAGCTCTTCCCTGGAACCTGGGACATACTGGCCCGGTTCTTCACCCTCAACCGAACTATTATACAATTCCTGGGCCGACTGGATGCCGGCTTCGAGCTCTGCTCTGTCTTCAATAACTATAATTTCCAATGTTCCTGTTATTCCGGAACCGTCTGCCGCTGTCGCTGTAACTACAGTAGAACCTAATTGCCGGGCGTTCAGGAGCCCCTGTTGATCAATAGTTGCTGCTTCCTGGAATTCAACCGACCAATTAACAGTCTTGTTCTCTGCTTCAGCAGGCAGGACTTCAGCTTGAATCTGGACAGTATCCCCAACTACTATCTTCGTTTTCCCATCTGATGCAAATACCTGAATGTTCTGTACTAATATCGCTTCCTGCCCTGCTCCGCTTAATGCTACTTTTACTTCCCCTTCATCCGGGTCGTCGGATGCGATCGAGATACTTCCCTCATATTGATCCGCACTCGACGGGTTGAAAAAGACGGCAATATTTTCCGTTGCTCCTCCGGGTACCTCCAGACCGTCTGCTTGAGAGGCGTTTACCAGCCCGAAGTTGCTTCCTGCCGGGTCGCTATTTATAGTTATTCCGGTAATATTAAGCGGGCTTTCACCTTTATTCATTACTGTAAATGAACGTTCAACCGTATCCCCAGCCTTAATCAGGCCAAAAAGTATACTCTCCCTGGAAAGGGCTATATCCGGTGCGGGCAGAATTCCGGAGCCGGCTACCGTAATTTCCAGTAACCCGTATTCCGGGTCATTGGTTTCGAGAAGCAGAGTATCATTATATTCATATGGCTCTGGGGCCTCCGGGGGGGTAAATCGCACTTTTAATGATATTGACTTTCCTGGAGCAACATTTATCTCGCTTTCATCAATACCCGGCAAGCTAAAAGCGCCTGACCCCGGTGACTCAAATCCGGCCTGACTTATCTTCAAATCGGCATTACCATTATTATAAATAGCAATAGACTGTTCAAGTGAATTTCCTTTGACCGTATCCGCAAAAACCAGTTCACAGGGCACAGCCATGATAGCCGGAGCCGGGACCGGAACCGCAGAACCAAGCAGCTCTATCTGGGTAGCTGCGTCTTCTTCCGCATTTGAATTGATAGTCAGAATACTTAAGAAATCACCTTTAACAACCGGGGCAAAGCTTAGCTGCAACTCGACCGATGCACCCGGGGGAATTGCTTCGGTTAGGTTTTCTCCGCCTTCCAGGACAAACGGGGTAAACGGACCGGTAAATTCGCTTACCTGAAGGGTAGATGATCCGCTGTTGTAGACTGTTAAAATTTTGCCGGCAGTTTCACCCACTTCCAGGGTACCGAAGTCCAACCGCTCTGTACTAAGCGCAATCTGCGGCACTTCAATAACCGGCTCAGATGGTTCTATTACCATATTGGACACTTTGGGAGTAAATATGCCCGGATTATAGTCAAAGAATATCTCGGCCTGGTTGGTAATATTAATTCCCGCGGCCGCATCATCCCGGACCTTAACATCATAAGTAAGGTATCCTTCACCATTGGCCAGATCTTTATCATTGACCGGCAGGAAACCGGCCAGCGCATCAAGGGGAAGAGCTCCTGTATCCGGGTCCAGGGTGGTTAATTTCCATACTATCTGTCCATTGATAAGATTAATATCAATAGATACATCCACCCACCATTCTTTATCTATATCATTACGATAGTCAGAAATATTGACCCTTCCACTGTAGTGGCCCTCCTCACCATCCAGCAAATACACATTGTCACCAAACCCATACCCGGTAGGCCGGAATGAACTCCAGTCCAAAGCCGGATGGAGATTATCAACTACCCTTAATTCTTGCACCGGCGCGGTAGAACCGATGGGAAAGACAGGAGGTTCGTTATCTTCGCCACTCTCAGACTGAGCCGTAAATCCGGAATAACAGGCCGTCATTACAGTCTCGTCTCCGGATTCAGCACCATCACCGGCGGATAATGTTGAAAATGTCCCACTTTCCGTCTCAGCCGGAGTCTCAATATCCAGCACCTGCACGTCGGTCAGGTTACAGCTTTCATCTTCAGCTACTACATATATCTTATACTCCGTACGTGGAAGCAGCCCTTCTATTTCCGCGGTAATATCGGTATAAGCTGCCACATCCATCATTCCCTTAATCTCAGCCTCTTCATCCATACCGTCATGACCTGCTTTGACCTGTTCGCTGTCCGGTGCCGCAGCATCCGGAGCCAGGACTACATAATAGGCTTTTCCTTCTTCATTAATCTGTACTTTAAGCTCTACAGCGGTTGCTTGCAGGTTGTCGGTCTTGGGGTATCCCTCCGGATCATTTTCAAACAAAATCTTATAGGATATGGTGCTGCCGGCCACAACGTCACCTTCCGGCCCTTCTTTCTCATTGGGGTCCCATGAACGTATAGCCAGTGATGAAGTTGAATTTCTCTTCTCCCCGTAAATACGGCTCAGCACATATTCATGCAATCCCAGCTGACTGGACCCCCAGCCGGCCAGGCCCGACCAGTTGAAATTGGGAGCACCCGGTCCATAATAACTTTCAATATAACTCATCATTTTCTCCGGTATCTCCGGATGATTGACAAGAGTAGTAATTGTGGCACCGCCGACATTGGTGGCGAGAACCTTGCCTTTGGCCACCACCGCCGGACCAAAATAAGCGACAACCGGTGCCAGGATCATGGCCAATAATCCTCCGCCAACTACCTTTTGAAAGACAGCCTCCTCCTTAGTTTTGGGAGTGAAATCCACCTTACGTCCACGCCCAAAGCCCATAGTCTCTTCATTTTCACCCCAACGGGTGCCCAGTGGGTCAATATAATTGATTGGGTCGTTATGACAGTAACTGTACAGGTTTTCGTCTCCTCCCAACAATCCGATCGGGTCCTCAGTCAAAAACCGTCCCCGGGCCGGATCATAATACCGGTTGCGCATCCAGTACAGTTCCTGTCCTTCCTCGGCCATAACCCCCCACCTACCCGAAAATTGGAAAGGATTCCGGACCAGCTCATTTTTATTATTGAACAGGCCAAATGGGGTATATTCATAGGAGTTTAATATATTCAGATTGGAATCAACAATCTGCTGTGTGTTGCCGGAACCGTCAAAGGCATAGTACAGGCAGCTGCCTTTATCATTGATCATCGCAGCCAGGCCCCGTCCGTAAATGTAGCGGGCCATCACCGTTCCCTCTGAGTCATACTCCGTCACCACATCAGCATCTACCATACCCGACGGTTCACAGGTAAACCTTCTTTCTTCACCATTGTGTATTACTGACGACCGGTTACCCAGTACATCATAACAGTATTCCCAGGTATCATCCGGTGACTGCACTCCAACCAGGCGATTCATGGCGTCATACTGGTACGTGGTATTAATACCCCGCGCAATTTCCGCTACCAGGTTGCCGTCGGGATCATAGGAGAAAGAACTGCCCCCCGCCGCAGTATACTGGTTGCGCGGGTTGGTAATATATCTCTTTTTACTTCCGTCTGCTTCTGCTGTAATACGATTGCCGACTGCGTCATAACTGTAAGTTTCCTGATTTCCATCCGGGTATGAAACCCCGGTCAACTGACCTTCATTGTCATAATGATATTTTATTGTCCCTGCGGAAGTAACAACATCAGTACAACGGTTATATTTATCATACGAATAGTTAAACCCGGATAAAACCTCACCTGACGGCTTATAGTTGACCAATGAGTCAAGCTGTCCCAGTTCATTATAGTCGTATATCGTATCTAGTCCATTCCCTTTTGTTTCTCTGGTAATACGCCCGGCCTGGTCGTACTCGTAAGCAACAATAAGACTCATTTTGCTGTCTTTTATACTCTCCAAACGCCCCTGGCCGTCATAGTCATAGTTCAAAGCGAAACCGGTCTGATCCACCCTGCTTTCGCACCGTCCCAGTTCGTCATAGCCGTATTTCAGGAAATTACCTGAGGGGTAATTTACTCTGGTCAGGAGCTCGCGTTCATTGTACTGCAATTCTATTGTACCCGAACTGTTCCTGGCTGCAGTCAGGCGGCCGGAATCATTGTAATCATATTCTATCCAGGTTTCATCCGGATAGTCTTCTCGCGTAACCCGTCCCAGTTCGTCATACTGGTATTCAATTTCCTGACCGCGACAATTAGCGGCACGGGTTATCAGCCCCCTGGTATCATGGCTCAGGGAATAGGAACAGTCATCCGGTAGTTTCACCTGTTCCAGGTTGCCCTTGTCACTGTATTGATAACCGGTAACATTGCCTTTTGCATCTTCCAGAGATGCCGGCAGGTTGTTTCCATAGTACGAAAAATAGGTACTATGATCACCGGTATCCTTTACCACGGTCAGGTTGCCTGAAGTATCGTAGCCAAGGCTCACCGTCAAACTGTCCGGTCCTTCACATTCAACTAGCCGGCCTTTATTGTCATAGGAATAATAGGCAGTTTCTCCCTCCGCATTAACTATACGTACAACAGCCCGGTCTTGATTAAAATAAAAGGTTATCGGTTCGTCCGGTTGCTCTGTGACTATGATCTTGCCTGTCCGCGGGTATTCATAAATTGTACCTTGGCTTTCGTCACCGGGATGGTCAGCCGTTACCCTGCCTTTACCGTCATAAACAAGATGTCTCTCCCTACCATCGGCATAGACGATTTTGTTCAGGCTGTACCGGGCCCGGCTGGATGCTTCGGTAATATACTCATATTTATTAATCCAGCTCCCCGGCTGTTTGACTTCGGCCAGTAACGTTCCGGTACTGTCATAGCGGAAAGTGGTAATCCTTCCGGCATGGTCGGTTAAGCCGGTCATTCTCCCTGCGGCATTATAAGTAAACTCGATGTACTGGCCACTGGTATGCTGAACCCTTTTTAATTGATTGCCCGCATAAGATAGATCAAGGCGGTTTCCGTTCTTATCACCGATACCTGTAAGCCGGCCATCATTATTAAAATACCAACTGGTACTTGACCGGTCGGATAATTCATATCCCCCGGATACTTTTTCCAGCCGGCTGTAATCCCCGTCCGGAGGCTGATAGCTGCCGTCATCCTCCCTGGTGAAGATGCTGCGATAGGCCGGAGCGGTTATGATAATATTGTTGTCTTTGTCTTTAGCAAGGTATATATCGTAGGAATGCAGCCAGCCCCGGCCCAAAAACCCCAGGTGGTAACGCCGGTCAAGTGCCTGGGGATAATAACGGGTAAATTCCAGGTCAGGACCTGGAGCAGAATAAAAAACATCCGTACTCTGTTCCAGTTCAGGAGTAAAACCGGTTGCCAGCGCCTCTGCCACCTCCATCGACATCAACTCACCAACATCCTGAACAAAAATTCCTTCCCGGCTCAAGTAAGCCGCATCCTGTCTCAACACCGCAATCATTTCTGCGGTGGTCTCCCCCACCTGCTCTTGCAGATTTTCCACAACTGCCGGCCACCCGTCCGAATCGTAATATTCCGGACGGTTATTAAGTATTTCATTCCAATCCAAAGCCGTATTATCAGGTATTATTTCATTCAGTTCGAAATCCATGGTAAAAGTATGGGTTCCACGGGTCTGAAGTTCAATTTTATTATTATAACCGCTCACCAGGATATCAGCCGGATCTTTTTTACCTATCCCCAGATAATAGCGGTCTCCCACTTCGTATGATTCATCCGAACTGCTGCGCAGGGGTGCATTAGTCGGGCTGGTCAGCCGAAAAAGAGATGCTTTCAGTTCAAAGTCACCCTCATTGCCGTAATAAATAGTTAACGGATAGGTGCGATCAGGCCGCATAAGATCTGCAACCTGGATATCCGTAAACAGACTGACTCCGGTAACCATACCCATCTCCTTATAAACCGAACTTCCCACATTATCGGTAAGCCGGAGCGCAAAAGTAAAGCTCCCTTCTTCCCGGGCTATCCCCGCTATCTCTCCGCTGTCCCGGTTCAACTCAAGTCCTTCCGGCAGCTCGCCTCCAATCATATCCCACTGATAAGGTGGCGCTCCACCTTCACCTACTAAAAATTCCTGGTAGGGAACATCGACCGGCGTAGAAGGCAGATAATTTGTTGCGATAGCCAGGGATGATTCCCAGGTAATAATTTCCACCTTGTCCGATATCCATGTGGCTGTAATTTGTTCGGCCAGGCTGTTGCTCAAAACAATCTTGTCCAGGTCGATCCGGACCTGGCTTACTGCCTCCTCGCCGGCACGAAACAAAACTTTGCTTAGACAGCCTGAACCAGATAAACCGTTTTCCCCGGAAGTTTCCTGCAATATTCTTATCCGGCCGGCGCTGACCATTTTCCAGTCCGTAACCGGCAGAGCCTCTTCTCCTATCTGACCTGCAGAGACCCGGATTACCTCCAGTTCGGTATCATCAAAAACCAGGTCGTACTGAACCGCGCTGAGATCATGCACATTACTGATTAGCATTTCACCGGTAAACCGGCTGCCGGTCCGCACCTGCCCGGGCATCTTTATTTCAATACTGCATGATTCTTCTTCTGCCTGAACTGTAAAAAAATTGAGCGGCCCTGCCAGGAAAGAGAGTATCAGCAATATGGACATTATCTTTTTGGATAGACGTTTTAGGCGCATCTTGAAGCCCTCCTTTCATTTTCACTTAGTGGCCCCATTAGATGGCCTCCATGATGATGTATCTTACCCTGGTAACGTCCATTGCACTTATATCACCATCATGGTTGGCATCAGCACCCTTTTGTGGATCATCCATATCCAGTTCAACGACAAATCTCTTTGCTTTGACGAGATCAATAGCATTAACTGCGTTATCACCATTCGCATCACCACTGTAATAATCAGTGCGGATAAAGCTGCATCCGTACCACTCGGCGGTTATTTCTTCACCGCCGTCTTCCAAGCGGGTGAGTTCACCATCTTCAAACCCGATAGATGTATCAAGCCTGTTTCCCGCAACAGGCCTTACCTGCAGAACCGCCAGATAGCCGTCCCCACTGGCGCTACCATCTGCCTCGACTTCCTGCACTATACTGACCCGATTCGGCTGACCTGCTTCTCCCGGTTCTATTATATTCCAGTTGTCTACCGGCAGATTAACTTCACCGATCAGACCGTCGGTAACACCGGTAACCTCAAGGATTTCCGGATCATAAGTAATATTATAACTGGCCGCGTGCAGCTGCTGCACCTGGGAAGCATCAATATATATTGTATACGTATAATCATGTCCTCCGACCATCTCCTGCAGGAATTCTCCCAATTGCCCGGCCGGATCAGTCCTGAACCTGGCCTCAACAGCAGCAGCACCCGGTGAGATTTCGTGGGTTGTCGTACCTGTTGCTATATTGGAAATTCCCGACCACTGAAGCAGTTCATCAGCCGCTTTGACGGCAAAATAGTAAGCAGTAGCAGGGTACAGATTATTAATAGTTATACTCTCTGTCATTCCGGCGGTCTGGGGTTGAACAACACTTATCACCTGGGTCGCCTCTTCAAAGTTGCTCTCTTCTATTGTCTCAGTTGAGTACCTTATGTCATATATATATGCCTGCCCGCTTTTCTCGTCATCCCCTACTGCCGTCCATTTAAGTGTAATACTGCGATTGCCGGCGAATTTAACCCGCAGGTCATTTACCGAGTCCGGTTCAATGCTGTCGGCTTCCGATACACTGATATTGTCTATCTTCCACCAGCCGCTCCCATCATAGGTAATGAAACGTAAGCGCAGTTTTTCTCCCCGGTAGTCCGAAAGGCTAATTTGCGTTCTTGCCCAATCACCTTTTGAGTTATATCCAGTCTCCCAGTAATATATGTTTTCCCATTCAATTCCACCATCAATAGAACCCTGAACAATCACTTTTGAATAGGAAAGATAGTAAGAATGCCAAAATGTTAAGACCGGGTTGATTGCATCGTTAAGATCAATACTTCCGGAGGCAGTAAGATAGTACATCCCCTTATAAGGATCCCGATAATCCACATACCATCCTTTTTTACCACTGTAGGCTGCATCAACGGTCTCCTGCCAGCCGGAATCAAAAATTTTTACTAGACCGGATGGATCTTCAGCGTCTGCAACAAACGGGTAATCCAGGACCGGGGTGGCGGTTTCAGCTATGCTCACATCATCTATATACCAGCCGTCTGTAACTACGTCACTGTCCGTGTCCAGGTGGAAAGCCAACCAAATATCGGATTGTCCCGCATAAAAACTTAGATCAATGTTTTCTTCTTTCCACCCGTCTATTACCCCGCCGGTAACAAACAACCTGGTCCAGTTTGCCCCCTGGTCGGTAGATATTGTAACATAGCCCAGGTCACCGGTGGCCAGATTATGCCGGTGCCAGAAGGTAAGGACCGGCATTTGGGCCAGGCGCAGGTCTACCGCGGTGGTCAATATCCGGTTTTCATTATTGCCGTAAACCGTATCCGGGCTGTCCGTAAGACATTTTCCGCCATTGCGTCCCTTACCTTCAGCTATTCCCCACGTGGTCAGGCTCCAGTCCGCATCGACACTGTCTCCTTCGAAATTATCATAGACCGGATAACTGGTATAGTAAGGGTAGGAGGTCGTGGACATGACTTCATTACTGCCGGCAAAGATGTTTTCTCTTCCGACTTCATAAACCTTGTAATAATAGACCTGGTTCTGATCCAGATTGCTGTCCACATAGCTGGTTATGGCAGAGTCGTATTCCGTATATACTAGGGTGGAGACAACATCTACCCCCGGCTCTTTCGAACGCCGGATTTCGTAACGGAGGAATTCTTCCGGGCTCAGGTTGCTCCGGCTCCAGTTGAGCTGCAGGCTGGTATGACTGAGCGGCACCGGGGCTTGCAACTCAACCCCGCCGGTCTGCTCGGCAATAGTTATATCATCCAGTCTCCACCAGCCGTCCCGGTTGCAGTCCATGGAAAAACGCAGCCTTATTTTTTGTCCGCGATAGGGTGACAGATCCACCTGCATCCACTGCCAGGAAGTAGTTACACCTTCTCTCGTATCTCTGTAATATCTAATGGTTTTCCAAGAAAGGCCATCATTGAGCGATAATTCAACTCTGAACCTGCTGTCTCTGGTATAATATTTCTCCCAGAAGCCCAGAATCGGATTTTCTACATCTCTCAAATCTATTTTTTTTGCTGAAGTCAGGTAATAGGTTCCATCAGAAATATTATTGCTGTTTACAAACCAGGATTTTTCTCCGCTGGAACTGTCACCGTAGCTTAAATACCAGGCGGAGCTGTTCCATATTTCTTCACTGTATGCAGTTTCAGCATCATCCATAAAGGGAAGATTAACTACCGGTTCTAAAACGCCGTCTTCAATTTGTACATCATCAATATACCATCCTTCACCACCACTGCCCTGGTAGCTTTTCAGACGGAAACGCAGGAACACTACATCTTTTCCCTGGTATGAGGAAAGGTCCACCCTTTCCCTAGTCCACATATCATTACTTCCACTATCGTATCGGGCATATCGTTTCTCCCAATTACTGCCGTCGGTTGAAATCTCCACCGAAATGCAGGTTCCGCTGCCCACGTGATAATAATGGTCGAAACTGAGAACCGGAGAAGCGGCATCAGAAAGGCTCACTGCGGCCTGCAAAATGCGTTCATCATAGCTTGTATAGCTTCCCCCAGGGCTGCTGGTCACACAATAACCGGAACCATTAGTATAACTGCTGCATAATCCCCAGGTTCTACCGTCACTAAAATCACCATTAACATAACTCCACCACGGCTGCAGTTCCCCGCTTTCAAAATCATCAATAAGCGGGTAAGGCCAGGATGCAGTTTGACCCTGTACTTCATTACCGGCCGAACTTACTACTCCCCCTGTTTTAACTACATAAATCTTATAATAATAGTCCCGGTTCATAGCAAGCCCGGTATCAGTGTAATTTAATGTTTCGATGTCGTTAATCGTATTTACCAGATAGGAATTAAAGGTTACCCCGGAACTGGTAGAACGGCGAATCTCATATCTTAAAAAGTCATCCCCCGTATATCTGCTCCAGGACAGATCCAGCCCGTTGTATCCGTTCAGTACGGGTTCTTCCAGCACTACTCCCGCTTCTGCGTCAGCGATACTGATATTATCCAGCATCCACCACCCGGCACTATCTTTATTTAAATAAAAACGCAGGCGGATCTTTTGATCAGTATAATCGGAAAGATCTACTACTTTGCGGCTCCAGCTTGAGGGAGGCCATTCTCCTACATCTTCATAGTTTAAGGTCTTCCAGGTCAGGCCATTGTTGGTTGAAACCTGGACATAAAGTCGATCATACTGGTCTGCCTTTTGCATGTATACCAGTTCCGGACTGGTCGTTCCGAAAAGGTCGAAATTCCGTGCACTGGTCAGGTAATAATAACCCTTGTACGGGTCATTGTTTACTATATACCAGCAGTTGTCGCCATCATAGGCATCATCATCGCTTCTTACCCAGCTGGAACTGTTCCATAAATCTTCACTGCTTCCGGTTTCAGCTCCATCGAGAAAAGGAACCGGTAGCGCCGGGTCGGTTGTTCCTTCAGCAATCTTTACATCATCTATGTACCAGCCGTCCTGGCAGTCAGCCGAATCACTTTTAAGTTTAAAGCGCACCTGCAGATCTTCTTCGTTTCGATAAGAAGCCAGGGAAATTCTAACCTGGTGCCAGCCCAGTTTCATCCCGGTAACACCATACAACCGGCTCCAGGTGCTGCCCTGATCCTGGGATATCTCCACACAGATGTAGTCTCCTACACCCAGGTTGTAGCGCTGCCAGAAGCTCAATACCGGCTCACTGGGGGAATAGGTAAAATCTACAACTGTTAACAAAATGCGTTCCTCGTTATTGCCATAGCTGCCCGTGGGACTGCTGGTCAGACACCTGTCCCCACTGTGAGTCCCCCCTGTATAATTCTCATCCGGGAATCCCCAGTTTTGGTCTCCACTATAAGTGCCTGATACCGTCCAGCAGGCAGCTGGTTCTTCCGCCTCGAAACCGTCTTCCAGCGGATATGTTGCTACCTCATCAGCCTGCACTACTCCTGCCGGAACAACCAGTGTTAAAGCACCGGCAATCATTACCATCATAATTCTCATAATTGTCCATCGCCATGTCAACTTCATAAAATACCCTCCTTTTTTAATATAAATGCTCTGATAATACGTTTTCCTTATAAATTTTAAGGTCTAAGCTCAAGATTCTTCCCTGCTTGATTAAGCATTATTTCCCAATATTCTCGCATAAAAGACTTCTATAAAAATATGCAAAATCCTCCATCTTTTTGCGCGTTTTTTTATTTGCGTGCGGATAACAGTCAACTTGGCATTATATAATTGAACAGACAAATAAAATAGGCAAAAAAATGAAGATATTGTACAATAAATCATAAAGTTAAAACATTCGGAAAAGGAGACATTGCCCGATCATTTGTTTTTGACGGCCTATCGACAGATATTAAAGATTTGTTTGAGGAAGTAATTTAAGTTGAGTTTGTAGCACCATAGACAAACTAGCGTTAAAAATAAAAAACCATCGGTTAACGACTTATTCCGGTTTGCTTGTTACTTGCCGTTTAGGGGTTGCCGATGGTTTTTTCTTTTTGAATTTGAGAACATACTTGTTCAATATCTGGAGATAGTCTCGGAATATATCAAGTATCTTCACACTAAAGCTAACTGTAAGTAACAATTTTCTTATTCCCTTCGTATTATAAACAAATAGTAGATTTTCATATTTGCTATTTTATTACTAAAATTTACTATATAACAATAGAGAGGTGATAAGGTGTCTTTAAATAATTTAATAGTAAACGGCGGTTTTGAAACTAATTCCTTTCCACCCTGGGTTTCATTAAATGCAACAATTACCAGAGATTTTAGTCATTCCGGGTATTTCGCAGCAAGATTAACAGATGGGGTTCTCAATTCATACGTCTATCAAATTGTTCCTGTGGAAGCAGGAGAAAGATATGAATTTTTGGTTTCTTTGGCTAAAGTGGGAGAATTGCCAAGTCCGCAAGTTTCTTTGTCAATTCCTTTTTATGATGCCGGTTTTAACTTTGTCGGATATGAACTCATTGCCGTTATTGATACGGACCGTCTAGGAAATGTTGAAGATAATGATTGGCTAGAAATTTATGTGACCACCGGTCCCGCACCGGTTGGAGCGACCCAAGCTCTCGTGCTGGTTAATAGGCTGTCTGCATTAGGTACTGCCGATATAATTGTTGATGATGTTGCCTTATTAGCAGCGGAAGGGTTAGACGGTGCTACCGGACCGACCGGTCCCGCTGGGCCTGCCGGGCCGACCGGTGCTATTGGACCGACTGGACCTGCCGGACCTACCGGAACCGCTGGCATTACCGGGCCGACTGGACCGACAGGGCTGCCTGGTGATATCGGACCCGCCGGCGCTACAGGACCTACTGGACCGACAGGGCCTATTGGTACAACCGGTGCGATAGGACCTACCGGACCTGCTGGCGCTACAGGTGCTGTTGGGCCTACCGGAACCGCTGGCGTTACTGGACCTACTGGACCCGCTGGTGCTACTGGACCTACTGGACCCGCTGGTGCTACTGGTCCCGCTGGGCCTGCCGGGCCGACCGGTGCTATTGGACCGACTGGACCTGCCGGACCTACCGGAACCGCTGGCATTACCGGGCCGACTGGACCGACAGGGCTGCCTGGTGATATCGGACCCGCCGGCGCTACAGGACCTACTGGACCGACAGGGCCTATTGGTACAACCGGTGCGATAGGACCTACCGGGCCTGCTGGACCTACAGCACCCGCTGGAGTTACAGGGCCTACTGGGCCTACCGGACCGACTGGTCCCGCCGGACCTACCGGTGCTATTGGGCCTACCGGGATCGCTGGTGTTACCGGACCTACCGGAACTATATCTCAAGAGGGCTTTTCAGCATTTCTTCCCACAGTCGCAACTGCCGCAACCACACAGTTAACGGGCTGGACTGTCACTTCACCTTATTTTGATAGTGCTACCTTTGATGAAGTGACAGGAAATTACACTGTTCCAACAAGTGGAATATATTCTATTGAAGCAACAATAAACTATTCCACTACTGCTTCCATAACGGTTAGTCTTGGCGCAGGAATCAATCCGGCATTTGTGGTCAGAAGGACTTCTCCAATCGTTACGGATTTAATTACTGGACTGTTTCCTTTATTAAATGTGGATGTGGCTCTTGTTTTAACACTGAGAACCATATTGGGAAGTGGTACAGTGACATTAGCAGGCGAAGTTGAATTGGTTGCGGGAGACGTTATAGGTTTCTTCTATGAAGCTGACGGTTTAACCGTACCTCTTGACCTGGGTGGAGGCGGATCGGAGGGCATTATTTGGTCTATTTTCCAAATAAGCTGATACTGATAATGACAAATTAGTATCAATGTTGCCGGGTATCTTTCCTTGTTCATCTCTCAGGAAGGACACCCGGCTTATTTTATATCTGTTTTATATTATTTAATTCTAAGAGTCCAATCACCGTTTACCACAAAGTGCGGCCAACTTACGTTAAGCTCCGCATTTTCTAAATTTTCGTCAAAACTGATATGCATTGTGCAAACGTCACCTTGCCAAACGCTGTCGCCGCTTTGCACATCTTTACTGTAAAGAATGGCATCCCTGACAGCAACCTCAGCTGCGTCTCCCGTATTCAAACCGAATTTTAATTCGGCTGTTGTTGCGGAGGTTCTCTTAATGCTTTGCAAGACGATTTTTTGCAATTTCAGGTCAATTTCCCGGTCGATTCTTTTTTCTTTATTCAGCTCCGGAATTGCCACATTAAAATTGGCAAAGTCCTTTTCATAACCAACAATCAGACTTGGTATTTTTAATTCAATTTCCTGGTCGGCAGGAGCCTGGGACTCAAACTGGGTGACAGGCCTGCCAACAGCATTTTTAACCTTGTTGTAAGTATAAACGTTCTTTTCATTGTCATAACCAAGAAGGGGATTGGTCATTGCCGAGGTTCCGCTGCTTATAATGCCATTTTCATTTTTGAACGTATCTGTTACAGTTTTTTGTGTCGGCTCGCCAATATTTACCAACTTCAAGTCTTCATCGGAAAAACTTGTTAAAATCTGTAATCCCTTGTCAGTTTTTTTGTAACCAACGTTTACCCCATCAATATTCGTCTGTTCGGCAGGGTTAATCTCGCCGCTAGCAACTACAGGCGCTCCTTCCGCCAAGTGAATACTATAACTTTTTTCTCCAATCATCAATTCCAATTCTTTTGTTGGTGAGAATGCGTAATTTTGCTCCGCTTCATTCCAAAAGCTGAGAAGCAGACAATCATTATCGTAACCGTAACCTCCCGGTTTATAGAGAGCGCCGTTTGCCGTAGTAACTGTTATTTCAGGAAGCTTGTCTTCTGTTAAAGGAAGAGTTAAATTCATCTCCAGACTGTCCTCTGTAAAAATAACGTTCTCCAACTTGCTATCCTCATCCAATTGTAGAGGAGATTCCAAATAGAAGGCGCTTCCCTCCGCAACAGTTGAGTAAATTTCTGTTTGGTTGAAAAAAGATTTGACAAAATTTGAAATATCGGAGGCATATACGCTGGATATACCAACAACGGCAATTAAAGACGCTGCCACAAGGGGATAAATTCTTTTCCTTTTCATTTTTAACCGCTCCTTCTTCAGCTTAGTAAAAGATTTTTGGGTAATAGAATCCAAATTAATATCCATATCGCTCATTAAATCATCCAGTTCCCTGGTCAACAAGTCATTATCAAGATTTTGCATTAATGCTTGAATCTGCTTTTCTTCAGTCAAAGGATAAAACCTCCTTGATTATCTTTCTACCTCTTAGAAGCCTGTTGTCTACCGCGGAACGGCTCAACCCCAAAGATTGCATGATGTCACCAATTTTCTCGTTATAAAAATACCTGCGGATAAAGAGCTCCTTGTCCGTTTTATTAAAGCTATTGATTATCTCCAACAGTTTTTTTTGCGTTTCCCTGTCGATGATCTGTTTTTCCACGTTATCAGGCTCCTCAACCTGGTAATCATCAATGTTTTCAACATAATTTTTTTTAAGTTTGCGCTTATAAGTAAGGGCTTTATATTTTGTTAGGGTTAAAATCCACGTTTTAAAATTGCTTCTCTCGCTGTTAAATTCGTTAATTTTCAGCCAGACCTCTAATAAAACATCGGATACGCACTCTTCTATGTCCTCTTTACTATTGCCGATGTTTAGAATATTATAGGTCAAGTAATAAACAGGTTTTGCATATTCTTTGATTAAAAAGCCATAAGCGTTTAAATTTCGCTTTTTTATTGCGGAAATGAGCTCATTTTCTGAATAGTCCATTCGTTCACCTCCTTCCATATTATACTACGTTCTTTCTTGA
Organism: Dethiobacter alkaliphilus; assembly: GCA_016841605.1. GTDB lineage: Bacteria > Bacillota > Dethiobacteria > DTU022 > UBA8154 > DUNV01. The sequence goes on along the minus strand of JAENYV010000010.1, from coordinate 23,562 downwards.
CCATTTCTCTTAAAACTTTTTGTTATATAGTAAATTTAGGTAATGGTGTAATTTTTTATTTAATCTCTCTAAGGCCGGCCGTATTTTTAAAAATTTATTGAAAAAAAAGATTCCACCCCAGGACATTTTGCTAAACTTCTGCAAAATGTTCCTGGGGTGGTTTTTTGATTACAATCCATCTATAATGTAAGAAATCACACTTGAGGAGTAAGCGAAGCGATTAAAAGATAACGGTTTCCCGCAACGGAAGCGGCGTCCGTGGTAAGGGGGTTATAAAAATAAACCGATCTGCTCCAAGTCTATTACTGAAACAGATCGGTCATTTTATCTGCAGAAAATGGATTAAATTTTCAAGTCTTCATTCATGCGTTGGCAATTATCTGCGATGGCATTCATAGCAGCTGCATTGATCGGGTACGCAATCGGTGACGCAGAAACCAGCGGATGGGTTGCCACCTGGAACGTGTTGAGTTCTGTGGCCGTAATTCCCTTTTGAATGGCAAGACTCAATATGTTGATCATCTCGGCAGCTGTATCTCCACCGGAGATTTGTGCACCTAGAATAATACCCGAGCAATTAGAAAAAATCAATTTAATATTAACCTTTTGTGCGCCGGGCAATGAGCCGGGGTGCCGGTCCATGGTGGAGAATTCGCCTACCATAATGCTGAATTCTTCCTGTCTAGCCCGGGATTCGGTGATACCTGCAGCTGCATAAGTTCTTCCAAAAATTTTGGTGGAGAATGCACTGATGGTTCCTTTGTTTGCACGAACCAAACGCAAGTGAAACGCGTTGCAGCCTGCTATCTTTGCTTCCATCGCTGCCGTAGAGGCAAGCAGAACAGGAACATCCTTGCCGGTGAAAAAGCAGTTCTTTTCAGCGCAGTCTCCGACTGCAAAAATATTGGAATCGCTGGTTCTTGTATACTGGTCAACCCTTATGGCGCCTCTGCTGTTTACTTCTATCCCTGCCTCTTTAGCCAGCTTGCCGTTCGGCTTGACGCCGAGGCCCAAGATTACCAGATCCGCCGGAATTGTTCGGCCGTTTTCCAATTCAACAGCTTCAACAGCCTTTTGTCCGATAAATTTCTTAACCTTCGTGGAGGTCATTACCTGAATGCCGTTTTTCTTAAGCAAAGTTTCAATGTCATCAGAAAAGTTCTTATCAAATGCTTGCCATAAACAGGCATCAGCCATCTCGATTAGGGCAACATTTTTTCCCAATTGTTGAATCTGCTCGGCAAATTCAACTCCGATAAAGCCTCCGCCAATTACTGCTACGTTTTTTGCGCTCTGCGTCTTCTCAAGAATGGTGTGCAGATAATCCTTATCTTTAAGGATAGCGAACACATTCTCCAAGTCGTATCCGGGGATGAACGTAGGTATAATAGGGAGTGATCCTGTTGCCAAAATCAACTTTTTGTAACTGATGACTTCGTTACCTTTTGTTATGACCGTTTTTTCTTCCTTATTGATTTGAAGGACCTGATCGATGATTAAATTAATATTCGCATCGACGAGAATGGCATCGGGAATGATGTTTTTATTTGTATCATGCAGAGTCCCATAAATATAAGGAATGCCGCAAGGTACTATTACTGCTTCGGTGTCGCGAATCAAAGTAATATCAAAATTATTGCCATAGGCCTTTCTTGCCGTTGTTGCACTCAGTATCCCTCCGGCGCTCCCGCCAATAACCAACAGATCTGTCTTTCTCATCATCTTTTTCTCCCTTTGCAGTTAGTTTAGGTCCCATTGATAAACCCGGGCCGGAATCATGACTGAAGACCTTTGTTTGAATTTGATTGTTTTGCTGTTACATTATGTCATTCGCCGTCTCCGTAAAAAAAATATCATTAATCAAGGCCCGAATTAGCTCACGTGTTTTGACATCGCGAATCGAATAAAAAATTTTTGTGCCTTCTCTTCTGCCGGCGATGATCCCCGCGGACTTTAACCTTGAAATATGCTGTGAAACTGTAGATTGTGCTTCTTCAAGGCATTCCTGCATATCTGTTACTGTTACTTGATCCTTTATACACAGCATTTTGACGATACATAGTCTCTGCGGATGGGCCAGGGCTTTCAAGATATTTGCCTTTTCTATAAATAAGTTTGGATTTGTTCGATAAAGATCCATACCGTTTTCCCTCACGTTTCCCTCACGTTAATTAGACTGAAATGCCGGAACACTGTGGTCAAGGCAAATAATCGTAATATTAATATATATTGTTTTTACAATATATGATGATTCTATTATAGTATATTTCGTTGTTTTGTCAAGAGAGTTCCGGAAATGCGTGTGTTCATACTGTGATAATTTCACCTTGAAATATTTCTGAGAAAATGTCGCCCCTGGTAAAAAAAACAGGTTGATTAGAATCAACTGATTCCATGGTCGGACTGCAAATTATTGATCCGTTAAAACCAGTGGCTTGGAAGCCGGACAAAATTAAACCAATAAAGATTTACAGCCTGACGAAGTGGATATTACTGGTACGTTCAAGGCCTCGGATCCCTTACTCTCCGCCAAAAATTTTGTCCAAAGAAATCAATTGTTGCAGGAATAGACTTCTTTGTATTTATCTGATAAAATACAAATTATACAGTTTCGTATAAGGTTTATAAAGTGAATCAGATAGTAGTTATTTATGGTAATCACAAAAAAGATTGTTCGGGACTTATAATGTCATAAGAGCATATATTGTTGATACAAATGTTTTAAAAGGGAAATATATCTATCTCATATACTTGGGAATTTTCTTGGTTTTCAAATTGTTGAAATAGCAGAGGGGAAATCAGAAAGCAAGTAAAGGAATTTGCTCCCCCGTGGTTCAGGGTCCCTTTACGTGTATCCTTTTACTTTATAAAAGAGGGTGTTTATTATGGTAAAAAAAGATTTGGATTGGGCAAATCTTGATTTTAGCTACAGGAAAACCGACAAACGGTATGTGGCTAATTATCGGAATGGCGAATGGGACGCGGGGGATCTGACCGACGACGACAAGGTGACGATCAGTGAATGTGCAGGTGTCCTGCATTACTCTCAATCTTGCTTTGAAGGGCTGAAAGCCTACACAACGGAAGATGGTCATATCGTGGCATTTCGCCCCGATATGAATGCGGAGCGTATGGAGTCAAGCGCAAAAAGGTTGGAAATGCCGGTATTTCCAAAAGAAAAGTTTGTGGATGCCGTTGTGGAGACGGTTCGTGCAAACGCAGCGTATGTTCCGCCCTATGGCACCGGAGCTACGCTTTATATTCGTCCTTATATGTTTGGCAGCGGACCGGTTATCGGCGTTGCACCGTCTAAGGAGTACCAATTTCGAATTTTGACTACACCGGTAGGCCCATATTTTAAAGGCGGCGTTCGTGCGCTGAACCTCTGCGTCAGTGATTTTGACCGTGCAGCTCCGAGAGGAACCGGAGACATCAAAGCCGGTCTGAATTATGCGATGAGCCTCCGCGCTATTGTGACAGCACACAGGAACGGCTATGACGAAAACATGTTTCTGGATGCGGCCACTCGCACCATGGTGGAAGAAACCGGAGGCGCAAATTTTATTTTTGTTACCAAAGACAATAAAATTGTGACGCCGAAATCCGATAGTATCCTGCCCTCCATCACGCGTCGTTCTCTGTTACATATCGCAAAAGAATACCTTGGCTTTACCGTGGAAGAGCGAGAGGTGTATTTCAGTGAAGTGAGTGATTTTACAGAGTGCGGCCTCTGCGGAACAGCAGCCGTTATTTCACCGGTAGGGAAAATTGTGGATCATGGCAGGGAAATCTGCATGCCGAACAGTTTTAACGGCATGGGCACTGTTATTAAGAAGCTATATGATACGCTGACCGGCATCCAGATGGGACAAATCGAAGCTCCCAAAGGCTGGATCAAAATTATCGCGTAAAATATCGGCCGGCATTTATACGATTTTTACCTATTTTTGCTTTGCATCTTTTATGACCTAACTTTCCATTAAAGAAATAGCTGAACATACTTCTGCCAAGAAGATTCTCTTAGGCAAGTAAACCCGCACTATTCATTTTTTCTATAAATTCAGTTAATCGGCCCTGGCAGTAAGTTCATCAATTTCATAGGCATCCAGCATGGCTGTCAACAAAGCTTCTTCGGAGGGTTTTTTTTCGAGCAATTTCCAGAGATATAATATCTAAACGTCAATAGTCTCTCCGCCGTCAGGTTCCGGATCGCCGCTGCCGGGATTATCCGGCTCATCCGTATCGCCCGAACCACTATTACTGCCTGAATCGTCGGAGCCGCCACCATCATGGCAGGCGGGCAGATGATTTCCGCCCGCCTGTTTTGCGCTTGCAAGGATCACTCTAGGATTTCCGCTCCGCTGCTGGTAATGGTGTCCTCAAGCTCAAATTCCGTGATTTCGATTTCCGGTTTTTCATAGACTTTTTTCATGTCACTCACCTCCCATAGTTTGGCTTACGGTGTTTTCGCTGTAGACAGTTACCATATTGCCGTTGCCGTCCTGGTAGATGAGGTAGGCCCTGGCGTTGCATATTTCTTCTGCCCCGATATCTTTTTTGTGGGCATAAAACATGTCGTTGCTAAAATTATTGATCTTCAGATGGCGTACACCCGACGTATCCAGCGGGCGGAGCATATGGAGCTTCGGTTTTAAATTCAGCGTGACGCTGCTGCCGTTGTCCAGCGCCACCTCCAGCTTATAATCCTCCAAAGCCTGGACTTGTGTAATCTGCTCACGCTCCATGTAGCAGCTCATAAAAGGAGTAGGGGGATGGGGAAAATGAAGAAGATGTTTTTGATACTATTAATAACTACTGTCATTGTCTCCTTGGTTATTGGATGCAATCCGCAGCCAAATGAGCCTATGGTTGAAGATGAAACGACTGGGACAGGGCAGGAAATCGACGCGGAAGAAAGACGCAGGATAGATCTGTATGTCGCGGTAATGGAGGGGGCTTTCCGGGAGGAAAACGGCGGTGACGGGTTTGTTGCGGTAAAATTTGATACTCTGGAAGGACTAAGCGACAGGGCCAAACTGGAGGTGCTCAAAAAGCTGGAGAGTCTGTCACCCAATGTATACAGCTTTGATGATGTTATGGATGACGATGCTAAATTTGAGTTTGACGATGGGGGAAGGCATATTGGGACCCTGGACGGATCAGTGCTGTGGGTAGATGTGGATGAATACAGTGAAAACAAGGCGAAAATCACAGGGGTATCCTGGTTCGGCAACCTGGGCGCTGTATTTCCGCACTATGAAGCGGTTTATAAAAACGGCAGCTGGCAGCTCAAGCTAATCAGTATGGCTGTGTCCTAAAAGACCGCGTTTGTCCTAAATTTTTACCATTAAAGATGAAAATAGTTGTTGTGGTTTTAATTTCGTCGTTCGGTGTTACTCCAATATGAAAATCTCTAGTTGGAATATTTCTGTTTTAACGATCACATGATAGTATATGGGGAAAATTATAATTAAGCCGAAAAAGAAGATATCAGCCTTAAAGGTGGGCATGGTTTATATCGGCACTGTTGTTGGCGCGGGGTTTGCATCAGGACAGGAAATACTTCAGTTTTTCAGCTATTTTGGCTTGTGGGGAATTGCCGGACTGGCCCTGGCGATATATCTTTTCGCTGTTTTGGGAACAAAAGTAATGCTTATTGCTCACAGTATCGGAGCCAGTTCTTACAAGCAAGTTATTGATGCGATTGCTGGACGCCGGCTTGGACCTTTGATAAATTTTTTCATTACTTTCTTTTTATTCGGAATTTTAGTGGCTATGGTTGCCGGTACAGGCGCTGTTTTTGAACAGGAGTTCGGCTTACCCCTATCTCTAGGTTTGGCGATCATGGCTGCGCTGGCCGGGATCACAGTAATATCGGGACTGAGCAGGATAATTGATGCTATCAGTTTTGTGGTCCCCTTTTTAATAATTGCTATTTTAGGAGTTGGGCTCTATATCCTTTTTTCCGGCCCTTTGGATTTTAGTTGGTCTTCTCCTCAGAGCGCAACGCTGCCTCGTTGGTATCTCTCCGGTTTTGCTTATGTCTCCTATAACCTTACTCTTGCTATTCCCATACTGACACCCATGGGTACTTTAGCAGCACCACATTCACTGAAGAAAGGAGCTTTTTTAGGGGCATTGGGGTTGGGAGCTTGTGCCCTTGTTATAATGCTTACGATTCTATCCGGAGCTCCTGAAGTCACCGGTTTTGAAATCCCCATGCTGGCCATTGTCGGTGGGGTTTCTCCATTCGTCAGACTGATTTATTCGTTCATCCTGATAGCTGAAGTGTATACAACGGCAATTAGCAGTCTATACGGTTTTGTTTCCCGCGTAGTTTCTGTCGACGGCCCGTGGTTTAAACTATTTACCATCTTTGTCGTTGCCTGTTCCTTTTTGGCCGGGCAGTTGGGTTTTTCTAAAATAGTGGCGACGTTCTATCCCATGATCGGCATCATCGGTTTTGTTTTTCTTGCCGCCTTGGTTTATTATCCTTACCGCTAAGTAATTGAAAGTTCATTGCTATAATACCTGCGCCATCAATACCTGCCCGCCTGTTTTGACTCATTATAGAAATCCTTTGCTAAGACATTTCCCTTTATTTAAACAGTAAAAAAATTTCATTCCCCACCAATTAGGTGTCATCATTAGTGGGGAACTTCGATATTTACTTCTGCTTAATTCTCATTGCTATTTTATTTGTATAACTTTTTTATCCTGTATTTCTAAAATAACATCCGCTACATTATCAACTAACCATTTATCATGACTAATAAATAGAATCGTTCCAGTATACTCCTTCATCAACTTTTCTAAAGCCTCTAAACTGGGCAAGTCCAAAAAGTTACCGGGCTCATCCATTAACAAGATATTATACTTTCCTAATAGCATTTTGGATAGTATCAATTTGATAATCTCACCACCGCTTAAAACAGACAGGCTTTTAGAAATATCGAAATGCTTAAAACTCATTGAAGCTAGCACAGAACGAATTTCAGAAACATTGTAATCACAATCTTCCTGCATAAACTCTAGAACATTCCGGCGTTCATTATATTTATAACTATTTTGAGCGTAATAACCTATTTGGGCTTTCGGTGAAATCTCGATGCCCTCTTCCCGGTTTAGTATCATTTCCATTAAGGTGGTTTTGCCTGTGCCATTACTACCTATGAGAGCCACCTTTGCTCCAAGTGGGATTGTAAAAGATGCGTTTTCAAACAATATCTTTGCTCCAAAGCTTTTGCTGATCTCTGTCCCCATAATCGGATATGGGTTATGCAACGCCAGAGTGGAACTCTGCCTGAATCGAATAACATGCACCTTTTCAGGAGCTTCAATATTATCCATTGCTTCAATTCTCTGTTCAATTGATTTTGCAGCGCTGTGCAACTTCTTTTGTTTGCTTCCTATTGTTTTTTGGTGACTTAAACGCCCTCCGCTTTTCGAATTGTTTTTCTTGGCGCTGCCTTTACCCTTCTGGTCTATCTTACGTGCTTGTTTCCGTTTTTCCTCTGCAGCCCCTTCTAAGCGTACGCGTTCTGCATTAATCTTTTCATAATTTGCAGCCTTTTTTCTTCGTTCTTCATCCTTCTGTCGAAGATAATCAGAATAATTGCCCCAATACTCCGTAATTTTACCTTCTTTTAATTCCCATATTTTGTCCACTACCGCATCAAGAAAATATCGGTCATGGCTAACCACCAATAACGCACCGGAAAAATATTTTAGCTGACCGATTAAAAAATCAATTCCATCCCGGTCTAAATGACTGGTAGGCTCATCGGCAAAAATACAATGTACTTGACCTGAAAGGGCCTGGGCAAATTTAAGCCTTGTTTCTTCACCGCCACTCATATTCTGTGCATCTAATTCCTTGACACCCAGCTTCCCCATGAGCTTAAAATCTTTGGCATCCTGAAACTTGCCTTCATGCAACTGGGGTATATAAGCAATACGCCCTAAGCGGTTAACTTTGCTTTCTGCTGGTGTAAGCTCACCTAAAAGCACTTTTAGCAATGTGCTTTTTCCGGCCCCATTTCCTCCCACTAAACCAATACGATCATAATCATACAATTCCAATTCATCAATATTTAAAACATCTCGTCCCGCATATTCCACAAATATTTTCTTTCCTTTTATCAACAGTTCCATTATAATTCCTCCTGTCTAAAATCGCATGTTTCCACTCTTTTCGCAGGGAAAACCCTGCGACTTAAACAGGAACGATTACATGAAGATATAAAACATCTTATTAAACCTCCAAGTTATCTATTGTCTATTTCGTCTTCTTATAAAAATAAAAGCACAGGTTGGGTTACCTGTGCTTTGACGAACAAAATTTAGACCGCTTGCACTAGAAAACAAGCCGGCCATATTTATTAGCTATATGGTCCTTTTAAGAAACTTTTTCCTTTTTGGTATACACACAAAAAAGAGGGTTATTGCCCCTCCTTTTTAACGTACCCACCCAAAATATTTCAATGTTAATAAGGTTTCTTAAAAATAGGCAGACTAATCCCGATTACCCCACACACAGGCAGAGTCTTTAAGAACTATTAAGTTAGTTACTTAAAGCATAAAAATCGAGATCTAAATATTCCACACATTTTTAAGTAAACCTCCATTTCTTATTCAATACCCATAGTACCATACATATTGAACCTTTGCAATATTTCTTTGACAAAAACATGCGATGATAGGGATTTGACAATTCCGCGATATGGTGTTACTCTATATGAAATTATTAGAAAGAAGTGTATGGATGTCTGTCATCTGGTAAGGAAATTATTTGTTATCACAGAAGCGGGATTTTGACCTGCTTATTTTGTGTGCCCAAATGCCTTACGGAATGACAGAGAAGTGCTCGTCTAACATCTTCTTTTGTTTGTTTTGCAGCGCAGTGGGTAACTGCGCTTTTTTGTTGTCGCAAGGCTATTGAGTACGCATATACTTTGCGAAAGGATTTGGATCCATTGAATATCAATTTGAAAAACTACGGACTAAACGAACACTCTGAACAGGAAGCAACCTTATATAATGAACTGTTTATCGCCAGAATCACCGAGCAACACCCTTGCGTAATCCTATCTTTCGATTATATAGGAGGCGCACAATGGACTATAAAAATGCAATTTGCGTATTGCCGGACGCTTTAATTACGGCGATACAACAACATATTGACGGCGAATATCTTTATATCCCCCGGAAAGAAGAAAACAAAAAAGGTTGGGGAGAGCTTAAAAATAGCAGACGACTTCTTGATGAGCGTAATATAGCTATTTTTGAAAAGTACCAATGTGGTACACCTGTTGAGCAACTGGCAAATAAGTATTATTTGTCACCAAAGACTGTATATAAGATATTGGCCAAAATGAAAAAATTATAACAGACCTTAAAAGCGGCGGCGTGGCAAAAATTTGTCATGTCGCCTTTTTGTTTCGGTTTCGTTTAGTAGGGAGCTTTTATAAAAGGAGCCGGGTATAATTTAATTATATAAAAGCAATAAAACAAATAAAGATAAGGAGCGATCACAATGGAGTATACTAAAAGCCAAAAGTACAACACCCCCGAATTACTGGCTAAAATCATGGGGCCTAACCCGTTCAAATTGCAGGAAGAAATGCTGCTAAATCATAAAATCCCTGCTGGAAGTCTTGTCTGCGACCTAGGGAGTGGACAAGGGCTTACAAGCGTTATGCTTGTAAAAGATTATGGCTTCACCGTTTATGCCGCGGATTTGTGGAGTGACCCGCAGGAAAACCGTAAATTCTTTGAAGAGATGGGGCTTACTCGTGAACAGGTAATACCTGTTAAGGCTGACGCTACCGCCTTGCCCTTTGAGAAAGACTTTTTCGACGCGGTGGTTAGCACTGATTCCTATAACTTTTGGGGACGCAACCCGAAATATTTAGATGCAAAACTGCTGCCTTTCGTTAAGAGCGGCGGGTATATTTACTGCTGCGTACCCGGCATGAAAAAGGATTGCCATGATAACCTGCCCAAAGAATTGCTTTTCTCGTGGACACCGGAGCAACTTGCCTATCTGCGTGATATTAATTATTGGACGAAAATAGTGAACAGCAGCCGGGACGCCGAAGTTATTTCCATTTACGAGATGGAAAGCAACGAGAACGTTTGGGCGGATTGGCTGAACCAGGAAAATGAGATTGCGGTCAATGACCGCAAAACAATGGGCGCAGGTGGCGGGAAATATCTGAACTTTATCGCTTTCGTCTTGCGAAAAAAATAATAGAGCCAGACGCTAAAGCCTATGCAAAAAGAGAGATAAAGAAGTGAAAAGATCTTAACAAATAGCTCTACCCAAAATGCCGCCGTACAACGGAAATAAAAAAACCGTTGTACGGCGGCTGAGCAAGTGCGTTCAAATTAATACGGAATAAGCCAAACGGCGGTTTTGATAGACGATAATCAAAACCGCCGTTCTCTGTGCATATCGGAGGGCTTGGTAAGATGCGGCTTTTTTGCAGAACATGGCGGCGTGAAAGGAGGACGTTGCCGGTTTTGTTATTGCTATTTCTCAAAACAATCAGGATAGGGGGCGGTGGTTAACCCGCCAACCTTCCCACACACTGTACAAGCCGGTCGTCATACGACGGTTCGTCAAGATGAACGTATTATCGAATATCGCTTCGTCAGACTTACAAGACCCAGCTTGCTTAAATGTGCAGTCTCCACCCGGAAGTGGGTCCAACAAATTATTGATGAAGCCTGGGATACCATTCAGAATCCGGAAGGCTACCGGAAGATAGACGGTGAAGCCCTGTTTGTCGATACGAAGTTGTATCCCTGGGGCAAAGAGCGTCGGCGCTGTTATATGCTTCTCTACTACAATGCACATGCAGCGGCGGCAGCTGCTGACGGCTTTACTGAAGAACTGCTGACCTATAAAGAAAAGCTGGAAAGCGGCCAACTTACAGCGGCCACGAAGATGCTTACAACCTGCCCTCCCGCTGACACATAACGAGTCAGCGAAGAAAAAGCTGATGAACCTTGAAATTACTTGCTTTATGGCACATTTATAGTTGCTTTAATCCTCATTATGTGATACATTATACATAACGAGGATGTGTTCTGATGGCAGCAATTATTCACCAGAAAGATAAGCGATCCGGAATTACATACGCATACCAATCCGTGTCCTACTGGGACAAGGAGAAGCAGCAGTCCCGCTCTAAAAGAACCCTCATTGGGCGGGTGGATGATAAAACCGGTGAAATCCTTCCTACAGACGGCCGGGGACGGAAAAAGAAAGATGAATCCATTCCTACCAAAAGAGGCCCAGTCCCTGTGGAGAGAACTGCCCGCTCTTTCTATGGGGCCACCTATCTGCTAGATGCCATTGGTGAAAAGCTGGGCATCACCCATGACATAAAAATCTGTTTCCCGGAGACCTACCGGCAAATCCTGTCTACGGCCTATTACCTGGTGCTGGAAGATCATAACCCGCTGTACCGCTTTGAAAAATGGGGAAGCCTCCATAAACATCCCTACGGCAAGAACATCACATCCCAGCGGAGCAGTGAATTATTCGGATCCATTACAGAAGAAGACAAACAGCATTTCTTTAAGCTTCAGGGGAAACGCAGGAGTGAAAAAGAATACTGGGCCTATGACATTACCTCTATCTCCAGCTATTCGGAATCCCTGCGACAAGTGCAGTATGGTAAAAACAAGGAGGATGACAGGCTTCCACAGCTAAACCTGGCCCTAGTCTTTGGTGAAACATCCAACCTGCCCTTTTACTATCGGAAGCTGGCAGGCAACATCCCCGATTCCAAAACCCTGAAGCACTTATTGGCGGATTTAGACACCTTGGGGTTTGCCAAAGTGAAGCTGGTCATGGACCGGGGTTTTTACAGTGAAGAAAACCTGAATGCCCTTTTCAAAGACCATATAAAGTTTCTCATCGCCGGCAAAATGTCACTGAACTTCATGAAGTCCAATCTGGAAGGCATATACGATAAATTTCGCAGCTTTGAACACTACAACGAGAGCTATGAACTCTATTGCCGCACCGTTGAAACCCAGTGGCAGTATACTCAGTACCGGCCATACAAGAAAGAAACCCTGAAAGAACCCCGCCGGATCTATGTTCATTATTACTACAACATTGAAAAAGCCGCGGAAGAGGAAAAAGCCTTTGACAGAAACCTGATGATCCTGCGCCGCGAACTGGAATCCGGCAAGCGGATCCCGGAACATGAAAACCAGTATAAAAAGTATTTTGATGTGAAAACCAGGCCCAAAAGGGGCACAAGGGCCACGGTAAAGGAAGAAACGGTTTTACTGGCCAAGAAATATTTCGGGTTCTTTGCGCTACTCACTAATGAAACCATGGACGCGGTAACCGCCCTCGAAACATACCGGAACAAGGATTTGGTGGAAAAGGCCTTTGGCAACCTGAAAGAACGGTTAAACCTGCGTCGCACCCTGGTATCCTCTGAGCAAAGCCTGGATGGCAAACTCTTCATTGAGTTTGTGGCGCTAATTTACCTGTCTTACATCAAAAAGCAGATGCAGGTGTCTGATTTGTTCAAAAAGTACACCCTCCAGGGAGCCCTGGATAAGCTGGATGTCATTGAATGTTTTGAAACTCCTGGTCAACAGCTGCGTATAGGTGAACTGATGGAGAAGCAAAAGGAGATCTATCACGCACTGGGGGTTGAGCCGCTTTCCTCGTTATGAGTTGGCGGGAATCCAGGAAATAAGGAACGTTGTGTGCCGATTATGGAAAAAACAGCGCGGTTGCTGGAAAGTTATATAAGTGAGTCCATGACACAAGTACTTTTGCAGAGAGGTTATTCGTATTTATTCTTGAACCATCAAAAAAAACAGTTGAGCAGAAAAGGTATCGACTGGATTTTGAAGAAGTATGTCAAAAGATCCCGAGAAGCCGGGGCCAGTTTGCTGATATGCCTATAACTTGCCATGTTTTTCGGCATTCGAAAGCGGCTCACATGCTGCAAGCAGGAATCCCTTTGGTTTATATACGCGATTTCTTGGGTCATTCCAGCGTCACAACCACCGAAATCTACGCTCGCTTGAATAATGAGATAAAACGGAAGGCAATAGAATCCGCTTATCCTGAAATTCAAACACCGGAGTATCCATCCTGGCTTGAGGATGCTTATTTGATGACTTGGCTTGAAAATTTAGTTTAAGGAATTATGGGAAGCGATTTTGGATGATTTATCTTAAAATTATGGTATAATCAGGGATCGCTTCCCATATCTGAAGTCTAGACATAATTTCTCAGGTCCGTGAATCCACAGCATATATATACAGGTTTTGTCACCCCACCTCATCAGAGCGACCCCAGCACACGGCAGACTTTTTTCAGAAGTTCAGAATCTGTCCCGGCATTCACACTGATATGAAAGCCGCTGATTTCTATGTCCAGCGTTGCTTTCATTTGTGGGGCCTGTACCGGTGCAAGCTGCATCCAACCGCTTGGTATGGAGTCTACAGATTTTTCCTGTATTGCAAGCTCTGTACATGCCGCATTCCTTAGTTTCCTTTGCCAGTAGAAGTATTGTCTTTTGCTTATTCCCGTTGCCTGGCAGAATTCCTTTATGTTTTGCCCGCTGTCCTGCCGCTCCTGTATCACTTTGGCCCATTGTGATAATCGGTACTGTGTTGCAACCTTTTGTACATCCATACAACCACTCCATTTTAGGTTGGAAAAGTTGGCCTACTTTTTCAACTTTTTCAACCGCTTTTATGGTGATTGTACTACCTTCAACTCTTTTATGCTATGTGCCGGTATCTTTTACGCTTACCTAAAAACGGCATGGGATGAAGCCGCAGGGGCAGAAGAGCTGTTGTTTCAATTCCTCATAGGTAAGCTAAAAACTCAAGAGCGGAGCTTATATGCGATGGGTATAGATGTTTCAATTCCTCATAGGTAAGCTAAAAACACCTTCGTCACTGTAGCCCAGGTCGGAAGGTCTTCGTTTCAATTCCTCATAGGTAAGCTAAAAACGATGAGAAAGGAAAAGGAGAACAAGCCCTCGACAAGAGTTTCAATTCCTCATAGGTAAGCTAAAAACCCCAAAATCTGCGATAAAAAAAGGGATTTAGTTTTAGGCAAGCCTTTAGTTTTAAAAAGCAGAGTTAATGGTCAATGTCGATAAGCTTGTCTTTATCGCTGTTTAGTCGTATTTATAGCAGTCGTCGGTCTTCAGGTATTTTTACATTATTGCAGGGCGACGGTTTAAATGATGTTGTCGTCCCCACTTTTCTTTAAACTCATGGTTTCTCTTTTTGAGTATTTTATCGTTCTGAACGTATAAAATATGATAGAATCTTCATCCTCATGAATAATTTTCCCCAATTCCATTTTCAGTTTAGAATAATTACTTTCTGAAATTTCTCCATCCAGAACCGAGTTTTAAACAAAGTAGAGATATTGCCGGAATTTTTTAGCACCCGGACAGCTCTTTTCTGATCTATATCATACACCAAAATGATAAACATTTGAAGGTCTCCGGCCGATTATTATTACCAGGAGACGCTAAAAGGCTCGTATTCTTCTTCTCCCATAAGATGTTTCTGTATTTTAACAGTTCCAGACGGATTAACCTCCTGTAGGAAACATTCCTGCACATTTTTATTGTTGCTTCAAGTTTCTTGTCCAGTTCCTCAACAAAGGTTTTTTCTCTTTTTTTTTAAAAAGGAGCCCTTCCGCCTGTTTTTCAAAATCACCTTTGCTAATCATTTTTTTATCCACTAAAGCACATCTTCAGCCTCTGCGCCGGGAGAAATTCACACCCCTATGAATAAGATGTCTTTTGGACTGCTTCTCGTTGAAAAGATTCGTAGAATTGATTGGGTTTAAGGTGAATTAACTATCATTGAGACTTCAAGAATGCGATTATCTTATCTGCAAAATTGATAAGGGCAGCCCGGCCTCCGTCAGAACATTTATGTTTGCATGACTTTTTTCACTCGTCCTTTCACTCCTACTTCTCCGAAAACAGGTAAAGAGGAGGGTGAACGTTGCCCCCGAAGTGTGAAATTGTAATATTATTACCCTTATAAAAAGCAATTTCCGCCCTTTTTTGTTTAAACAAAATTTTTTATCATCTGCTCCACCAGGACTTCCTGATATACTGCTTTGCCGACCTGCAGCATGGTTTCAATTAGCTTGCTGTCCCATGGTACCTGCTGACCGGCAAGTTTTTTTATCTGTTCAGCGGTCAACTCGACTCCTTTCGGCGCCTGCAGGTAAGCTTTGGTATCAAAAAGCCAGGGCTGAAAGGAGATGCCGTATCTTTCCTGCAGCCGCCTGCCGATCTCCAGGCCTCGGGGGTCGAAATCACCGCTGTAATAGATGGCAGACCCCCTTTCAACAAGCTGGTCCAGCAGCTTCAAGGCCGCCACGCTGGGTTGGCCGCTGGTGCAGACCAGGGCCGGGAGGGAAGTCCGGTCTGCGGCTAAGTCCAGTATGGCGCTGAAAAGAGCGGGGTTTTCCAGCGTGTAAACCGCTGCCGGCTGCCAGGCGGTCGGCTGTTCCAGGAAGCGCAGCGGCAAAAGCAGAGGGCTGGCTATGGCAGCAGAGGCGGTAAAAATGGGCTCTCGGGGATCCCCCGGCTGCACCTGCAAGCCGGCCACGATGACGTTGGAAGACAGATCGTCTTCCTCCAGGCCGGCACGGCTGAAGAGGAGCTTTCGCTTTTCTGCGCCGTATTCGGTCTCCGCAAGACCGTACAGATGATGCAGCGCGTAAAATAACAGCCGGCCCAAGGGTTTATCCAGATCCAGGGCATGGGGGTCTCCTGTCAGGGCTGCGGCAAAGACGGGCAGCCGCTGTCGCCGGGGGCTGCTGTTTTGCGCCAGCCGGTCCAAAGCTTTAACACAGGTTCCCAATAAAGCTGCCGCCTCTCGCTCATCATGTCGGTACAGGGCCAGCGCGGTGCGGTATCCTGTTCCCGTACCTGCGGCCAGTTCCGCCAGCCACTCGCCGGTTATGGCGGTGTTGTCCGGCCGTTGCAGGCGGGCAAAGAATGTGGCCCACCGCTCGCTCTCTTGAAAGGCTGCCTCTTTGTTGGATAAAAGCTCGGCACCGCGGTAGAGAGGCAAAAATTCTTCCAAGGTGATCATAAAGCGGCTTTGCTGCAAAATATCGTCTACTTCCTGCAATTTAAGCGAGAGCACGGCATCACCCCGGCAGTCCCGCCCCAAAAAACCCGACAGACGCTCCCGATCTTCCGGGGAGAAAGCGCTCAGTTTCACCGCACCGCCCACCCGGCCCAAGGATCTGTATTTTTTTTCGATAGCTTCGAACAGTTTTTGAAAGCAGGAACGATCGAAGTAATCCAGCATATCCCGGTGCTTGTTCACAGAAGTCCCCCCCCCCTTTTTTTTTTAACCTTTTAAACCTGTCGGCCGGTGCAGGGAATTGTTTGGAACTGCCTTTTAATATACTTATCCGGACTGCTCCACAGAATCATAAAATTTTTCCTTTTGTTCGTCTTCCATCCCATCGCCGTCTACCAAAACCCGTCTTACCCCGTTCCAGTAATAGCGGATCAACGTAACATAATCAACATCCCGGGGGCGGTATACTTCATAAATGGAAAGTTTGGGTACCGTATCGTAGCATCCCCACAGCACCTGGCTGGTCATCATGTAATCAAAGCCCAGATGGCTCAGAAGCTCAAACATATCCCGCATATTTTCGTCGTCTACTCCGGCAAAGGCCTCATCCAGACAAATGATCCGCGGCGCTTCTCGCCGGGAATCATTGTAGCGGGAGTTGGCGGCCGCGAAAAGGGGGATATACATGGCCAGTGCTTTTTCGCCGCCGCTGAGCACGTTAAAGCGGGCATCTGTCAGCTCCCGGCGGGGCTGTTCACCTTTTTCGTAATAGAGGGTGAACCTGAACCACTGGCGGTAATCCAGCAGGCGAAAGATCCACTGGCGCAGGGTATCGCGCTCGTCCGCCTCCAGTTTAGCCCGGGAAATGCGTGAACGGAAGTGCTCGATCATCTGTTCAATGTGTTCGTTTCTCAACTGCCGGGGGTCGGTTTTCAACAGGCGTACTAATTGGGCCGTATCCAGTTCTCTTTCGTTGGCTGCCCCCCGGGGTTCCCATTTCAGATGCAGGCGCAAACCGCTGGTGGTTTCCCGCTGCTGCATCAGGCTGTTCATCTGCTGCACCCATTTTTCAGCCCGGTAGATTTTGTCGCGGATAGCTTTGCCCACGCTGTGCAGAATAATTTGCTCGTACAGTTCCCGGTCTTTCCGGCTCAACAGATGTTTTTGTTCTTCTTCCAATCCTTTTAATTCTTGCACCAGAAGATGCGGGGCGATGGGGTTCTGTCTATCCCTGGTAAAGAGGACCAGCAGCCGGTTGGTCTCCTCTTCCTTGACCGTTTCCGGCGCATAATCGTGCAATGCCTGGCGGGTGTTGTGAAAGGCATCGTATAGCTGGTCGGAAAAGTCGGCTTGCGTTTTCCCGGAGAAGCGTTCCCGATAACGCTGTTCCACCTGTCCGGCACTACGGAAAAGGGCCGGGGTGTCTGCCGGGTCAAAGAGAACTTCTCCCCATTCCGACACCAATCGCCTTTCCCATTCCACCAGCCAGCGGGCCGTGTTCCGCTGCAGAAGCGCTTCCGTCTCCTCCAGTTGTCCGGCGGCAGCTTCGGTTTCTTTTTGCGCAACAGCCAGGTCGATCTTCAGCTGGGTTATCTCTCCGTCCAGTTCTTCCATGAGCCGGTTCAGGACTTTTTGCCGCTTTTCCAGCTCCTCCAGCTCCCGGTCAATATGGGCAATCCCCAGTTCATCCAGCAGCTGCTCGTAAACTTCAATTTTATACTGCACTTTTCGCAGCCGCTCTCGCAGACCGGCCAGTTCCGCTTCTTCGTGCTCCAGGTTTTCCCCGGCTTCCGCCAGATCTTTTTCCACCCTTGCCAGGACAAAAAGGTTGTTTATGTGTTCCGTCCAGGCAGACTTGAGTTCCCCCAGATACTGCCGATAGGTATTTATCTGTTCTCCGGCCTGTTCCAGAGCGCTCTCCGTCCGGGGGACGCTCCAGCCGCTCATATAGTCATGGAGGCGGGCCGTGGCCTCCTGCAGCTGTTTGATCGTTTCCCGCAAGCCGCTATTTTTCTCCTCTTCTTCTTCCAGAGCCGTCTCCAGCCGCAGGCGGGCTTTTTCCAATTTGCGCAGAGCATCCTGCAGAGCTTCGTCCCGTGGAAAGGCCTGCAAATCTTCCTCCAGCCCTGCAGTCGCAACGGAAAGGGTGTTCAATTTTTCCCGGCAAATAAAGATAGCTTTTTTCTCTTCTTCAATCAAGCCTTCCAATTTTTTCATCTCTGCCAGCCTGGTACGCTCCCGGGTCTCCTTGCCGATGAACTCGGCCCGCTCCTTAACGGCACTTTTGCCGTACAGGGCTCCCAGGCGGAAGTAACCCTGTGCAGAAACCATCGTCTCCCCACTGGTCCCACCGCTGGTCTTGCTACTGCTCTCGTCGTCTGCATCCCTTTCTGCCGGCAGGCCGCTATCTTCGGCCAGGCAGACGGTGCGCAGCATATCGTCAACTATTTCCACCGTCAGACCGCTGTTTGCAGGGGGGGTGGGCACCAGGTAATCGGCCAGTGTGGGCTGCAGAAGCTGAGGGGCAGGCTCCAGCCAGGTTTCCTCTTCGTCGCTGCCCAGCAAGCCCAGACCCTCCGGCGATACCCAGGCATCGAGGAGCCCCGCTTGCTGCAGGGCGGATTCCAGCGCGGCCTTTTTCTCTTCAGTCAACTCCGCCTTGAATTCGCAGAGGGCATAGAGGGGAGCACCGGGGCTGCGGCGCATGCTCCGGAAATATTCCCGGGCCGTGCTGCGGGGCGGTTCCGGCTCACGGAGCTCTTTCCACTGTCGCCATTCTCCGGTAAGGCGATTTTCCTCCTCCGTATGTTGCTGTAATTTATTTTTCCACTCCAGCTCTTCGCTGCCGATTGTTTCTCTGGCCCTGTGGTAAGCCTGTATGACAGGTCTGGTGACGTTTTCATAGGATTCCTCGGGGAATAAAGCCAGAGACTGCATGACCCGGTGCAGATCTTCATCGGACAGGGAAAGGTGCGACAATTGGCGGCGCCAGCTGAAAATATTTTCTTCCTGTTTCCCGCGAGCTTGTTCAAAGAGCTCCTCTTCCCGGTGTGTCTGCTCCTCGGCCCCTTCCCTTTTTTCCCTGGCCCTGGCGGCTTCTTTTTCCGCCTGTACCCGGCGGGCTCTCAAATTGCTTTCTTCCCGGGCCAGCTTGATCGCCCGGCTGATTTTTTCCTGGTGTTCCCGCACGTCCCGCTCCCAGGAAGGCCATAGAGATCCCTCTTCAGGGATGTTTCTCTCCTCGTCCCAGCGCCGGTGATAGGTATTATGGTAGCTGAAGTCCACATCCCGGGCCAGATCCTCCAGATCATTTAAGGTTTCGATCTGACGAGCGACCAGGGTTTCCTGCCTTCCGGTCAGCTCTTTCTGTCCATCCCGGGCGCGGTCCTGCTTATCACTCCACATTTGCACACGCCTGGTGCAGTTTGTACTGTTTTTGCTTAAATCTTCCTGTTCGTCTCGCAAACGGCTCAGTTCCGTCCTCTTCTCCAGCGCTTCACTGGCAATGAGGGTCTGGTAGGCCGTATTAGCCTGTTCCAGCTCTTCGCTAGCCTCTTTCCGGCTGCCGGTTTTTGCCTTGAGATTCCCGGCCAGGCTCGCCACCTTCTCCCGGCGCTCGCCGGCCTCCCGTCTCCGATCGTCCCGCTCTTTTTTCTGCCGCAGCAGGGAGCGGGATTCCTCGTAAAGGAGGTATTCGTTATATTTATTGTAGGCCCGGTGCAGCCTCTCCGCTTCCATTAGATGTACCGTCAGCTCATTGAGCCGGTCATTGATTTCATCCATATCCTCCAGAACTTCGGAGAGGGGACGCAGTTCGTCTTCCTGCAAAGCGGGAAGCGCGCCGGTGAGTATTTCGTAAATAGTGGAGGGCTTGAAATCCTTGGAGAGCTTGGGGCTGCGCAGCTGGATTAAAAGGTCCAGCAGTTCCTGGAATGATGCAATCTTTTCGTAGCCGAAGAGTACCTTGTTGACCAGCCGTTTGTACTCACCCTGCTCCGTAACGACCTGGCCTCCGCTGCCGACGACTTCCTCCAGCTGGGCTCTGCTTAAGGGAATCTTTACCTCTCGCCCCTGGCTGTAGTCTCTTTCATAGAGAAAAACATCCCGGCCTATGCGACGGTTGTCGGTAATGACAAAGCCCCAAAAACCCAGGTTGGGCGTGTTTCTCCTGGCCCGCAGGCCGATGCCGACAGTCAGGTAACGGTCCTGGTCCGGGCGGTAAAACTCCAGGTAGAGGTACCCGGTGCGGTCCGTGTGGCCGCTGTCATCCTCCAGGAGCAGGTAGTAATCGAGGCGCCGGTCCTTGGAGCCGAAGGGGTCCAATCGCCAGGGACGTTTGTCCCCGTCCAGGACCAGAGGCAGAAAACTTTGCATGGTTACCGATTTACCGGATCCGTTGGCCCCGCGTAAAATCAACCGCCCCCCGGCCAGGTAAAACTCCGCTTCGTCGTAATACCAGAAATTAATGATCCCGGCCCTGTTCATCTGCCAGCGATCCTGCATCATCATTTATCACCGCCAAAAAGGTCATAGTCTCCGTTCCAGCGTCCCAGAGCCGGATAAATCCAAACATTTCCATCCTCATCCCGGCCGGCCAGGCCCCATTCCCGGAGGTGGTCCAGCACTTCCTCTGCCAGGTCGCCGCTGCGCGCCTGCCGGTGTTGCCGGCCCCACAGCATTTTGTGTTTTTCTTTTAATCTCAGGATCATAATCTCCAGTTCAGCCATGGTCAGACCGATGCGGCCGTCTTCCTCCATATATAAATCGCTCCCGGGACGGTTGAGTATGCGCCGCAGCTCACCGGCCAGGAGCAGGGCAAGATCCGAAACCCCGCGGCCGGTGGGGAAAAGATACATTTCCCCGGAAGGTTCGGGATAATAAAACAAAAGACCTTCCCGGTAACGCTGCCCCTCCAGGCCGGCGAAGTTTGCCAAATTCTCCACGATACTCCGTCGCTGATTGCGCACGTAGTAACGTTCATCTTCGCTCCAGTCCCGGTCATAGACCACCGGTTCCTGCAGCAGGCGGCTGTAAACATGGTGACGCCGCTTTTTCAGCCGGCCTTCGGGAGAATCAGGGTAAGTACCCGCCTCAAAGGCGGCGATAGAATCGTAGGTGGTTAAGTCCCGGGGGAAGCGGCGCAAAACATAACGGGTCAGGTAAGAAGCTTCGTAAAGGACATTGTGTTCGTGCCCCGATCTGGCCCAATCCGATTCATCCCCGTCCACCGCTGTGAGGGCACCCAGCGCTTTGAGCTGCTTGAGGGCCCGGGCCATGGACAAACGATGGGTATACAGGGTCCAATCCAGATAAACATCCAGACCGGTGAGGTATTCCCGTATCTCCTCCACCATATCGGTGAGCAGGAACTGGTCCATCTCGTTTTTGCCTTCCAGGTACCAGAGGCAATAGGTAAAGAGAGCGTAATCGCGGGGCTCGGAAAAACTTTCAAACCCCATCCAGTTCTGCGCCCGGCCCGGTACCTTCTCCAGTTTGGCAAACTGTCTGTTCAGCAATAAAGCAAAACCGCAATATTCTCCGAACCAGTCCCGCAGTTCCTGATACTGGGCTCTAATATAGGCGAAAAGTTCGGGATCGTCCTGTTTGGTGATCCAGTTGCGGTTTAAGAGGGCCTGAATGCACTTTTTGCGGATATCTTTCACGTTTTCATCCGTTTTGCCCATGCCGCGCCTCCGTTCCCGTGCTGAATTTCATTACATAGTCGGGCATCTCCAGTTCACCATCAGCGCATCTTAGTGTGGCCCTTTCCCCTGCGGCGGGCATCTCCAGGCTGATGCCGATCCCTTCGGGGGTTAATATCCGTCGCGATTTGTTGGCCAGACAGCGGCCGATCCAGTAGAGGAGGTAATAGCGCTCCCGGGGGGATATGGGATCCAGCTCCGCAATGCGGATCTCCTCCCGGAAGAGGTATTTTTGCAGCATGGCCATCTCCTCCTGCCGAACGAGGAGAAAGGTCTCCCTGGCCTTTTGCTGCCGCTCACGCTGCTCTTTGATGGCTGCGGTGCCCGTGTCCCGAAGGCGTTTTCTGCTGCGGGAACGCAGTTCCCTGATGTTGGGGCCTGCCTGCCACATGGATATCTCCGTATTATCGGTG
This sequence comes from Dethiobacter alkaliphilus, assembly GCA_016841605.1. GTDB lineage: Bacteria > Bacillota > Dethiobacteria > DTU022 > UBA8154 > DUNV01. The sequence goes on along the minus strand of JAENYV010000010.1, from coordinate 1,325 downwards.
TCCTTTTCATCCAACCCCTGAAAATGGCGGCAGCGGTACAGGGCAAAGACATGGGCGGCCAGCAGGTGGGCGGCGTTGAGTTCCTCCAGGGAGAAAAACCACTTGCCCAGGTAATCCAGCTCTCTCCGGCGGCTGACGCCCAGGCGGTGTTTTTCCTGGATGCGCAGCGCGTTGCGCACGATGCGGGCGATGGTGTCTTTGGTGGTCTGCTCTAGAAAATATACATCGCTGTGTTCCCCTTCGCCCCCTGCAAACCAGCGCACCATGCTCTGCCATTCCTGCTGCAGCCTGTCCAGTTGCTCTTCCGGGGTTTGAGGTTCGTCAAGCTGGGGGCGGGCGGCCAAGTCACGCTGCATGTTAGCCAGGAAGGTGCTGACGATGTACGGATCTATGGTGGCCAGGACCGCTTCTATTTTGTAGGCATGGCGCTGCAAACCCTGGATGAAATCCTGCAGGTAGCGGGTCACTGAGTCCTTGTAGACCAGAAAAGCCTCGGTCAGCATCAGCTCCTCCACTTTGGTACTCTGCAGGCTGGCGATATAGTCGGAAGCATTTTCGGTGAGTTTAATAAAATCACCATAGATCTTTTCCCATAAAGAGATAGCCTCACCGGGGGAAAACTGACCGGAGGCGCTTTCCAGACGGTCCAGATAAGTATTTATATTTTCAAAAAGTGTAGGCTCCAGCGAACCGCCGTAACCGCGGATTTTCTCCAAACCAGCCACCAGACGTTCAATTTCCACCGCATAGGGCGTCATCTGGTAACGGAATTTCTTGCGCAGGTATTCCTCCACCGTAGCCGAGCGGCCTCCGTCATGGCGCGGCACCAGGTTGTCCCATTCCACCAACTGGTTTAAATCCTTCTGACACTGTTCCAGGGTGTAATCTTCCTCCAGCAAACCTAAAGCTGTTACCCCATCATAAACATCCTGGGGCTTCAACCAGTAGCGAAGCCGCTGGTGCTGGTCGTAAAAAAAACGCATGATGCAGCGGTAGCGGCCGACATTTTGCGCATTTAGATAGCTTGTTTCGATAATCGGCTTGAGTAGCGAGGAGGTCATTGTAATCAATTCATTCCTATTTGCTGTTATTTTTAATTCTTAGTTATTATAGCAGATAAGGTGAGAAGTTACAATTTTTAACCAATTTTCAAGCCGGGTTAGAAAATATGGGAGTTATACCGGAGCCGGCGTTTATCATCCTGAGCGTTACTCCTATTGGTTTAGAATATATTTAAAGGGCTCTCTTCTGAGGTGATGAAATGTATACCACCTGACTTTTACAGTTAGCATAGCAAATTGGCTAAGAACAACTAAATAAACTCC
>JAENYV010000027.1 GCA_016841605.1 Dethiobacter alkaliphilus | reverse complement strand
TTACCCGATTCTATTGTTTGACATATGAAAATCTGCTTTATGCAACTATAGTGATTTTTAAGAAGAGAATCCTTTAATAATATATTTTTTTTCTTAAAGGAAAAAACAGTAGCTGGAATATTTACAAATGTAGTTTGATTTTGACTTTTTATATCTACTTTACTTTTAATAATCAAATATTTAAAAATTAAGGGAAATGAAATAACAGTTATAACCATACGGAACGCTTGAGCCAGGACAACGACCGTAACATCAGCATTTGTTGCCATTGCTAATACGGTCATTTCCGGCAGACCTGCCACACTGGAGGAGAGTATTGCCGTATACAAATCAAGGCGGGTTACATGAGCTAGAAAAAATCCAACGATAAAAAGAATAGTTAGCGCCCAAAAAATAATTATTAAGATGGGCACTATTATTCTTTTTAAATGTCGAAGGCTTTCTCGGTTAAACTTTGCTCCAATAAAAAGGCCAAGCATCAACTGAACTAACGTATTAAGAAACGAAGGAGGCATAGGCAGTGGATATCCAATCACCCTTAAGGTGCCGATTACGAATATTGTCCCTAATAGAGCCGGCACTGGAGCATGGATCAATTTAAAAAATAACCATCCTAACAATCCAAGAGAAAATAACAATAGAAAATTCTTTAGCAACTCCATAGACATAAAATTCTCCCCAGGCACCGGTAATGACCGGTCCGGCATTATAACATTAATACTTAAAACCAAACCGGCCATCCGGTCACGACAAGCCAAAAAGTTTACTTGACTACTCTGGAAATAAAATTACATTCTTATATTTATCTATTGATAAAGCGAAGTGCCATAGCATCTATTTAACAATACCCTGTTCCTGATAATATTTCAAAGCACCGGGGTGCACCGGCAGGGTACCTCCTATATCATTGTACATTTTTTCCAGCGTTAACACCTTAAATGTTTCATGAACATTTTCAAGATAGTCTCGCTGTTTATCCATTGATTCAACGATTTTATATGCTATTTCATCCGGCATATCTTTGTGAACGATGAAAACATTGGGACTTCCAATAGTTATTACATCATCATTCTGAAATGAGTAAGTATCTTTTGGTATTACAGATTTTACAGTCCCATAATTTTCGCAGAGATAATCAACCACGTTTTCATCTAGAGACATTAATTTAATATCTAAACCTGAAGCAAGTTCCAGAACTGCAGTAGAAGGTAAATACGAAATAGTAATACCCCCGTTGTAAGTTCCTTCACGAAGAAGTGAAAAAGCATCTCCGCTTGATAAATATGTGATTTCTCCTCCCCATCCTTTTATATCTTCCAAAGTTATTCCATATTGATTTAAAATTGCTTCCATGAGAAATTCCGGTGTTGAACCTTTTGAATTAATTGACATCTTTAGAGGGTATTTTTTTTCTTTAATATCGTTAAAAGAATTAATTGGACTATTTGCAGGCAATATGATATGAAGTGGGCCGACATATGCTGCCGACAGAGCCATTATATCCGGATTTTTACTCTCATAGGGGGCGACTCCATTTATGGCAAGTTTCGCGTTTGGCGCATGGGACAAGGCAAAAGTGGCCTTTTTTTCCTGGACGCTAACAGGGTTACCTCCTATACTTCCGGTAACTACTTCCACCTTTGATCCGGGATATTGCTGCCTGATTGCCTGGGCAACACCTTCCGCAATTGCCTGCCATGTCCCTCCCGGACTCGCCATAGCCAATGTAAGTTGCACTTCAAGATCCTTTTGTTCAACTTCTTCCGGTAAAGCCTCTTTTTCATTGGGACTACATCCTCCGGCAAAAACAAACCCAACAAGAAGCACTAAAATTAAACTAATCCCCCAACTAACCTTTAAATTCATTTTTCTCTCTCCTTTTTATTAAAATACAAATATTAAACAGTGTTTAACGAAGCCCCTTTAGTTCTTGCGTTCCGTCGGATAGTTAAGATAAGGATCGAACCAACAAGAAAACCGATAATATCGGTAAAAAAACCGGGATAAAGCAATAATATACCGCATATTAGCCATACGATTCTATAGACAATAGGTTGAATCTCCCCAAGCCAACCCTCCATAGATAAAACAATAAAATACACTCCCACAAAGGCGGAAATAAAAGATAATACTACCATCTGCACGCTACCTTGTCCGATAAGAGCAGGTTCATAGACCATAAAGTAAGGCACAATAAAAGCAACAAATGCAAGACGCAAATTATTTAATCCTAACTTCATCGGCTCTGCTCCGGCTAAAGCAGCAGCGGCATAACCGGCGACCATAACAGGTGGGGTGATATGTGACATTGAGGCAAAGAATATTACGAATAAATGGGCTATCATCACTGGAACACCCATATTTATTAAAGCAGGTGCCATCAGAGCGGCAGTAAGAATATATGTTGCCGAATTAGGCATCCCCATTCCCAAGATAATGCAAATTAGCATGGTAAATAATAAAAGAGGCAGTACCGAACCTTGAAAAGCGACCATCATCGTCCCGACAATATTACTGGCTACACCCGTCATGTTAACCATGCCGAGCACCATTCCTGCCGCTCCACAGGCCAACATGATTAAAATCATGCTGTAAGCTGTATCTTCCAGGCTTTTCATAATTTTTAATGGTGTTAATCGCGTTTCTTTGCTAATCCAACTCAAAACAATCAAAGTTATTGATGCATATATACCGGCCGTTGTCGGTGAAAAACCCTTTAGAAGCAGAATAAAAATTAATGCCAAGGGTATAAAAAAACATATTCCGCCAGTCATTAACTCCACAAAGTTTATCGGTTCCGTAGCAGTAGAACCTTTTAAACCAAGTTTGGCAGCTCTTAGATCAATGCTGATAAAAAGGGTAACATAATATAATATGGCCGGAATTAAAACCGCACCGATAATGGCGATATAAGAGATACCGGTTAATTCCGACATTATAAAGGCGGCGCTACCCATAACCGGCGGCATAATCCCGCCTCCGGTTGACGCCACTGCTTCAACTGCCCCTGCGAATTCCGGTGGAAAGCCCATTTTCTTCATCATCGGAATTGTAACAGTTCCAGTTGTCACGACATTGGCAGTAGCACTGCCGGAAATAGAACCCATAAATAAGCTGGCAACGATGGATACTTTTGCCGGGCCTCCCCTACTCCGGCCTAAAAGCCGATTAGACACAGAAATAAAAAAGTCTCCTCCCCTAGCATTATTTAATAGTGAACCAAAAAAAACGAAGGAAAAAACAATGGTTGACGCGACACCCGTTGGAGTGCTAAATATTCCATACAAAGTAAGACTTAATTGATCAGTAATTTCTGCAAGTGAATAATTCCCAAAACCATAACAAATAAAAGCTGCGGCTATCCCGACCAACGGCCAGCCGGCCCGTCGTTTTACCCCAATCAGGATAAGAAAAGTTATAATTATCCCGAAAATTATATCCGCGTTAAAAACAGGACTAACCATAGTCCAGCGAGTAACCAGTCGTTCATAAATTTCTATATAATACCAACCTATGATTATTGATAAAAGAACAGCTATACTATTAAAAATGAGAGTTCCTTTCTTTTCTTTTTTTGTCTTTCTGAGCTGATCCAGGTAAACAAGGACAAGTAACCAGACAATAAATATTCGCCTTAAAAGAATCGGATCTATCTGACCAAAACTTAAAGCATATAACTGCCATATACTAAAACCAACCGCAACTACTTTTGTAAGAAATGTAACATTAAGATATTGTTGTTTTAGATTTTTCATAGAATAGCCTCTCCTTAAACAAGCCTTCCAAGTGCATAACTTAAAAATTTAATTTTTGCATCCATTAAATCTTAAACTCGCTCATAGTTTCCAGGGCGAAAAGCTCCTCAATGGTCATCTTTTTGCTTGAAAGGCCCTGTTCATGATGATACCGGAAAAAAGCCTCCAGTGTTTTACGGTTCGGCTCTATCCCATAGGGCCAGAAGTCGTTACCGAGAGCCAGTCTGGTACGCTCCAGCTCATCGGTCAGCCAGGGAAGAGTGGTATAAAGGGCCGCGGTGATGTTAAAATTTCTCATAACAGTGTCTTTGGCTTGGCGAAAAGCTTTATACAGGCTCATGGCCACCCAGCGGTGCGCTTCATAAATTTCACGCCGGATAATAACAGTATGCATGATCGGGAAAATACCGGTACGTTGAAAATACTTCTCTTCTACTTCACGGAAATTCGGAAAGAGGCGAGCCACGTTCGGTGAACCTTTTAAGAAACAGGAAGGTGTCCTGGCCGTAAAAAGTGCATCTATTTCACCGTCATCGAGCATTTGCGATAATGTTTTGTCCGATGGTATTTGTTCAAGACGGACATCAGGCGGAAGGGTCATGGCAACCTTGTCAATCCTGCCGGGTTCTTCCTGACCCCCACTGCGCCAACTCATATCCCGGGGATACACCCCATACTCATCAGCCATGATGCCTCTCTGCCAGAGAGGTGCGGTCATCTGATACTCGGGCACTCCAACAATTTTACCCTTCAAGTCCTCCGGTTCTTCAATTCCTTTGTGAGTATTGATAAATATGCATGAATGGCGGAAAAACCTTGATGGGAAGACTGGAATAGCAATGAAACGGTTATCTCCCTTTGCTCTGAGCATGGTATATGATGACAGGGATGATTCCGAGACATCAAATTCTCCATATTTTAGCTGGCGCCAGAAAACCTCCTCCACTTCCATCGGCAGAATATTAAGAGTAATACCTTCCGGAACTATCGTTCCGTTAAGTAGAACCTGGACCCGGTCATACGGCGGGCAAGCCAGGGTCAAAGATAATTTGCTCATAATTGACTCATCCTCCATTTTCAGCAGTTATAATTTATTAATCGTAATTAATTATTTAATTTCTTTCTTTGCTTCCATAATTTTTACCTGACGAACATAATAATCAAAAGCCTTGTCCAGTTTCCCGGAACCGGGTTCTCCGTAAATTTTCACTCTCTTTATTTTGGCTTCTTCGGGATCAGTCCAGAATTTAGGCCCTCCAAATTGCCATGCCAGTAAATGCAACAAACAGGCTTTTTCGAGAATAATTGCTGTCATAACGGCTTCCCCTACTGTTGTTCCAACTGTTACAATTCCATGGTTACGCATCAACACTGCATTTTTATCACCCAAACATTTTGCCAGGTCATATCCTCTCGATTTTTCACGAATGAGATCCGTTGTATCGCTATAAATAGGAAGACCGCTTTCAAAAAGACAGGCTTCATGCCCGACAGGCAGAAGTTCTTTTCCCAGAGAACTAAAAGCCACTGCATTAGACGGATGGGTATGAACTACACAATTAACCCGGGGGTACATCTTTAGGATTTCGGAGTGAATAGGAACCTCACTGTGGATTTTTGCCTCTCCTTTAATCTTATTGCCTTCCAAATCTACAGTGATAATATTTTCAGGGGAAGCTTCTTCCAATCCAAGGTAAGCCGCTTTCATAAAAAATGTATCGGTTCCTGGTAAACGGCAACTGACGTGACCCCAGATAATATCGGATTGGCCTGCAAAAGCTAGAACTCTACATCCATAGGCTAAAGTTTCTTTCAATCCTTCAATTGCATCCATTAATAGTTTTTTCTAACCTCCTTTTAAAAAAATTGTTTTTGAAAGCATGAAAAAATTTCTTCATACAATGTAATTTAGTAGATGAACATATTTCACCCCCATAGTTTCTTTTGAAAAGCATGTTTAATTCCTCTTTTCTCTCTATTTTAAATTATAAATAGTTTAAGAAAATTAAATATAACCTTTTTCCAGTTCTTCAGAGGGATTTTTTATAGTAAATTAGTATCAATAAAGTAATCCCCTAAAAAGGATTTTTTCTTAGCAATGGCGAAATATTAAAAAAAAAGAATAAAATTTTTAAATAATGAATTAGAAGGGATGACTTATGAGCTATAAAGAAGAGATGCTTCTTAATGATTCCCGCCTGGCCTTCGAAGATGCCCAGTTGCAATCTGTTTACAACCAAAAGATAAAAGCGGAATTAGAACACATTCTGGCAAAAATAATTGAAACGTATGATTTCGACGTAGGAGCAGTGTATCTGGAAAATGGTCTAACTCCCGGGACATTTGAACTAATAACTGCCAGTGGTTTTTCGCAAAAGTATCGTGAAGATGTGAACAAAATTTTTATGGGGATGGGTTTTAGCGGCACAGCTGCCGAGCTCAGACAAATTCGAGTCAGCGAGGATGCTGCGAATGATATCAGATTTATAAGAAAAAAATATAAAGAAGATATTAAAGGTTTTATTGCTGTTCCCCTTTTTTCGACAGAAAAAGTCCTTGGAATTATGGACCTGGGTACTGTAATGAAACGTAACTTTTCTTCCCGGGAGATTGAAACACTTTCACTTTTCGGTAATCAGCTGGGATCTTATATCTACAATAGCTATCAGTTGTGGAAGATTCAAAAAAGAGAAAATGAGGCAAAACATCTTTACTCCCTGGGTAAAGAAATAATCGGATTTGAAGATATTAATACAATCTGCGTTGTCACGCTGGAGGAATGCCGGGTCCTTATGAAGGCCGACGGCGCCTTCGTAATACTGGAAAAAAGTATTCTTCAAAATAAACAGGTTCTAAGCACTGGAATCGCGATTGACAGCTTTACCACAGAAATAATTGATTATCTTACCAGTGGATTTAATCAGGGTGACCATATAGTTGTGCAAAAAAGTGACGATAATAATATCCTTTCAACGTTTTTTAAAGTAAATAAAATTGAACGCTTCTACTGCATAAAACTAACTGTTAGCGATAAAACATTCGGTATTTTAGGAGTAACTAAGTGTAATCCCCATTATACCAGTTTCGACCTGGGCTTATTTAAACGCATCAGCTGGCATCTTTCACTGGCCATAAGCAAATATTTTTTTATTAAACAATCCAAATCCATGGCAATCCTTGAAGAACAAAACCGCATATCCCGGGAATTACATGATTCTCTGGCCCAGCAGCTACTGGCTATGCTGCACCATATAGAATATATTCATCGCATCTGTAAGGCTGAATCAACTGAACATCTGATTCCTCATATTCAATCCCTCATGTCAATAATTGAAATGACATATTCAGATGTTCGCGAGGCTATTTTTGGGCTTCGTATTACAAAAATGAACAGCGAAACAACTTTTGAGGATGCAATTAGTAAATGCGTTACTCGTTTTCAAAAAGAAGTTGATATAAAAACTATCACTAATATTAACTTTAAACATCAACTTCCTTTTTTTACGCAAATACAACTCTTAAGAATTATTCAGGAGGCTTTAACAAATATCCGCAAACATAGTAAAGCCGGCCTGGTAAATGTTGACGTTTCTTCAGCCGGCAATTCACTTAAACTATTAATATCCGATAATGGTGTGGGATTTGATGTTACCGGAATTAACAGTGGATACGGTTTGTCTGTTATGAAAGAAAGAGCCGGTGATATTGGTGCTCTGATTGAAATAATCTCGGAAAAAGGTAAAGGCACCGGTATCAGTCTTTTATTGGACAACATTTCGGAGGTATAAATCATGAAGGTGTCTATTATGATAATTGATGATCATGAAATATTTCGCAATGGGCTAAAGAATCTCATAAACAGTACTTCCTGGGGGGTATGCTGTGATGAGGCAAGCAACATTGAAACAGGTATTGATTTAATAAAAGATACTAAACCTGATATCTTGCTGTTAGATTTATACATGGACAATGGACGCCGCTCTTTTGAAGATATAACAAAGTTGAGGGAAATTAGTCCATCAACAAAAATTGTCATTCTAACTGTATCGGAGGATGAAGAAGACGTCTATGAAGCTACACAGCAAGGCGTGGAGGGATATTTATTAAAAAATACACCTTTTTATAAGTTAGAAACTTATTTAGTTGATATTTATAACGGCAAAATTCGCATATCAGAATCGTTAGCATCCTCTTTATTTAAAGAGGTAAGTAAACAAAATATTATCAAACCCCTGTCCGACCGCGAAAGCGAAGTATTATTTTTAGTTGCGGAAGGATGTTCAAATAAAGATATTGCCGAAAAACTGTGTATTTCGGTATATACAGTAAAAAATCATATCAGTAATATGATGAAAAAAATGAATGTAAAAAATCGAAATCAGTTGGCCGTAAATTTTTTCAAAAAAAATTCTCGATTAACTTCTTAGGCCTTCCTGCAGTTGGTGGGTAATTCCATTGTCTCCCCATTTAAATTTTTTAGGGACACACCTCTTTCAAAGGAATGTCCCTAAAAATTCTTCTTTTTGCCATGATGACTATGCTTTACGTTCCGCAGAATAACTCTTGAATTTTCCTAATATTATTTAAATTTTTGACGGTCCAGATAATCCTCAACAGCGCGATGGAGTGCTTCCGCTCCAAGATTGGAACAGTGCTCTTTAATATCCGGTAAACCGTCAAGGGATTTGATAACATCGAAATCCGTAATTGCTAAAGCCTCATCAAGGGTTTTTCCTTTGGCCAGTTCCGTAAGTGCACTGCTTGTGGCAATAGCTGCCGGGCAGCCGGTAATTTCAAATTTGATGTCGGATATGCGGTTGTTCGTAACTTTAATATAGATCTGCAGGTAATCTCCGCATGAAGGATCGCCCATAAGTCCAAACCCATCCGGATCGACAATATAACCTACATTTCGCGGATTTTTAAAATGTTCAATTACCTTCTGTGTATACATCATAAAGAACACTCCCCCGATTTATTCTTTTGACAGCACTTCCCGCTATTCCTTACGCATGGATTTTTTTAAATAATTCGGTGTCATACTGCTCAATTGTACCATTATCACAGTACTCCGCCAACTTCTTATCCAAAGGAAGAATATCAATAAGCGGCACACCGGTTAATGTTGTTACTTCTTTAGCTTTACTTGGCCCAAATATTTCCAATTTTTCCTGACAAGAAGGGCAAATTAAATAGCTCATATTCTCAACCAGACCAAGCACCGGAATGTTCATCGCTCCTGCCATTTTCAAAGCCTTTTTAACAACCATCACCGCCAGATCTTGTGGAGAACTCACAATAACCAGTCCATCCAGTGGAATAATTTGCATGACAGTTAAAGGAGCATCTGCCGTGCCGGGAGGAAGATCAATAAAAAGATAATCCAGTTCTCCCCAGTCAATTTCCGTCCAGAACTGTTTTATTGTCCCTCCGATCAATGGGCCCCTCCAGATTACGGGATCATCTTCACTGGGAAGCAGTAAATTTAACGACATAATCTTTATTCCCAGTGAAGTTTCCACCGGAGCAAAGCCTTTGTTTCCCGAGATAGTCTTTAAACCAAACATCTTAGGAATACTAGGCCCGGTTATATCCGCATCAAGGATGCCGACTTTAAAACCTTCCCGGCAGGCACTTACTGCTAAAAGAGCAGTAACTGAAGATTTGCCTACTCCTCCTTTCCCGCTCCCCACTGCAATAACATGCTTAATTTCCGGACGGTGTATTTTTTCTATTCCGGAAGATTTGTCTGAACTCATCGTGTATTTTGCCCCTTTCCTTTCTATAATCTTCATCTTTTATTTTGGTCATATGCTCAATTTATTTTAAACAATTAACAAGTATATGTCAAAAATATTTTTTGGGTATGACAACATAAAACCGGGGTCTAATTGCAAGACCCCGGTTGATAACTATTCCTAAGCTCCTCCCATAGAAGGAAAAACTCCCACTTCATCGCCGTCCTGAATTGTTGAATTTAACTCGGCTTGATTATTGTTAATCATAACAATCCGCACATCCCTCCGGTTAATTCCGGCCTTAGCCAATAATTGAGCAATAGTAGTCCCCGGGTCTACATGGAAATCATAATTATCACCCACATCCATGGAGGCACCCTCAGCCAAATTAGCGTAAACTCGCAGCTTTACCCGCATCTTTTTTCACCTCCTCTGCAAAGTTAAAGAGGGTGTCTAATTCATGAGGTTCAACATCAAAGACCTCGTTATGAGGGGGTAACTCTTCTGTTTCAAAGAAATCAGGCAACCGATCTTCCGCCTCGGTAAAACCTGCCCTGCGGTTGAAGTTCAGTTCGGTTTTCAAAATTTCTTCACCCAGGCGAGTAAAGTCTTCTGCCGTCCACGCGCTTCCTGTCTTGCTATTGATCATCTCTAAGATTAGCCCCAGCGATTCCTCTTGCTCCAAAAAACTGAAGGCGATGAATATGCATAATCCGAGGCTATCAATTGTAGCTGTTGCGACCTGAAGATTACGGGAGATTTCTACCTGCCCTTTCGGTGAAAGCGGATCAACATATCCGCCCTGGCGTAAAATATTTACAGCTACACTATACCCGGCTGTATGGTCTGCGCCCATCGGGCTAGTGGCATAAGTTACCCCTATACCTTTCATTGCTCTCGGATCATAAGCAGTAATATGCTGTTTTTTGACAACCCCTACCCGCTCAACACCAAAGGTTTGACCGGTCACCGCGGCCCCCGAACCAATTATCCGCCCCAAAGGAGTTCCTTGTTTAATCTGTTCTATTAACCCAATAGCTCCTTGAGCATCACCAAAAGGTATCAGTCCGGCTTCCATGGCAACACCCACGGCACCTCCGGTTTCAATGGTATCAACACCTATATCGTTACACAACCTGTTCATAGAGGCTATAGCATCTAAATCATCGATACCACAGTGGGGCCCCAAAGCCCAAACGGTTTCATATTCTAATGGTGAAACTAAAACATCACCATTTTTATCATTATAGATGTTTGAGCATTTTATTACACATCCGGGATGACAGGGATGTCCCGTTTTACCACCCCGTTCCTTAATTAATCGGGCCATACGTTCACCACTGACATTTTCCGCTCCTTCAAATCTCCCTTCCCGGAAGTTTCGGGTAGGCAAGGCACCTGCCTCATTAATAACGTTTACTAACCCATTAGTTCCATAAGCAGGCAATGTCTGACCACTGACCGGATTTTTCCGTAAAACTTCCACAAAACGTTTGGCTGCAGCCTTAAACCGTTCTTCATCATAATAATGAGCCTCAAAGGTCTTATCAGTTAATACGACTATTGCTTTTAACCCTTTAGACCCCAGCAAAGCCCCAAGTCCGCCCCTTCCGGCAAACCGGCCGGGACTACCATTGGGATCGGTCACCGATACCCCGGCACTGGTAAGACACATTTCCCCCGCCGGGCCAATTGTCAATACACCGACTTTTTTATCATACCGGTCCCAAATGGCATCAGTTACTTCATAACAACCTTTACCGGCCAGATCTTTCACCTTTACTAACCGGGCTTCATTTTCCATTACCTCCAGCAAATAAAGTTCCCCGGCCGGCGCCTTTCCCTCCACCACAATTGCCCGTATTCCTAAAGAGCCTAACTTTTGGGCGATTACACCACCGGCATTAGATTCCTTAATTCCACCGGTTAATGGGCTTTTACCTCCGATAGAGATTCGTCCCGATTGGGGAGCAGTAGTTCCCCCCAAAAGTCCGGGAGCAACAATAAATTTGTTAGACGAACTTAATGGGTGACATCCGGGAGGCACCTCATTGGCAATAATCCGGGATGTTAAACCTCGGCCTCCCAACATCTTATATTCTTCCGGTAAATCTTGCCATGTAGTTTGAAGGTTAGTCATATTAACTCTAAGGATCCTGTCTGTCAAATTGATTCCCCCTTACAAGTAGCTATTTTTTTTAAGACTACGCTGTAATAATTTAAATAACTTGACAACTTAACAAATAGTTTTCCCAAAGTCAAGATTATAATTATAAGAGCAAAAAGAGCAAAAGAGTAAAAGCGAGCAAAAGAGTAAAAGCGAGATACATTCGTAAATTTATTTGGAGTTGTCTTTTGAGCTATTTATAATATGGGGAAGGAAAAATGTGTCTTTATGTGGAATTTATGGATTAAGAATATTTTTTTGTTATTTTTCGAGAGGTGAAAGATTTGTTTTCCAAAGTAGCCAGCTGTGCTCTTGAGGGGATAGAAGGACTTCGAGTATGGGTTGAAACAGATCTGGACGGCGGGTTGCCCAATTTTTCTCTGGTTGGATTGCCGGCCCCTTCCGTTAAGGAAGCCCGAGAAAGGGTACGAGCTGCTCTTCGAAACAGCGGTTTTGACTTTCCTGTCATGCGTATTACGGTGAATCTCGCTCCTGCCGATTTGAGGAAGGATGGTTCCGCTTTTGATCTGGCTATTGCTGCAGGAATTTTGGCTTCTTCGGAACAAATACCGGCAGAAGCTCTTTCAGGAAAGATTCTGGTTGGAGAACTTTCTCTGGACGGAAAGGTGCGGCCGGTTCCCGGAACAATGGCTATGGCTGCCTCTTTAAAGGAACAGGGTCAAGAAGACGCAGCTCTTATCGTCCCGCTGGGCAATCTTCCGGAAGCATCATTTGTAAGCGGGGTTACTGTCCAAGGTGTTGCAACGCTTCAAGAGTTGGTTTCTTTTTTGAAGGGAGAAATAAACCTTCCCTTGGGGAAGATGGATCTAGAGGAACTGTTAACTGAAGGGAACAAAGTAAACGACTACCCTGATTTCAGGGAAGTCAAAGGGCAGCTTGCAGCAAAAAGAGCCCTGGAGATAAGTGCTGCCGGGGGACATAATATCCTTCTGTCCGGACCTCCGGGGACAGGTAAAACCATGCTGGCACGCCGGGTTCCATCTATTTTACCCTCCCTGACGCTGCAGGAATGTCTGGAAATTACCAAAATATACAGTGTCGCCGGTCTTTTAGATGAAGAGATGCCGCTTATTACTCGGAGACCTTTTCGCTCCCCTCATCATTCCGCAACTGCAGCCGGTATGCTGGGAGGCGGCAGAATTCCCCAACCGGGTGAGGTGACTCTGGCCCATATGGGAGTGCTCTTTCTGGACGAATTTCCCGAATATTCACGGGAAGTCCTGGAAGGTTTGCGTCAGCCGCTGGAAGACGGCGATGTGACCATTACCAGGTCGGAGATGACTCTTCGCTTTCCTTCTCAATTTATGCTGGTTGCCTCTAGAAATCCATGCCCTTGCGGTTTTTTTGGACATCCACGACGGGAATGCCAATGCTCCGAACGGCAAATACGACGCTATCGCCTAAAATCTTCCGGTCCTCTGATGGACAGAATTGATATCCACATTGAAGTTCCTTCCATAGAATACTGCGAACTACAAGATGACCGCATCGCCGAAAGTTCCTCCGAAATCAGAAAACGGGTTGAAAAAGCCCGGGAACTGCAAAGGCAAAGGTTTCAAGACCTGAATATTAATTGCAATGCCGGCCTAACTCACCGCTACCTCCAGGAATTCTGCTCTTTGCAGCGAGAGGCCCGACAGATACTCGGTCGGGCTTTCGATTCTTTATCCCTTTCCATGAGAGCACATGACAGGATTATCAAAGTTGCCCGCACTATCGCTGACCTTGATGGAGAAAATTTGATTCAGGCTCACCATATTGCGGAGGCCATTCAGTACCGGAGCTTTGACAGAAATTACTGACAGAATCAAGAAAAAATTTTAAGAGCAATCCGGTATAATTTCCCGGAAATATACTTGAAAAGGGGCTTATTGTTTCTGACAGAGAAAAAAAAGGGCTGGAAAAAGGGACTGGGAAATCTCGGCGAAAAATTAGCCGGGGAATATCTGTGCAGCAAAGAAGGGTACGAAATTCTTCTTAGAAATTATCGCTGTCCAAGAGGGGAAATTGATCTTATTTGCCGGGATGGGCCATACCTTGTTTTTGTTGAAGTACGTTCCAGCAGTACCGAATCAATCAATATGGCCGCAGAGTCCATCAATTATCGTAAACAAAGCAAACTAAAGCAGCTGGCAAGCTATTACTTATTACATAAACGCCTTAACTTTCAGCTTTGCCGTTTTGATGTCGTATTAATACTTCTGGATGAAGAAAAGCAATCGGCCAGAGAGATGCGGCATTTTAAAAATGCTTTTTGACACCTATAAAAGGGTGCTGTTACGTCTCGCCAATATTGATTGATCCGAATGTGTAAACTCGGGTTCGTGAAAATCCCTAAGCTTTACCTAATTTAAAATAACAAAGCAGGCGGGTGCTGGATTTAGCACCCGCCTGCTTTGTTATTTTAGTACTATTAGACAATTATTCAGTAGATTTTTTATACAGTACCCTGTTCCCATTTTTAGCAAGATTCATCACAGAGTGAAGGAGCAAGAAGCATTGCATTCCAAATCCTTGCGTGTGCATATTCATCTCCAAGGATTGAGGTCAACAAATAACGGACTTCGGGATTCGGAGCACATCCTGCTAGCTGCGCATATCGCCTAATTGCCCCTAATTCACCTCTTATAGCTGCTATTACATCTACCTCAAAATCGCCAGTCGCCGGAGGACAATCCGGAGGACATGATACCGGAGGTGGACAAACGCCTAAAAGAGAAGCCTGTAGTCGGGCATGCCCATATTCGTCTCCTACAATACTATTGGTAATTTCACGAAGAATGTCTGTCGGAGCCTCATTGGCTATCTGAGCGTAAAATCCGGCATCGCAGATCTCATCCTGTAGCGATTCTTCTAATTGTTCACGGTAATTAGCGCATTGGGGACATGCCACCGGAAATTCCGGTTTATTTTTATACATAAAAAAACACCCTTTCTTTTTTTTAAGCTTTCCTCAGCTTACTGAGTGCAATTTTGTTACAAACAACATTTAACAGCTGCATCTTCTTAACTTAACTGTGAAATGTCCAAACTAATTTTTTTTGGTTTTCTTTTTCTCCAGCCCCTTAACGGGACCTTCCGCTGATTTAACGGAGGTCTATTCATGTTTTTTTCTTCAGTTTCAAAATCATGCGTTTGGTAATGCGAAGGGTTTTCCTTTGAAACGGTAATATCCACTGCCGGATTATCGGCAGACGAAAGTGGAGTTACCCCAAGTGGCTCCGGATGCAAGGTTTCCTCTACTTCAGCGCACTGGTGAACTCTGGATGTTCTTAGAGAATTATCGTTACCTGTTAGTAACAGCAACAACCTAAAGAACTTTATGTGACCGTTCTCATCTCCAATAATGCTGGTAAGAATGTCACGAAGGGCCGGATCGTCTATATCCTCAGCTATTTCTGCTAGTAAACCGATGACTTTAATATCATAATCGATAATTTGCATGAATTTGGACATAAGGTCCGGTGATAGATTCATTCACTCACCTCCTTGGTTCATTATATGCCCTTGAGTACAAGGGGTGTATATTCGGGTCAGCAAAAAAAATATACAATAGTATGATGATAAAGAAGCGAAAATGCCGGCCAAGTTACATACACGGACAAGGGTTTCTAGAGGCGACCGGCATAAATTGAGAAGGGAAACGAAGAGTCATCTCCTACCTGGTAATTGTCACATCGCCGTCTTCCAGCAGCTGGTACAAATTACAATGGGAATCCCCCTCAAAGAGATTCCCATTAATACGCAATCTATCAGTTCATGGAAGCTATTAATAAAATTAGATTAGCCTGTTTTTCTCCTCAGGCGAGAGCAAAACGCCACCGGCTTTCCTCATACCTGAGTAATCCATGCCTTGCAGAACTGGTAAGATGTCTTGATATTTCAGACGGGGTTAAGCCTAAAACATGAGAGATTTCTCCAGTTGAAAGGGGCTTTTCCCGCAGAAGCAATATAATTTGACTTATTGCCAATTTGTCGGCAAATAATTCACGATACAACCTGGCGAACTCCTCACCGTCATAGAATTGCTCATACTCTTCCATTGTATCAAACCGAACTCTCAGCCGCTCATTTATAGCCACCCTGATATAGGGTATCAGCGTGGAAATGGCTTTAAGTTTTAACTTTAATTCTTCTTCATTCATCCCTTCGCCTTTGCCGAGAGGGCCTAAGCTCTTAATTTCCGAGCCGAATTCATTCATAACATTGGCGAAACGGATTCCTTCACCGGCAGATACCCATTCAATTTTTAGTCTATTAGGACTTATTCCCATGTATTCCATTATTTTTTTAACGACAAGGACCATATTTAAGGCATAGTAATTACCCTGCGTAATATAATGGCAGTCGCTCAGATGACAACCACCGATAAACACACCGTCCGCTCCATTTGAAAAAGCTCGTAAAATATGCTTCATGTCGACTCTGGCTGAGCACATTACTCTGACCAGCCGAATATAGGGGGGGTACTGAAAACGAGAAACCCCACAAAGATCCGCCCCTCCGTAACAACACCAATTGCATATTATTCCGATCATCTTTGGTATAAATTTCGAGTCAGTACTCATTATTTATCCAACCCTCCATGTAAATCAACCCGGTCTTGTTCATCACCGGATCGAAAAATCTATGAAACGCGCATCAATCTGGGCTAAAAGCTCTTCATCAGTATAGTGTTTTAGCTGAATAGCTCCCGTTGGGCATACGGAGTTGCAGAGGCCGTCCCCTTTACAGAGGATAGGATTAACAAAAGCCTTTCTGCCCTGCGGTGTCTCATGAAACTCTATGGCACCATATTTACAGGCTGCGATACATGCTCCGCACGAAAGACAATAATCCTCGTTTACACTGCAAACAGAGCCGGAGGCGACGAATGTATCATGTGAAAGAAGTGTTAAGACCCGGCCGGCAGCTCCATAAGCCTGACTTACAGTCTCTGAGATAAGCTTTGGATAGTGAGCTATCCCGCACATGTAAACACCTTCAGCACCAAAGTCAACAGGCCGTAATTTGGCATGGGCTTCCTGGAAGAACTCATCCGGACCCAGAGTTACTTTAAAAAATTGGGATATTTCCTTTCTCTCTTCGGAGGGAACAACGGCAGCGGCCAAAGCAACTATATCAGCATCTATTTCCAGCTTTTTACCCAGAATATAATCCGGCACAATAACTTTTAAGACAGGTCGGCCTTCATCCGACTCACCGGCTTCCACCTCAGGTTTAGCCTCCGGCTCATAACGGATAAACCTGACATCTTTGCCTGCCGCTTCCCGGTAATAATCCTCTTTGAGCCCGTACGTCCTTATATCCCGGAAGAGAATGTAAATATCCATCTCCGGATTAATCTCTTTTAGTTTCAGCGCGTTCTTAATAGACTCGCTACAACATATCCTGCTGCAGTAATTTCTGTCTTCGTTTCTGCAGCCTACGCATTGAATCATCACGATACTTTCGGCACCTGTAACCTTTTCGTTCCCTTTAGCTATTTCTTCTTCCAGTTCCAGATGGGTCATAACCCTGTCATCTTCTCCGTAAAGGTATTCAGTAGGCCTGTACACTTCAGCCCCTGTGGCGATAACAGTTGCTCCATGTTTTATTTCCAAAACTCTTCCTTGAGACTCCACCTTTGTCGTGAAATTCCCCACATAACCGGTAGCCTCCGCAATACTCGCATCAGTATAGACATGTACCAGGGGATGTTGATATACTTTTTTTGTAAGATCATGCAAATACGCCTGAACATCCAGCCCTTCCAGGGTGTAATGAATTCTTCGTGCCGTCCCCCCCAGGTCCGTATCCTTTTCCACCAGGTAAACATCATGGCCCTGGTTGGCTATGGAGAGGGCACTTGTCATGCCGGCTACGCCTCCCCCAACCACTAACACTCTCTTATTGAGCGGCAGGTCAAATTCCTCTAACGGCTCTAAATGGCAAACCCTGGCGACCGCCATACGGATGATTTCCTTTGCCTTTTGGGTAGCAGCTTCCTTTTCTTTAGAGTGGACCCAGGAACAATGCTCCCTGATATTAGCCATATCAAAGTAATATTGATTAATTCCCGCCTCCCGCAGGGTATCCCGGAAAAGCGGCTCATGTGTCCTGGGGGTACAAGCGGCAACAACCACCCGGTTAAGCCCTCTTTCCCGGATATCCTTGGCCAACATCGCGGCGGATTCACTGGAACATATAAAGAGGTTGTCCTCAGCGTGAACAACATTTGGTAAGGTTAAAGCATATTCAACTGCAGAAGGAACATCTACTACTCTTCCGATATTGGCTCCGCAATGACACACATAGACACCCACTCTTGGCTCCTCTCCCGCGGCATCCCTTTCCGGCGGGTAGACCCTCTCTTTGGACAGCTTTCCTCGCCGGTAGGAAAGAAGTTCACCGCATTGGGAGCCGGCCCCGCTGGCGGTCACAACCGACTCCGGGATATCCACGGGACCCTGGAAGGCTCCGCTGACAAAAATCCCCGGGCGCGATGTCTCCATGGGATTAACGGGATTAACTTTACAGAATCCGTGTGCAGTGAGCTCAATACCGCACTTATCTGCAAGCTCCTTAAAATCATTCGGAGGAGTCAAGCCAACGGATAAGACAACCATATTGAATTCTTCCTCTTTTATTCCCTCATCATAGGTAGAATACCGGACGGTGACATTCTTGGTTTCCGGATTCTCTTTTACTATTGATGTGTAGCTTCTAATAAACCGAACTTTGGGAAGGTTCTCCGCTCTTTGGTAAAATCTTTCAAAATCCTTCCCATATGAACGAATATCATTATGGAAGATAGTACATTCGGCTTCGGCATCATGGTCTTTTGTCAAAATCACCTGTTTCTGCGTATAGGTACAGCAGACGGCTGAACAATAGCTGTTGCCGCCCGGTGTAACCTGCCTGGACCCGACGCAATGAATCCAGGCTATTTTATGGGGATGCTTCTTATCGGAAGAGCGCAGTATCTCCCCTTCGTACGGGCCGGTAGCGCATAACAGCCGTTCAAAGTCCATACTGGTTACCACGTTCTCAAACTCTCCGTAGCGATATTCCTCCCTCAATCTAGGATCAAACGGCTCAAAACCCGGAGATAAAATTACAGCCCCTACTTTTACTTCTATCTTCTCCGCGGTCTGAGTAAAATCTATCGCATCAGACTTACAGACTCCCTGGCAGATAGTACATGTTTTTCCCTGAAGGTAACGGCAGCTTTCATCTATATAAGGTTTAAGGGGAATTGCCTGAGCAAAGTAAATATGGATGGCCTTATTTTTCGATATCTCTTGATTAAACTTATCAGGGTATTCGACCGGGCAGTATTCGGCACAGACAGTACAACCGGTGCATTTGCTCTCTATAATATATCTAGGCTTTTTAATCAGCGTTACCTTGAAGTCTCCGGCTTTTCCTCGTATCCTGTCAATTTCCGTATAGGTTATGATCTCGATATTGGGATGCCTGTTACATTCAACAAATTTAGGAGATTCAATACACATGGAGCAGTCATTGGTAGGAAAGGTCTTGTCAAGCTGGGACATATGGCCGCCAATGGTCGGTGCGCTGTCGACCAGATAAACTTTAAAACCGGCTGTAGCAAGATCAAGAGCAGCTTGAATACCGCTTATCCCTCCACCGACAACCATAACATCTCCGAAATCACCAACTGTAAAATTGTTAACAAGCTGCCCTCCGGCTTTTTTTAGATCTTTTTCCATTTGTCTCAGTCCTCATTAGTTTTTATTACCGTTCATAATTCATGATAAAACCTGTTATCCTTTCTCTCCGTTTCTAACCGGCATTCTACCCTCCTTTTCATTTATAAAAAGACAATTAAATTGAAAAAATAAATAAAAGAAAAAGCGGATTGTATTAATAACCCGCTAGAATACTATCAAAAGCTCTGAAGTTTTCCCAATATATTATTTCGATTTACTTTATGACGTGTATTGACAATATCTATCCGATACATTAATAAATACATTCACAAGATGCGGATCAAACTGGGTTCCGGCATTTCTTTTTATTTCTTCAAGCGCGTCTTCCTTGCTTAAGGCCTTTCGATATGGGCGATCGGAGATCATAGCGTCAAATGCATCGGCAATGGCGATTATCCTTGCTCTCAATGAAATTTTTTCACCCTTTAATCCTCTCGGATAACCTCTTCCGTCCCATCTTTCATGATGGGATAAAATATCATCAGCCAGCGGGGCAAACTTATTTACTGAACTCAAAATCTTATAACCTGTTTCCGGATGACGCTTAATTTCAGACCATTCACATTCAGTAAGTGAGGAGACTTTATTTAAGATTTTTTCATTAACGGTTATTTTTCCAATATTATTCATTAATCCTGCCGTTCGAAGTTTGCTTATATCTTCGCTGCTTAAATTTAAAGCAGCGCCAAGAGCGACAGATAATTGACTGACTCGTTTAGCATGCTTTTCTTCTCTCGGAATTTTTTCATATAAAGTGTTTATAATAATCTTGATGGTTTTACACCTCATTTTGATGCTTTCCGAAAGCTTACGTTTATACATGCATTCTTCAGCTTTCTGAAAAACTACCGGCATTTCCTCACTCGCTTCTACTTTGGTCGCAAAACCGTACGAGACGGATAAATCGAGATACTCAACTCTTTCGTTGGCAATCGAACCGGATAATCTTTTTACAATCGTCTTTGCCTGTTGAAAAGTGGTTTTGGGTAAAATAATAACAAACTCATCACCGCCGATTCTGGCAATAATATCATCGGTGCGGCACTCGGTTTTCATAACCCCGGCAAGCCTTTGCAAAAGTTTATCCCCGAGCAAGTGACCAAAAGCATCATTAACCAGCTTTAAGCCATTGACATCAAGCATAACAAGTGTGAAGGGAAGATTTCTCTCTGTATCCAATCTTTTTAATTCTTCTTCATAAAATCTGCGATTATATAAACCGGTTAACTGATCATGAAAACTTAAAAATGATATTTCCTGCTTTCTCTTCATGAGCTCAATTGCGTTTTTTACTTTAAGCGGCAAGGAAATCTTTCGTGTTTCTTCATTTAATGGTTTGGAAAAATAATCCAGTGCTCCGAGAAGCAATGCTTTTTCTATTCCCTCTATATCATCTATGACAGTACAGAT
Source organism: Dethiobacter alkaliphilus (assembly GCA_016841605.1). Classification (GTDB taxonomy): domain Bacteria; phylum Bacillota; class Dethiobacteria; order DTU022; family UBA8154; genus DUNV01. Next base: position 5,275 of record JAENYV010000027.1, on the reverse strand, counting down.
AATTACAGGAATGTCTTTCGTCTCAGGATGGGCTTTTAATTCCTCCAAAACCTTATAACCATTCTTTCCCGGCATAAGAACATCTAGAATGCATGTTTGAATATTGTATTTTAATAAATTATTAACAACATCAAAACCATTATCCATTTCGTAAATGGAAATATCTCTAAGTCTCTTTTCTAAAAGGCGCTTAATTATTTGCCGGTCAAAAAAAGAGTCATCAATCAGCATTATATTATCTGCCATAGTATCTGCCTTTCTTCTTATAATAATTTATCCGAATTATATTTGGAACATATTTATATAGTATATGGCAATATTCAGCCCTTTATCTTCTCAGTCCGTAAGTATTAACAGTATTTCATTGATATTATTTTTTCCTTTGCCCAGAGTAGAGTGGGCATAATTATTCTGTCGAAGCTCAATATTGTTAAAGTACTTCTTGCCAAGTTGTTGAAGTTTCTTCGCAGGGAACAGCCCTTTCTCCGAGTAACTGATCACTAAAGACGCCCGCCTTTTACTGACTTCTCGCATAATAAAGGCAAATTCACCTTCTACTGAATTTTTGTAGCAAAATCTCGATTTAAATCTGTCTGTTCTGTAGAGCGCTTTATATTGTAAGCCGGGATTGTCGTATTGCACAACCGTTTCAAGCACATGATAAAACCTGGAATACTGTTCACCGGAATAAGGCGGATCTACATAGTAACAGGAAACTTCGTTTTGTAAAGTTTTTAAAAGTTCTTTACTGTCGGTTTTGTGTATCTCATTTTTCCTGCCGGTGTGGACTATTTTTCTAAAGTCGTCACACTTGTTCAAAAAATCCTGCCAGAGATCCATCTTTCGCAGCGGTACAATTCGATCGTGTTCTTTGGGCATAAACTGAGCAAAATGTCCGGGGGTTGATTGTACTTTACACATAGCATACATCAAGGCACAAAGGTAGAGAGCTTTCCGGTATTTGTCCCTTACCATTTCAATAGCATACCTTATGGAATCGATCGACAGGCATTGTTCTTCCGCAAAATAAGTATCTGCATAATTTTCATAAAAAAAACTGAATTTTTGCCTTTGTATGTTCTCAAGGTAAAAAGGTTCGAGCTCATATGCCGCCTCATCCCGGGAGATTGTCTCTTTATTGTTGGCGATTAATGCTCTGCCGATTATATAGCTGTATGCCTGTATATCATTCGCGATTACTCTGTTTCGTTTCTTTAAGGCATACCCAATACAATGCGTTCCGGCCAGAAGGTCACAGATAGTGTCTTCCTCCTTGGTGACTTCTTCTATGGCAGGAATGATAAAATTTAAAAGCCTGTTTTTATTGCCCATATACCTCAGGATGGAGACGTTATCATATCCCACTGATCTCGGCCACCTTTTGCCAGATAACAATATAATCATGGGTAATAATGTCACTGTATGTGTTCCTCGCCGTGAGGAGCGACCTGTTTTCTATTTTATCAATAAAAGATTCTACCGGGATAAAACCGAAAAGCCCGGCTATTTCCGTTAGGAATGCACCCGTCTCTATTTGTATTTTCTTAACTTTGCTGTTGGAAATTTTCATGACAACATGGCCTCCCACCTCAAGAAGCCTGTTCATATTTTTAATAACGTCGGTCATTTCGTTAAAGTATCTGCCGACTACGTTTCCGCTCTTCGCGTCTAAATTATAGACTTTCTCCACAATTTTATTAATAGTTTCCAAAGGAGTTAATGCTATCTCCGAATAATCTTCTTTTCGCAGGCGATCATTTCCAATCATTCTTATTTCCAAAGACCTGTAATCATCCCGGCTTAAGATATACTTCATCCAGTAGAGTTCCAGCTTGAGCGTCTCGATATAGCGAATCGAAGAAATGTACGGCGGATTGGTGACGATAAGCGTTGCCTTTGGATAATCCTCCGCTCTGAGAAAACGAGAATCCGCGTTTTTAATTATTACTTGAATATCCGGATCTAAGGAGCCATATTCCAACAGCGCCCTGGTTTTTTTGTTTAGAGAATTTTTAAAGGAGTTGAAAACGTTTATGATCCTCTTCCCTTCTGCATCCAGCTTTCGAAGCCTCTTGCTGTAGCCGGGGAAAACGTGTTGCGTGTCCGCGTTGGAGACATTGCGAACAATTGATGAAAGGACCAGCCTATAAAAATTAAGAATTCTTCCCTGCTCTTCGCCTGATAAACCGGTATAATGCTTTGAGAAGAAAGTATTTATATTACGGTTAATCCGCATCAGTTCAACCTGCACAAAATTTTTAAACCAATGATCCCTGTTGATACAATAAGGAAGATCTTTTTCATTTACCGGTAGATTATCAGCCTGAATATCATGTAAGAGCATTTCATTTAGTTTCTCCAGCATTGCTGTATCCAGTGAGGTCGTTTTTACTCTTGATATAAAACAAGCAAGCGGATTTATTTCCAGACCCAGGGCATTTCTATTATGTAATTTCGCTTCAACTAAAGTTGTCCCGGAACCGGCAAAAGGATCGCAAATCCAATCACCTTCCCGAGTAAAGCATTTTATAGCAAAAGCAGGGATTGCCGGAATTAATTTACCGAAATATCTATGGAAAGAATGAAGGCAAGATCGTTTTTCGCTCTTTTCAAGATCCAACAGCTCTTTTGAATGAGCAGGTTTATGTAAGGCTTTACCCATAATCAGTCTCTCCGCTTTCAAATGATGCTAATTTTTTATTTATCGGTATTACTTATGAAAAAATTTCTGCAGCACAAGCCAAGAACTTCTTTGCCGGTATTCCTAAGACTTGTCATGAAGAGCTTTTAAACGTTGCAAAACTAGAAGAACTTGCTCTTTCCTGATTACCGAAATAAGATATCATCTGTAAAAAATCGTTCATTCTTCTTCACCCCGCTAATAGTCAAATTTTTACCTCTAGACATATATTTTACACTAAAAAGCAAGTGTTGTGATAGGAGAGATTATCTATAAAAAAGAAGTTTTTAAAGTAAGTTCAAAAGTTATTGACATATGCTCAGAACCTGTTATAATATTAGCATAAAGGGCATATGTCAATAACTAAGGAGGGAAAATGATGCCGGGTAGAGATGGAACAGGACCAATGGGACGTGGCTCCATGACTGGAAGAGGCCGTGGATTTTGTGCTGTTGGCAATGATGTTCAATACGGTGCCGGTTTGGGTCTTGGACTCGGACTCCGGCTTGGTTGCAGACGGGGTTTTGGAAGAAATACCGCAGCATATTCAGTAAATTCAACCGTAGCAAAAACCCCAAAAGAATTGCTGATAGAACAAAAAAAGCTACTTGAAGACAGGCTTGGTATTATCAGCAAGCAATTAGAAAATTTATAAGGGACAACAAAAGCAACAGGGGACATCCCTGTTGCTTTTGTTGTATAATAGGTGATAGACAGTTATGCCAAGACCAAGAAAATGGAGAAAAGTCTGTTTCTTACCGGAAAACAACCGCTTCGGACCGCTTAATTCCCCGGTTAATAAAGACCGTTTTGTCATTATGACCATTGATGAATATGAAACAATACGACTGATTGACTTAGAAGGCTTTACGCAGGAAGAGTGTGCCGACCAAATGAATATTGCACGCACAACCGTTCAGCGTATTTATAATGATGCTAGAAAAAAAATTGCAGATTCTCTGGTAAACAGCAAAGTGCTGAAAATAGAGGGTGGAGATTACCGTCTTTGTGATGGTCTTGATAAGTCATGCGGTCGCCGCGGTTGCCGTAGACGCAGATTCGCCGGCGGACTCCCGGAAAACGGTTCTTAAGAACTTAATGGACACTGATGGCACTGATGGACACTGCTTTAATAGATTATACTTGACACTGCACAGGACCGAATTTTGCGCATTGCGGATCAAAATGGAGTGATATGTTATCTTATGAAAAGCCATTCACTAAAGGCTAGGGAACTATTCAAACAGGGCTATAATTGCTCACAATCCGTGTTTAGCGCTTTTTGCACTGAGTTGGAGATAAATTTTGAAACAGCTTTAAGGCTATCTTCTTCCTTTGGCGGCGGGATGGGAAGACTGCATGAGGTTTGTGGAGCGGTAAGCGGTATGTTTATGGTTGCCGGAATGAAATATGGTTATATTAATCCGCAAGATAAAAAAGCTAAAGAAGAGCACTATAAGCTGGTTAAGTTCCTTGCCCGTCTGTTTGCCGAAGAGAACGGCTCTATTATTTGCAGAGACCTGTTAGGTCTTCATAAAGGTAAAAGCAGTCCGAGCCGGGAGACAAAGACAGCTGAAAATTATAAAAAACGTCCATGCATCGAACTTGTCGAATCTGCAGCAGAAATTATGGAAAATTTATTAAATAACAATAATAAAATGTTTTCTAAGTGACAGGGCAGTAACGGTGAAAATCTCCGGGTCAGATTACGAACCCTCCATTCGGACTTATTACCTGCCCTGTAAGATAATCTGCCTTTTTAGAGGCAAGAAATAACGCACAGACAGCAATGTCTTTCGGTCTTCCCAACCTTAGCAGAGGTATGGAAGTTCTTAAATCGTTCAGTTCCTCTGCTGAAAATAAGTCAAGCATCTCTGTCCTGACAACTCCCGGTGCAATACAATTTACCTGTATATTAGAAGGTCCCAGTTCCTTTGCCAGTGCTTTTGTGAAACCAATCACACCGGCTTTTGCAGCAGAATAATGGACTTCACAAGAAGCTCCGACAATGCCCCATACGGAAGATACATTAATTATTTTCCCTTTTTTTCTGGGAAGCATATAACTTAAAACACTCTGAGTACAGTTAAACACACCTTTTAGATTTACCTTGATCATCTCATCCCAATCATGCTCCTTTATATCGGTGAAGAGTATTGATTGACTGATTCCCGCGTTATTAATCAGTATATCTATCCCCTTAAATTGTTTGACACAAAAGTCCACAAGGGAGTCAACTTCTTCACGCTTTGCTACATCTGCTCTGTAAAGTTTTACTGAAAGATTTTTTTGCAGCAACTTATTGGACAGTTTTCTGGCGTTATTTTCCGACTTATTATAATTTATGACAACATTATAACCGTGCAGGGCAAATCCTATAGCCATAGTTTTACCAATTCCTTTTGAAGCTCCGGTGATAATGACTGTGCCTGGATTTTTCATGTGCAAAAAACCTCCCGGAATCAAAAAGCCACGAAGGTCACGATTAAGCGTTTACCCAATTAATCAACAACCCTCGCGGCTCTAAAAAAATTATGTTGAATCAGTGCCGTTGCATAAAGCTTTTAAGTCTTTGTAAACGCAAAATATGTTAAC
>JAENYV010000009.1:111496-186625 GCA_016841605.1 Dethiobacter alkaliphilus | reverse complement strand
ATACTGCGATTAACAGAGTTATTAAAAGAAAATCAAAGAATATAGAGGGAGGTTTCTGCAGTGAAGGAGCTTATCGTTGTGGGAGCCGGCCCGGCAGGGCTGATGGCCGCCGCCAAAGCCGCTGAGTATGGAGCGCGAGTTACACTGCTGGAAAAGAAGGCCAGGGTCGGAAGAAAGTTAAGTATAACCGGACATGGCAGGTGCAACCTCACTACATCTGTTGACGGTAACGATTTAATTAAAGGATTTCCCGGCAACGGCCGTTTTTTATATAGTGCATTTCATGAATTTTCCAATACGGATCTAGTAGATTTTTTTCATAAACGGGGTTTGCAGACCAAAGTTGAACAAGGCAACCGAGTCTTTCCGGTATCCGACAAAGCGGAAGATGTCGTTAAAATATTATACAATAATGCCCGGAAAGCCGGAGTGGAGATCCTGCTCTCTACCGCAGTAACCGACATTATGATCAAGCATGCTGAATTGGCAGGAATAAACAGCAACAAAGGCATCTTTGCCGGAGATGCTGTTATAATTGCTGTTGGGGGAATGTCTTACCCCGGCACCGGTTCCACCGGTGATGGATATGCCTGGGCTGAACGGCTTGGTCACCGGATAATTGCTCCCCGTCCGGGTCTGGTCCCGCTCCTGGTTTCGGAAAACTGGACCGGGGAGCTGCAGGGACTCAGCCTGAAGAACGTCAAGGCCAGGGCCTATACGGAAAAGGGCAAATTAATCAATGAGGATTTTGGCGAGCTGATTTTTACTCACTTTGGCCTTTCGGGGCCGCTAATACTTTCGATGAGCCATGATATAGGGAATTACCTCTTTCAGAAGCAGCAGCCGGTAACGATCAGTCTGGATCTAAAACCGGAACTGCCGGATGAAAAATTGGACGAACAGATTCAACGGGTTTTGGGCATACATTCGCGCCGGATGTTCAAAAACGCTTTAAGCGATTTGCTGCCTCCCAAAATGATCCCGGTAATTTTAAGTTTAAGTGGAATAGGGGCAGAAAAAGAGTGCCACCAGATAACCCGAGCTGAACGTTTTGAGCTGGGAAGAATGCTCAAGAATTTTGCCATGACGATACACGGCACTCGTCCTATTGCAGAGGCCATCGTAACAGCAGGTGGAGTTGATGTTAAGGAAGTCAACCCGAAGACCATGGAATCCAAACTTGTAAAAGGTATCTATTTTGCCGGGGAGATCCTGGATGTGAACGGCTATACAGGAGGTTATAACTTGCAGACAGCCTTCTCTACCGGATATGTGGCCGGAAAATATGCGGCCGCCTTCACCAAATAATTTCAACCTGGTAGGATGTAAATTTTCGATCAGCCGTTAAAATGGGTAAGCCTTCCACCTGAGCCTGGGCAATGAGCATGCGATCAAAAGGATCGCGGTGAAAGTCAGGCAGGGTATAAACGTGTAAAGCATGATTCATTTGTACCGGTAGGGGGCTAATTGCATTAATGGATAGTTGTTCAAATAAAAAGGATGTTATATCAGCAGGCAATACAAGCCTTCCCAGACCGGTTTTTATCGCTATTTCCCACCCGCTGGCCGCGCTTAAGAAGAGTATATTTTCACCGTCAGTGATGATTTGCCGCGCTTCATATGACAGCTGCGGATCGTCGTTTATCCACCACAGAAAGGTATGGGTATCCAGCAGCACTTTCATTTTTCAAACTCACCTAAAATGTCGTCCGGTAATGGATCATTAAAATCAGGGGTAATGAATACTTTATCTTTTGCACTGCCGGGGGCTCGCTTTGACGGTTTATCAGTATAAGGAACCAACCTGGCAACAGGATTACCCGCTTTGGCAATAATTATTTCCTGCCCCTCTTTGACTTTTTTAAGGAGCTTGGAGAGATTGGTTTTTGCTTCATGAATATTAACAAGCATCTCATCACCTCTCCTTAATATTAAACTAAGTTCTGAACTAAGTCAAGAAAAGGATGAAACAGTAACGATTCTCAGGATTTTATCCGCCAGGCGGAACTGGGAGCGACTGCTGAAATATCTGGAACAATTCTGAGTTAAAATAAAAAGGTCTTTACAAAATGTATTTTTCTTGGTATGGTTGTATACATGAGTATACAACTGTTCTTGCTGTTTCCGCGAAGGAGGAGGCTCAATGAAGTCATCGTTAGACGAATCCCAGCCAATTTATCAACAAATTGCGCAGATGATTATGGACGGTATTGTTGAAGGTCACCTTGAAGAAGAGGAAAGAGTTCCGTCTGAGAACGAATTGTCACGTTTCTATAATATTAATCGAGCTACAGTCCGGAACGGCCTGCAAAGCTTAATTGAAGGGGGTATTATTTATAAACAAAGGGGTATCGGCATGTTTGTTAAGAAAGGAGCAAAAAAACAATTGTTGCAGGAAAGAAAAAAAAAATACCGCCATGATTATATTCTGCCACTTTTGGAAGAAGCCAAACGGCTCGAGATTAGTCTAGAAGCGGTTATTGAGATGATAAAAGAGGAGGGAAAAGAATGATCCGTGTGCAAAATATGACTTTTAGCTACGAGAAGAATAACCCGGTTTTGCGGGAGATCACTCTGATTGAAAATGAACCGGTTATCACCGGACTATGGGGCCGCAACGGGTCCGGTAAAACAACATTGATGAAGCTTCTAGCCGGACACCAAAGGCCTGAGGAAGGAAGCATCGAAATTATGGGCTTAGTACCTTACAATAATGCACAAGCTATGCAAAATGTGTGTTATATGCAGGAAGAACATCCCTTCAGTTGGTTGTGGACCGTTCGTGACGCCTTAAGTTTTGGCCAATATTTTAATCCAAATTGGAACCAGGATGCGGCCAAACAGCTCCTGAGCGTTTTTATGCTAAATGAAAAGAAAAAAATACCCCATTTGTCGAAGGGGATGAAATCAGCTTTACAGTTCATCATTGGTCTGGCCAGTCAGGCAAGCATCACCATCTTTGATGAGCCGATTAACGGCTTGGATGCCGGTATGCGCAAAAAACTGTATGAGGTGTTACTGGAAAGCCACGGGGAACATCCGCGCCTGATTATGCTCTCAACGCACCATATTGAAGAAGTACAGCCGCTTTGCGAGTCACTCGCGGTCCTGCACCGCGGTAAATTGCTGATGCATAAGGCAGTGGAGGAAATCAGAGAGAGAGGTATCTGGTTGGCCGGAGAAAGAAATAAAGTGGAGAAAGCAATATCCAACGAGAAGGTGCTGGAAAGAAGTGAAGCAGGTTCAATGGTAAAAGTTATGGTAGATGCTCCATTCTCCAGTGAATGGAAAGCATTGGCGCAAACCAATGGGCTTTCCCTGGAAAAAGCAAAAATGCAAGATTATTTGTTAAATTTAACAAGCGATGTGGAGGTGCCGGCATGAGCATTTTGTATGGTAATATTCGTTTGATCTATCAAGACGCGAGCTGGTTGTTGGGTAAGTTGCTTTTCCTTTATATTATAGTTCCTTTAATGGTAATCTGGCTCCTTATTGGCTTAATTTTTAACCTGCCTGATGGTACGGTTACGGGCATCTCGGTTCCCGTTTATATTCAAATTGTCATCTTTGCCGTTGCGGGATTTAAATCGCTCTTTCCAATTGCCGTCGGCATGGGAAGTACGCGAGTGCAATTTCTGAAAAGTTATTACTTGACGGGGCTGGTAGCGGTCGTCCTCGTCATGTTGCTCCTTAATGTTTGCCAATATGTTCTGGCTACTGCGTACAATCAGTGGATCGGTTGGTCAAATATTTTCCATCCGGCGGTGCTCTTCAGGAATGACTATCAATTTATTTCTTATTACTGGATTGACTTGATGATAGGATTTTTTTTATTTGGATTTTCCTTCCTGATTTATTGTATATGGTATCGTTTGGGCACAGTACGAGGCTTAATACTGCTTATAATTATGCTAATTACCGAACTGTTTTTCTATTATGGCGGTGTTCTTAATTCATGGTTCATTTGGATATGGAGGCTCAATATGGATGCGTTCGCTTTGCTGGAGCGGTCGGTCTGGCAGCTTTATTCAGCACGTATCTGCTGATGCGGAATGCTCCCTTGTATCCAACGCCCAGAAAATAAAAGAAATAATTTGGTGGAAGGAGATATTATAGAATAAATTGGAATGTAATGCTATAATTAAGAAAAAAAAGCGACGATATAGCCAAACACGAAGAAATCATATTACAAAAAATTGAAGAAAAGTAAAATGTATGGGAGTGAATTAATTTGAAAAAGAAAACGAGAATCATTTTGGCTGTTTTGGTAGTAGTGATCATTGCGGGCTACTTTATCGCAACCGGTATTACGAAAAACATTGAGTCCAACCTGGAGCAGTTGACGGATACAGACATAGTAAATATTGATCTTTCAACGATAGGAGACGGCACATATTCCGGTAATTACGCAGTATTTCCGGTTGCTGCCGAAGTTGAAGTCACTGTGGTTAACCATCGTATTACGGAAATTCAACTTGTTGAGCATAGACACGGCCGGGGAGCGGCAGCGGAAATAATTCCGGCTAAAGTGGTCGAAGCCCAGACTTTGCAAGTGGATATAGTTACCGGTGCCACCTATAGCAGCAAAGTAATATTGAAAGCAATAGAGAATGCCCTGATTAGCCCCGGCAAGTAGTTATATTTTAATCCCGGTTGCAGGGGGATTGGAAAAATGTTTATAACCAAAAAGTTATGGATTCTAATACTACTGTTGACAGCTTTTCTGATCGCGGGTTGTGCTGCACAAAAAGATTTACCGGAAGAGAACCTTTCCTCACAGGAGCATTCGGCCGGGGATAACGATGAAAAGAAACCGGGCTTAGTGATTTTTACCGTTAATCCGGATTTTTCTCCTGAAGATTTTCGCAACGACATTTTTCGTGTATATACCGATAGTAGCGGTCTGGAACGTCTGACAGTTTGCGGCCGTATCGGGGAAGCCTGGCTCTCACCGTACGGGGAGCAAATCCTTTATGCGGAACATTATGATGCTGCGGCCTTTAAGTATTACCTGATGGACAGTAACGGCTCTAATTCCCGTTTGCTCACCCCTGAACCGGTTGCGAGTATGGTGGACTGGGCTCCGGAATCAGGCCTTTTTCTTTATGATGGTTATGACCGGGAGCGGGGGGAATGGTTTTACCGCTTGGTGGACACGCATAGTTTTGCTGCCAAAGAGCTTTTATCGCCTCACAATGGTCCCGGTTACCAGGCCCTGACTCCGGACGGTTCCGAGGTCTGGGTTCTTATGCATGATTTAGATAAAGGCTGGACCATGCAGGCGCTGTCCCTGGGACAGGGACAGTGGAGCGAGGTTGCGTTCGGATGTGATTTGCCTCTTGATCCCTGGTTGATCGGTTTTTCACCTTCGGGGAGGTATCTGTTGTTGGGAAGTTGGGAGGAGAATGAGCAGTTTCTTACGGTACTGGAGCGGGAAAAGGGAAAGCCCGTTATCCGGCAAGCCTGGAGTTATGAGGGTGGGGCAGTCCACGTATGGTCTGTTGATGATCGGTTGGCTTATCTCACTCCTGCCGGGATAACGGTTGCCTCCCCGGGGCAAGAGGAGCCGCAAATTTTCTGGCTCCGGGAAGGGATTAACGATCTTATCGGCTGGGAAGGCGAGGAAATAATCTTTAGCGTGCGCACGCCGCAATCATTTCTTCTGGCTAAAACAGACGGCCAGGTGGAAACAGAGCTAGTTCATCTAACTGATGATTAATAATCAACAAGCAGATATTAATATGAATGAAACATTGCAAAAATCTGAATGCATAAAAATGCCAGATAAATAAGGATTCTGTCAGGAGGAAATATGGCATCCACCAAAGGTAAAAAAAGAAGATTTGCTCTGATTGTTTTTCTGATCCTGCTTATTCCCTGCCTTATCTGGATACATTGGGCTAATACTTCTATTCAAGTAACCGAAATTAATATTAATAGCGAAAAAATCCCGGAGGCCTTTCATGGCTTTAGGATTGTGCAAGTATCTGACTTACATAACACAGAATTTGCTGAAAGCCAAAGTACATTATTAAGTTTCATAAAAAATGCAGTCCCGGATTTGATCGCTGTAACCGGGGATTTGATTGATTCGAGATTCACAGATATGGAAATAGCAATGGAGTTTATTCACGGGGTAACCGATATTGCACCCGTGTATTATGTTACGGGAAACCATGAAGCACGGACAGACGAATACTCGAAGTTAGCAGAACAATTGGAACAAGCAGGTGTCGTCATTCTAAATGATGAGAGTATCGAAATTGAACACGGTAGCGAAGCCATTCGGCTTATGGGTGTAAATGATCCTGATTTTACAGCACAAGGTGACGCTGACGCGGAAGATGCGTATGTGATGGACGCAAAACTAAAAGCTATGTTGACTGGGGAGAGCACCTATACGGTTTTATTATCCCACAGACCCGAACTGTTTGACGTGTATGCCGATAATAATATTGATTTAGTTCTGAGCGGACATGCGCACGGCGGACAATTCCGTCTTCCATTCGTTGGCGGTCTTGTGGCTCCTGACCAAGGTTTCTTTCCGCAATATAGCGAAGGTGTTTATGAAAAAAGTCGAACAAAAATGGTAGTCAGCCGTGGATTGGGCAACAGCATTTTCCCCATACGCATCAACAACCCTCCGGAGTTAGTTGTTATTACACTTACTTAATGGAACCATTTATTGCTGTTATCGTCTAAAATTGGCAAAGCTTTTATCAATTTATTTCTGTCTGCTCCTTAAAAAAAACCATTATTGAGGAAGGATTTTACGGAAAAAACAAGAAGTATAAAAACTATTGAGACAAGGTGTCGTAAAGTCTGTTATCCATAAAAAAAAATTTTTATGTCCGGGGTTAATAATAAACTACTCGTTTGAGTAGTTTCACGATTTTTAGGGGCTTAATATTTATTGACACTTTTAGACATAGTTCCACAATTATCGCTGTATGCGGTCCAAATACCTGCATTTTAATTTTCGACTTTAAGGATGATTTGCCTTAAACTATGATAATAGCTTTTACTATGTTTAAAACAATATCAGGTACGTAGGCTTGCTTTAACAGGGAAGAAATAAGTGTTTTACAATTGGCGAAGTTATTAATTTATCCATAAACCTTATTTCCGGCAGCACTGTTATTAATTGAACATTAACGCAAGTGGATTAGAGTTAACAGTTGATTGCAATTGCTGCTCATCGATATGTGTATAAATTTCCGTAGTAGCTATAGTTTCGTGTCCAAGGATCTGTTGTAATGAGCGAATATCTACTTTACCATATTTATACATTAAAGTTGCTGCTTTATGTCTTTTGTGAGAGGATATTTGCGATAGATCAAGTTTTGCAGCACTGACATATTTTTCCACTAAATTTTGTACACCCCGGGTAGTAATACGTTTTCTACAACGCGATATAAATAAAGCATTTGTTTCGAGGTGTAGTCCCTTTCTTATTGACAGCCATCTGTTAAGAGATTTTTGGGCAGCAGGGGTTAAGAATATTTTTCGTTCCTTGTTACCCTTACTAATGATAGTGAGAATTTCATTGCCGACTTGTTCCACGTTTAAACTGACTAATTTTGTTAAGCGTAAAGCACAGTTGAGAAATAGTGTCATAATACAATGGTCTCTCGGAGACTTTTAGCAATCTAACAGATTCCTCAAGGTTTAGATACTTGGGGATGCGTTTGGGAAGTTTTGGTGACTCTAATTCTTCGGTTAAATTGTTTTCCAATTAATGTGCTTTTGTTTTCAGATATTTCCAGAATTAGCGTAGTGATACGATCTTTCTTGCCCTTGTGCCGGCTGAAGAGTGAAGATGTTCTTGGCAGTAAGCGATAAATGCATACATGTCATTTAGAGTTATTGTTTTAATAAAACCGATATCAATACTTGAAAAGTCTTTGGCGATTGGTGATATAGCTCGCGAATTCATTACATACACAAAAAACATTAACAAGTCAGTACGGTATTTTTTGATCGTATTCTCTGAACGTCCCTTAATGACAGTAAGGTAGCCTAAATATTGCTCGACTAATTGACAAGTTTTATTTGATTGCAATGGATAATCCCCTTTTGGTAGTATTCTTGCCATATGTACTGGAAAATATATCCTTTATTTAATAGGCGATAAAGAGAAGATAGTGGAAGAAAATGTCTATAATGGGAAGTTCACGCTCATCTTTTTCCAATGTCTCAACAATAGAATAAAAAGACAATGAAAAGGATAGAAGGTTATGAAAAAAAGAAACCACCATTATGTGCCGCAATTTTATTTAAATTATTTTACTGACCCTCAGACTCCAATCGTTCAGGAACCTTATGTTTGGATATTAGACAAATCCAATGAAACTATAAATAATAAGGCACCAAAAAATTTTGCTTTTGAGAAAGGATACAATGATATAAGTGATTCTGAGGGCAAGCTACTAGGTTGTGTCGAAGATGAATTTGGAAAAATTGAAGACAGTGCTTCTCGCGTTTTCAGAAAGCTAACTAAAATGAAGTACATTTCAAAAACTGAACGCTTTGTTATGAGTAAATTTGTTTACTCAATGATTTTTCGAATACCAAAGTTTCGTCATGCATATGAAGAAATTGTTAAGAATGAGTATTATAAAGAGTTTGAAAATAACACAATAGACTATGATAACCTACCTTCTAAATTTATGATGGATTCTGTCATTAGAACAACTAATTTGGTGAGTGGGTGGCTACTTAGAATGGATTGGTCGTTACTTATAGCACCTGCTGATTGTAGCTTCATTACATCTGATAGTCCGGTAGTGGTAAGAAATCCAGATGATCCAAGTTGGCTTTTTTGCGGGTTCGCAAGTAGTCCTAAAATTCAATTGCATTTTCCCCTAACTTCAAAGATATGCTTATATGGAACATGGGGACGGCTAAGAAGAGTGATTGAATATATTGATAAGTCAGAAGTAAGAGAACTAAACTTTGAAACATATAAGTATTCATACAAATATTTATACTCTAGTTCAAAGGAATTTGCGAAAGAAATCTTATATGTTAATAATATGGTAAATAAAGGGTTAATCAAGTGAGCTTCTCATTCCCTTATACCCATTAGGCTAATAATAGGAAGTTCAGACGAGTTCGGATTATTTATGCAACACGATTTAGAGGGGGTAGATGGATGTCATTTTCGGAAATTAGTATTTATCAGGTAAAGCCAGATAAGACGAATGAGTTTGAAGCTATTATGAAAGACGCTGTTCAAATGATGAAAGTAATAGACGGTTGTCAATCTCTTCGACTCATACAGCGCACACACTATATAAAGGATATGGAAACGATTAAAGAGGGGCTTCAACCCGACAAACTTACTCGTATCGTAAAATGCGTTCGCTATGCACTCTATTGGGAATTCAATACAGATAAAAATTATGGTAAAGCTCAAAAACAGTTGTATGAAACTCACCAATAATGGAATATGCAATTCATACAGATTTTTCCGCAGAATTAGTAGAAATAGATTACAATGATACAATTTATTATCTGGCAAAAGAAAAATGGTCAAGAAAAAAGTATATTTTTAATGATATAAATTTAGAAAATCTAAAAGTTGATATTTTGGAAAATTTAGAGAGATTAAGGTATTATTTGTCTGATACATATTTACGATATCATGAGGGTAGTGGAAAATTAATTTTTAGAAATCAATCCTGGGAGGAAGGGTGTAGATTAAGGGAAGAACTTCAACCAGAAACATTAAAAATAAGACAGGAATTATACAAAATGCTTCAACAATTGTATATGTACTAATTAGGTTACACTTATTTTAATTGAGGCTGAAAGACTTGATGCCCAGAGTTTGAAAGATTGGCAGACAGGTGTACTGCAATACAACGGTTTAAAGAAACATTTCTTCGTAGCATAAAGAGAGTTCAGGAAGCCTGCTATTTCTTACAGAAAGAAAGATTGGTTAATGGGGAAATGCCATTAACATTTTATATACAACCTGAAACTTACTATGAACATCCTTTGGAGTAAGGAAACTATGGAAGACCATCTTTTACGCTAATTTTTCGGAACAAAAGGAGGCAAATAATTGGCCAGGAGACGAGGACAAAACAATTCGGATAATTTAGAAGAAATGGGTGCAGTTATAGTTTTAATATTATCTATATGGGCCTGGGTAAAAACGGGCAGTTTGGTTTTAGGAATATTCGTTTTTATTATTTTAATGGCAGCTATTGTTTTTCTATCACTATTTTTCATAAAACGTGCAAATCAAAAGCTTTACGACAGCGGTATTGATGAAGTAGATAAAATGAGCGGAAGGGATTTTGAAAGGTTTTTAAAAGAACTTTTTAAAAAGCGGGGTTTTACTGTCAAGGAGACGGCTGTTGTTGGTGATTACGGTGCGGATTTAATATTGGAGAAATTAGGGAAAAGGTTTGTTGTTCAAGCGAAGCGATGGAAACAGAATGTTGGCATCAAAGCAGTTCAGGAGGCCGTAGGTTCGATAAAACATTACAATGCACATAATGGTGTAGTAATTACCAATAGCTATTTTACGGATAATGCCAGAGAACTGGCTCGTTCCAACAGTATAGAGCTTTGGGACAGAGACAAGCTGATCGATATAATCCGGGAAACAAAAAAGATGGATTCCGGTGCTGTTGAAAAAGAAGAGCTTGTAAAGAAAAAGCCTGCTGCTTCTTTAAATAGCGTTTCTTTGAGAAAGAAAATTTTATGTCCCCGTTGTGGTAAACCCCTTGTTTTGAGAAGTGGAAAAAGAGGACGGTTCTGGGGATGTTCGGCATTTCCCCGGTGTCGTTTTACAAAAGAATATCAGGTTGGTTCAACAGTTAAGCCCAGATCTAAGGACGTATAAAATTTTGTTTCTTTTGCGATTTTATCGAATGGAATTAATTGGGCTCTCTCAGGCATGTATGAGGATGTCGCCGGGATTACCTTCGTGAGTTATTTGAATAGAGAGGCAAAATATTATGAAACAGGAACATGTGAACCGGAGTAAAAATGTGCTTGCTTTTAAGAAGCCTGCCTTTTACCTTGCTGTAAGTACTATTGTCCTAATGGTGATTTTAGGCTTTTCGTTATTGGGTTAATCTGATCATAGACATAACAGAACAGTGTTTCAATTATATAGTGAGTTAGATTACGGATGGACTCCCCCATTTTATCTCTCTAAGCAAGAAAGAGAGTTAATGCTCAGTTACGGAACTGAGTATGATCAGGGTACAACTATATCAGCATATTCAATAGAAACTCCGGATTTGATTCAACTAAAAGAGGAAATTTTATTATATAATTTTATGATTGAAACAAAAAAGGATTTGTTATGTAAGAAAATAGTAATTAGTAAGAATTATGGAATTGGTTATGAAGGTCCGGAGTATGAAATAGAAAACGTAGTTGATTTTCATTTGCCGGAAGAATTGTTGGGATATTTATTTTATGCCACTCTTTTTTATGGCAAATCAACAGAAAAGTATTTGTTGTGTGGAAGATCTCGGGAGGAGCCCAATGAGAAAAAAATATATACCGATATATTAATAATAGATCAGGATAATTCTCAGCTGGTAAACATATTGCAATCATACGCAAGTGAATATAACCCATCATCAGTAGACTTACTGGAAAACAATGAACAGATACTTTACGACCTGGCATGGGATATATTTCCTGAACCCTTTATTCCGATGGGCATTACTTTTACAATGAAAATAGTTGATAATTATGCCGTTTACCGGGATGTTGATTCTTTATGGAAGGTTCAGGATGTTAGAAGCGGAGAAATTTACACCAGTGAGGAAGATAATCCGTCAAAAGACTGGAACCTTTTTATGGGACACAACTTTGAGGAGGTAGCAGAACAATACTATCGGGCCGTGGGAGAATACATTTATATCCTAAAATATAGTAGCGATGATTCAATTTTAGCATTTGATACAAACAACAAGGACTTCGTTATTCTTCCAAGTGAGATAATGTGAAGGTTATAGGTACGGTCGAATTTTTACTAGTAAGACGCGAAGCCTTGTTTTGCATCTTCCGATTACAGCGGTCGAGCCAGTGACCTCTTTCAATGATCTAAGTTTGGGATGTGGTGGAATTGAACGTGAAAACTAAAACTTTTTTTCTTTTTTTGCTATTTGCATTGCTTCTACTGTCCTCAGCCAGAACGGTGCATGCAAACAGCAGCTCCCTTTACCGGTCTGCCGGGACAGTTGAGCCGGTGCAAAACAACAGTGTGCGTATGGTTGAAGAAAAAGTCTATATACAGGTGTATGGCGGATGGTCGGTGGTCTGCTGCGAGTTTATTTTCCGGAATGAGTCCCGGGAGGCGCGGGATGTGCCGATGGGTTTCCCTGCTTCCCTGGTCGGGATAGGATTCGAGATTGACGAAACAACCCGGTTGAGGGATTTCAGAATATTTGATAATGGTATGGAACGGGAGGCAAAATTGGAGGAGGCCGGGACTGATAGCGGAAAGATAGGCGAAGTTGCGGAATGGTATACCTGGGATGTCCGTTTCCAAGGAGAAGAGGAACGGCGTATCGTAAACACCTATAAGACCCAAAATTATAATGCGCAGTGGGAGCGGGGTGCGGGATATATTTTAAAAACAGGCGCATCTTGGAAAGGGCCTATCGGTAAAGCAAATATTAGCTTCGAACTAATGGATATTGCACCTTACAGGATCGACCGGGAGAGGACGCGACCTCATGGTTACCGGGTGGAGCAAAACAGGGTAATCTGGGAACTGTATGATTTCGAACCAACAGAGGATATTAACCTGACATTATCCGGGTACATCCCTATTAGCGATCTCCTTCTGGAACGGGAAAACGTGGAACAAAAAGAAATCATCCGGAAGCAGTTGGAGCAGACAAGGATGCTTTTCATGGACGGAAATGAAGCAGAAGGAGTAAAACAAGCCGATCTTTTACTGGAGCAGGGTCTTTTCGCCGAAGAGTTGTATTTTCACCTGCTAAATTATTATCACAAGCAAAACGATGTTGATACATTTACAACTCTTTTAAAGGAGCAGATCCAGTGTTTGAACAGCCCCAATATTCCGGAATGGGCTGAGTCCCTGTATCCGGAGAGGTTGAAGGAAGAGGGGATTGCCTATCCGGATGATCACAAGCCGGTTATTGCAAACCAGAACATCAGAAAGTTTGATAAAGACCACTATGAATTATCTGCCGACCTGTATGACGAAGCCGGAGATATGACGTTCTTTTCCGCGGCAGTGTACGCAGATGCACTGACCCTGGATAGTTTGCTGCCGGAGAGCGGCCAAAGCATCCTGTTCGGTTATAAAGACTATATTTACAGGGTAAGGGGTAAGCTGCCGAATGCATTCAGCGATTTGATCTGTCGTATGGAGGTAAACGATTATAAAGGAGATGCTGCTTTCGGGATATCCATGGATACAAGCGGTCGACCCGGGGAGAGCTGCTATTTTTATACCGGTAAAACTTTTGAGTTGTGGAACATAAAGAAAGGCAGCCTTTTCACCCTCTGCTGGTACGATAACGGCTTTGATTCAATGGAAGCCCGGTTTAGAGAAACACTTTCAGACCGGCTCGATACTCTAACAAAGAAAGGGGAGATAACAGTTCCGGTTCCGGAAGGCGGTTATATTATCAACCTGTACGAGAAGTCCCACCTGGCTGCATTGCAGAAAGGTAGTCCGCAAAATATCACCAAATATTTGAAAGGAACAGCATATAAAGCCAAGCGTCATAATTACAGGACAGCATGGAAAAGAGAAATGCCGGATGAAGAATGGGACTGGGGTGAGGTCCTCGTTGAATTGGATTACAATGATACGGAAAAGATGGTACAGGATATTCTGCAGCAGGTAACGAAAAAGCAATTCGGAACAAACCTGGCACAGAATGATTCTGAAGGCCTGGATATAAAGGACAATGACAACCGGTTCATTTTGATTATTACGATTGTCCTAGTATTGATAGGTGGAGTTGTTTTTTTACTTGTCCGTAAAAATTCCATTGGCTAGGGTCAATGAAATTTTTTTATTTATACAAGAGCTTTGGTTATTGACTTTTCTGGCGAATAGTATATTCTAATACATAGATTTGCTATGCATAGTATAACGATAATAAAGCTGAAGGAGATGGCATTATTGAAGATTAGCAAAGAATTACTAAAGGGGAGCACAGTAATTCTCATTTTATCTTTGCTGGAAAATAAATCTATGTATGGCTATGAAATGATCAAAGAAATTGAAAATAAATCAACCGGTATTTTTGCTTTTAAAGAAGGGACTTTGTATCCTATTTTGCACTCACTTGAAGCAGAGGGCATGGTTGAATCTTCCTGGTTGCAAATTGAAGGAAGCCGAAGAAGAAAGTATTACACAATTACCGATAAAGGCAAACATTATGCCCAAGCAAAGAAAGAAGAGTGGCTTACCTTTCGAACAACAGTAGACCGAGTTTTGGGGGGAAGTTTGTATGGACTTAAAACAGAATCGTAAAGTTCAAGAGTATATAGATCGTGTCTGTTCACATATAAAGTGCCGGGAAAAACATGAAGAAATTAAATTAGAACTTGAAAATCATGTTGAAGAACTGGCAGAAGAATATTTAACCGCGGGTATTTCAGAGGACGATGCTCTTAAAAAAGCGATTAGCCGGATGGGTGACTCAGCCCTAGTGGGCGAACAATTAAACAAAATCTATAAGTCCGGACCGGAATGGAGTATCTTAATTTTAACGCTGCTTTTTGCCGCTTCCGGCTTGTTTAGCCTCTATTTTATTGAAGTAAACGGGGACTTTTCCCTTAATACTCCCTCTTTCATGTTTGGCAGAAGCTTGATTTTTACTGTATTGGGGTTAGCTGTGGCGGGGGGATTGTTTTTTTTCGATTACAGAAAATTAAAGCCTTATTCTAAATATATTTATTCAGGAACAATCTTTATTTTATTTCTAATAATTCAGACAGGTGGATTAGTTAACGGCAGCGTGCAACATAGTTTTGTCCAGCTAACTCCGATCATCCTTGTTATCGCTCTGGCCGGTATTTTAGATGAATGGAATTGGCATATACATAAAATGTTCTATCTATGTCTGGGAATGCTGGCACTTCCTGTCATTCTGATGCTGGCTTATCCATTATTTTCCGCAGCAGTAATTTATTTAACAGCAGCAATAATGTTATTAATACTTACCAGAGTAAAGCTTAAATATCTTTTACCTCTGGCCGGTTCCGGGGCGTCGCTATTTTTATTTGCCATGGTTACTGTTGATTATCGGATGCAGCGTCTTTTAGCTTTTCTTAATCCTCATAGTGACCCGCTTGGCAGCGGATATATTCACATTCAACTGGATAACTTGCTTCAATCTGCCGGCTTTTTCGGACAGGGGTTTACCTTTTCAGGTATGATTCCTGAGGTACATACGGATTTCATTTTCGGTTATATTGTATACACTTTCGGCTGGCTGGCAGGTATCGTATTAATAGGATTAATTGCCGGCTTTATAGCACGTTTAATCAGCCTCGCAATAACAATTAAAGATAGTTACGGGAGGCTTTTGGTAATCAGTATGGCCGTTATTTTTTCTGTTCAATTTATCTGGAATATACTTATGACTCTGGGTTTAGCTCCGTTAGGAGGGGTTTCGCTACCTTTTATAAGCTATGGGAATACCCAGTTAATAATCAATATGATGATGATAGGATTAATATTGAGCGTATACAAAAGAAAAGGAAAAAATCTAGCAATATTTTCCGCAAAAAGTCTCTAAAGACTGTAGGAAGTTGAGAACCTTTTACATTTTTAGCAGTCAATACTTTTAGAAGCGATATTTCTGTGCGCTTTCCGGGAGGGAGAAATTTGAATTGGAAAAAGGGGATGTGGTACCTTTTATATGCCTGTATCTTTTTTTTAATACTATACTTAGTTCAAGAAGCGAATGCCTACTTAAACACTCAAATGCGAATGACATTTCATCTTCTACCGTATATCAATTTGACTCGATTGTTCCTTATTTTACCAGGTTTGGTTCTGGGGTTGGAGCATTTTGTTCAGGAGTGGCGAAAGGAAGGCAGGTGGGTGATTAATATTTGGAAATTATTGTTTCTTGCACTACCCATGGCATTTTTTACTTTCTTAATGCAAATAACAAATATCTTCACAATAAAAATACCAGTTTTTCTTTTTAACATTTTGGGGGTGGGTTCTTTAGCTGCTGTTTTTTTGGGCTACTTTATTTTGACATCATTTTACAAAGAAGAGCAGCAAAAATAGGGGTATATATCTGATCACACGAATATATTCTCACAAATGCAGGCATACAGTGACATCAAGCACTATAACGCTTGATTTGACAAACTTACAAATTCCGGGACGTAACAACGATTACTAACTTGGACAAGCCGGGTGCCATAATCCCTAAGAAGGGTATTGGGGGGGGACTTATTATTATGCCCTTGAGGTGTTTAATGATATGACAAAGAGGTTTAACAAAACTATAGCTTATTGTTTTGTTATATTAACAATATTTGTTTTTTCTTGCCAAACAATGAATTATATCGTAATCAAAAGAAAGAGATAATTATAGGAGAGAAATACGCAATATGTTTGGAACTTAATGTAGGAGAAAGGTCTGATATAATAGGAGCAGAACCTCCGGTTTTTACCACAGAGTTAAAAATAGAATATGAAGTGAACAAAATTGATGGTGATTTTGCACAAATAAGATATGGCAGTCAAATTGGTTGGATACCTTTATGGTATTTAACGGAAGAGGCAGGCGAAGTTAGACGAATTGAACCCATTCTAATGAACATTAGTAATCCTGCTAAAATATACCTATATCCAAACGCTCAAACCCCATTGTATAGTGATGATCATTTTTTAAGGCAAGGAAAAGTAGTTAAAGTTAAAGCAGAATATAATAATTGGTGCCTAATTGATTTTATAACTTATGATTGTCCTTATTTTGATCCTACATGGGTTAAAAAAGAACATTTGACCGATTATCTACCTGAATCATCTATAGAAGGATATGTTAAAGGAGGCACTGTTTTTATAAACAAGGAAGAAGAAGTATTAAAATATGTAATAATTGAAGAAGAAATGGATGATTCATATTTAGTATATGGAGCTGGAGGACAGTACGGCTATATCAGACAAAGTGATTTTATACCATACGATATTACAAGTTTTCCTGGTTCTTCTAGCTGTAATTAGCAATTAAACCAGCCGGCTTTAAGAAATATTTGAAGCAGAAATAGATGAATATTTCGATATTCCAAGGGAACTGGAATGCCACAATGATTTTGTTCATGCTTTACTGGATAAAATAGACCGGAAAGACTTGGAAGAGTACGCACGGACGCTCTGGAGATACTCACTTTTTATAGGGATAGAGCCCTTTGATGGCCGGGAGCATTTTCCTAATCAAGGAGCACTTAAAGATAACCTCATTTTATTCATATGAGCTTAAGGAGCAGCCGGTACGATTGTTGACAATATAATATATGAATTTAAAGATGTACCCAAAGGTACTGAAATAGAAATAACTGTTACACCTGAGTTACAGGAAAGATTGGGTTTGGAAACAGCCAATTTAAAAGTGAAAATTAAATACTAAAGAAGTCAAATTACCGTATAGACTTCATCACAATAAGCTGTACTGCTGGTGGACTATCACGTTTTTCCGGTTTCATACCCGGACAGCTATTTCAACATTATTATTCACCTCTCTGAAAAAGGGAATGTGCTACCTTTCAGCCGGGAAGGTCACCGTAGACGTCAACTTTACTGTCTATTTGGAAAATTTTTGCCTAATTTAATCACAAGGAGGCTGTAATGACGATAAGAAAGTGCTTACTGGCTATTTCTCTGTTGATTGTGATTTTTTTCCCCTTTGGCAGCGTAGCAATAGGGGCAAATGGGTCAACGATCAACTTGAATGTGAACGGGGTAAAGCACGAAGACCAAAATATAGTTATCATAAACCAAACGACGATGGTTCCCATTCGCACGGTATCCCTTCTTTCTAACTTTACTGTTGATTGGGATAATCAAGCAAAAGCTGTTACCGTTACCAACACAGCTACACAAGAAACACTCATATTTATCCTTGGTAAAAATGAAGCTTTTAGCGGAAATACAAAATTGACGTTTAGCACACCGCCGCGAAATATCAATGGTTCGATTTATGTTCCTTTACGATTTATTGGTGAAACTTTAGATGCCTTTGTATCTTGGGATGCTGAAACAAAAACGGCGATTATTTACAATCCAAGCGCAAGCGATATTAGTGCAGCGGAAAGCCGGGATATCGTAACAGCCCGGAAGGCTGTTCTTTCCCTACCCAAAATCATTTTGCACGAGCACATTTCATCTACCATGGATACCCGTGTGGAAACCTATTACTTTCCATATGGTCAAACACAGAAATTCTTTATTTCTGCGGGTGAAAGTATCCGGTATTATAAAGTAAGAAACCATGCAGCTTGGGAAGTTTGGGAAGGGCAGATAATTAATAATACCGGTAAAAAGGAAAAGGAAAAGGATGTTATTCCTGGCCTCGTTTCTTCCGTAAACAAGGAATGGGGGAAGCGCCCGACATACAGTGGTTCATATAGTTACTTTTCGCATCAATGGATGGCGGGAGTTTTTAAATATGGTACAGTTGATGAAAATGGAAGAATTGAAATAGGAAGCCTAAATGATGTATTCGATGCGAATCCGATCATTTTTGCTATTGAAGGAGAGAAGCGAAAAGACTAATAATAACTGCGTAAAATGTAGATAATTTTAGGCGGGAGCGAATTTTCAACATCGTAAGAAGTATAGCCGAACCATTATTGGCATTGTCCGTAACGGGTCAAAGCTTCAAACTGCAATGTCAACGATTTTTTATGGAGGAAAAAAGGTATGAAAAATTGCCTTTCTTCAATCATGGACACAACAAAAAAAGCCGGATATGTTATCCTTTGCGTTATATTGGTTGCTATAGTCGGAACAGGAGTGAAGTTGGCTGTTACGAACAAAGAACTTTCTGCTTCCGATAAACAGGATGTATTAGCGCTTGTGGAAAACTTCGGTGAAATGCTGAAGATGGTTGCGCTTACTGCGCCCGAAGATATTGCGGCGGGAAACATTGAAGAATTTTATTCTGAATTTGTCACGCAGGAGCTTTTAACTCTATGGAAGTCCAATCCGCAGAACGCGCCCGGACGGAAACTATCAAGTCCCTGGCCGGACCGGATTGAGGTCGCGGACATTAAATCCGTAGGTGATGAAGAATATACCGTTTTCGGAGAGATTATCGAGGTCACAAGCGCCGAACTGCAAAACGGCAGAGCCGCAGCAAAATATCCGGTTACCCTAATGGTAACAAAGCGGGATGACCGATGGCTCATATCTGGTGCAACAATTATTGCTGCTACGGATAATAATAATTTAACATTAGAAGATTTTAAAAAAGCAAAACGAATAGATGAAAGCAGTTGGGATTCAGGGATTTTCATATTGGCGGAATTACCGGAGGAAGATATCACAATGTATGGGGTGAACAATGAAGATGAGCAGTTTCAGAATGTCGTTATCAGAATGGGTGATAACATAAATTATTATAATTGGTCCCATTGTCCGGGGATGTTTGATGCTGGAATGGATTATTGGGATTATGATAATGACGGCACAAAGGAATTGGCGGTTCATCTATATCTTGGAGGCGGAACAGGAGTATCGATAGACCAATTATTTATGTTGGAGGAAATTCACCCCGGCGTCTTTGAGTCAATTCAATTTAAACACGACGATTATATTGCTCAAGTGGAAAATATTGTTGCATATGGAGTGAATGAAGAAAATAAAACGATTTCCTTCTTTAAAGAAGAAACCGAATTGCAAAGTGTGGATATATCATGGTTAAAAGAAAACGAAGAAGTTAAAAATGTTTATTACAATAATATAGTCAGATTTAACTTTAGTCATGGGATCGTTATGGGTATTACTCCTGGTATGAAGATTAATGATTGGGCTTCTTTGCAATATGATGGGGTTTCTGAGTTAATAGCAACGGTAGAATATCAATCCGACGGAACGTTTCATGTAACGAATATTCGTTGATTGTGCAGAATCATTTCAACAGTAATATAGTAGGGCCCGTTAATTTTCCGGAAGCATTGTATACCGGTTTCCAGCAAACGGTTCTGCCTCCGTTCCAAGGAATCCCGCTATACAGCCATGTACCGTTCATTCTTGCTTCATAAATGTCCATATTTGAATAACTTCATCAACTCATCATATTCTGCGACTGGAACGCTATATCTTTGCCATTTGTCATTTATTCTTGTCGCCGCAAATCCACTTTCAGAAGTTTTGCCGTAGAGATTCAGCTCAATCCCTCCTGCCGGCGTATAAATTTCAATGCTGTAGTCAGGGATATTCAATGACTTTTTGATAAAATGCCCCTCATCCGTTGTTTGCCAAGACATTTCTAAAATCCGGCTGAACGCTTTTATTGAGGGTTCCTCCAGCATGTCACCTCTGACCCATTCACGCTCGTTGTCGGTTCCTTTTCGGACAACCGCTGCAATTCTTGCGCTTTAAGCCGGCAGTAATTACCGCCGGCTTGTATAACAGCACGCGTCTGCCGCAAGGAGGCAGGCAGATGGGACAATACTGCCCTGTAAGCTGTAATTAACCACAGACACCTTGTTCCTGTGCACCTTCTGATTATAAATTATTGGTATCAACAAGTGGACTTAAAAACTTTTTGTTAATCTCAAGAATAAAGGTGACAGTATTATGTGCTTCGGTTTTCGATATAGAATTTACTTTTTCTTCATTATCCGTGTGGCGGCGGAGAAGTGCAGCATTGTCGTCTTCATCGCCGATATCTGTAGCAGCGACTTCAGGAGCCGGCCCGGGGGTTACTTTTACTTCATCTACTTCATTTTTTATATGCCGAACGTAGATTCCATATTCTCCAGTCTCCGGTATAGTGAACGACACCTCTTGCTCTTGTGCACTTATATCAACTTTTTTGTCAATGGGGAAACCGTAGTCGTTATATCCGAAACCGTTGTCCATATTTTCGGCCGGAATTATCCCTGCATACAGTTTCATATTTTCGTCGGCACTGATATGAAATATGATTTCGTCGCCTTTCTCCCAGGTTTCCCGCCCAACAGCAAGGACGCCGCCCTTTATCAATTCTATGCCCAAATGCGTTCCAAAGTCCACAGAAGAAGGGATGATTGTTGCCCTTCCGGATATTACAAAACTTTCCATCTCTGCCGTTATTTCTCCGCGTCCAATGCGCTTCAAGATATCCTGCCACTGTTCCGGAGTATACTTGCTTTCATCCGAAAGCTTCACGGAAACAAGCTTTCCCGGCTTGCTGTCTACAGCAATAGGCCCTGATACGCCATTGACTACCGATACCCATGTTCCGTCTGCCGGTTCGCTGTCGATTACGGCGTTGGGTTCATCTCCGGCTTTTATGTTTGAGGTTGCAAACCCAATGGTAATACCGGCTACCAACAGCACCGCAACGACGATGATTGGTAGGGAAAACTTCCTAATTTTCATAATAGATACGATCCTTTCTTCAGTAGCGTTTTTGCTGAAATTGTTCACAAGAGGGGTAAGGCGGCTTTTCTTTTCTTCCAGCTCAATAAGGGTCAGGGCATAAGCCGATTTTATTGTTTCCCCCAATGTCCGAATTACTGTTTCATCACAGGAAAGTTCAATGTCGCGGTTTGCCAGGATATACATTGCCCATACAAGGGGATTGAACCAATGCACACAGAAGGCGGCGGCCAGAGCCAGCTTTGTCAGCGTGTCAAAGCGCCGGATATGCGTGAATTCATGGGTAAGGATATACCTAAGCCTCATTTCATCCGTCCAGTCCGTCGTTTTGGGGAGCAATATTACGGGCCGCAATATCCCATAAGTCAGTGGTACGGCTATTTTATCCGACTGCCGGATCTCCATCTTGCGCCTTGTCGGATGCCCCCTGCTGCCAGTTTTTTACAAGCTTGTTTTCAACCGGCAGGGCGGTCTTATATATCTCACGGCAGCGAAGATGCGTAACCAAGAAAAACAGGGTGCAGGCCAACACTCCAATCATCCAAACCGCTATGACCGGCGACATAGTTGCGGCTGCCGTGGCCGTGTCCGTCAATTGTACGCTGTTTGCCCCGCCGGCTGCTGCAGTAATGTTGTAAACAACCGGTACAATATCAGGCGCATCTATCGTCGAAGCATTGTTTTTCAGCATATCGGCGAGCGAATAAACGCTGAACCGCGACGGGATGGAAAAGGGGATGAGCAGCCGGCACAACGCTACGCCCCAAAGGACAAGGAATGTCTTTTTAGGCAGCCTGTGAAGTGCGAGCGTGCGGATAATAACAATAGCCAAAATCAGAACGGTAGCCGAAAAACTCATTTCCAATACTGTCATAACCGCCACCTCATTTCAGATTGCTGACAAGTTGTTTTAGTTTTTCGATCTCTGCCGGCGTTAAGTTTTTTCGTCCCAAAATGGAAGCCACAAGCTGATCGGCGGCGCCACCATACATTTTGTTGATAAGCTCCGTAGTTTCCGCTTCCCGAGCCTGTTCTATCGTGACAAGGGGATGGCAGACAAAGTTGGGTTCATGCCGCTTAATAGCCCCTTTGTTAATACACTTTTTGATAACCGTATAGGTGGTGGTTTTGCTCCAGTCCACCTGCTCCTTTAAGATTTCCGCAATTCGTTTCGCGGTGGTATCTCCCTCTTTCCAGAGAATGTCCATGATTTTCAGTTCCGAATCAAACAGTTTGATTTCCATACTCGCTCCCTTTTTCATTTCAATAGTTCTATTTCAATAGAATGGCTACAAATGCATTCTATTTGAGTAGAATAGAAATGTCAAGGGCTTTTATCGAAATTATTTTAGAAATACAGAGTGTGATTTCAAAGATGAAACGTATTGTTAGTCTGTTTCGTCTTATAAATAGATACTCGCCAGTAATAATTTAAAAGACATTTCAAAGTATGTTCGAAAGTATAATTTGGTAAGTTGAGAACCTTTTACATTTTTAGCAGTCATTATTTTAGAAGCGATGTTTCTGTGCGCTTTCCGGGAAAGAGAAATGTGAACCGGAAAAAGGGAATCCGGTACCTTCAAATGCAAATAACACTTAATATTCATCGAATGGATTAATCGGGAGGATTTTATGGGAAAAGCGAATGGCAGGATCGGCGGCATGTTGTGGGGATATTCACTGGACTGCGCCATGGAAAACAACTATATAAATGGACGTTTCGGCGGAGCGGTTCTCGGCAATGATATGCGGCTGGAATCATCTCCGGAAGGAGATCGTCTTTGGGGCCGGATTGGTGGTGATGTTATCGGGAAGAATCTGGAGATTGCTTTGGAAGGGGATAAAGCTTATGGACGGTTAGGCGGGAATACTTTCGGGGACGATATCTCTTTGCACGGCACGGAAAAGATTACAGGCAGAGTGGGCGGAGTTGCTATCGGCTTTGACTGCAATATTAACGTATCGCCGGACAAGTCAAAGCTGACAGGGCGCTTGGGCGGGACTTTTGTCGGAGCTGACGTTAGCCTGATCCTCGAAGATTTTCCCCCTATGATTGCTTCTATTTTGGCCGCGACTGTCTATAAAATTTATCTGGAAAAAGCCCGTTCCCGAAATTAGTCAACAGAGTCAAAAAAATCGGGGTGATGAAGAGAATGACTGATGTAAAAGCATATCTTAAAAGGTTGGAATTATCTAATATTTTGCGGGAACCTATTCTAAGGAGTAGCGTAGATTCATTGCAGCTTCCTCCGGGGAGTAAGGGTTTAGATGCAGGGTGCGGAACCGGTTTCAATACTTTAATGTTGGCAAAGGCAGTCGGGGCTTCCGGCCATGTCATTGGTCTTGATATCTTGGAAGAATTTCTGACAAAGGGGCGCTCTCTGGCAGCAAAGGCGGATCTGATGGAGAGAGCTTCCTTTAAGAAGGGAGACGTAAAAGATCTTCCATTTGAAGATAACTGTTTTGACTGGGCTTGTAGCATTGATCTTGTCGGCCTGGTGCCAATAGATCCCGTTTTTTTGTTAAAAGAGCTTGCCAGGGTTGTGAAGCCGGGAGGTAGGATCTTTATTCTGATTTGGTCTTCTCAAATGTTGCTTCCCGGATATCCCTTGTTGGAGGCCCGTTTAAATGCAACTTCTTTCGGTCTGGCTCCATATGATACAAAAAAGAGACCGGAGTTGCACAGCATGCGAGCCCTGGAATGGTTTCAACAGGCAGGTCTAAGCGAACCGATGGCCCGGACTTTTGTCAGGGATATTAACCATCCCTTAAATTCTGAAATGCTGGAGGCCCTGGCAGATCTATTCAAAATGCGCTGGGGAGAAGATAACGGTGAGTTGTCGAAGGAAGAACGGGTGGAATATCTGCGTCTTTGCCGTGATGATTCAACGGATTTCATCCTGAATATTCCCGGGTACTATGCATTTTTTACATATTCCTTGTTTTGCGGCAAAGTTGTCTGACGGAAAAACCTATAGCCAATTGGGAGGGTGAAAACATTTAAAACTAGAAAAGGGAGAGGAAAATTTTGGATAACAGCATGCACAGAAACAAGGTAAAAGGCTGCTTGGTTTTCTTAATAACGGTAATTGCCTTTTTACTCCTATTTTTGGGGCCGATGGGCTTGCGGTCCTCCCGGGCCGCGGAGGTTCTCCCGAAACTGGAACTTGATGATATCGCAAGGGTGGATTTTCACCGTTCCGATACCTGGTACCTGCCGCTTTTACCGGGTATTGAAGAAGACCGGGAGAAAATTGCCCGCTTAGTGGAGCTCTACAACCAGGCGGCAGTAAATCTGGGGCCGGAGTTTTCCCTGTATGAACATGATCCTGATGTTATGCCGTTTTTTGTGCCGGATGTATCTATCACTCTGACCGGCGGGGAAAGCGTTAGGATACTTCTTTACAATGGCGTCAGCATTTATATGGATTCCCCCCTTCCCTATTCCCTCCGCTCTGTTGTTGATCAGGAGTTAGGTGATAAACTTCGGAAACTGTTTTGGGCCTTCTTTGTGCCGGCTCAGGGTGTAACTGTGGACAGCAGGGAGCCTCGTATGGGCGGGCAGATGACGGTGCGTTCCGATTACGCCCGGGGAGACGAGGCTGTTATCCTGCTGATGCCTATTTATGGCCCCGTTACCATTCCATCTGCCCCTTACCCCTATCCTATCCCGGAAGCTATCCTTTTGGTAAATATTCCGGTGGAGAACGATCGCTTTGCCTACACTTTTACCCTGACCGAGGAGATAGGAAAGGCTCTCGACGGTTCGCCCGGCCGCATCGGCCCCGGCGCTTGGGGTCTGGTAGTAAACTCCGGCAGCGTACAAACCACGCTGCCTGTTATGATTCTACCCCCTGAAGAAGCCCCGCCGCGTGCGGTTCTCTATCACCAGGGGCAGCTTTTTACCTGGAGTGACGCGGAGGGAATACAGATAGAGACCTTAATCGATCCTGCCCACCAGCCCTTACTGCTCAGTGAGCAGGAGTGGGGTACTCCCAGAACGCATCTAAGCTTAAATTTCTTACACTATTTGGATATCCCTTTAACCATGCTTGAGGCTAATCGTTTTCAGGTCGGCGAGAGCAAACCCGGTCTTACTTTACAGGGAGGCGAGGAGTGCGCACGGGTAAACGGAACCATGCTTTCCCTGGGCGGTAATTTCCAAAAATGGGGTGATGTTTGGAGAATTACCTGGAAGCATCTGGGTTTTTTCTTTGATTATCGTGAGCAGTGGCTGGGTCCGGAAACGGTACTTTTTTTGCGAAACCTGGATATTATTCCTGCTGAGCTGCAGCGGGAAGCGGCCCTTTCCAACGCGCCCGCTCCGTCGGGCCTACCTGTAACAGTTACCCTGGAAGGAAAGAAGATCGATTTGGGAGTCGGGAAGGCGTACCTTGATGCTAATCGCGGCCGTGTCATGGTTCCGTTGCGTCTTCTGGTAGAGGCTCTCCGCGGCAATTTAGGCTGGTACCCCGTGCTGTCTCAATACAGAGAAACAGAGGCTGAGCAAAATTACGGTTTGTCGCCCACCGGGGAGCGGGTAGCCGCTCTGGTTGAAGTGACGCTGGGAGACAAACTCTGGAGTATCTATCTTACGCAAGAACAAAGCGGCTCCACTATGGTTCCCCTGCGCATGCCGGCCCTGGCCTTCGGCTACGAACTTTCCTGGGATGCTTCCCGGAACCAGGTTAATTTGAAGAAGGCCTCTTACTAATTTATGTAGCCGAAGAGCTTGTACTTGTTTAGATTCTGTGGGAGGGAATGATGAAAAAGAAAGAGAGCGTTTTGTTGGCAGTGATTCTTTTCTTGTTACTGGTGGGCATTTTTTACAGTACCGGCCCTGACATGCGAGAGTTGACAATTTTTACTGTTTTATCGGCTTTGCTGCTGTTCGTAACTTTTTTAGTCAGGTATTACTATGTAACTGATCAGGGTTCCCTTAAGCATCGTGTAATCTTTCCCTGTATATGCTTTATCAACGTAACAGTGTATTATGTGGCAGTGAAGGAATTAACCGGATTTTCGCTGGATGACAGGATCATACACCTCTTCCTTCTATCGTCATTAATTTTTACCCTCTGGGAGCTTTTGGATTTAACCCTACTGGAAAAAGGGGTGCTGATCTTAACCCTGGCTGCTATTCTTGCAGTAAGCATTTACGAAGGTACCGTGACTACACCATCCACGGCGGCCCAGTTCTACCATTCGGAGTTGCGTGAGGCGACTGCTTATGAAGATTTTAAGGCTCTCCTTTTGGATGACTCTCAAAGGGATTTTACCCTGGAAGACTTCCAAAATTTAGAACCCTACCTGCAGCAGTTCCCTCTGGCAATTAAACAACCTGCTCTTTTTGAGTTTAAAGACGGACAAATGCTCCTGGTGGAGGTGTCTCGTGAAGATAATGATAAACCGTTGCGAATCAGCAATATTACCCTGCTGCCGGAGGAAATTGCCTCCTATTTCCGGTATTATCCCCTGGAAATGGAGCGCAAAGCCGATTTTCCCCTAAACAGGGGGGACGATAAGGCAATTATAGAAACCAGGGGAGCATTTATTAGCCGGGCCAATTTCTATCAGGAAAGGGATTGGTATGAGCAACTGATAAGCGTATTTGGTAAGAGAGAAGTATGGGATAATCTATGGGAAAAATTGGAGGGTATGCGCGCTCCGGGAGGTCCTGTGGCAGGCTTCGGCACTAACAATGAAGGATACCTGGAGTTCATATTTGGCAAAAATTGGGAAGTAGAGCAGGAAGTTTTGGATAAAATTTACGAAGTGTTTCAGATTTACGCAGCTGAACATAATATCACTGCTCTACCTGTTGTTTTTAAATGGCACCAAAACAGCGAATAGTCTGATGCAACGTTTTACTTGCCTGTATAACATAAATATGATAGATTATAGTCAGAATAATGATATAGGAAAGGAATTGAGAAAATGAATATCAAGCCTTCCACAACAATTAGGCAGGATTATAACGGCTTTTCAAAATTATGCCACGAGCTTGACGAGCCGGTAATACTTACCCGTAATGGCGAAGCCGATCTGGTTGTAATGAGTTATGAAGCATTTCGACGTATGGAGGCCCGTATCAAATTACAATCCAAGTTGCTGGTGGCAGAAAAGCAGATTGCCGAAGGTGCCGAATTGCTTGAACATGATGAAGTCATTACCAGAATTCGGGGAAAGCTAAATGCCGAGAAAGTATAAAATCAGATATACTCCTGTAGCAGTTGATGATATGGATGAGATTTTCTCATACATATCCCAGGATAATATCGCCGCAGCAGAAATGATGCTGGAGAAGATAAATAAGAAAATAGCCAATCTAGCGATTTTCCCCAATATGGGATCTGTATTGTCGGATGAGGAATATACGTTGATTAAGCGTGGATACCGCTTTATTGTTATACACCCGTACCTCGTTTTTTACAGGATAACGGGCAACACTGTGATCATACACCGCATATTACATGGTCGCCGGGATTACCTTCGTGAATTATTTAATTAGCACTATCACTTTATGAAGGAGTCCGGCGAGAATTTTAGAGTGGGTATATTCTAAATGAAAAGCAAACAGAGGGTGGATTTCCCTGTTTGCTTTTCTGCTTCTGCCCGTTGATGACAGATTATGTGGAGCAAAAAATATTTAAATGCGCCAAAACAAGGCTGAGCAAAAGGTAAAAGCAAGCTACCGGACAGCCAAACCCTGCGCGCCCAGGGTCGGCAGTCCGGTATCCTTAACTACCTGAATTGGTATGAGTTGGCCTTTTCTGCTGATACGAAAAACACTAATAGAGCCCTGGTTGCCGTTTAGAACGTAAAAATTGCCTCCGTCAGCACTTACTCCGCTATCAATCGGAGCAGCAATTTCTTTCAATGTGCTGTATACAATATTTAACAGAGTCAGTTTACCGTTTTCTTTGATACGGTAGGTGGTGATGGTGCCGCTACCGGTATTGGAGGTAAAGGCAAAATGTTCACCCCGGGAGGGAACAACCCAGCATACTGCTACCTGACCGTTCGGAACAGAACCGCTAATGACATTCAGCGTACCATCCTTTTTTGTAATATAAGATGATAAGGCATTAGCGCCTGCTTCCGCAACCAGCAGGAGCCCCGTGGACAGGAAAGCTGAACCGAATGGCCCTGCGCCGCTGGATTCGTTGATGGTCGGCCCGGTAAGAGTGCCGTCCTTATTAACCTGGAAAACACTGATAAGATTGGTCGACAGTTCGGAGACAACAAGCTGCTTACCGTTAGGACTGAAAACAACAGATGCCGGTTGGGCATCAGGGGCACTCAGTAAGGTTGTTGACCCGGTAATCGGGATCAGACGGCCATCTTTCTTTACGAAGAAACCGGTGACATTGGAAGGAATATTGTTCGCCGCATCTCCTACATTGGAAACGTAGAGCAGGTTGCCGAAGAAGCTAAGGCTGTTTGGCATAACACCACCCGAGGGTTCCACGTCCGCCAGGGTAAGTTTCCCCCCTTTGTCGACAAGGAAACTGCTGATACTGTTACTGCCGGCGTTTACGGCGAAAAGGAAATGGTCATGGTGGGACAGAATAAGGGAGCCTTGCGACTGCAGCGGATCTACTACAGCTGCACCTGTGCCGCTGCCATTTGTCGGGTAGGCTGCTATAAAAGCGAGTTTGCCGTCAATGCCTCGAAGAAAAGCAATAACTTCATTATTAACAGCGGCATTGGTTATGGCATAAACCGTACCCGTACGCCGTCTAAAATTTTTTCTATACATTTTATTTGAATCCTCCTTAGTAAAATATCTCTACAGAGTTACGATATATAATATTCTATCACCGATGCTATTGTTAACAGGTAGTAGTATTTGTATTGCAAGAGATATATAGAGTGAGAAATATTATCGAATTAAGCGGGATGAAGACCAGAGTAACAATTTACATAACTTTGGCAATATTTACACTATTATTGGTATACCTATGTTCTTTGGGAT
Organism: Dethiobacter alkaliphilus; assembly: GCA_016841605.1. Taxonomy (GTDB): domain Bacteria; phylum Bacillota; class Dethiobacteria; order DTU022; family UBA8154; genus DUNV01. The sequence continues at coordinate 157,070 of JAENYV010000009.1, read as the reverse complement.
GGGTTTTTGAAGTAAGCGAATTAATTATTCCCTTTTTCCCGCCTGTCTAGACTACATGCCGCCCGCCGTCCACATAGAGGATCTGTCCCGTAACGTAGCTGGTTTCCTCGTCACAAAAATACAGCACCGCGTTGGCTATGTCTTGTACCCGTCCCGGTCTTTTAATCGGCTGGGCGTTGATCACCTTTTCCTGGGTCTCGGGCGGCAGGCGCCGGGCCATCGGCGCCTCAATAAAACCAGGGGCGACAATGTTTACTGTTACACCGTGGCGCGCAAATTCCAGGGCCAGAGCATAGGTCAGACCAACTATACCGGCTTTGGCCGCGGAGTAGCTTGACTGACCGGGATTACCCAGCCAGGCTCGCGAACTTATGTTCACAATCCTCCCAAACTGCTGTGCCCGCATATAACCGAGGACAGCCTTGCAGCAGAGCCATGAACCTTTCAGACAAGTACCGACGACAAGGTCAAAATCCTTTTCCGGCATTTTGAGAATAGAATTGTCTCTTAGGGCTCCGGCATTGTTGACCAGAAGATCAACAGTTCCAAAGGAGCGGAGAGTCTCATCCACCATTCCTTTGACTTCGTCCCAACGCATTATGTCGGCTTTTATTGCCAGCGCTTTGCCGCCGGCCGCATTAATATCTGAAGCCACTTTAAGGGCATCTGCTTCGTTACGGTCATTCACAACAACATTAGCTCCGTTTTGAGCCAGTTTGACGGCAATTCCCGCTCCTATTCCATTACCTGCTCCGGTGATTATGGCAGTTTTCTGTACAATACCCATGACTTATGGCTCCTTTTCTGATGGAATTGGTATATTGGCGGTAGGTAACATTCTTTATGTTTAATTAACATTTCGACAGGTACTTTATTTTTCCTTTCGCTTTGTCCTAGGAACAACAGTTATCTAATTTTGTGATAAGTAAAAAAATTTACAAAAAAATGTTCTTATACATACTGAAAGAAAACTGTCGATAATATACAATTTAAAAGTAAAAAGCAATTTAACTTTAGTGTATGGATTTCAGGTTGAGGGATAGAATTTGGGCAGAAGGGAAGATCGTAAATTTAAAGATTGAAAGGGAGGGTTCTTGCATCATGGAAACTTATAATGATTTTACAACTACCAATGTACTTAACAGATGGGTTCTCCAAAGGCCGGATGAAATTTTTATCATTGATGAAGACAACACAGTTACCTTTAAGGAGTTTGATCTCTTATCCAACAAGCTGGCTAATTGGTTAGCAGAATCCGGTGTGAAAAAAAACGATAACATCGGTGTCCTTTTAAATAATAAATTAGAACTGGTGATTTCCATGGTGGCTGCCCATAAAGCAGGAGCAGTTGTTAATTTTTGGAATTTTCGTTTATCTTCCCAAGATATTGGAAAGTTAATTAATTTTGTCAAGGCAAAAGTTGTAATTTTTGAGAGCGAATTTTGGGATAAGGTTGAACAGTTGAAGGATATTGAAGAGCCCCCTAAATATTTATGCATTGGTGAAAAGTTTCCGCAAGTGGACGAATTTAATGAAGTATTACAAAAAAGCTCGCCCCAACCCCCCTCTCATATCTCCTTAGAAAAAGATTATGCCAGCGTAATTTATACGGCCGGAACAACAGGACTGCCTAAAGGAGCTGCCTTCAGTCACGAAGCTCACATATTTTCCGCCATGCAATATGCGATTGAAATGGGCATTACCCGGGACAGTATCGGTCTTGCCGCTGCCCCTCTTATCCATGGAGCTGCTCTTAATTTTTTAATGGCGTATTTATTCGTTGGCGCAAAATTTGTAGTTTTAAAAGATCGCAAGGCATTAAGTGTTCTGGAAACGCTGGAAAAGCATCGGGTTTCAGAATTGTTTGCCGTTCCCACCCAAACATTTGATATGCTGGAAATTCTGCGGGAAGGTCAATTTAAGCTTTCCGATAATATTCTGAAGTTAATCAGGAGCGGCGGTTCAAGCGCGACGAAAGAAATGGTCGAAGATATTCACAAGTTATTTAAATGCCACTATCAAAACACATTTGGAATGACGGAGTGTTTATCGAATGTTACTTATATGGATTCCGCCTATACTCCGCCTGAAAAATGGCACACCATCGGACAAGCCGGTTTTTTTTGGGAAGCGAGAGCCATCACTTTAGATACGGAGAGAATTGTTAAACCTGAGGAGAAAGTAAGCATTCCCGGAACCGGCCAATTAATCGTGCGTGGTCCGCAGAATATCAGCAGCTATTACATGAATCCCGATGCCAAGCTTGGATTTGATCAAGGCTGGCTATATACCAGGGATGTTGTGGAAATTGATGATAACGGTTATTTAAAAATTATTGACCGTGTAGACGAATCGATTTTAAGCGGAGCGGAAAACATTTTTCCTCAAGAAGTAGAAACAGTGCTTGTCAAGTATCCCCAGATCGAAATTGCAGTTGTTTTTGGCTTGCCCGATCAAAAATGGGGAGAGAAAGTAGCTGCCTGTGTTAAAGTTACCGATCCTTGCACATTTAGTGTTAAAGAATTAGAAGAATTTCTGGCCGGCATGACTGAACTGGCAAAATATAAAAGGCCTAAAGTAGTAATAGTCGTTGATGAAATTTCGCGAAATATCCTGGGAAAACTGGAAAGGGGCAAGTTGAAAAAAGAAATTTTATCCAAGTTTAATGAGGGAATATTATTTGAACAACCCAATGTTTATACTTTAGGCTAGTTTAATTAAAGGGGAGAAAAAAAGTGGCCTTTAATCCTGAACCTGATTGTACAGCATTAATAGTTGTTGATGTTCAAAATGATTTTTGTCATGAGGATGGTGCCTTGGCCAAACTCGGCAAAAGTGTCGGAAAAACCCGGTCAATACTTCCCAATATAGAAACGCTTATTTCTTATGCTAAAATGGTCTCTGTTCCGGTATTGTTTGTAGTTACACACCATGATCCCGTTACCGATTCGCCGGCATGGACAAGCAGGCAGATGTACAATAAAAATCAAATAATTTGTTTAACCGGCTCCTGGGGAGCAGAGAGCTATCTTTTAGACCGAAAAGACGCTGATTATATGGTTATTAAAAACCGATACAGTGGGTTTTATGGTACTAACCTTGATTTAATCTTACGTTCGCTCGGGCGTAATAGACTGCTGATATGCGGTTTTACAACAAATGTTTGCGTTGAATCAACTGTCAGGGATGCAAATTCTTTAGACTATTTTGCGGCGGTTGTAAGCGATTGCGCCGCCGCATCAACGGAACAGGAACATATAAGCGGTCTTTACAATATTGAAAAATATTTTGGTTATTTAACCAGCCTGACAGATGTAAAACATTTTTGGAACATTTAGAATTTAAAAGATAGAATTTAAAAGATAGGAGAAAAAAAATGAAATTGGAAGAAAGGATCGCAAATGAATTTCTGAAAGCTGTTGCAAGAATTTTCAGAAAGGATGTGAGCGAATTGACCAGGGAGACTCGCTTTGTCGAGGATTTGCAGGCCAAGTCTGTGAATATCGTGGAATTAATCGCGGTTTTGCAGAACGAATTCGAAATTGAGATTCCCATGGCCAAAGTTCGCAGGAAAAAAACTATCGGTGAAGCTATTGATTTTGTGATAAGTTTGCGAAAAAGATAGCATATCTCCGGGTTCGTATCGCCAAAGCCACAATAATGGAGGAGGTTAACAATGGCTGAAGAAAAATATGTAATAAAGAAACGCAGATTCGGCAAAGAGGAAATTAATGTAAAGTTCCGGAGAGCACGGACACAAGAAGAGGTGGTAAATGATCCTGTTACGCGGTTTGTTTATCCGCCGCCTGCCTATCGTGTTACTGTTGAAAACGGAATTCGTAAGGAAGTAGATGTACCTGTGGTCCTGCGGGACGGCACAATCATCTATATTGATATTTATCGCCCGGATGGTGCGACTAATATACCTTCCATCGTGGCCTGGAGCCCCTATGGGAAGTTTGAAAGCTATGGAGAACGTTTACAGCTTCCCATTGGTGTTCCGCCGGGAACAATTTCCACTATGGCTAAATTTGAATCTCCCGACCCTGCTTATTGGTGTCATCAGGGGTATGCGCTCATTAATCCCGATGTGCGCGGCTCAGGCAATTCGGGAGGCGAGGTCCTTTGTTTCGGAACGCAGGATGGTAAGGACGGCTATGATCTGGTTGAGTGGTTGGCAAAACAGGAATGGTCCAACGGTAAAGTGGGGATGTCGGGTGTATCTTGGGTAGCTATTACGCAATGGTTTGTTGCTGCCGAGCAGCCGCCGCATCTCGCCTGCATCGCACCCTGGGGAGCTACATCCGATATCTACCGTGAGTTCGTTTGCTGGGGCGGTATACCGGAGGTCGGATTCAGCAATATGCTTATCAGGTGGATCCGTAACACTTTGCACGGCAGGGTTACGGGTACCGGTCTGGTGGAAGATTATATGGCCATGACCAGTGATTATCCACTCATAAATGGGTACTGGGAGGACAAGATACCTAAGTTTGAGAATATAAAAATTCCGGTGTATGCCACAGCTTGCTGGTTGCACTTTCATCTAAGAGGAACCGTAGAGGGCTGGCGGCGGATTGATTCTCCCAAAAAGTGGCTCCGCATGGAAAGAGACAGCCAGTGGGCGGACTTTCATAATCCGGAGAAGCTTGAAGACCTGAAGCGTTTCTTTGATCGTTATTTGAAAGGTATCCACAATGGTTGGGAGGAGACCCCCCGGGTACGCATCGATGTGATGGACGCCTGTGATATAGACCATGAGGTTATGCGTTCGGAGAGGGAATTTCCTCTGGCCCGGGCACAGTACAAGAAGCTTTTTCTGGATGCGAAAGCCGGTCAACTGACTTCTGAGCCGGTTGAACAGGAATCTTCGGTTCGTTATGAAGCTGTTGAGGGACTATCAACATTTACCATTACCTTTCAAGAAGACACCGAGCTGACCGGGTACATGAAGCTGCGTTTGTGGGTCGAAGCCGAAGGTGCGGAGGATATGGATTTATTCATTACAGTGCAAAAGTTGGATGAAGAAGGCAACTTTATTCCAGCCCTTTTAATGGATGAACCTCATCCGGGTTTTCCGGGTAAATTACGGGTTTCGCACCGTGAATTGGATGAGGAAGAATCTACTGAGTATCAACCTATCCATACGCACCGAAACGGACAGTTGCTGAAGCCTGGCGAAATCGTACCGGTGGATATTGAAATCTGGCCGATGAGTATGTTATGGCACGCGGGAGAACAGCTGCGTGTAGTTATATCGGGCCATTACATTCGGGAAGAAGGCTGGACCGAACCCTTTACCTGGGCTCTGCGCAACAGGGGCTACCATATCATACACACGGGCGGAAAGTACGATTCGCATCTTCTTGTGCCTGTAATTCCGCCTAAATACAAAAATATGCCTCCACACCCTGTGCCCGTCCTCCCGCAGGAGTATAAGGAATTTGATGGACTGGCACCCTGGAAAGCGCTTTATTGGAAATGATAAGATGCAATAATTTATAAATAGAAGTTACGATACTTAATTTGAGGAGTCAGATAAAGTCATGGTATTGGGAATGGGTGTAGATATTATCAGTATTAACAGAATAAAAAATTCGCTTGAGAATTCAGGCAAGGTATTTATGGATGAGGTTTATACGGTATGGGAGCAGAAACGGGCGGAATCACATCCGAATGCTATCGCCTATTATGCTATGTTATTTGCCGCTAAGGAAGCTATTTTTAAGTGTTTTAGTATTGGCTGGGAAAGCGGAGTGAAGTTGACGGAAATAGAAATAAGAGAAGGGAAATTTGGAGAGCCTGCCCCTGTTCTGACGGGTGTATTTGCTGAACTGGCACGGAAACGCGGTGCAGATAAAGTATTATTAAGTCTTTCCTATGAGACGGATTATGCTGTAGGCACAGCAATTTTGGCTGCGGAATAAATCGACAGTAAATCGAAAGAATGATAAGGAGTTTAGTTCAGATGGATATCATGCTTGAGTTGAAAAGAAAAATAAAATCTTTTGCAACCAGGGTTGTTTTTCCCGAGGGAGAAGATGAACAGATCATCAAAGCAGCGGTACGTATTGTTCAAGATGAAATAGCTCGTCCCATTCTGCTTGGAAAAGAAAAGACAATAAATAATTCGGCACAGCAAATGAGTCAGGATCTTAGCGGGATCGAGATCATTGATCCCTCTTCCTCCGCAAAGTTGGGCTTATATATTGATGAGTACTGCCGGGAAAGGGATTTCCCCCAGGGAGCCGCTCGCCTGATTATATGCAGGCCTCCTTATTTTGGAGCAATGATGGTGAAGGCAGGTGATGCTGAGGCCATGGTTGCCGGAATTGCCACTGAAACTGAAGAAGTGGTTTTGGCAAGTGAGCTTATCATCGGTATGCAAAACGGAATTTCAACGCCTTCAAGTTTTTCGCTGATGGAGATACCGGGTTACGCGGGAGAAGAGGGAAATTTTCTCATCTTCGCAGATACTGCCATAAATCCCAATCCAACAGCAGAGCAACTGGCTGATATTGCCGTTGCGAGTGCAAGAAGTGCAAAGAAACTGTTTGGCTGGGAGCCGAAGGTGGCCATGCTTTCCTTTTCCACAAAGGGCAGCGCAGTGCACTGTCATGCGGACAAAGTCATTGAGGCCGTCCGCATCGTGAAGGAACGGGAACCGGATTTGTGCGTGGATGGGGAAATTCAGGCCGATGCAGCCATTGTCCCGGAAGTCGCGAAAAGAAAAATTAAAGGTACCAGTTCCGTGGCGGGAAGAGCCAATATCCTTATTTTCCCCGATTTAAATTCAGGGAATATCAGCTATAAGCTTGTTCAAAGACTGGCCAAAGCAGCAGCTTACGGTCCCTTCATGCAGGGTTTTGCCGGGCATGTAAGTGATCTTTCCAGAGGAGCAACGATTGACGATATTGTTGGAGCTACTATTTTGCTAGTTGCCGGGGTGCAGATAAATGAAAATACTGGTAATTAATTGCGGCAGTTCATCAATCAAATACCAACTTTTTGATGCGAAGATGAAGCAGGTCATGGCCAAAGGAATTGTGCAAAAGATCGGACAGGACGATTCCTCTCTTCGGCAAGAAACCGGTCAAGCAACGTTGCAGAGAGAGTTGCCGATTCTCTCCTACCGGGATGGGTTTGAACTTATCCTGCAATCTTTACTTGATAAGAAGCATGGTGTGATGAAAGACCTATCTGAAATAACCGCGGTTGGTCATCGGGCAGTCCATGGCGGTGAAAAATTTTTCCAGTCGACAATTATTACTGAAGAGGTTATACAAAAAATAGAAGAATATGCTCCCTTGGCGCCTCTGCACAATCCTGTGAATTTAATGGGAATTCGCGAAGCCATGAGAATTCTTCCCGATATTACACATGTAGCTGTTTTTGATACGGCCTTTCATCAAACAATGCCGCCCAAGGCTTACCTTTATGCTTTACCTTATGAGTATTATGAGAACAACAAGATTAGGAGATATGGCTTTCACGGGACCTCGGGCAAATATGTAAGCCAAAGAGCGGTTGAGCTGATGAAACTACCTGTTGAAAACTTGAAAATGGTTGTCTGCCATTTAGGTAGTGGGATTACAGTATCTGCAGTCAGCGGCGGAAAATCGGTTGATGCAAGTTCCGGATTCACTCCTCTGCCTGGTGTAATGATGGGGACAAGATCCGGCGATATAGATCCCGGGTTAATATTTTATCTGAATAGACAACTTGGGCTTAGTCCGGAGCATATTGATAGCATGCTGAACCGGGAAGGCGGTCTTCTTGGAGTGTCGGGAGTCAGTAACGACATGCGGCAGATTATTGATAATGCGGAACGGGGAAATAAACGCTGCAGACTGGCTATGGAGATGTTTACGTATCAGGTTAAAAAGTATATCGGTGCCTATGCCGCCGCAATGGGAGGCCTCAATACCTTAGTTTTCACAGCGGGGATCGGTGAGAATTCTCCCTTAATTCGGGCCATGATTTGTAATAAATTAGAGTTTCTGGGAATTGAGCTGGATGAGAAGATGAACAATGAAGCTCTGGATAAGGAACAGTTCATCAGCGCAGCTTCTTCTAAAGTTAAAGTTCTGGTAATTCCGACAAATGAGGAGCTAATGATTGCGCTGGATACCTTAGCTCTTGCCTGAATCAAGCGTAGATAAATTTTAAAATATTCCTTAAGAATAAGATTCTTTCTTGCTTGAAAGCCAATTTTTCAGATCATTTTTATTATTAATAATAATGTAATTTCTTCCCTTTTTAAGCAGTTTTTCTTTTCCCAGCTCGTTAAGGCATTTTGTTACGGTCACTCTTGTTAAAGATGTAAAGGATGCCAGGTCTTCATGGCTTAATTCCAGGCGGATATTTTTCACCAGACCAGGTTTAATTTGATATGACAAATTTAATAGTGCGTAAGCAACTTTATAGAGGCTACTGGGAAGAGAATCGCCGATTAAGTGGTACCCATAATACCATATTACTTTGGACATAGAAGAGATTAGCTCTAAACCAAAATTTGGATGAGTTTCCATCAGTTTAAATGTGGTATTGTTATCAAAGATAATAACTTCACACTCTGTGACCGCGTAAGCTGTGATACCGTAAGGTTTACCGAGTAATACGGCAGATTCTCCTACAAACATACCCGGATGAATAAAAAAACAAGTTTTTTCTCCGTCTTCGGTGAAATTATTAAAAAATAATAACTTTATAAGTCCTTTTTTTAAAAAAAAGATCCGTTGAGCAGAATCCTTTTGAATGAATATAATTGATTTTTTGGGAAATATAACATTTCTTCCATATTTTTCAAAATTAAAAGTTTCCATTAAAAAGTCTCCCTTAATGGTGGAAAGTTAAGATCAGCATTTCAGGTGGAGAGCTTGTATTTAGTATAACAATAAAAATTTTAAAAAGAAAGTATTTAATCGTTTATGGAGCATTATGGCAGTATGAAATAAAAATTAAAAGAAAGGAAGGGGTGTATCGTTATTACAATTTTAGTAGGAATTAGTATTGATTTTACAGTTCAAAAAGGGGGTAAGCCGTCTATTTAAAAAGTCTTTAGTAAGATGATTTATTATGTATGTAACTGACAAAGATTAAAAAAATTAACAATAGGAGGAAATGAAGATGAGGATAAGAAAAAAAATCGGTGTTCTGTCTACGTTAATTGTCATATTTCTTTTACTGGTATTAGCGGGAGGATGCGGAGCACCTGAGACGGCAGCGCCGGCTTCAGGTGAGGAAACGGGAGAGACTTCCAATACTGTAGAACCGGTTGAACTCCATTTCTCACATTTTACATCAAATTTACACCATTTACATGTCGAGGTATATGATCCTTTTGTTAAAGAAGTAGAAGAAAAAACGGAAGGAAGAGTAAAGATTTATATTCACCCCGGAGCAACTTTAACTCCTGCCAACGAGAATTATGATGCAACCGCGACAGGTGTTGTGGATCTTGCCCATTGCGTTCTGGGTTATACTCCCGGCAGGTTTCCTCTAGCTGACGTGGCCGACCTTCCATTTATGTTCAGTTCTTCAAGGAACGCTATTCAAGCGTTAACTGAACTTTTTAAGACTGAACCTGAATTTGCAAAACAATTTGATGATGTCAAAATTCTCTGGTTTGGAAGCCTTGAGCCAGGGCAATTTTTAACAACAACTTCTATCAAAACATTGGATGATATTAAAGGGTTAAAATTGAGGTCACCCGGTCCGATGCAAAATAAAGTAATTGAAGCTTTAGGGGGAATTCCGGTTTCCATGCCCATCACAGACGTCTATGATTCGATGGATAGAGGGATAATCAACGGTGCAGTCACTACTGCATCATCGCTGGAATCCTATCGTTTATCCGAGGTAGTAACAAATATGACCATGGTTGATATTTATACAGCCCCGCAAGTTGTAGCAATGAATAAAGATTCATGGAATAAAATATCACCGGAAGATCAAAGCATAATTGAAGAGATTGCCGGTAACTACGGCTTAATCCACGGCGAATCATATGATAATGCCGGAATCAGAGGATATGAATTAGCGGAAGAAGAAGGTATTGAAATTAATCATTTTACTCCGGAACAATTGGAAGAAGCCAAGGAGATTCTGCAGCCACTTGTTGAAGAGTGGATAGAGGAGATGGAAGGGAAAGGTTATCCGGCAAGGGATATCTATGAGAAAACACTTTCTCTTGCGGAACAATATAGGTAGTTTAAAAGGTTTTCACTCGAAAACATGTAAAATAAAAAATAAGTAAAGAAGCCGTTGCTATTGGTATGTTCCTCCCGGTGCAAAAATTTAATACTATCACCTCCTTTTAGAAGTTAAGCAATTATGTGCCGGGAGGAATATTTTATCAAACTTCTTTATAATAGAGAGGTAATTTAAAATGTTATTCATAAAGAAAACATTTGAGAGTATTAACCGTATTTTTGTTTATATAAGCATATTTACACTTCTCTTTGCTATGTTTCTCACGACGGCAGATGTTTTGGGGCGTTTTTTCGGCAGGCCGATTATGGGAGTTTATGAAATAGTAGAAATTTCTTTGGCTCTGGTAGTTTTTGCAGCTTTAGGTAATAGCCAGATAACAAAAAGTCATATCGGTATCGATTTTTTTATGGTTAAGCTTCCAATATGGTGGCAGAATTTTTTTGATACCATTGGTTATTTTTTAAGTTTTTCCATGTTCTCTGTGGCATTTTGGCAGATGCTTATTTATGCCAACCGTATGTATACTGTTAATTTGGAAACAGGTGTTTTGAGAATACCAATTTATCCCTGGGTTATCATATCTGCCTTTGGTGTTCTGTTGTTTACCGTTATATTACTAGGGGATTTAATAAAAACAGCAGCCAAATTATTGACAAGAGAGGGATACAAATTATGAGTTCAGAACAAATCGGCCTACTTTTTATTGTTATCCTTTTCATTCTCATGTTTTTACGTTTTCCCATAGCTTTCTCCATGCTTCTGACAGGGATAGTGGGTTACGGCATTATTCTCGGTCCAGGCGCAGCTTTGTCCAAGTTAGGAGCTGATCTTTATACTGCCACTGCTTCTTATTCAAATGCCGTCATTCCCATGTTCCTTTTAATGGGTATGTTTTTGGGAAGCGGCGGCTTGGGTAAGGAGTTGTTCAGGGCTTTTAATTCCTGGATTGGATCGTTACGGGGGGGGTTGGGAATAGCCACGGTAATTACATGTGCAGCTTTTTCCGCGGTTTCCGGTTCCGTAGTCGCCACAACAGCGACAATTGCGAAAGTGGCAGTACCCGAAATGATTGCCCATAAGTATAAAGATAGTTTTTCAACGGCGTGCGCCGCAGCCGGAGGCACGTTGGGGATTCTGATTCCTCCAAGCGGTACTTTGGTGATTTATGGTATTTTGACCGAGGAATCAATTGGGAAACTGTTAATTGGGGGAATTATACCCGGTATTCTCACAGCAATAATGTTGGCAATAACTGCGTGGTTGCAGGTTAAGTATAACCCTTCTCTGGCACCTACCAGTCAGGCTAAGACATCTTTTTTTGAAAAAATGGAGTCAATGAAATACATTTGGCCGGTACCTTTAATTTTTGTTATCTCCATGGGTGGAATTTACCTTGGGGTTTTTACTCCAAGCGAAGGAGGAGCAGTAGGGGCTTTTTTGGCTCTCTTTTTTTCTGTCGTAACAAAGCGATTGAAATGGAATGGTGTGATTGGTTCCGTTAGTGAAGCTACTTCTATCGTGATTATGATTATGTTTCTTATCATCGGTGGAAAAATATTCGGTCAGTTTCTTTCCATTACGAAGATTCCTTTTCAGATAACGGATACATTGCTTGCTTTTAATTTACCTCCATTTTTACTCTTATTGGTAATATTTATGTTATATTTTATCTGCGGCTTTTTTATGGAAGGTTTTGCCGTTCTTATTCTTTTTACACCTTTATTCTACCCCCTGATTATCAAAATGGGTTATGATGGCATCTGGTACGGTATCATGACTATCTTGATGCTTCTTAACGGTTTTTTGACACCGCCGGTCGGCGTTGGAGCCCTGGTTACTTCTTCCGTGACCAATGTTCGTGTCGAGTCGGTCTTCAAGGGTCTTATCCCTTTCTGGATTACCCTGATTATTTCCACGATCCTTATTATGGTCTTTCCGCAGATTGCCACGTTTCTTCCTAATTTGATGAGGTAATAGTCAAGATCTGAGGAGGAATGATCCTAAAATGCCGATAATACGCGTTAATTTATCCAACGGAGAGATTAAAAAAGATAATGCATATCCTCAATGCTGGGGGAGAGAACTTATTGTTAAAGTATTAACTGAAGAAATAAATCCTCAATGCCATCCTTTAGAGAAGGAAAATAAGTTAATCATTACAAACGGCCCGTTGGCAGGAACAGGTGTTTCCAGCTGCGGACGATTATCGATCGGGGGTAAGAGTCCTTTAACTGAAGGCATAAAAGAATCAAATGCCGGCGGAATGGCGGCGGGTTATTTGGCAAAATGGGGTATAAGCGGTATTATTATTGAAGGAAAATCAAGTTTTCTGTCTACATTATTAATTGGCGAAGGTATTCGGTTAATTCAGTCCCAAGAACTTCAGGGCTTAAAAACCAGTGAAGTTGCCGCTACCTGTAAAGAAAGGTACGGTAAAGAAGTAAGTGTGATTTGTATCGGTCCTGTCGGAGAATATCGGATGCTTGCAGCAGGTATTGCAGTTACCGACGCAGAAGGAAGACCAAGCCGGTTTGCAGGACGTGGAGGACTTGGGGCTGTGATGGGCAGTAAAGGATTAAAAGCAATTGTAATTCAAAAACCCCCCTCCAATCGAAAGGTTCGTATTGCGAATGAGGATTTATTTAAGCAGACAAGAAAACACTTTCATGAAATTGTCCGGAAAAATCCTGTTACCGGACAAAATTTTCCTGAATATGGAACGGCATCTGCGGTCAGTATAGTGCAAGAGCTAGGCGGTTTGCCCACACATAATTTTAAAAACGGGAGATTTAAGGATGCGGATAAGCTGTCCGGGGAGTCTTTACGTGATCTTATCCTTCAACGAGGCGGTAAGGGAAAAACAACGCATAGCTGTATGGCGGGATGTATTGTCAGGTGCTCAAACGTGTTTCCGGATCAAAACGGTAACTTTCTTGTCAGTCCTTTAGAATATGAAACTATTGCGATCATGGGCGCAAATTTAGGAATTAGTTCTTTGGATGATATTGCTTCTTTTAACAGTGAATGTAATGAGTTGGGTTTAGATACAATAGAAACCGGCGTTACCATAGGTATGGCCATGGAAGAAGGAATTATTAATTTTGGCGATTCAAAGGGCGTTTTAAAAATATTGAGGGAAATAGGGGAAAAAAGTATTTTGGGAAGGATCATCGGTAATGGTGCTGTTGTCACGGGTAAAGTATTCGGACAGAGCAGAGTGCCTGCAGCTAAAGGGCAGGCTTTACCGGCCTATGATCCCAGAGCTATCAAGGGATTTGGTGTAACATATGCCAGCAGTCCAATGGGTGCAGACCATACCGCGGGTTATACTCTCCCGGTTAAGATAGATCATCATTCTCCGGAAGGCCAGCTTGAAGTTTCGCGCCGGGTTCAAATAATTCGCGCAACCATGGATTCATGGGGAGTATGTACTTTTCTGCAAGCGGCTTTAATGGATAATTGGGATTTGCTGGTAAACATGATAAATCAAGTCCAAAAGACAAATTACTCAGTACAAGATATCGAGTTAACAGGGATAAGAGTTATTAAACTGGAAAGAGAATTCAATAAAGCGACAGGAATAATGGAAAAAGATGCTCTACCCGATTTTATGCGGATTGAACCACTTCCCCCTTTCAACCTTATATTTGATATTGATAGTTCAGGTATCGAAAAATTGTTTTAATAATCATAGTTCGATGGTAAATTGTAAATTATTGAAAGTTCATTTTAGTTGACAACGATTTTCTCCTGTGCTAAAATGTTTAAGTGTCTTTAACCGCATGGGCAGGGTCTCGCAAATCCTTCGAGTGTTAAATGCTAAAATGTTATTAAAAAAATGTGAAGGTGCCCTTGTCCGGCGAGTCTATGCAAAAGAGGCGAAGAAGAGGATGTACGCTATTTTTGAAACTGGGGGAAAACAGTTCAAGGTTTCCGAAGGCGACAACTGTATGGTGGAAAAGTTGCCTGAAGACGTGGGTTCCGAAGTAGTCTTTGAAAAAGTGCTGGTTATTCAAAACGAAGATGATTTAAGTGTAGGTACTCCCTACCTGGAAGGGGCCAGGATTTCGGCTAGGGTGCTCTCCCACGGTAAGGCGAAAAAAATTATTGTTTTTAAATATAAGCCCAAAAAGAATTATCGCAGGAAGCAGGGGCACCGGCAGCCTTATACTCTTGTCAAGATTGATAAAATCGAACCCGAAAAAGTCTAATGATTCGCGTGAAGGTTAAGCGGGACGGGAATAACAATCCTGTTTCAGTGGAGATACGGGGCCATGCGCTTTTTGCTCCACGGGGGGCTGATATCGTCTGTGCGGCGGTTTCAGTCCTTGCGCAGACAATCGTTTATGCCATGGAGGATTTACTGGGTCTTGACCCTCCGCTAAAGATAAAAAAGGGTTTTTTTCGCGTTTCTCGGCCTGCGCAGCTTGACCCGGCGAAGAAAGAAGGTTTTTTTCTTCTTTTCGAGACAATGCTGGTGGGTTTGAGGGAAATAGCCGGGTCTTATCCCAAGTATATTTCGTTACAGGAAGCAGAAGCACTTAACAGTTCAGGAAACGATACTCAAGATGATAAAATAATGTGAAAGGAGGTGCAGGCCTGTTTTTCTTATCGGGAAAGGCCTAACAAAAATGCGTAAATTTGATTTGCAATTATTCGCTCATAAAAAAGGAGTCGGAAGTTCCAGAAACGGTCGGGACAGTAACCCCAAAAAACTGGGTGTTAAAAAGTACGGAGGAGAACTTGTTTCTTCCGGAAGTATTATTGTCCGCCAGCGCGGTACCAAGGTACACCCGGGGCTTAATGTCGGCCGGGGGAAAGACGATACTCTCTTTGCTCTTACTGCAGGTACTGTTGCTTTTGAGCGTATGGGAAAAACGAAAAAACAAGTCAGTGTCTATCCATTGGCTTAAACCCCGGGGCGAACCCCGGGATTTTTTTTGAATCGAGTTGATTTTTTGTCTACTTTTATTGACCAGGTAAAAATATTTGTCAGGGGCGGCCGCGGCGGAAACGGTGCCGCTTCATTCCGGCGAGAAAAGTATGTGCCCCGCGGCGGACCCGATGGCGGTAACGGCGGAGATGGGGGGGATGTTATCCTTGTTGCCTCACCCCATAAGAATACACTTATTCACCTCAGTTACCGGCCTCATTTAAGAGCCGAAGGCGGCGGGCATGGACAGGGGAGCAAAAAAAACGGGAGTAAAGCTCTGCCCCTGGAGGTGGAAGTGCCTGTCGGAACGGTGATTAAAGATGAAAACGGTGTCCAGCTCGGCGATCTTCTTCAAAATGGCGCTAAGGCAGTTGTGGCGCGGGGGGGCAGAGGCGGCCGGGGAAATACCTGCTTTGCAACTTCAAGGTATCGTGCTCCCAGTTTTGCCGAAAAAGGCGAACCTGGTGAAGAGCGGACATTGCTCCTGGAGTTGAAGTTGCTTGCGGATGTTGGCCTTGTCGGCTTTCCCAATGCAGGAAAATCCACCTTTTTAGCGCATATTTCCGCGGCCAGGCCTAAAATTGCCGGTTATCCTTTTACAACTCTTACACCTCAACTCGGTGTCGTTTATTTAGGGGAAGAACGGTCCTTTGTTGTGGCGGATCTTCCGGGAATTATTGAAGGGGCCCACAGGGGAGCAGGCCTTGGTCACAGATTTTTAAAACATATTGAAAGAAGCCGGCTTTTGTTGTATCTTGTGGATATGGCGGCTACGGAAAAAAGGGAGCCCCTTGACGATTATCTGCAATTAAAAGAGGAATTAGAGCGCTACCATGAAGAGCTGGCCCAAAAACCGGCCATTATCGCTGCCAACAAAATGGATTTGCCTGGAGCAGCCGAAAATTTACAGCGTTTTCGTGAAAAGGTTTCAGGGGATGAGTTATATCCTATTTCCGGAGTAACGGGAGAGGGTATAAGGAGTCTTCTGGAAGCTCTGTACAGGAGACTGCAAGAAGAACATCTTTATGCCGAAGAGGAAGACGTGGATGCCGGGGTTATTTACCTGCCTCCTCTCCAGGGAACAGAACTCTCGGTGCACAGGGACGGGGAGATTTTTGTCGTTCAGGGTGATGAAGTAGAGAAGGCAGTATTAAGAGCAGATCTGCACAATGAAGAGGGTCTGCGCCGCTTCCAGGATCTAATAGAGCGCCTGGGGGTGGAAAATGAGCTGCTCAAAGCCGGTGTCCAGGAAGGCGATACGGTTAAAATCGGGGAATTGGAGTTTCTGTATTCTCCCTGATCGAAACAAGGCAGAGTTTACATTGTTTTCTTGAAAACTGAACAAGGATAAACTTCGATGAGATTTTTACTTCCCAAAGACGAAGGTGAACTGTCTATCGGCATTATGGGCGGTACTTTTGATCCTATCCATATTGGTCACCTCGTGACAGCTGAGGAGGCTCGCCGGCAATTTAATCTGAACCACGTTGTTTTTATGCCGACAGGGAATCCCCCTCATAAGGATCGGACCCGAATTACCGACGCGGAACATCGTTATCTGATGACCCTGCTGGCTGTGGTGGACAATCCTTTCTTTACTGTATCCCGTATGGAGATAGACAGTCAAGATACTACATATACCGTAGACACTGTCCGGCATTTTACAAAACTTTATAATTCTAAATTAACACTGTATTTTATTACGGGGGCCGATGCCATTTTAGATATCACAACCTGGAAAGATTATAAAATGTTGCTGAAGTCTTGTGCTTTTATCGCCGCCTCCCGTCCGGGTTACTCTTTTAGTAAATTAAAAGTAATTCTGGGTGATGCTTTCCCGGAAGTAATCAAACGCGTTCACTTGCTGGAGATACCGGCGATGGCCATATCTTCAACTTTTTTACGCAGAAGGGTTGCCGAAGGTAAGACCATCCGCTATTTAACTCCGGAAAGTGTTGAGCAGTATATCTATAAAAACAGGCTTTATGTGCGGTGACTGCTTGACTTCACGTAATCTTAATGATATGATAAGGAAAATGAATTTGGTAATAAAGGGTAGAGTGGATTTCAAGAGTTTTTCTTTTAAGACTAAGTAATTATTGATATCCATGGATTTCATGTTTAAGGGTGTTTTAAGGGCCGATGTGGTACTTCATGAAGATTTGCAGTCCCTTCTCCATGTTACCCGCCGGCATTTTCAGGGGGTGAGATTTCGCATAAACTATCTTTTTACACCACATAATATGCGCAGAAGAATCCGTAATGCCGGGAAGCGAGGTGACAATTTTGGTTAAGACTCTTTATGTCGGTAATATCTCCTGGGGAACCACGGAAGATGAACTGCGGAACACGTTTGCACAATACGGAGAAGTAATCGGCTGCCGTATTATTACAGAGAGGGCGACCGGTCGTTCCAGAGGGTACGGGTTTGTGGAGGTAAATGAGGAAGATTTTGAAGCAATGATCGAAAAGATGAACGGAGCAGAGGTCGACGGGCGTCGCTTGGTAGTAAACGAGGCAAAGCCAAGAGAATAATAAATATTAAAAAAAGGCAACTTAGGTTGCCTTTTTTTAATTAAACTTGAAGGAATGTTTTATTTTTTGTCAAATTAAAATAGGAAATGGACATTAAAGCAATTAGGGAAAAAATAAAAAAGAAGCTTACCGGTCAGTTGCTTGTTCATTCACTGGGTGTTGAAAGTACGGCGCGCCGGTTGGCAACAGCTTATGGTGCAAATGAGGAAAAGGCAGCTCTGACCGCACTTTTTCACGATTACGGTAAAACATATTCCAGTAGTGAATTGTTGCAGATTGCCGTTGAGAATAATATTGCCGATGAGCTGTTGCTGCTGGAACCGTCCTTACTACATGCACCTGTAGGTGCCTGGCTCCTGGAACACGAATGGGGAATTAATGACCGGGAAATTCTGCATGCAGTGAAAACACATACTACCGGAGCAGCCGGGATGAACCTCCTGGCCTGTATTATTTATTTGGCGGACTATATTGAACCGGGGAGAACCTGTCCCGGTGCTGCTGAAATACGGGAACTGGCCTTTCAAGACCTGCATAAAGCTCTTCTTGGTGCAGTGGATCTGACGATTAAATATGTCCTGGAAAAGCAAAGCATTCTCCATCCACATTCTGTTTTATTTCGTAATTGGCTGCTTTCTTTCTTAAGAAATAATAGCTCGGGAGTTGCTGAGTCATGAAACTTTTTAAAGCAAGGAGACGAAAGAAGCCCGGAAAAGTACTCCGGCAGAAGAACCGGCTAATTTTCCTGATTATGCTGGTGCTTTTTCTTGCTGTCGTGATTCTGGGGATGCGCTCTCTCCGCTCGTTTCAGACCTTGCAGAATACGGAGTCCTGGGCGGCGTCTTTACGGGAAAATCCGCAGGTTAACGGGACGAACTATCTTATTTACGGTATTGTTGAAGCAGAAGAAGAAACTTATATTGATGAACTCTTTTTTTTAAACTTTAGCAGTACTTCCTCCACATCGCCACAAATTATTTTTATTCCCGGTAACACCCTTCTTCACCGTTTTAATGATCAGGCTGATACAAATGATCAGAGAGACACAGAGGAAGATATTGCCGCAGCTGAGTTTTTAGAAGAAAGAGATTTAGCTTCTTATTATACCCCCGGTAATTTTTATCAAGATGGGGGGGCAGAAATGCTCGTCAATCAGTTGTCTTCTTTTTTAGGTGTTCCCATTCATCATTTTCTGGAGATTCAATACGAAGGAATTCCTGTCTTGATCGATGATCGGGGAGGTATTTCTTATAAGAATTATACTTTAAAAGGAGCCGATTATCTGGACTATTTTTTGCAGAGTGAAAGCGGAGAGGACCCTCTGAGCCGTGCTCTGCGCAGAGCAAATTCCGTACAAAGTCTGGTTGAATTCGCTATCGAAAAAAAGGGACTTTGGGCTACTCCGGGCATGTTAAACAAAGTGTCTCCTTATCTGAATACCGACCTTTCCTGGAAGGAATTGCAGGAATTTTACGTGCTGGCAGAACCGCTTTTTAATCCCGATACTTTCGTGCTTCAATTGCCCGGAGTTTTACGGGATATCAACGGGGAGCCTTTTTTCGAGCCTGATGAAAGTCAGGTGGCCTTTCTGATGGAAAACCTGGGAGAAGATTTTGCTCTTCCCCGGGACCTAATTACTGTTGAAGTTTTGAATGGTTGCGGTACGCAGGGTGCCGCGAGTATAATTGCCGATACGCTTCGCAACGAGGGTTTCAAAGTTGAGGATGAAAATGTGGGTAATGCCGATCACTTTGATTACGAGCGCACCCAGGTTATTTCCCGTCTGGATGATGTCGGTGCGGCAAAGCAGGTCGCGGAAGTGATCAGTGGTGTTGAACTTCTTAAGGAGCCTATATTGGACTATCCGGTTATGGTGACCGTTATCATTGGAAAGGATTTTTCTCTTTAACTTAAACGGGAGGGGTATGTTTGGATTTTTCGACAAAGGATTTTGCTTTTGCAGCAGTCCGCCTGTTACATGAAAAAAAAGCCCGGGATATTGTTCTCCTGGATATGGGGCAAGTTACTCTGCTTGCGGATTATTTTCTTATCTGCACCGGTTCATCCAGGATTCAGACCCGGGCTCTTTGCGATTACCTTAAGGAAAAGCTTCCGGATGAAGAACACCGTCTGCTCCGCCTGGAAGGTTACCAGGAAGGTAATTGGATTCTGCTGGATTTCGGAGAGTTGATTGTTCATATTTTTCTTCCCGAAGAGCGCTCTTTTTATAACCTGGAACGCCTTTGGGGAGGAGCTGAAAGGGTGGATCTCGACTGCTTAACATTGCTCTCCGATTCACAGAGTTGATATACCGGGGTTTGTAGCTGGTTGTGTTCTTTTTTTAAAGAAGCCCTAAAATGGAGGGACGTTTAATAAATGGAGGGAATTAATAAACAGGTAGAAAAGAGAAGAGAGGCAGTTAAAAGGATCTCTTCCGCCAAAAAAATAACGGCATTGACGGGGGCAGGTATTTCGGTGGCCTGTGGTATTATGCCTTTTCGGGGGAGAGGAGGACTTTGGGAAAAGCATGACCCAATAGTAGCTGATATTAACTATTTTTTGGAGCATCCCGCCAAATCGTGGGCTGTCCTGAAAGAGATCCAGGAAGTGGTAGAAAAAGCGCTTCCCAATGTAGCTCACTTTTCCCTGGCAAGAATGGAAGACATGGGTTTTCTCTCAAGTATTATTACGCAGAATGTGGACGGTTTACACCAGGAAGCCGGAAACAAGGTGGTAATAGAGTTTCATGGCAATACCCGCCGCATGATCTGCCTGGAATGCAAGGCCCTTTACCCGTCCGTGGAAATTTCTCTCGACTCGTTACCGCCTTTTTGCCCTGTTTGCAGAGGCCTGTTAAAACCGGATGCTGTTTTTTTTGGTGAATCCATTCCCACTGCAGCACTGCTGCAGGCCCACGTTGATGCTCAGCAATGCGAAGTAATGCTTGTTATCGGAACTTCAGGACTGGTGGAACCGGCTGCCGGTCTTCCCTTTCTAGCCCAGAAAAATGGAGCTTGTATTATTGAGATTAATCCCGAGGAAACTGTCTTGACCGATTCCGTAACGGATATTTTTTTAGAAGGTAAAGCGGAAGAGATTCTTCCTTTGCTGGTTGACGAATTGAGTGCAATCAACGAGGGATAAAAAGAATAATTTTCCCAGCCCTTTTCTTGTCTGCAAACCGGACCTGTGCTAAGATAACTGTACAAAGTTATCCGGGCCGGGTCTTTTTCAATTGCCCGTCTCTTAGCCCTTAAAAGGCGCCCGCCTTTGTCGCTTGCAAAAAGGAGTGTTGACGAAGTGGATAATATTGCGGAGATAACGGAAGCTCTCCGAAAATCGGCTGAGGAGGAACTTTCCCCGGCAGCTATCCCGTATTTAAAGCTTTCTTTGCGGGCGGCTGAGGAAATTGCCGGACAATTTTCTGTTTCCCTCAAAGAGGTGGAAATTTTAGCCCTGGAAAATGAGATTATCCCCGAGCGTTACCAGCGCAGTCTGGGATCGACAGACGGAACCGGGGGACAGATATCCCTTCTTAATTCTCGGGTGGCAGTAATCGGACTCGGAGGGTTGGGAGGGCTCGCCGCGGAGTTGCTGGCCCGGATGGGAATCGGCACACTGGTCCTGGTGGATGGCGATTCTTTTGGTGATAGCAATTTAAACCGGCAAATTTTTTCAACGGAAAAAAACCTGGGTCAGCGAAAAGCGCTGCAGGCAGCCGTGCATCTAAAAGAGGTCAACAGCGCAGTGGAGACGGTGACAGTGGATGCGTTTATCGGACCGGAAAATGCCGAGCCTATTCTGCGAGGATGTCATGTTGTCCTTGACTGTCTGGACAACCTGCAGGCCCGTTTTTTACTGCAAAAATTCTGCCGTAGTCTGGGTATACCCATGATTCATGGTGCCATTGCCCAGTTTTACGGACAAATCTCCACGATTTTTCCCGATGATCCCGGGCTTGATTCTATTTATGGTTTTTATGAAAAAGGAAAAGATAAAGGTATGGAGAGAGAACGGGGAAATCCTGCCACAACACCTGCCATTGTAGCAGCCTGGCAGGTCCAGGAGGCGTTGAAACTTCTCCTGGGAAAGGAACCGCTCCTGCGCAATTGCCTGTTTTTTATTGATACTTTATCATGTAGTTGTGAGACTATTCCCTTGTTCAAACAACCCGGGAAAGGAGATTGATGCACGTGGATAAAAGAGTTCGGCTGACACTTATGTCCTCCAGCGCGGGGTGAGCGGCTAAACTAGGGCCGGGGGACCTGGCCAGAATTGTACCGCTTTTACCGGTTCAAAGAGACGAAAACCTGCTGGTCGGTACGGAAATACCTGATGATGCGGCTGTTTATCGTCTTAATAATGAACTGGCGTTGATACAGACTGTTGATTTTTTTCCGCCTGTAGTGGATGACCCCTATTATTACGGACAGATTGCAGCTGCCAATGCCCTGAGCGATGTCTATGCCATGGGCGGTAAGCCTCTGACAGCAATGAATATCGTCTGTTTTCCCTGCAAACTCCTGGGAACGGAGGTGCTTGTGGAAATTTTGCGGGGAGGGGCTGACAAGGTTGCTGAAGCGGGTGCCCTCCTTGTCGGTGGGCATACAATTAATGACAATGAGCCGAAATACGGTCTTTCTGTGACGGGGATCATCTCCCCGGCTGACATTTTGACCAAAGGGGGCGTAAAACCCGGTGATAAATTAATCCTGACGAAACCTCTGGGAACAGGAATTATTACCACGGCTCTAAAGGGAGAAATGGTTCCTGCTTCTGTCCTGGAGGAGGCTATCCACTGGATGACAACTTTAAACAAAGACGCCGCTGAAGCAGCCCGGGAGATTGGCGTGAAAACCTGTACGGATATAACCGGTTTCGGACTGCTGGGGCACACCTTTGAAATGATCCGGGAAAGCGAATGTGGGGTTGTCTTTTTCCCGGAGTCCATTCCTATTATTGAGGGTACCGTTGATCTGGCGGAACAGGGTCTGGTGCCGGGAGGGGCGATGACAAACCGGGAATACTTGCTGCCGAATTTGCTTTTACCGGAGAAAATCGATCCCCTGTTGCTGGATATCTTCTGTGATCCCCAGACATCCGGTGGCCTCCTAATGGCTGTACCGGGCGAGAAAACAGCAGAAGCTCAGCAACTGCTCCGTGAAAAGGGTCTCTCCTGCTTTGCGGTGGTTGGAGAGCTAACCTCGGAAAATAAGGGGAAAATAGCCCTGGCAGGCTAGCTTGCGCCATTGGAAAACGGATATTTTTAAAAACCGTTAAGATGCCCTTTTACTATGCTCTTTGCATAATGACCTGTTTCCCCGGTAACAATATTAGAGAAAATTCCGGGTTATCTTTCCGGGGGAAGAAGGTTTTTTATGAGCAATAGCAGCAAGAAAAAGAAGAAGAAAAAGGTGGACCCTAGACCGGGGAGACAAGAACTAAAAGAAGAAGTTGCTTCGGAACTGGGACTCCTGGATGATATCCATGAAAAGGGCTGGGGAAGTTTAAGTTCCAGAGAAACGGGAAAAATCGGAGGAATTATCGCCAAAAAATTAAAACTTAAAGGTTTGGAGAAAAATAAAGGAGATTGAAATAGATGGATATTATTCAGGATCTGGAATTTCGGGAATTAATTTTCCAAGGGACCGGTGAGGAGGAACTCAGGACAAGACTAAATACGGCGCCAATTACCCTGTATATCGGTTTTGATCCTACCGCGGACAGCCTGCATGTGGGAAGTCTTCTGCCCATTCTCGGACTGAGGCGATTTCAGTTGGCCGGGCATAACCCTATTGCCCTTGTGGGGGGAGGCACCGGAATGATCGGTGACCCCAGCGGCAAGTCTTCCGAAAGGGGACTGAATCCGGAAGACTTGATTGAAGAGTGGACAGGGAAAATTCGCCTCCAGCTGGAACGCTTTCTGGATTTTGACGCTCCGGTCAATCCGGCCAGGATGGCCAACAACTATCAGTGGCTCGGCAATCTTGAAGTAATCAAATTTTTGCGTGACATCGGTAAGTATTTTTCAGTCAGTTATATGCTTTCCAAAGAGTCAGTTAAAGCAAGGATGGCCGCGGGTATTTCTTTTACCGAATTTACTTACATGATTCTGCAGTCTTATGATTTTTTACGGCTGTTCCAGGATTATGGCTGTGAGATGCAGGCTGGCGGAAGCGATCAGTGGGGCAATATTACAGCGGGGATTGAGCTGATACGGAGAATTGACAATGGCAAAGCATATGGTCTGACCTTTCCCCTGGTCACCAAGGCGGACGGGACAAAATTCGGCAAAACGGAATCCGGAACCATCTGGCTGGATGCTAAAAAAACGACGCCTTACCAGTTTTACCAGTTTTGGATTAATACGGATGATTCAGATGTCATTCGCTTTCTAAAATATTTTACTTTCCTCACCAGGGACGAAATTCTTAACCTGGAGGAAGAGGTGAAAGATAATCCCGGGAGAAGGGAGTCTCAACGGGTTTTAGCCAAAGAAGTGACGACCCTGGTCCACGGTAGGGAGGCTATGGCTAAAGTAGAAAAAATATCCAATGCGCTTTTCTATGGAAAAATTAATGAACTGGAGGAAGACGAAATTGAAGCTGGGTTGGCTGATGTTCCTTCAGTGAACATTCAAAGGGAAAAAGAAATCGGCATTGTGGACTTACTGGTACAAGCCGGCGCTTCCTCTTCAAAACGGCAGGCCCGGGAAGACCTTAAAAACCGAGCCATATCCCTCAACGGAGAATCCTTGACCGACATGCAGCGGATACTTGCCTCAGGGGACAGGTTGTTTGATAAATATACCATTATTCGCCGAGGGAAAAAAAATTACTTCCTGGTCAAATGGTCTTAAAGTGGGACAAAGGGACATGGGACAAAGGGACAGGTTCATCGTCCCGTTTTGGGACAATGTGCGGTTGCGGTTCGCGGAACAAGGGACCTGTCCCCGTGTCCCGCCTTTTTTACCCCGTCTTATGGTAAAGTTCTCCTGTCCTGAACTGACTTTTGTAGAGGGCCGCATAAAATCCGTTTAAGGCCAGCAGTTCGGTATTTGTGCCTTTTTCCACCACTCCGCCCTCATTCATAACCAGGATCAAATCTGCGTCCCGGATAGTGGAGAGCCTGTGTGCGATGACAAAACTGGTTCGTCCCTTTGTCAGTTCGGCCATCGCCTTTTGAATAAGCAACTCCGTGCGGGTATCCACATTACTGGTGGCTTCGTCCAGAATCAGGATAGCCGGGTCTGCGAGAATAGCGCGTGCAATAGTGAGCAGCTGTTTTTGTCCCTGGGAAATATTTGATGCTTCTTCGTTGAGAACGGTATTATATCCGCCGGGCAGAGTGCGGATAAAGTGGTCCGCGTGGGCTGCCCCGGCTGCACGGAAAATTTCTTCATCCGTGGCTCCTTCCTTACCATAGGCGATATTTTCCCTGATTGTCCCTTTAAAAAGCCAGGTATCCTGCAACACCATGCCGAAAACACTTCGCAGTGTCCCGCGCTTTATTTCCCGGATATCAATGCCGTCAATGGTGATTTTCCCTCCGCTAATTTCATAAAAGCGCATCAGCAGGTTGACTATGGTTGTTTTTCCCGCTCCTGTGGGCCCTACAACAGCAACCGTTTGCCCGGCTTTTACATTGATGTTCATATCCTTGATCAGGCTCATCTCTGCACTGTAGCCGAATCTGACATTTTCAAAGGCAACGTCGCCCTGCGGTGTAAAGAGAGAGTGGGCTAGCGCGTCGTCGGCAATCTCTTCCTCCTCGTCCAGCAGTTCAAAGACGCGTTCCGCCGCGGCGATGGTGGACTGAATAATATTGGCAATATTGGCGAACTGAACAATAGGTTCTCTAAAGTTTTTCGAGTACTGGATAAAGGCCTGCATATCCCCAATAAGGATCCTGCCCTGTATAACATAGATACCTCCCATGATACAGACCAGCACGTAGCCTATATTGTTAACAAAACCGATCAGGGGCATAATGATCCCGGAAATAAAGACAGCCCGCCAGCCGGAGTCATACAATTTTTCATTTATCTGTTTAAAACGCCGTAAAGATTTTTCTTCATTGCCGAAAGATTTGACGATGACATGACCTCCGTAGATCTCCTCTATGTGGCCGTTAAGCCTGCCCAATTCTCTCTGCCGGTCTGCAAATGTCTTTTGCGAATATCCGGCTATTTTTGCGGTTATTAGATAAGACAGGGGGAGAGTGACAAGAACAATCAGCGTCATCACAGGGCTAATTGTCAGCATCATGGCCAAAACGCCGCTGACGGTGACAATGGAGGCAATTAAATGTGTCAGACTTTGATCCAACGTGCTGCCGATCAAGTCCATATCATTCGTAACCCTGCTCAGAATCTCGCCGTGGGTGTGGGAATCAAAAAATTTTAGCGGTAAACGTGAAAGCTTTTTGTGGACGTCATCCCGCATCGTAAAGACTATTTTTTGGACAATGCCGATCATGATAAATTGACTAAGATAGGTGAATACCTCACTTAAAAGATAGATCCCCATTAAAGTTAGCAGTATTTGTCCGATTCGCCCAAAATTAATGCCGGCACTT
Source organism: Dethiobacter alkaliphilus (assembly GCA_016841605.1). Lineage (GTDB taxonomy): Bacteria > Bacillota > Dethiobacteria > DTU022 > UBA8154 > DUNV01. The sequence goes on along the minus strand of JAENYV010000009.1, from coordinate 130,810 downwards.
GGAATACCCCTTAAGCGATCCATAACTCCATCAAAGAGAATTGTTGTCGCCTGTCCTAAAATCTTTGGTCCCAGGATGTTAAATATTGTTCCGAAAACAGCTACAGCAAAAACAATGAGCAGCAGAAAGCAGTGCGGTCTGAGATACCGCAGCATCCGGATGAAGGTCCCCTTGAAATTTTTCGCTTTCTCTACCGGCATGGACATTATTATCCGCCCGCCGCCGACCCGGCCGGGCATTGCCTGGGGAAGGGGATTACTCTGTTTACGCTCTATACTCACGCAATCTCCTCCTCCGAAAGTTGTGAGGCAACAATCTCGCGGTAAACATGGCAGGTGGCCGTCAGCTCGGCATGGCTGCCGATACCGGCGACCCTGCCTTCTTCCAGGACAATGATCCGGTCTGCATTCCTGACCGTACTGACCCTCTGCGAGACAATAAATACCGTAGATCTTGCCATTTCCTGCGAAAGCGCAGTTCGAAGCCTCGCCTCCGTTGTGTAGTCCAGGGCGGAGAAGCTATCGTCAAAAATATAAATGCGTGCTTTTCTGAGGAGTGCCCTGGCGATGGAAAGACGCTGCTTCTGACCACCGGAGATATTTTTACCTCCCTGGGCAATTACAGAGGCAAATCCGTCTTTCATTTCGGAGATAAACCCGGTTGCCTGAGCGGTTTCGGCCGCCCGGGTAACTTCTTCTTCGCCGGCATCTTCTTTGCCATAGCGAATATTGTCCAGGATCGTGCCGGAGAAGAGAATGGTTTTTTGGGGCACAAAACCAATTAGCCGGCGTAAGCTTTTCTGGGTCATCTCCCGCACATCTACACCGTCTATAAGTATGCTCCCGCTATCAACATCATAAAGGCGCAGCATCAGACTTACCAGAGTAGATTTTCCGGAACCGGTACTGCCAATAATTGCCGTTATCTCTCCGGGGGCGGCACGGAAAGAGATGTTGCTGAGCACGGGGCGTTCCGCTTCGGGGTAACTGAAGGTGACATCCTTAAATTCCACATGACCTCGTTTCGTCTCCATTTCTGTTCTTTCCGGTTGTATTTCCGCCGATATATCGTTAATTTCCGGAAATGTATCCAGGACTTCATTGATCCTGGCTGCGGAAGCGGTCGCACGGGGAATAACCAGGAATATTCTGGAGATGGCGATAAAAGAAAACATTACTTGCATGGAATATTGAATAAGAGCCATCAGATCTCCCACGTTCGTTAAGCCGAGGTCAATGCGTATACCCCCAAACCAGACGATACCAATGATAGCCAAGTTCATAATAAGCGTTATCAGCGGCGTCATTACCCCCATGATCCGGTTAACCCGGAGACCCGTAGCGGCATAATCGAGGTTTGCATCTTTAAAACGTTCTTTTTCATACTCATCTCTGTTAAAGGCGCGAATAACCCTAATTCCGGTTAGCCCTTCGCGGACAATAAGGTTTAACCTGTCCAGCTTGGCCTGCATTGCTCTGAAAAGAGGAAACCCTTTGCGTATGATTAAGGAAATAACTGCAAAAATAATAGGGGTTACTACGACAAAAACCAGCGTAAGAGTTGCATCCCGGGAAAAGGCCAAAGTTAGACAGCCTATGCTCAACATGGGTGCCATAATCATCATCCGAAGCCCAAATAGCACAAAATTCTGAACCTGTGTAATGTCATTTGTGGTCCTGTTGACAAGAGAAGCAGTTCCGAAGCGATCAAATTCGTGCAAGGAAAAACTTTCTACGCGGGTGAACACATTTTCGCGCAGGATTCTGGCAAATCCCGCAGCCGCTCTGGATGATAAATAGCCGGCCAGAATAAAAGCGAGGATGCCCGTTGCAGTAATAATGAGCATACGGCTGCCCACCTGCCGGATATATTGAATATCACCGTTGACAATCCCGATGTTGACCATATCCGCCGACAGTGTAGGGAGGTAGAGTTCGGTCAGTGAGCGAATCAGAATTAAAAGAAGGGCGACTGCTATAGAAAGCTTAAAGGGTTTTAGTTCACGTAATAATCTAAACATGTATTTCAGTCCTCTTTTGGGGCTTGACGTTTCTTCGTTACTTCATTGAAGTAGTCAATACTTTCGGAAAGGAGTTCGAGCAGCAAGAGGCTCTTTTCTTTCCCGAGATACTCAACCAGGCCGCTGTATAAAGATAAAAAAGCTTTGGATGCTTTCTTAACAACCGCTGCACCATGTTCAGTCAGTGTTACGCGTACAGAGCGCCTGTCATCGGGATCAATGGAACGTTTGACCAGGTCATTCTTTTCCAAATTGTTAATTAATTGTGTTATTGTGGGTGATGTAACTTTCAGGCTTTGACTGAGAGCGGAGATTGTTAATCCACTATCATTATCGGCAGCATGTTCCTTGATGCAAAACATAACGACCAATTCACTGTGTTTTATCCCAAGAAACGGACTTTCCTGCTGCCGGTGCAACCGCCTGTAGAGAAAAAAAATATTCATCAGCTTGCGAGTAATCTCATTGTGAGTCAGCTCCGGCAAAACGTCTCACCTCTTTTCTTGAAAAAAATTTTGGGGATGTGGGTAGATTAAATTAGATAGCTAACCTAATGATATTATAATAATATGCTGAGGTCAAGGGAAAAACAATCTGCCGAAAATTACATTAACTTCCTGCAACAGATTTACTATCTTAAACGTCTCTGTTAGTAAGTAAATAATTATAAAAATCGGAGAGTGAGCTATTTATGAAGAGGATTGCCGTCTGTTGTTTAATACTGGCCCTTGCGGTTATAGTTACGTCCAGCCTCTCTTTTGGGGCTGATGCCAGTGAGTTGATTAAAGTTTACAGAAATAAGGTTAAACTCGAGGTCAACTCCATCAGAGTTGATATAGACAATTTTTTATATAATGGAACAACGTATGTTCCGATTCGCGCCGTTGCTGAGCTTTTCGGCAAGGATGTAGACTGGAACGCATATACCTCTGTGGCAGGCATAAATGACCTCAGATATGAAAAAGAACAGCTCTCAGCGCTCCTGCCGGAGCATGAGGGTTACAGCTGGCTATACAATGGTTTTGCGGAGTACGGACACCGGATGAAGCTTGATAAAATAACCGACGAAGCGCAAAAGAGGGTCTATGCAGTTAGCGGTGAAGTCTTTGACCCTTCCGGTGGAGAAAGCACGGTAGACAGGAATATCAGCCTGGAATATATTCTGGAAGGCAATAGGCTGAGGCAGGAAAAGGTTGAGAAGGCAATGCTTGATTCAAAATATGACAGTCTTACCCTGATAAAAACGCCGCTTGTTTCCGGAACATTTTGGTCGGAAAAGGTAGTCGATAAAAGTGGGAAAGAAACGTTGATCAATTCCCTGATCAAAAAGGTAGAAGTTGCCGTTGACGGCAAGAAAGAGTATACAGTAAGATACGATGATACAAATTCCAGTTACTACGAGGAGAGGGTCATAAAAGAAGGAGCAGGAATCATTGCCTTTGAAAAGCTGCTTGAACTGGATGACTCCAGTTTCCCTGTGAGCTATTTTATCTACGTTGGCGGTGATATTGAAATCATTCCGCTTAATCTCTACTTTCCCGACCAGAATGCGCAGGAAGTGTTCCGGGAGAAAAGGGAGATGCTCGTTGTTGAGGAGAGATTAGCCGGAACTGCTATCCAGGGGCTGATAAACGGTCCCCAGGAAAGCGGTCTGGCACCTTCTATTCCTGAAGGCACAGTACTTTTAAATATTTACATGCAGGACAGAATATGCTTTGTTGATTTTTCAAAGGAGTTTATTGATAATCATAACGGCGGCAGTGCGGGTGAAATGATGACTCTGGCTTCAATCGTTAATACCCTTACTGATTTTGATTCTATCGACAGGGTACAGATACTTGTAGAGGGCAAAACCGGTGAAACACTTGGGAATATACTCCTCGATAAACCGCTGGAGCGCATGGATGATTTGATCGGGGAAACAGAGTAAAGAAAAATATAGCATATTTTGCAAGCCTCCCCCCACCAGGAAGCAACGTTCAAGGTGGGGGCTCTTTTTAAGCATGTTTAAATTGTCGTTAAAACTCCTTCCGCAGGTAAATTCTTTGGGAAAGGAGAAATGAGCAGGTCAGCAGCAAGAAAGAAGTCAAAAGAACAACAACTGCCGGAAGGAGCGGGGATTGAGCGATAATGTCTTTCAAAAAGAGGAGAGCTTCTGTTTCTTCATAAGCAAGGTAGAGTTCGAACAGCCAGCGAGGCACGAAGAAAAAGAAGAGGAAAAAGACCACAGAAAAAAGACGCAACGCAGATGCCCCAAAGCGAAAATATAAAGGGAAATAGATGGAGACGGCAATGCTTATCAGAAAAATGACCGCCAGCAGATCCGTCGCCTTCAGCAGCCTTGGTGTAACGGGGATCACCGGCAGTTGGAAAATCAGTCCTGCCATACCCAGAAAAAGAGCCCCAATGCAAATGTAGACGAAAACGGAGAGATACTTGGCCAGGACAATGCAGCTTCTGCTGACAGGTAAACTATTCAGGAGAATTTCACTCTTGTTCTTTTCATCTTCCATATTGGCGGTGATCAGGAAAAAATAAACTCCGATAATCATCCCCATGATATAAATCATTTCTTCAAAGACGGGGTTGTTAAAGAGAACAAACAGGAAAAGTCCATAGATGAAAAGGAAGAGGAAGCTTCTTTTCTGGATAAGCAGGTCTTTTTTTATCAATAATATCATTTTATTTCCCCCTTTACTGTATAGAGCATAATATCTTCGAGGGTTGCCCGTTCCACAACCGCACGCTCTTTCAGCAGGTTCCTTGCTTTTTGTATATTCTTAGTTAACGCTTCAAAGCCAAGGGATGTTTCCCGGATACCCACAAACTGCTCCCGAGTTCTCTCATCGAGGAGTTCGTTATTTCCCTTTACCAGTCCGTAGTTATCCAGGATAACGTCCCGTTCCGCGCTAAAGATAATGTTCCCCCTGTTAATAAAAGTTATATAATCGGCAATACGATCCAAATCGCTGGTAATGTGCGTGGAGAAAAGGACGCTCTTCCGTTCATCCTGGAGCAGGTCCCGTAAAATATCTAGAATCTCCCTGCGAAAAACAGGATCTAAGCCGGAGGTAGGCTCATCCATAAGGACCAGTTCCGCTCCGTGGGAGAGGGCAACGGCCAGGGAAAGTTTTGTTTTCATCCCCCGGGAAAAAGTTTTTAACTTTTTTTTCTGCGGCAGAGCGAAAGAACGCAGGAAACCGTCGTAAGCGCTATCGTCCCAACGTGAGTAAAATGGCGCTATGATGCTCCGGATTTCAATGGGTGTCAGCTCTTCATAATAGTGGTTTTCATCATAGACAAAGCCGATCTTTTCCTTGATATTTTGTTCATGGGAAGTATTGTCCAGGCCGAAAACGTTAATTTTCCCTGCGTCTTTACGGATCAGATTCATAATCAGTTTAATAGTCGTACTTTTCCCGGCTCCGTTTGGCCCGATAAAACCCATGATAAAGCCTCTGGGCAGTGAAAAGGAGATATTATCCAGGGTAAAATCCGTGTATTTTTTTTGCAGATTGACCACTTCAAGTGTTTGTTCCACTTATGCTCCCTCCTCGAAAAGCAGTGTCAACATTTCCCGTAGTTCTTCCAGCCCGATACCCAGCGCCCTGCTGTCTGCCACTGCCTGGGCCAGTTTTTCCTCGACGATCTTCAGCCGTTTTTCCTTTAAAATGGCGTTGCTCTGGCCGGCGACATATGAGCCTTTCCCTGTAACAGATTCGACAAAACCCTCCCTTTCCAGTTCTTCATAGGCTCGCTTGGTGGTAATAACGCTGATCTGCAGTTCTTTGGCCAGGGCTCGTATGGATGGCAGCAGGTCTCCCGGTGACAGTTCCCCTTTTAGAATGTTGTTCTTGATTTGTTTGGCGATTTGTTCATAAAGGGGATCCGGCGATGCATTGGAGATGACGATGTTCATGTTTCACCTCGATCAGGGCTATTAATTGAAAGTGTATATAAAATATATAGTGTTTATAGACATTATATACAGTTAGGGTAGCATTGTCAAGTCTTCTTTTAAAATTTGTTCCTTTTTGCCGGAAAAGTATAAAAATTATTGAATAAAAAAAAAGACAAAAAAAGCCCACAATGACCTTATGCTCCGGCTACGACAGATCCTTTTGTAGCCTGCTGCAATCTTTTTGACTGCAACAGACCACATTATGAACCTGGCGTAACCTTTGCTCGACCGGAATAAATCCCTTTGGAAGCCGAAGGCCGCTTTTTGGGCCGCCCTCGACCTCTATATTCTCAAATTGTGTATTAACACAGGAAGAATATTTATTTGAAAAGGAACTTATACCGATCTTAGCTCGACCATGCTATATCCCTTTTTGACCCCGGAATGATCTTTACCGACCATTCCGCAGCCATGAGGAACATAACATGATCTTCCCTCCGGCTGATACCGAGCCAAATCTGACCCGATAACAACCTTCGGCTGACTGCGGTAAAGCCGTTTTGACCTTACTGCAATCTTGGCACGGCCATTGCGGACCCCTTTGCACCACTATCTTGCCCGAAATTTTGTTTTTTATTTATTGTGAGGACAATTTTTTTAAATAACTTTAGGTCAGGAGTAATTTTTAAAAAAGAGGATTTTTACGAAAAAAGTAAAAGTATATTAAAAAGTCTATAAAACAAAAAAAGCCCACAATGACCTTATGCTCCGGCTACGACAGATCCTTTTGTAGCCTGCTGCAATCTTTTTGACTGCAACAGACCACATTATGAACCTGGCGTAACCTTTGCTCGACCGGAATAAATCCCTTTGGAAGCCGAAGGCCGCTTTTTGGGCCGCCCTCGACCTCTATATTCTCAAATTGTGTATTAACACAGGAAGAATATTTATTTGAAAAGGAACTTATACCGATCTTAGCTCGACCATGCTATATCCCTTTTTGACCCCGGAATGATCTTTACCGACCATTCCGCAGCCATGAGGAACATAACATGATCTTCCCTCCGGCTGATACCGAGCCAAATCTGACCCGATAACAACCTTTGGCTGACTACGGTAAAGCCGTTTTGACCTTACCGCAATCTTGGCACGGCCATTGCGGACCTCTTTACACCATTATCTTGCCCGAAATTTTGTTTTTTATTATGGGAATAATAGGAAACAATAATTAAATAAAATAAAGGGGGGGTAATAATTGGCGACTATATTAGTTGTCGAGGATGATGAGGATATTACAGGTTTATTAAAATTTAATTTAAAAAACCAGGGTTACAAAGTTATTACTGCCGAGGAAGGATACCAAGCGTTAAAAATTGCCCGGGAGAGCAAACCGGATCTGATACTTTTAGATCTAATGCTTCCAGGCATTGACGGTTACGAGGTCTGTCGTACTTTGCGTACCTATGAAGGTTTTGAGCATATTCCTGTAATAATGCTCACTGCGAAGAGTGAGGAACTGGATATTGTCCTTGGATTGGAATTGGGAGCAGACGATTATGTGACCAAGCCTTTTAGTGTCAGGGAGCTTCTTTCCCGTATCAAGGCGCATCTGCGCCGGAATGAGAGGAAAGCCCGGGCGGAAAAAATCGAACAGGATGAGTCGACGGGAATTTTGAGTGCCGGAGAAATTACCTTAAAGCCGGAAGAATATAAAGTATTTGCCCGGGACGAGCTGATCAGTCTTACGAATAAAGAATTTGAGCTCCTCAAGATTCTAATGGCGAATAAAGGGAAGGTTTTAAAGAGGGATTTTTTATTGGAAAGGATCTGGGGTTTTGATACTGAAGTAGATACAAGAACAGTGGATGTGCATATCCGCTATTTACGGCAGAAGATTGAAGAAGATGCAGCACACCCCCGGCTCATTGAAACCATCCGTGGAGTGGGTTACTGTTTTCGTCATCAAGAAAACGAAAACCAAAAAAAATAAAGGGGAAAAGAATGGGACAAAGCATTCGTTTTCGTCTTACCTTTATGTTTCTTTTCATAATCTCCGTCAGTTTTTTAGCTTTGAGCGAATATTTCCTCTGGCAAATGAAAGAGTTCTATCTGCAAAGCCTGGAGGAGCAAACCTATCAAAAAGCCAGGGTTATCACCAGTACAATTACTGAGCTTAGTAAGGATGAAACAAATTTTAAGGAAAAGGTGGAGCACATTATCTATTCCCTGAGGAAAGATGCAAATGTACGCACTGTATTTATTACCGGAGACGGTTCTATGTTTGGAGGCTTATCCGGTGAGACAGCGGATGACCATTTGCAGAGGCCGGAAGTCCTGGCCGCAAGGAAAAAAGCAGTCCGAGATTTCGGTGATTGTGCCTTTACAGTGGATGAAGATACATTTCACTTTGCCCTCATTCTCAGGGTTGGGGAATTTGAGGGAAGTATTTTACGCATTTCCGAACCGCTTACCCATTTAAAAACGAGCATAGCCCGATTAAAGCTTACCCTTTTCTTCGGTCTTCTAACTGCCTTAGGTATTTCCACATTAGTGAGTCTGCGGTTTTCTCGAAAAGTAACAAAACCCCTGGAGGAAATGGGTGAAGTGGCTCAGTCCATTTCCCGGGGAGATTTTGACCGCGAGGTTTCCCGGCAGAGCGTTGATGAATTGGGTGTTTTGGCTGTTACGATTAATGAAATGGGGCAGACTCTTAAGGGTAAAGTCGAGCAGATTTCCAATGAAAAAAATAAATTGGAAACGGTAATGTCGGCGATGACCAGCGGTGTGATCCTTTGCAATATCATGGGAAAAATTGATTTCATTAATGATTCGGCACTAAACCTTTTTGGAATTAAAAGGAAAGACGTGCTTGATTTTTCTCTGCTTGGTTCTCTTAGAAATTATTTGCTTTATGAAAACTTACAGGAGGTTCTGCAAAAAGGTGAGCCCAGGTTCTTTGAATTGAACCTTTTTTTTCCGGAAGCCCGTGTGCTGCAGGTGCATATGGTTCCTATCTACAAAGGCCGGGACGAAACCATGGGCGCTTTGGCAGTCTTACATGATATAACCGGTTTGCGTTCCTTAGAACGAATGCGCAGTGAGTTTGCCGCCAATGTTTCTCACGAATTGCGTACACCTCTAACGACTATAAAAGGTTATGCGGAGACTTTGCTCGATAAAAACAACTGGAAAAATGTAGATGAAGTGATGCAAATTCTTGCCATTATTGACAGGGAAGCGGAACGCCTGGCCCGTCTGCTCAAAGATCTGCTCGATCTTTCGCAAATTGAAAGCAGTAAAGGAATTATGAAGAAGCAAAAGGTTGATATCCGCCAGGTAGCGGAAGAAGCTGTTTTGCTATTGCAGTCCCAGGCTTCCGAGAAAAGGCAGGAAGTGAATATTTTTGCCCCGGAGAAGGAACTGATAACTATCCAGGGTGATCCTGATTGGCTGTTGCAATTATTTATCGATATGCTTGATAATGCCATTAAATACACGCCACAGGGAGGGCGTATTGATATTTCTTTTGAGCGGAAGCTACGGGAAGTAGTTGTCTCGATCAGAGATACGGGAATCGGCATACCCGCTAAAAAACTGCAGTATATTTTCGAACGTTTTTACCGGGTTGATAAAGCACGTTCCAGACGCTTGGGAGGTACCGGACTAGGTCTGGCTATTGTCAAGCATATTGTCGAGGCACATAATGCCCGTGTCGACGTAAAAAGCTATCCGGGAGTGGGGACGACATTTTTATTTTATTTCCCAACTGACTAAATTTAAAATAATTTTTATTTTTTTTTCAAAAAAAGAAGGAATTTTTAAACATCAATAGAATAATTTAAATATTGTAAATTAGTTAAAACCTAACCTCCTACAAATATTTTTAACAGGGAATAATTTCCCTGTTTTTTTTTGCTTATAACTATTAAATTTTGGCAGTAAGGTATTTTTTTTAACATGTTCTTAACAATAATTTTACGTTCTCTTAAAGATGCTTTCCTTTTCATTTAACATAGTATCTGTACAATAAGCAAAGCAAGAAAAGAATTTTCTTGCTGACAGGCGGGGAGTATATTGTCAAACATTAAGGAGGGGATAGTTTGTTGAAGAAGAAGGGTATAATCCTGCTCAGTGCCGTTTTGCTGTTGGTTGTCAGCCTGGTTTTTGCAGGATGTTCGCAGCCGAACGGTGAAGGAGGTACACAGGCACCGGATTCAGGAAATGAACAAGCAGAGCAACCGAATGATCAGGTTCAACAAACGGCTATGATCCAGATCCGCGGTTCCGACTCGGAGGTTAACCTGGTCCAGAGATTGGCGGAAGAATTTATGAATGAAAATTCTAATGTGCAGATTGCTGTTACCGGTGGCGGGTCCGGTGTGGGAATCTCGGCTATTATCGATGGAACGGTGGATATCGCCAATTCCTCCCGTGTTATGAAAGATGAGGAGATTGAACAGGCAAAAGCCAACGGAATTGATCCTGTTCCGGTCAGGTTCTCCGTGGACGGAATTGCTGTAATCGTTAATGAAAATAACCCCGTGAATGAACTGACCGTAGATGAGTTGGGTGTTATTTATCGAGGCGAGGTCGGCAACTGGAGCGAGGTAGGCGGTGAAGATAAGAAGATTAATCTTTACGGCCGCCAAAGCAACTCCGGAACTTATGTCTTCTTCATGGAATCCGTACTTAAGGGAGACTACTCCCCCGAGATGAGAAATATGGGCGGGAACGCTGATATCGTCGAAGCGGTAAGCAGTGATGAAACCGGAGTCGGCTATGTAGCTATAGGTTATACTATGGAAGAAGGCTCGGTGAGGCCGGGAATTAAAGTGTTGAACGTAGCGAAAGACAGCAATACTTCTGCCATAACTCCCCTGGAATTGGACAATATTTTAAACGGTGCTTATCCGATTACCAGACCGCTTTACCAGTTTATTAAAGGTCAACCCGAAGGAGCAATTAAAGACTTTATTGACTTTGAAATAAGCGAGCGTGGTCAGCAAATTGTCCTCGAACAGGGTTTTTACCCTTTGCGAGCTGAAGATATTGAAGCAAACAATAACAGTTTGCAATAACCGGAACAAGTTTATAAAGGATCAATTCAACAAAAATAAGAGAAAGATTTACGAAAATCAAGATACTAAAAAAAATAGGATAAATTCAAAAGAATAAAGGTCAAAAGCTCCCTGCTTTACCTGCTTTACCCGGCATCCGCCTGCATATTTTGACTCTTGGAAGCCGGGTATCTCCGTTCGAAATAAGCAAGTTGGAGGGGTTTTGTTGCAAAGATTCAAAGAAAAAAGCGTCAGATATTTCTTTATGGTATGTGGCTTACTCTCCATAGTTATCCTCTTCGGTATTTTTTATCTTTTATTAAACAGCAGTTTTCCTGCCATCAGTAAGGTTGGGATCAAGGCTTTTTTTGCAGAAGGGTACTGGAACCCTACGGCTTTTAGCGGACCCCAGTACAGCATTTGGAACTTAATTAAGGGAACGTTTATGGTAGGAGCGGGCTCTCTGATTATTGCCGTCCCCCTTGGGGTTGCCTGCGCAGCTTATCTGGCGGAGATCGCCAGTACCAGGGAAAGGGAAATTTTTAAACCGATTATTGAAATTCTGGCAGGTATCCCATCCGTTGTCCTGGGCTTTTTTGGCCTTGTTGTCGTGGCTCCTTTGCTTTCACGTTTATTTAATATTCCCACCGGCATTAATGCTCTGAACGGTTCTATTCTGGTCGGGATTATGGCACTTCCGACGGTAATCACCATCGCGGAAGACGCAATTTCTTCTGTTCCTCAGAATTACAAACATGCCTCCCTGGCCCTGGGAGCGACCCGCTGGCAGACCCTGAGGAAGGTTATTCTTCCCGCGGCCCTGTCGGGGATTATTGCTGCTTCCATGTTGGGGATGGGGCGGGCCATCGGTGAAACGATGACCGTTCTGATGGCTACCGGGAACGCCCTGGCGAACCCATCTTCTTTTCTGGATTCTGTGCGGACGCTTAGTGCCAATATTGCTATTGAAATGGGCGAGGTCCCCATGGGCAGCGTCCACTTTCACTCCCTTTTTTTTGTCGGACTGGTTCTCTTTCTGATTACATTTGTTATTAATTTAATTGCAGACCTTATTTTCCAGCATTACAGGGAAGGAGCATAAGAATTATGTTGACTAAAGAAGAGAACCATCATCGCAGAAATGTAAGCGAGAAATTTGCTTTTCTATCCCTGAGGTTATCGTTATTTTTAGTAATGTTCATTCTTGGAGTTATTCTATATGATATTACTGCTAAAGGAATAGGTGTTTTAAGCTGGGACTTTATTACAAAGATGCCCAAGACGGGGATGACCGAGGGGGGCATTTTCCCAGCCATTGTAGGAACTTTGTACGTAACTGTACTGGCTGCCCTGCTGGCTGTTCCCCTGGGAGTTGCTTCAGCAATCTTTTTAAACGAGTATGCAACACAGGGAAAAATTACACGACTGATACGTATATCGCTTCGCAACCTGGCAGGAGTCCCCTCGATTGTTTTCGGACTTTTTGGAGTGGCGCTCTTTGTTCAGATAATGGGTTTTCGAGCATCTCTTTTAGCTGCCGGTTTAACACTGGGGCTGCTGACTTTACCGGTTACGGTAACTGCAGCCGAGGAAGCCCTGAAAACGGTACCCAAGTCTTTCAGGGAAGGAGGTCTGGCCCTGGGGGCAACCAAGTGGCAGATGATTCGCACACTTGTTTTGCCGCCGGCTTTCCCCGGTATGCTGACAGGGGTCATCCTGGGATTGGCCAGAGCTGCGGGGGAAACGGCCCCCATTCTTTTTACCGGAGCGGCTTTCTTTTTACCTTTCTTACCAAATTCTCCCTTCAGCCAGTTTATGGCTCTTCCATACCATCTGTTTATTATGGCCACACAGCATCATAATATTTCGGCAGTGCGTCCCATTGCTTACGGTACCGCTTTTGTCCTTTTAGCCATGGTTTTTCTTCTTAACCTGGGGGCTATTATCCTTCGTTACAGGTACCGGAAACGGTTTCAGAGGTAGTAAGAGGTAGTATATGAATGGAGGAAAAGAAATGATAATTGCTGATAAACCGCAAAAAAACAGTGAATTGCCTCAAGAAATTAAGGTAAAAGAACAACCGAGAATTGTTACTAAATTGTCACAAAAGGCAAAAAGCAGCAATGTTGTTCAGCAGAAAACAAAGGTTAAGGCGGAGGCTCTTTCATTTTATTATGGGCCGACGCGGGCATTAACCGATATTAGTTTTGATATTATTGCCAACGAGGTAACAGCTCTAATCGGTCCTTCCGGATGTGGTAAAACCACTTTTTTACGCATAATTAACCGGATGAATGATCTGATCCTGGGAAGCAGGGTTGAAGGGAAAGTGTCTATTGACGGAAAGGATATTTATGAATCCTCTGTGGATGTTGTAGAGCTTCGCCGCCGGGTAGGCCTTGTCTTTCAGCAGCCCAACCCTTTTCCGAAAAGCATTTATGAAAATGTTGCTTATGGCCCGAGGATCCACGGAATAAAAAAACGGGCTATCCTCGATGAAATTGTGGAAAAAAGCCTGACCCAGGCTGCCCTGTGGGATGAGGTCAAGGATAGGCTGAAGGAATTTGGTCTTTCACTTTCAGGCGGGCAGCAGCAGCGTCTTTGTATCGCCCGGGTTCTGGCTGTCAGGCCGGAGATTATTTTAATGGACGAACCGACTTCGGCTCTCGATCCTGTGGCTACCCAGCGGATTGAAGATTTGATCCGTACTCTGGCCAGTGATTATACCATTATTATAGTTACACACAATATGCAGCAAGCCGCTCGTATCTCTGATACAACTGCCTTCTTTTTGCTGGGCGAACTGGTTGAATGGGGAAAAACATCCCAGATTTTCACCCGGCCGCGAGACAGTAAGACTGAAGAATATATTACCGGACGATTCGGTTAAGAAAAAAGGAAAAGATAAAAGGAAAAAGAGGAAAGAGGAGGAGGATGCAATGGAACAGAAAAAGATTCTTCTTAAAAAAAAGGTAGAAGAATTAAATAAAAGACTTTTACAAATGGGAGGGCTGGTGGAAGATGCTATAGCCAAATCCGTTGAATCTTTAAGAGAGCAGGATACGGAACTAGCGTCTATCGTTATCGTGGATGATGATCGTATCGATATGTTAGAGATGGAAATAGAAGAAGGTTGTTTGGAGCTTATTGCTACACAGCAGCCCATGGCCAGAGATTTAAGGTCAGTTGCGACACTCTTTAAATTAATTCTTGATCTGGAGAGGATGGCGGATTATGCTGTTGCCATTGCCCGAATAGTCTGTCGTATCGGCCGTGACCCACTAATTAAGCCCCTGGTGGATATCCCGCGCATGGCTCTTATAACCCAGAGAATGGTAAAAGAATCGCTGGATGCATATATTCACGAGGATGTAGAACTCGCGCTGAAAATGATGGGTGAGGACGATGAAGTAGATAAGCTTCATGGACAGATTTTTAGGGAACTTCTAATCATAATGATGGAGAAACCCAGCACTATTACCCAGGCCTCCCATCTTCTATTTGTAAGTCGTTATCTGGAGCGTATCTCCGATCATGCGGTTAACATCGGGGAAGAAGTCATTTTCCTGGTGACAGGAGACAGAAAAATCGTACCATGAGGGAGAAAAATTTGCTTTTTACGTTAAAATTGCGGAGCTGGGGGACTACACACACGTTTTCGCAGGAAAACGAAGAGCCGGGGGATGTTCCTTTAATATTGTATACCCCCGGCTCTTAAGTAATGTAATGAGAAAATGATAGAATTGCCTATGCTTTGTTAAAATTGAAGGGAAACCCGGACTTTGTCTGTTTCGCTGCCGTCTTTCGGGTTGCTCCAAAATACCTCAAGCGTTCCTTTCGTACTTGCAGGAGGTGTGTTTTTTAGGACCGCCTCAAATTCTCCCCGTCCCGGTGCCCCTTCTGTCGCCGTAGTAAACGTTTCCTCCAGAATATTCCCGTTATCTGAAAGTAAGCGGAGGTTGACCGTAGCTTCAAAGACCCGGGCACTACCCCGTACAGTCAAAGGACTGGAAACTTCCTGGTTAGGAGCCGGCTCGTAGAGCCAAATGGCCGGTTCCCGGACACTGGACAGGTCCCTCGCAAAAGGCTGCTGTTCAAGGCCAACATGACCCCACCAGTCCTTCACCCGTTCATCCGGAGTTTCTTCTACTTCAAAAGCTACCCGGTCAATTTCCTCAAATTCAGTAAGAGTGTTAACAATACTCTGAATCCCCAGTGCCTCTCCGGCTGATCCGGTGTTGGCATTTAAAACTTCTTCAGAGAAATTAACGGTAGCGAGGTTTTCAGCTACCCTGATTTCTTTCACCTGGGTTTCCGGCGGGAGGATACGGAAAGCTCCATCAGTTTGCGGATTTCCCTGAACCAGTTCTTCAACTGCGGCTTCAAAAATACGGGATGTTTCCGTTATTGTGTGCACTTCCCGCACCAGGTAAAAATCCGTATTAGTACTTTTAATATAATAAACAGCAATATCCATTAAGGCCGGCTCATCTTTACCCGGTGGGGGGACAGGTTCTCCTTTCGGAGCCTCGCAACCTATGAACAAAAGCAACGCTGCAATAAGAAAAAGACCCGCGGATCTTTTCATAGATATCCCTTCCTTATAAATATGCTTAAAGAACTTACAAGTTTCTTTCATATTATAACCATAATTTATAAAAAAAGATAGATAAGAAGGATATAAAGTATATTGGTATTAAAGAACCCGCGAAAGGCGGATTTTTTTATGTATTTGATGGCTTCAGCTTATTACATATTTATTGGGTAACATAAAATAGTATATATGAATATTATACTGCAGGATATACAGGGAAGGAGGATGTCCGGTGCTGCAGTTTAAGCGATTTCTCTACGAACTCTGGATGGATGACAGAGGCCAGGGAATGGTTGAATACGGTCTGGTTATGGCTTTTGTCGCTGCAATAATCTTAGGGGCTCTCAGCTTACTGGGGTAGCTGGGACTCTACCTCAACCTTATGCCTAATGTGTTCCGTAAACTCTAACCCGGCAGGTCCTGTCTTTTTAGGTCCTGTCCCTAAAAAATGAGGTGATAAGCTTGGACGGATCTATCCTTATCACTCTCCCCTTGGCTGCCTATATCGCAGCGGCCTGCTATTGTGATATTCGCTACAAGGCAATATTTAACCGGCTAAATGTACTATTTTTTACCTTTGCGTTGGTTGTTCAATTTTGGACCGGTGGGTTAAGTGGACTTTCCACAGCCATATCAGGGATGTTGGCAGGATTTGTGATACTGCTCATTCCTTATCGTAAAAAATGGGCCTGCGGGGGAGATGTAAAGTTTCTATTTACAGTTGGTGCTTTTGTGGGGCCTTCACAGCTTTTCTTTTCAACCCTTTACGGTCTTGTTATTTTGGGCATTACGACGATTATCTACTTGCTAATTCGCAAAAAATTGGGTCAATTATTTGCTTCGGTAGTAATTTGTATCTATAGATGTAAAGATGTTGACGCAAAAAAAAGACATGAGATTGCCGAACAGCTTCCCCTGAGTGTTTTTTTTGGACTGGGAACGCTACTTTATTGGCTGTATAACGTTTTGTTCCTATCATAATAAGAAGCAAAAGCCCGTCTACCGATGAATGGAATATTGTTCAAACTTCTTTCTTTGGGACAATTGAAACTATAAGAAACAGTTATCTCGAAAGGAGGTGAACAAAATGGCCATTGTAGCTATTCCTTCAGGTGACAGGCTGCAGCTGAGAGTGCAGGTAGGGACAGATCCCCAGACTGGTAATCCAATTTACCGTAATCGTTCGTGGTCCCGGGTTAAGCCGGGAGTGAGCGATGAAAACCTCTACGAATTTGCAGCCAAACTGGGTGTATTGGGAGCGGAGGAACTGGAGAGCATCTCCAGAATTAAATCCGTAACATTGCTGAATGATGAAGGATAGTTTTCTGCTTAAAGAAGCAAAAAAATCATAAAAAAGGAGGGACCTCACTTTGGCAAAAATTTTAAGGTTGAATTTTAAAACAGCAGCGGGAAGAGCAGCATCGATTACCGTGCAAAATCCTGTTGAAAATCCTGCGGCCGCTGATGTTGAGGCCGCTATGGATGCGGTAGTAAACAACGATATTTTTGATACTTCGTCAGGGGCAATTACGGAAAAAGTTAGCGCTGTGATAGTGACGACCGAAATGCTGGAAATTGTTAATTATGAAGAGTAGTAGCGTAAAAATTGTCGTTCCGGATTAGTAAAGTGAAAAATTTGTTCGGATTTCCCGGGAAATAGTTCTTTCGAAGGGGCAGCATGTTAGCATGCTGCCCCTTTTTAAAGGAACCATTATTTGATATTGTTCACTTTTTGCAAAAAGCAGGAAGAAAGAAAAATAGTGTATAATATTGTAAGGTAATATAATTTTTAAAAAGGGGAGTTTGCTGTGCCAAAGAAGAAAACCTCCTGGACAGAAAAACTTTATGACGCTAAAAATTTGCCGGTAGTGAAGGAAATAGACGATAAAATGAGTAAAAGATGGGGATATGGTACAATGGTTATCCCTGCGCCCATTGAAGTTGATGAAATTATGCGTACGGTTCCGGAGGGTAAAATAATTACTCCGGAGATAATACGGTCAAAGCTGGCTGCAAAACACGAAGCAACTATTGCCTGTCCCCTGACAACCGGGATTTTTACCTGGATTGCTGCCCATGCAGCGGAGGAGGCAATTTTAGAAAGCAAAACCGGAATTACACCCTACTGGAGGACACTTAAAGCAAAGGGTCAGTTAAATGAAAAATATCCCGGGGGAATTGAGAACCACAGGGCCCTCTTAGAAAGTGAAGGGCACCGTGTTGTTAACAAAGGTAAAAAATATTTTGTCCAGGATTTTGAAAAGGTTCTTGTTAAATAAAAAGATAAATATTAGACGATGTAGCTCACTTCGCCCCCGGGGAAAAGCCTGGGAACTGTCGGAAGGAAGAGTTCTTTCATCTGCTGGTAAATATCGGGAGAATAGAGGTACTTTCCGTAACCGAACTGTCCGTATTTAAATTTTCTTTCTTTCTCTTCTAGAGGAAGAGAGGAGTGCGGAAAAACGGAAAGAATATTTTTTTTCGCTCTGGCTGTAAAACGATGAGCAATTATTTCGAAGGTAGTATCATTATTTTCCCCGGGAGAAGAGTTGGCCTTCCATAAAGAGGAAATTTCTTCCAAAAGATTCAGGTATTCCTTCTCCCATCCTTCGTAGATAAAAACCGGTGCGATGAGAAAACCCACCGGGTAGCCTGCCTTTTTCATTGCCAGGGCTGCCCGAATCCTTTCCTTGACTTGCGGAACTCCACCTTCGTAATCTTGGACAATTTTAGGAGTATTAATACTAAAACGAACCTGGGTTTTCCCATTGTGTTTAACTTTTAAAAGGTTTTTCACATATGTTTGCTTGGTTGCAAAACGGAAAAATCCTTTTTCCATACCGGAAAAAAAATTGATGGTCCGGGCCAGGGAACCGCTATAATGTTCAAGGGCGAGAGGGTCGGAAGTCGCACTTCCCTCAAAATACGTTTCTTCCGGGAGCCTGCTTTGAATGTACTGTGCCGCTTGTTCTAAAATTTCATTTACATTAACATAAAGGCGCATGTAGGGTCGCGGGCCCAGAGTGGTATGCAGGTAACAATATTGGCATAGACCGGGACAGCCGGTAGTCAGAGGGAGCTGATAATGCGCCGACGGCTTGCATCCGGCAAAAGTCAAGGTCCGGCGAACTCCGACTACCAGTGTTCTTTTAGCCTCCAAAAATCGTTTGGGGGGAGTATCCCCCGGTAAAAGCGTTACCCTGTTGTGAGAAGAGGTATATTTTACCGCTTTCCCTTCCCTTTGGAACCGGTCTATCAATTTTTTCCCCAAAGAATATTCTAGCGCATCTTTTTCAAAAAAAATTCTGTGCGGTATATACATTCGCCGGCTTTTCCCCACCTTAAATATATAATTTTTTTTACTTTTCCCGCATCGGGGGAAAATATGCCTATTTACCTGGAGAAAAAATGTTGTAAAATTTTTGTAAGAATAGAGTAAATAAAAGATTTATTTTTGAGAAAAAAGGCAGGAAAGATCTTTTTAGTGTTGAAGATCTTTATAGCATTACTAAATAACAGCAATAAATACATATTTCGACAATTTATTACATATAGAAATATTTAAGGAGAGATATGGTCTTGGTATATGCTGATTATCTGCATGCTTCTTGTGCGAATTCATTTAAAAAAATAACATTATTTGTTGATAAAATTGCAGATAAATCGATAAATGGCACGTTTTTTGCTCTCTCTCTCTCTCTCTCTCTCTCTCTCTCTCTCTCTCTCTCTCTCTCTCTCTCTC
>JAENYV010000009.1:0-111486 GCA_016841605.1 Dethiobacter alkaliphilus | reverse complement strand
CTCTCTCTCTCTCTCTCTCTCTCTCTCTCTCTCTCTCTCTCTCTCTCTCTCTCTCTAAAATATGTAAATGAATGCTATAAATTATTACTTTTAGAAATAAAACCAAGGGATGGTTGGTGCTTCCTTTGGTTTTTATATTGGAAAACGAGTAAGCGCTATACTGGAAGGGGGGATATATTATGGTAAAGGGGTTTGAAAAACTCATCGTAAATATATCCGCCGGGTTCATTAATATACGTGCTGAGGAAATTGATAAATGTCTAAATAAGGCCCTGCGGGAAATAGGGGAGTTTCTTGGTGTTGAGCACAGTACTCTATTTCTTTTCAGAAAAGACTGTTTGACGGCGGATCGAGCTTACGAATGGTGTGCTGAAGGAAGTAAGCCGCAATTAAATCTATTCCAAAAAGTAAATATAGGAAATTTCCCCTGGATTATGGAAAAATTTTATAATAATGAGACTGTCTATATTCCCGGAAAAGCAAAGGTGTTGAAAGATGAAAACCGGGAGAAAAAATTTTTAGAATTGCATCAGATACAAACGATAATTCTCATTCCAATAATTTCTAACGGTTCTCTTCTTGGATTCATGAGTTTCAATAACTTTCGAAAAGAAAAAAAATGGGGTAGGGAAGAGATTATGCTCTTAAGAAAAGCTAGTGAAATATTTATTAATGTCCTGGAACGTAAGCGTTTAGAGGACGAATGGCGCACACTTGAGGCCTGGAAGTATCAGGAAGCCATAAGAGCACTACGTTCTAGTGAAGAAAAACTACAACGAATTACTGAAAATATGCTTGATATGATCGGACAAACTGATCTGAATGGAATCTACCAATATATTAGTCCTTCGTTTAAAAGTGTTTTGGGTTACGAACCGGAGAAAATGCTGGGAAAACTCTCTGCTGAATTTATCCATCCGGAGGATCTGGGAAAAGTAACTGCTGTGATGGAAACGACACTGAAAACACGTTTTCCCGGGAAAGTGGAGTTTCGTCACAGACATGCCCGGGGAGGATATCTCTGGTTGGAGGCTATTTGTAATCTGATAGTGGACAAAGATAATCGGATTACAGGGACTGTTTATGGGGCGCGGGACATAACAGAGCGGAAAATGAACGAAGAATGCCTTCGTCAAAGTTATGACAAGCTCAAAAAATCAATTGAAATGCTTACAAAAGCTATGGAAATGATTGTGGAGATAAGAGACCCTTACACCGCAGGACATCAGCGGAGAGTAGCTGTGCTGGCAAGTGCCATCGGCAGGGAAATGGGGCTTTCGGAAGATAAGGTGGCAGGTATACATCTGGCAGCTTCCATTCATGATATCGGCAAGATATATGTCCCGGCAGAGATTCTTAGTAAACCCGGCAGGATTAATACCCATGAATTTGAAATAATAAAGTCTCATCCTAAGGTGGGTTTTGACATTTTAAAAAATGTTGAGTTTCCCTGGCCTATTGCCGGTATTGTTGTCCAACACCATGAAAGGATTAACGGTTCAGGTTATCCTGCCGGCCTTCAAGGAAACAAGATACTTATTGAGGCAAAAATTATCGCTGTGGCAGATGTTGTCGAGGCCATGGCTTCACATAGACCTTACCGGCCGGCACTTGGGATCGAAGAGGCATTACATGAAATATCACAAAATAGAGGCACTTTGTATGATTCTGGTGTAGTTGAGGCCTGCCTGCAAGTTTTTCGTAAAAACTTTTCTTTCGATTAGTCCACTCAATGAAATAATTGTTAGGCTTACAGAGATTGGTTCCATTACACCTCTATTGAGGATGACTGTTTATGTAATTTAAGGGATAGTTCCGGAGGTACCTCGCAAACTATTTTTAAAGGTATCTTTCCTTTCTTTGCGCTGATGTATTGAATGTAGCTTATTGCTGTTTGTTCCCGGGATGGTCATGTTTTTGCCCAACCTTCTTTTTTAAGGCAGGGTAATTAGATAATAATTGGGTACAGCAAACGCTACTTACTGGACCGCACTTGATATGGGAGTAGCTTTAGGTTCTCTGTTTTGGGGCTTTGTAGCCGCAGCACTCGGTTATAAATAATGTTCAACCTGACGATCATACCGATAATAATTGATCTTTCTATTTATCATCGCCTTAATTTTGGCCGGGAGAACAGATCTGGGATTTAGTGGAGGATCAGGGTTAGAAAATCGCTGAGTTTTGGTGGAAAAAAGTAAGAAGAAATTAAGTTGTATCAAATTAAAGGATAGGATTAACTAAGTTTGGGGAAGCACTGATTCAGTTTTAGGTTCAGTGCTTGCTTTTAATGAGAATAAAAAAGCAGCAAAAACGCGTTTTGCGTAACGAACCATATTAAAATTTTCGTCCATGACATCAAGATCTACAAGACCGCATGCCATTGTCTGTACTATAAAGCAAATATCTTCAATGGAGACATCATCTGTGAACTCTCCTGATTCTTTGCAGACTTGACCAATTCCCTTAACATTTTATAGGTAGGGTTCGCATCCGAAAAAAGATATTCGCTTCTTCTTTCACCATGCAATATTTCCCGTAGCGAATTTTTATATGGCCTTGTATAGTTGCTCATAAAGTATAAAAAGAACCGGCAGATATGCCGGCCGTTTTTGCAATGGCTCTTATGCTGCCGTCAATACCATAGTTATCAACAAGTAATTTGGTGGCTACATATATTCTTTTCTTGGTTTCAAACGCTTGATTTTACCTGTTCGTCAATCCCAATTGCCGCACCTCTGGTAAAAACATTATGTCTTCTTATTTCCTCACCGCCGTATAAAAAACCGTTGTTTATCCAAAAATAAATTATTTCTGTCATTGTCAAGGATGGCTGCCTAACGGCGTGACGCCCATGAGTATCAATATCGCCACTCAGATCATAGAAGCCCTCATCTCCGGGGAGCAAGGTGAAAAAAGCGTTTTTCCACAGATTAATTTTACAGGGGTGCATGGCGCAGGATCTCGCCGATATCAGAGTGGTACCGAAACTTTACAGAAAATATATAGACAAGTTAGGCTATAATGATGTTATTATCCCCGGATATACGGCAGGAAGACAGAGAGGAAAATGAGGAAAGAAAGATGACTTATTATGTCTCCATTGAAGACTTCTGGGCAATCAGCAAGGGTAAACTGCTGGGGTAAGCCCGCATGCAAATTATATTTGGCATTCTAAGGGAGAGGAGTAACGGCTTTACGCGACGTGGGGAATAATTAATGTTGTCGAGTTGGATGCCCAGACACCTCCCCAAGAGTTTACCCGCCGGAGGCGGATATAATTGCAGCGATCGAAGATTTGAAAGAGGATCTCAGGGAAAAGGGAAAGCTAACTTAAACGGAAGGGAGAAAAATTTCGTGAAAAGGGATTGTGTTACTATTGATGACATATTCAGGAATACAGTTGAACAATATCCTGATAAAACGGCTTTGATTTTTCAGGAAGAGCAGATTACCTTTTCCGATTTAAATAAGCAGATAGATAAACTA
Source organism: Dethiobacter alkaliphilus (assembly GCA_016841605.1). GTDB lineage: Bacteria > Bacillota > Dethiobacteria > DTU022 > UBA8154 > DUNV01. Next base: position 108,000 of record JAENYV010000009.1, on the reverse strand, counting down.
TCCGGTGTTTTATCCGCCAAGGGGACCGTCAAACAAGAAAAAATTATTATCTACTTACCGCATATGCCGGAATGGGTTGTCATTTGGCTTGCACTGCAGCGAATCGCTGCAGTAGCAGTTCCGGTAACACATTTCTATGGATATGACGAACTCGCTTATATTGTTAAAGATAGCAGGGCCAATACAATCTTTTGCTCGGAAAAAAATTTTGAACAAGTGATGAAAGCTTCAACCGACAGCACATTTAAAAGAATAGTAGTCATAGGAAAGGGGGATTTGTCGGGGATAGAAAAACCTTCAAATATGGAATCGACGGAGATTCTTTCCATGGATGATTTGATGAAGGGTGATTTTTTGCCCCCGCCTGCAGTTGAAATCGATGCAACGGACACAGCCGAGATGCTTTATACAGGCGGTACGACAGGTTTCCCAAAAGGGGTTCCTATCAAGCACGTTCTCTTTTTAGATACTATCAATGGTTCAAGGACAATGGTCGAATCATTGATTTCCAAGGGAAAAGCTGTTGCGGTACAGGGGGCTCCTCTTAACCATATTTTTGGTCAGGATCTGGGTTTTGGTTCGCTTCTTTCAGGGGATACCCTGATTCTTTTACCCAAGATGGATCGCGGTATTTTTCTTGATACCGTCGACAAATACAAGGCAACCACACTCTTCGGCACCCCCACTTTCTTTAAAATGGTTCTTGACCATGAAAAGATAAACGATTATGATTTAAAATCTGTTTTGTATGCTGTCTGCGGTGGTGAAACTTTGCCTTTTGAAACAGCTAAAAGGTGGACCGAGAAAGTCGGTAGGCCTTTATACAGCATCTACGGAAGCACGGAAACATGCGGGCTTATTGCGGGAGCAAAAGTCGGAGAACCGTTTCCGCAAGGTACTATCGGGAAAGTAGTCCCGGCAAAGCAGGCAAAACTGATTGACTCAGATACACTTGAACCTGTTTCTGCTGATGAACCGGGTGAACTGCTGGTTTCTTCCGAAAACATGGTTACCGGTTACTGGAATAAGCCCGAGGAGACTGCCAGGTATTTTATTTCTCTTGATAACAAGTTATGGTATAGGACCGGTGACATTGTCCGTATTGATAAAGACGGCTGGCTTTTCTTTGTAGACCGTTCTGTGGACCTGATCAAGCACAAAGGTTATCGGGTAGCTGCAACAAAAGTCGAATCCGTCCTCCTTAAGCATCCCACAGTTGCCGAGTGCTGTGTTGTGGGAGTGACGGACGAAAATGTCGGTGAAAAAATCAAAGCTTTTGTTGTTCCCTCAACAGATGCTAAGGCTGTTTCTGTTGAGGAATTGATTAAGTGGTGCAGTGAAGGCCTTGCTATCTATGAAGTTCCTCATTACATCGAATTTCGAGAAACATTGCCGAAGTCTGCAGTTGGGAAACTTCTCAGGAAAAAGTTAAGGGATGAGGAGAGGAGAAAAAAGGAACTAAAATAGAGTTGTATTTATTGATTCAAAACCTGGATTCTCTATGTTCAGGCTGGTAGTAACGAAAAATGGATAGAAGAGACCGAAGCTCTGGGCAAGCCAGCGAGAGAAGCATATAATGAATTATTACAGGCGTTTGAGAAATATAAGTAATTTAACTTCGAATTAGAACTTTTGACAATAAATTGCAGCTCAAGGAAAAAGCACGGTATTAGACCGTGTTTTTTCCTTGAGCTGTTAAAAACACAATGGTCATAATTGAACTTTTTGGCTAAAATGGTCAATTATGACCATCTCAAAACTACCAAAAAGTATAAAGTTGTCAAGCAAACAATTGAACCCGGCGGCTGAGAACGATAATTTCTATGATGCATCTTTTTTATTTTTGAGTCCTTATTGCGAGCAAGTCTCTATAGCGAACGTTGCAAAATTTAGTACTTTAGTGTATAATTCCATAAAATGAATATTCTTTGGGGGTGCTTCCTGGAGTGGAGGCTGAGAGGGGAACGCGGTGAAGTTCCTAAACCCTTTGAACCTGATACGCGGGCCTGCTATAACGGCCTGTCTGGATAATGCCAGCGTAGGGAAGATTTTAATGAAACTGTTTGCACTGTGCAGCGGGCCCGCGTTGGTCCGTTTTTTATTTGAAAATAGCAGTATTCATCCTTGAGATTAAATAATAACGAGGTGGTCTTTTGGAAAACTCATTAATAAAAACATTACCCCTGCGCAGAGTTGTCACTATTGGCCTGCTGGTTGCTCTGGGAACGGTCGCAGCACCCTTTTCCATTCCAATAGGAGTGGCAAAAGTCTATCCGGTGCAGCATGCCATTAATGTCCTGGCCGGTGCTCTCCTGGGGCCGTGGCCTGCGGTTATTGCCGCTGTGCTTACTTCAACGCTGCGTAACCTTATGGGGACGGGTACCCCTCTGGCTTTTCCGGGAAGTATTTTTGGCGCTTTGCTGGCCGGGCTGGCTTTCCGCCGGCTGAAGCGGGCTTATTTTGCCGCCCTGGGTGAATTGCTGGGGACAGGTTTGATCGGTGCACTGGCTGCCTTCCCCCTGGCCAAGTGGATCCTGGGTTTTGCCGGTTTGGCCTATGCCTTTATCATCCCATTTGCCTTGAGCAGTCTGGCCGGCTCCATTATCGGACTGATACTATTGCGGCTTTGGTATAAAAACAACATGTCCTGCCTTTAAGATGTCTTTGGGGACAGGCACATTACCAGGCGATGTTGTCCATATACCTTGTGGAAAACAGAGAGGATGATTAAATAAATGAAGAAACACGGTAAGCTTACCTGTGTTTTGAGCGTGGCCGGATCAGATTCCGGCGCCGGGGCGGGAGTCCAGGCCGATCTGAAGACGATGGCTGTGCAGGGTGTTTATGGATTAACTGTTATTACCGCGGTAACAGCCCAGAACACCAGGGAAGTGGACAGGTTTCAAGTTCTTTCATCCGAGTTGGTGGCCGCACAGATGGATGCCGTCTTTCGGGATTTCCCCGTTGCGGCTGTCAAAACCGGAATGTTGGGGAATGGAGATGTTGTTGAGGCGGTCTCTTCCGCACTACGGCGGTACCATGCGCGCAACATTGTAGTAGACCCGGTTATGGTGGCAAAGAGCGGTGATTTCCTCTTGGAAAAGGATGCACAGCTGGCGCTGCAAAAGAAGCTGTTTCCCCTTTCTCTGCTTATTACACCCAATATTCCTGAGGCAGAGGTTCTCAGCGGCGAAGAGATTACCGGGATCGAAAAGATGAAAGAAGCGGCAAGAATTCTTCATGCTGCAGGACCCTCCTATGTCCTGTTGAAAGGCGGTCATCTACGAAACAGTGAGCTACTGACCGATTTACTTTATGACGGGGATCAGTTCTTTTACTTTCGGGCTCCACGCTTTATTTCCTCTGATACGCACGGCACCGGTTGTACTTATGCTTCGGCCATTGCCGCGCAGCTTGCCCTCGGACAGCCTGTACCTCTAGCTGTCTATGCCGCGCGATGCTATTTGCAGGCCATTCTTCCGTACAGTCCCGGCCTGGGCGGGGGAAGCGGTCCAATGGATCATTTTGCCTGTTGGAGGAAAAATTAATTCCCTTAAGTTAAGATGAAGGAGATATAAGTTATGTTCCAGGGAGCTGACATATTAAGGCAGGTGAGGCGGGAGAGGCCGTTAATCCATCACCTTACCAATTATGTGACCATGAATGATTGTGCCGCTGTCACAGCGAATACCGGCGCTCTGCCGGTCATGGCCGAGGCGGAGGAAGAAGTGGAAGAGATGGTCGTTGCTGCCAAAGCGGCGGTAATTAATACCGGTACTCTTACTCCCTCCCGTGCCCATTCAATGCGGTTGATGGGCAAGAAAGCCCGAGAGATGGGAATTCCTGTAATTTTTGATCCGGTGGGGGCCGGCTCGACAACTTACCGCACACAGGAAATAAAACGCATCCTTACCGAAGCAGCCCCGGCGGTGGTCAAAGGAAACGCTGCTGAAATCGGTCTTCTGGCCGGAGTGAAGGGAACGGTAATCAGCGGTGTTCAGTCGGTGGGCGCTGCCGGAAATTCTTTGGAGGCTGCCGGGCGGCTAAAGGATTTTTTAGGTTACAATGCGGTGATTGCAATTACCGGTCCGGTGGATGTCATTACTGATGGAAGGCGCACGGCCCGTGTCTTCAACGGTCATTCTCTATTGCCCCGGGTGGTGGGCAGCGGCTGTATGGCTACTTCTATAATCGCCTGTTTCTCTGCAGTGGAAGAAGATTATTTCGCCGCGGCCACTGCTGCCCTTTCCTTCCTGGGCCTGGCTGCCGAACGGGCTGCAGAGGCACTTAAAGGCACTTCTTTCGGCCCGGCTATGTTTAAAGTGCTGTTGATCGATGCACTTTTTCTGCTTACACCGGAATTTTTTGCAAAGGAAGCCAAAGTGGAAATTAGGGGATAAGGTTCGGTAATTACAAAATAATAAAAAGGTGGAGAATTGCTATGCTGTCCAAACCCCCCAATTTCAGCGTTTATGTTATCTCAGACGGAAAGCTCTCCCGGGGAAGAGCTCATCTTGAAGTATTATCGGAAGCCATTCGCGGCGGAGCTACCTGTATCCAACTGCGGGAAAAAGATCTTTCGATGCGGGAACTTTATACGCTGGCTGTGGACTTACGGGATCTCACACTCAGAAAAGGAATCACATTTATTATAAACGACCGGTTGGACGTGGCTCTGTCGGTGGAGGCGGACGGTGTCCATCTGGGGCAGGACGATCTGCCGGCAGCAGCGGCTCGGCTTATTATGCCGCCGGGGATGCTTTTGGGTGTGACGGTAAGAAATAAACAGCAGGCTTTGCAGGCGCAGGCCGACGGGGCATCCTATCTGGGAGCGGGCGCTGTTTTCGCTACTAGCACCAAGACAGATACCGGAAAACCGATGGGGCTGCAGAATCTGGCGAAGATCTGCAGCAGTGTCCGGGTGCCGGTAGTAGGTATCGGCGGGATCAATGCCGCTAGAACCGGATCGGTGATCGGGACCGGGGCTGCCGGGGTGGCGGTGGTAAGCGGTGTGATCTCCGCCGATGATGTCGCAGGGGCGGCCCGGGAGATTGCCGGCGCCGTGGCTGCGGCGCGATGCAGCCGGCCTTTTTGGTAAGTAGATCGCTTGATTGTGGAAAATGAAACTCATTGCGGTAAGGAGAAATTATGAAAATAAAGGAAATAGGTGAATTTTCCCTAATCCATCGCCTGACAAAAAAGATAAAGACAGCCGAGAACAATTCTGTCCTTATCGGCATCGGTGATGATGCTGCCGTTTTCCGCATGGGTGAAGGGAGAAATCTTCTGGTTACTTGTGACATGCTGCTTGAAGGACGCCACTTCCTGAGGGGGACCATTACGCCGGGGCAGCTTGGTTATAAAGCCCTCGCCGTCAGCCTGAGCGATATCGCCGCCATGGGCGGGATGCCCCGTTTTGCCGTTGTTTCGGCGGGGTGGCCGCCGGAATTGGAACTGGAATATGCGCAGGAGGTTTACCAGGGGATGGGAGAACTGGCGGACTCCTTCGGCGTTTCTATTATCGGTGGCGATACGGTTGCTTCACCGCAAGTAATCCTGGATATTACAGTTATTGGCGAAATGGACGATGCGCCCATAACGCGCGCCGGGGCGAAGCCCGGTGATGTTATTGCCGTGACGGGTTTCCTGGGCGCTTCGGCTGCGGGACTGGCGTTGCTGAGCAGCGATCAAGTAGCCGAGGGATTAGCAGAAAATGTAAAACAGTCCCTGTTAGGCGCCCACTTTATGCCCCAGCCCCGCATCAAAGAAGCCGGATTACTGTTAAAAAGCGGCCGTCCTTCAGCCATGATTGATATCAGCGACGGACTGGCCGGTGAATTATACCACATTTGTGAAAGCAGCGGAGCAGGTGCTTTGCTCGAAGAGTCAAGTCTTCCCGTCAACGATAGCGTTAGAGAGGCCGCGGTAGCCCTGGGCTGTAATTTTCTGGAATGGGTTTTGTATGGCGGCGAGGACTATGAACTTCTTATGACCATTCCCCCTGCTTATGTGGCTGTAGTAAAAAAAGTCCTGAATGAACTGGGAACGAACATATCTATTATCGGCAAAGTACTTGATAAAAACAAAGGGATAAAAATGCTCTCTGCAGAGGGTGCTGTCGTGGAGCTTAAACGCCGTAGTTATGACCACTTTGCACTAGAGAGAGGAGAATAAGGATGAGTAAATTGTTTAAGCAAACAGCAATAAAAAGCATGGTATTGTCGAATCGCTTTGTCCGCTCGGCAACATATGAAGGAATGGCTACTGAAGACGGAGCTGTAACTCCAAGGCTAATTAATAAAATGGTTGAGCTTGCTAAAGGTGATGTGGGTTTAATTATTTCAAGCCATGCCTATGTGCGGCCGGATGGTCAGGCAGGTCTCCGGCAAATGGGGATTTATAAAGATGAATTCATTCCCGGACTGCGGGAAATGACGGAAGCTGTTCATGATTGCGGCGGCAAGATCGTCATGCAGCTTTCCCATGCGGGCAGATTTTCCACTGGTAAAATGACCGGCCAAACACCGCTGGTTGTTTCGGAAGTGCCGGGCAAAGAATGCCATGAAATTACAGGTCGAGATATACAAGAGTTGATTGCCGCTTTTGCTGATGGAGCAGGCCGGGCGAAGGACGCCGGATTCGATGGAGTTCAAATGCACTCGGCTCACGGCTATTTGCTTAGCCAGTTCCTTTCGCCGGTATTTAACCGGCGTATGGATGCATACGGGGGAGTTATTGAAAATAGGTCCCGCATTCATATGGAAGTATACAGAGCTATCAGGGAAACTGTGGGTGAAGATTACCCGGTATTAATCAAACTGAACTGCAGTGATTTTGCCGATAATGGGTTAACTTTAGATGAATCGCTTCAAGTTGCTTGCCTGCTTGCCGGTTTAGGGCTGGATGCAATTGAATTAAGCGGAGGCCTACTTACGAGCAGTAAATATTTTCCAAGCAGGGTTGGAATAAAAGCTGAGGAAGATGAGGCATATTTTAGTGAAGAGGCCCGCCATTTCAAAAATGTCGGTATTCCACTGATCCTGGTGGGCGGTATACGCTCTTTTTCAGTAGCGGAACATTTGGTTGAAGACGAAGTTGCTGATTATATCTCTATGAGTCGCCCGTTGATCAGAGAACCAGATTTAATAAATCGTTGGAGATCCGGAGATTACAGCAGTTCAGAGTGCATATCGGATAATAATTGTTTCCGAACATTGGACTCGGATAAGGGAGTATATTGTAAAGTTAAGCAGAGAATTTAAGAAAGATGTTGGGTGATAGGGGCGCCGGGGATTCCGTAGGGGTTTATTTTAACTTTACATTTTTTCAAGTATCTTTTCCAGTTCGGCAATTTTCTCTTTGTTTTGTAAATGGCCATTGAACAAAATGTTAATTTTCTTTCCCTGTTCATTTTCTATTCTTACGACAATTTCTTTTATACTATTAACTTCCGCTTTTAGAGCATTAACCTCCGTTTCTAAGTGTTCAAAGTTTGCTGTTAATAATTCTGTTTGGGCCGCAATTAATTCTATTGAGGTCCTGTCTTGTAAGCGGTCTTCTTTTAATTCTCTTAACTCAGAAGCAATTAATTCTATTGAAGCCCTGTCTTGTAAGCGGTCTTCTTTTAACTCTCTTAACTCAGAAGCAATTAATTCTATTGAGGTCCTGTCTTGTAAGCGGTCTTCTTTTAATTCTCTTAACTCTGAATAAATATTGGCCATTAACTCTACAATTTTTTTGTTATCCATCGTAACACTTCCTTGTTATATCCTCCTGTTATTAATTCAATGTAAAATTGAAAACTCCTTTAAAAAATGGTCGCTTTACCACCTATAAACAGCGCAAACATTTTGCGGCATTTTTGCGGCATTTTTCTTGCAGAAGAGCGGAGATTTATTCCGCTGCATGATTATAAAATTAATGTCGGTATTTTGTAAATTTATAGGCAGGATAAGAAGAACAGTAACTTGAGGAGGGAAGCTGTATTTCATTAATTAAAATCCGTGACCTGACTAAAAAATATCTTGTCGGCAGTGAAATAATTACTGCTTTAAACAGAATTAATTTAGATGTTTTTAAGGGTGAGTATCTCTGCATTTTGGGTACTTCCGGTTCGGGGAAGACCACGTTGCTGCATTTAACTTCGGGATTGGAGCGGCCGACAGAGGGAGAGGTATACATCGGCAATCTGGCCTTAAGCCGCATCAAAGAAAAGCAAATGGCTGTTTTTCGGCGCAAGTATATCGGTTTTATTTTTCAATCATTTAACCTGACCACGAATTTGACAGCTTTAGAAAATGTTACGATGCCGCTGGTGTTTGATGGGGTTCCCTTAAAAGAGCGGGAAAAACGGGCTAAAAAAGTTCTCTTGGATTTGGGGCTTGGTGCAAGACTCAACAACAAGCCCACTGAACTGAGCGGGGGACAACAACAGCGGGTTTGTATCGCCAGGGCTCTGATCAATAATCCGCAAATACTTTTTGCCGATGAACCCACAGGGAATCTTGATACCAGAACATCAGCAGAGATTTTAAAACTGCTGATGACCGCCACCAGGGAACAACAACGGACTTTAATCATCGTTACTCACGACCGGGATGTTGCCGCTCAGGCAGACAGAGTGGTGGAAATGAGCGACGGCCGGATTGAAAAAATTACTGTCAGGGAGGAACTAGCGTGAAAATAAAACAGCATACGTGCTTTGTCTTGATTATTTTACTGTTCAGTTTCATCAGTAATGTGACCTGCTGGGCTGATCCCATACAGGTGCAACCCCTTTTAAGCCTGGAAGTAAAAAACATCGATGAGGTAATTCCCGGGGGCGAATTTTTTCTATCATTAACAGTCAGCAATATCAGTAATAATCCGGCCTTTGAAGTATGTTTGGAGATGCAATTATTGGACCTGCAGGGCGAAATTTCCGAAACCACAGACCCTTTTTCCTTTAAGAATAAGGAGGACCAGGAAAAGGTTATAGAAAAAATTGAAGGAAATGAAACTTTTACCTGGAACATACCCATTGTCGTAGCGGAAGATGCCCTGGATAGGGATTACTGTTTACGGCTTAACCTAATCGGAAAAGACTCCTACTTCGAAGAAACTGTGCACAGTACAACAACAATTACCGTTCCGGTGGGGTATGGCAGTCTCATCCCCCAGGTTTCGGTTAAAGAGGTGGTATTTACACCCCCTGACCCCAATTTAGTGGAGCCCTTTGCAGCAGCTATTATTCTGGAAAATAAATCCCGGATAGATATTCGTGACCTGTCCCTGGAACTGGACGGATTAGAAAACTTTGAAATAACTGATTTAAGCAATAAAAGGTTTCTGGAAACTATTCCGGCCGGATCAGTGAGCGAAGCAGTCAAGTTTACTATCAAGGCAGCGGAGACGCGCCAGAGCAATCAGGTAAAAATTGAGATAACCTATTATTATCTCGGCAGCAAAACAGAAACAAAAATGGAAACTTTAAATTTACCCCTTTCACAGGCGGCTCTAAATACAAATCCTTATGTGAAAATAAAATCATTACAAGTCCAACTTGCCGAACCGGGGAAAAATTTTACCCTCGGTTTGATAGTTGTCAACGACGGTGAAAACGAAGCCCGGGAAGTAAAGCTCACTCTGGACGGCGGCGACCTGATCTATCCCCGGGATGGTTCCAACCTTATACATATTAACAGATTGGCTTCGGGTGAGGAACGGGAGATCACCCTGGAGATGGGTATGAATGCCCAGGCTGATTTATCTGTCTATCAGATGGCAACCGATATTACATACAGTGACCTGTGGGATGAGAGTTACTCAACTGCTGAGACCCTGAATATCACTGCGGAGACATTGGGAGTTGATGAAACGATAGTCGGCGTCCCGCGGGTTATTATCAGCAAATATACCCTTTCAACCCCTGCCGTCCTGGCCGGCAATACGGTTACACTAAGCCTCTATGTGCAAAATACCAGTAATCAGGAAGTGAATAACGTCAAGGTATCCCTGGGGGTAATCGAAATCGACGGTGAAAAAGAGGGAACCGTTTTTTCGCCTGTTGACAGCAGCAACAGCTTTTATTTGTCCAGGATCGGCAAAGGAGAAACTGTTGTTCATGATATAGACCTCTTCGTTGATTCATCTTCTGCTGCCGAAACATATATTGTCCCGGTAGATATTGTTTATGAAGACAGAGAAGGCCAGTCCCATACAGAAGATGATATTGTCAATATTCCTGTTACCCAGGAGGCCAGGCTGCAGTTGGTCAACCTGGAATTACCCCAGAGTGCTTTTGTGGGACAACCTTTTGAAGTGGTGGCGGATATTGCCAATATGGGGAGAGTTTCGCTCAATAATGTTATGGTCAGTTTGGAAGGAGATTTCCCGAAGGAGAATGCCACCTATTACTTCGGCCAAATGGAAATCGGCGCGGGCGATTATTTTGAAGGAACAATTACCCCCGATCAGGAAGGGGAGGTGAGCGGTAATGTAGTATTGTCCTATCTTGACAATAACAATCAGCAAATAACAATAACAGAGCCATTTACGGTAAATGTCCTCAGTGGAAATACCCGGGGGGAGACAACGGGTGCATTTCACCAGGAGACGGAAAGGGAGAGAGCGGGTCTGACAGCTCCGGATGAGGGAAACAAGGTGAGTTTGCTCTTCGTCGTAAGCCGTTATTTTATCGTCTTCCTTTTGCTGGCCGCCGGAGGAGTTGTCATCTGGCGCAAAAAGCACCTGAAAAAAAAGGACGAGGAGATGCTAAATGAGCATATTTGATCTTCTCTTAATGGCGAATCGAAACCTGTGGCGGAGAAAAATGAGGGCGATACTTACCATTTTGGGCGTTATTATTGGTACTGCTTCAATTATTTGCATGCTTTCCCTGGGCATCGGCCTGAATGAAAGTCAACGGGCCAATATGGAAAGGTGGGGGAGTTTGAATATTATTCGTCTCAACCCCAGCCAGTCCGTGGATACGGAGGGGAATCCACTGGAGGGAGTCAAATTGTTAAACGATGAGACCGTGGCTGAGCTGAAAACCAAACCGGGTATTACCGCTCTTTCACCTGCTTTAGAAATTAATGGAACAGTGAACTGGCAGCGAAAAACAGGCCGTATGTCGTTAATTGGTATCGATGTTAGCCAACTTGAACAGCTTGAATTCAGCACCGATTACGGTGAGATTATTACTGAAGAAGATGATATGAAAATTATTGTGGGAGCAGAAGTAATTAACAGCTTTTTTAATGAGAGGGAGCAGCAGCGGACTGCACAAAGTAGAAATGAATCCCGCAGAGGGACTGGTAGAAACTTTTCCCAGGCAAATTTGGGCAGGAGTTTAAACCAAGCCTTGGGACAGCAGCAGCGCCCTTTTGGCGGTAGCGGTAGAATGAATGAAGATGAGACAACCGAGGAAGACCCTCAGCAGTTGCTGGGAGAAAGAATAACCCTGACTCTGACCAATGACAGGGATGAATCAAGAAACTTCCGCTTTACTGTAGTGGGAATTTTGGATGAAAAAAATATGGACCGGTCCTGGCAGGCTTTCGGTTCTCTGGAGAATATGGAGAAGCTGTCCAAATTTATGCAGCGTAGCACAGATCGCCGCAGCAGTGAAAGTGAAGAGGGAACTTACAGTTATATCCTGCTGCGGACCGAAGATGTGAGCAGAGCAGCGGGGCTCGCAACGGAGTTGCGGGAAGAAGGCTTTAATGTTCAGTCAACCGCGGAATCATTAGAAGGGATTGAAGACACAACCCGGGTTATTCAGGCGGTTTTGGGCGGGATCGGCGGTGTTTCGTTATTGGTCGCAGCGCTGGGAATAACCAATACCATGGTGATGTCCATTTACGAACGGACAAAAGAGATAGGAATAAATAAAGTTATCGGAGCGACCAATGCCGATATATCGGCCATGTTTCTCACCGAAGCGGCTATGATTGGCTTGATTGGCGGAGTCACCGGTATTGTGATTAGTTATGGATCTTCAGCGATTATTAATCGACTTGCCGGAAATTTTATTAACCTGGGTATGTCGGGGACACAGTCGCAAATTTCCGTTATCCCTCCCTGGCTGGCTTTCTTTGCAGTTATTTTTGCCATGGCTATTGGCTTTTTATCCGGTTTGCTGCCTGCCCGCAGAGCAGTAAAACTTAGTCCTATTGAAGCAATTCGTCAGAACTAGTAAAAAAGACAAGGGGAAGGGGGGAGCAGGGAGCATAACATTGCTCCCTATATGTTGGTTATTTTTTTAATGCTTACAATAGAAAATGGAAGCTGTTTTTCAAGGTAGTATTGTTCATCACCTTCACAAATTATCTCCCCTTTATCAACAATCCAGCCTGTCTTTTCGGTAACAAGATTATCACCTACTTTAAAACTCTGAACATCAGATATTACCTCAAAATTTTTTTTATCATTTGCTTGATTTTTACTTTGTAAATCTTTTTTTATAATTTCAATTTCAGATATTAATTCGTTAATCATTTTCTCTAAAAAAGTGATACGATTCTGCAAGCCCTGTTCTCCAATTACTTTCTTAATCCTGCTCACAATGTACTCTCCATTCCAGTTTTTTTAAGTGTTGCTCAGATACAATTTATGATATTAAACGAAAAAAACAAAGGTTCCGAGCGATGTTTGTATGGTCCGGAAAATAAAAGGGGTCGGCATTCTGAACAGTTATCGTCCCGTCAATGCCACTCAGCCTCAAATTTTTTACTGTATGATATTGCTGTCTTCTTCATAAAAAATAAGCCGGAGGTCAAGTATAACCCCTGGCTTTTCTACCAAATTAATTAAAAATGAACCCAAAGTTGTCAAATCCGTTTTCCAGACCTTCAGATATAATCTATTCTACTCCAAATCCTTCTTCTGAAAAAAAGATTGGTCTACAAAGAATTAAGGTCTGAAATGGTAACTTCTTTTCAATGAAACATCTTTTGTAACCCAGGCATATTATTTTTTCCACATCAATAAATCCGGTAACTGTTACACCCTTAATTACTCCATCCACATCAATTCTTTGTTGATCGGATTTGATCTCGACAATACTATCCTCAATAGCACCAAAAAATTTGGCATTATCTGCCAATTTGTTTTCATCCTTTCTTAATTGGTTTTATCAAGGCAGGTTTTTTTTGCCCACCTTCTAATATAGTATATCTTTCTATCATTATATGGTTACATATTTACTTTATTAATTTTAGCTACTACTTGATATACTACGGTGTAACCATCCCGCACCGCAACTTTTATCCGCTTTCTTTTTCCGGACTATTTTTCAACCGGACTTAATCATCGCCACTGTCTTCAACTTCATTACCGACCTTACCAAATCCCGCTCATTATCAAGGACCTGGTCGATATATAGGCCCACAGGCATTCATCGGTGATTTTGTTTTTGTTGGGGGTACCCAGAGTGACATCCAACTGCTTTAAATCACTTAACACATCTTGGTACTTAAACCGTCGTTCCGCCTCTTTTCGGCTCATTTTCCGGTCGGCCCCATGCGATCAGGAAGAAAAACTTTCGGGTTTCCCAAACCTTTCACAATATAACTGAAGGAACCCATGGCCCCGGGGATGATTCCCTGTTCGCCTTCCCGGACCCGTATGGCTCCCTTGCGGTGCACCCAAATATTTTCCCCGAAATGATTTTCTTTGGCTGCGTAAGTGTGATGAGCATTGACTTCCATATCCATCTCAATTCCGTAAAATCCGGCATATTTCTTTACAGAGTTAAAGACGATATTCTTTACTCGCTCCATCATTAGTTGCCGGTTTTCCCTGGCAAAATTCAGGGCCAGATTCATCCAGACAATGCAGGACTGTCCTTCCAGGGAATCTACCGGCAAGAAAGCCGATCCCAATCCGGGTTAAAAAGGCAAGGAACGTTCTTTTTACAGAACGCTCCTTGCCTCGGTCGGCTCCCTTTCCAGTTCTTTGTCCCGGCTTTCTGTCCCGACTTTTTCCTCTTTTGCCCACTGTTTACTCCTATAAAGCTTTTTCTTTTCTTTCACCGGTACGGATTCTGATGGCATCGACCACATCAAAAATGAATATTTTACCGTCACCCAATTTGCCGGTTTTACATGTTTCTATTACCAGGTCGACAATTTCTTGCATCTTGGCGTCTTCAACCACAAACTCCACCTTGATTTTTGGCAAGAGGTTGGCGCTCATGGGTGTTCCTCGATAAAATTGCGTCTCTCCCCTGGTTTGACCGTAACCCTTGACATATGTTACTGTCATTCCGGACACTTTGCTGTTCAACTTATCTTCAAGTTCTTTCAGCTTGGTCGGCCGTATAATACATTCAATTTTTTTCATGTTTTTAACCCTCCTTTACCTGACTTTTTTCTACTAAACAGGATCAAGCTACCGTGGCACAAAATCCGAGTAAGCTTCCATACCGTGTTCATACAAGTCCAGACCTAGAATTTCTTCCTCCCGGACGACCCGCAACCCTGTGACTTTCTTGGCGAAAACAAACAGGAGCAGGGATGCCGGCAACACCCAACAGGCAGTGGCCAGAATACCAAGGGCCTGAATTCCGAGCAGGCTCCACCCTCCTCCGTAAGCCAAACCTCCTCCAACAGCAAAGATTCCAACCATGAGGGTGCCGAAAGCCCCGCAAACTCCATGTACAGATATGGCACCAACAGGATCGTCTACTCGCATTGTTTTCTCGACAAACTCAACCGAGAATACCACCAATATACCGCCCAGTGCGCCGATGAGCGCAGCTCCGACAGGACTAACACTGGCGCATCCCGCAGTAATGGCAACCAGACCTGCCAACCCGCCGTTTAATGTCATGCTGACATCAGGCTTCCCGTACCTGACCCAGGTGGTTATCATGGCTAATATTCCTGCTCCCGCGGCAGCCAGATTGGTATTAACAATAATTAAAGCTATATCGGTATTCATTCCGGAGATAGTGCTGCCGCCATTAAAACCAAACCAGCCAAACCAAAGAATGAATACGCCAAGAGCACCTAAAGTGATACTATGACCGGGAATGGCGTTTATGGTCCCGTCTTCATTAAATTTGCCGAGCCGTGGGCCTAGAATAAGCGCTCCGGCCAGGGCCGCCCAGCCTCCGACGGAATGAACAACAGTGGAACCGGCAAAATCGATGAAACCAAGATTGCTGAGCCATCCGCCTCCCCAGGCCCAGTGTCCGACCACCGGATAAATTAAGCAGGTAATAACGATACTGTAAATTAGATACGCGGAAAATTTAATCCTCTCCGCAACCGCACCGGAGACTATGGTAGCTGCAGTTGCCGCAAAAACGGTTTGAAAGATCAGGAAAGCATAGAGAGGAATACCCAGTCCCAGGTGAGACCAGTCTCCCCCGAGGGCCAGAGAGCCAAGGCCGAAAATGCCCCCTGTACTAACCCCAAACATAATAGTAAAACCAACCAGCCAGTAACCAATACTGCCGCAACAAAAATCCATAAAGTTTTTCATAATAATGTTACCGGCATTTTTGGCTCTGGTGAAACCGGCCTCTACCATGGCAAAGCCGGCCTGCATTAAAAATACGAGAAAAGCGGCAAGAAGTACCCAAATTGTATCAATGGCTATGGAAAAATCAAGGGGCTCGCTTGCTGCAAAAGCAGAATTTGCCGGTATAAGAAATACCAATAGGATTAATAGATATAAAAGCGTTCTTCTCATCTTCAGCACTCCCATCTAGTGATAGTATTACATCTTTTTACCAAACATATGAAAATATACAATTGTTGGTAATCATAAACCACCTCCTCCCCCGGATACAATAAAAGGCGTCCTTTTCCGTGCTTTTTGCACACAGAATTGAACGCCTTTGTCCCCATCCCATCCGGCAGGCCCGACAAAAAAAATGCCCTCTTCCAGACCTCTTAACCTTGGAAGAGGGACATCTTTGTCCTATCATTCATTTAATTATTTTTCTCCGTGGTTCTATTATAAAGTGAGCAACCGACGATGTCAACCTTTTCTTTGCATCTTTTTCTATTAAAATAAAAGGAATAAAAATTACCGGGAAGGCTTTTTTTAAAATTCATTACCTTCATCATCTACCTCATATCCGCACATCCAATTATTATCTTTCACCCACTCTCTAAAACTGTCTGAAACTTTATCTACTGTTTCTATATTGTCTGTTGAAACCTTATTGTTTTCTGCACACGAAACACAAAGCTGTCTTCCTGTATCGTCAGAAGATGTATATATCTTTTTCTCCCTTTCAATAATTTTACCACAATGGTCACATCTGAAAGTATTTTCAAAATCTGATTTTTGTTTTTTCATTAATAGAAACCTCCTTAAAAGAGTTCTTTCTATCCTTCATTTCACCGTCTTATCCCTTTTAATATATCATACCTGTTTAAAAGCTCAAGTTCATTTGCACGAATCAAAGAAGGAAAATCAGGGACAAAGTAGAAATATTTCCATATGATTGCAATTTACCGTAAGGAGTAGCTTGCATGAGCCGTCTCCTGGTTTTCATTACCTTTGCCTATGTTCTGGGAATTGTCATGGGGCGTTATTTTTTTTCGGTTTATGCTTCTGTCTATCTTCTCATTGGAGCTCTGGCCTGGGCTTTATTTAATCTTGTTCGTAAGGCTGAAGGACCAGATGCTGTTATACCTCCTTTGTTGCTTTTCCTGGCTGTCGGAAGCCTGGCCTGTAACCTTTCCCTGCAGAAGGTGGGCGGAAACATCCGGGAATTTGCCGGGGGAAAATGCACCCTCATAGGTATGGTGGATGACGAACCGTTGTGGAGCGACGGCGAGGCGGTTTTCCCACTCCGCTCCGAGCTGGTAATTGCCGGGGGAGAGAATTATCCTGTCAGCGGCACAGTGCGGGTTACGCTCCGGCTGGACGCGGCCGGCAGTTCCGGTGCCCGGGACGGGGACAAAGATCGTCCGGAAGAAGGCGCTTCTGCTTTTTTTTCTTACGGGCAAAAAGTATCCCTGCAAGGTATTCTTTATAATCCGGAAGTGCGGCGCAACCCGGGAGGGTTTGATTATCATGCTTTTCTGGAAACGCAGGGTGTAGCCGCGGTTTTTTACGGATCTGCTTCCGATGCTGCAGATCTGGGGGTATCCGACAGCCTCTCTTTCCTGCGACAGGCAGCTTTGCAGATAAAACAAAGGATGACTTCCGTTCTGCAAGCCTATCTCCCCGAACGGGAGGGCAGCCTCTTAACGGGAATGCTTTTCGGGGAGCGAAAAAATCTGGACCCCGCGACGGAGCAATATTTTCGCCGTTCCGGTGTCTCTCACCTGTTAGCTGTTTCCGGACTTCATACCGGTTTAGTTGCGGCTTTTCTACTCTTTATATTAAAAAGAGCTGGTCTCGGCCATGGGAGATGGTCTCTTTTTTTCTTGACAGCTGTTTTTCTCTTTGCTTATGTCCTCCTTACCGGCATGAAACCGGCGACACTGCGTGCTTTTATTATGATCCTGACAGGTCTTCTGGCTTACTGTCTGGATCGGGAAAAGGACCTTCCCAGTGCTCTGGCTGCGGCCGGTCTTCTGACGCTGTTATATAATCCTTTACTGCTTTTCAGCGCGGGATTGCAGTTTTCCTACACAGCGACGGCTGCTATTATTATCCTGGCTCCTCCCTGGCAAAAATGCTTATCAGACTTTCTTGACGCACCTTGCTTTTCATTTTTTCCCTGGCGCCGGCAAATTTCCTCCCTGGCAGCTGTTACGTTTGCTGCGCAGCTTGGTGTATTACCTTTGAGTGCCCTCTATTTTGGGGAGATTTCCCTGGTAGCATTTGCGGTAAATTTGCTTCTTTTGCCCTTGATGGCCCTGGTGTTGGGGATCGGTCTTTTTGCCGCAATTCTTGGTTTACTTCTTCCGGCCGCGGGTTCTTTCTTTACCCTGGCTGCTTACCCGCTTCTGGCGTATATGATTTGGGTGACAAAGTTTATGGGAGGTGCTGCGTTTGCTGCTTTGGAACTCTTCCCACCCCGTAATTGGGAGATATTTCTTTATTACGCCCTGCTGTTTAGTCCGGCCGTTACCGGTCACTCCTTGTCCCGTGAGCTCTCCTCTCCAGCTTCATCAAAAAGTTCGCTTTTTTTGTCTCAAAAATGTTTATTCTTGTTACGTTTGACTGCAGGAATTTTGCTGCCGGTTCTTCTGTTTTCCTGGTGGGGCGGGACGCTCCATATTTGCGGAAGATTGGAAGTTGTTTTTCTTGATGTGGGCCAGGGTGACGCTATTTATATCCAAACACCCCATGGGAGGCATTTACTATTGGACGCGGGAGGAAAACCTGGTTATGCGTCAAATGATTTAGACCCCGGTTCCCGTGTTGTCGTTCCTTTTTTACAACAAAGGCGGGTGCGTGCGTTGGATGCTGTTATTGTTTCCCATCCCCATGAAGATCATTTTGGCGGGTTTACGGCTGTCCTGGAGAAGTTTCCTGTCGGCTTGGTGCTAACCAACTCAGAGAAGACTGATACAGACAGGTATAACAATTTATTGGAAATGATCCGGCAAAAAAATATACCCCGGGAACTGCTTCAGGCCGGGGATACGATTACTTTGGAACCGTCGCTGGAACTCAAAATTTTCAATCCTCCCGAAAAAATTTTTTCCGGGAACGAAAGCGATGAGAACAACAATTCTCTGGTTATGCAGCTTTGTTATAAAAAAGTGTATTTTCTTTTCACAGGGGATATTGAATCCCGGGCGGTGGAAAAGTTGCTGGAAGAAAACATAAATTTGCAAAGCCGGATTTTAAAAATTCCCCATCACGGCGCATATCTGGCTGGGATGTCCCGGTTTTTAGAAAAAATAAATCCCGTTGTAGCAGTAATCAGCGTTGGCGTAAATTCTTTCGGTCACCCTCATCCGGACACTCTCTCGGCACTGGATAAGAAAAATGTGAAAACATACCGGACAGACTTGCACGGAGCGGTAATTATCCGCAGCAACGGGTATACTTGGACTGTTAAAACTTTGCTCAACGATGCTCCGACATCTTTCCGTCCTCGAGCGCTGCAAAGCTACTGGATATCGACTTTTCTTCCTTTTAATTTTTCAGGTTCGAGTTTTGGAAGGGTAAGGGACAAAATTCCGTCACGATAGTGAGCCTTAGCTTCATTGGAATAAAAGGGAGCAAAATTTAAAATATTATTGCCCGGAAGGAAATTGCATGATGAAGAGAGAATCTTAAAATAAAATAACAATGTTAGAAAATATTGCCTCCTGATTTAGCGGAGGTTTGTCAGTTACGGAGGAAAGATAAATATGACAATTATTCCGGAAAAAATAATTAAAAGGGACGGCCGGGTTAAGGCATTTGACCAGGAGAGAATTACCAGCGCTATTTTTAAAGCAGCTCAAGCCGTTGGAGGGGCGAATCGGGAGTTGGCTGTAAAACTTTCCAATGAAGTTTTGGCTTTGATCTGCGCATCGTTTCGTGAGACGCTTCCCAGTGTGGAGGAAGTCCAGGATATAGTTGAGAAAGTTCTTATTGAAAATGGACATGCCAAAACAGCCAAGGCATATATTCTTTACCGCAAGCAGCGGGAGGAACTGAGGAACTTCCAGAATATCCTGCTCAATTCGGAGAAGATGTTTCAGGAATACCTGGGGGGAGAGGACTGGCGTATTAATGAAAACAGTAATATGAATTACTCCCTGCAGGGATTGAACAATCACATCATTTCAGCGGTGACATCCAGATACTGGCTGGAAAAAGTTTATCCCGAGGGAATTAAGGAAGCTCACCGGAGAGGTGACTTTCATTTGCATGACCTTAGTCTTCTGGCTCCCTATTGCTGCGGCTGGGATGTGGCCGACCTTTTGGAGAACGGTTTTGCCGGGGTTTCTCAGAAAGTGGAAAGCGCCCCCCCCAGGCACTTCCGGACTGCCCTGGGACAGATTGTAAATTTCTTTTATACCCTCCAGGGTGAGGCGGCCGGAGCCCAAGCCCTGGCCAATTTTGATACTTATATGGCTCCTTTTATACGTTATGACGGCATGACTTATCGTGAGGTAAAGCAGGCGATGCAGGAGTTTATTTTTAACCTGAATGTACCGACCCGTGTGGGGTTCCAGACACCTTTTGTCAATATTACCATGGATGTCACGGTTTCATCTATTTTAGCTTCCCAGCCGGTTATAATCGGCGGGGAACTAAGAAAGGAATCATATGGTGAATTTCAACAGGAGATGGACATGCTGAACCTGGCCTTTTGTGAGGTTATGATGGAAGGGGATGCCCGGGGAAGAATTTTTACCTTCCCCATTCCTACCTATAATATTACCCCGGAGTTTGAATGGGACGGGGAAGTTGCCTGCAAAATATTGGAGATGACAGCACGCTATGGGATTCCTTATTTTGCTAATTTCATTAATTCGGAACTCTCTCCGGAAGATGTCCGCAGTATGTGCTGTCGGTTGCGCCTGGACAACAGGGTGCTGAGGAGCAGAGGAGGGGGGCTTTTCGGTGCCAATCCCCTGACAGGCTCAATCGGGGTGGTAACGATAAACTTGCCGCGCCTCGGTTATCTCGCTAAGTCGGAAGAGGACTTTTTTACCCGCCTGAAAAAATTAATGCAGCTGGCTAGGGATAGTCTCCTTATTAAAAGGGATGTTTTGGAAAAGATGACTGACCTGGGTTTATACCCTTACTCACGCCATTATCTGCGGCTGGTTAAAGAGCGTTTCGGTTATTACTGGCATAATCACTTTAATACTATTGGACTTGTCGGTATGAATGAAGCTCTTTTAAATTTTAACGGAGAGGAGATCTCCTCCCGGGAAGGGCAGAAATTTGCCGTAAAAGTTCTGGATATTATGAGAAGTATACTTCTGGATTTTCAGGAAGAATCCGGGCAGCTTTTCAATTTGGAGGCAACTCCGGCTGAAGGTACGGCTTACAGATTGGCAAGTATGGATAAAGAACTGTATCCGGAGATTATTACTGCAGGTAAGGATGATCCATACTACACGAATTCCACACAGCTTCCGGCCGGCTTTACCGATGATATTTTCTATGCCCTGGAGCTGCAGGAAGAGTTGCAAACCCGTTATACGGGAGGAACGGTATTTCACGGCTTTTTAGGTGAGAAGCTGGAGGATATCGGAACCTGTAGAAAGCTGTTACAGGGAATGCTGGGCAAATATCGCCTTCCTTATGTTACCGTCACACCGACTTTCAGCGTTTGTATGGATCACGGTTATCTTTCCGGGGAACAATATATCTGCCCCTCCTGCGGAAAGGATACGGAAGTATGGAGCAGGGTAGTTGGTTTTTACCGCCCGGTTCAAAACTGGAATAAAGGAAAGAAAAGTGAATTTCAAGACCGCAAGGTTTTTCATGTTCTGGCTGAAGTGTAGCACCTGTGCACACTTGACCTATCATCTTTTTTTGTAAAAGGAGGTAGAACCGGTCCGGTCCGTCTGAGAACCGGTCTTTTACCATGATTTTTGATGTCCATGTCCATCTGTTTCCTCCGGAGGTAACCCGGAGAATTGAGAAATATACCTGCCGGGATCCCTTTCTGGCCGAAATTTGTTCCAGCAAAGGGCATAAATATGCAACGGTTGAAGATCTTCTCGCGGAGATGGATAAGTGTAGCGTGGAAAGAACGGCTGTTAGCGGCTTTGCTTCCTCCGACCCCGGTCTTTGCAGGGAAATGAACGATTATATCCTGGAGGCAGCAAGGATTTATCCCCAGAGGCTGATAGCAATGGCTGTCGTTTCCCCTTTGGATAAAATGATGGAAGAGGAATTGGATCGCGCCCTTACAAATGGAGCAAGGGGTGTGGGAGAACTTTTTCCCTGGGGGCAGGATTTTGCCCTGGAGGGAGAGGCGGTGGAGAGACTTGCTTATTACTGCCAGGAAAGGAGACTTCCTCTTTTACTCCACCTTAATGAAAATGTCGGACACCAATATACCGGAAAAGGGGATATTTCCATTAAGGAAGGAGCCTTATTCGCGGCAAAATTTCCTTCTTTATCACTTATCTTTGCACACTGGGGAGGGGGACTGTGTTTTTACGAATTAATGCCGGAGCTGAAAGAGCAGCTGCAAAACGTCTATTACGATACTTCCGCAAGTCCCTTTTTATACAGTAGAAACATCTACAGGGTTGTCAGGGAGATCGGAATTCTGGATAAAATTCTCCTGGGCAGTGATTATCCCTTAATTTCTCCACGGCGTTACCTGCGCGAGTTGGAAGGCTCGGGCCTCGAAGCCCATGAAATAAAAAAGATCAGGGGAGATAATGCAGCCCGTCTTTTCTCTTTAGACAGCTAATACCCAAAGAATTTATTTATAACTACGGAAAGACTTCCGAGCCCTAATTAAATTTGGGGTTTTTTTTCTTTTTTTTCATACCATCCGTTTGCCTGGGAATACTAACAACGGTAAATGAGGTTACTACTTCAGAAAGGGTGAAAGCTGTGCGAATTTTAATGCTTAGCTGGGAATTTCCTCCCAAAATGGTCGGTGGCCTTGCCCAGCACGTTTATGAATTATCCAGAGCGCTTGTTGCTGCCGGTGGTTGCCGGGTCGATGTTATTACTGCCGGAGAAGAGAGGTATCCTGAAAAGGAAGTTATGGAAGGGATAAATGTGTACAGAGTGTTTCCCTATCACGGAGGTGAAGGGAGGGATTTTATTGATTGGGTCCAGAGATTTAATTTTGCCCTTATCGAGAAAGGAGCCTCCCTTTTTAACGGGAATGGCGGTTATGATTTAATTCATGCCCATGATTGGCTGGTAGCTTATGGTGGTCGTGCACTGAAACATATTTATACAACACCTCTACTGGCAACGATCCATGCCACGGAGTACGGCCGTAATAACGGTTTGCATAATCGTGAGCAAAGCAACATCAGCGATATTGAATGGTGGATGATCTATGAAGCATGGAAAGTTATCTGCTGCAGCAGGTATATGCGAGAAGAACTTATCCATGTTTTTCAAGTGCCGGAAGAAAAACTGGCGGTGATTCCCAATGGAATTCGGCCTGACGCTTATAAGTTTGAAAGCACAGCGGTTTTGGATAAAAGTTTTTACGACCCCCAGGAAAAAATAATCTTTTATATAGGCCGTCTTGTTCCCGAAAAAGGAGTGCAGGTATTACTGGATGCAGCACCGTCTATTCTGGAAAGATTTCCTCGGGTTAAAATTGTCATTGCCGGGACAGGTCCTTTTGAAGAATATCTGCGGGATAAAACCAGGGAGATGGGACTGGAAAACCATGTTCAATTTTGGGGATTTATTGACGATACTACCCGCAATGAACTTTATAATCGTGCTTCGGCCGCCGTTTTCCCGAGTTTGTATGAGCCCTTCGGCATCGTAGCTCTGGAAGCAATGGCCTCCAATGCCCCTGTTATTGTTTCTTCAGTAGGCGGAATGGATGAGATTGTCCGACATGAAGTAGATGGGCTTAAGGTTTACCCTGGGAATTTTCACTCCCTGTCCGATCAAATTTGCCGGCTTCTTGGGAATGAGGAGTTTGCAAAATCGCTGGCGGAAAAAGCATATCAAAAAGCGGTTCAACAATATTCATGGGATAGTATTGCTCTGCAAACTTTAGATATTTACAGGGATATTGCTTTCTCGGAAGAGAATGAGCAGTGGCAGCAGAGCGCAAAAAAAGACCGGTTTCGGGATCAATTTATTGCTGAAAGGAAAACGGAAGGAAGAAAAGAAGAAGAAAGAATGCCGCATCTAATTTGAAACAAGTTTGAAACAAGAAAAGCTTCCTCCCTTTTTTCTTCCTAAAGGGTTTATTATCTGTTATAATAAGGTTGTGATAATAAAATTTTTTGTATTTTTATTCATCATTTTTTAGTGAGGGTAATATGAAAAAAATTCCCATTGCCGGGCCTGGCTATCAGTATCTCATACCGGTTGCCTTGATTACACTTCTTGCATATGGCATAAGTGGTTATTTATTTCCTTTGTTTCTTCTTTTTACGTTATTTGTCGCCTTTTTTTTTCGCGATCCGGTTCGAAAACCTCCTGGAGGAAATGATCTCATTCTAGCTCCGGCTGATGGACGGATCGTTAAAATAGAGAAGGTCTATGAAGACAATTTTTTGCAGGGTGAAGCAATTAAAATTAGAATTTTTTTATCTATTTTTGATGTACATATTAACCGTTCCCCCTTCCGTGGAACAATTCCTTTTCAGCAGCATATTCCCGGCCGGTTCCTGCCTGCTTTTAAAGAAGAGGCTGCTCTGGAAAACGAGCGAAATCTTATCGGAATATTAACAGAAGAGGGAAGAATACTTGTTGTGCAAATAGCGGGCAAGGTGGCAAGGAGAATTGTTACCTGGATTAAAACGGGAGATTTTGTTGAGCCCGGCATGCCGATCGGTATGATTAAATTTGGGTCTTGTACAGAAATTTATTTACCGACGGATGTTATTATTAATGTAAAAGAGGGTGATCGAGTCCGTGGAGGAGAGACTATTTTGGGAGAGTTTCAAAGAGACGGTAAAAAAATTAATTCCTGATTTTTTTACCCTGGGAAATCTATCCCTTGGAGTCATGGCTTTATTATATATGTTGGAACATCGCTATGATTTGAGTATCTCTCTGATTTTTATCGCCATGGTTTTGGACGGAATAGACGGTAAGCTGGCAGTAAAGCTTAATGTCAACAGTGAGCGGGGAAAACAACTTGATTCACTCTGCGACCTGGTTTCTTTTGGTGTAGTTCCTGCTGCCTTATTTTATGCTGTCTCTTTAAAATATTTTGGAAATTTTGGGCTGGCGGCGGCACTTTTTTTCCCGCTGGCCGGAGCATGGCGCCTGGCAAGGTTTAATCTGATGACTTCCTCAGAAAAGGGAGATTTTATCGGATTGCCTATTACGATAGCAGGCGGTGCGCTCGTTGCCCTGATACTTCAGGGATTTTTTAACAACACCTGGATTGCTTTTCCCTATATCCTCTTACTTTCTCTTTTAATGGTGAGCAAAATACGCTATCCGGCCATGAAAAGGAAATTTAAAAACGATAAAGAAACAGGATCTTTTTCTTTTCTATTTTTTTATCTGGGGATAATAATATTTATTGTACTTATTCTTCTACAACGAGAATGGATATTTTATTTGTTGTCGGCTTACGTTGGTATTGGGTTATTTTGCGGCCTTTACAAGGCTCTTAAGGTCTTGAAAAAAGATAAAGCACTTCTGTCTGTCCCATGGAATAACAGGAGTGATTTTTAAATGAAGGAAGAATATATAAATGATGAAGGAAGAATCTTGACAAACATATTGATTGGTGCTACAATTACTCTTGGTCGTGATAAAGACAGGCAGAATCAGTTTATAAAAGGTGTTTTAATGAGGTAAGAGAATGAATAACGCGGGGTGGAGCAGTCAGGTAGCTCGTCGGGCTCATAACCCGGAGGTCGCAGGTTCAAATCCTGTCCCCGCAACCAGACTATCTAGTGTTTTTTACTTTAAACATAGATGTTTTTTTATTATGACAGTAGACCGTTCTTCGTTTACTGCTCACGTAGCTCAGCAGGTTAGAGCGTATCCTTGGTAAGGATAAGGTCACCGGTTCGAATCCGGTCGTGAGCTCCATGGCGGCGTAGCTCAGCTGGTTAGAGCATACGGTTCATACCCGTAGTGTCCGGGGTTCGAGTCCCTGCGCCGCCACCATAATACTTACGGGTGTTTTTTTTTAATATAAACTTTTAGCAAAAAACGGATGATTGCATAGCGGTAATTTGCATAAAGGAGGATCTTAGAAAATATGGCCAAGAAGAAGTTTGAGCGAACCAAACCGCATGTTAACGTCGGGACTATTGGGCATGTGGACCATGGGAAAACGACTTTAACATCGGCGATTACCTACTGTTTAGCTTCGCAAGGATTAGCGTCCCGGATGGATTTTGATGCCATTGACAAAGCGCCGGAAGAGCGGGAGCGCGGTATTACCATTGCCACGGCGCACGTGGAATATGAAACTGATAATCGGCACTATGCCCACGTGGACTGTCCGGGGCATGCCGACTATGTTAAGAACATGATTACCGGTGCGGCCCAGATGGACGGTGCCATTTTGGTCGTTTCAGCTGCGGACGGACCGATGCCGCAGACCAGGGAACACATTGTTTTGGCTCGTCAGGTTGGGGTTCCCTATATAGTCGTCTTTTTAAATAAAGCGGACCAGGTTGACGATCCTGAATTATTGGAACTGGTTGAAATGGAAGTTCGGGATCTGTTAAACATCTATGAATTTCCCGGTGACGATATACCTATCGTAACGGGTTCCGCACTGAAAGCTATGGAATGTGGTTGTGGAGCAAAAGACTGCCCGAACTGTAAAGTTGTCTGGGAATTAATGGAAGCTATTGATGCCTATATTCCGACTCCTGAGCGCGACAAGGATAAGCCTTTCCTGATGCCTGTGGAAGACGTATTTACGATTACCGGTCGCGGCACCGTTGCCACGGGGCGGGTAGAACGCGGTGTTATTCACGTGACGGATGAGGTAGAGATTGTCGGTTTTAGTGAGCGTCCGCGCAAAACGGTTGCTACCGGAGTGGAAATGTTTCGTAAAACCATGGATGAAGCCGAAGCGGGCGATAACATTGGTGTTCTGCTGCGGGGTATTGACCGCGAAGAGATCGAGCGCGGCCAGGTATTAGCCAAGCCGGGCAGCATCAAGCCGCACAAAAAATTTAATGCGGAGGTATATGTTCTGAAAAAAGAAGAGGGTGGCAGGCATACTCCCTTTTTCCAGGGATACCGGCCGCAGTTTTATTTTCGTACCACAGATGTAACGGGTAACATCACTCTTCCCGAAGGTGTGGAAATGGTCATGCCGGGAGACAATGTCAACATGGTCATTGAGCTGATCACAACCATTGCCACGGAAGAAGGGTTGCGCTTTGCTATTCGGGAAGGCGGCCGGACAGTGGGCGCGGGAGTCGTTACTTCCATTATTGAGTAACAATGAAAAAAGGATGAAAATATCTGAGATTTTCTAAAAAGCCGATGCCGTTGTGCTTCGGCTTTTTGTGAAATTAGCTAGCCGACGTATAAACAAATAAGGAGAAGGCAAAACTACTTTGTTAGGCAAGCCTTTTACCCTATATTGACATTGACAAAGAACTGTGATAAATTGAAGGTTGTGGCGATTAAGAGGTAAAAGGGGTGTTTGAAATGCGCGTTAAAGTTACTATGGCCTGTACCGAATGCAAAGAGAGAAACTACACAACCACCAAAAATAAAAAAACCAAAGCGGATAGGCTGGAATTTAAGAAATACTGTCCCCGCTGTACAACGCATACTTTGCATAAAGAAACAAAATAACGGCAGGGAGGTAGGAAAGAAATGGCGACCTACTTCAGGAAATTGCAACGTTTTTTACATGATTTAAGAGTTGAATTAAAAAAAGTAAACTGGCCTACCAGGCGTGAATTATCGGTTTTTACAGGGATAGTTATTGTGGTTATCCTGGCGATAGGTGCCTTCTTTTGGGTTCTTGATACCGGTTTTACAGCGGCACTAAAGCTTGTCATTTAATAATTTGGTTACCAGATAATTTAATGTGAGGAGGAGAAGCGGGAAGCAAAGGCATAAGCTTCCTCCTTATTTATGGGAGAAAAAAGGTGGTATGTGATACACACTTATGCAGGTTATGAAAATAAAGTAAAAACGAACCTGGATAAGCGGGTAGAATCCATGGAGATGCAGGATAAGATTTTTCGCGTTCTGGTTCCCGTGGAGAAGGAGATCGAGACTAAAAACGGTCAGCGACGAACCATCCTCCGAAAGGTATTTCCCGGGTATGTGCTGGTTGAAATGATTATGGAAGATGATTCCTGGTTTGTTGTGCGTAATACCCCAGGTGTAACCGGTTTTGTCGGCCCGGGCTCCAAACCGATACATTTAAGTGAACAGGAAGTCAATCATATTCTTAAACAGATGGGCATGGACGGTTCAAAGACAAAGATACCTTTTGTTCTCAAGGAGCAGGTTAGAGTTATTAGCGGTCCTTTCAGCAACTTTATCGGAGGTATTGAAGAGATTCATCCCGAGAGGGGAAAATTAAAAGTAACCGTTTCAATGTTTGGCAGAGAAACTCCTGTTGAATTAACTTTTGACCAGGTTGAAAAACTTTAAGGTTTTATTAACATTTTGAAAGAGGGGAGGTGCATCTTTTGGCCAAAGCAAAAAAAGTAATCGGTATGATCAAACTACAGATTCCTGCCGGGAAAGCAACACCTGCTCCCCCTGTCGGACCTGCGCTGGGACAGCACGGTGTTAATATTATGGCATTTTGTAAGGAATTTAATGAAAAAACTGCCGGTGATGCAGGATTGATTATTCCAGTTGAACTGCGTGTTTATGAAGATCGTTCTTTTAGCTTCATAACCAAAACCCCTCCTGCGGCGGTTCTTTTAAAAAAAGCTTTGAATATTGATAAAGGTTCCGGAGAACCTCACAAAGTTAAAGTAGCGAAAATTTCCCGGGATAAGGTTAGGGACATTGCAAAACAAAAATTGGAAGATCTTAATACGGTAGAGCTGGAAGCTGCGGTGAAGATTATTGAAGGTACTGCCCGCAGCATGGGGATTGTGGTTGAAGATTGAACTTAGGTGGGAGAAAATTATTTTCGTTGGGACCACGAGGAGGTAATTAAATGTCCAGAGACAGCAAGAAATATCTGGAAGCTAAAAACAAGGTTGACCGGACCGTTCATTACGATCCTGTAGAAGCTATTTCTCTCTTAAAAGAAGTTGCTACTGCTTCATTTGATGAGACAGTGGAGCTTGCCGTAAAACTTGGTGTGAATCCCAAGCATGCCGACCAGCAGGTCAGGGGAGCGGTTGTTTTACCGCATGGAACCGGAAAAGAGCTGCGCGTAATTGTTTTTGCCAAAGGAGAGAAAGCCAAAGAAGCTGAAGATGCCGGTGCCGATATCGTTGGAGTTGAAGAACTGTCGGAAAAAATTCAAGGTGGATGGCTGGATTTTGATGTCGCGGTAGCTACCCCTGATGTTATGGGTATCGTAGGAAAACTGGGACGTATTCTCGGCCCCCGGGGACTTATGCCCAATCCCAAGACGGGAACGGTTACTTTTGATGTAAGCCGGGCTATCGCTGAAATTAAGGCAGGAAAAGTAGAGTATCGGACTGATAAAGCCGGAAATATTCATGTTCTTCTAGGGAAAATATCCTTTTCACCTGAAAATTTGTTGGAAAACTTTTATACCGTTATTGAAACGCTAATTAAAGCCAAACCGGCTGCAGCTAAAGGTCAGTATCTAAAAAGCATTACGGTGAGCTCCACAATGAGTCCTGGAATAAAAGTAAACACCCAGAAAGCTGCTACTTTAGGTAAGGCGTGATCGTGATAATGGAGGTTTTTTCTTTATAAAAAATCTTAAAGCGAGATATAAAACATAAATACTACAGTACCGCAGACAGCAGGTGCTTTTGCATAATGGTTTAACGCCGCCTGCCGAGGTAAAAGAAAGGAACTGTTAAGACAGCGGTGTCCTTAATTATTACCTTCTTGCGGGAAGGTTTTTTTAGTTTAAAGACAAAAAATTAAAAAGTTGAATAAAAAAAGGGGGTGAAATATTGGGTAAACGTCCGGAAAAAGAAAACAAAGTTGCGGAAATAAAGGATGATTTAAGTAGAGCAAATATTATTGTTCTGACGGATTACAGGGGATTAAATGTTGCTCAAATGAATAAACTGCGCCGTATTTTACAGCAGGAAGGGATCAAATACCGGGTAGTTAAAAATACATTGACCAAAATTGCGGCCAGGGAGACCGGTTTGAACGATCTTGAAGATTACCTGGAAGGACCCATGGGTATTGCCTACGGGTTTGATGATCCGTTAACACCTGTAAAACTTTTAGTTAAGTTTGCCAAGGAGAATGATAAGCTTTCCTTAAAAGGAGGCGTTCTCGACAAGAATGTATTGGATGAAGGCAGCCTGAAACGTTTATCGGAACTACCGCCGAGGGAGGTCCTTCTTGCGAAAGCCCTTGGCTGTTTCCAGGCACCGATATCCGGATTGCTGAATGTTTTACAGGGGAATATTCGTAACCTGGCCTTTGTTCTTCAGGCTGTGAAAGAAAAAAAAGAACAGCAGGAAAATAGTTAAACCTGCTTTTACTCTTTTGTTACCAAAAACTTAAAACTCTTAAAATAACTAAAGGAGGCAAAATAATGTCGAAAGTACAGGAAGTCCTGGAAATTGTTAAGGGTATGACCGTCCTGGAACTGTCTGAGTTAATTAAAAGCTTTGAGGAAGAATTTGGAGTTAGTGCTGCGGCTCCCATGGCAATGATGGCTGCTCCGGCAGGGCCTGCAGCGGAGGAAGCCCCCCAGGAAGAACAAAGCGAATTTGATGTCATCCTGACCTCAGCAGGAGAGAAAAAGATTCAGGTAGTCAAGGTCGTCCGCGAAATTACCGGCCTTGGTTTAAAGGAATCAAAGGCCCTTGTCGATGAAGCACCCAAGCCTGTCAAGGAAAAGATCAGCAAAGAAGAAGCGGAATCCATTAAAGATAAGCTTGTTGAAGCCGGTGCTTCCATAGAAATAAAATAATTAATTTAATTAACTTTTAATGCTTACAAATCAAAACTCCCTCCACGGGGAGTTTTTTTCTTTAAATTTGTTTTTTTGTATTTCCAAGCTTGACTATCCCATTTCAATGTGATATTATTACAAAATGCGTAATGGTTCCAGATATAATTTTTTCTACAAAACTACCACCTGTGATAAAAAAGACGAATGCATAATTGCTTATTTTTAGGGTAAAAATAAGCAATTATGGCATTTGATTTTTTAGTCTCTTATTAACAGAACATTTTTCATGTGCTTTCTATTTTAAGATTTTGTTTCCCTGTAAGGAAAAACATCGACGGGGGAGTGATTTTTTTATGTATTTTGATGTGAAGTCGGGGAAAAGAAAAAGACGATCTTATTCCCGTATTCACGAGATCTTGGATATTCCGGATCTGATCGAGATGCAGAAAAGTTCGTACAAATGGTTTCTAGAGGACGGACTAAGAGAAGTTTTCCAGGATATTTCCCCCATAAAAGACTTTACCCAAAACCTGGTGTTGGAATTTATTGACCATACTTTAGGTGAGCCGAAGTATTCTGTAGAAGAATGCAAGGAAAGGGATGCGAACTTTGCCGTTCCGATGAAAGTGCGTGTTCGTTTGGTAAACCGGGAAACCGGTGAGGTAAAAGAACAGGAAGTTTTTATGGGTGATTTTCCTTTGATGACGAAGAACGGGACTTTCATTATCAACGGGGCTGAACGGGTAATTGTCAGTCAGTTGGTACGTTCTCCGGGTGTTTATTTCAACAGCCAGAATTATAACGGTAAGGAACTTTTTACCGGAACAATTATCCCCAACAGGGGGGCATGGTTGGAATTTGAAGCAGATGTTAATGATGTTCTTTGGGTAAAAGTGGATCGAACACGTAAGATTCCTGTAACTGTTCTTCTTCGAGCCATTGGATACGGTTCTACCAATGAATTAATGGAGCTTTATGATGGAGACGGCCGCATACTTAACACGATGGAAAAAGATCATACGGATTCCCAGGATGATGCACTGCTGGAAGTTTATAAGCGTCTCAGGCCGGGAGAACCTTTGAATGTGGAAAATGCCCGTACTCTTTTTGAATCGCTTTTTTTTGATTCCAAAAGGTATGATTTTGCCAGGGTCGGACGCTATAAAATTAATAAAAAACTTTCTTTACGAAGCAGGGTAATTCATAATGCTTTTGCCGAAGATCTGATTGATCCGGATAGTGGTGAAGTACTGGGTCCCCAGCGGGTAGCGATTGATGCAGAACTTTTAAAACGCATGGAAGAGTGTCGGATCAGCAGGTTAAAGGTTTTAAACAAGGATGGTAAATCATGTACAGTAATCTGCAATAATACTGTTCCTGCTCAGATAAAACATCTTACGCGGGATGATATTATTGCAACAATAGGTTATATGTTAAACTTGATGGACGGAATCGGGACCATCGACGATATTGACCACTTGGGAAACAGGAGGCTGCGCAGTGTGGGAGAACTGCTGCAGAACCAGTTTCGTATCGGTCTTTCCCGTATGGAAAGGGTGGTCAGGGAAAGAATGACCATTCAGGATGTGGAGGCAATTACTCCGCAAGCGTTAATTAATATAAGACCGGTAATTGCCGCTATTAAAGAATTTTTCGGAAGCAGCCAGCTTTCTCAGTTTATGGACCAGACGAATCCGCTGGCCGAACTTACTCATAAACGGCGTCTGAGTGCTCTTGGGCCGGGGGGACTGAGTCGTGAACGGGCCGGCTTTGAGGTGCGGGATGTTCACCACTCTCACTACGGACGTATGTGTCCAATTGAAACTCCTGAAGGGCCGAATATCGGTTTGATTGGTTCTTTGAGCACATATGCCCGTATTAATGAGTACGGCTTTATTGAAACACCTTATCGCAAAGTAAATAAAAGTAATAATCAGGTCACTGAAGAAGTAGCATACCTTACCGCTGATGATGAGGATGAATATACTATTGCCCAGGCCAATGCCCTTTTGGATGACAAGGGGATGTTTCAGAGTAAGCGGGTAACCTGTCGCTTCTGGGAGGATACTGTGCTTGTTCCCCCTTCGGAAGTGGATTATATGGATGTTTCTCCCAAACAACTGGTCAGTGTGGCAACAGCAATGATACCGTTCCTGGAGAATGACGACGCAAACCGGGCATTAATGGGATCCAACATGCAACGCCAGGCTGTTCCGCTCCTGAAGGCGGAGGCTCCTCTGGTCGGAACAGGAATGGAATACAAGGCGGCTCTTGATTCCGGAGTAATGGTTGTTACTGAGAATGCAGGACAGGTTGTTTACGTCTCCAGTACGGAGATCCGCATTAGACGTCAGGAAGATCCTGATGGACCTAACATGGTTATTCATGGCCGGACCGGGGAGTTTTTTAAGGAAAAAGGAAAAAGTTATACTTTTAAAGGATGCGATATTTACAGACTTCAGACCTTTAAACGCTCCAACCAGGGTACCTGTATGAACCAGAGGCCTATTGTCCGTAGCGGTCAGTTCGTCGAGAAGGGTGAAATTATTGCGGACGGCCCATCCACCGATATGGGAGAACTTGCCCTTGGACGCAACATTCTGGTGGCTTTTATGCCCTGGGAAGGGTACAACTACGAAGATGCAATTCTGATCAGTGAAAAACTGGTCAAAGATGACGTCTTTACCTCTATTCATATTGAAGAATACGAATCGGAAGCCAGAGATACAAAGCTCGGACCTGAAGAGATAACAAGGGATATCCCCAATGTAGGCGAAGATGCGCTCAGAGACCTGGATGAAAGGGGAATTATCCGCATCGGAGCAGAAGTGAGAGCAGGAGACATTCTGGTCGGTAAGGTCACCCCCAAGGGAGAGACTGAATTGACGGCAGAGGAAAGACTCCTGAGGGCGATCTTTGGTGAGAAAGCCAGGGAAGTGCGAGACACCTCCCTGCGGGTTCCCCATGGAGAATCAGGAATGATAGTGGACGTAAAAGTTTTCTCCAGGGAAGCGGGCGATGAGCTTTCACCCGGGGTAAATCAGCTGGTGAGGGTCTATGTGGCACAAAAACGAAAAATTTCCGAAGGGGATAAAATGGCCGGGCGTCATGGAAATAAAGGAGTAATTGCCCGTATTCTTCCCGAAGAAGATATGCCTTATATGCCCGACGGTAATCCTGTGGAAATTGTTCTTAATCCTCTTGGTGTTCCTTCCCGGATGAATATCGGGCAGGTGTTGGAGACCCATTTGGGATGGGCGGCAAAAAGTCTGGGGATTTTCATTGCCTCCTCCGTTTTTGACGGCGCCCAGGAGGAAGATATTTACCGTGCCTTTGAAGAAGCATCCCTTCCGGTAAACGGAAAAACCACTCTGAGAGACGGGCGGACCGGAGTAGAGTTTGAAAATGATATTACAGTCGGCTATATATATATGCTGAAACTGGCCCACCTGGTGGATGATAAGATCCACGCCCGTTCAACCGGTCCTTATTCACTGGTAACACAACAGCCGCTGGGTGGGAAGGCACAGTTCGGCGGCCAGAGATTCGGGGAGATGGAAGTTTGGGCCCTGGAAGCTTATGGGGCTGCTTATATGCTGCAGGAGATTCTTACCGTCAAATCGGATGATGTTGTTGGCAGGGTAAAAACGTACGAGGCCATTGTTAAAGGAGACAATATTCCTGAGCCGGGTGTTCCTGAATCGTTTAAAGTTCTGGTCAAGGAACTGCAGAGTCTCGGATTAAACGTCAAGGTTTTAAGTGAAGATGAAGGCGAAGTCGCTATCCGTGAAGATGAAGAGGAGAACGACTATTTGCTGGATGTTAATATTGAAGGGATTGAAAGAGAGGGAGAAGAAACGGATCTTGTAGAAGATGATCTTGCTGAAGAAGATGTACTCCTTGATGACGATGAACTGGAGAGGGTTTCTCTTGAAAATTTTGACGAGAACGATGAGCCGGAAGAAGATGATCTTTTCGATGAAGAAGAAAAGGCGATCAAACGGTCACTGGAGCACAGCGGTATGAAAGTTAAAGTAGAAGAGGACGATTTGCTGTAGGCACCAACAAATATCTGGAAGGGGGAAATTGCCCTTGTTGGATGTCAACAATTTTGATGCACTGCAGATAAGCTTGGCTTCACCGGAACAGATCAGAGCTTGGTCGCGTGGGGAGGTAAAAAAACCCGAGACTATCAATTATCGTACTCTGAAGCCGGAGAGAGAGGGCCTTTTTTGTGAAAAGATTTTTGGTCCCCAAAAAGATTGGGAATGTCACTGTGGTAAATACAAGCGGGTCCGCTATAAAGGAATCGTTTGTGACCGCTGTGGAGTAGAGGTAACAAGGGCCAAGGTCCGCCGGGAAAGAATGGGGCATATTGAATTGGCTGCACCTGTTTCCCATATTTGGTATTTTAAGGGAATTCCCAGCCGTATGGGATTACTGCTGGACATGTCGCCCCGTGCCCTGGAAAAGATACTTTATTTCGCTGCCTATGTGGTGATCGATCCCGGAGAAACATATCTCAGCAAGAAACAGCTTCTTACTGAAGCGGAATACAGGGATTACCGGGAAAAATATGAGGCACTTTTTACTGCCGGCAAGGGTTTTAAGGCGGAGATGGGTGCGGAAGCGATAAAAAAACTTTTGGATGAGATCGAACTTGAAGAACAGGTTGACTCCCTTCGGACGGAAATTAGAGTTAGCAGCGGACAAAAAAAGGTGCGTGCCATCCGGCGTCTGGAGGTTGTGGAATCGTTTCGCAAATCGGGTAATTCTCCATCTTGGATGATTATGGATGTTGTCCCGGTTATTCCGCCGGATTTGCGTCCCATGGTTCAGCTGGACGGAGGACGTTTTGCAACTTCAGATTTAAATGACCTTTATCGCAGGGTGATCAACAGGAATAATCGCTTAAAAAGATTACTTGATCTCGGTGCACCTGATATTATTGTCCGCAATGAAAAGCGGATGCTACAGGAAGCAGTCGATGCCCTGATCGATAACGGCAGAAGAGGCCGCCCGGTAACAGGTCCCGGAAACCGTCCCCTTAAATCGCTCAGTGATATGCTGAAAGGTAAGCAGGGTAGATTCCGCCAGAACCTCCTGGGCAAGCGGGTGGATTATTCCGGTCGTTCCGTTATTGTGGTGGGGCCGGAGTTGAAATTGTATCAGTGCGGTCTTCCCAAAGAAATGGCCTTGGAACTCTTTAAACCTTTTGTCATGCGTAAATTGGTTAAAGACGGCCATGCACACAATATTAAAAGTGCAAAGCGGATGGTAGAGAAAGTTCGTCCGGAAGTCTGGGATGTTGTGGAAGAGGTGATCAAAGATCACCCGGTTCTTTTAAACCGCGCTCCGACTCTTCACCGCTTGGGTATTCAGGCTTTTGAACCGATTCTTGTAGAGGGGAAGGCGATAAAGATCCATCCGCTGGTTTGTGCGGCCTATAACGCAGACTTTGATGGAGACCAGATGGCTGTGCACGTACCCCTTTCCGCTGAAGCTCAAGCAGAGGCGCGTATTTTGATGCTCTCCGCCAATAACCTTTTGAACCCCAAGGACGGAAATCCTGTTGTCGCTCCGACTCAGGATATGGTTTTAGGGATTTACTATCTGACGATTGAAAAAGACGGAGCCAGGGGAGAGGGCGGTTTTTATCTTAATGCGGCCGAAGCTGTCCTGGCTTATCATCAGGGTCATATTGAACTACAGGCCCGGATAGTAGTAGATATAACCGATTCTACGAAGAGCAATCTGTATCCGGATAGAAAAGAGAAAAAATATCTGATCACAACTCCCGGCAAGCTTATCTTTAACGATATTTTTCCCCAGGACTTTCCTTATATCAATCATGCCGATACGAAGAATCCTTTACAGGACGGTTATTTCGCTTTTCGAGGGGAGTGCAGACCAACACTGCTCTGGAAACGGCTGCCCGAGCTTTCTCCCAATAAACCGCTTAAGAAAAATTTTATGGGCCAGCTTATTGCTCTTTGTTACCGTAAATATGGGAATACAAAAACAGCAGAAATACTCGATGATATTAAAAAACTCGGCTTCAGCTATGCTACCGTTGCCGGGGTAACGATCGGGATTGACGATATTGTTGTTCCCGGGACGAAAAAGGATACTCTTGCCGAAGCTGATAAGCAGGTTGAAGAGATCGAGAAGCAGTACCGGCGAGGCTTTATTACTTCTGACGAACGTTATGACCGGGTTATCTCCATCTGGCAAAAAGCCAAAGATACCATTTCATCAAACCTGATGAGCGGATTTGACAGGTTCAATCCTATTTATATGATGTCACAGTCAGGTGCCCGTGGAAATGAGTCCCAGATAACACAGCTGGCAGGTATCCGGGGGTTAATGGCAGACCCGACGGGAAGAATCATCGATCTTCCCATTAAAGCCAATTTCCGTGAGGGCTTGACGGTGTTGGAATACTTTATTTCCACTCACGGTGCCCGTAAAGGTTTGGCGGATACAGCCCTGAAAACAGCTGATTCCGGCTATCTGACCCGTCGTCTTGTTGATGTGGCCCAGGATGTTATTGTCAGGGATTTGGATTGCGGGACAATGCAGGGCATTACTGTTGGTGAGCTGAAGGATAGCGAAGAAGATGTAAGTGATGATGTTATTGAACATTTAATTGAGCGTATTGTTGGTCGTTTTGCCCTGGAAGATATTCTGCATCCTGAAAGCGGCGAGATTTTGGTCCAGGCAGATGAACTTATAAATGAAGAAATAGCTCAAAATATTG
Organism: Dethiobacter alkaliphilus; assembly: GCA_016841605.1. Classification (GTDB taxonomy): domain Bacteria; phylum Bacillota; class Dethiobacteria; order DTU022; family UBA8154; genus DUNV01. The sequence continues at coordinate 70,693 of JAENYV010000009.1, read as the reverse complement.
TTGGCGCGGGGATTAAGGAGGTTAATATTCGCTCTGTTCTTACCTGTAAATCCCGTTTTGGAGTTTGTATTAAATGTTACGGGAGGAATTTGGCCACAGGAAATCTTGTAGAAGTCGGCGAAGCGGTCGGCATTATTGCTGCTCAGTCAATCGGTGAACCGGGAACCCAGCTTACCATGCGTACTTTTCATACCGGGGGGGTTGCCGGTGATGATATTACTCAGGGTTTGCCCAGGGTGGAAGAACTTTTTGAAGCTCGTAAGCCTAAAGGGCAGGCTCTCATCAGCGAAATTACCGGACAAGTTGAGATGCGGGAAGCTCGCAGTAAGAGAGAAATCAAAGTACAGTCTTCGCACGGGGAAGTGAAAAATTATCAGGTTCCGTACGGGGCGAGATTAAAAGTTAAAGATAATGATTCTGTCGAGGCGGGACAGGAAATGACCGAAGGTTCCGTTAACCCCCATGATCTTCTCAAGGTAAAAGGGATTAGAGGAGTCCAGCTCTATCTTCTGCAGGAAGTGCAAAAGGTTTACCGGCTGCAAGGAGTGGATATTAACGATAAGCATATTGAGGTTATGATCCGTCAGATGATGAAAAAAGTAAAAATTGAAGATGCCGGAGATACGGATCTTTTGCCCGGGAGCATGGAAGATAGCTTTATCGTGGAAGAGGTCAACCGTAAAATCGTGGAAATGGGAGGAAAACCTGCCGTCGGACGTCCTGTTCTTTTAGGAATTACCAAGGCCTCCCTGGCTACGGATTCTTTCCTTTCCGCAGCTTCCTTCCAGGAGACGACCCGGGTTTTAACCGAGGCATCCATTAAGGGTAAAGTGGATCCTCTCTTGGGATTAAAGGAGAACGTTATTATTGGAAAATTAATCCCGGCCGGAACGGGGATGTCACGTTACAGGAATATACGTGTTGTTCAACCGGATACGGAAGAGGAAGGGAATCCCCTTTCTTACGATTCGGTCTTACCGGTAGATTTTGCCGATGAAGATGATGGTGAAATGTTACAGGATAATAAAATGAGTGCCCATGAACTTCTTCACGCCGGAGGACTGGAAATGAATGAAGAGATTACACCCGATACGGAAGAAAATGAAGTAGAAAAGAACGAGTCAAACAGCTTACAAAACAGTGATTCATTAATGACTGCCGCAAAGGAAAATTCTCCGGGAGATTTCTTTCATTCTTCCGACGACAATTAACACAAAAACAAAAGGTGCAACGGAGGGGCGAAGCTTTTGTTATAGTAGGATCCTCCGTTTGCACCTTTTTGAGTTTTTTAATTGACATTTATTATCTACGGTGCTAAAATAGCAAAGTGTGCTTGTTTTAAGATAAACCAGCGATGAATCTGCAAGAAGGAGCAGGTGATTCTTTAAAGTGGCACTGGAAGAGCTGAAGAAAGCCGGAAAGGTAATTGCAGGGATGCGGCAGACCATTAAGGCCATCGAGAACAATACGGCCCTGGCTGTCTATATTGCCAGGGATGCGGAAGATAAAGTAACTTCTCCTGCAATACGTTATTGTATGGAAAAAGATATCCCACTCTTTTATGTTGATACAATGGTAGAACTTGGGAAAGCCTGTAATATTAAGGTAGGAGCCGCGATGGCGGCTATCCTGACAGAATAAAACCAAAAATAGAAGGGAGGTGCAATGGTGCCCACACTGAGTCAGCTTGTAAGGAAAAACAGAAGCAAGGTGATCAAAAAATCTACTGCCCCGGCGTTGGAAGGATCTCCGCAAAAAAGAGGCGTCTGCACCAGGGTTTCCACTACTACTCCCAAAAAACCGAATTCAGCTTTGCGGAAGATAGCCAGGGTACGTTTAACCAACGGGACCGAAGTTACCGCCTATATTCCAGGTATCGGTCATAATCTTCAGGAACACTCCGTGGTATTGGTAAGGGGAGGCCGCGTTAAGGATTTGCCCGGCGTAAGATACCATCTTATCAGAGGAGCTCTTGATGCTGCAGGGGTAGAGAAAAGAAAGCAAGGGCGTTCCAAATACGGAACAAAAAGGCCGAAGGCCTAATATTAATATACGACAGAGTACTGAGCAAGAGCTTGAGAGGAGGGATATTGCTTGCCGAGAAAAGGTTTTATATCGAAAAGAGAAATTCTGCCGGATCCGCTTTATAACAGTGTCCTTGTCTCCCGTTTTGTTAATAAATTGATGTTTGATGGAAATAAGGGCGTGGCCCGGTCGATTCTTTATGATGCTTTTGACATTCTTAAAGAAAAATCCGGAAAGGATCCTTTGGAAGTATTTGAAACAGCGATTCGCAATGTTTCACCTGTTTTGGAAGTTAAACCGCGACGTGTCGGCGGGGCGACTTATCAGGTTCCGGTGGAAGTCAGCACTCAGCGGAAACTAATCCTCGCTATTCGCTGGACGGTGAATAATGCCAGGAAACGCGGAGAAAAGACTATGGCCCAGAGGCTGGCCGGCGAGCTGCTGGACGCAGCAAATAATACCGGTGTTACGATTAAGAAGAAAGAAGATACGCATAAAATGGCCGAATCCAACAGAGCTTTTGCACATTATCGCTGGTAGCCGTTTTAGCCTGATTCGCCGAGCACCTGGGAAAAGGAGGGTCGTATATGGATTTAACTCAAGTAAGAAACATAGGAATAATCGCCCATATCGACGGTGGTAAAACCACGACTACCGAGCGAATGCTTTTCTATACCGGAAAAGTTCACAAGCTGGGTGAGGTGCACGACGGTGCGGCTACAATGGACTGGATGATACAGGAACAGGAAAGAGGAATAACGATTACCTCTGCTGCTACCACCTGCCAGTGGAAAGGTGCGATTATTAACATTATAGATACACCAGGACACGTGGACTTTACTGTGGAAGTAGAACGGTCCTTGAGGGTCCTGGATGGTGCGATCGGCATTTTTTGTGCCAAAGAAGGTGTTGAGCCACAGTCGGAAACGGTCTGGCGCCAGGCGGATAAATATGCTGTTCCACGGATTGCTTACGTTAACAAGATGGATATCGCGGGGGCTGATTTTTTTAATGTTTTACGCATGATGCGCGCCAGACTTAAAGCGAATGTTATTCCCGTCCAGATTCCTATTGGCTCGGAGGATACTTTTCAAGGTTTTGTCGACCTGGTCCGTTTTAAATCTTTTGTTTATCTTGACGATTTGGGAACCAGGAGCGATGAAACCGAGATTCCTCCGGAAATGTCGGAACTGGCTGAACGCTACAGGGATAAGATGCTGGAATCCCTGGCGGAAGTTGATGAAGGAATTATGGAGAAATATTTGGAAGGCCTAAATATTTCGGAGGATGAGATACGCAAAGCGCTGCGCACAGCTACGATCAAGCACAACTATGTTCCTGTTTTATGTGGTTCTTCCTACCGGAACAAGGGAGTACAGCCGCTTATGGACGCTGTAGTTTATTATCTTCCCTCTCCTCTGGAAGTTCCGCCTGTCACGGGATTAAGCGTAAAAGGCGAAGAAGAAGAAAGTCGCGAGGCGGATGAAAAAGGGCCTTTTGCCTCCATTGCTTTTAAAATTATGACGGATCCGTATGTGGGAAGGCTGGCTTTTGTCCGCATTTATTCAGGAACAGTTTCCAGCGGTTCTTATCTTTATAATCCTCGGAAAAAAGTAAGGGAGCGCATCGGGAGAATTTTGCGTATGCATGCCAACCACAGGGAAGAACTTCCCTTTGCCTCGGCGGGAGATATTGTGGCCATGGTAGGAACAAAAAAGACCGCGACAGGTGATACGCTTTGTTCCGAAGATGCACCCATTATTCTGGAAAACATTAAATTTCCCGAGCCTGTTATTGCTATTGCTATTGAACCGAAAACGCGGGCTGATCAGGATAAAATGTCTATTTCATTGCAGAAACTTGCTGAAGAGGATCCGACTTTTTATGCCAGTTTAAATGAAGAGACCGGCCAGACAATTATTAACGGGATGGGTGAACTTCACCTGGAAATTATCGTGGACCGTCTCATGCGGGAATTTCACGTTAGCGCCAATGTCGGCCGTCCCCAGGTATCCTATAAAGAGACGATTTTAAACGGAGCCCGGGCTGAAGGAAAATTTGTGCGACAGTCGGGTGGACGCGGTCAATACGGGCATGTTGTCCTTGGACTGGAACCCCTGGAGAGAGGAAGCGGCTTTGTTTTTGAGGATCGTATTACCGGGGGAACAATACCGAAAGAATATATACCTGCCGTGCAGGAAGGTGTAAAAGAAGCCCTTTCCAGCGGTGTTCTTTCCGGTTACCAGGTTATCGATATTAAAGCTATCCTGTTGGATGGTTCTTTTCATGAGGTTGATTCCTCGGAAATGGCCTTTAAAATTGCCGGGTCTCAAGCTTTTAAGAAAGCTATGTCTCTGGCAAAGCCCGTACTGCTGGAACCTATCATGAAAGTGGAGATCATTGTTCCCGAAGAATATATGGGTGAAGTGATTGGCGATGTTAACGCTCGCCGCGGTAAAATTGAGGGGATTGAACCCAAAGGGGGCAGTCAGGTTATACGAGGTTTTGTTCCTCTTTCGGAACTATTCGGGTATGCGACTGATTTACGCTCACATACCCAGGGACGGGGTACTTTTTCCATGGAGTTTTCTCATTATTTCCATCTTCCACCTCATTTAGCGGAAAAAATTATGAGTAAGACACTTGCCTGAAAAAATATTAAGGAGGTACTAGAAATATGGCCAAGAAGAAGTTTGAGCGAACCAAACCGCATGTTAACGTCGGGACTATTGGGCATGTGGACCATGGGAAAACGACTTTAACATCGGCGATTACCTACTGTTTAGCTTCGCAAGGATTAGCGTCCCGGATGGATTTTGATGCCATTGACAAAGCGCCGGAAGAGCGGGAGCGCGGTATTACCATTGCCACGGCGCACGTGGAATATGAAACTGATAATCGGCACTATGCCCACGTGGACTGTCCGGGGCATGCCGACTATGTTAAGAACATGATTACCGGTGCGGCCCAGATGGACGGTGCCATTTTGGTCGTTTCAGCTGCGGACGGACCGATGCCGCAGACCAGGGAACACATTGTTTTGGCTCGTCAGGTTGGGGTTCCCTATATAGTCGTCTTTTTAAATAAAGCGGACCAGGTTGACGATCCTGAATTATTGGAACTGGTTGAAATGGAAGTTCGGGATCTGTTAAACATCTATGAATTTCCCGGTGACGATATACCTATCGTAACGGGTTCCGCACTGAAAGCTATGGAATGTGGTTGTGGAGCAAAAGACTGCCCGAACTGTAAAGTTGTCTGGGAATTAATGGAAGCTATTGATGCCTATATTCCGACTCCTGAGCGCGACAAGGATAAGCCTTTCCTGATGCCTGTGGAAGACGTATTTACGATTACCGGTCGCGGCACCGTTGCCACGGGGCGGGTAGAACGCGGTGTTATTCACGTGACGGATGAGGTAGAGATTGTCGGTTTTAGTGAGCGTCCGCGCAAAACGGTTGCTACCGGAGTGGAAATGTTTCGTAAAACCATGGATGAAGCCGAAGCGGGCGATAACATTGGTGTTCTGCTGCGGGGTATTGACCGCGAAGAGATCGAGCGCGGCCAGGTATTAGCCAAGCCGGGCAGCATCAAGCCGCACAAAAAATTTAATGCGGAGGTATATGTTCTGAAAAAAGAAGAGGGTGGCAGGCATACTCCCTTTTTCCAGGGATACCGGCCGCAGTTTTATTTTCGTACCACAGATGTAACGGGTAACATCACTCTTCCCGAAGGTGTGGAAATGGTCATGCCGGGAGACAATGTCAACATGGTCATTGAGCTGATCACAACCATTGCCACGGAAGAAGGGTTGCGCTTTGCTATTCGGGAAGGCGGCCGGACAGTGGGCGCGGGAGTCGTTACTTCCATTATTGAGTAAAAAAAGCGACCAGCGATGAAAGAGAAGGTTGCCGCCTTAAGCAGGCGGGGAATTTCTGTGGAGCAGTCTGTGCCAAGTAATCAGACGCTGAGGAGGAGAAAAATGCCAAACCAAAAAATTCGTATCCGATTAAAAGCTTTTGATCATGAACTTCTGGATCAATCTGCCAGAAAAATTGTGGATACGGCCAGTCGGACAGGAGCTTCCGTTTCGGGTCCCGTACCGCTTCCCACGGAGAAAACCATTTATACCGTTATCCGGGCTCCTCACAAATATAAGGATTCACGGGAACAGTTTGAGATGCGTACACATAAACGGCTTATTGATATTATTGATCCGACCCCGGGTACTGTGGATGCTTTGATGAGACTGGATTTACCTGCCGGTGTCGATATCGAGATTAAACTTTAAGATTTCCGTGGAAGGGGGGTAAAAGATGAACAAAGGCATTTTAGCTAGAAAAGTCGGCATGACTCAGATATATGATGAAGCAGGCCGTTCCATTCCCGTAACAATCCTGGAAGCAGGTCCCTGCACTGTTATTAGCAGACGGGATCCCGACAAAGAAGGTTATCAGGCTCTGCAGGTGGGTTTCAAGCCGGCCAAAGAAAACCGTCTGAATAATCCCCAGCGGGGGCATTTTAAAAAAGCAGGTGTAAAACCGCTAAAATATATCAGGGAACTGCGTCTTGACAGTACCGCTGAATATGAAGTAGGACAGGAAATTAAGGCGGATATCTTTGCAGAAGGTGAATTTGTTGATGTCACAGGAGTTTCCAAGGGTAAGGGGTTTGCCGGTTCAATCAAACGTCATGGACAGAGTAGAGGGCCTATGAGCCATGGTTCGCGTTATCACAGGGGACCGGGTTCACTCGGAGGTGTTGATGCCGCCAGGGTTTTCAAGGGGCAAACTCTTCCTGGACGGATGGGCGGAGAAAGAGTAACTGTCCAGAAATTACAGGTTATTAAAGCAGATCCCGAGCAGAACATTTTACTGATAAAAGGAGCAGTTCCCGGTCCGCGGGGCGGCCTTTTAATGGTAAAAAATTCCGTTAAAGTTAGTTAAGAAAGGGGGCAATAAGCGCAATGCCCACAGTGGATGTCTTCAACATGGAGGGAGAACGGGTCGGTGAACTGGAACTAAACCCGGTTATCTTTGATGCCGAAGTAAAGGAACATCTACTTTTTGATGTGGCTCAGATGCTCCTCGCTAACCGCCGCAGAGGTACTGCCAGCACAAAGGACAAAGGAGAAGTCCAGGGCGGAGGAAAAAAGCCCTGGCGTCAGAAAGGAACAGGGCGGGCACGCCACGGTAGCACTCGCTCTCCCATTTGGCGGGGAGGCGGGATTGCTTTTGGGCCTAAACCTCGCAGTTACAGGTACCAGCTTCCCAAAAAGATGCGGCGGGCAGCGCTCTATTCTGCGCTTACTTCGAAATTAAAGAAAGAACAGCTTACGGTTCTGGATGGGTTACAGTTACCTGAACCTAAAACCCGGGAGGTAGTCCGCCTGATCGACAATCTCAACGCGCGGGGAAAGGTTCTGTTAATTACTGCTAAGCCCGATGTGAACGTTTACAGATCCAGCCGTAACATTCCCGGTGTTAAGTCGGTCCTGGCCAGTCAGATTAATGTGCTGGATATTCTTAACCATGACCGGTTGATTCTGACGAAGGACGCTGTAGCAGCAGTTGAGGAGGTGTTCGCTTCATGAAAGATCCGCGGGATATTATTTTTAAACCGCTGGTGACAGAAAAAGCGACACATTTAATGGAACAGAATAAGTATGTTTTCGTGGTTGACAAAAGAGCCAACAAAATTGAGATTAGAAAAGCGGTAGAAGATCTTTTCGGTGTCAAGGTTAAGGCCGTCAATACCGTAAACGTCAGCGGAAAACCGAAAAGAGTCGGTATTCATCGAGGTTATAAACCGGATCGTAAAAAAGCCATTGTGACCTTAAAGGAAGGAAGCAAACCCATCGAGATTTTTGAATAGTTTCCGGCTAAGAAGGTCCGTGCTCATGATGTTTTGGAGGAAGGAGGTCAAAGGAAGTGGCAGTTAAAAAATTTGTCCCTACTTCGCCCGGGAAACGTTTTATGACCGTTTCCAGCTTTGAGGAGATTACGAAAAAAGAGCCCGAAAAATCCCTGTTGGAACCGTTGAAAAAAAAGGCCGGGCGCAATGCTGCAGGCAGGATTACAGTTCGGCACCAGGGCGGGGGGCACAAGCGTAAATACAGGATAATTGATTTTAAAAGGGATAAAGACGGTATTCAAGCCAAGGTTGCTGCGATTGAATATGACCCGAACAGGTCCGCCCGCATTGCACTTTTGCATTATGCTGATGGAGAAAAACGGTATATTCTTGCTCCTGTGGGATTGAGTGTGGGGATGACAATTAGTTCCGGCCCGGAGGCCGAGATCAGACCGGGGAATGCTTTGCAATTAAAGAATATTCCCGTCGGGACTCTGGTGCATAACATTGAGATGATTCCCGGAAAAGGTGGGCAGATTGTCCGCTCCGCCGGAGGTGTAGCTCAGCTGATGGCGAAAGAAGGGAAATATGCCAATCTTAGACTCCCTTCGGGAGAAATGAGGCTGGTTCCCGTAAATTGCAAGGCAACAGTAGGTCAGGTAGGCAACGTTGAGCATGAAAATATTACTATCGGAAAAGCAGGTCGCTCACGCTGGTTGGGAATTAGACCGACGGTAAGAGGTTCGGTTATGAATCCGGTGGATCACCCACATGGTGGAGGCGAGGGGAGAGCCCCCATTGGACGTAAGAGCCCTGTAACACCCTGGGGGAAACCGACACTGGGCTATAAAACAAGAGCTAAAAAGAAAAAATCTGATCAGTATATTGTGAAAAAACGTTCGTAAGTTCCGTAAAAGATAAAGGGGTGATTTAATGGGACGTTCTTTAAAAAAAGGACCTTTTGCGGATTCAAGATTACTGGCAAGAGTTCAAAATATGAACTCTACAGGGGATAAACGGGTAATTAAAACGTGGTCCCGTCGCTCTACCATATTCCCTGAGATGGTCGGACATACTATTGCTGTCCATGACGGTAAAAAACATGTTCCCATCTATATAACGGAAGATATGGTCGGTCACAAACTGGGGGAATTTGCCCCCACGCGAACATTTCGCGGACATGGGCACCATACTGAAAGGTCAACATCTTTAAAGTAAAAGCCGGCCTTAGAATGAACAGGGTACAGGGGGTTTTGCAAACATGGAAACAAAAGCACAAGCCAGGTTTATCAGAATAGCTCCCCGTAAAGCCAGGATAGTAATGGACCTCATTAGAGGTAAAGGTGTAAAAGAAGCTTTGGGCATCTTACGTTATACCCCCAGGAAGGGTTCTAAAATTATTGAAAAAGTCCTTCGCTCCGCAATTGCTAATGCGGAGAACAATAATGATATGAACCGGGATACGCTGGTTATCTCCAAGGCTTATGTCGACGAAGGGCCTACCCTCAAGAGATTTAGACCGCGAGCGCAGGGGAGAGCGTCACGGATTCGTAAGAGAACCAGTCACATTACTGTCATGTTGCGGGAAAGAGAGGAGGGATAATCGTTGGGTCAAAAAATTAGTCCCGTTGGCTTCCGGATCGGTATTATTCGGGATTGGGATTCCCGCTGGTACGCTGAGAAGGAATATAAAGAGCTGCTGCATGAAGATATAAAAGTAAGGTCATTTATTAAAAAAGAGCTGGATGGGTCCGGAATATCGACTATTGAAATCGGCCGTGCAGCAAGCAATATGCGGGTGACAATTCATACCGCCAAGCCCGGGATGGTCATTGGTAAAGGTGGTTCCGGAGTTGATAAGTTAAGACGTGATTTGGAAAAAATGACCGGGAAAAAAGTCCATATTAACATTGTGGAGATTAAGACACCGGAAATGGATGCCTATCTTGTGGCGGAAAGTATTGCTCAACAGCTTGTTAAAAGAATTGCTTTTCGCCGGGCTATGAAACAGGCTATTTTTCGAACGATGAGAGCAGGAGCAAAAGGGATTAAGATTATCTGCAAGGGGCGTCTGGCCGGAGCAGAGATGGCTCGCACGGAAAAGTTTCATGAGGGGACGGTTCCCCTGCAAACATTAAGGGCTAATATTGATTATGGTTTTGTCGAGGCACATACAACCTATGGTCGCATTGGTGTAAAGGTATGGATTTACAAAGGGGAAGTCCTCCCGAAATCCAAGGAACAGGCCGGGGAGAAACCGAAGGAGGGCGAAGTAAAACATGCTTATTCCTAAAAGAGTTAAATTTCGCCGGCATCAGAGAGGCCGGATGAAAGGACTTTCCAAAGGTGGAACGGAGATCGATTTCGGACAGTATGGCTTACAGGCATTACAACCGGCCTGGATAACCAGTCAGCAGATTGAAGCGGCACGTATTGCCATGACCAGGTATGTGAAAAGGGGAGGAAAGATCTGGATTAAAATTTTTCCTCATAAGCCTGTTACTGCCAAACCGGCTGAGACCCGTATGGGTAAAGGAAAAGGGTCACCGGAATATTGGGTTGCAGTTGTTAAACCGGGGCGTATCATGTTTGAGTTAGCCGGTGTTCCTGAGGAAATAGCCAGGGAAGCTATGCGCCTTGCTGCTCATAAGTTACCGATCAGATGTAAATTTGTGAAAAGAGAAGAAATAGGTGGTGAAGCCCGTGAAGGTGAGCGAAATTCGTGAGCTTTCCAATCAGGAGCTTCAGGATAAAATCCGGGAGCTGAAAGAGGAGCTATTTAACTTGCGCTTTCAGATGGCCACGGGCCAGCAGGAGAATACAATGAGGCTTGGGGATGTTCGCAGGAGCATAGCCAGAATAAAAACCGTTTTGCGTGAAAGAGAGCTGTCGGCTCTTTAGAGTTAAAGTTACCGGAAAGGAGGCATCGATTTGGAAAGAGGCAGCCGAAAAACAAGAGTTGGTCGAGTAGTCAGCGATAAAATGGATAAGACTGTTGTGGTTGCTGTGGAGAGAACCACCCGCCATCCCCTATATGGGAAAATAATTCGCAAAACAAGCAAATATAAGGTCCACGATGCCGACAACAAGTGCAGAGCTGGAGATAAAGTTAAAATTATGGAAACCAGACCGCTAAGCAAGGATAAAAACTGGCGGCTTGTGGAAATCCTTGAAAAATCAGAACTGTAGTTGCCGTGAAAGGAGGGGCCTTGATGATTCAAAACCTGTCAGTGCTCAGAGTTGCCGATAACACAGGGGCCCGTCGGATTATGTGTATTCGTGTTTTGGGAGGATCAAGGCGCAAATTTGCCGGGATTGGAGATATTGTGGTGGCTTCTGTTAAAGAAGCGATACCCGGCGGAGTTGTTCGAAAGGGAGATGTTGTCCGCGCAGTGATTGTCAGAACTAAAAAGGGGTATCGGAGAAATGACGGTACTTTTATCCGTTTTGACGAAAATGCGGCGGTAATTATTAATGATCAGAAAGCACCTCGGGGCACGCGTATTTTTGGCCCCGTTGCCCGGGAACTGCGGGAAAGAGATTTTATGCGCATTGTTTCCCTGGCCCCGGAGGTACTTTAGGGCAGATAATTGTTGAGGGTAAGGAGGTGTTACCTAGGTGTCAGCGACCAAGCTTCATGTGCGTAAAGGAGATCGTGTCCTGGTACTTTCCGGAAAAGACAAGGGTCGTAAAGCAAAAGTTATCAGTGCTCTCCCCCAAAAAAATAAAGTCCTGGTCGAGGGCGTTAACATGATTAAAAAACATGCTCGCCCAACCCAGAAGGTTCCCCAGGGGGGTATAAGGGAAACGGAAGCCCCTATTTATGCTTCTAAGGTTATGGTAATTTGCCCCTCCTGCCAGAAACCCACCCGTCTTTCTCACAAGGAACTTACCGGCGGGAAACGAGCCAGGGCATGCAAAAGATGCGGGGAGTTAATTGATAAGTAAAGGCTATGCCTGTTATTTGACAATTGAGAAGGGCAGGGGGAAGGAGGGATAGTATGTCGAATTTGAAGAAAAAGTATGAGGAAGAAGTTCGTCCGTCATTAATTGAACGCTTTTCCTATAAAAATGTTATGCAGGTTCCCCGCCTGGAAAAAGTTGTTGTCAATATGGGAATTGGTGAGGGAAAAGACAACCCCAAATTGTTGGAATCTGCAGCGGCAGATTTAGCCCTTATTACGGGGCAGAAGCCTGTTATTACCAAAGCGAAAAATTCCATTGCCAGTTTTAAGCTTCGGGAGGGAATGTCTATTGGTTGCAAGGTAACATTACGGGGCGAAACGATGTATGATTTTGTTACCAAGTTAATTAACGTGGCACTTCCCCGTGTGAGAGACTTCCGCGGCATATCCCCGAAGTCATTTGATGGAAGGGGAAATTATTCTCTTGGATTAAAGGAGCAGATTATTTTCCCGGAGATCGATTATGATAAAGTGGAAAAAATACAAGGGATGGATATTACTATCGTTACTACGGCAGTAAACGATGAAGAAGCCAGGGAGTTGCTCCGGCTTTTGGGGATGCCGTTCAGGGCTGCCTGAGCGTAGAAAGGAGAAAGATAATCTTTGGCAGAAAGGAGGTGCAGCCTGGTTAAAACAATGACCAGGAGAATTTGTGGCTAAAAAGTCGATGATCGCCAAGGCTAAAAGAGAACCCAGATTTGAGGTTCGTCGATATAATCGCTGCCAACTATGCGGGCGTCCGAGGGCGTATCTGCGCAAGTTCGGAATGTGCCGCCTATGTTTCCGGAAGCTTGTTCACGAGGGAGTTGTCCCCGGTGTGAAAAAAGCAAGCTGGTAGCCTTAGGGTAGAAAGGAGGTTTAAGTTTCAAAGATGATGACCGATCCTATCGCCGATATGTTGACCAGGATCCGTAACGCAAATATGGCCGGCCATGGGAATGTACAGGTACCTTCCTCAAAAATAAAAGAGGCCATTGCCGGTATTTTAAAAAATGAAGGATATATTAAGGATTTCGAAGTAATTTCCAATAAAAAACAGGGAAATTTGAAGCTTTATCTTAAGTACGGGCAAGATGCCCGCAGAGTAATAACGGGTTTAAAACGGATCAGTAAACCGGGACTGAGAGTTTATGCGGGAAAAAATGAAATGCCAAAGGTATTAAACGGCCTGGGTGTAGCCATTATTTCTACCTCTCGGGGAATTATGACCGACAAAAAAGCGCGTCTTGAAGGCCTGGGTGGCGAAGTTATATGTTATGTGTGGTAGGAGGTGGAAAATGTGTCTCGAATTGGTAAAAAGCCCATTTCCATACCGGAAGGGGTAGAAATTAAAATTGAACAAGAAAACAAGGTTACTGTTACAGGTCCCAGGGGGCAACTGGTAAAAAAGATTCCCTCCTGCTTGGAGATTAAAAAGGAAGATGGACATCTCCTTGTGCTGCGTCCTTCAGATAAAAAAGAGCATCGTTCTCTGCACGGTTTGGGAAGGACATTGCTGGCCAATATGGTTGAAGGGGTTTCACAGGGATTCAGCAAAAAATTGGAACTGGTGGGCGTCGGCTATCGAGCGACAAAACAGGGCGAGAATCTTGTGTTGAACGTAGGTTATTCTCAGCCTGTAAATTTTGTCCCCAGGGAAGGTATTGAAATCGAAGTTCCAGCCCCAACAAAAATTACAGTTTCGGGTATTGACAAGGAGATTGTCGGTGATACCGCCGCGATAATAAGGCGGATCAGACCTCCTGAACCCTATAAAGGCAAAGGAATTAAATACGAAGGGGAACATATCCGGCGCAAAGTCGGCAAGGCTGGAAAATAACCTGAGTGGATAAAGTTTGAAGAGGTGAAGAAGAAGTGGCTAGAATTGAGCAGAAAAGATTGGCCAGGAAGAGGCGCCACTTTCGGGTCAGAAAAAAAATTCATGGAACGGCACAGCGGCCCCGTCTAAGCGTTTATCGCAGCCTAAGACATATTTATGCCCAACTTATTGATGATAAAGCCGGTCATACCCTGGTTTCCGCTTCTACACAGGAGCCTTCCCTCAGGGACCAACTTTCCGCAACGATGAACAAAGAAGCGGCACAACGTGTTGGTGAAATCTTGGCGAAGAGAGCGCTGGAAAGAGGAATAGAGAGTATTGTCTTTGACCGGGGCGGATATCTCTATCATGGGAGAGTTAAAGCACTGGCAGAAGGGGCCAGGGAATACGGGTTGAAATTTTAAGACCGGGAAAGGAGGTTTTTGAGCTTGCCGAAAATTGAATCCCAGGGTGAACTATCAGAGAGAGTCGTTCGCGTAAACAGGGTGGCAAAAGTTGTCAAAGGCGGTCGGCGCTTCAGTTTTAGTGCTCTTGTTGTTGTCGGTGATGGGAATGGAGTCGTTGGTACCGGACTTGGTAAAGCAGGGCAGGTTCCCGATGCTATTCGCAAAGGGGTTGATGATGCCCGGAAAAATATGATTAAAGTTCCCATGGCAGGAACAACGATCACTCATGATGTCATTGGGCATTTTGGTGCCGGAAGGGTACTTTTAAAACCTGCTTCCGAAGGTACCGGAGTTATTGCCGGCGGGCCCGTAAGAGCAGTCCTTGAGCTGGCAGGGATTAAGGATATATTAACCAAAAATTTGGGTTCTTCCAATGCTTTAAATATGGTCAATGCAACCATTGAAGGTTTAAAGTCGTTAAAAACGCCCAAGGAAGTAGCTAAAAAACGCGGCAAAGAACTTGAAGAATTGAATGTATAGAGGTGAAGCGTTTTGAGCAAGAAGATTAGGATTACACTTGTGAAGAGTCCTTCCGGAAGCAAGCCGTCCCACAGGAAAACGGTGAAAGCATTGGGCTTGCGCCGTTTAAACCATACTGTGGAACATGAAGATAATCCTCAAATACGAGGTATGATATTCCATGTTAAACATCTGGTTGCCGTGGAATGATGGGAAAGAAAAGGACCCGGCAGTTGTTCCTTATCAGTTAAAAGGAGGTGTATTTAAAAATGCCTTTGCATGAATTGAAACCTGCTTCCGGTTCCCGTCATACGCCGAAGAGGGTTGGTCGAGGAACAGGTTCCGGCTTGGGAAAAACATCGGGTCGTGGACAAAAAGGACAAAAGTCCAGGTCCGGTGGCGGTGTCAGGCGGGGATTTGAAGGGGGACAAATGCCTCTTTTCCAGCGTCTGCCCAAGCGTGGGTTTACCAATATATTTCGCCGGGAATGGACGATTGTCAATGTGGGGACCCTGAACTGTTTTGATGCGGGAACAATTGTGACTCCGGAACTTTTAAAAGAGAAGGGGATCATAAAATCTTTAAAAAACAGCATTAAAATATTAGGTCAGGGAGAACTGGAAAAAGAATTAACCGTCAAAGCCGGTAGTTTTAGCTCGCAAGCCAAAGAGAAAATTTTAGCGGTTGGCGGCAGGGCTGAGGTGATATAAGATGTTGGAAACAGTTCGTAATGCCCTGGGGATTAAGGAACTGCGGCAAAGACTTATTTTTACTTTTCTGATGCTGGTTGTTTTCCGTATTGGTGCCCATATTCCCGTTCCGGGTATAAACCCGGAAGTTTTGGCGGATTTTTTTCAGGAAGATACTCTTTTCGGCTTTTACAATGTTATTGCCGGTGGAGCTTTGAAAAATTTTACTGTTTTTGCCATGGGTATTATGCCGTATATCAATGCGTCCATTATTATGCAGTTGCTGACGGTTGTTATTCCTAAATTCAAGGAATGGAGTGAAGAAGGGGCTGAGGGACGTAAGAAAATGATTCAAATCATTCGTTACGGAACAGTCATTCTGGCTTTTTTACAGGCTTCAGGGATGACATTCAGCCTCATGCAGCCGGCAATTACCGATCACAGGTGGACTTCCTACCTCGTTATTATTATTTCCTTGACAGCCGGGACCGCTTTTCTTATGTGGCTGGGGGAACTAATTACGGAAAAAGGAATCGGCAACGGAATTTCTTTGCTTATTTTTGCCGGTATTATTGCCGGTTTTCCGGCAAATGTAGGGAAGATTATCGAGCTTGTGCAGCTTGGAGAAGTACGTTTTTATACGCTTATTCCCATTGTGCTCGTTTTGGTTGGGTTAATTGTGAGCATTATTGCTCTTGAAGTCGGAAGAAGGAGGATACCTGTTCAGTATGCCAAAAGGGTAGTTGGAAGGCGTATTTACGGAGGGCAAAGCACTCATATTCCCTTGAAGGTAAACCAGGCAGGCGTTATTCCTGTTATTTTCGCTTCGGCAATATTAATGTTTCCGGCAACCATAACCATGTTTATTAATCATCCTATTACAAGGGGTATTTCTGAAGCTTTAAGCTGGGGAACAGTTCTTAATACGGTTCTTTATGCGGCTTTTATCATTCTCTTTACGTTTTTCTACACGGCTATACAGTTTGACCCCGTAAAGGTTGCCGGCGATATAAAAAAATACGGGGGTTTTATCCCGGGATTAAGACCCGGAAGACCTACGGCGGAATATCTTAGTAGAATATCTAACAGGCTGACTTTTGTCGGGGCTTTTTCTCTGGCGTTTATCTGTGTTTTACCTATTCTGCTGCAAAATGTGACACGTATTAACCTTATCTTTCAGGGCACATCTTTAATTATTATTGTCGGTGTGGCTTTGGAAACTATGCGTCAAATTGAAAGTCAGATGTTGATGCGTAATTATCAAGGATTTATGAAATAAGGAGTCGGTCCGGTTGATTATTATAAAGTCGCCACAGGAAATAGAACTTATGCGTCAGGCCGGACGCATTGTTGCCCAAATCCTGTCGCATCTTTCAAAAGCCATTAAGCCCGGAATCACCACTGCTCAGCTTGATACACTGGCTCAGCGTTTTATCAGATCACAACATGCCAAACCGGCTTTCCTCGGTTACCATGGCTTTCCGGCCAGTATCTGTACGTCTCTTAACGATGAAGTTGTCCATGGAATTCCCGGTTTACGCCGGTTGGTTGAGGGAGATATTATCAGTATTGATGTGGGAGTTTCATACAAGGGTTATTTCGGCGATGCGGCATGTACATTTCCTGTCGGAACAATTTCGCCTCTGGCCAGGAAATTAATGGATGTGACAAAAAACTCTTTGTTAAGGGGTATTAAGAAAGCTGTTCCAGGGAACCACCTGTATGATATTTCTAATACGATTCAAACTTTTGTAGAAAAAAATGGATTTTCTGTTGTCCGTAACTATGTGGGACATGGTATTGGAAGTGCTATGCATGAGGAGCCACAGGTTCCCAATTTTGGCCTCCCCGGAAAGGGGCCGCTTCTTCAGGAAGGAATGGTACTGGCCATTGAACCGATGGTCAATACCGGTACCTGGGAGGTTAAAACTTTGGATGATCAGTGGACAGTGGTTACCAGAGATAAAGGCCTTTCAGCACACTTTGAGCATACGGTGGCCATCTTAAAAAACGGCCCCGAAATTCTCACTACACTGTAACCTGGTTTGCAGATAGAAGAATAAGCTAAGGAGCTGGAAAGGCGGGGGTAAAGTGGACGTTGAACTCGGGCAGGTGGTAAAATCGCTGGTGGGAAGAGATAAGGGAAAACATTACCTGATTATCGGTTATGAAGCGGGCAGGGTGCTTTTGGCAGATGGGCGCAGCCGTCCCATCAGTCGACCGAAGAAAAAAAATCCGAAACACCTGCAACCTTACCGCTGTATGGTCCCTGAAGTGAAGGAGAGAATCCGGCAGGGTAATTTAAACGATACCGAGGTGAGAAACATCCTGAATACTTTTCTAACAACTAATGAGAGTTACCCCCATTACCTCCGGAACTCTTCTGATAGTGGAAGTTAAGGAAAGGAGGTATGCCCAGGGTATGTCCCCAAAAAAAGATGTGATAGAGGTAGAGGGAAAGGTTGTTGAACCTCTGCCCAACGCTATGTTCAGGGTGGAGCTAAAAAATGGAGTCAGGGTGCTGGCCCATGTTTCCGGCAAGATTCGTATGAATTTTATTCGTATTTTGGCCGGGGATCGTGTTTTAGTCGAACTCTCTCCTTATGACCTTACAAGAGGACGGATCACTTACCGTTATAAATAAATTTATTTTCAAGGGGGCTTGAAGGAAATGAAAGTGCGCCCGTCGGTGAAACCTATGTGCGAAAAATGTAAAGTGATTCGCCGAAAGGGAAAGATAATGATCATCTGTGAAAACCCCAAGCACAAGCAACGACAGGGATAGACGGAAATACTTTGGGGTATAATAATTACGTTTAACCTTTTTCAGAAAAGGAGGTGCAAAAGAGGTGGCCAGGATAGCAGGGGTGGATTTGCCCCGTGACAAACATGTGGAAATTGCTCTGACTTATATTTATGGGCTGGGGCTGAAGAGAGCCCAGGATGCCTTACAGTATACAAATGTAAATCCTCATACCAGAGTTAGGGACCTGACCGAGGAGGAAATTAGTCGTTTAAGGGAGTATATAGATAAAAATTATAAGGTCGAGGGAGACCTGCGCCGGGATGTGGCCATGAACATTAAGCGTCTGATCGAGATCGGTTGCTATCGCGGTATTCGCCATCGCCGCGGCCTTCCGGTGAGAGGACAGACAACAAAAAATAATGCGCGTACCCGCAAAGGACCCAAGAGGACAGTCGGTGTCCGCAGGAAAAAATAGGAAAGGGTGAGAAAGAAGGTGGCCAAGAAAAAAACAGCTACCCGGCCAAGGCGCAGAGAACGAAAAAATATTGAGCACGGGGTTGCCCATATAAAGTCCAGTTTTAATAATACGATTATAACTATTACTGATCTGCAGGGGAATAATGTGGCATGGGCCAGTGCCGGAATGGTTGGATTTAAAGGTTCCAGAAAATCTACACCTTTTGCTGCCCAGCTGGCAGCGGAATCTGCGGCCCGGACAGCGATGGATCATGGAATGAGACAAGTAGAAGTACTGGTTAAGGGGCCCGGTTCCGGCCGTGAGGCGGCGATACGTTCTCTCCAGGCCGCGGGGTTAGAGGTTAACCTGATCAAAGATGTTACTCCTATCCCTCATAACGGTTGTCGTCCACCAAAACGGCGCCGCGTTTAGGCAGCAATTATAACAGGAGGTGAAGATACCGAAAATGGCAAGATATTTAGAGGCTGCTTGCAGACTTTGCCGGCGGGAGGGGACAAAGTTGTATCTGAAAGGGGACAGGTGCTATAGTGAGAAATGTGCCGTTGCCCGTAAAGGTTACCCACCCGGTTCGCATGGAAGAAACAGGCGGCAAAAGGTTTCGGAATACGGACTGCAATTGCGAGAAAAACAGAAAACACGTCGTATCTATGGTGTCCTGGAAAAACAATTCAGGCGGTATTTTCAAGAAGCAGACAGACGCAAGGGTGTAACCGGTGAGACACTGCTGCAAATTTTGGAGAGCAGATTGGATAATATTATTTTTAGGATGGGTCTGGCCCGTTCGCGCTCTGAAGCCCGCCAGTTGATCCGCCACGGGCACTTTGCCGTAAATAATTGCAAGGTTAATGTCCCATCTTATCTGACCAGACCGGGAGATGAAATTTCAGTTCGGGAAGGGAGCAAAAGCCGTCCCTTCTTTAAAGAAATGTCTGAGTGGGGCACTGCTCAGGGTATTGCCGGCTGGCTGGAGGTTGATCGTGAAAAAATGAAGGGTAAAGTAATACGTCTTCCTCTTCGTGAAGAGCTGGATGTTCCTATTTCTGAACACCTTATTGTAGAGCTTTATTCACGCTAGTAACTCTTAATAAGGTAGGAGGGGATTAACAATTGATTGAAATTGAAAAACCGAGGATTGAATGGGTAGAAAGAAACGGGAAGGAATATGGACGTTTTGTTATTGAACCCCTTGAGAGGGGTTACGGGACAACGTTGGGCAATTCGCTACGCCGCATCCTTCTTTCTTCCCTGGAAGGGGCAGCTGTTGTAAGTGTAAAAATTGACGGTGTCCTGCATGAATTTTCCACGATTCCCCATGTCCTGGAGGAAACACCTGAAATTTTGATGAATCTGAAGGCATTGCGGCTGAAAATCCACAGCAATGAACCCCAGCTGCTGATCATCGATGCTGAGGGAAAAGGAGAAGTCAAGGCCAAAGATATTAAAGCTCCGGCTGATGTGGAGGTCCTTAATTCGGAGCAGCTTATTGCTACCCTCGAAGAAGACGGAAAACTTTACATGGAGATTACTGCCAGTAAAGGGCGGGGATACTATCCCGCAGAACGCAATAAACTACCCAATCAACCAATCGGTGTTATTCCTGTGGATTCAATTTTTACCCCAATTAAAAAGATGAACTTCTTCGTGGAAAATACCAGAGTCGGGCAACATACGGATTATGATAAATTGACCCTTGACATCTGGACAGACGGTAGTGTGGAGCCCGACGAATCACTTAGCATGGGGGCAAAAATCCTTAGTAAGCTTTTAAACCTTTTTATCAACTTGACGGAAAAGGTGGATGAAGTGGAGATTGCCGACGAAGAAGAAGAGAATAACACGGAAAAGATTTTGGAAATGACTATTGAAGAACTTGACCTTTCCGTGCGCTCATATAATTGTTTGAAGAGAGCGGGAATTAATACGGTTGAAGAATTGATCCGCAAGAGTGAAGATGAAATGATGAAAGTACGCAACCTGGGTAAAAAATCTCTCGAAGAAGTACAGAATAAGATCTTCGAACTTGGTTTAAAGCTTAAAAAAGATGCAGAGTAAACTTATTTTTAAAAGTGATAGTAAATTTTAGCGAAAGGGGGTGTCGAGCTGATCTTGCCGAATATCTTACAGTAAGATTAGCTATTATCATGGCTCACCGTAAATTTAGCCGTGCAACAGGCCCCAGGCAGGCCCTTTTACGTAATTTGGTTACTTCCCTGTTTATTGCAGAACGTATTGAGACGACCGAAGCGAAAGCTAAGGAGATAGCAAGTATTGCCGATAAAATGGTCACTCTGGGAAAAAGAGGTGATCTTCATGCTCGGCGGCAGGCTCTGTCTTATATGATGGATGAATCAGCAGTAAGTAAGTTGTTTGAAAAAATCGGACCCAGATTTGAAGGCCGCGACGGAGGCTATACTCGTATCATGAAAAAAGGTTATAGACGGGGAGACGGCGCACCCATGGTTATTTTAGAACTGGTCTAAATCTGTCTTGTTTTATTCTGACCCATTATTATTACAAAAAGACCGGGGGTGGTGTATAAGTGAGCAAAATTATTGAGATTAACAGTCTTACTTACCACTATCCTTTAGAAGGTGGAGGGGTGATCAAAGCCCTCGACAACCTGTCCCTGAAAATTGCCGAAGGTGAATACCTGGCGCTCATTGGTCCCAACGGTTCCGGGAAGTCAACCCTGGCGAGGCATTTAAATGCCCTGCTCCTCCCCAGCGAAGGAGAAATATTGGTGGAGGGGCTTCTTACCTCCCGGGAAGAGTACCGGTGGGAAATACGACGACATGTCGGCATGGTCTTTCAAAACCCGGATAACCAAATAGTGGCGACAACAGTGGAAGAAGATGTTGCTTTCGGATTGGAAAATCTGGCCGTTCCCCCTGAAATAATCCGTCGTAGAGTTGCTGAGGCTTTAGAAATGGTGGGTTTAACTTCTTTTTCGCACCATGCCCCTCACCTTTTATCGGGGGGGCAAAAACAAAGGCTGGCTATTGCCGGTATTTTTGCTATGCAACCCCGTTGTCTGGTATTAGATGAACCTACAGCTATGCTGGATCCGCGTGGACGCCGTGAAGTGCTGGAAACGCTGAAAAGATTAAACCGTACGGAAGGGATCACTGTAGTGCATATTACCCACTTTATGGAAGAGACATTGGAGGCTGACCGGATTGTTGTCATGGACAAAGGAAGGTTGGTCCATGAAGGGCAACCTACAGATATCTTTGGTGGAGATATTGATCTGGAAAGTCTCGGGCTGGAAATGCCTGCAATTCCCAGGGTAGTAAAAATATTACGTGCCGGCGGCTTAGAAATACCTGCCGGTGTCTTAGATGTTAATCAGTTGGTGAATTTTTTATGCTGATTGAAGCCAGAAATTTATCATATGAATATATGCCGGGGACACCTTTTCAGGTGGAGGCTCTCAAGAATATTACCCTGGGAATTGAAAAAGGATCATTTGTCGGGATTATCGGGGAGACCGGTTCGGGAAAGTCTACCTTTGTCCAGCATTTTAACGGTTTGCTGAAACCTACTTCCGGACAATTGCTGGTTAACGGCAAAGATATCTGGTCACACAGCATTGATCTACGTGCTCTCAGGACGAAAATTGCTCTTTTGTTTCAGTTTCCTGAGCACCAGCTTTTTGAGGAAACGGTCTTTAAAGATGTTGCTTTCGGACCACGCAACTCGGGTCTAAAAGGTAAGGAACTGGCCGGCCGGGTTCGTATGGGACTGGAAATGATGGGTCTGGATTATGAAATTTACCGGGACAGGTCGCCTTTTACTCTTAGCGGTGGTGAAAAAAGAAGGGTTGCGATGGCCGGAATCCTGGCCATGAGCCCTGAAGTAATAATCCTGGACGAGCCTACGGCAGGGATGGACCCACTGGGACGACAAAATTTTTTAGAGCAGATTGAAAGACTTCACCGGGAAGAAAATTTAACCGTTATTTTGGTGACCCATAATATGGAAGAAATTGCCTGTCTAGCAGATAAGCTATTCGTTTTTTCCAGAGGAAAAATTGTTCTCCAGGGAAGTCCTGGGGATGTTTTTGCTTCAGCTGAGCAAATCAGGGAGATTGGACTTGATGTTCCCTCTCTGACCCGGCTTTTACAGGAACTTAAAAAGAAAGGGAAAAATATCCGGACAGATCTTTTTACGGCAGAAGAAGCGGCAGCGGAGATACTTTGCCGCCTTGGCGGGAGGGATAGGCTGTGAGTATGCAAAGTATTACTCTTGGGCATTATATCCCGGGAAATTCTCTCTTGCATCAACTCGATCCTCGCGTAAAGCTAATAAGTCTGTTTATTCTCATTGTGGCGCTTTTTCTGATCAAAACATTTAATGGTTTCTTCTTTTATATTTTTTTTATCGGGGCTCTTTTTATAAGTTCCCGACTTCCCTGGAAATATTTCTTTCGGGGTTTAAAGCCTGTTTTATTTATTGTCCTCTTTACTCTCATTCTTCATTTCCTTTTTACCAAGGGTGGTGAGGTTTACTGGCGCCTCGGCGCGTTGACCGTGGAAGAGATGGGAGTTTTTATGGGAACATTTATGACTTTACGGCTGATTTTACTCGTTGTCACCACTCTGCTGATCACACTGACCACATCACCGGTTGCTTTTGCCGACGGAATAGAGCATCTGTTGCGTCCTTTGCGTCCTCTGGGAGTTCCGGGATATGAAATTGCCATGATGATGACCATTGCCCTCCGTTTTATTCCCACACTAATGGAGGAAAGCGATAAAATCCGCAAAGCACAAATGGCCCGAGGAGCGGATTTTGAAACAGGAAATATTTTTCGTAGAGCGCGCAATATGATTCCCCTATTGGTTCCCCTTTTTGTAAGTGCATTTCGACGGGCCGACGATTTAGCCGTTGCCATGGAAGCTCGTTGTTACCGGGGAGGGGAACAAAGGACAAAAATGAGGGAACTAAAAGCACATTTTCTGGACTATGTGGGTATATTCACTGTCAGTGGAATCTGTCTGGCCATATTTTTTACCGGTATTTAGGAGGAAGATGATTGGCAACTTATAAACTAATTATTTCCTACGACGGTACCGGGTACCATGGTTTTCAGTATCAGGAAAATGCCTACACTGTGCAGGAAGCTCTGGAAAAAGCTCTCAAGAAATTATATGGAGAAGCTATCAGGGTCGGTGCGGCAGGGAGGACTGATGCAGGCGTTCATGCCAGGGGACAGGTGGTCAGCTTTCGTGCTTCATCCCAGGTTCCGGGGACCAGGCTTAAGCAGGCCTTAAACGGTATTTTACCGAAGGATATTGTTGTTGTTGAAGCCGGAGAAGTTGCCGGTACGTTTCTTTCCAGGCGAGATGCCAGGGGTAAAGTATATACGTATACCATTGACAACGGGCCTTATCCCGATGTGTTTAGGAGAAACTATGCTTGGTATCTGCCCTACCGGCTGGATTTGGAAAAGATGCAGAAGGCAGCGGTTTATTTTCAGGGAGAGCACGATTTTAAAGCTTTCCAGGCGGCAGGAAGTCCAGTGAAAACGACGGTTCGTACAATTTCTTCACTTACTGTCAACAGGGCTAACAACATTATTGTGTTATGTTTTGAGGGAAACGGATTTCTTTACAAGATGGTGCGCCGCATAACAGGGACACTGGTGAAAGTCGGTCAGGGAAAAAGAACTATTGAGGATATACAAGAGGCTTTGATATGTGCTAAACGCCGGAACGCCGGTCCAACAGCTCCGGCCAGAGGTCTTTGCCTGGAAAAAGTGTTTTATTGACATGTTGACTTTTTGATTATTCCCAGGTATTTTATCGGCTAATTAACATATTCTTTTTCTTAACTTGACGAAGGTAGATTATTATAATAAAATATGCTTTGTGGCATGCATAGCAAGAGAAGACAAAGTCGGCAGTTCCAAAAGGAAGGAGGTGCACGGGCCTGCAATTTAGCGAGAGTTTTCTTTTCGTTCAGGCAGGCTTCTGTAAAGATGCAAAAAACATATATGGCCAAAAAAGAAAACGTTGATCATCAATGGTATCTGATTGATGCCGCAGGGTTGTCTCTGGGAAGACTGGCCAGCGAAGTGGCCAGGCTCCTGAAAGGGAAGCATAAACCCACTTATACGCCCCATCTGGATATGGGTGACTACATTGTGGTGATCAATGCTTCAAAGGTTGTCTTAACCGGAAGAAAAGCAGAACAAAAATATTACTACCGCCACTCCGGATATCCCGGTGGACTTAAAAAAATACGCTATGATCAACTTCTGACCCGGTGGCCGGAAAGAGCGGTTTACTTGGCGGTGAAAAGAATGTTGCCGTCCAATCGGCTGGGAAAGGCTATGCTGGGAAAATTAAAAATTTATGCCGGTTCTCAGCATCCCCATGAAGCTCAAAAACCCTCTCATTGGCAATTTAGACCCAAAAGGGTTGCGGAAAATTAGATAAAGTTCTGAAGAGAAAAATGAGAGAAGGGAGGAACAGGATTGGCTCAGGTACAATATCGCGGTACGGGGCGTCGAAAAAAATCTATTGCCAGAGTTCGCCTTCTGGCTGGAGAAGGACGGATTACCATTAATGAAAGAGATTTAAATGATTATTTTGGACAGGATACATTAAAGGTTGAAGTCCGCCGCCCCCTGGAGGTTACCGCAACAAACGGAAAGTTTGATGTTGTAGCGAAAGTTGAAGGTGGAGGATTAAGCGGCCAGGCAGGAGCGATCAGACATGGGATTGCCAGGGCGTTGTTAGAAGCAGATCTGGAGTATCGTCCGCTGTTAAAAAAAGAAGGCTTTCTAACCAGGGATCCAAGAATGAAAGAGCGTAAGAAATACGGTTTGAAAAAGGCCCGCCGTGCCCCGCAGTTTTCCAAACGTTAAAAATTCTTTTCCTGCTAAGTCGCAAAGACTGGCTGGCAATTATGCCGGCCTTTTTTGTATTTCCTCAGAAATAGTTTAAATACTTATTCATATCATCCACAAAGGGGATATCTTGGTAGTTGTCAAACAGCAAAAAGTTTATTATAATAAAAATACACGGAGAGGGTTGCGAAGTCAAAACCGGAGAAGGTTGATTATGTTGATATCAAACTATTTAAAAGAAAAAATTAAAAATGGTACCGTGCATATTACTCTGATTGACCCGATGAAACAATCTCCCGATGTGGCAGGGAGGCTGGCCCTTACTGCTCAGGAAGTGGGAAGCGATCTGATCTTGGTTGCCGGTATAAGCGGTCTTTCCCAAAAGAATCTTTTGGATACGACAAATTCTATTAAAGATAAGATATCAATACCTGTAGTTTATTCTCCATCCGGTGCCGAGGCGCTTTGCTTTTCCTTCGATGCATTATTGTTTTCCAGTCTTTTAAATGCCAGAAACAGCAATTTTGTTAGTGGTGGACAGTCCAAGGCAGCGATTGTTTTAAAAAGAATGGAAATTGAAACAATTTCTGTCGGTTACTTGGTTGTTGAACCGGGGATGAAAATAGGGGAAGCAGACGATATTGATTTGATCCCCAGAGATAACTATTGGATGGCGGCAAGTTATGCCGTGGCGGCCGAACTCTTTGGTATGAATTATATTTATTTGGAAGCCGGGATAAGCGCTGCCCAACCTGTCCCTGCGGGTATGATCCGCGCTGTGAAAAAAGAACTTTCTATACCGCTTATAGTCGGCGGCGGAATTCGTACTGCTGTAGATGCCAGACGGGTAAGGCAGGCAGGGGCAGATGTTGTTGTCACAGGAACTATTATTGAAAATGCCGGATATCGTGAAAGGTTGCGATCTATTCTCAGCGCTCTAAAAGACTGATCATAATTTTTTGAGAATAAATCTGTCTACATGTGTGTAAAAAAAGCATTCATTTACGAAATGGGATAAGATGAAGAGAAAATTAGTGCTTATCGTAGGATGCTTTTTTTATTTCCAATTGTAGTCTTCAACGGCGGAATCAATAGAAACAATTAGAAGAAAGTTGAGCGAAAGTTATTTCATAAAGAGATGTATAAAAAAAACCATCCTTGAAAAGGGTGGTTTTTTTTAATTCATTGATATTTACAAGGATCGCTCTGCCAGGTTATTCGCATCTTTTTCATTTTTTGATAGCATCAATAATAAGATCTGAGATTTTCTCGCTATAAGACAGCATGTCATAAGTTTTTCCCTTAAGAAGCCAACGGGTCATCGCATGTTCTAAGGAACCCAGGAGCAGATGTCTCATTACGTATAAGTCTATATCTTTCCTGATCATACCTTCTTCCTGCCCTGCTTTTAACAAATCAATAATTTCTTTGCCGGATTGTTGGATCCAGGGATAAGCCGTACTCTGAGCAAGGCTTTTGTTTAATCTTATAACGAGAAGCCATATTTCGGAGTATAAGGGGTCTTTTTGAAAAAAATAAAAATAAAACCAAATGTACTTTCGTATTTTTTCAAAAGCACTTTTTATTCCGGAAAAATGAATTTTAAGTTCCTCGTCAAACAACCCGTATTGTTCTGCAGCAATAGTTAAAAAGAGGTCTTCCTTATTCTCAAAGTATTCATATATTGTCCCGGTAGCTACATCAGCAGCTTTGGCGATTTGTAACATTGTGGTTTTTTCGTAACCCTTTTCACTAACAATACGTCTTGCAGCTTCAAAAATTTTAATCTTTTTCTCTTCTTGTTGCGTTAATAACTTATTATCTTTATTCATATTAACCTCCGATCTGTCCCGTTGTGGTAGAGTATTTAATCTATGAACTATGTTCAGTTTATATGCCTTTTGTTTATTCGTCAAGTTGCAAATAGTAGGGAAATGGGTTTTAACGGTATTTAATTTGAATGAAGTCCAGTTTAAGTATATTTTGCTTAATAGTCAACCAACGTTTCATAGCGTAATGCTGAAGAATTAATAGTAATATTTAAGAATAGTAAGTTATTTTGACTTTAATTAAATCACTTAAAAAATGGATAAATTTAATATCTGTGTCTATTGTTATGGGGATGGTTGCATGAGATCAAAAAATATCTGGAGCTTTTAAAGCTCCAGATATTTTTATTCGATAATTCCCCTGCTTTTTAACTGCCTTGGGAATCTCTTTTTGTCGATTATGTTAGGAATAACATTATTAAAAAAAGGAATCATTTATCATGACTATTTGAAAAAAATGAATATCATTCATCATATTATATTCATATATAAATAATAATACTTATATTTATTGGCTAAAAACATTAAATATAGGTAAATAAAGCTTTATTAATTAATATTTCTATATATTATTACATCTAACGCTATTATTTGTTGTTTGACAAGTTAAATTATATTATATAAACTGAATGTAGTTCAATGAATGTAGTTTAAAAGTTGTTTTCATTAATCGGGCATGTTAGTTGTGTAGTTAATGTAAATTAATGCCGGCACAACTTTGAATGTAGTTTTTATTTATATATTCAAGTTGTCAGCTGGTTGGAAAGGAGGTGTGTTTGTCGGAGAAGCTTATTATTCGGTTGCTGATTATGTTCTGAGTATTATTCAGTATAGGAGGAGTTTTAATGGCATATAACATAAAAAGTTGGGGTGCATTTAAGGATTATCAGAGTACATGCTATAGAAATTATGTGGAGGGTTATGGAGGCCTTCGTTGCATGGGTTCAACATGGAGTCCTTTAGCTCCCCTTAAAGGGTTGGGTGAGGATGTATTTGTAATCGGCGGTGAGCCGCACGCCGCATCGAAAGCAGGGACATTTCCTAAAGAAGCTCGTGACGACATTATTGCTGCTGAAACCGCGGGTTTGGGTTTTCACTCCTGTAGTTACTTGAAGCTGTTCGTTGGGGAGGTAGTCCGCGATAAAATAGGTATTACCGATGGAACAATCACTGACGGATATCCCAAACCGGACTTTATGTGGACTACGCACTTGTGCAGTCAACATTCAAAATGGTACCAGGAAATCTCCAGGCTTATGGGCGGTATACCCATTTATGCAATAGATATGATCGGAGGGGGTAATGCAGAAAAAAATCCTAAAATCGTAAACTATGTGAGCAACCAGATAGAAGAGGGCATTCATTGGATGCAGAGAGTCACAGGCAGGGAATTCTCGGATGAGTTGTTTATTAAGGCAGTCAGAAACGAAATCAAGGTTTTGGTTCTCTGGGGTAATATCTGTGCACTCAATATGCATAACCCCGCTCCGTTGGACGAGCGCCGGCTGATAGCTTTATTCCCGCCGGCTGTGGTGGACAGGACAACCGATGAAACTGTGCGCTTATACGAAGGACTGCTTAAAGAAGTGAGACACATGGTTGAGACCGGACAAAGTGTCTCTCCGGATCAACGCCACAGAATAGTTTATTTTGGATTGGCACATACGTACGGACATCCGGAAATGTCCAGAATCCTTCGAGACGCGGGAGCCGAGATCGTAGCCTCGGTCTATACCTTTGGTACGGCCGGCAATTTTAAGGGTATTGTAGACGGAAAATGGACATGGGAACCCATTGATCCAACCTGGGTAGATGAACTGGATTTATCTACAAGAAGAAAAGCGATAACCGAATTGGTTAAAATAGTGCTGGGTTGGCCTACCTGGCAAGGAGTACGGTCCTGGTGGGCGCTGGAATCCATGGCTCAGGCCATGATTACGGAATATAATGCAGACGGGCTTTTGTTGGCGCCTTCACGTAGTTGCGAAACCGATTTTAGGAACGGTTACGTGGGGATGCAGCGCATGTTTAAAAGCAAAATTCCGACTGTTGAATATGATAGCGACCAGGTAGATGTGCGAAAAATGGATTTGCCGGGCGCCAAGCGCAAAACAGAGTTGTTTGTGCAGCTAATGGAGGCGCATAAGAAAGGAGGTGTTTGCTAATGATGAAGGATTCCAACTCCATAATCGAATATTTCCAGCACATAACAGACCATACGCAGGAATATGCCCAATCACTTCAAAGTAAAGGACATTTAGTAGCGGGATATATGTGCACCCATGTTCCGGAGGAAATTTTATATGCTGCCGGGATTGTACCGGTAAGAGTTCTTAGTTCCCACGATTCCCAAGCAATGACAAGAAGTTATATACATGAAACATATTGCTCCTTTTCGCATGATTGCGCTTACCGGGGCCTGACGTATTATGATTTTTTTGACCTGATTGTCACCGGCAGCAGCTGCATACACATGGGTGAAGCTTTTAATACATGGGTCAGATTTGCAGGATTCAAGGAAAAAAGCTTCCTCATATCGTATCCTCATATCATCCACACCAAGCCGGCCGCCGGTTTTATAGTGGAATCTTTTAAAGAATTCAAACAATACCTGGAGGATATTGTCCATAAATCTATCACAGATGAGGACATTGAAAGGGCCATCAAAATTTATAATCACACCAGAAGGCTTCTTATACAACTCTGGGAGTTCCTCAGATATAAAGAATCTCCGATCACCGGAGCGGAAGTTGCTATAGTTACTCTTGCTTCCCAGTTAATGGAAAAGAAGGAATTCAATCAACTACTTGAGGAACTGATTCAAAAATTGCAATCCGTGCCGCGCAAAAATCTGCCGGGAGTGAGGTTGATGGTATCAGGAGGTGCGTGTGACGATCTCAGAATTTTCGATTTAATGGAAAAACTAGACAACAGCGCAAGCCTGGTTTTCGTTGATACCTGTACGGCAACCCGTTACTTCTGGTTCGAGGTACCTGAAGATAGAACTGATAAGCTTCAAACAATC
This sequence comes from Dethiobacter alkaliphilus, assembly GCA_016841605.1. GTDB lineage: Bacteria > Bacillota > Dethiobacteria > DTU022 > UBA8154 > DUNV01. Next base: position 40,506 of record JAENYV010000009.1, on the reverse strand, counting down.
GCCGAAGCATACATCGCTAGAATTCCATGTCCTGCCAAGGACAACTTCCCCGGAACCGGAGAGAAAAAAAGGTTCAGGTTCATTCAACAGTTTATTGAGGACTTCAAGCCGGATGGAGTAGTGCTTCTCTATCAGAGATTTTGCAGCCCTCAACCAATGGATATTGTTGGCTTGAAGCCTATCTTGAACAATTTGGGAATTCCTTCGCTCGAGCTTGAGCTTGATACTACCCTGCCTATAACTCAATTTCAGACGCAGTTGGAAACCTTTGTAAATATAATAACGGGGGTGGCGTCATGAATAACAGAAAACTTCTAGCCGGAATAGATGCAGGCCATGTTAATACCAAGGCCGTACTCATGCGGGAAGAAGAAATCCTCGGATATGCTGTAGTACCCACAGGATTTAATCCGGCAGATGCGGCTGAAAAGGCGTTGAATAATGCTTTATACAATACCGGACTCCCGCTGAGCCAATTAACCGGGATTGTATGTACCGGCATTTTTGGAGAGACGATTAATATACCGACATTGGCTCTGGTCGGAAGTGTGCCCGAACATGTTGCGGATGCCAGGGGTGCTTTCTTCCTGAATAAGAATTCAAGAACAGTGATCGACATTGGTGGGAATATAACTAAAGCTGTCCACTATGACAGCAATGGGGGGCTTCTCGACGTTATTCAAAATGATAAATGCGCTGACGGCATGGGTATTTTTTACAGTACCATGGTCAAAGCTTTCGGAGTAAGCGAAGAGGAACTGTCCGAATTGGCACTTAAATCCACCAAGAATGTGTCTGTTGCCATTACTTGTGCCCTATCCGCTGAATCAGAAGCTATTGATCTGCTGTGTCAGGGAGTGGAAATCACTGATGTGGCAGATGCAATCCTGAGATTCATCGTTCAACGTGTTGCAGCAATGTGCACAACCATAACCCTAACACAAGAGATCGTTGTCGCCGGAGGATTAGCCAAATCTAAAGCACTCATGAATCACCTTCCGGTTTTGCTCAAAGAAGATGTCAAAGTATTGAACCTGCCGGAGTATGTAGGTGCAATAGGTGCGGTGATAACCTGTGGAGGTGGGAAAAATGAGTGAACACGTTTCCATAAACCTGAGTATAGATTGGACAAAGGCCAAAACGGTGGTAGCTGGAGTAGATATCGGAGCAGTGAATTCCAAAGTTATAATACTGGTTGACGGACAACCATATATCTATTCTCAAGTTAAAACACGCATACCTGAAGAATCAGCTATAAGAGCGATAAATGCTGCTTTGGATAAAACCGATTTAACGTTGGAAAATATTCAATGCATCGTCGGGACCGGTTGCGGAAAGAAGCAGGTTCCCTTTGCCCATAAAACCATATCTGAAATTGCGTGTGGAGCCGCAGGGGCGGTCCACATTTGGGGGCCATCCGTGCGTACGGTGCTTGATGTCGGAGGTCAAAGCTGCAAAGTAATTCACGTTACTGAAAAGAGCAGAGTAACAGCTTTCCTTTGGAATGATAAATGTGCTGCGGGCATTGGACGTTCGATAGAAACTTTTGCCGATTTGGTGAATAAAGAAGTGACTGAGATAGGAAACATTGCCCTTCGATCTGATAAGTCCGCACAATTAAGTGACTTTTGCGCTATCTATGCTCAATCCGAGGCTCTGGATTTAATTAGAAGCAAAGAACCGCTCGAAGAAGTAATCGCAGGTTACCACCATGCTATGGCCAAGAGGATCAGCACCTTGGCAGACAGAGCAGGGGTGAAAAAAGATCTTGTCATCATTGGAGGACTGGCAAAAAATCAAGGAATAATAAATTCATTGGAAAGCATATTGAAGATAAGCAGGTTGGCTCCTAAGTCTGAATGGGATCCTGCGTTAACTGTAGCTTTAGGCGCTGCTCTATTTGCGGATGCGTTCTTGCTTCGAAACAGCGCCTGATACCGCTAAAATCATCAGAAGCAAGCTGCGAAGCGATCCATTCGTGCGGAGATGTAAAAGAACCAAAAGTTGGAACATAAAGCTGTTGCTGAAGCTGATTTCTCCAGCCCTCCTACTACTATGAAGAGATTAGGAGGGCTGGAGAATAGTAAAAATAAATTATTAGCCAAGTTCAGTTAATGCCTTTTGTTTCTTCGTCAAGTTGCAAATATGGGAAAAGGATTTAACGATATTTAATCTGAATAAAGTTCAATTAAAGCATATTTTGTTTATTAGTCAACTAGCGAATAATAGCGTAATATTTAGGAATTAATAATTAAATTTAAAAAATATGAGATATTTTAGTCTAAAACAAATTATTTAAAACATAAAGATAAAAATGAATAATTGTCAAGTTAAATAATAGGTGATATATTGAATATAGTTCAACAAATAAAATTTTTCTGTATTACGAGGAGTTTTGTGGAGCCTCTTGCTGTTTAGTTTGTATTTCCCTGATACTCTATTTTAAATTGTTAGAACCTTAGAAATATTATTTTATTCCGTTCTCGCCCGATTGATTAATATTAGAATTAAATTTTACCTATAATTTTGCTTTACAAGCCTGGTCATATCGCTGTATTTGACAAGTTCTCTCAGAGGGGGTGCAAAGATTTCGATTATGAAAATCCTCGAGGTTTAACCAAAGCTGTTGTTATCAAGATGGGTAAAGAAGTGGGGTTTATTTTGAAATAAAAGGAGGGTTAACATGATGGCTAAAAGAATTTTTGTTTTAAGTTTGTTAATTCTGAGTTTATTGGTGATGGTGGCGTTCGCTGGATGTGCCTCTCAACCGGCGGGGGATGTTGGCGGCCAAAGTAATACGGAGAATACTGAGGATACAAAGCCTGCTCCCGATAGTGTCACAACTCTTAGAATGGCTACTTATAATCCTGGGGAAGCTTATCAGAGCAAAGCACTTGTAAAGTTTGCTGAAGATATTGAGGGGCTTACCGATGGAAGAGTTAAATTTGAGTTCTTTCCGGGAAGTATGTTACTTGCTGCGGATAAAATGTACGATGGTGTTGTTGAAGGAATTGCAGATATTGGATATTCAAATTTAGCTTATACCTTTGGGCGTTTTCCAGTAACGCAGGTTCTTGATCTTCCTATTGGTTTTCCAAATGGATGGGTAGCAAATCACGTTGCTGCCGATTTTTATAATAAATTTAAGCCCCAGGAATTCGATGATACCCATATCCTCACACTTACTACTTCAAGCCTTAATAATATTATAACTATTAATACTCCGATTAAAAAGCCTGATGATCTGAAAGGTCTTACTCTAAGGGGTACAGGATATATAGCGCAGCTTCTCGAATCAATGGGAGGAGTAGCCCGTGCATTACCCATGCCTGAAGCTTACGATTTCTTAGCAAAAAACATAATTGACGGATTGTTAATTCCCTATGAAACGATGCAGACCTACAAATATGGAGAGGTTGTTAATAATATAACAGAGGTATGGCAAACCAGCAATGTTTACACATTTTATATTACAATGAACAAAGACACCTGGAACAAGCTGCCCGCAGATATTCAGGAGATAATTAATAAATACGTGGAAGAAGAGTTCGTAGATGACCTTGCCAAAATGTGGAATGACATAGGAATTATGGGAAAACAATATGCTATTGATGAAAATTTTGAAATATATGTAGTACCGGATGCAGAACTTCCGATATGGAAGGAGAAAGCGGATAAGGTTATTGATGATTATAAGGCTAACATGGTGTCTAATGGTTATTCTGAAAATGAAATAAATGAATGGTTGGACTTTATTAAAGAAAGAACCGAATACTGGCTTAAGAAACAGATTGAGCTCGGGATAAAATCTGAGACGGGTCCGCCTGAGGTTTACCAGGAGTATTAATATAGAGATTATTAAATGCATTCAAAGGGCCGTCACTGATAGAGTGATGGCCCGGAGTGTATTAAGAATTAAACATAGCAGTTTTAATATTCCGGAATTTTTTTAAAAAGGATGCTGTATAATGAAATTTAAGGTATTTTCTGACAAATGCATTAAAACGATTGAATGGATAGGCGTTGCAGGAGTTGTGGTCATGATAGCCGTTACATTTATAAATGTAGTCGGTGCCAAGTTGTTTCTTGCGCCTCTCCGCGGTGCGACAGAAATGATAGGTTTTGCTCAAATAGTAGCAATATCCTTTGCAATTGCCATTGATCTGTTGGATAAACGACATATTGCAGTTGAGTTTGTAGTCGATCGTTTGCCCGGTTCCGCTCAAAAGTGGATAAATTTGACTATGTTGGTATTAGAATTGATTTTCTTTGCTATTCTTAGCTATAAGAGCTATTTTTATGGAATTTCTTTGAAAGAAGCGGGGGAGATAAGTTCCGGGGCGTTTATTCCCTTTTATCCTTTTGCTTTTGCTATTGCTTTTGGTTCTGCTGCCGCATTACTTTTCTTTTTGAACGAAATTATTACCTTATTCGCAACAGGAAGAGGTGCAAAAAATGAGTCCAATTGAAGTCGGTATTGCGGGGATAGTTCTGCTTCTTGTTCTCTTTTTTCTGAGGATGCACATAGCTTTTGCCATGGCCTTTGTGGGTTTGGTAGGGTTTTGTTATATAACATCGTGGTCGGCGGGAACAGCCATGTTGGCGCGGGAATTTTTGGGGCAGTTTTATAATTATTCCCTTTGTGCTATTACGATGTTTGTACTGATGGGCTCTTTTGCTTTTATCGCCGGTATTGGTGAAAGGCTTTATGATAGTGCCTACAAAGTAGTTGGTGATCTAAGGGGTGGTTTGGGTATTGCTACTATTATAGGGTGTTCAGGTTTTGCTGCAATTTGCGGTTCTACAAATGCTACGGCAGCTACAATGGGTAGAATAGCGCTTCCTGAAATGAAGAAATATAATTATCATGATACTCTGGCTGCAGGAGTTGTTGCTTCAGGCGGCACCCTCGGTATTCTTATACCTCCCAGTACCGTTTTTATTGTCTATGGCTTTCTTACAGAACAGTCTATCGGAAAACTTTTTGTGGCAGGGATTTTCCCGGGCTTGATCTTAGCCCTGCTGTTTGCCCTCACAGTTCATCTTATTTGTCGTTTTAACCCCATTATGGGACCGCCGGGCGAACGCAGAAGCTGGAGGCAAAAACTAAAATCATTGCTTGGCATATCTGATGCTGTTATTATTTTCCTTCTGGTCATTGGGGGAATGTTCCTTGGGTGGTTTAGTCCGGTTGAAGGGGCCGGTATTGGGGCATTTGCGACGATAATAATAGGATTGGTGCATCGCCAGATAACATGGCCCAGGTTCGCTTATTTTATCAAAGATGGTTTGCGGACGGCCGCTATGATTATCTGCCTTATTACCGGAGCTACTATTTTCGGCAAATTTATGGCTGTAACAACCATTCCGTTTATTATCGCAGATTGGGTTGAATCACTTCCCTTTTCGGCAACTACTATATCTGTAATTATCGTCATAATATTTATATTAGGCGGATGTTTCATTGATTCTATGGCCCTTATTACTCTTCTTGTCCCCGTCCTCTACCCGGTTATCCTCCACCTCGGTTTGGACCCTATCTGGTTTGGAGTAGTTATCGTGCTGGTTGCACAGTTAGGCGTAATAACACCACCTGTAGGCAGTAATGTTTATGTAGTTAAGGGTATAGCGCCGCAGATACCCCTGGAGCATATCTTTAAAGGCATCTATCCCTTCATACTTTCTCTCATAATTACGTCGCTATTAGTGATTCTATTCCCAAAGATAGCATTGTTTTTGCCGAACTATGCAAAATTTTAAGTTAGGAGGAGAAACGTTATGATAAGAGTGCCTGAAATTACACAGGAGTTTAACTTGGGAGCTTTTTTGCTGGATCGACATATTGAGGAAGGCAGAGGGGAAAAAGTAGCAGTCTACTATAAGGAAAAGAAAATTACTTATGCGGAGTTAATTAGTTATGCTAACCGCGTTGGCAATGTTTTGCACGAACTTGGTGTAGAGCAGGAAAACCGTGTTATGTTCTCTCTCCCTGATTGTCCTGAATTCTTGTACGTATATTTTGGTGCGATGAGAATTGGGGCGGTTCCAGTACCGGTAAGTACGATGGCGTTGCCGTCAGATTACCGTTTTTATTTAAACGACAGCCGTGCTAAGGTTCTTGTTACCACACAAGAGATAGCAGAAAAAATAAAAGAGGTAAAAGAAGATCTGAGGTACCTGAAGTATTTTATTGTCCTTGGTAAGCCCGAATCGGGACAGTTGAGCTTTGAGGAACTGATCGAGGGTGCAGCAGATTCCCTGGAAGTCGTCCTTACTTCAAAGGATGACATGTGTTTCTGGATGTACAGTTCCGGTACTACCGGTACACCCAAGGGGGTTGTCCATCTCCATCACGACCTGCTCTTTTATTTGCCCCCTTATTGCAGAGAGGTGCTCCAGGTCCGGGATGACGATATTCTTTTTTCCGCCTCCAAGATGTACTTCTCTTATGGCAGGGAAAATTCAATCGAAACGACCTTTTTATGCAATGCAGCGGTAATTCTGGAATCGGAGATGCCGAAGCCGGAAAAACTGGTTGAGATTATTACTAAGTATAAACCGACAATTTTTTTCAGTATCCCCACTTCCTACGCGGGTATACTTAGCCTACTGGAAAGCAGTGAAAAGGAATTTGACTTTTCCTCTTTGCGCCTGTGCATCTCTGCGGGGGAAGCCCTTCCCAAAGCAATTTTTGACCGCTGGAAGGAAAAATTCGGTATGGATATTATTAATGGTGTCGGTTCAACTGATACGGGTGTTATCTACATTTCCAATTTGCCGGGGAAGGTAAAGCCCGGAAGTAGTGGTCTTCTTCTCCCAGGTTTCGAGGGAAAACTCCTTGATGAAGACAATAAGGAAGTTCCGTTAGGAGAGATTGGCACCCTCTGGGTAAAAAACGATGGTACCACACCCTACTACTGGAACAACCATGAAAAATCAAAGCAAAATATTTTGGGTGAGTGGTTTAATACCGGTGACAAGTTCTATATGGATGATGAGGGTTTTTATTGGTATGCAGGTCGTGCCGATGATATGCTCAAATCAGGTGGTATTTGGGTTTCTCCTTTAGAAATCGAAGGAATACTACTGGAACATCATGCAGTGTTGGATTGTGCAGTTATTGGGGCACCTGATTCATCAAATTTAGAGAAGCCTCTAGCCTTTGTAGTACTTAATAAAGGTTGTGAGCCGTCTCTTCAACTTGAACAAGAGTTAAAGGACTTTGTACGCAGTAAAACCGCTCATTACAAATGCCCGAAATGGTTCAAATTTATGAACGATTTGCCGCGTACTGCGAGTGGAAAAGTTCAAAGATTTAAACTTCGTATGATTTAAAGTGAAAAATTAGATTTTGTTCTAAAATGCGGAAGAGAATTAAAGATCATCCCTGTAAAAAAGGGATGGTTTTTTTTCGATCAATTTACCTAAACGGGTAAAGAAAAAATAAAACTTGCTAAATCGCATTAATATTTGTAAGATTATAATTGTATTGAGAGAAAAAGGAGGAGGAAGAGAACTTATGAAAGAATTATATCAGGAAATATTTGAGCTGGCGGCTCCCTACTTAGCTGTACGGGAAAATCGAGTTCATACAGAGATATGTTTCGATTATGCCGTCAAATTACTGAAGTTTTACGGTGGCAGGGAGGAAGTTGTGCTTCCCGCGATCCTTTTACATGATGTGGGATGGAGCGCTCTACCGGAAGAAAAAATTAACATGGCTTTTGGTCCTGGTAATCCCGATAAAGAATTAAACCGTATCCATGAAGTGGAAGGAGCGAAAATTGCTGCGTCCATTTTATGCCGGATCTCTTTTGAGCAGAAAGACCGTCTGGAAATATGCCGTATAATTGAAACGCATGATTCAGGAAATAATCCCAGCAATCTTGAAGAGAAACTGGTTAAAGATGCAGATAAGCTTTTTCGCTTTAATCCACGGGGGTTTGATATAGACAACCGACGTTTTAAGATGCAACCTCAGAAGTACTGGGAATATCTCCGTGATAATAAAGAACAGTGGTTATATACGGATTACGCCAAAGTGATGGCAACGGAAGGACTGGAAAAAATAAGTTCGAAGTTTATAAAGAAGTAGAGCACGAGGTTTTAACGGCTTTAATTTAAGAAAAAGATCCAAATCCGTTTTTAAGGATTTGGATCTTTTTCTATTGTTGAGTAAGTAATACACAATGGGAAAATGAATTTATTAATTACCGTAGTGAAAAACATACAACGAATGTTAAAAAAAATGTGAAGAAAATATATTGTTTATACATTGTTCTCATAATTATAATATTTATAAGTTTTAAAATATTATTTTTAATAGGTAAGCGAGATTCGCAAACAAATAGGTATCGCCCCTAAAGTTTCCGATGAGGAGTTTCTTCTGCGTTATTCCATGACCGACAAAGATGTTGATGAAATGTTGGCAGCCGGACCGATAAAAAGAACATATCCATAATAGCTAAGGAAAGTTAAGAAAGGAGTAAATAAAAGTGCCTGGCAAAAAGCATATAGTCCTAATCGGGACGCTGGATACCAAAGGAGAAGAGATGGGCTACCTTAAGGAACTAATAATTAGGAGAGGTCATCATCCACTCATTATTGATATCGGTACCGGGGGAGAGCCCAGACTAAAAGCAGATATTACTGCGAAAGAAGTAGCTCATACCGCCGGAGTACAAGTAGAAAGTTTGAGGAATTCGCAGGAGAGGCAAAAAGTAACAGAGATAATGATAAAAGGGGCAGCGGAAAAATTGGATGAGCTCTGTCGTAATGGAGAGGTAGAAGGGATGATGTCCATTGGAGGAATGAGCAGTATGATCATGACTTCGGAGATAATGGAGAATATGCCCTTTAGCATACCTAAGCTTATTGTCTCAAGTGGAGCTTCTATGCCGGGTTCTCATAGAGTCTTCGGTACTTCAGGGATAACCTTGATGCACTCTCTAATCGACATTGGAGGCCTTAATTTCCTGCTAAAAGCTCAGCTAAATAGGGCGGCGGGGGCTATTAGCGGTATGGTTGACGGCGAAATTTCCAACCTTAAGTCCGGTAATGATTTACCTATGGTCGCCATGTCAGTCTTTGGATATGTGGATAACTGTGCCCGATTCATAAGTGATGCACTCTCTGAAAAATATGAGCTTATACGTTTTCATGCCGCCGGTACTCCGGAAATAGCCATGGAAAAACTAATTGAGGACGGTTATTTCTGTGGTGTTATTGACCTGGTTCCTTCCAGTATAACTAACCAAAAATTTGGGGGCTCCCGGACTTCTTGGTCGAGAAGGCTGGAGGTAGCCGGGGAGAAAGGTATTCCACAAGTAATAGCTCCTGCTGGGGTCAATACACTATCCCGAGTGGGATTTACTCCTGAGGAACTAGCTCCTGAGCTTGCGAAGCGTAAACACAATTTTATGGATGATCGAAGGGTAACTGTATATTTAAATATTCAGGAATTAGAGGATATTACTTTATTATACGCAGAAAAATTAAACAAAGCAGTAGGTCCAACAAAGTTTCTTGTCCCCATGAAAGGGTGGCTCTCTATTGAAAAGGAAGGAAGTAGCCTGTACGATCGGCACTCTATTCAGCTGTTTGTTGATATTCTTAAAAAGAATCTGAAGGCAGAGGTTGAAGTGGTCGAGGTTGAAGAGAATATTGATTCTCAGGCTTTTGCCAAAGCAATAGTTACCGCTTTTAACGAAGTAGTCGGAAAAGCCTCAGCAAAGAAGGGTCCGTCTGATCAGTAAAGGCTAAAAATTACTTTCAAAGATGCAAGGCCGCTTAAAAAGGAGGTAGTTTTTCGTGAGCAGAGATGAGATTTGTTTAGTTGATACAACAATACGAGACGGCAATCAAAGTTTGTGGGATGCTACGGGACTTAAAACCGGTATGATTCTCCCTATTGCTCCGGTAATAGACAGGGTTGGTTTTAGGGCAATAGATTTTGCCTCAAGTATTAATATGGGAGTACTGGTACACTTTCATAAGGAAAACCCTTGGGAAATGATCAGGATATGCGCCAAGGCAATGCCTAACACTATCTTAAGTTTTGGAACAACCGGAAGGCGCTTCATCGGTTTTGGTCGCATTCCTGAATCGATCCAGGAATTGGTACTCAAAACGGTTAAAACTTGTGGAATAAGGCGCGTCTGGATATTGGACGCCGCATATGATATGAACCTTATTTTCCGTACAGCTCGAATGGCTAAAGAAGCCGGCATTGATGAGGTTATGATAGCGCTGCCGTTCTCCATTAGTCCTGTGCATACGGATGAATTTTTTGCCGAAAAAGCAAAACAGGTAGCTGGTTGTCCTGATGTCGATATTGTTTACCTCAAAGACTCAGGAGGGTTGCTTACAGTCGATCGTGTCAAGACTCTAATACCTGTAATTCAACAGAATATCGGCAAACTTCCCCTTGAAATCCACTCACATTGCAATACCGGGTTGGCTCCCCTTTGCTATTTAGAAGCGATGAAACTTGGTGTCAAAACCTTTCATGTAGCTGTTCCCCCCCTGGCATATGGTTCTTCTTTGCCGTCAGCGCTGAATATTATGCATAATGCTACTCATATGGGATATAAGGTCAAGTGTAATAAAGAAGTCTTAGACGAAATGTCGATTTACTTTAAAACGATTGCCGAAAAGGAAGGGCGCCCTTCCGGAATGCCGGTAGAACATGACCTTTCTTATTACAAGCATCAGGTTCCCGGTGGGATGCTTACAACTCTTAAACGCCATCTTTCGGAAGTAAAGATGGGTCATCGCTTAGAAGAGGTTCTGGAAGAAGTCGCTCAAGTGCGGCAAGAACTGGGATATCCTATTATGGTTACTCCATTTTCACAGTTTGTGGGTACTCAAGCTACTATGAACGTTATATCCGGTGAACGTTACAAACAGGTTTCTGATAGCATATTTCAATATGTGGCAGGTTGGTTTGGTGGACACAATATGCCGATAGAGCCCAATGTACTTGATAAAATAACCAGTCTTCCCCGGGCAAAGGACTTTCTTAATAAAGAATTTGAGCAACCTTCAGTAAAAGAGATTCGCAAACAAATGGGGATTGGCGATAATGTATCTGATGAGGAGTTTCTTTTGCGCTTTTCTATGACGAATCGAGACGTAGACGAGATGTTGGCTGCCAATGCGCTAAGGAGTAACTATGCATAAAAAACATACTCCCGTATATTTCATATTGTTTAAGTCATGATGTTATTTTATCAATAATATTGTAGAAGTAAAATATTGCTGATTAAAATAATAATTGCTACTATTAAGTATAGCTTTATTGAATAAAATGTCTCAAAAATTAATTGTTATATCTTACTTTTTAGAAAAAAGGAGGATAAAAATGGGAGAGAAAATTTTGTATTGGATGGAAGAGTTAGGAGAAGAACATGGGGATATAGTTGGTAGAAAGTGCGCAAACATTGGAGCAATAAGTAAAATAGGGCTTCCTATTCCTCCCGGATTTGCGCTTTCTGTAGATGCATATAGGGAATTTATGATTAAAACAAATGCTTTGGAAGAAATTAAGAAGTACCTGCAAAAATTTGAAGATGGTCTTAAAACTATTGAACAATTTAATAATGCCAGCAAAGAGATACGACAGATCGTCGAAGCGAAGGAAATGCCGGAGAAGATGAAAAAAGAAATTCTTGAAAACTATAAAGACTTATCTCTGCGATGCGGGGCTCCCGACGTGCCTGTTTCCACAAGGTCGGCAGGTCCGAAAAGCCACCCCGGGCAATATGAGACATACCTAAATGTAAAGGGTGAGTCGGAGCTACTGGAGAAAATCAAAAAAGTCTGGGCAAGCTCTTTTAATTCTCGTTCTCTAGCGATGAGGGCACAAAAAGGCCTTCTATTAGAAAGCGATCCAATTGGCGTAGCTGTGCTAAAGATGGTAAACGCCCGTTGTGCAGGTGTTATGTTTACAGCCGATCCTAATACAGGTGATACTTCTACTATGATTATTGAAGCGAATTGGGGATTAGGGGAGAGTGTGGTAGGTGGTGAAGTTATGCCGGATATATATATCGTAGATAAGGAAAGTGAAAAGCCTATTAAAAAAACACTCGGTAAGAAAAATAAATTTATTAAGGCTAGTGAAAAGGGAGTAGTTGCGGATGATACTCCTGAAGAGAAAAGTTTAGCTTTTTGTTTAAGTGATATTGAACTTAAAGAAGTTGTTAAATTAGGTAAAGCCTTGGAAGATAACTTCAATGTTCCTCAGGATGTGGAATGGGCTGTAGACGATGATCTGCCTTTTCCCGAAAATATTATTCTCCTGCAGACACGTGCTGAGATTATTGTCGTAAAAAAGAATCCAGTGGACCAAATTGCAGATTATATGATGAATTTATTTTAATTTAACTTGCAAGAAAACTAAAAAATTTTGTATTAGTAAAAAATTTGCTCCACTTGAAAGCAAAAAGTTTCTTAGGAGGTGATTAACCCATTAGCCAGACAAAAAAATGTTAAAATTTTCAAATTAATATTTAGATTTGGCAAATTAGATAAAGGAGGAAAAAAATGTTAGCACCGGCTTATGACTTAAGCTTTTATGAATTTGATGAGGAGAACGATCCTAAGAACTATGATGTATTACTTTGTGATTTAGTACATGGGAAGCCTCCGATGAAACCTCTTTACATTGGATTAGGGTGGTATTGGTACTACCACGGTATACGGTTCGGAGCGGAAACATTCCATTTGCCCACTTCTCATGGTTGGGATTCGAGATTTATTAATGGATATCCATATATTACCGCTATCAGAACTACAGAGGAAGAAAGAAAAGCACGGGAACCTATTTTTAAAGAGAAGATTAAACCGTTTATTGAAGATTTTGATGGAGTATGGGATCCTTACAAGCAGGATTTAATTAATAGTTATAAGGATGCGAGAGAATCTAGGGGGTTAAAAGAATGGGAAGATATTGAAAAGCTTAGCAATATTGAACTTCTTTCCTTTTTTCTGGATTTTGCCTATGTTCTAAATCGAAAAGAAGCTGAAATTCATTTTGTTATGTTAATGGTTTCTTATTATATCGGTAGTTTATTCCAACAAATGTGGAAAAGCATTTTTGGAGTTGAAGCAGCAATTGATCCGAAATTCAGTAAGGTGACAGCCGGTTTCGAAAGTATGGCCGTTAAAGTGGTCAGGGACTTATGGTTTCTTGCAAGGCGTGCGGTGGAACTAGGCCTCAATGAAGCTTTCAATACCGAAGATAATGAACAGGTATTACAAAATATGGAAACAAGTGATGCAGGCTTGCAGTGGTTAAAGGAATATAAAGAATTTCTTTTTGAACACGGCTGGAGATGTGAGCGCATGCATGCATACGATACTCCGGCCTGGGTTGAAAAACCTGCTTTAGCTATCGGAAATATTCGCATGTTAATGGCAGATGAAGTTTTCGCTTTTGATGTCGCTAAAAGCAAGGTTATTGCTGAGAGGGAACGCACAATTGACGAAATTCTGTATAAAGTACCCGTGGGGCAGCGAGAAACTTTTAAACTATTACTGAAAGCAGCCCAAAAGGCGAGTTACTGGAGCGAAGACCATACTTATTATTGTGATTTTTATATCGGGGCTATGGGAAGATGGATTGTCACAGAATTCGGCAGACGATTTGCCGAAGCAGGATGCATTGATAAGCCGGAGGATATACATTTCCTGCGCCCTGATGAAATAAGAAAAGCAGCTATTCCAATGGGAAAGATTAATCTTCGTCCTTATGTGGAACCAAGAAAAAAAGCCTGGCAAGAAAATTTAACAATAGATCCCAAACCTTTTTATGGGGACATAAACTACGCACAGGCGGTATTGAGAAGCGATCCGACCCTTTTTGTATCAACCCAAGTACCTATTGTGAGAGGAGAGCTAAAAGCCGATCTTTATGGAGCTGCAGCAGCCCCCGGTTTAGTAGAAGGCGTGGCAAGAGTAATTATGACTCAAGATAAATTAACCGAACTTAAACCGGGGGAAATTTTGGTGGCACCCGGAATTTCTGCTGCCTGGACGGTTTCTTTTAGCGTAATAAGCGGATTGATTACTGATGGTGGTGGTGCTCTTTCCCATCCGGTAATTATGGCTCGTGAATATGGGTTACCCTGTATAGCCGGTTGTGTAGAAGCTACGACAAAGATTAAGACAGGCCAAAGGGTTAAGGTGGATGGCGATAAGGGTGTTGTTTATATTCTAGATAAATAAAGAAAAGGAGAGGTAAACAATGGAAGCAACAATTAATGCACACATGCCTGGACTTGTGGCCAGGGTTACTGTAAGTGAAGGAGAATTTGTTAAAAAAGGGCAGACGGTTGCTGTTATTAACTGCATGAAAACTGAATTGGCTGTTATCTCAGAATATGAAGGTAAAGTAAAACAAATAGTTGCCAAAGAATGGGATGAGATGGACGTGGGAAGCTCTATGATAATTCTCGAATTGGATGAGGGAAAATTAGGCCATGTTTAAGAAGATATTAATAGCAAACAGAGGGGAAATTGCCAGGAGAATCATTAAAACATGCAGGGATCTAAATATTAAAACTGCAGCAATTTATTCTGATGCCGATAAAGATGCATTTTATTTACAGGAAGTAGATGAGACCTACAACATTGGGCCGGCAAATCCTTTAAAAAGCTACCTTAACAGAGAAGCTATCATCAATGCAATTAAAGAAGTAGAAGCTGACGCTGTCCATCCTGGTTATGGATTTTTGTCTGAAAATCATTCTTTTGCCGAAGCAGTGGTTTCCAATGGTGTTACGTGGATAGGTCCGCCTCCCAAGGTGATGCAAGCTATTGAATCAAAGTGTTACTGTCGCGAAATCGCTTCTAGAGTAAATGTTCCCATTATACCCGGAACGATAGCGTCTTTTAAAAGCCTGGATGAACTTTATAAAGTTATTCCTGAATTCGGATTACCTGTATTCCTCAAACTCGACAAAGGAGGAGGGGGAAAGGGTATTGAGGTAATCAAGGAAATGGACCAAGTCAAGGATGTATGGGAAAGGGTTTTACGAGTAGGTATGGTTGCTTTCGGATCAACAGATTGTTACCTGGAGAAACAGGTTATTAACCCGAGACATATCGAAATACAGTTTCTCTCTGACAAAGTGGGCAAGTGTATTTGTCTTGGTGAAAGAGAATGTTCTACACAGAGGAAGCATCAGAAAATTATTGAAGAATCCCCTTCCCCGATAGTGGAGGAGAAAGAGCGTCAGGCTCTTTATGAGTATACAAGAAAACTGGTTATGGCCATGGGCTATGAAGGAGCCGGAACAATCGAGTTTCTCCGGTCGGAAGATGGAAATTATTACTTTATGGAAGTAAATGCCAGGTTACAGGTGGAGCATCCCGTAACGGAATTTTTAGCGGGTATGGATATTGTTAAATGCCAGATAGAGGTCGCTGCAGGGGGAACCCTCAATTTTAATCAGGAAGATGTTATGCTGGAAGGCCATGCTATTGAAGCCAGAGTTTATGCTGAAGATCCTGTTAATTTCGCTCCCTCTCCAGGAAAAATTTCAAACTTAAAATTTCCGAACATGGAAAGCAGGTATCTAAGAATCGATCATGCTATTGCAGAAGGATCGACTGTTTTACCTTATTATGATTCATTAATTGCTAAGGTTATTGTAAGAGATGCAACACGTTTAGAAGCTATACGTCGGATGGAAGAGGCGCTGCTGGATTTTAAAATAGAAGGAATTAAAACAACAATCCCTATAAACTTAAAAATTCTTAAAAGCAAAGAGTATCGGGACGGTAATTTTAACACCTCACTTGTAGAGATACTGCTAGAAAGAATTAAAGCATAATTTAACATTTACAACTAAGATGCAACAGGATTTGTCTTTGTGCTTGGGGGTTATTCCGAGCAAAATAATCCCCAAGCATGGTATTTAAGAAAAACCAGTGATGCTATGAGAAAGCCCTTATTTCTGTGATAAAACATAATATTTGCCTGAGTTGCACAGAAGAAAGTTAAGGGGGTATTGGGTTGATCTCGGTTAAATTTCCAATTGCGGATGAAAAAAAGTTGGAAACCTTGATTCGTAAACTGCGTATCTTTCTTCAACTGAAACAGATGGCAATAATAGTCTATACAACAGAAATTCAAGAAATTATTTTTTCCAGGAAAGGGATGCGTAAAAATCAACATATTTCATTAAAGTCGTTCTTTGATCCGGTATTTAATATAAAAGATATTTATTCCTGTAAAAATAAGACAAACTTTGGAAAAGAATTGTTTTATAAACTGGACGGTGCTGAACCGAATAGCATAATTTTTATTAATGAAGTAAAAGATGAAAAAAACATTTTTATGCTTTGGGGAGGGGGCCAAAATCCTGTAAGGTATACTCTAAAGATCCTGGGTAAACAATTGTTCCAGCACTTTTGTAATGTCCTAATGCACGATAGCCGGAACAGGGAGAATACTATTCAGCAGGAAATAATAACATCATGTACAAAAATTGGCGAAAAAGCTCTGGGGAATTGTACACTTGGAGTTTTTTTTGCTGAAATTAACAATAGGGTTAAAACCATAGCTTTAGCTGATAATGCCGGGCTTTTCTTGTATGACGAAAAAAGCAGAGAATTAGTATTACAGGAACCTGCTTTCGGAATTCAAAAAAATAAAGAAATAAATTCTCATACTCTTTCAATTGAAGAAAATAACATTATCGTAAATGTCTTTAATAATCAGAGAGCATTTTATAATAATGATACTCTGCAAGCATCAATTATCTTCGGCAATCAATTTAACAACGTGGAAGTAAATAATATTTTGGCGCTCCCTTTACTTCTGGAAAAAAATTGTATTGGAGTTTACTGCTTAATAAATCGATCCGGCGGCTTTAACAAAAACGAAGAAAAGCTCCTTATGCAAATGATGTCACAAATAACTGTTTTTATTATGAATACACTTAAACTTAGACAGCTGCAAAAACATGACGTTGAATTAAGGAGTATTTATCAACAAGAGAAGGTGAATTGCAACGAATACAAATATTTGATGTATATCCATCAAAGGTTAACTACTATTTTAATTCAGGAAACCGGTATAGAAGGTTTTATTAATAGAATGGAGCGGCATTTCAAATTGCCTGTGGTTTTCTTTGACTGTCTTCGCTGGAAGCGTATACCATCAGAAAACGGCAAGCAGAAGACAGAAAATTTCCAGATGGTCTCCCTTTCTAATGTGTTTAAGAAACTCTCCCAAAATCCTGATATGTACTCTATACCCTTTCGTGAGACTTTTTCTCTGAACGGTTCCGATGAAACAGCTGTGATTGCCATACCCAAAGTTAACAATGATTTCTTAGGAGTTATCGTTGTTTTTGAGGATACGACGAAATTAAGTCAAGTACAGATATTGGCTTTAGATCGGGCTGCTCATATGCTTACCATAGAGATTTTAAAACAGAAAATGGCTTATGAAGTAGAGCAGAATTTAAGGGATGATTTCTTAAATACAATGATATCTGATAATGGTTTTCATGAAAAAGATATAGTCAACATGGCTGCTAATTTTGGCTATGATTTAACCGGAGCATATATAGTTACAGTGTTAAGTCACAGTATTGAAGCTCTTAAAGAGCAGCCGTTTTTACAAGGGAATAAACGCAGTAAGTGGATACTTAACAGTGTGTTGAAAAAAATTTGTCCCGGTGGAATGGTTTTCTTCAAAGGGGATGATGTTATTCTTTTAATTCCACACCCCAAGGATACAGGTTTACCTTCTCAGTCTAAAGGAATACATTTTTTACTTTCCCAAGTACAGCGGGTTGTATTTGAAGCTATTAGCACAACTATTTCCATAGGTATCGGTTCTATCGCAAAGGATATTAAAGATATTAAACAGTCCTATTACGAAGCCCGTTGTGCGGTCGATTTTTTACAACAGACCGGGAAGCAAGGTGTAATGTATTTTGAAGAACTGGGTTTTTATCAACTATTTTTGGAACAACATTCGCGTAAACGTCTGGAAGCTATTGCGAAAAATCAATTGCAAGAATTGATAAAATCAGACTGCTCCAAAGGAACTTATTTTTTAAAAACATTGGAGAGATACTTTTATTATAATGGGAACCTTCGCTCTACCTCGGATGACCTACATATTCATATAAACACCCTCAGATATCGTATAAATGTTCTTAAAGACATCTTTAATTTGGATCTTTCAGTAGAAAAATGTAAATTTGATACTCATTTTGCTATTAAGACACTATCTTTTTTATGCCCCGATCTTTTTAAAGCCGGATAAAATCTTGTAATCAAGGAGAGGAGGGTATAGCGATTTTATTTATATTTCTCTTCAGGAGGCTATTATAAAAAAGTGAGTGAGGCTGACAAAAGCAGATATTTGTGTACCTAAAGATATTCTCCATAAGCGGGTTTGTAGATAAAGTACAAATTCATAAAAATTATTTGTTAAAATAGGATATTGTTTCCATCTTTTTGGTTATATATAATTAATTTAATAATCAAGTTAAAATTGATAATTACAAGAGTCAAAAAATTTTAAGGAGGATTACAAATGCAAAAATTAAAAACACATGTGTTGGGTGAATTAATTGATGAAAAAGCAAAAAGAAACAAAGATAAAACATTTCTCTACTTTAAAAATGAGAAGATCACTTATGATGAAATACGTCGTTATTCTAACAAGTGCGCCAACATGTTTCAGGATTTGGGAATAACTAAGGGAGACAATGTTAGTATTATGCTCCCCAATCGTCCCGAATATTTGTATGTCTGGTTTGGTCTGGCAAAACTTGGCGCTGTTGAGGTTCCAATAAACAATTCATATAAGGGGGAGTTTTTGAGGCATATTGTTGACCAATCCGATTCAAAAATTTTAGTGATTGCCTCTGATTTTCTTGAACGGCTTAAAATTATTGAAGATGGTTTGCCAAAACTTAAAAAAATAATCCTCTTAGATGCTCCCAAGGAAGATATATCTAACTATAAATTTCCTATATTAAGCTTTGAGGAGCTATTCAACAAAAGCTCTGAGGAACCCGTCAATGCTGTGGTTTATCCCTGGGATCCTTTAAGCATCATCTATACATCAGGGACAACGGGTCTTTCCAAGGGAGCTTTAGCACCTCATAAGTTTTGGATTGTCTTTACTGAGAAAATGGTGGAATATCGCGAGGGTGGAAAAGATGATATCTTTTATACTTTTATGCCTCTTTATCATCTAAATGGACAGTGCCTGACTATTTTAACTACGTTAATAGCAGAAGCTTCGATGGTTCTTGCTGAAAAGTTTAGCGCATCCCGCTTCTGGGATGATATCCGTCGCTACGGAGCGACTCAGTTTAACTATCTTGGCGGTGTTATGCCTATTTTAAACAAGCAGCCTCAAAAACAAAATGATTTGGATAATCCTGTGTGCATTGCTTTTGGTGCAGGATGCCCTCCCGAAGTAATGGATGAGGTTGAAGAAAGATTCGGAATAAAGTGTTTAGAAGGCTTTGGCATGACTGAGATTGGAATTCCGATTCACGTCAGGGTAAATGATAGAAGGCGAGGTTCCTGCGGTAAGCCTTTAGAATTTTATGAGATGAAATTATTTGATGATAATGATAACGAGGTCCCCGTAGGAGAAATTGGGGAAATAGTATTCCGTCCCCGTGAGCCTTTTCTTATGATGCTGGGATACTACAACATGCCTGACAAAACATTGGAAACCTTCCGCAATCTATGGTTTCATACCGGTGACTTAGCAAAAAAAGATGAAGATGGGTATTTCTATTTTGTAGATAGAAAGAAAGATGCGCTCAGGAGAAGGGGAGAGAATATTTCTTCCTTTGAAGTGGAGAGGGCGGTTAATAGCCACTCAAAAGTTTTAGAGTCGGCAGCAGTCGCAGTTCCGTCGGAAATTGGAGAGGATGAAGTAAAGATCTGTGTTGTTCTAAAACCAGAGGAGACTCTTTTACCGGAGGAATTAATCGAATATTGTGACGAAAGAATGCCGTACTTTGCGGTACCTAGATTTGTGGAATTTATGGATAGTTTGCCGAAAACGCCAACTAATCGGGTCGAAAAATATAAACTAAAGCAGGCAGGCATCACAGCGAACACATGGGATAAGGAAAAAAACAAGTAATTACCACTACAGCGAAAAATCGTAATTAACAGCGCCATAGGGACGGTTTAGCGAGCACTCGGGCAAAGCGCCGGACCGGGCTTTTGGTTTCCTGCCTGCAAGTCCTGCGGCTCTTCTTAGCCCTTCACTTACCTTCCCGGCTACGCTGCCCTCCATGGCAGCGAGCCGGCTGCAGACGTCCTGTCTGCAGGGTAAGCTTTCGGTTTGCGCTTCGCCGGGACTTTGCACGACCGGGAAAAGTCGCACCTTACCCGGCGCTTCACCCGAGCGCCTGGCTTATACGAAAGCTAAGGGGAAATTACCGGTTTAGTAATTAGAAATGAGGAGGAACTAAATGTCTATGGGCGATAAGCAAATTCCCTGCAGGGACGGCTTGTGGAGCGCACCTTTGCCACCTGATGAGAAACCTCAATTGATTGGAAGCCAATGTTCTCAGTGCGAAGAGGTATTTTTCCTGTAAACTCCGTATGTGTTAACTGTTAAAGTCAGCAAATGAATAAAATTAAACTTAGTGTAACACCTTGATATGCGGGGTTGTTGTTATACCCAATTTTCCCTGATTGGGTAAAGATCCCGGGCAGAATTATTTATCGCAATATTCTGAATTTTAAGGAGGGAATATTAAACAATGTTCAAGAAAGCTTTTATTCCGTATAGAGGATATTACAGTTCGCCTTTCTGTAAATGGCAGGGCAGTTTCGCCAATGAAAATGCCATAGTGCTTGGAGCGGAGACCAGCAAGCGCTGGTTTGCATCGAGGGGATTGGAACAGAAAAAATTTGATTTTCTTTATTTGGGCATAACCATCGGTCAGCACCGCGTCTTTTTCGCACCCACATGGGCCGCTTTTATGATGGGAGCACCGGATATACCCGGTATAACTTTTATGCAGGCTTGTGCCACCTCCACTACTGCGGTTTTCAATGCCGGGACGGCAGTGGAAATGGGGAACGTCAAGACCGCATACTGCCTTATGGTTGACCGGACGTCAAACGGTCCTCATACCATCTGGCCCAACCCGTTAGGCCCCGGTGCGGAAGTTATCCATGAGAACTGGAATATGGACAATATGAGGATCGATCCCTCGACAGGTTTTGGAACGCTTGACTCTGCCGAAAATGTTGCCAAAGAAGCAGGATTTACCCGTGAAGAAGCAGACGAATTAGTTCTAATCCGTTATGAGCAGTATAAACAAGCATTAGCTGATGACCGTGCCTTTCAGAAGCGGTACATGTTTCCGGTGGAAGTTAAGCTTTCTCGAAAGGAAACAAAGCTGGTTGAAGCAGATGAAGGTGTATCAAGCACCTCTAAAGAGGCTCTTGAGCGTTTATCCCCGGTGATGGACGGCGGTATTCATACTTATGGAGCGCAGACCCACCCGGCTGACGGTAATGTGGGAATTATTGTCACCACCGAAGAGAATGCAAAGGAAATGAGCGCTGACCCCGGAATCTCCATCCGGCTTATTTCCTATGGCTTTGCCCGGGCAAAAAAATCATTCATGCCGGCGGCTCCGGTTCCCGCCGCCCAAATGGCCCTGCAGCGGGCTGAGGTGTCGGTTAAAGAGTTGGTTGCTATTAAGACTCACAATCCGTTCAGCGTCAATGACCTGTTTCTGGCCAAGGAGCTGGGTATCGATAAGGCTTCTTTTAACAATTACGGTAGTTCAATGGTTTTTGGGCATCCGCAGGCTCCCACTGCAGGGAGACTTCTCATTGAAGCTATTGAAGAGACGGCAATAAAGGGCGGGGGATATGCCATGGTGACCGGGTGCGCTGCCGGTGATATGGCTGCCGCCCTGATAGTGAAAGTTGGTTAAGCAGTAAACGTGTCAATAAGCGTTTTTATCGATTTATTAATATTCTACATTGTTGGGCGACTGTGAAAGTTGAGTGGTTTAATTTTTACGAAAATATTTTTTTTGGGAAAGCCTAAGTTAGCTTTTCCCATTCTTGTTTATAACATACAATGAACGGCAAATAATTTGTTAAAATATAATATTGTTTCACTCTATTTAGATAAATAAAATATATTAAACGGATATAATTTATAAGTAAATTTTTTACAATTTATAATAATTTAATATTCAAAAAATTACTAATATGCATCTAAATTACTTGTCTCACTTATAAATATGTTCAGTTATATAAGGAAAGGAGGAGCTTTATATGGTATCAATTCTAAATGGAGTAATATGGATGTATGCGTTAATCGGAATAGCGTACGTAATTTGTTATATTTTTATGCCGAAAAATATTTAATGCAACTTCATTATTTAACTTAAGGAGGTAGAAAAAAAATGACATTAAGATGGGATGTTTTAATTGGTGTTTTTGTTTATCTTATCCTTTTATCAATTATTGTAGGTGTTATTGTCCTTAGAAAGGGTATGGGCCAGAGCGGGGAAAGTTATTTATATGGAGATAAGAAGCTAGGTCCCTGGCTTTCCGGAGTTGCCATGGGAGTAGCTTGTATAGGTGCACTTCATTGTGCCGGGTATATGGAGTCCGCTTCAACACTTGGTATGGTTACCCTATGGTTTACTGTTCCTACAGGTATCTTATTTGTTATATTAGGCACCTTAATGGCACCAATCTATCGGAAAATGGGTTATAATACCATCCCGGAAATTTTTTCAAATCTTTTTGATCATAAAACCAGGATGGTGGCATCTTTAATCGGGTTATTGTTTTGTTTTAATCTTTTATCATTAGAAACTCAGGGTGGGGCTATAATTGTTTCTGCAATAACAGGGATAGATCTACGTGTTTGTTTATATGTTTTTATGTTTTGTGCATTTATTTACTTGTTAATATCAGGAATGTGGCAGGTTGCTTATTTAAACATTATAAATACTGCTATATTGTATATCGGCATAGTAATTGCGTTTATAATTGTAACTATGAAACTTCCCGGCGGATGGAGCGGTGTTGACGCTTTTTATGCCGGACAAGGCCTTTCTCAAACGCTTAGTTTTTGGTCATCAGATATTAATCTTCTTTTAGGCTTTGCTTTTGCTATTACCATTGGGCAAATTTTTACGAATCTTACCGACCAAGGAATGTTGCAATATATTCTTACTGCTAAAGACGCCGTTACGGCAAGAAAAGCCAGTTTTATTGCCATACTTGTAAATACTCCTTTTGGTTGTTTTACAATAGCATTTGGTCTCGCAGCCTGGGCGATACCTCAGTTTGCTTCTCATGGACCCAAAACGTCAGGTTTTGTAATGCTGCTGACATATTTGCCGACTTTTGTGGTTATTCTCGTGTTAGCAGGTTTTTTAGTGGCGGTTCTCTCCACATGGGCCCGCTGTACTATGGGTATTAGTCAGATAATTATTAATGACTTTTACCTGCTTTTTTCCAAGGCTGAAAATAAGGAAAAGTTTATCCCCATTCTTAGCAGATTGTTGATATTAATTGTGGGCCTTGGCGCTATTGTACCGGCATATTTCCTTCCACATATGATGCTGCAAGGTGTATTTACTTTCTCTTTAGGGATGTCTTTATTTGGTATGATGGTTATAGGTTTATTTTGGAAAAGAAATTCTACGGCTGCCTTTATAACAATGTTAATTTCAATAATTGGCTCTTTTATTTGGGAATATTCAAATTTGGCGGCAATTATTGGAGCGCCGGGATGGTTTGGCAGCACGTATTTAAACCTGATAATCATATTAGTTTTTGGTGTTGGACTTACTTATGTGCTTCCCGGGACTAAAGGGTTTTTTGCAAAAGGAGAATACGTTAGTGCATAGTAATTAGCTATGGTGATCGAGTAAAATAATATTTATAAGTTGGTGAATGAATGAGTAATCAAAAACAAAATATACCATGGAAGATTAATCCTATGCATTGTGTATTACTTGTTATTGATATGCAAAACGATTTTGTAGAACCTGGGGGAGTTTTAGAAGTACCAATGGCACGAAATTTTGTTCCCAATATGAAACGGCTTATTGACTACTGCAGGAAAATTGAAGTGCCAGTGGTGTTTACCCAGCATATTTTAACTACTGAATATCATATTTCACCTTTAGAAGCAGCTTATAATCCCATTTTATTTGAGCAAGGATTGCGGGAAGATAGCCACGGGGCTGCTATTTACCATGGTTTAACTCCACATAAAGGGGAGAAGATAATTAAAAAACATCGCTATGATGCGTTTCATGATACAGGACTCGAGCTAATTTTAAAAAACATTAAAGGAATTGGTGTAATTGATACTGTAATTATAATTGGTACCGTAACCAATATTTGTTGCGATAGTACTGCAAGAGGTGCTTTTATGCGCGATATTAAAGTAGTAATGGTTAGTGATGGTTGTGGAGGGCTTGATGAAGTATCGCATAATGTTACTTTATCTACGATAGGTTCCTTTTTCGGACGTGTTCTAGATACTAATAGCCTTATTGATATTCTGGAAAATGGGGAGGAAAACGTTACACCGATTATTAAATAAATAAAATGAACGGGATTATGTTGCTAATATGCAGTGTTTAATGAAGAGGAGACAATAAATGTATTTATTGTCTCCTCTCTTCTGTTCGATATTATTGTGGAAAGGGGGTAATAATATATTAATATCAGTATTCAGGTATTCAGTAATAGGAAAAAGTATACCTGGTGAGGGAGGACGGTTTTTTGAGAAAAGCTTCTTTACTTATTACAAAAGAAATCGCGGAAGCAATAAAGGCTTCTTCTCTGTCAAAATATGAAAGAGAAAAACCGCGGAGACTATTTTTAACTGAACCGAGTATTAGGAGAAAAAGAGGATTACAGGATTTTTTTCTGGCCTTGCGTCCCTGGTCATTCAGTATGACGGTAATTTCCGTCATGGTGGGGAGTCTTATGGGGCTGTTGCTGCAGGGAAAGTTTTCCTCCGGTCTGGCCTTGCTTGTTCTGGTTGGGATGCTGGCAATTCATGGGGCAACTAATATTTTCAATGACCTTTTTGATACTATTTATGAGGTGGATAGGCCCGGTGCCCCGACGACGCTTTATCGCGTTCACCCGATACTAAGCGGTGCTTTTTCTCTCAGAGAGATACTGGTCTTTTCCTTGGCTCTTTATAGTATTACCATTTTGATCAGTATCTACCTTATTGGAATCCGGGGGTGGGCTATTGCTGTTATCACCCTCATGGGAATTTTTTCCAGTGTTTTTTATACTGCGGCACCAATAAAATATAAATATCTGGGGTGGGGGGAAATATCAGTATTTCTCATATGGGGGCCGCTAATGACTTTAGGGTCATACTTTGTGCAGACCGGTATCTGGGAAGAAGCGGCAATCGTTTTGTTCGTGTCGCTGCCTTTGGGGATGTTGGTGGCATCGGTCCTTCTGGCCAATAACTTAAAAGACCTGCGCTATGATTCTGAATTAAAGATTAGGACGGTTGCTGTCCGGTTGGGCCTGAACAGGTCATTAAAGCTTTTTTCCCGGCTAATTTATGGCGTCTACATTTTGAGCAGTTTGGGAATATTTCTGGGGTATCTTTCCTGGTGGGCACTGACGGTTTTTCTTTCGCTACCCCTTGCCTTGAAGCTTATCTCCGACTTTAATAATCAAGGAGAAATACCGATGAATGCAGATCCGCAGGCAGCAAAGTTATCTACGGTTTTTGGACTGCTGTTTATCTTCTCGCTTATTACAGGCTATTTTTTCCCTTTTATCTGACTGGGGATGAGATTCGGGCAAGAAAAGATAAAGTTATTGTTTATTTAGAGGTTTTATCCCAAGGTGCATTGCTGCTACTCCCCCCAGGTATTGTTTAATGACAATATTTTCAAAGCCTGCTTTCCTGAATTGGACTGCCAGCGTTTTTTTATCGGGAAAAGCCCATGTTGATTCCTGCAGCCACAAATACTCTTCAGCGCTTCCGGTAAAAATTTTGCCGAGATATGGTACGAGAAAGCGCATGTATAAATAATAAAGTTCTTTAAAGACAGGTATGGTCGGTCTGGATGTTTCCAGGCAGGCAAGTTTTCCTCCGGGCTTTAAGACACGATGGATTTCTTTTAAGGCATCCATATAGTCGGCTACATTACGTAGGCCAAAGCATACTGTAACATAATGGAAAAAGTCATTTTCAAATGGTAAGTTTTTGACATTACCGGACAGGAAGTTAACGTTTGGGACGTTAAACCTTTTTTCTTTTTCTCTAGCTTTTTCCAACATTTTTTCACTAAAATCCAAACCGTAAACTTTTCCAGGGCATATTGCCTGTGCGAGGGTAAGCGTTAATTCTCCCGTCCCGCAGCAGAGATCAATCGCGTTTGTTCCTTTAATAAGTTTAATACTTTTAATGACATCTTTTCTCCAGACTTTGTGTAAGAAAATACTGATGACCGAATTCATCATATCATATCGTTCAGAAATGGATTCAAAAATTTGATGGGTCTGATTTTCTTTTGTTGAAGAGATACCAAATTTGTTCTGTTTGAGCCAGGGGGATGGTTCTACTGTTTTTTCATTGTTCAATGTGGCAGAAATACCTCTCTTACTCTAAAATATAGGGGATTTTTTTTTGTTACAAAGTAATGTTTCCATTCTTCGTGGCGCTTTGAGCTGTACTAATATTGTTTCCAAAGTATATAAAATATTTCCCGGGAAAGGTTTTTTTATTAGTCTTTTTGAATTATTGAAGGGTCAAAGGTAGAGAAGCAGACCTGCCGTAGCGCCCAAGGCGATAAGTAAAAGAGGATGAGTTCTTGTAAACAAGAGCAGAACAAGGCCGGCACCAAAGATCAGGTAGCTCTTCAGGTCAATCATAACATCTTTTCCCAGGATGAAGGCAGCCAGGACAATGAGGGAGATGACTGCAGGATGTATTCCTTCCATAATCTGTTGCATTCCTTTATTTTCCCGGTAACGGTTAAAGAGCCAGGCAGCAGGTAGAACCAGCAGCAAAGAGGGAAAGATAACTCCCAGGGTAGCCAGGGCAGCTCCTCCCGGACCGGCAACCCGGTAACCAATGAAAGTTGCCGTATTGGTGGCGATAGGCCCCGGAGTCATCTCCGCCACAGCAATAATATCGATAAATTCCGAGGGAATCATCCAGCCCCGGATTTGTACGATTTCATATTCCATGAGAGCCAGCATGGCATACCCTCCTCCAAAGCCAAAGAAACCGATGCGAAAAAAAGAAAGAAAAAGTCCAAGCAGTAGAGAAATCAATTATTTTGCCCCTTTATATATTCTTAAAAAGATAAGGTCGGAAAAATCCCGCCAGCGCTCCGATGATGATGACCAGAAGAGGATGAACGTGAAAAAGAAGCAGTGTACCAAGAAAGAACAGAAAAAGGAAAAAGGTGTACCGCTTCCGGAGAATTCCTTTTCCCAGTTTTATGGCTGCAGAGATAATAAGCGCCACCACTACCGGGCGAATACCCTGAAAGGCTGCCTGAACAGCTCTATGCTCAGCAAATTGCCAGAGGTGAATAACAATAATCAGTATAACCAAAAAAGAAGGGAGGATAGCACCCAACAGGGAGAATAGCCCTCCTTTTATACCGTTTAGCCGGTAACCCGCAAGGAGAGCAAAGTTAGTAATGAGGGGCCCGGGAAGCGATTGCGTTATGCCTAGAATTTCCACAAACTCCCTGTTATCCAGCCACTTTTTGTTTTGAATAACTTCTACCTGGATTAGGGGGATCATGGCATAACCTCCGCCGATGGTAAATGTTCCGACTTTAAAAAAGACGGAAAACAATTTTAGGGTATTAACCCGGTTCTTCTTATTTTTGTTTTTTTCATCTCCTTCCTTTTTTTCATTGTCTTCTTTTTTTTTCTCTTTTTTTTCAGCTCCGGCAGACGTATCTTCGTTGTCAATAGGATGAAATGTGTCCAAATGTTTAATCCCCCGTGGTGAAAACGCATCGTTTTTTCTTATTTTACCTTCTTTGCATCATTTTGAAAAGCTCGGTAAATTTCCTCCGGTCATTCCAACAAAAAAGATCCTGGCAGGAAAAAAAGCCCCTTCCTGAAGAAATAACCGCAGGGCGATTACTCCAGGGGGGCCATGATAATTGGAGAAATTGTCTTTTACATGCTGTTTGAAAAGATTGATTGTCGACAGAAGGAGGTATTGAAAACTATCCTTAGTTAAGTTAATTGAACTCGCTTTGTAATCTGTTATGCATTGACTTTTTAAAATTTTTGATAATATCTTCATACTTGGACTGGAATTGTAACGCATTTTCTTGCCATTGCTCCGTATCTTTAATGTTAAGACCGGCCAGCGCGGAACCACGGAATCCTTCTCGGGCCAGTTTTTCATCCCAAACAAGACGCGAATTTTTCTGATACTCTGCTTTTTTTGCTACTAAATGATCCAGGTACTGCTTAAAAAGCCCGGCAGTTTCCATGCAGATTTTTGTGATTTCCGCATCATCAGTTAAAAAGGCAACAGCTTCCAGTATCTCCTGTGTATTGGCCAGGGTCACACCTTCTACTAACCGGGTAATAAAGATATGAAGCGCTTTTATCCGGATTTTCTCCGGGTAGCGGTTTATCCTCTCCCAGATCTGCTCTTTGCTTGTTTTTCTTTCCAGGAAGGAGCTTCCAAGGGATGCTGCTGCCTTCAGGTATTTTTCTTCTTCGATTGTTTCCAGTTCTTCCCTGCTTTCTTTTACTTCTCCGATCCTTTCCAGAGCAATTTCCAGGGATGACTTGATTTTTTTCATCGCAGTTACCATCTCCTTTAAAACTATGTTATAATCCTATCATACCAAAAATGGAGGTTAAAAGGATGAAACTTACAGAAAAAATATACTGTTACCCCTGGAGAGGAATGGGGAATAACTGTAATTCTTTTCTTTACGCCGGTGAAAAAACGATCCTTTTTGATCCCGGGCATATTCAAAACGAATACCGGGAGACCTGTCTGGAAAACCTGCTCCAGGAAATGAATGCCGATGGCTTTACCCCGGATAAAATTGATCTGATTATTTGTACGCATGGTCACCCTGACCACTGTGAGGCCGCGGCAGCTCTTCATGATAAGTATCAGATTCCTATTGCTATGCATAAAGCGGAAGAGTCTCACATGGAGACTATGGCCAAATTTTTTGAACAGATGGCTGGTAAAAAACCTGCACAGCCCGGAATCGATCTCTATCTGCAGGAAGGAGAGCTGGAGTTGGGGACCGGGGAACAAAGAGAGAAAATTTTGCTTTACCATACCCCCGGCCATTCCCCCGGATCTTTAAGTATTCATTTTCCGGAGGAGCGAGCTCTTGTGACCGGTGATGCTGTTTTCAGCGGAAGTATCGGAAGGACAGACTTTCCCGACGGAAGCATGGTAGATTTGGGCAAGAGTGTGGAGAAACTTTCCCGCATTGAGGATCTGGACTGGCTTCTCCCCGGGCATATGCAGATAGTAAAGGGTGAAGAAGCCATACGCAGGAATTATACCATGATCAAAAGAATGTTTTTTTAATTTCTCTGAGTTCACATTTTCCCATTTTTTTTTATACTTTTTTTTCCATCGGCAGGTGTAATAGGGAAAAGCCTGCCGGCGGTTAACCCCGCTTTCTATGTAAAGCGGGGTTAACAATTTATAAGTGTTTTTAACAGATTTCCTGCTTTAAGTGTTTTGAATTTTTTTCTTCTTTAATAATAATGATAGAAAGGGGTTTTTATGTAAAAGAATTGAGGTGTAAAAGGGCATGATTCTGTTTTTGCCTTTGAAGCTCCCCCGGAGGCTATTCTTATTGTTGCTGGTTTTTTTATTGTTGGTTTATTCCGTTTTTTCCTGGCTCGCTTACCGCCGGGGGAAAACCTATCCGGCCCATGCTCTGCTACCTCTTTCCGGTGTAGTTATCGGAGTCGACCCGGGACATGGGGGTTACGATCCCGGTTCAATGCAGGAAACGGCTATAGAAAAGGACGTGGTCTTGGCCATCAGCCTTTACTTACGGGAATACCTCCAGCAGGGCGGAGCAAGGGTAGTAATGACCAGGGAGACGGACACGGATCTGTTGGAACTTCCTGTAGCCGGCCCCAAAAAACAACAGGATATGCATAATCGGCTTACTATTCTAAAAAACTCTCGGGTGGCTCTTCTGGTGAGCGTGCACGCCAATTCTTTTCCCGCATCCCACTGGCGCGGGGCGCAAACATTTTATCAAGATGGGAAGGAAAACGACAAAATTTTGGCTGATTGTATACAGTCAGAATTAACACGGGTTTTACAGAATACTGACCGGATAGTTAAAAGCGGAAATTTTTTTATCCTCAGAGAGATGGAAGTAACGGGAGCTCTCGTGGAGGTAGGTTTTCTTTCCAACCCGTCAGAGGCACAACTTCTTCTAACCTCTGATTATCAAAAAAAGATTGCCTGGGCAATCTATACGGGTATAATAAGGTACTACAGCCGGGAATAGGATTCCGGCGGTTTTTTTTGCGTGAAGTAGGATTTCCCGGCCTCTTGGAGAATTATTACTAAAAGCGTATGTCTTCCCATAAGGAAGGAAAGACTATTTCGGAAGATGACCGCAGTATAACTCATCTTGGGAGGGATACTTTTGGGCATTGTAGCTGCCGGAATCGCACCCCATCCACCTATCATCATCCCCGAGATCGGCCGCGGGGAACAGGAGAAGGCCGGTAAGACAGTAGAAGCGATGCATACTTTTGCCCGGCGTCTCGCTGAAGTTTGTGGAGAAACGCTGATCTTCATTACTCCGCACGGTCCGATGTTCAGAAATACCGTAGCAATTCTGGCTAAGGCCCAATTGCAGGGAGATTTTACCAATTTTTCTGCCCCAGGTGTGCGGCTCCAGACAGAAAACGACCTTGATCTGGTGCGAACAATTGAAAAAGAGAGCCGCAAAGTAGGGGTTGATGTAGCCTTGTTGGGAGGAAAAGGGGGCGTTGCATCAGATGAAGAACTTTGTCTGGATCATGGTATTACTGTTCCTCTCTATTTCTTGCAGAAGGCCGGAACGGGAAGCCGTTGTGTAGCTGTCACCTATGCACTTCTTCCTTATGACGAGCTTTACCGTTTTGGCCAAGCTATTAAAAAAGCTGTGGAAACTCTGCAACGAAGGGTTGTTGTTGTAGCCAGCAGCGATCTTTCCCACCGGCTTATCAGGGGGGCTCCGGCCGGATTTACTCCCAGAGGAGAAGAATTCGACCGGCTGTTAATCGAATATCTGAAAAGCTATCAGGTAGAGAAAATCTTGACGATGGATGCAAGCCTGATTCAGGCTGCCGGAGAGTGCGGACTGCGTTCCATTGCCGTGCTCCTGGGCTGTCTGGACGGTGAAACGGTTCAACCGGAGCTTTTGTCCTACGAGGGGCCTTTTGGTGTCGGTTACCCGGTGGCCCTCTTGACCCCACGGAGAAAGGAAGGTGGAGATGTTGACGGAGAAGAATCGTAAGGGAGAAAAAAGTTCCCTGCACACTTATATTGCCCGCCTGGCCCTGGAGAACAAGGTCAAAGGAGACAATAGTTTTCAGATTCCCCCCGATCTTCCACGGGAATTTCAAGAGCCGGGGGCAGCTTTTGTCTCTCTTAAGAAACGGGGTGCTTTGCGAGGCTGTATCGGGACCATTTACCCTACAAAAAAAAATCTGCTGGAAGAGATCGCTGCTAATGCCCTGAGTGCCGGGCTGCGGGATCCCAGGTTTCCTCCCGTTTCAGCCGCAGAGCTTAATGATCTGGACTATAGTGTTGATGTGTTAACAGAACCGGAAAAGGTGGAAGATATTGCAGAGCTAGATCCCCAAATTTACGGTGTTATTGTTCGCAGCGGCAGTCGTAGCGGACTTCTTCTTCCCGCACTGGAAGGGGTTGATACTGTCGATCTGCAGCTGTCCATCACCAGACAGAAAGCCGGGATCGCTCCGGATGAACCGGTAGAAATTTTTCGTTTCCGGGTTAAGCGTTATTACTGATTATTGGAAAGGCGACGTTGCAATGACCGCACGAAAAGCAATGTATTACCGTTCTGAGGGCGAAGATGTTTTCTGTCTTCTTTGTCCGCAAAATTGTCGAATCAAAGAAGAACAAGTTGGAGCCTGCGGGGTACGCAGGGTCGAGAAAGGCGAACTGATAACCCTTAATTATGCCCATTGCCGTTCTCTCGCCATGGACCCCGTTGAAAAAAAGCCTCTTTATCATTTTTATCCCGGGTGGAAGATCCTCTCCATCGGGACATTCGGGTGCAACCTGCGCTGCAGCTTCTGCCAGAACTGGACTCTGGCCCGGGGTGAGCCCACATCCGGAGGGAGAGAGGTTACTCCTGAGATGCTTGGAGATCTGTTACAAAACTGCCTTCCGGAGGAGCAGCTGGGTGTCGCTTTTACTTACAATGAACCGGGGGTTTGGTACGAATTCGTCCTCGAAACAGCTCGTTTTCTTGCCGGGGAAGGGCTAAAAAATGTCTTGGTGACCAATGGATATCTTAATCCTGAACCTATGGATGAGCTTCTTCCCTATATTGACGCCATGAATATTGACGTAAAATCATTTAGTGACAGTTTTTACCATCGTTACTGCCGGGGAAAAGGGCTGAAAGAAGTGCTTCGTACAGTCGAACAAGCCCTGCCGAAATGCCATGTTGAACTAACCTACCTTGTGATCAGTTCCCTTAATGACAGCCTTGCTGAGATCGGAAAATTTATCGACTGGGTGGCTTCGCTGGATAGAGAGATTCCCGTCCATTTCAGCCGTTATTTCCCCAGTTACCAACTGGACATCCCTCCCACGCCGCTGGCTACCATGCAGAAAGCTTGGGAACTGGCTGCTGAAAAGCTTTCCTACGTTTACTTGGGAAACGTTTCGGACCGCGAACACAGTACCACATACTGCCCCTCCTGCCATATGCCCCTTATTACTCGCATCGGGTATCAAATTCACAATGTGGGACTCCAGGGAGAAAGCTGTTCGAAATGTGGTTATACTATTCGCCTGGTAGGGCATATTTATGGAAAGGATAGTATGTGATTCCTCTTAAAAGCGGGAGGTTATTATCATCGAGGGAACACTACAGCACCTTTATGAAGGGATCATCGGTCTGCCCCTGACGGTGATTATTTTTGTTGCCGGAGTTTTTCTTACCTACCGGATCGAATGTTTGCAGTTGAGGAAGTTTTTATCTGTCTTAAAAAGTACGCTGGGGGATCTCTTTACCCACCGGGGAAGAAAGGCCGCCGGAGACATTACTCCCTTTCAAGCCCTGACTACCGCCCTGGCGGCGACTATTGGAACCGGTAATATTGCCGGTGTTGCTACGGCAATTTTTCTCGGAGGCCCGGGGGCGATATTCTGGATGTGGGTTTCAGCCTTTTTCGGCATGGCAACAAAATACAGCGAAGTAGTCCTGGCGGTAAAATACCGCTCCATGTCAGGAGAAAACATCTCCGGCGGACCCATGTATTTTTTGCGGGAAGGCCTTCAGAGCCCTTTTTTAGCCTCTCTCTTTGCCGTCCTGGGAGCTATGGCTGCTTTCGGAATCGGTAATATGGTGCAATCAAATTCTGTCTCCGATGCGGTCAGTGCGACTTTCGGGGTTCCTAATTACCTTACCGGTCTGATCCTGGCTTTTTTTAGCGGCCTGGTTATTCTCGGGGGAATCCGGCGCATTGCCCTGATAACCTCGGCGGTGGTCCCACTTATGGCTATTTTTTACTTTCTTGGGGGCTCTTTTATCCTTTTTACCTTTAGGGAACAAATCCCGGCTGCCCTGGGAACTATTGTCGCCGGAGCTTTTAGGGGAGAAGCGGCTGTGGGAGGCTTTGCCGGGTCAACGGTTCTTCAGGCCTGGCGTTTTGGCATTGCCCGCGGTATTTTTACCAATGAGGCCGGTTTGGGGAGTGCTTCCATTGCCCATGCTGCCGCCCGGACGACACACCCATCACGACAGGGGATGTGGGGTATCCTGGAAGTATTTATTGATACTCATATTGTCTGTACCATTACTGCCCTAGTTCTGATGGTGACCGGTGCCTGGCAGACCGGTCTGGAAGGGGTGGCCATGACTGTTGAGGCCTTCAGTCGGGGGCTGCCCGGAGAGATGGGAAAGTATATCGTGTCTATAGGATTAATTTTTTTTGCTTTCTCTACCCTGCTGACATGGTCGTACTACGGGGAGAAATGTGTAGGCTATATCATGGGGGAGGGTTATGAGCGTCCTTACCGGCTGTTGTGGATATTATTTATTCTTGTCGGTTCGTTGGGAGGGCTGAGAGTTGTTTGGGGGGTGGCGGATATTTTAAACGGATTGATGGCTTTTCCCAATCTGGTAGGATTGGTGGGCTTGAGTGGATTAACAGCCAGGTTGACAAAGGAATATTTTTCATCCTAAAAGTTTGCAGAAAAACCATTTTTAAAGAGGTATTTGCCTAAAAAAGATAGAATTAAAAGATTGCACCTACTTGGTTGGACTTGGGTTTTGGGTTGGTGGGTTGGGGCTTAGCTTGGGGGCTTATAGGGGGTAAGACTTTGGGCTTTGGGTAAGGGGGTGCCTCATCATTTTATGTGGGAACAACTTTTTGCCGGAATTACTCATTTTCGTCTTGACTGGCGAGATGTTATCGATATAGCTATAGTTACTTATCTTCTCTATCGTTTGATAATACTTATCAGGGGTACTCGTGCCGAGCAACTGGTCAAAGGCTTGATCGTCCTTCTAGTTGCCCTGGTCGTCAGCGGGCTGCTCGGATTAAGAACCATCAACTGGTTTCTCCAGGGATTGATGACGATGGGGCTCGTTGCTATTCCCATTGTTTTTCAGCCGGAGCTTCGCCGTGCTTTGGAGCACATAGGTAGAGGCAAAATTTTTCAGAGATCTGTTTACGATCACGAAGAGGAGCATTTCCATGTCGTTTTGGAAGAACTTCTCAAGGCAATTCCCGTGCTGGTAAAAAAGAAAATTGGCGCGCTTATTGTCCTGGAGCGGAATACCGGACTAAAGGAATATGTGGAGACAGGGATAAGAATTGAAGGGATTGTGTCTGCGGAACTTTTAATTAATATTTTCATGCCCCGCAGTCCGCTTCACGACGGAGCGGTGATCATCAAAGGCGTTATCCTGGCCGCGGCAGGTTGTTTTTTACCCCTGACCGAAAATCCGAACCTCAGTAAGGAACTGGGGACCAGGCACAGATCCGGTCTGGGAATTACTGAAATATCTGATGCTGTGGTTATTATTGTGTCGGAAGAAACCGGAGTTATCTCTCTGGCTCATGAAGGGAAGTTGACCCGTTATCTGGACGAAAAGACTCTGCGCAGTACACTTGTGAGTCAGTATTTTTCTATTTCTAGACAGAAAAAGAAAAAGCTGCCAGCTTTTTTAGCCCGGAGGTTTAACCTGCAAAATGGAGAAGAAGAGTAGTTTAATTGAAAGCCCGACTTTTACCAAAATTCTTTCTTTTTTTCTGGCTCTAATCCTCTGGTTTTTTGTTGCCGGAGACAGGCAGAATACCCTGGGAATTGAAACGCGCCGCACTTTTGAAGAGATCCCCCTGGTTTGCCGTAACCTGGGAGATGATCTGGTTGTAGTGGAAAAGGTGGATAGTGTTACAATTTCTCTGGAGGGGATCCAGGCTGCCTTTGACGGATTAACACCTGCCGATCTGGAGGCATATGTTGATCTTAACGGAAAGAAAGAGGGGCGACACGAGATGCGCATTAACGCCACTGCCCCGCCGGGGATGAGCATCGTGCGGATTGAACCGGCCGGCACTATTGTTGTCCTGGAAGATCTCATTGCGCTGCAGATGCCGGTTCAGGGTGAGTTCGGGGGGGAAAACAGAAACGGTATGGTCATTAATGAAAGCGTCTTTGAACCACAGCAGGTTTTTGTTCAGGGCCCCCGCCACAAGGTCGACCTCACGGATCGGGTTGTCTTTTATCTGGATATTGAAACCTTGACAGGAGTTGTCCGCAAAAGTCTCCCCCTTTATCCTGTAGATAACATGGGGAGAGTTGTCAGCGGGGTTACTATATCCCCGGAAGTTGTCAATATCGAAGTAAACTTTGCCTTTCCCCGGAAAGAGCTTTCTGTGGAAGCAGTTCTGAAGGAAAACGGTTTAGAGGTAGAAACAATTAATATCGAGCCACCGGTAGTTGTTGTTCAGGGTCCGGAAAGTCTTCTGGATGAGACCGCTGTTATCCTTACCGAGGAAATTGATTTGCAGAAGTGGGAGAGTGGTATGACCGAGGAGATTCCTCTAGTTTTTCCGGAAGGGATAACGCCTCTGGAAAATAATACGGTTCTTGTGAGGATCTATCTGGCTGAAGATTAAAATTGATAGGGTGAGAATATGGGCAGAATGTTCGGAACTGATGGAATTCGCGGAGTTGCTAATGTGGAACTGACCCCGGAGATTGCTTTAAAAACAGGCAGGGCTGTGGCTGCGTTGCTGAAAGAGCAACAGAAATCCTCCCGTCCTTATTTTCTGATCGGGACAGATACCCGGGCCTCCGGTAAAATGCTGGAGAGTGCTCTGGTAGCCGGAATTACATCGGCAGGGGTAGATGTTTACCTTCTTGGGGTTGTCTCGACCCCGGGGGTTTCTTTTCTTATAAGGGACCTGGGAGCTGCGGGAGGGGTTATGGTTTCAGCTTCCCATAATTCTTTTCAAGACAATGGGTTGAAATTTTTTGATAGCCGGGGCCACAAACTAAGCTCCAGGTTGGAGGAAGAGGCGGAGCGTCTTTACTTCCAGGAAGCAGACTCCCTGCCGCGACCAGCCGGAAAAGATGTGGGGCGTTCTTATTACTCAGAAAAGTCTGTCGGAAGTTATATTGCTTTCCTGGAGAAATATGCTCCTTCACTGCAGGGAATCAAAGTTGTCCTAGATTGTGCCAATGGCTCCCTTTGCCGTATTGCACCCCGCCTGTTCCGGCAGTTGGGGGCGGAAGTTCTTTCTCTTTCCAGTAAACCTGACGGATTAAATATTAATTTCAATTGTGGTTCCACCAGTCCGGCAAAGCTTCAGGCGGCGGTGAGAAAAATCGGCGCCCATGTGGGCCTGGCCTTTGACGGGGACGGAGATCGGCTTATCGCTGTAGATGAAAAGGGAGAACTGGTAGACGGGGATGCCATTATAGTCATTTGCGGTAGCTACCTGAAGGAAAAAGGGGCTCTTAAGGGTGATACGATTGTGGCTACGGTAATGAGCAACGGTGGGGTGGATATTGTTGCCGGTGAAAGAGGTTTTCGTATCTTGCGTACCCGGGTTGGCGATCGTTATGTTCTGGAAGAAATGTTAAAGGGAGGTTATGTTTTGGGGGGTGAGCAGTCCGGCCATGTTATTTTTTCCCAACTCCTTCCCACCGGTGATGGGCTTTTAACAGCCCTTCAACTTCTGAAAGTTGTCGTGGAGAAAAAAGTTCCTTTATCCCGACTAGCCGGAGTAATGCCCCGTCTTCCTCAAATCCTGGTCAACTGTCGTGTTCGGGAAAAAGACGGTTGGCAGGAGAACCCCCGGCTCTCCGAGGCCCTGGAAAAAGCCCGGGAGAAGTTGGGCACCCGGGGAAGGGTTCTGGTCCGGGCTTCAGGGACCGAACCTCTTATTCGCATCATGGTGGAAAGCGAAAACCATGATCTGCTAAATGAGCTATCCCAGGAGCTGGCTCTGATGATCGAGGAGGAACTGGGCAGGAAATAATTTTCACAAATAGAAAAGTAGTTAAATATTATATATATTATAGTAAAGAAAAGTATTAAGAAAAGCTTAAAACATTTTTACTATACGGTGCGACAGAGTTAAATTTAATATGGAATTATGGAATAATTAAAATAAGCCAAACGGAGAAACTGGGGGATGCTTCATGTGTGGTATTGTCGGCTACATAGGAGAGCAGAGCGCTTATCCTATCTTGCTGGAAGGTTTAAAAAAGTTGGAATACAGGGGCTATGATTCCGCAGGAGTAGCACTCTTGTGCCCGGAAGAGTTAAAAGTGATCAAGGCAAAAGGCGAAATCAGCGTTTTGGAAGAGAAAATAGGTAATGGTTTTCCCTCCGGAACGGTGGGTATCGGCCATACCCGCTGGGCTACACACGGAGCGCCTTCCGATATCAATGCCCATCCTCACTGCGGCTGTTCCGAGGAGTTTGCCGTAGTTCATAACGGGATAATCGAAAATTATCTGGGGCTTCGCTCATGGTTGGAGAAACAGGGACACCATTTCGTCTCGGAGACAGATACCGAGGTTCTCGCCCACCTTGTCGAACATTTCTTTGACGGCGATTTGCTCCGGGCCGTGGTTCAATCGGTTAAAATGGTCGAGGGCTCTTTCGCCATGGTGGCCATCAGTGAAAATGAAAAAGGAAAATTGGTTTGTGCCCGCAAGGACAGCCCTCTGGTTATCGGACTGGGTGAGAGGGAGAACTACATTGCCTCCGATGTTCCGGCCTTTTTAGGTCATACCCGTAAGATTTATATTCTGGAAGACGGGGAAATTGCTGTTGTCACGGCAAACTCAGTAGAGATCCTTTCCGTCGGGGGTGAAGTCCTGCAAAAAGAGGTTAGTGAGGTTACCTGGGATGCTGCGGAAGCGGAAAAGGGGGGGTACCCCCACTTTATGCTCAAGGAGATCATGGAGCAGCCGCGGGCGCTGCGCGAGACCATGCGGGGTAGACTGCTCAAAGGGTGCAGCGAGTTTTCACTACCTGAATTAAACCTCACTCCCGAAGAAATCCGCTCCATAGAACAGGTCTATATCGTTGCCTGTGGGACGGCTTATCACGCCGGCCTGGTAGCCAAGTATGCCATGGAAAAAATTCTTCACATTCCTGTAGAGGTGGATCTGGCCTCTGAATTTCGTTATCGGGCCCCACTTCTGAATAAGAAGACCCTCTTTATCGTTATCAGCCAGTCCGGCGAGACGGCCGATACCCTGGCTGCCCTCAGGCTGGCCCGTCAGAAGGGTAATAAGGTCCTGGCTATTACCAATGTGGTGGGCAGCTCCGTAGCGCGGGAAGCACACAGGGTTCTTTATACCTGGGCCGGTCCCGAAATTGCTGTTGCCTCCACAAAGGCTTACCTGACCCAGCTCTTTTCTCTCTACCTGTTGACGTACTACCTGGCCCAGGAGAAAAAGCTGCTTAGCCCCGAGGAGCTGAAAGAAGCCGGGGAAGCTCTTTACAGATTACCCGAACAGGTAGAGACCATCCTGAAACGGGTAGATGAGGTCCGGGAAATCGCTGCGTACCTCACTTCCTGGGAAAGCGCCTTTTTCATCGGCAGAAACCTTGATTATGCCGTGGCCATGGAAGGAGCGTTGAAACTGAAGGAGATATCTTATATTCACGCCGAAGCATATGCGTCAGGCGAGCTCAAACACGGCACCCTGGCCCTGATTGTCGACGGTATTCCCGTTATCGCTTTGGTTACCCAGAGGGCAGTCATAGAGAAATCCCTCAGCAATATTAAAGAGGTCAAAGCTCGTTGCGGCCATGTCATCTGCTTTGCTCAGGAAGGGACCATCGAATTTCAGCGAGAAGTGGACCGGGTCTTCTATCTCCCCACTAACCTGGATGTCCTTATGCCTATTCTAACCGTCGTCCCCCTGCAGCTTCTTTCGTATTATGCCGCTGTGGGCCGGAACTGCACGGTCGATAAGCCACGTAATTTAGCCAAAAGCGTTACTGTGGAGTAAAAGGCGTTAATAACTGTGCACAGTTGTAGAAAAATAATAAATATGTGAGAATTTCGGAGAATTTCGGGACACATTAAAATTTATTAGTAAGGCGTATATATAAGCCTAAACCTCTTTTCCGGTTAAATAATTTTCATTGTCAAATTCTCAATTGTGTCCCAAATTCTTGGGAAAACATCTTGTCGGACTTATTTCCCAAGGATTTCTCAGAGAAGAGGCTATTGGCAACATAAGAATAATGGCCTCGCCAAGACCTTACTTTACTGTGGAACGCCGTCCGCTCTATGGCGGACGGCGGGGCGGGATCGGGCTTATCCAAACAGATCACTGTGCGTTCCGGCCCGGGTCAAGGTCAAAAGCGGCTGGTTGGTTTTATCTCATACATCGGATAAGAGCTCCTTCATCATCTGATCGACATCGGTATAACCCTTAACCGAAGGGTCGCGGCTGATGCGCTCAGCCTCTGCCATGGCGGCGATTGTCTCGGCATTAGGAACATCAAGAGCGACGTCGAACGGGATGCGCTGTTGACGGACCGCCTGGCGCAGAAAAATATTGAAGGCAGTCGTCATGTTCATCCCAAGCTCGGAAAAAAGCTGCTCAGCCTGTTCTTTAAGCTCGACGTCCATGCGAATGCTTATATTTGTCGTATTGGCCACATTTATCATCTCACTTGCTTTAGTATATTTAGTATCACTATAGTTGCATAAAGCAGATTTTCATATGTCAAACAATAGAATCGGGTA